>NZ_JPVN01000001.1 GCF_000772945.1 Ureibacillus manganicus DSM 26584
CAAGGACAGTTCTTCGATTTTTTTCGGTTTTTTGTCCTCGAGACTGCTTCTCAAGGATAGTTTTTCGATATTTTTCGGTTTTTTGTCCTCGAGACTGCTTCTCGAGGACAGTTCTTCGATTTTTTCTGAATTTTTGTACTCGAGAAACTACCCAAGCACAATTCATCAACGCTTTTCCCCAAACAAAAAGCCCGCCTGCATACAAATGATGCAGTAGCAGGCTTTTATTGGATATCGCTCGCTTTTTCGCAAATTAGAGCAATAACTTAATCTTTATTAATCGAGCGAAGAAGTTCTTCGATTTTATTTCCGTATTCGACGGATGCGTCAAATTCAAATGTGATTTCAGGAGTTCGGCGTAAGCGAATGCGTTGGCCAATTTCAGAACGAATGAAGCCAGTCGCCTTTACTAACGCATTTAAAGTTTCCTGACGTTCTTTTTCGTTACCTAAAGATGTAATATAAACAGTCGCTTGTTGTAGGTCGCCCGTTACACGAACATCTGTTACTGTTACAAAACCAACACGTGGATCTTTAATTTTACGAGTAATGATTTCCCCAAGTTCTTTTTGAATTTGCTCTCCAATACGATTGGAACGTAATGACATGAATTGTCACCCCTAAACTAAAACTTATTAATGATATTTATCCCCTAAACGATTATAAATATTCTCGCCAAACATCGAGTTGGTCCCATGCGGGATTTGATTGTAAAAAATGCAATGCATGATTAATTTCACGTTCTGCGCTTTCCTTTGAAGATGAGACAGCGACAAGAGCTATTCTTGTTCGCTGCCACACATTTTGATGATCAATTTCAGCAATTGATACATTAAATTTCTGCTTAGTACGCGTAATCATTCTTTGCAAAACCGCACGTTTTTCTTTTAACGAATGGGCAGTTTGAATCATAAACTCAACTTCAGCGTAGACGATCATGCTCGTTTAATTTCTTCCATGATGAAGGCTTCTAAAATATCGCCTTCTTTAACGTCATTGAAGTTTTTAACAGTAATACCACATTCGTATCCTTTTGCAACTTCTTTTGCATCGTCTTTGAATCGTTTTAATGAATCAATTTCACCTTCAAAGATAACGATACCTTCTCGAATTACACGTAAACCTGAATCGCGTGTAATTTTACCTTCAGTTATATATGAACCAGCAATTGTACCAACTTTGGATACTTTAATTGTTTGACGAACTTCTGCTTGACCGATAATTTTTTCTTCAAATTCTGGGTCTAACATACCTTTCATCGCTGCTTCGATTTCTTCAATTACTTTATAGATTACGCGGTGTAAGCGAATTTCTACACCTTCTGCTTCAGCAGCACGTTTTGCATTTACATCGGGACGTACGTTGAACCCAATGACGATTGCGTTTGATGCAGCAGCTAATGAAATATCAGATTCTGTAATTGCGCCGGCACCTGTATGAATGATTTTCACGTTAACGCCTTCAACTTCAATTTTCATTAAAGATGCAGCCATCGCTTCCACTGTACCTTGTACGTCAGCTTTCACGATAACGTTTAATTCTTTCACTTCGCCTTGGCTCATTTGTTCAAAAAGATTATCAAGCGTGATACGTTGTTTTTCAGAGCGGCTAGCTTGAATAGCAGTCATCGCACGAGATTCACCAACTTGACGAGCTGATTTCTCATCTTCAAATACTACGAAACGGTCGCCCGCTTGAGGTACGTCATTTAGACCAGTAATTTCAACCGGTGTTGAAGGTCCAGCTTCTTTCACACGACGTCCAATATCATTTACCATTGCACGTACACGTCCGTAAGCATGACCAACTACGATTGGATCTCCAACTCGTAAAGTACCATCTTGCACTAATAGTGTTGCTACAGATCCGCGCCCTTTATCTAATTGCGCTTCAATAACAGTACCTAATGCAGTACGTTTCGGATTTGCTTTTAACTCCCCAACTTCAGCTACTAATAAAATCATTTCTAATAGCGTGTCAATTCCTTCGCCTTTTAATGCAGAAATTGGAACAAAGATTGTATCGCCGCCCCAATCTTCTGGAACTAATCCGTGTTCAGTTAGTTCTTGCATTACGCGGTCTGGATTTGCAGTAGGTTTATCCATTTTATTCACTGCTACGATGATTGGTACTTCTGCAGCTTTCGCGTGATTAATCGCTTCAACAGTTTGAGGCATTACACCATCATCTGCTGCTACAACGATAATTGCTAAGTCCGTAATTTTCGCACCACGAGCACGCATTGTTGTAAAGGCCGCGTGACCAGGTGTATCTAAAAACGTAATTTTCTTGCCGTTTTCAACTACTTGGTATGCACCAATGTGTTGTGTAATACCACCAGCTTCTCCAGCAGTAACTTTTGTATTACGAATTGAGTCTAATAAAGTTGTTTTACCATGGTCAACGTGCCCCATAATTGTAACAACAGGTGGACGTTCGCCTAGTTCTTCTTCAACCACTTCTGTTTGGTCAAAATAAACTTCTAAATCTGTTTTATCAATACGGATTTCTTCTTCAACTTCTACACCGTAATCAGTACAGATTAGCTCGATTGCATCTTTATCAAGGTCTTGGTTAATTGTTGCCATAACACCAAGCATGAATAATTTTTTAATAATTTCAGATGGTTCACGGTGTAATTTTTTTGCTAATTCTGCTACAGACAGTGATTCATAGAAAGTGATTTTTTCTGGTAATTCTTTTGGTACAACCGGAATTGTTGGTTGGTGTGTTTTTGGATGGCGACGTTTTCCACCGTGGATTCCCGGTTTCTTACGTTGGTTAAAGCCACCTCCACCTTTATTATTGTTATTATTTCTATTTCCACCGCTGTTTGAATTACCACCAAAGCGATCGTTGCTGTCGTTATTGCGGTTTTGATTGCCTTGATTGTTATTACGTTGGTTTGTTTTAGGCTTATCGTTATTTGATGCAGTTCTTGGTTTGTTTTGTGATGCATTATTATTTGATGCAGGTTTTGGTCTGTTTTGTGATGCATTGTTATTTGATGCATTGTTTGGTCTGTTTTGTGATGCATTGTTATTTGATGCATTGTTTGGTCTGTTTTGTGGTGCGTTATTTGAGCGCGTAGTTTTATTTTGTTCTGTCATTCTATCTTCTTTTCGTTTTTCGACTTTTTGTGTTTGACCTGTAGAAGCAGGTTTTGCTTGTTGATCTTGCTTCGGTGCAGATGTGTTTTGGTTACTTGCTCCACCTTTTTGGTTATATACTGTATCTAATTTAGACAAAGCATCACCTGTTAATGTGGACATATGATTTGACACAGTAATATTTAATTTATTTAGCTCTTCAATGACTTCTTTACTTGATTTATTCACTTTTTTTGCATATTCATGAACTCGAATTTTGGTCATCAGCTCACCCCCGATTATTTTTCGTTGAGTAGACTAGACATTTTTTTCGCAAAACCGCTATCGGTTATAGCAAGTGCGACACGGGCTTCTTTACCAGTAGCATGTCCTAGTTGGTAGCGATCACCTATCACATGATACTCAACATTGTAAAACGTACATTTGTCTTGAATTTTTTTGGAAGAATTCGGTGAAGCGTCGGAAGCTAAGAAGATAATCTTAGCATTGCCGCTTTGTATCGTTTTCACCACTTGTTCTTCACCTGAAATTACTTTACGAGCTCTCGCTGCTAATCCAAGTAATTGGAATAGCTTTTCGTTTGTCATAGAATCGACTCCCTGCGAATCAGCCTCAATAATTCTTCATAAACTTCTTCAGGAATTTTTACTTCTAACTGGCGTTCTAACTTATTTGTCTTACGGGCAGTCTCAACTGCTTCTTCGGTTTTCGAAATATAAGCACCTCGACCATTTTTCTTGCCAGTTGGGTCAACGGATACTTCACCCTCTTTTGAGCGAACGATCCGTATCATTGATTTTTTTGGAAGCATTTCACCCGTTACGACACATTTTCGTAAAGGCACTTTTCTCCCTGTCGACATGAGAATTCACCTACCTACTAGTTCCTTACAAATTATGAGTGAAACTTTACATAAGATTTCTAAGATGATTATTCTTCGTCGTCTTTATATAAATCGTATTCTACATTAGTATATGTTTCATTTTCATCTTCATCTTCGTTAATTTCGTTTAAATACGAACTAGATTCTGAAGGATAAATTCCTAACTCACGTGCATCAGTTTCACTTTTAATATCAATTTTCCAACCTGTTAATTTAGCAGCTAAACGAGCATTTTGGCCACGTTTACCAATTGCTAAAGATAATTGATAATCAGGTACGACTACTGTTGTAGATTTTTCTTCTTCATCCACCTGAACATCTAAAACTTTTGATGGACTTAATGCGTTTGCTACGAAAACAACAGGATCTTCAGACCATTCGACGATATCAATCTTTTCACCATTTAGTTCGTTAACGATTGTTTGAACACGTTGACCTTTTGCACCTACACAAGAACCAACTGGATCTACATCTTTGTCATGTGCGAAAACAGAGATTTTTGAGCGATCTCCTGCTTCACGGGCAATAGATTTAATTTCTACGATACCTTCATAAATTTCTGGAACTTCCATTTCGAATAGGCGACGTAAAAGACCTGGATGTGTTCTAGATACAATGACTTGTGGGCCTCTTGTTGTACGTTCTACTTTCGTGATATACACTTTGATACGACTTTGAGGTTTGTAGACTTCCCCTTGAATTTGCTCATTTACTGGTAAGGCTGCTTCGACTTTACCTAAGCTAACATAAATGTTGCGAGAATCCATTCTTTCAATCGTACCATTTACGATATCATCAGTTCGGTCAATAAATTCTTCATAGATGATGCCGCGTTCAGCTTCACGAACTCGTTGTGTTACAACTTGTTTTGCAGTTTGAGCAGCGATTCGACCGAAGTTTTTTGGAGTTACTTCTTGTTCTAAAATGTCACCAATTTCATAAGCGGGATTAATATCTTTGGCTTCATCTAAAGAGATTTGTAGTCGATCATCTTCCACTTCTTCTACAACATCTTTACGGGAATAGACTTTCATAGAACCATTCTCTAAATTTAAATCAACACGTACATTTTGTGCTTGATTAAAATTACGTTTATATGCAGTTACTAGAGCTGCCTCGATTGCTTCAACTAGTACATCTCTAGAAATCCCTTTTTGTTGCTCCAGAGCAGTTAAAGCATCTAGTAAATCACTACTCATTTCATTTTCACTCCTAATATTCTGTTGTTATGACGAAAAGTCAATTGCAAGCCTTGCTTTTGCAATTTTGTCTTTCTCAATAATAATCGTTAATTTACGTGTTTTAATACGAACTTCCATTTCTAGACTATCGGGAGTCAATGCTTTTAAATAGCCTTGGAATTCTTTCATATCTTTTATTGGTTCATATGTTTTCACATAAATAAATTTACCAACCGCTTTTTCAAAGTCTGATTCCTTTTTTAATGGACGCTCAGCACCTGGAGAAGAAACTTCTAAGTAATAGTTCTGTTCGATTGGATCCTTTTCATCGAGTTGTTCGCTTAGTCGTTCACTCACTAAAGCGCATTGTTCAATATCGATCCCCCCACTCGGTGTATCGATATAAACTCGAAGAAACCAATTACGTCCTTCTTTGATGAATTCGATATCAACAAGTTCAAGGTTTAGCTCTTCTAAAATTGGTGTGACAAGCTCTTCAATGACTGTTGTTACTTTGCTCATAAGGTCCTCCCAACGTACTCGTTCTTGTTCTTTAAGCTTATATTTCCAAGTTGTAGTAGATATATACAAAGAACATACGGAAAAAGAAATGTTGCGTTTCTTTTAACAACATTTAGCTAAAATAAGAAAATCCACCAACTGACTGGTGAAATTTTTGTAAAGGTCGTCTACGAAATTTGAGGTAACCATAACAACAGAAAAGAGCGGGAGAAAAACCCACTCTTTTGCTGCAAGACTATCAACAAATTATTACTACTACAATAGCATAAAACATAATTGAATGCAAATTTACGCAAATCTGACACATGTTTCTTGTTGATTTTTTTAGAATTTGATTACTCAATCAATTAAAACAACGACAACTGATTCGCATCCGGCATGCCTTCTAGGCAACCCATTTGATCCATATACTCTATCAGCGTTTTTGAAACGCGACCGCGCATCTGTAAATCCTCTTTCGATAAGAATTCCCCGTCTTCACGGCTAGCTACAATTGCCTTTGCAACGTTTGTTCCTAAGCCTGGAATTGCATCAAACGGAGGAATTAATGAATTCCCCTCAATGATCCATTGGCTTGCCTGAGATTTATATAGATCCACTTTTTTAATATTCATCCCACGCTCTGCCATTTCAAGGGAAATTTCTAATACCGTCAATAAATCTTTTTCTTTCTTTGAAGCATCTAAGCCCTTTGCATTTATTTCTTCAATTTTCGAACGAATCATTGAAGCACCTTGTGACATGGCAATTAAGTCAAAATCACTCGCACGAACCGTAAAGTAAGTTGCGTAATAAATGATTGGGTGATGCACTTTAAACCAAGCAATACGTACCGCATTTAATACATATGCAGTTGCGTGCGCTTTAGGGAACATGTACTTTATTTTCTTACATGAGTCGATATACCAGTTTGGTACATTTTGCGCTCTCATTGCCGCTTCCATATCATCAGATAACCCTTTACCTTTACGAACTGATTCCATTATTTTAAAGGCTAATCCTGGCTCTAAACCTCGGTAGATTAAATACACCATAATATCATCACGACAACCTATTACTTCAGCAAGTACACAAGTTCCGTTTTGAATAAGCTCTTGTGCATTCCCTAGCCAAACATCCGTACCGTGAGACAGCCCTGAAATTTGTAATAGCTCACTAAAGGTAGATGGTTTTGTCTCCTCTAACATTTGACGAACAAATCGTGTACCAAATTCAGGAATCCCTAACGTACCTGTTTTACACATAATTTGTTCTTCAGTGACACCTAAAGATTCTGGCCCTGAAAAGATTTTCATTACTTCTGGATCATCCGTTGGAATTGACTTTGGATCGATGCCCGTTAAATCTTGAAGCATACGGAGCACCGTCGGATCATCGTGTCCAAGAATATCGAGTTTCAAAATATTATCATGGATAGAATGGAAGTCGAAATGCGTTGTTTTCCATTCAGAATCTTGTGCATCGGCTGGGAATTGAACAGGTGTAAAATCGTAAATATCCATATAATCAGGTACTACTAGAATACCCCCTGGATGCTGTCCTGTTGTCCTTTTAACTCCAGTACAGCCTTGAACAAGTCGGTCAACCTCCGCGCCGCGGAATGATTTCCCATGATCCGTTGAGTACCCTTTTACGTAACCATAAGCTGTCTTCTCAGCAACAGTACCTATTGTTCCAGCACGAAAAACATAATCCTCACCGAACAACACCTTCGTATAGTCATGTGCCTTCGCCTGATATTCACCCGAGAAGTTTAAATCGATATCGGGTACTTTATCTCCGTTAAATCCAAGGAACGTTTCGAACGGAATATCATGTCCATCTTTCTTCAAGTTTGTACCACATTCAGGACATTCCTTATTCGGTAAGTCAAACCCTGAACCTACTGATCCATCTGTAAAGAATTCACTATAATGACATTTTGGACAAATATAATGAGGTGCTAATGGATTTACTTCCGTAATTTCCATCATTGTCGCTACAAAGGACGAACCAACCGATCCACGGGAACCTACTAAATAACCATCCGAAAGAGATTTTTTAACTAGTTGCGCTGAAATTAAATAAACTACTCCGAAACCATGTCCTAAAATAGAGTCCAATTCCTTTTCGATTCGCTTTTCAACGATTTCCGGCAGTTTTTCCCCATATATCTGATGTGCCATTTCATAGGTCATATTCGTAATTTGTTCGTTTGAGCCTTCAATATTCGGTGTATACAGCTTGTCCTTAATCGGCACAACTTCACCAATCATATCCGCAATTTTTTGCGAGTTTGTCACTACAACTTCTTTCGCTAAATCTGGCCCAAGGAAATCAAATTCCTTAAGCATTTCATTCGTTGTACGGAAATGAACTTTTGGTAATGGATAACGGTTTAAAGGATTTGCACCACCTTGAGAACTTACTAATATTTCTCTAAAAATACCGTCGTTTTCATGTAAATAATGCACATTCCCCGTTGCAACTACAGGCTTGTCCATTTTCTTACCGAGTTTTACAAGCTTTCGAAGGATGTCTTCTAAGTTCCACTCATCATGAACAATTCCACCATCAATTAACTGAGAATATACTGGCTTTGGATGAACTTCAATATAATCATAAAATCGCGCTACTTTTTCAGCTTCTTCAGGAGATTTGTTCATCATTGTTTCAAATAATTCACCGTTGTTACAACCAGAACCAATCAACAAGCCTTTGCGAAGTTTTATTAAATCAGAGCGTCTAATCCTAGGAACCCGGTGGTAGGTCTGAGTATGAGCAATGGTAATGAGTTTAAACATATTTTTCAAACCATCATTATCAACGGCTAAAATCGTACAATGATACGGTCTTCCTTGTTTAAAACTTTCATCACCATTTATATGTTTATTGAAATCATCATGGAAATTAATGCCCTTTTCCTTTGCTTCTTTTAGCAAATGCAACATCAATTCACCTGTTGCTTCTGTATCGTAAATGGCACGGTGATGTTGTGTTAACTCGATTCCATATCTTTTACTTAATGTGTTCAAACGGTGACTTTTCAAAGTCGGATTCAACATTCTTGAAAGTTCCAACGTATCAATGACAGGATGGGTTACACCTTGGATGCCCGCTTTCTCATATGCAGTATATAAGAATCCCATATCAAAGGATGCATTATGAGCAACGACAATTGCATCACCAATAAATTCGCGGAATTCTGTTACAACCCCATCTACTTCTGGTGCATTAACAAGCATGTCATCTGTAATATGAGTTAATTCAATAATTTTCGCTGTTAATGGTTTATGTGGATTGGCAAATCGCTCAAACTTATCAATTACTTTTCCTTCTTGAATTTTTACAGCAGCTAATTCAATAATCGTGTCATAAGCAGTTGATAACCCTGTTGTTTCCACGTCAAATACTACATATGTCGCTTTATCTAAATCAATATGCTGTTCATCATAAGCAATTGGTGAACCATCATCGACTAAATTAGCCTCAATACCAAAGATCATTTTAATACCATGTTTTTTCCCTGCAGCATAAGCATCAGGGAAACCTTGTGCAACGGCATGATCTGTTATTGCAATGGCTGTATGTCCCCATTTAGCCGCTTGACCAACAAGCTGGTCAATTGGTGTCACAGCGTCCATTGTACTCATTGGTGTATGTAAATGAAGCTCGACCCGTTTTTCCCCCGCAGGTGCAGTATCTTTTCGTGATTCTTTAAAAATTTCTTGGATACCTTGAGCCATAATGACTAAATCACGAACAAAGGTATCGTTTTGAACAGATCCACGTACCTTAACCCACATACCTTTTTTCAATTGGGACATTTTTTCTGCTTCTTCATCGTTACGTGAAAACATTTTAACTAAAATAGAATCTGTATAATCCGTCATTTTCAACTCTAGTAATGAACGTCCACTTTTCAATACTTTTACATCAACAGCAAACACAAAACCTTCAATGACAACACTACGTTCTTCATCTTGAATACTTCTAATGTCTACCATCTCTTGTTCTTTAATTTGAGTTCCTAATTGGAATGGTCCACTAGATTCAGCAACAGCAGAAGAACTATCACTTTTCTTCGTTTCACTGCTTTGGAAATCTATCATTGCCTGTCTAGCTAGTTCCGCTTCTTCCAATTGACGTCGTTCAATATACTCCTCTTGGGCAAGACGAGCTTCCTCCGTCAATTCTGCTAATTTAAAGTCAATCACTATATTTTGAAACCCGAGATTACTATATGCTTTTGAAATTTTATCGGCATATTTTGACTTTAATGTCAGCTGCTCCACTTCGACAACACAATCTATGACAAGTTTATTACCCGAACATTTTGGTATTTGAGAAATTAAAATATTTCTTAAAGGTGGCGCCATTTGATCGATTTGATTGACCGCTGTTAACCAGTAATCTGTAATCAGTTGATCATTTAACTCAGGAGAATCAACTTCAATTGAAATATTCGTTTGGGCAATTTCTGAAAATTCTTCTGCCATTCTAGTCGTTAATAATTGGTACAAAGGAAATGGTAAGATATTTTTTAGTTTAATAGAGAAATTCCAAACACGATCCTTTTTATGAACCGTTACACGAGTGAGTTCACCTTGTTCAAAAAATGACATATAGACATCTTCAGTTAGTTTTAACTGCTGTAAAAGTGTTAAAAATAATTGACGCTCTTTTTGTTTGTCCGACAAAAGACTCACCTACTTTCTTAAGCTTTCAAATGAGGCCAGCACATAAGTAAAAAAGTAAAATTCACTATTCTATTCGGTTTGTACCTTTTTGATTTACGTTCGTTCGTTTCCGATGCAGGCCTCGCTTTCCGCGGGGAAGCCTTGAGCCTCCTCGAGCTAAAGCTCTGCGGGGTCTCAAGACTGCTTCTACATCCCGCAGGAGTCTCAACCTGCCTCTCCAACGAACGACTTTCTAATCGAGAATAAGCAAATATTTATTGATACAATGACAATCTTTTTGCTTAAAACTAGTTTATGTCCCAGCCTCACTTAAATAAATTCATCTTGCACAATTGCAATAATCGTACGTCTCTAAATGAAATTAATAAACTCTGAAAAATTCATTCAGACGGTCGATTAATTCTTCTTTTGCACATTCATAAGATTGACCTGTACGTCGATCTACTACTGTTACAATTCCTTCACTTGCTTTCTTTCCTACAATAACTTGGACTGGTAATCCAATTAAATTCGCATCTTTATATTTTACATCAATTGAAAGTTGTCGGTCATCAAACAACACCTCAAATTGATATGTTAATAAAATGTTATAAAGCTGTTCTGATAGTAACCATCCTTCTTCATGATCAACACACTCAGTTATTAAATGCACATCAAACGGAGCTAGTGAATTCGGCCATATAAAGCCTTTTTCATCCTGATACATTTCTGCAGCAACCGCGAACAATCGAGAGACCCCAAAACCATAAGTACCCATAAGGATCGGTTTAGAAACCCCTTGTTCATCGAGAAAAGATGCATTCCATTGCTCTGAATAAGCAGCACCTAATTTGAAAATGTGCGCCACTTCATGCCCTTTTGCAAATTGAATAATACCATTTCCATCAGGCGAAGGTTCTCCTTCTTGAATATATCTTAAATCTGCATATTCATTAATAGCAAAATCTCGTTCAGGATTGACATTTACATAATAAGAACCTTCCTCATTACCAAAAGAAATCCCATTGCAAATGGATTTTATTCCAAAATCAGCAATTACTTTTACATGAACAGGTAACTTTATAGGACCTACATATTTTGTAGTACATCCAAACAGTTCGCTAACCAATTTTTCATCTGCTAGTTTTAAACTCTGCACATTCAAAACGTTTTTTAATTTAACCTCATTTAATATGTGGTCACCTCTATATAGGACGACAATGAGTTCTCCATTAAGTTGATAGACATTTGTTTTGATGATTCTATCAGCTGGAATGTCGATGTGAGTTTGAAAATCATCAGCAGAAACACCTGTATCGCTAATTTTTTCCTTTATTAATTCTTTCATTTCACAATGAGGTATTGTAGTTTGTAACGTTACTTTTGCTACATCAAAGTTTACTGCAAAATCCGATTGGTTCGATTGGGCTATAGTCACTTCACCGTTTTCTGATAAAACTACATATTCATGTGACAATTCACCACAGTAACTCCCTAAGTCTGCTAAAACCTTTTTATAAGGCAAGCCTAATCTTCGAAATATTGCGGAATAGACTTGATCGATTTTTTCATAAAACTCTTCAAGATTTTCCGTCGTATGGTGAAAAGAATAAACATCCAGTGTTAAAAATTCTCGGTTTTTGAACATTCCATTGATGTTTAGTTCATCACGATATTTCGTTTGTATTTGATAGAGTACAAAAGGTAATTGTTTGTAAGATGTTATTTTTTCTTTCACAATTAATGAGAGGATTTCTAAATGGGAAGGTGTTAGGTAAAGTTCATCCTTGTTCCGATTGTTTAATTGAAAGAGTTCTGCACTGTATGCTTGCCTTTCATTTGAATCCAACGATTGTAATGAATTCAAAGTTGGTAAGGATACTTCATTTGCTGTAAGTACATTCATTTCTTCCCGAATTATTTTTTCTATCTTTTGTAATACACGTTTACCTAAAGGTAATAGGGAAATAAACTTGTCATTTTGTGAGTGTATATAACCAGCGCGTATTAATCGTTCGTTTGGATCCAAAGGTTTAATAGAAGGCATTTCATGGTTTGTTCTTATAAATGCTAAACTTTGTTTCACCTTGCGCGCTCCTTTATGAAAAATTAGTCCTCTCATTAGCATAGCACAAGAAATAATAGTTAAGAAGTTACAATCCGAATTCAAATGTTACATGTAATGTTAAATTCGCCCAATAACAAATTAACCTTACCCAGTTTTTAAATACTGAATAAGGCTAATGTATAAGACATTTTAAGTTGTATCACAGTTATTTATTAAAAGAAGAATCGTTGGATGTCGTTCCAAGTTACGACGACCATTAAAACCATTAATAGTACGATTCCAACAAAATGTACCATACCTTCTTTTTGGCGGTCGACTGGTTTTCCACGCAATGCTTCTAAACCAAAGAACAGTAAACGTCCTCCATCTAACGCTGGTAGTGGTAGTAGGTTCATAATTCCAAGGTTAATACTTAACAGAGCAGCCCAGTTCATTAAATTAAAAATTCCATGCTGAGCAACTGTTTCTGTCGCTTTATAAATTCCAACAGGTCCAGAGAGAGCATCTATAGAGAATTGACCAGTTACAAGCTTTCCTAATAGTTCAATGATGAGGACCGTATAATCCCAAGTTTGGGTTGCACCAAATACAACTGCTTTGATTGGGTTTTGTTCAAGAGGTCTTAAAATACCTATTTGACCATACTCCCCTGCCTCATCTTTAACAGTAGCCGGTGTAATCATTAAAACAACATTTTGGCCATCTCTATCTACTATGAAAGATAAATCTTCCCCTGGATTTTGCTGAACCGTACCTGATAGTTCGTTCCAACTATCTATAGGTTGTCCATTTATGGATGTCACAATGTCTCCAGGTATCATTCCTGCTTGTGCTGCTGGAGAATTTGGCATGACATCGTCAATGATAGGTTCCGCTACAGGAACACCTCTCATTAATCCTAATGCCGCTAAAACTATAAAAGCTAAAATAAAGTTAAATAGAGGACCTGCAAAAATCGCCATTGCACGTTGTCCAACCGTTTTCGAATTAAATTGACGATCGACTGGTGCAATCATTAATTCATTACCATTTTCAACGAGTATGGCATTTCTAGATACTTTGTAGCGAACTAATCGTTCTTCTTCATCGTACCCTTCAATAAATAAGTCCTTTTCTAAATCAGCACGTTCTACTTCTAAAAAAACGATATTTGGATGTGTCACACTTTGATTCAGATAGATTTTTACAGCTTCTTCATTTTCGTTTAGGATAATTCCTACACGATAACCTGCTTGAAGCTCTACTGCATCCATGTCATCTCCAGCCATTCGAACATATCCACCAAGTGGTAATAATCGAATAGTATAGAGTGTTTCACCTTTCGTCATGCCAAAGATTTTTGGACCCATACCAATTGCAAATTCACGAACCATTATACCCGCACGTTTTGCGAATAGAAAATGTCCTAGTTCGTGAAAGAACACGAGAGAACCAAATATGATAATAAACGCGATTACCGTTTGCATTCTTTCCCCACCTTTGAAACGCAAATTTTCTCGTCTTTGCTCAAACAAAACGCTTTTTTATCCGTAAGACTATTCGTTTGAACCAAATATGAATAGTTTCTATTTTACCATGCCAAGAACAGTTTTTCTCGTTTGACTATCTACGTGTAAAATTGTTTCTAAATCTGGCATTAAAATATTGTTATGATCGTTCATAATTTGCTCTATTATTTCATCGATTTGCAAGAATGAAATTTTCTCTTGTAAGAATAGAGAGACTGCTGCTTCGTTTGCTGCATTCATTGCTGTTAAGATTGTCCCACCAGTTCTTCCAGCTTCATAAGCTAGTTTAACTGCACGGTAACGGTCAAAATCTACTTCTGTAAAGTGAAGTTGTCCAATTTGTGCTAAGTTAAGTCGAGCACTATCTTTCACTGGATATCGATCTGGGAAACTAAGTGCATATTGTATTGGAACTCTCATATCAGGTGTACCTAGTTGAGCAATGACACTAGTATCATCATACTCTACGAGAGAGTGAATAATACTTTCTTTATGCAATAAAACATCAATTTGATCATATGGAAGATCAAACAACACATGAGCTTCTATTACTTCTAAACCTTTATTCATCATTGTGGCAGAATCTATTGTAATTTTTGCTCCCATTGACCAGTTCGGATGATTTAAGGCTTCCTTTACTGTCACATGTTTTAATTCTTCACGAGTTTTATCTCGGAACGAGCCACCTGAAGCAGTAATAATAATCCGGTTTACCTGTTTTCTATTTTCTCCATTCATTGATTGGAAGATTGCTGAATGTTCGCTATCTACTGGTAATATTGTGGCATTATATTTTTTCGCTTCCGCCATCACTATATGTCCTGCAGTTACTAATGTCTCTTTGTTTGCAATAGCAATCGTTTTTCCCATACGAATAGCTGCTAATGTAGATTCCAATCCTACACTACCTAATACCGCATTAAGTAAAACGCTAGAATCTGGGTGTGTTGCTACTTCAACTAAACCTTTATTTCCATAGGTAAAGTGAATGTTAGGGAACTGTTGTTGCAAATCGATTGCTGCTTGTTCTTCTTGAACCGAAACAAGTTCAGGTTGTAGCTGGTTAATAATTTCTATTGTTTTTTCTATATTTTTCCCTGATGAAAAAGCTACAAGTTTAAACTTTTCTGGATACGCAAGTAGTATGTCGATTGTTTGCATTCCGATTGAACCAGTTGCACCTAAAAGACTTATTTTTTTCAAAACGACAACTTCCTTTCACTAATTCACAAAGTACAGTAAATTTAATAACGGTAAAACAAAAAGTAAACTATCGAAACGATCTAATATTCCACCATGTCCTGGTAAAATCCAACCCGAATCTTTCACATCATAGTGACGTTTAATAGCAGATTCCACTAGGTCACCTAATTGTCCAAAGATTGAACTAAAAATAGTAACGATTATAAAGTATGTCCATGACATATTAAAAGGTGTAATTAAATTCATAATCGACGCAAGAATTACAGCAATAACAATCCCACCTACAAATCCTTCGACTGTCTTATTCGGTGATATTTCTGGCCAAAGTTTATGTTTGCCAAATTTTCTTCCAGTAAAATAAGCTCCAGAGTCCGTAGACCAAACAACTAGTAAAGCATAAATAATATATGTAAGTCCTGCTTCACGCGTTGTAATTAAATAGTAAAATCCAATACCAATGTATAATGTACTTAGTAAGATAAATCCAATTTCATCAAATGTGAAATGGTTTTTTACTAAAACCGAATATGCTAGTAGCAAAATCGTTGCAATAATTAGCAACTCATACTTTGTATAGGTTGTAAATTCTTGTACATGTACTGCCCAATGGTCAGGCATTAGTAATGAGAATAAAATCAAAACTCCTATGATCCCTGGAATAGAATAGATTTTTATCCCCTTCATACGAAGTAGTTCATATAACGCAACAAGTGCTAAACCATATACTCCTAATGTAAAGGGTAATTTTCCATATACAACAAACGGGATGAAAATTGCTGCTGCAATTAGCCCCGTTATAATTCGTTGCTTCAAGCTTTTCCTTCTCCTTTCAACCCTCCGTACCTTCGATTTCTGTTTTGATATTCATGAATTGCTTCTAAAAATGTTTGTTCATCAAAATCAGGCCAAAGAGTTTCCGTAAACCAAAATTCTGTATACGCAAGTTGCCATAACATAAAATTACTTAATCGTACTTCACCACTTGTACGAATTAATAAATCAGGTTCTGGTAATTCTTTTGTCATTAAATAATCATTTACTATTGACTCATCTATATCATCAACTTTTAGTTGACCACTTTCAACTTTACTTAGTATTGCCTTCATAGCATTTACTATTTCATTCCTACTACCGTAGTTCATAGCAAAATTTAAAATAAGTCCTGTATTATTTTTTGTCTTTTCCATCGCATCATTTAATACTTTTTGTGTATGTTTTGGTAGTTCTTCTTTATTTCCCATCATTGTTACTTTAATATTACGTTCCATTAACTCAGGAAGAAAGGAGCTTAGAAACTTTTCTGGTAAACTCATTAGATATTCTACTTCTGATTTAGGACGTTTCCAGTTTTCAGTGGAGAATGCATAGAGGGTTAAAACTTTTATACCGCCTAAATCATCAGCTATTCGTGCAACCTTGCGTACAATTTTCATTCCTTCATGATGCCCAGCAATACGTGGTAAAGCTCGTTTTTTTGCCCAACGTCCGTTTCCGTCCATAATAATTGCAATGTGCTTTGGAAGTAATTCTTTGTTTGATAAAATCGTATCTTGATTTTTTAAAGATTTCTGTTTGTTATGCTTTTTTCCAAATATTTTAGAAATCATTTTTATTCCCCCATTTGACATTAAATCGGACGTTATTCTTACTTACATAATCATATCAAAAAACAAAATTTGTGTCCTTTTTAAAGAAAAACATTAATTATTTGTACCGTCGTTTATTACTAGGATATGTAAAAGTTCTCAATTTGTATGCAATATGAAAAAGACGTCCTTTATGGCAGGACGTCTCATTTGGCATAAAGTGAAACTTCCATCAGTGGGGGTGTACCTTCATCCCCCAATGATGGTTAGTTGAACCAATCGGACCTTTACGGGCAGTTGGATCTCCCACCGAATTTTATTACATTTTCATTGCTATTGTTATGTGGGAGTCCTAGTGCCCGTTAAGGCGGGATAAAGTTCATTTACTATTTTAAACTGCTAGAATTTCTTTTTCTTTTTCTTTTGCAAGATCATCGATTTTTACAATCGATTGGTCTGTTAATTTTTGAATATCATCGTTATAACTACGTAATTCATCTTCTGTAATTTCACCGTTTTTCTCTAGCTTTTTAAGATCATCATTTGCATCACGGCGAACATTACGAACAGCAATTTTAGCTTCTTCGGCTTCTTTTTTCACGACTTTCACTAATTCTTTACGGCGATCTTCAGTAAGTTGAGGGATCATTAAACGAATTACATTTCCGTCATTTGTTGGTGTAATCCCGATATCTGATTTCATAATCGCTTTTTCGATGTCACCTAGAATAGATTTGTCGTAAGGAGTGATTACTAAAAGACGAGCTTCAGGAACAGAAACACCACCAAGTTGATTTACTGGAGTTGGTGCACCATAGTAGTCAACAGTGATACGATCAAGTAATGAAGCACTCGCACGACCAGCGCGAATCGATGCTAATTCTCTTGAATAAGCAGAAATTGATTTTTCCATTTTTTCTTTTGCTTGAGCTAATACTTGTTTAGCCATTATAGATTCCTCCTAACGATTGTGCCAATTTTTTCACCTTGAACGGCGCGTTTAATATTTCCTTTATCCATAATAGAGAATACTATTAATGGGATATCGTTGTCCATACATAATGTGGAAGCAGTAGAATCCATTACTTGAAGTCCTTTTTGAATAACGTCTAAATATGTAAGTTCGTCATATTTAACCGCTGTAGCGTCTGTTTTAGGATCTGCTGTATAAACACCATCTACATTATTTTTCGCCATTAAAATAGCTTCTGCTTCGATTTCTGCAGCGCGTAATGCCGCTGTAGTATCTGTTGAGAAGAAAGGATTTCCTGTACCAGCTGCAAATATTACGACACGTTTTTTCTCTAAATGACGAACAGCTTTACGGCGAATGTATGGTTCTGCCACTTGCGTCATAACAATAGAAGATTGAACACGAGTTTCGATTTCTAGTTTTTCTAAAGCGTCTTGTAGGGCTAGTGAATTCATGACAGTTGCTAGCATCCCCATGTAATCGGCTGAAGCACGGTCCATTCCCATTTCACTTCCAACTTTCCCACGCCAAATATTTCCTCCACCAACAACTACTGCTACTTCAACTCCAAGAGCAACAACTTCTTTAATTTCCTCAGCAACAGATTTTATAATTTTTGGTGATAATCCGAAGCCCGCTTCACCTGCTAATGCTTCACCGCTTAATTTTATAACAACACGTTTATAATGTGGCACACTCATAGTAAACCTCCGTAACTCTAGATTTAAGGATGCATCAAGTTGATTTCATACGCTTGTTTTGTATTAATCAATGAATGCGTATGTATTGTTGTAATCTGTAAAAAAGGGAACACGGTAATGTGCTCCCTATTTTTTCAATGTGCATATTACACAATTATTTAACTTTATTTAGTAAAGTTAGCCTCCGGCAGAAGCTGCCGCGTTTTGAGCAAGCTCGAAACAAACTGGGCTTAAGTATATCTAATTTAAATTAGTTATTACCTTTAACTTGGTTCATAACTTCTTCAGCAAAGTTATCTTCGCGTTTTTCGATACCTTCACCAACAGCATAACGAACGAATGAAGTTACGTTACCACCTGTTGTTTTTACGAAGTCACGTACTTTTTGATCTGAGTTTTTAACGAATGTTTGGTCAAGTAAGCAAATATCTTCGAAGAATTTACCAAGACGACCTTCAACCATTTTCGCAACGATGTTTTCTGGTTTACCTTCGTTTAATGCTTGTTCAGTTAATACTTTACGCTCACGCTCGATTTCATCTTGAGAAACTTGGTCACGAGATACATATTGAGGGTTAATTGCTGCGATGTGCATAGCTACGTCTTTAGCAGCTTCTTCACTAGTAGAACCTTCAAGTACTACTAATACACCAATTCTTCCGCCCATGTGTAAGTAAGAGCCAAATGCATCAGCATCTGTTTTTGTTTTAATTTCGAAACGACGTAAAGTGATTTTTTCACCAATTGTTGCAACAGCTGTTGAAATTTGGTCAGCAACTTTAACGCCCTCAGCATTTACTAACTCTAGAGCAGCTTCTACAGATTCAGGTTTAACAGTTAATAATGTTTGTGCAAGGCTTGACACTAGTACTTGGAATTTGTCATTTTTCGCTACGAAGTCAGTTTCTGCGTTCACTTCAAGGATTACAGCTTCGTTTCCTTCAGCTAAAATGTAAGTTGTACCTTCCGCAGCGATACGGTCAGCTTTTTTAGCAGCTGAAGATAAACCTTTTTCGCGTAAGAAATCGATTGCTGCGTCAATGTCTCCGTTTGTTTCTACTAGTGCTTTTTTGCAGTCCATCATTCCTGCGCCTGTTTTTTCACGTAGTTCTTTTACTAATTGTGCAGTAATTGCCATAGGGGTGTTTCCTCCTTAAGATTATCAATAGGTTTAACTATTTATATATTGTTCAATTTAGACTTAGGATTCGTACATTAGACAATTTCAGTAGAAAAAGTCAAATATACTAAATATAAGTCTAAAATGTTCTTAAAAAAAGGTGATAAGGGGAACATCCACTTATCACCTTAATAGTGAATTACTCAGCTACTACTGCTTCTTCAGCTACTGGAGCTTCAGATTCACCTTGTTTTGACTCGATTAGAGCGTCAGCCATTTTAGCAGTTAATAATTTAACAGCGCGGATAGCATCATCGTTAGCAGGGATTACATAGTCGATTTCATCTGGATCACAGTTTGTATCAACAATCCCTACGATAGGAATATTTAATTTACGAGCTTCTGCAACAGCAATACGCTCTTTACGTGGGTCAACAACAAACATTACGTCCGGAATTGCTTTCATATCGCGAATTCCGCCTAAGAATTTAACAAGACGTTCGTGTTCTTTTTTAAGTTGAACAACTTCTTTTTTAGGAAGTACGTCAAATGTACCGTCTTCTTCCATTTTTTCAATCGCTTTTAAACGCGCAACACGTTTTTGGATTGTACCGAAGTTTGTTAAAGTACCACCTAACCAACGTTGGTTGATGAAGTAGTTACCAGAACGAATTGCTTCTTCTTCAATAGCTTCTTGAGCTTGTTTTTTCGTACCAACGAAAAGAACTTTACCGCCATCTTGACCTACTTGGCGCATGAAGTCGTAAGCTTCTTCTAATTTTTTAACTGTTTTTTGTAAATCGATAATATAAATACCGTTACGTTCTACAAAAATGTATTTTTTCATTTTTGGGTTCCAACGGCGAGTTTGGTGACCGAAATGTACACCAGCTTCAAGTAATTGTTTCATTGAAATTACTGACATGATTTTTTCCTCCTAATGGTTTGGTTTTTTCCCTCCGCATTTTTCATTTGTAACAAGCAACTTTTAGGTCTAAAAGCACCACTTACTACATCAAAATGCGTGTGTTTTATTAAAATAATTTAACACCAATTGATAATATATCATATTCTATTTTTCACTGCAACATTTTTAAGCTTGAAATTTAAGTAATAATTCGATTTCTGTCTTACCTTTATTCGTTAATTTCGCAATCTCTTCAATGTTTTTTCCTTCATTATTTAATTTAATGACTTGTTGTTCAAAAGAAAGCTGTTCATGTTTATCTTCAGATTTTGAAGTATTTTCATGATCTTCACTTGCGGCTTTAGTTGTTTGGTTTTTATATTGGTTATAGGCATTGCGGGCAATGACTTTCGGAACAAAGACTTTTTGTTCAATAGCTGGCTCGTTAGCATCTGTGCTTTCTTTTTTAACAATAATTTTTTGTTCTTCTACATCATTTATAGCCAAACTTTCATTTTTTCTTACATGATTACTTGTTTTATTTTCAGAAAGTTCTTTGATTAAACGGTCATTTTCTTCACGAATTTCAACTAAATATAGACTAATCGATTCTTCCATTTCCCGCATTAATTGTTCTTGGTGAATTTCTAAATCTTTAAATTTAGCAACCTTTGCATTCAATAAGGCTATTATATAAAAACAAAGTAATTGTGAAAGAATTAGTAAGATAATAAATATGGTGGTTAACATGGTTTTCTCCTATCCACTAAAATCGATAAAATTGCCTTTAAATGGATGCGTTGCTTCTTTTGCTTTATTTTCCTTTTTGGATTGTTTATTTTTTGAATGTTGATCGTTCCCGCTACTGTTGTTTTCGTCTTTAACGGTTTTCTCTGTCGGTTCAGTATCATTAACAGTCATTTGCTTTTTCTCCAACTCTTTTTTTAATGCTTCGTTCGCATTATGTTGGTGTTGAAGTACATTGTGCTGATGTTGCTCAGCCAATTTCCCAGCATCGAAAGTTTTAGGTATGGCAATTTGTAATTCCACGCCCTTTAAACTCATGAGTGAACCTCCAATCTCTTTTACACAAATAATACTACTCATTCAATTACCTTAAACTTCTGTCACACCAAACATATTAAACATTTAACACTTCAGAAGACAAAAGTTTACGTAATTTAAATAGTGCTCTTGAGTGAATTTGTGATATACGTGATGTCGAAAGATTGAGCATTTCACCTATTTCAGTGAGCGTCATTTCCTCAGTATAGAAAAGACTCAAAACTAATTGTTCTTTTTCATTTAAGTTTTGGATATTTTTCACTAAATCGTCAATTAGCTCCGAGTGGATGGCGGTTTGTTCAGGCGTCATCGTACGGTCGTCACGAATAACGAATTCTTTTCCATCGGTTTCATCTTGATCTTGTTGCTCATTGATTGAAAGTAAGTTTGAAAAGAAATGTTCTTGAACTGTTTGATATACATCATCAACAGATACTTTCATGTAGTCTGCCAATTCTTCAGGCGTTGCATGTCTCATTAACTTTTGTTCAAGTTTTTCAACTTGAGATTCCATTTTTTTTGCTTTTTCCCTTGCTGAACGTGGAAGCCAATCCTCTTTCCTTAGCCCATCTAGTATAGCTCCCCTAATTCGGAACGAAGCATATGTATCAAATTTCAAATCTCTATTAATGTCAAATTTATTTAGCGCGTCAAATAATCCAATCATACCTAAACTAATGATTTCGTCTTTTGAGACATTTTTAGGTAATCCCGCACTGATTCTCTGTGCATGGTAATTCACTAATGATTTATATTTTTTAATGAGTAAATCACCAGCTTCGGGATCTCGATTTTCTATCCAGCTAGTCCAAATTTTTTGTTCATCTAAAGTTGGTTGTACCATCGAATCACCTTTCTTTAGGCTGTGCACAAATTCTATTGTTATTATATCAAATACAGACAAAAAAACACATTGTTCGATAAATAACTTAATTGGTTGAATGTACTAGTTCTTTTAAACTTTCAAAAACGTAAATGTTATCAACTTTGATTAAAATCAATTTTTAAAAGTACCCTCGGATATTCGGTCGCGGAATGTCTATCATTATCTGCATGAAGACAATTTTGTAATAATTTTCCATATCAAAAGGGCTTTATTCAAACCATAAATACCTTTTCTGCACAGATTTCCGTATCAAATGATCTTCGTTTGATCTATGAGACAAAATGTTAAAAAATTCAAGAGGAACTGTCTCATTGAGGCGTTCTACTAGACAAAACGGTATTGAATTCAGGTGGAATTGTCCCATTGAAGCGTTCTATTAGACAAATCGGTAATGAATTCAGGCAGAATTGTCCCATTGAGGCGTTCTATTAGACAAATCGGTATTGAATTCAGGCGGAACTGTCCCATAGAGGCGTTCTATTTGACAAAACGGTAAAATATTCAGGCAGAACTGTCTCATAGAGGCGTTCTATTTGACAAATCGATAATGAATTCAGGCGGAATTGTCCCATAGATGCGTTCTACTAGACAAATCGATAAGATATTCATGCAGAATTGTCCCATAGAGGCGTTCTATTAGACAATACGATAGAATATTCAGGCGGAACTGTCCCATTGAGGCGTTCTACTAGACAAAACGATAAAATATTCATGCGGAACTGTCCCATTGAGGCGTTCTATTAGACAAATCGGTATTGAATTCAGGCGGAACTGTCCCATTGAGGCGTTCTACTAGACAAATCTGTAATGAATTCAGGCGGAATTGTCCCATAGAGGCGTTCTACTAGACAAATCGGTATTGAATTCAGGCGGAACTGTCCCATAGAGGCGTTCTACTAGACAAAACGATAATGGACTCAGGCGGAATTGTCCCATAGAGGTGTTCTATTAGACAAAATGGTAACGAATCCAGCTGCAATTGTCCCATTGAGGCGTTCTACTAGACAAAACGGTAATGGATTAAGGCGGAACTGTCCCATTGAGGCGTTCTATTAGACATAACCGTCTCTTGATGAACTTTTCTGCACCGAAATTTCTTCTTAAATGACTTTCATAATCTCCCCTATGAACGTCATTTCCTGGGGATTTCACTCCCCATAGTTCTTCCTGAAGATGATGTCATTAAAGAAAAAAGAGCCGCTATTTCACGACTCTTAAAATATAGTTAACTATTCATCATTGTTTTTACTACTTTAGCAATTTCCTCTGGATCTTCAATCGCCTTAGTGGAAGATGACTTCTGTTGAACAGTAGGTTGAAGTTCGTCATGCGGATGAGGCTTATCATTTTCTTCTGAATCAGCCTCTAATGCAATTTCTTCAGGTGTATATAGTATGTATCCGATTAAGTATCTTAGTAAGAACGTGATGACGAACCCGAAGATAGCAGAAATAAATGAACCTAATAGAATGTTGAAAGGGGTTTCTGGTTTTTGGAACATTATAAGAAAGTAAATCGTAAAAGTACCTAATGCTACCCAAAAATTCGATATAATGCTTCCGATCATCATATATCACACACCCCTTGATTGACTGTGCGAATATTTAACTTACTTGTATCAGGGTTAAATTCAATCGTTCGACCACTATTTCCACCTGTATCTTCTGCAACAAGTGGGATTCCATATTTTTTCAGCTCTAATTTGACTGCTTCTACATTCCGTGGCCCTATACGCATCGTGTCTTTGTCTGTTGTGAATTGAAACATTTGTGCGCCACCAGCAATTTTCGCTTTTAAACGAAAAGGTTGGACGCCTTCTGATTTTAGTTTATTAATCAATGCTTCTATGCCAGTATCTGCAAATTTTGCGACGTTTAATGTGCTTGTTTTTCCTAGGCTTGAATCTGGTAGCATGACATGGACTAATCCAGCAATTCTTTTCGTTTCGTCATATAAGACTACTCCGACACATGATCCAAGGCCAGAAGTACGAATAGTGTCAGGTGATTTTACTATATCCAATTGGGCGATTCCTACTTTTACTACTTGTTTAGAAGAAATCATTTTAAACAACACCTAGTGCTTTAAAAATTGTTTCAAAAGATTCTGGATCAGGAAGTAGAAAAAAATGCCCTTGAACTTCTTCAGAATCACCATAATCGTCTTCAAATATGGAAGTATTAATCACTATGACATGGTCACTAACTTGTGATATTTCAACTAAACCACTACTAATGATCGCTCCAAACATATCTACCGCAAGCCCAGGAACGGTCGGATATAGTTTTAATCTTGTAAAATCAGATAAAGCTGATAAATAGGAACCCGATAAAATGTTGCCTAGTTCTTGTGTTGCTGATAAACCTAGTTCAGAAACAGGATTATTGGAAAAATCAAACGTCTCATCATGGATTAATCGTTTAATGAATCGGTTTGCTTGTCCAATTGGTAATATGAAGAACATACTACCTTCCACATCACCTTCGATTCGCAAATAGATACCAACTACTACTGTTTCTGAACCTCCAGCTAATTCCATCATTTCAGTAAAGCTAACCATATTTACATTTGGTACTCTCATATCTATTTTTCTTCCAAGTAAATTCGATAAAGATGTTGCAGCATGAGCAGCACCAATATTACCAATCTCTTTTAGAATATCTAAATGTAATGAAGTAATTTTCATGCTAATCCCTACTTTTCTTTAACAAGCATTGTTATCAATTATTTTCTGAAACTAATACCTTATCTAAATGTAAAAGGATTAATAGTCGATTTTCAATTTTTGCAACACCTGAAATAAAATCAACTTCCGCTGATCCTACAACGTTTGGTTGGTTTTCAATAGAAATTACAGGTATGTCAATCACATCATTAGCGGAATCTACAACAAATCCAACTTCCATATTATTAAGTGTACAAATAATAATTCTTGTAGAATCGATATATTCCGCTTTAGGTAATCCAAATCTTTCTCTTAGGTCAATAATTGGTGTGACAACACCTCTAAGATTTATTACGCCTTTTACATAGTTAAGCGTCTTTGGTACACGTGTAATATGCATTAGCTTTTCAATTCCTTGTACGTTTGACACAGGAATTGCGTATTCCTTATCTGCTAATTGAAAAACGATCATTTTAATATAATCTTGATCAACTAAACTAGTCATATTTTCCACCTCTTCCATACGTTATTTCACTAAAGCGTTACAATCTACGATTAATGCGACTTTACCATTTCCTAATATTGTTGCACCTGAGATAGCAAAAATGTTTGTTAAGTAATTTCCTAATGATTTTAAAACGATTTCCTGTTGTCCAATGAATGAATCTACTACAAGACCTGCTAGTTTTTCACCTTTTCGAACAATAACAACAGACTGGTACTCGTCATCAATTTCATTATCGCGAGGAACTTCAAAAATTTCTTCTAAGTAGATTAACGGTACTACTTTGCCTCTAAAATCAATCACTTTTTGATTATGAGCATTTAATACATCTGTCTTTTTAATAATTGCTGTCTCAATAATAGAAGACAATGGAATTGCATAAATTTCTTGTTCAATTTCAACTAACATAACCGAAATGATTGATAACGTTAATGGAAGTTGAATAGAGAAAGTAGATCCAACATCCTCAGTCGATTCAATTGAAATATTTCCACCTAAAGATTCAATTGTAGTTTTTACTACATCTAATCCTACTCCACGCCCTGATATATCTGAAATTACTTCTGCAGTTGAAAAACCAGATGCAAGAATTAATTCATTAATTTGTTTATCAGTTAAAGTAAGTGCGCTTTCTTTAGTTACGATTCCTCTAGATATCGCTTTTTTCAATACTCGGTCTTTGTTAATTCCTGCACCATCATCTTCAATTTCGATGAACACATAGTTCCCACTGTGATATGCACGTAGAACAACCGTACCTTCTTCTGGTTTTCCTTTTGCTTTACGTATTTCTGGGCTTTCAATACCATGGTCAAGGGAGTTACGGATTAAGTGAACGAGTGGATCACCGATTTCATCGATCACCGTACGATCAAGTTCTGTTTCAGCACCAATAATTTCAAGATTAATCTTTTTATTAAGATCGCGAGATAAAGTACGTACCATTTTAGGGAAACGGTTAAATACTGTATCTACAGGAACCATTCGCATAGTTAACACGATATTCTGTAAATCACCCATAGTACGGCTCATTCGTTCTACCGTTTCATTTAATTCCGAGTGGTTAACCTCTGTCGAAATGGATTGTAGTCGTCCTCTATCAATCACTAATTCTTCAAATAGATTCATCAAGATATCTAAACGCTCAATACTAACGCGAATTGTCTTACTCGACGAAGTATGAGTTGTTGATTTGGTTGAAGTTGATGACTTTTGTTTCGTTTCAATTTCTTTCGTATCATTTGTATTATTTTCAATCGTTTCAATAACTACAGGTGTATCAACTTGTGTAACTTCCGTAGCTGAAGTTGTGAATAGTTCTTGGGTTAATGGTGTGACGATCACTTTATCAACCTCTGAAACTTTCATTATTTTTTTCTGAATTACATCAGCTGCGTCTTTAGTTATAAATGCTACTTGGAATTGTTGGTCGAATTTTTCTTCTTCTAATTGGTCCGCAGATGGGACTGATTTAATGACATCCCCATTTTTCTCCAAGATATCAAATACCATGAAAACGCGTGCTGCTTTTAATAAGCAATCTTCCCGAAGAACTACAGTGATTTCATATGCATTGTAATCCTGTTCAGATGATTGTTGTAATACCGTTTTTTCATAGTCATCATATTGTAAATGAGGTGTTGCAGTACTCTCTTCGATCAGTACTTCTATAGCTGTAGCCGCCACTTCGTCTATAGCTTGCGCTTGGCTAGCAATAGGTTGTCCCGATTCAATTGCTTTTAGTTTTTCAACCGTCTCTTTTACATCACGTTTTCCATCTCCACCATCAGCAATATCCATAATCATTTCTTCTAGATGATCTACAGACTCAAATACAACGTCTAATATTTCCGAATCGACGTTAATTTTATGGTTTCGAATAGCATCTAATACATTTTCCATTTTATGAGTTAAGTCCGCCAAATCCTCATATCCCATAGTGGCAGACATCCCTTTTAATGTGTGGGCAGAGCGGAAAATTTCATTTACTATACTAATATCTTCTGGATTTTTTTCTAACTCTAGTAAATTATCACTGCAAGATTGTAGATGTTCTTTACTTTCTTCTATGAACATTTCTAAATATTGGTTCATATCCATCCAAAGCCACTCTCCTTAAATTCAAATTCACCACTATATCTATATTTACGTGACATTTATACCTATGTAGTTATAAATATCTCACGATTCTTTCTGCAATATCTTCAACAACGACTACATCATCAACAAGGTTAGTCTCAACTGCAGCTTTTGGCATTCCATAAACAATACAAGATTGCTGTGATTCAGCTATTGCAACGGTATTTCCAAATTCTTTTAATGCAGATAAGCCCTTGGATCCATCAGATCCCATACCAGTCATAATTACTGCAATTTTGTCAAAATCGTTAAAACGACTAACGGATTCGAACAAGACATCTACTGAAGGTCTATGTCCTGAACGTGGTGGTTCTATTTGATCTAATACAATCTCAAAATTGCTTCCGGTTTTCTGTAATTTTAAGTGCAATCCACCCGGTGCGATGTACGCTACTCCATTTTTTAAAACATCACCATTTTCTGCTTCTTTAACAGTGATTTTACTCAAATGATTTAACCGCTCTGCTAGTGATTTTGTGAATCCTTTAGGCATATGTTGCACAATTAATATAGGCGCAGGAATTTCTTGTGGTAATTTCGTAATCACTTCTTGTAGAGCACGAGGTCCACCGGTAGAAGTACCGATTAATACAACTTTTTTAGAAACCTTGCTCCAGTCATTATGTTTATTCATTGAAAAAGAAATGGAAGTATTTTGTTCTTTCTGATTCAATGTTTGGTTTACTGAGTTTGTTTGAGTTAGGTTTTGTTTAGCAGGTGGATTGATTTTAGGTTGAACACTTAATGGTTTCTTCAGTTTCAACACTGAAACACCTGCAGCCGATTGAACCTTATGAATCAATTCTTCCTTAACTTTATGTAAATCAAGGGAAATCGGTCCACTCGGTTTTGCTATGAAGTCTACAGCGCCATATTCCATTGCTGTTAATGTTGTATCTGCCCCATTTCTTGTTTCGCTCGACAACATAATGACTGGAACAGGGCAAAGTTCCATAATTTCTTTTAATGCATCTAAGCCATTCAGTTCAGGCATTTCAACATCCATCGTTACAACATCTGGTTGTAACTGCTGAATTTTCTTGATGGCATCTTTTCCATTACGAGCAGTTCCAATTACTTCTATACTAGGATGGTCATGAAAAAAATCTGATATCAGTTTTCTCATAAAGGCAGAATCATCGACGATTAATAATTTGCTTTTTGTTAAAAAGCTCATTATTAAACACGTCCTTTCGAAAAAATATTCTTAAGCTTTTTCAAGAAGGTAGTAGTTTGATCTTGTGCGTATACGGCTTCCCCTTCATAATTCATAAACTTGTTTACCATCGCATCTAAGGTTTTTGAAATAGGCGAATCTGGATATGAAATAGAAAATGGAATCTGGTCAATTACAGCTTTTCTTACAGTTGGATCTTCGGGTAAAGACCCTAATATGTTGATCTCTTTCTGTAAGAATTTCAACATTGTATTTTTTAACCGGATACAAGTTTCCCTACCTTCCTCATTGGAATAAGCTCTATTAACAACTAAATAAAATTTCTTATTTTGATCTCTAAAGTGAATATATTTCATCATTGAATATGCATCTGTCACTGATGTTGGCTCTGTTGTTGAAATAACAATGATTTCTTCAATCGACGTTAATATATCTAGTGACCAATTTGTTGCACCTGCACCCATATCAAACAAAATATAGTCAAAATTTCTTTGTAAAGTTTCAAAAGCATTCACTAGTGAGTTAAACATAGGTGGAGACCATTGAATTACAGAAGACAAACCGGAACCTCCCGATATATACTTCAGATTATTCGGACCATCTAAAATCACTTGTGATAATGTAGCTTCTCCAACTAAGTAGTCTTTTAAATTATATTGGGCATTTCTCCCTATCAAAATATTGACATTTCCCATACCAATATCCATATCTAGGACAACCACTTTTTTCCCAAGTTTTGCGAGCATGAGAGCAAAGTTTGTTGTGAAATTACTTTTCCCAACGCCACCTTTTCCGCTTACTACAGCTATTGATCTTCCTAAGACGCCAAGATTTCCAGACATTTTCATTCGTAATTGTTCAGCTTGATCTCTCATTTAAATTCACCTTGGAAAAATAAGTCTAACAAATTATTAAGATTTGCTTCTTTTATATCTTCTGGTACTTCTTGACCATCCGTGTAGTAAGCAAGTCCTTTATTATATTTAATCATTAAATTATACATAGTGCCAATAGTATTTGTTTCATCGATCTTAGTAAAAATGAATTTGTCTATAGAGATATCCTTAAATTGTTCAATAATTCGTTCCATATCTTTTTCTTTCGAGGTAAGAGATAAGACTAGGAATGATTCTACTTCTTCATCAAAATTTATCATTTGCTTTAAATCGTCGACATATTTTTCTTCTTTATAGTTTCGACCAGCAGTATCGATAAAAACTAAATCCAAATGTGACAATTTTTCAATGGCATTTTTATAATCATTTGAATTGTAAACAATTTCAATTGGTGCTTGTAATAGATTCGCATAAGTCTTTAATTGCTCTATTGCAGCAATACGATAAGTGTCTGTCGTGATAAACCCAATTTTCTTCTTCTTTTCAAGAACTGACCTTGCAGCTATTTTTGCAATCGTCGTAGTCTTCCCTACTCCTGTTGGACCTACTACATTAATAAATTTTTTATCATAAGATAGTCCTCCTATAGGAAGATCATCCAATTTGGATTTTAAGAAATGCTCAACCTTTTGCCATAAATCTTTTTGTGATACATCCCCATCAAATTTTTTATAATGTGCAAAAAGCTCATCACTAATCTCGGTGATGAGCTCATCAGAAAGCTCTTGTTCCTTAACAAATTCAATAATTGCTACTATTTGTTCCGGATAATTTGTTTCGACTGATTGTCTTTGAATTGACTTTACCATGGATTTTAAATCCGCTAACTCTTTTTTTAGTTCTTCACTAGAATCAACTTGTGGTTCAGATAGCTTTGGAGTCATTTCTTTTCTTTTAACTTCAAAACTTAAATCTGGTAAATGTTCACTTTTAGGTTGAATCTCAATTTGGTCAATTCCTGCAAGGACTTCAAAATGCTTTTGTTTGATTAATCCAAAAAACTTTTTTGATTCGACTACTTTTGAATTGATAATGACAGCATCCTCACCTAATTCAGCTCGAATGCTTTTCATCGCTTCAGCAATGGAAGGAGCTATATACTTTTTCATTTTCATTCTACATTCACCACTCCAACACTTTGGATTTCAATGTTTGCATCTAACTCGTTATAGGAAAGAACTGGTATTTGCGGGAAATAGTTTTGCGTTAATTGTCTCAAATACATTCGAATTGCAGGAGAGCAAAGAATAATTGGAGATTGCTCCATGTAAGATACCCTTTCCACTTCTTGTGCAATTGATTCTAAGACACTTTGAGAATCTTGTGGATTCATCGCTAAATAATTTCCGTGATCTGTTTGTTGAATGCTATCTGCAATTAGTTTTTCTAATTTTGCAGGTACTGTAATTACTTTTAAAATTGGACCGCCGCTAGCGTATTGTGCAGTAATTTGGCGTGCTAAGGCTTGTCTTGCGTATTCGGTTAATATATCTGGATCACTTGTTAGTTTTGAATAATCGGCAAGTGTTTCAAATATGATAGGTAGATTTCGAATTGACACATTTTCTTTTAATAGTTTTGCCAAAACTTTTTGAATTTCTCCAATTGCAAGTGGCGTTGGTGTTAATTCTTCTACTAAAATCGGGTAAGACTCACGTAAGTGATCAATTAATTGTTTCGTTTCTTGTCGTCCTAATAATTCGTGTGCATTTGCCCGGATGATTTCTGCTAAATGGGTTGAAACTACACTTGGTGGATCCACTACAGTATATCCAAGCATTTCTGCATCTTCTTTTGTTTTTTCAGTAATCCACTTAGCAGGTAATCCAAAGGAAGGTTCGATCGTATCAATCCCTTCGATGGAGTTATCATCTCCTGGACTCATAGCTAAGTAATGATCGAGCAATAGTTCTCCTCTTGCCATTTCATTGCCCTTTATTTTAATACGGTATTCGTTTGGTTGTAGCTGAATATTATCGCGAATACGGACTACAGGAATAACAAGTCCAAGTTCAAGGGCTAATTGTCTACGAATCATCACAACTCGGTCCAATAAGTCTCCACCTTGGGCTGTATCAACGAGTGGGATTAATCCATAACCAAATTCAAACTCAATAGGGTCAACGTTGAGTAGGTTGATAACATTCTCTTGACTTTTCATAGTATCCGTTGCGACTTCTTCTTCAATTTCAAGTATTTCTTCAGGAGAATCTTCTTTCTTACGGTCCATTAGAAATGCACCAATAGCTAGAACCGCAGAAATTGGAATGGTAATCCAAAATGGGATTGGCGTGAATAATCCAAGTAAGAAGATTGTGCCCCCGGCAATATATAATAATTTAGATTGGGCAAATAATTGACTTGTAATATCTGAGCCTAAGTTTCCATCTGATGCAGCACGTGTTACAACTAAACCTGTAGCAGTTGAAACAAGTAGTGCTGGAATTTGTGCTACTAATCCATCCCCAACAGTAAGCTTAGAGAAATGGGCAGCGGCTTCAGCCATTGGATAGCCTAGTTGAGTCATCCCAATTATCATCCCGAATAGAAGGTTGATAAAAACCATAATAATCGAGGCAATTGCGTCCCCTTTTACGAACTTTGTCGCCCCGTCCATCGCACCATAAAAGTCTGACTCTCTAGATACTTTCTCACGGCGTTCTCGTGCTTCTCTTTCTGAAATCATCCCTGCATTTAGGTCCGCATCGATACTCATTTGTTTCCCAGGCATCGCATCTAATGTAAAACGAGCTGCTACTTCAGCAACACGTTCAGATCCCTTCGTAATAACGATGAAGTTAACAATAACGAGTAGTAAGAAAATTACTAAACCAACTAAAATATTTCCACCGGTTACGAACTCACCAAAGGTTTCAACAACATCTCCAGCATCCCCGTTTGCTAAAATGGCACGGGTTGTGGAAATACTTAATCCTAATCGGAATAATGTAACTAATAAAATAACAGATGGGAATATAGAGAAGTCTAAAGCTTCCTTCATATTCATAGCTGTTAATAATATAAGTAATGAAATTGTAATGTTAATAATAATTAAAAAACTTAGTAACCATGTAGGAAGTGGAATAACTAGCATCGCGACAATTAAAATAACTACCGCTAATACGCCAAGATCGCGAAATTTCAATTGATTCCCTCCTTTGATCTACTAAGTCGTCTAGATTTTACGTTTAATTCTATATACATAAGCAAGTACTTCTGCAACAGCTTTAAAAAACTCCTCTGGTACAAAATCTCCTATTTCTACTTTGTCATACATTGCTCTAGCTAGTGGTCGATTTTCCACCATAATCACATTATTTTCTTTTGCAATCAATTTAATTTTTTGTGCAACGAAATCCGTTCCTTTAGCTACAACTTTTGGTGCTTCCATATTTGATTCGTCGTATTTCAGAACAATTGCATAATGGGTTGGATTTGTAATAACCACATCTGCATCTGGAATTTCTTGCATCATACGTCGCATCGCCATTTCTCGTTGGCGCTGCTTTATTTTAGATTTAATTTTGGGGTCACCTTCAGCATTCTTATACTCATCTTTAATATCTTGCTTTGACATTTTTAATTTTTTTTCATATTCATACTTTTCGTACACATAATCCAAAACAGCAATTAGTATAAGAACAAGTGAAGCAGCAATACCCATTAAACCTGTTAATCTTGCAACAGTTGTTAGTATTTCCCAAGGACTATGTAATGAAAGAGAAAGTACTTCCTCTAAATTAACCCAAATAATTACCGCAGTTACCGTTCCTATGAAAGCTACCTTCAACAATGATTTGATTAAATTAATAATTGCTCGAACCGAAATAATCTTTTTAATTCCTTTAATAGGGTCCATTTTCTTTAAATCAAGTTTCAATTGTTCTGTTGTAAATAAAAACCCAAACTGCGCAACGTTCGATGCAACGCCAATAACCATTGTTATTAAAAGTACAGGCAATACAATCTTTCCCATTTCCATCAAAGACTGTGAATAGATTTCCATCACAGTATCCTGGTTAAGTGATTCAATCAACATATTCTTTTCGATTGACTGATGGAAAAATGAAAATAGCCCTTCTAACATGGACGGAGCCCAAAAATATAACAGAAGGAATACTGATAATAATAAAAATGCAGCAGAGACGTCTTGGCTTTTTACGACTTGTCCTTTTTTACGAGAATCTTGACGCTTTTTAGGTGTGGCTTTTTCAGTTTTTTCTCCAGCAAAAAATTGTATATCTAATGGAAGTAGTAGTCTCACAGTAAAGCACCACCTAAAAGACTCATTAAGTCCCGCATTGCATAAATCATAAATTCTACTAAGTACTTCATCACTTGAATCATCACTGCTAAAACGATAAATAACACGATAAAACCAATTGCAATCTTAATTGGAAAGCCTACAACAAAAATATTTAATTGAGGTACGGTTTTCCCAGTAATCCCTAAGGCAACCGTTACTAAAAATAACGTTGCTACAATTGGTGCTGCCATTTGAAATGCAATTGTAAATACGGCTGCAAATAATCTCATTATAAACTCCGGTGTTCCTACATTACCGAAATCGGGAAACACTTGATTGATCGGTAAAAACTGATAGCTATAAAAGATACCATCTAAAATGAGATGGTGCGCATTCGTCGCTAATAAAACAAAGGTTAAAAGAATATTTAAAAATTGACCCATCAAAGGGCTTTGCGTACCTGTTTGTGGATCAATGATGTTTGCCATAGCAAACCCCATCTCAAAATCAATAAATCCTCCGGCAATTTGAACAGCCGAAAAAACAATATAGGCGCAAACACCGAGCATTAAGCCGATAATAGCTTCCTTAAGAATTAATAATATGTAATTTCCATCAATCGCAATTGCTTCAATTGTAAACGTATAGTACATCATCCAAGAAAGGATCAAGGCTAAAGCAATTTTTAATTGGGGTGGAATCGTACGATATGAAAATAAAGGGATTGATACGAAAAACGCAGAAATTCTAACAAAAATTAAGAGCAATACAGATAAACTTGGGATTATTTCTGTCATTTAATCACCCGATGTACCGATCTAAGTTATTCAAAATATCGTATACATAAGATGTCATTTGAGATATCATCCAAGGGCCAAAAAAGATAATAGCTACAAGTACAGCTATAATTTTTGGAACAAATGCTAATGTTTGTTCTTGTATGGAAGTTGTTGCTTGAAAAATACTTACCATTAACCCAACAACTAATGCGATTAATAGTAATGGACCTGAAACAATCAGCACAATCCATATCGCTTGTTCTGCAATTGCAATGACCATTTCTTGAGTCATAAGTATCAACCCCTAAAAACTTTGAAGTAAGGATTTGACGACCAAATACCATCCATCCACTAAAACAAATAGTAATATTTTAAATGGTAGTGAAATCATAACTGGCGGTAACATCATCATCCCCATAGACATCAGGACACTTGCAACAACCATGTCAATCACTAAAAATGGAATAAAAATCATAAATCCTATTTGGAATGCAGTCTTTATTTCACTTAACGCAAAGGCAGGTACGAGCATTGTTAACGGAATATCTTGAATCGACTCCGGACGCTCAGCCTGACTGTAATTTAAAAATAATTCAAGGTCTTCCTGCCTTGTATGCTTGGCCATAAACTCTTTAAATGGAGCAGATGCCCGGTCGTAAGCCTCATCAATTCCAATTTCTTCGTTAAACAATGGTTGTAATGCCTGATCATTCACCTGTTGAAATGTAGGTGCCATAACAAAAAAAGTTAAAAATAATGCAAGCCCAATTAATACTTGGTTTGGGGGCATTGTGTTTGTAGCTAAAGCCGTCCTAGTAAAGGATAAAACAATAATAATCCTAGTAAAAGACGTCATTAAAATTAAAATACTTGGTGCTAGTGAAAGCACTGTCAAAAGAAGTAATAACTTTACTGAAGTAGAGACATTGGTTGGATCGCTATCGCCAAAGAACGAGATAAAATCTTGCATTATTTATCGCGCTCCTTTTCTTTCCAATTGTCCAAATCATTTTGACGCTTCTTTTTAATATCAGTCAGTTTGTTATTAAAAATTTCACCAAAAGATTGTTGCTTTTGTTCTACTTCATCCGTTTTTTTCAGTTTATTAATTAATTTTTTTGAAAGCTCCGTTATATATGGTGAAGTACCAACAATTGTTTGTCTCTCGTTAAAATTAGTAATAATTTGTTCAATTTCTTCAGGATTTTCAATTTCTTTTATTAATTGAACATCTTCACCCACACCAACTATATATATGGATTTTCCTATTTGTATCAATTGAACAGATTTTTGCGAACCTAAGTTAACTCCACCAATATTACGAACTAAACTATTTTGACCGTAATTTTGACTTTTCTTATTAATAAATTTCAGGACAAACAACAGTAATGCTAGAACAAACAGAAGGGCAAAAAGCATTTTAAGGTAGTCCCAAATAGTTAACCCTTGTCCACTTGTAAGCTGTTTACCTTCACTGTTTTCCTCATTTGTTTGAGTAGGTTCGTCCTGACAATTTTCTGGATTTTGTAAACATTCGTTTGTAACCATTTTATTAGTTGAAGTTGCATAAGCTGTGCTTTGACTTGGAACAACAAATGTGATTATGACAAGAACTAATAGTAGAAACTGCCATTTCATCTTTGAGAAAACATACATTTTATCAACCTAATGCTTTTTGAATTGCTTCAATTACACGATCAGCTTGGAATGGTTTTACGATAAAGTCTTTTGCACCCGCTTGAATAGCATCAATAACCATCGCTTGTTGCCCCATCGCTGAACACATAATTACAACCGCACCTGGATCATTACCTTTAATTGCCTTTAATGCTGCAATACCATCCATCTCAGGCATTGTAATATCCATCGTTACTAAATCTGGTTTTAAGTCATTATACTTTTCAACAGCTTGTGCACCATCTGCTGCTTCTCCAACTACTTCATATCCATTTTTTGTTAAGATATCTTTAATCATCATACGCATGAATGCAGCATCATCCACGATTAGTATTCTTTTTGACATAAAACGTATTCCTCCAATTATTTTAAATTATTCAACCGCGCAGCTTGACTAACGATGTCAGTAATTCGCACACCGAAGTTTTCATCGATTACGACAACTTCCCCTTTAGCAATTAAGCGATTGTTTACTAAAATATCTACTGGCTCACCTGCAAGCTTGTCTAATTCTATAATCGAACCTGTAGCCAATTGTAATATATCTTTCACTGAATGCTTTGTTCTTCCAAGCTCTACAGTCACTTGTAAAGGAATATCTAATAACATATTCAAATTACGAGCTTCAGATTGTGTAATACTTGGCTCATTGAACGATGCAAATTGTGCTTGTTGAACATTCACATGTTGTTGCTGTTGTTGATAACGAGGCTGAGAGAAAATTGGCGGCTCGTCATAATAGGTTGCAGCAACTTGTTGTTGTTGTTGTTGTACAGGTTCTTGATACTTAGGTTGCCCGTACGCTGGTTGAACCGGCGCTTGTGCATGTTGTGTATACTGTTGTTCATAGCTAGGCTGAGCCTGTTGCAAAGACACTGGTTGTTGAAAATTTGGTTCAGGAATAGGTGTCGGACTTGGTTCACCTAGTAATGTTTTTACAATATCCTTACTAAAATCTAATGGTAGTAATTGCATGATAGAAGAATCGATTAAGCTTCCAATTTTCAATCTAAAAGAAACTTTTACCATTAAATCTTCGTTTGGTATAGAATTTGTGCCCTCGTTATTAGAAAAGTTTAGTAAATCAATTGATGGTGGAGAGATGTCCACTTTCTTATTAAAGATTGTTGACATAGAAGTAGCAGCAGACCCCATCATTTGATTCATCGCTTCTTGAACAGCACTTAATTGAATATCGCCAAGATCAGGATTAGGATTTAACCCGTCGCCACCTAACATTAAATCAGCAATAATTGCTGCATCGGATTGTTTAATGACAAGTAAGTTCATTCCAATTAATCCGGTTGTGTATTGTACTTGAATAGCTACATATGGATGTGGAAATTCCTCTTCTAGACGACTACGATGAATCATTGATACAACAGGAGTTGTAATATCAACCTTTTGCCCTAACAGAGTAGATAGAGCCGTTGCAGAGCTTCCAAAAGAAATATTACCAATTTCTCCTAATGCATCTTGCTCCATTGGGTTTAAATAATCCTCAACATTTAGTTCCTCTTTTATTGAACCTTTTTGGTCATCAAGTCGATCCTCTAAGGTTTCACCTCTAAGAAGAGCTTCGATTTCTTCTTGGGAGAGCATACCGTCATTCATCGTCGTCTTCTCCTTTCACTGTGTCTAAAATTTGTACAGCCATTTTTTTATTTCGCTTACCTGGTTGTACAGTAAATTTAGGTAAATTGCCTACCTTTAGTACAAGAGGTTCTTCTACTTTTTTATCTAGCTGAAGAACGTCCCCAATAGTCATATAAAGAAAATCTTCAATAGTAATATTTGCTGAACCTAATTCCGCAATGATATCTAATTCAGCTTGTTTCACCTTATTTTCTAATATTTTCGCTTGTTCAGGTGAAGTAGCTTTTACATTCGATTGCATCCAATATTGAACGGACAGATTTTGAATAATTGGTTCTAAAACAACATGTGGGATACAGATGTTAATCATTCCAGTTGTTTCACCAATAATCGTATTTAAAGAAATGACAATTACCGTCTCATTTGGTGATATCATTTGAATAAATTGTGGATTTACCTCTAATTCAATTAACATAGGATCGATTTCTGTTATATCATCCCATGCTTCTCTTAAATTATCGAATGATCGTTCAAACAAGCTCATCATTATTTTTTGTTCAATTTCTGTTAGATTATCAACATTGTTATAGCTAGAACCAGCTCCACCTAGCAGTCGATCCATCATGGAATATGCGATGTTCGGATTGATTTCCATTAAAATATTACCATCTAATGGTGGCACTTCAAATATATTTATTAATGTCATATTTGGAATTGATCGCACAAACTCTTCAAAAGGAATTTGGTCAACGGAAGCTACATTAATTTGAACATAAGTTCTCAGCTGAGCAGAGAAAAAAGTTGTCAGAAGTCGTGCAAAGTTTTCATGGATTCTTGTTAAGCTTCGAATTTGATCTTTTGAAAAACGAAGCGCCCGTTTAAAATCATAAACTTTAACTTTTTTCGTTTCTTCTTCTTTTTTCATTTCATCTGCTGACATTTCCCCAGTAGATATCGCAGAGAGTAACGCATCAATCTCTGATTGGGATAATACATCGCCTGCCATTTGACCACCTCCATTCCCAAAACTTTTTCTTTGTTCTAAAATTGATATTGCTATAGATATAAATTGTTTTACGTATATTAGTGCTTCTTAGGTGGTCACATTGAAAAAATGTCACCCTCCTCAGGGCTCAATATGTCGTATTAAAATGTCTTTACACACTACCTCTTTATTGAATAATGTAAGAGGTAATATAAACCTCTACTACTTCACCTTTTTGCATCAATTCATTTAATTTTGATTTAACAGTTGATTGTAAAATAATTTTACCTTGTTTCCCTTGTAAGTCTTCTTCTGTTAACTCTGAAAGTTCTTCAATTAGAAGATTATTAATTTGGAAATCACGTTTTGATAATTCAGCAGCTGCTTCTTGACTATCTGTAGTAATTTTTAGTTTTAATCGAACGAAACTGTTATCAGCCAAGTTGGTTGTTAGTTCCGGAACATCTACACTTGCAGCAAGTATATCATCTATAGTAGGTTCTCCAGTTGCAGCTGGTTTATTAAATTGGGTTAATAAGACAAAAATAACAACCCCAAGCAATGTAATGGTTACTAGGATTATTAACATAATTGTTAAAAGCTTATTGCTACCTTTATTCTTCATCTTCATCACCTCGTAAATGCGGGTTCGATAATACTTGTATATTTCGATAAAAGTCTGTTACTTTTTTTCGTACCTCTTGAGGACTTTCTTTGACGATAAATTTACGTCCAGTCGTAAGCGTAATTGTTGTGTCTGGAAACGCTTCGACCGTTTCTATGTATATTGCATTTAATGACAATGGTTTTCCGTTTAAACGGGTTAGTTCGATCATTGAAGTAGGGCCGGGTCACAAGAAAAGTGAAGGCGGCTCGTTCAGGCTCGAAATGCGCTGGAACTTCCTCTTTGAAGACATCTTTCCAGTCTTCCAAGAGGAAGTGAAGCGACACGAGAGCCTAGCCGCCGTAACTAGACAATATAACGTATAACTAAAGAGATTATTGTATAGTATTGAAATCTAATTTGCCGGCCCACCCCTCCTTTGCAATGAAGTTATGTTATTACATAAATAGATTAATAGATTAACGTTTTAGGTTTACTAGCTCTTGTAAAATTTCATCCGAAGTAGTAATAATACGTGAGTTAGCTTGGAAACCACGTTGTGTAACAATCATTTCAGTAAATTCTTCTGAAAGGTCTACGTTAGACATTTCTAAAAATCCTGATTGAATTGAACCAAGACCTTCCTCAGTTGCGGTACCTAAAACTGGTAAACCTGAGTTTGGAGTTTGTTGGTAGTAGTTACTTCCCGCTTTCTCAAGACCGCTTGTATTTGGGAATTTTGCTAATTGTAATTGCCCTGCCCATTGTAGAATACCATTAGCATCAACAAAGTTAATTGTTCCATCTTGTCCAACAGACATACTTTGGGCTGTAGTTGGGATTCTGATTGGGCGTAATTGAGCGTTTGTGTCGCTAAAAGTGTCGATAGTTCCATCTTGAATCATCGAGTTGTTGATTGCTGTAAAAATAGAATTTACTCCGTTAACGAAAGTCTGTGTAGTACCATTAGCATCTAAATACTGATTGTTACTTATTACTTCAAATTGACTTGTTCCATTATCTAAATAGATCTTGCCATCCGTTGCATTAAATACATAATCATAAGTGCTAGATACACCACCTGAAATTATAGTTGCATTTAATGGTGTATTTGTAGCACCTGCATATAATTTTCCTGTGCCATCAAATCTTAGACCGTTTATTCTAGTTGCCTCATTTGCACCAGTAGCTGTTAATCTACCATTAGTTCCTGTATTACTAACGAAATAAGAATACCCGGGGAAGTTATTTGCATCTTGAGTAGCTACAGGTTCAGTAATTTGAACAACCATGTTCGGTACTGAAGTTACACTCGCTGCGTTACCAACTAAAAATTTACCATCTGAGTTTACTACATAACCATCTCTATCCATGTAAAAGTTACCAGCGCGTGTATATTGAATATTATTAAATCCAAAATTACCTGCAACACTATCTGCTACTTGGAAGAAACCATCTCCTGAAATCGCTAAGTCCAGAGTTCGGGAAGTTGTTTGTAAAGATCCTGTCCCATGAATTGTATCAATTGCTGCAATTTGAGATCCAAGTCCTACTTGTTTCGGATTGACCCCCCCACGTGTTTCAGTTGGAGCAGAGGCACCTGCTGTAGTTTGTGAGATTAAATCTTTGAATACAACTCGACCTTTTTTGAATCCGTATGTGTTAACGTTTGAGATATTATTCCCAATAACATCTAATTTTGTTTGGAAGTTCTTAAGACCTGAAATACCAGAATACATTGAACGTAACATAATTGTCGTTCTCCTTTCGTTTTTAGAAATGCTACATCTTTCAGTCAGTAGCACAAGGCATCCAATAAGGTCCTGCCTTATAGCACAATCGTGCCATCAATGTTTGTGAAAATTTGCTCTTTCGCTTCCGTGCGTTCCATCGCAGTGATTACCGTTGCATTTTTAGCACTTACAATCAACGCAGCTTGGTCCATCAATACTAACGGTTGATTGACTCCTTTTTGATGTGCCTCAAATACTTTATCTGTTACAACTTTCCATTCTTGTTCTGAAATTTTAATATTCCGTGCGATCAACCTCTCATTAGCGTGTTTACTAATTTTTAACTCTTGGGATTGTGTCGCCTTTTGCAAATGTTCAAGAAATGTGTTATTTGTTGTAACTTTTGTATTCAGTTTTTGTTGTGCATGGTATGACGGTTGCAATGGCACGTGCTGAATATGTATCCTACGCATGTGCGTCACCAACCTTATTTAGGTATTACTTCAAATTGGTCTTTTGTCAAAAGTGTATTATTTTCTAATAAGTACTCAATTGTACGGTTATTAGTTTTTACTGATTGAATGATTGAGTTAACCCATTCACCATTTGATTCATAGCGGATTGTTTTTCCAATTAATTTACTAGCTTCAACTAATGGATTTTCCGGTACATTATTTCCTGAATGAGAATTGTTAAAGACTGAAGATATATTTCCAGAAGATATTTCTTTCCCATCTTCTAATATAAATACAGGATCTCCATCAACAAACTTCATTTGTTCAATAACGCCTTTTCCATTATTCACAATGAAATTCCCTTCATCATCAACTTCATCTGTGATTTCATGCCACTCTACTTCTTTTCCTATAAAAGTTGTATAATTCATGAGCTGTGTTTGTTGTTGCGAAATTAGTAAGTTTTCAATTGCTTTAGTCATATTTTGCGTTTGTTCTAAAGAACTGAATTGCGCTAATTGGGATATATACTCAGTATTATCCATAGGTGCTGTTGGATCTTGATGTTGAAGTTGTGTTACTAATAACTGTAAGAATGCATCCTTTCCTAGAGCACTATTGCCAGTTTCTTTTACTGTTTGTTTTTTGTTAGTTATAAAATAATCATTTGTGATAGGTGTTGTTATATTCGTCACAGATTACACCTCCTCATTCATTAAATAATCTTGGAAGCTCATTTGTTCTTCTTCGTCATCATTGTGTTCATCTTCGTTCTTTTGTTCTTCTTCTTGTTGGCTAAATAAATTTCCAAAAAGGTTTTGATCACGAAGATTACGATCAGCATCTTGTAAACTTTGTGCAATATCAATTCGATCCATTTGAATATTCGCTTGAGCAAAGGATGTCTTTAACTGTTGTAACTGTCCATCAAGCAATTCTTTTGCTTGAACTGTCGATGCTAATAATCTCAATGTAAGTACACCATCTTTTTGCATCACTTCAATTCGAATCGATCCTAAATTCTCTGGGTACAGTTTAAGTAATAGCTTCATAGTCCCCTGTACATTCGAAAACTGACCTCGGCCGATTAATTGTTGAACTTCTTTAACAAGGGCCTCTCCTTGTGCACTTTTTTCGACTGGCAATGTAATAGTTATCGTTTTTGGTGTTGTAACTATCGTCTGCTGACCTGAAATTGTTTGTTGTGTTTCAGTCGTCGTTTCAATTTGTTTTACAACCTGTTGGAAACCTTGATTGGCAACTTTAGCTAAGCTAGTATCTTTTGATGTAGTTATTAATAATGTTTGTTGAGCTTTCAAGTCAGTTGAAATTTCTTTAAGTACATCTTTTAAATTTGCCAATTGAATTTGCTGATCTTGCCCTAAATCTGCCTTCTTACCAATAGCTCCGGCTAGTTTTAAAAGCTGAAGCAATTGCTCTGCTCCTTTTGGTGATACTTTATGTTCACCTTGTAAGGCGGTAATAATTTGGTCAACAATGGTTGGTCCATGTTCATTTACTAATTGAATCAGTTCCCAAATGTTACCCTGCTCAACGTTTATTTGCTCACTGTTTATCAATTGTTCTAACAAGTTTTGTAGCTGAGATTGATCCATATTTAATAGGGATAACAAATCTTCTAAATTCATCAATTCATCAATTGACCTTAACTCTTGGTTATCCATATTTTGAATCATTAATAATCCATCACTATTTTGAATACCAAGTAGGTCTAGTACATCTTCTACGGATTCTAAATCGATTAATTCATTTAGTTTGTTTGCATCTACATCACTATTAGTAGTTGAAGGGATTGAATCATTTCTGCTATTTTGTTTGTTAACAACTTCATTCAATACTGTACCAAATTTAGTATCCACTTCACTGGAATTGTTAGTTGTTGGACTTTGAAATGAATCACGCAACTTCGTTTTTGAAACTGCATTCAAGCTGACATTTGATAGTTGCATTATTCCTAAATTCACAATTTCACCTCCTTTCAATTTGGAAGGTATTTGGTTATCGTGTTAAATGTTCAGTAAATTTTGCTGCATCTTGAGGATTCATTTTTGAAAGTATGTCAGATAGTTTATCTGGTTTTAGTTGCATTAAGATTTTCAATGCCTCATTTAAATTCATCTCAACTAAGATTGGAGCAGCTTCTTTGGCAGACATTTTCTCAAAAGCAGTAATTATCTCGGTAATTTCCTTTTGTGCTGCAGTTTGGTTGTTCTTTAGTTTTTGAATTTCATATTCAAGTTCTTCTTGCAAAATTTTAGCTTCTTCGTTTTTACCGTTCGCTACTTCAAGTTGTGTTTGAAGTTGTGAAATCTGAGCTTCTTTTTCTGCAATTTCTGCCTGTAACTCAACTATTTTTTCACTATTAATAGGCTCTTGGACTTTTGCATCTTCTTGCGAAGAAACAAATGGTAGGTTCTCAGTTAGTTCCTTTGCTTTTTCAAACACATTGGTTCCTGTAAAGGACGCGATAACTAATAACACCGCAATCGCAAATAGTAGAGGGATTAACACCAAATAGAAAAACTTTTGAAAAAAGTTCGGTGATTTTACATCATCCATATTTTTGTTTTCAATTGTAGGTTTTGACATAGTTATCACCTGACTTCTTTTTTGGAATACATGATAGATGAAAGCTCGTCCATCATAAGCATTTCTGCTTTGTTTTGTTCTTCCTTAAATCGTTCTAAATCTTTTTCACGCATTTTTTCAAATTTCCGTACTTCTAGGCTTTTTTCAACTAACTTTTGCTCATGCCAGTTCATTTTTGTCCTAGCTTGCATGACTTTTTGTTGTACATCCGTAATAGATTTCTCCAAGCTATCAATAAAAGATGCAAAATGATGAATTTCATTGATCGTTGAGCCAGCCTTTAGCTTTTCAGTTTGAAAGCTAATTAAATCTTCTTTTTTCTTTAACAGTTCGTATAATTTTGAAGCAACTTCCTCGAATGCTTGAACTGATTCCTTATAGGCCATCTCAGTTTGTTGTTTCTCTTGTTCCCTAATTGTTAAAACTTTTTCAAATCGATATTTATACTGAAGCATTATTTTCCACCACCATTAGATAAAGCAATCAACTCGTTAACTGTATCCTCTAATGTAACTTTTGCTTTATAACTTTGCTTTAAGAAATTTGTGATCAGTGGTTCGTATTGGATGGCTTCATCAATTTCTTTTGAAGTCCCTCTTTTGTATGCACCAATATTGATTAAATCCTCTGACTTAGAGTATGTATAGTAAAGTTCTCGAAGGCGACTAGCTGCTTTTACATGCTCATCATCTGAAATATGGTTCATTAATCGACTAACACTTTTAAGAACGTTAATAGCTGGATATTGCCCCTTGTTAGCAAGTGTTCGATCCAACACAATGTGTCCATCTAAAATCCCACGAACAGCATCTGCTATAGGTTCGTTCATATCATCACCATCAACAAGTACGGTATAGAATGCAGTAATACTACCGTGCTTATTTGTCCCTGTTCGTTCTAACAATCTTGGTAAAATGGCGAATACTGATGGTGTATATCCTTTCTGCGCAGGTGGTTCCCCTGTTGCAAGACCTATTTCACGTTGAGCCATTGCCACACGTGTTACTGAGTCCATCATGAGCATAACGTTTAAGCCACGGTCTCTGAAATATTCTGCAATAGCTGTTGCAGTGAATGCCCCTTTAATACGCATTAGAGCTGGCTGATCTCCAGTTGCAGCAATAACAATAGAACGTTTCAACCCTTCTTTTCCTAGATCTCGTTCTATAAATTCTAATACTTCCCTACCACGTTCTCCAATTAAGGCGATTACGTTTAAATCAGCATTAGTATTTCGAGCAATCATTCCTAATAACGTACTCTTACCAACACCAGACCCTGCAAAAATACCAACCCTTTGTCCCATGCCTACAGTTAACATCCCGTCGATTGCTTTTACACCAACTTCAAGCTGGTCATTAATTGGTGGTCTACTTAATGGATTAGGAGGATCTTGTTCAGTCTGTACAGTTACTAACCCTCTTGGTAAAGATGAACCATCAAAGGGATTCCCCATTGAATCTAATACTTTACCAATCAGTTCTGGACCCACTTTCACCTCAAGAGGCGAGCCTGTTCCTTCAACTAAACAACCTATTGAAATTTCTCTAATAGATGTATAAGGCATAAGCATTACTAGTTCATCATTAAAGCCTACTACTTCAGCTAAAATCACTTGGTGTCCATGCTTAGAAGATTGAACATGTATTTTACATACATCCCCAATTGAGCTTTCAGGACCTTGTGATTCAATCATTAGTCCTACTACTCTAGTAATTTTCCCAAACTTTTTAAAGGTTGATAGATTCGGTATTTGGTCTATTAGCCCCGACGCACGCATACAATCATCCTTTATCCTAGTATTTCACTTAGCTTTAAACGTAGTTCGTTTAATTGATCATCGATGGATACAACGATTCTTCCACGGTTTGTTTCAATATAACAGTCTGTATCATTTAAATCTTCATTTACAAAGATGAAAAATGGTATATCTGTAGGGAACATTTCAGCTAATTCATCACGGTTTTTCGTTACAATCCCATGGTATTTAGGTGAAACATAGAGTTTGATTTCTTTCATTTCCCTTGCCTCTTTTAATCCTCGTTTGATGATGGAAATAAATACATCCTCATCTCTGTCTAATGAAGCTCCTATGATTCTTTCAGCTGCCGTTAGCGCAAGTTCTAAAATTACATGCTCTTGGTCTTCAATATATTTTCTAGCATTTTCTTTTGAATTTTCGATTGTTTGATTTGCTAGTTTAAGGGAGTCAATCATATCCGAGTTTGCTTTTTGGATTCCCTCTTCATAGCCCTGCCCGAAACCTTCTTCATAAGCACCTTTTTGTAAGACAATTTTTTCTTCTTCCCAAAGTTGCTTTAAATTCGCTAATTCTTCTAGCTGATGATTTCTATATCGTTCAAATTCTTCACGTTCTGATAGTAATAAATTTCTTTCTTCATCCAATCGCTTTTGTTTTTCTTGAAAAAGCTGCTCCATTGAGGGTTCGTTTGGTTCATCGACCATTTCATCAAACTGTTCTGTAAATAGATCACGAATATGAATTTCATAAGTTTTTTCTTCCTGTTGTGGCGAATACACGGAACGTATTATTCTAGACAATGACGTCATCCCCTCCACCACGAGCAATAATGATTTCGCCTGCATCTTCTAATCTTCGAATAACTGCTACAATTCTTGATTGAGCTTCTTCAACATCTCGTAGACGAACAGGACCCATAAATTCCATTTCTTCTCTAAATGTATCTGACATACGACTAGACATATTTCTGAAAATAATCTCTTTTACTTCATCGCTACTTACTTTCATTGAAAGAAGTAAATCGCTATTATCACAATCTCTAATAACACGTTGGATTGAACGGTTATCCAATGTAACAATATCTTCAAACACAAACATACGCTTTTTAATTTCTTCTGCTAGTTCTGGATCCTGTATTTCAAGTGCATCTAGAATTGTTTTTTCTGTTTGTCGGTCAACACCATTTAACACTTCAACAACAGCGTCAATTCCACCAGTTTCTGTATAATCTTGTGTTACGGTAGATGATAATTTTCGTTCTAATACAGACTCAATTTCACTAATTACCTCTGGCGACGTTGAATCCATAATTGCAATTCTTTTTGCAATATCAGCTTGTACTTCTTGTGGTAATGAAGATAATATGACTCCAGCCTGCCCAGGATCTAAATAAGAAAGTATTAATGCAATTGTTTGAGGATGCTCATTTTGAATAAAGTTAAAGATCTGTGATGGATCTGCTTTTCTAGCAAAGTCAAATGGACGTACTTGCAAAGAAGAAGTTAACCTATTAATAATCGCTTGAGCTTGTTCAGCACCTAACGCTGCCTCTAATACTGTTTTTGCATACCCTATACCACCTTGAGAAATATAATCTTGAGCTAGGGCAATATTATGAAATTCTTCTATTATATCTTCTTTTACATTTGGTTCTACCTTTTTAACTCCTGAAATTTCTAAAGTTAAACGTTCTATTTCTTCTTCATTTAAATGTTTATATACTGAAGCAGAAACCTCTGGTCCGAGGGAGATTAATAAAAGGGCAGCCTTTTGTTTGCCTGTTAACTCTTTATCTCTTCTAGACATACAATACCTCCACTTTAATCCTCAGTAATCCAACTTCGTAGCAATTTTGCAAAGTCTTCTGGTTTTTCTTTCGCCATTTTTTCAAGTTGTTTGCGGCGAACAGTGCTTTCTGTTTCTTTTTCTTCATTTATATCATCAACAAATAACTCTCTTTGTTCTTCAATTGCTTCTAAGTTCTCTGCCTCTGCCTTACGTTTTTTCGTAAATAACAGAGATACAACTAATAGAATAATTACTACGACTAATATTCCGCCAATCACCCAAATCCACCATGGAATTACTGGTGTATTGTCATCAATAGAAGTGGCATCATTACCATAGAATGGTTGAACAGATACGACAATTTTTTCGCCAATTTGCTGTTCTGTTAAATCTCCAGCAGCTTCTTTATCGATTGATGTTCGAACAATAGTTGCAAGTATTTGTTCGATATCTGAACGTACACCATCAGAAAGTGATGTTGCATCATCTCGAACTGGAGGTTCTACAACTACTTGAATTCCAATATCACGAATTTTATAAGGGCTTTCTTGAATTTCCTTTGTAATACGACTTACGTCATGATTGATTGTTTCTTCAATTCGCTCGTAGTCACCATCACCTGTACCTGTTCCAGCATCAAGGTAATTATCAGTAGCTTGACCACCTTGAGGTGTACCGATAGCAGCATCGGGATTTGAGCCTGTATATGTTTCAGTAATTCGTTGTGCACTTATTTCAATTCCAGCCATATTTTCTTCATCAACTGGTTGCACTAAATTCTCCTGACGATTTTCTTTTTTAAAGTCGATGTCAGTTGTTACAGATACAACTACTTTATCTTGTCCCATTAGCGTACCTAGCATTTGTTGTACTTGACGTTGGAGGTCACGTTCAATTGTTTTTTTCACTTCCATTTGACCTTGAACGGTATCAGTAGAACCAGAACCAGTTGATGCGGATTCTAAGTCGAAATATTCGGAATACTGATTTGTAATCACAATATTATCGGTACTTAAATTGGGAATACTTTTAGATACTAAGTTATATAAAGTTGCAATTTGTTCACTACTAAATTGATGTCCAGGTTCAGTATCGAGTGTAATCGCTGCACTCGCCTCTTGACTCATATCATTGACAAAAACGCCTTTTTTAGGAAGGGAAATCATGACATTTGCGTTTTTAATTCCATCAATGGTTTTGATCAAGTTTTCTAATTCAGTTTGAGTAGCAGCAAGTCTAATTACTTCAAATTCGTTATCTGTCATACCGAATCCAGCATTTGTTGTGAAAAAGGAATTATTAATCTCCCCAGATTCAGGGTAACCTTGTGCTGCTAAAGAAACTTTTAAAGTATCCACTTCACCTTCAGGTACTAAAATATTTGTACCACCCGGACCGATTTCATAAGTAGTTCCCTGTGCTGTTAATACCTCTGAAATTTCTCCTACTTCCTTGATTGATAGTTCAGTGAAAAGAGGTACCATTGTTGTTCTTGTAAGTATGTATGTTAGGACACTTGCTATGAGAATCACACCTAATACTGTCCCAATTATTGAACCTTTTTGTTTCTTTGTTCTACTTTTCCAGAATTGTGTGGAGTCTGTTTTCACTTTTGTAAGTCGCTCGTTCATTAATGAGACCTCCGGTTATATTGAATACATTAATAACAATTAATATTCGCAATAACCGTTAGATTGACATACGCATTATCTCCTGGTATGCATCAATCACTTTATTACGAACTTCCATTGTAGCACTTAATGTAATACTTGCTTTTTGAGATGCGATCATCACTTCGTGTAGGTCAACATCTTGTCCAGTAATCAATTTTTGAGTAAATGTATCTGATTGTATTTGTTGATTATTGACAGATTCAATGGCGTTGCTTAAATAGTTGGAAAAATTCTTTCCAGCCTCATAGGGCGTAGCTTGTACTCCCAATTTATCTGTTTGGTTTGTAATTTGTGTTGGAGTAATTAAAGAAATCGAATTAATTGCCATTATTCATCACCATTTCTAGGTTATTTCCCTATTTCTAATGCTTTCGTAAGCATTGATTTATTCGCATTAAAGACCGTAATATTTGCTTCATAAGAACGAGTAGCAGATATTAAATCTACCATTTCTCTTAATAAATCAACATTCGGCATTTCCACATAGCCATCTTCATTTGCGTCAGGGTGTGTTGGATCGTACACTAATTTAAATGGAGTTTCAGTATCATCACTAATTTTTGTAACTTTCACACCATTACCAACTTCGTTATTACCCATAGCTTTATTTAGGAAGTTTGAAAAACGCCCTTCGTTTGATGCTAATGTTACTGTTTTTCTTCGATATGGTTCCCATTGTCCATCAACTTGTTTAGCACGAGTTGTATCGATATTAGCGATGTTGGATGAAATAACATCCATTCTTAAACGCTGCGAAGTCAAAGCAGAGGATGTAATATTCATGCTTTTAAAAATAGACATAATTAACGGCCTCCTTTTATCACAGTGTTTAATGTATTTAACTTCCCGTTAATACGATCTACTAAAGCGTTATAATAGATAGTATTCTCAGCCAATTTCGCTTGCTCGGCGTCCATATCAACACCATTACCATCGTTTCTATATTTAAAAATCTCGTAACTCATTACGCCAGAATTTCTGTTTGTAATCTCAAAATTATAATGTCTCACATTAGTTCTATTTGCAGAAAAAATAGTAGTTTGTGTTTCATTTAATATATTTTTAAAACTAACATCTTTCGCTTTATAATTTGGCGTGTCAACATTTGCTATATTTTGCGCTATCGCTTTGTTTTTTAAGGTCGAATATTGCAAACCCTTTTCTAAACTGTGAATAGTCCCTCCAAATAAGCTCAAACGTTTCACCTCTTTTAAAAAAATTACTATTCCATAACATTCTCATCTAATTTTAATGAAGTTAATGAAATGTGTCTATCGCCTTTTGTCGTATTTTAATAGGCTAATAGAACTATTTTTGACATCATTTTTCGAGAATTTTTCACTTCTTTCTCTTTTGTTCATCGAAATTCGACAGGGGATTATTAACTAATTTTGAAGTTTTTAGTGCATTTGAACATTTTTTATAAGTAATTAGATATACATTTCTATAAAATTATGTATATTAAATAGTCTAATGGACCTAAACATGTAAAAAAGGATTTCATCATGAAGATGAAACCCTTTATTTGACATAATTATTTCATTTTTATTTCAGCTAATGCATTTAAGAATTTATCATTTAATACTTTTATATACGTACCTTTCATTCCTAGAGAACGTGATTCGATTACACCAGCAGATTCTAATTTACGAAGAGCATTTACGATAACAGATCTTGTAATTCCTACACGATCAGCAATTTTAGAAGCAACTAAAAGACCTTCATAACCATCAAGTTCTTCAAAGATATGCTCAATTGCTTCTAATTCACTATATGATAAAGAATTAATCGCCATTTGAACTACTGCTTTACTACGAGCTTCTTCTTCGATTTCTTCTGATTTTTCACGTAAAATTTCCATACCAACTACCGTTGCACCGTATTCAGCTAAGATTAAATCATCATCTTCGAATTGGTCGTGTAAGCGAGCTACTATTAGTGTCCCTAGACGTTCGCCTCCACCATTAATAGGAACAATCGTTGTTAAACCATTTTGGAATAGATCTTTGTTTTCAATTGGGAAAACTGTATGTTCGCTATTAATATCAAGGTTTGTTGAAGTTTCAGTTAATGTAAATAAGTTTGTTGTATATTCTTCCGGGAATTGACGCTCTTCAAACATTTTTTTCATGCGCTCATTCTCAATTTTGTGGTGAATAGAAATACCAAGTAATTTTCCCTTACGACTTACAATAAAAACGTTACAATCAATTATATCGCCAAGTGTGTCTGCCATTTCTTTAAAATTAACAGGTTTACCAGCAGATGCTTGTAGCATCGAGTTAATTTTACGTGTTTTACTTAATAAATTCATTTGTATATATCCTCCTAAAGGCTTTCGTACCCTTATTTTAAACATTACTATTAGTTTTATCCTGAATTATTGGAAAAATGTTAATACGGTCTTTGTTTTGATCAAGCCAAGAACTGGTACACTAACTATTAAAAGATTACTCTCTATAGAATAAACTGAGATAAGTCTTTATTTTTTGAAATTTCCCCTAGTTTTCGATCGACATATGCCGGCGTTATTTCAATATGGCTTGGAGCAATTTCAGAAGCTTCAAAAGATAATTCTTCGAGCAAACGCTCTAAAATTGTATGCAATCTCCTAGCACCAATATTGTCAGTGTCTTGGTTTACCTGTGTTGCAATTTCTGCAATGCGATCAATTGCATCATCTGTGAAATTGATCGTTACACCTTCTGTTTCTAGTAAAGCTTTATATTGTAATATTAATGACTGATCCGGCTCTTTTAAAATACGAATAAAATCATCTTTTGTTAATTTTTCAAGCTCTACACGAATTGGGAAACGCCCTTGCAGTTCTGGTATTAAATCACTTGGTTTAGACATATGAAAAGCACCAGCTGCAATAAATAATATGAAGTCAGTTTTTACAGGGCCGTATTTTGTAGTAACTGTTGACCCTTCCACAATTGGTAGAATGTCTCGTTGAACACCTTCTCTTGAAACATCTGCAGATTGAGATGATCCACGACTAGCAATCTTATCAATTTCGTCTATAAAGATAATCCCCGATTGTTCTGCTCTATCAATTGCTTCTTGAGCTAATTCATCAGAATCAATTAATTTATTTGCCTCTTCAATGACCAAAACTCTACGTGCGTCTTTTACTTTCATTTTTCTTTTCTTTTTCTTTTTAGGCATTAAGTTTGAAAGCATATCTTGCATGCCTGATGAACCCATATCCATGCCCATTCCCGGCATCATATCAAACATAGCAGTATTTTGTTCAGTTACTTCGACTGTTACAATCGATTCTTCAAGCTTACCTGCTTTTAAGTCAGCTGCAATTTGAGAACGTTTTGAACGAACTTCTGTTTCCTCTTGTGAAGAATCATCATTTGGCTTGTCGTTCTTTTGACCACCGAATAACATTTCAAAAGGATTTTGTGCCACATTATCTTTTTTCCTTGAAGGAACTAATAATTTTACAATGGCTTCATTTGCAAGAGCTTCTGCTTGTTCCTTCACATTATTCATCATTTCATCTTTAACTAATCTTCTTGAAGCTTCTACTAAATCACGTACCATCGACTCAACATCTCTTCCAACATAGCCGACCTCAGTAAACTTAGTTGCTTCCACTTTTATGAATGGAGCATTTGTTAGTTTTGCTATTCGTCTTGCAATTTCTGTTTTACCAACACCAGTTGGACCAATCATTAAAATGTTTTTTGGTATAATTTCGTTTTTTAAGTCTTCACTTAACATTGAGCGTCGAAAACGATTACGAAGTGCAATTGCTACAGCTCTTTTCGCTTGCGTTTGTCCAACAATATGTCTGTTCAAATGTTCTGTAATTTGTCTAGGCGTTAAATTTAGTCCTGTCATTCTTCAAGCGCCTCCACGATTATATTATGGTTTGTATACACACAAATATCTGCTGCTACAGTTAAAGCAGCCTCTGCAATTTCTTTAGCAGTTAAATGTTCACCTGCATGTCTTTTTAAAGCCCTACCAGCAGATAATGCATAATTACCTCCCGAACCAATGGCTAATATTCCATCGTCTGGCTCAATTACTTCTCCAGTACCTGAAATAAGAAGTAGAGTATTTTTATCCATAACTAATAACAAAGCTTCCAGTTGACGTAGCATTTTATCACCACGCCATTGTTTTGCCACTTCTACCGCTGCTCTTTGTAAGTTACCATTGTATTCGTTTAACTTTGCTTCAAACATTTCGAATAATGTAAAAGCATCTGCAACGGATCCTGCAAATCCTGCTAAAACCTTACCTTGATACAGTCTTCTTACTTTCCTTGCAGTATGTTTCATTACAACAGCATTACCTAGTGTTACTTGACCATCACCAGCCATCGCACATTTTCCATTATGGTGAATTGCAAATATAGTAGTTGCATGAAATTGTCCCATAATCATTCTCCCTTAATCAAATTCGCCTTGACATTTCTAACGATAAATGACTTTCACTAGTCTTAGATCATTTTTTGCGTAGATGTGTCTCACAAAATTACAAACCTTATGCTGACACAAACTATATATCGATGCGTAATCCTTTGCTTTTCGAAGTTAAGCCCTTGGATGTGCTTTCATATAAGTATTTCGAAGATGCTCTTTTGTTACGTGTGTATATACTTGTGTAGATGACAAAGTTGCATGTCCTAATAGTTCTTGAACAGTTCTTAAATCAGCACCATTGTTTAGTAGATGCGTTGCAAAAGTATGTCTGAGCATATGTGGATAAATTTTAGTTTTCAAAGATGCGTTTTCAATCATTTCATTTAATATATAACGCACTCCACCGGCAGTAAGTTCGTTTCCTCGCATATTTACAAATAAACGATTATGTTTTGTATGCTTCATCATTTTCGGCCGAGCTTCATGAATATATTTTATTAATGCATCTTGTGCAAAATGCCCGAAAGGTACGATTCGTTCCTTTCTTCCTTTACCCATGACTCTTAAAATAGAATAATTTAGATCTATATCATCTAACTCAATAGATACACACTCACTAACACGGATCCCTGAAGCATAAAGCAACTCAAGTAGAGCAATATTGCGTATAGATTTTATATCTTCACCAATATTTTCTTCAAATAATTTCGAGAGTTCTTCCTCATAAAAAAAGTTTGGTAATCTTTTTTCTTTTTTGGGATGGTAGAGTGAAGAAAAAGGCGCGTCATCCAATTGATATTCCCGATTTAAAAAGCGGAAAAATGAACGAATGGAGGAAATTTTTCTTGATATTGAAGTTCTAGCTTTTTTTTCATCATATAATTTAGTTACATACAACCTCGCATGGAGATACTCTACATCATTTAAATCTGCGATTCCTTCACGCTTACAAAATTCTAAGAAATCATTCAAATCATATTGGTATTCTTTTACAGTATGTATCGAAAAGTTTCTTTCTAACTGTATATATCGAATAAATTGTCCTAAGCTATCTTCTATATTTATCGACATACAAACACCTCCAATACAAATCCTTCGGCTGTATGGATACAATTCCATATAGACAATGCTAAAACTATATGAGAATAGATTGGAACATTATTACCCATTTACTATTTATGTGTTAAACCACCATATGGAGTTATCTTAAAACTCCAAATATGACACTAAACTTATCTCAATAAATAATCAAGTGAAAAATACATAATAATTGTTAAGAATGAGTAAACGTTAACAATTTAGTAAAGAATAGCTAATCCATATAAATGTATACAATATGAAAGCCTCTAAAATTATAACAACTTTTAGAGGCAAAAATCAAATATATTGTTTGAGAATTCATAAAATTTAGAATCGTGTTTACAATTTGTTCAATATTAGTGTGAAGTTATTTATCGCGAGTGTTTTCCGCTTTTCACAGAAAGTGGCGCTTTTTTGTCGCCGACGCGGAGCTGGGCGAGCGTTCTTCGCTTTTCTTATTGTCTAGCTCCGAACGCTAGCTCCTCGGCAACTTCAAAACCGTCTGCAAGAGCAAAGAGCGCTCTTTTGTCGGTTTCTCCGAAGTACATGGATGTACGAGTGCCGGGAGTGCGACAGGATGTCGCGTTTACGAACGGCCAGTTGCGGTCGGAGCTGGGCGAGCGTTCTTCGCTTTTCTTATTGAACGGCAGCTTCCTCATAATCACATTTCGTACATTGGATTTGTACACCTTTTTTCAATTTCTTCTCTATTAATAATGAACTACATTTTGGACAAGGTCTACTAATTGGCTTATCCCAAGATACAAATTCACATTCTGGATAATTGTTGCAACCATAAAACGTTCGTCTCGTTTTACTTTTTCTTTCAACGATTTCGCCAGTCTCACAAGAAGGACATTTTACCCCAATCAGTTTTAAAATCGCTTTTGTGTTACGACAATCTGGAAAGTTTGAACACGCCATAAATTTGCCGTAACGCCCTAATTTATAAACCATTGGGGCTCCACAGTTTTCACAATCTTCACCTGCTGGTTCATCTTTTATCTCAATTTTTTCCATCGTTTCTTCTGCATGTTTTAAATATTTTTCAAAATCACGGTAAAATTCATCGATTATTTCTACCCAATTCGATTGACCATCTTCAACCTTGTCGAGATCTTGTTCCATTTTTGCAGTAAATTCAATATTGATAATTTCTGGGAAAAATTCACTCATCAATTGATGGACAATTTCACCAAGCTCCGTTGGAACAAATCGTTTTGCGTCTAATTGTACGTAACCTCTTTTTTGGATAACATCAAGAGTTGGAGCATAAGTTGATGGTCGACCAATTCCTAATTCCTCAAGCTCTTTTACTAATCTCGCCTCAGTATAACGTGGTGGCGGCTGAGTAAAATGTTGGTTAGGAATAATCTCTAATGAATTTACCTTATCTCCTATTTCCATTTCAGGTAAAAGCTTAGTTGTTTCTTCTGTTTGATCATCTGTACCTTCAATATAAAGTTTCATAAACCCAGGGAACTTCACTTGAGATCCATTGGCACGGAAGTATACTCCGGAATTTTCCAAATCGACTGAAACAGTATCTAATACAGCAGGTGCCATTTGACTCGCCACAAAGCGGTCCCAAATAAGTCGATATAATCTCAATTGGTCACGACTTAGGACATCCTTAAGGGACTCAGGTGTTCTTAGTACACTTGTAGGTCGGATTGCTTCGTGAGCGTCTTGGGCATTTGTTGATTTTTTAGCCTTTTTACCCTCTCCGACAACATAATCCGCACCATATTTTTCTTTAATATACTCGTAGCTTTCAGTTTTTGCTGTTTCGGAAATACGTGTAGAATCCGTACGCATATACGTAATTAACCCGACAGTTCCTTCTTTTTTCCCTACATCAATACCTTCATAGAGTTGTTGTGCTAGCATCATGGTTTTCTTTGCACGGAAATTTAGTTTTCTAGCAGCTTCTTGTTGCAAGGATGAAGTAGTAAATGCCGGTGAAGCATTTCTTTTTCGTTCTTTTTTAACCACATTTGTAACAACGAACTCATCACCATTTAAGCTTTTTAATATTTCATTTACTTGAGCTTCATTTGTTAATTTGACTTTTTCTTTGTCAGTTCCATAGAAAAAAGACTCAAATGGCTTTTTGCCTTTTTCAAAAGTGGCTTCAATTGACCAATATTCTTCTGGAACGAAATTTTTAATCTCGTTTTCACGGTCAATAATTAGACGCATTGTTACAGACTGTACTCTACCAGCCGATAATCCTTTTTTCACCTTTTTCCATAAAAGTGGACTGATGTTATATCCAACTAGGCGGTCTAAAATCCGGCGAGCTTGTTGTGCATCTACTAAATCCATATTAATTGCTCTTGGGTTTTTAAAAGATTCTAATATTGCATCTTTTGTAATTTCATTGAATACAACTCGACAGTCAGAATTTGTATCAATATTTAATGCTTGGGCTAGATGCCAAGCAATCGCTTCACCTTCGCGATCCGGGTCGGCTGCAAGATATACTTTTTTAGCTTTTTTTGCAGCAGTTTTTAAATCCTGTAATACCGGACCCTTCCCACGAATTGTAATGTACTTTGGTGTGTAGTTGTTTTCTACATCAATTCCTGTTGTACTTCGTGGTAAATCACGAACATGTCCAATAGACGCTTTCACTTTATATTTCTTTCCTAAATATCTTTCAATTGTTTTTGCTTTTGCTGGTGACTCAACAATCACTAAATAATCTGCCATTATTACATCCCCCTGTAGAGGTAAATTCTTTAAAAAATCTATTATAGTTAAATTTGTATGAAAATGAATACCTGTTGCAAAATGTATAACAGTTTGAAAGATAATGCAACTTTTTTTCAATATTTACCCAAAAACATTTTTCTTTCCTCAATAATTTGATAGCCATTCCAGATCGGTATAGCCCCTTCTTTTAACAGTAAGTTTGTCCCTTTTGAGAGTTCAGAATTGATGGGTCCTGGAACTACAAAAATATCTTTTCCATGATCGAGTGCATGGTCTGTTGTAATTAGTGTACCACTTGACAATGCAGCTTCTGTTACAACCACTGCTTCACTAATACCGCTAATAATACGATTTCTCATTGGAAATTGCCATTTTCGAGGCTCAACATAAGGTGGATATTCTGTAATTAATAAATGGCTTTTCTCCATTTCTAGGGCTAATGAACGATTTTCTTTAGGATATATGTGAAAAAAGCCACTCCCTAAAACACCAATTGTTTTTCCCCCATACCGAATCGCGGCCGAATGAGCAATACTATCAGCACCTTTAGCTAATCCACTTACAATGACATAGTCTTTCTCCACTAGTGGGGGGATGATAAAATCAAGTGCCATTGAAGAATAGTTGGTTGCATTTCTAGCTCCGATTACAGCAATCTTATTCGTTCTTGTTAAAAGTGATACGTCCCCTTTCGCATAAAAAACAGTCGGTGGATCTATTAATTCAAATAGTTCTTTAGGGTACCATTTATTTTTAAAGGAAATAGGAACGATACTTTGAGAGGAATATGCTTCTAGTAAATTTACTTGAAGCATTTTAACGTATTCTCGCAAAATATTCTCTGATTTATTCAAAGAAATTTGTAAAATGTTAGCTAATCTTGTCGGGGAAGTTGTCGATAGGTTCTCTAAGGAGTCTAAGGATTGTATGAGTCTTTTGTAAGCTTTTAACGTAAGAGGATAAACATAATGCAAGGCAAGTAATTGATGATTTCCTTGTTCAGTCAATTTACATATCACCTCTTATATTATATAGAAGAAACTCTTATAAAAAAGTTGACCGCATTTTTTAAATTGCTCATAACAAAAATGAAAAGGTGTAGCAAAGTCGCTACACCTCCATTTTAATGGGTCTTACATTGTTCGTATAGACCTTTTTCTTTTAATACTTTAATTAATGTTTCACCAATAACCGAAGGAGTTGGTGCTACTTCGATTCCTGCTTCATTCATTGCTTTAATTTTTTCTTTTGCAGTTCCTTTTCCACCTGAAATAATTGCTCCAGCATGGCCCATTCGTTTACCTGGAGGTGCAGTTTGTCCACCGATAAATCCTACAACAGGTTTTGTCATATTTGCTTTAATCCACTCAGCAGCTTCTTCTTCAGCAGTACCACCGATTTCTCCGATCATTACAACCGCATAAGTTTCAGGATCGTTATTAAACTCTGATAATACGTCGATAAAGTTCGTACCATTTACAGGGTCACCGCCAATCCCTACTGCTGTCGTTTGTCCAATTCCAGCTTGGGATAGTTGATGAACTGCTTCATAAGTAAGTGTTCCTGAACGTGATACAACACCAACATGTCCTTTTGTATGAATATACCCAGGCATAATTCCGATTTTACATTCGTCAGCAGTAATGACTCCTGGGCAGTTTGGTCCAACCAATCGTGTTTTCTTACCTTCCATATAACGCTTTACTTTTACCATATCAATTACTGGAATATGCTCAGTAATACAAATTGTTAAATCTAAACCAGCATCCACAGCCTCTACAATCGCATCTGCTGCAAATGGAGCAGGGACATAAATGACTGAAACATTTGCACCTGTTTCATTTACTGCATCTTGTACAGTATTAAAAACGGGAACACCCTCTACTGTTTGTCCACCTTTACCCGGTGTTACACCTGCAACAATTTTCGTACCATATTCTAGCATTTGCTTCGTATGGAATAGTGCTGTTTCTCCTGTAATACCTTGAACAATTACTTTTGTATCTGCATTAATATATACACCCATGATTTTCCCTACCCTCCATTAACCTACTAATTCGACAATTTTCTGAGCTCCATCTGCCATGGAATCCGCAGCAACTATATTTAATCCTGAAGCATTTAATAATTCTTTACCAATAGCTACATTTGTACCTTCTAATCTTACAACTAGTGGTACAGATAACCCTACTTGTTTTGCTGCAGTAATAACACCTTCAGCAATAATGTCACACTTCATAATACCGCCGAAAATATTTACAAAAATCCCTTTAACTTGTGGATCAGAAAGAATAATTTTGAATGCCTCTGTAACCTTTTCCGTTGTTGCACCGCCCCCAACGTCCAGGAAGTTAGCAGGACTTCCGCCATAGTAGCTAATTGTGTCCATCGTTGCCATAGCTAGTCCAGCACCGTTTACCATACACCCAATATTTCCATCTAGGGAGATATAGCTTAAATCGTATTTTGAAGCTTCGATTTCTTTTGGATCTTCTTCATCAAAGTCTCTTAGCTCAACAATATCTTTATGTCGATATAGCGCATTTGCGTCAAAATTAAATTTTGCATCCAATGCAACTACGTCATCATTACCTGTTACTACTAATGGGTTAATCTCAAGAATAGATGCGTCTTTTTCTTCAAAAGCTTTATATAATCCTAGCATTAACTTAGCTGCTTTATTTACTAATTTTGCTGGGATATTCATATTAAACGCCATGCGACGTGCTTGGAATGGTAATAACCCTGTAACTGGATCGATTACTTCTTTAAAGATTTTTTCTGGATTCGTTTCTGCGACTTCTTCAATATCCATACCGCCTTCTTCAGAGCCCATTAATACCACTCTAGAAGTAGCTCTATCTAATACAAAACTTAAGTAATATTCTTTTTTTATGTCTGATCCTTCTTCAATATACAGTCTTTTTACTTCTTTACCTTCAGGACCAGTTTGGTGAGTTACTAAAATTTTTCCAAGTAACTCTTTTGCATAAGTTCTAACTTCGTCCAAATTTTTTGCAATTTTTACTCCGCCAGCTTTACCCCTACCTCCAGCGTGAATTTGCGCTTTAACTACTGTTACGTTTGAACCTAGTTCTTTTGCTACTTTAACTGCTTCTTCCGGAGAAAAAGCTACACTCCCTTTAGGAACGGTAACTCCATACTTTCTAAGAATTTCCTTCCCTTGATACTCGTGGATATTCATCCTACATCCTCCAATCGGTCATCTGGAAATAAATTTATTACCATTATTATTTTATACAAACAAAATGGTTATGTCCATGTTTGTATTTTACGACAAATTAAATCTCGTTTCTACATTATTTTTCTACTTAACGTTTTAAATGGTAGAATAGATTTAATAGTCTTTTTTCAATTTTAACGTGCCATGTTGCTCATCCAATCTGTAAATAAAGGCAAAAACTTCCGCTACTGCTTGATACAAATCTTCTGGAATAGCCTCATTTAAATCTAGTTGTCCTAGTAATTCGACAAGGTTTGGATCCTCAAATACTGGAACATTATGAAGGTTTGCATTTTCTAATATATTTTCTGCAATTTTCCCCTTCCCTTTAGCAATCACTTTAGGGCTACTATTTTCATTCGGATCGTAAGATAATGCTATTGCTTCTTTTCGAGTAAACCTATTCTCACTCATATCCGAATATCAACTCCGTTATATTTAGATTCCCCTTCTATTTTTTCACTACTCCCTTTGACAGTAGATTCAGTGCTATTTTTCCCTAAAGTTTTAAAGAAAATTCCTGATAATATATACCCTTTTTCTGATAAGCGTTCCTTTAATATGTTCTGATAGGGTTCTGAAAGAGGTTGTAAGTGATTGTTTTCATTATAAAACGAGATAGTTACAATTCGGTTTTGTACTTGCATATCAATGACTGTTTCTTTTAATGATTGCATTTCTAGGTAGAAAACTACCCGTGCATAATTCGAATCAATTTTGCCATCTTCCTTCATTCTTCCATTCCACTGGAGTGTAGCATCCATAGATTTCCCAAAAAACTGTAGAGGAATTTGTATAATGATTTGCTGCTGATGACCATTTTCACCTGATAGTAATTGCATACCATTCATTCGAGCTAGTAATACTTCAGCAACCTCTTTTAAGGAAGAAGAAATAGTTCCATCATTGACTAACGATAATAATTGTGGCTTTAGTTGAGCTGCTAAATGCTCAATTTCTGGCGATTTCTGATTTAATGCTGCTTCATAGTTAATACCTAAACTATTTAGAACAGTTTTTATTGCTTGTTGAATCGTATTCCCATTAAAAGCTTCTTTCAGCTGAAGTTCTGCTTGCTGGTTTAGATTTTGTATTTGAGGTTGTGAAGATTCATTTACAACTCTTGCAATATTCGATAGAAATCCTGATTCTACTCTCATTTCATCTCTGCCTATAAGTGATAATAAATGGTCAATAGCACTTGCTCCATTTGAGTTTAGGTTAAACGGCTGATTATTAATATTTGATGAATATGCTTTTAGTAATATCTCGTTCATTTGTTTTGTAAATAGTGCAATGGTTTGTGAATTTTTAGGTAACAACTCAAATCGATCTGTTAGGGTCATCAATTCATTCTTCTGAAGTTGACTTAAATTAGGTTCATTTTGTGTCCATGTTTTAACCTGGTTTAAAACATTAGATACATTACCTTCATTCATATTTTTCATAGTTTGAATTACATTGTTTGCAAGTTGAAGTGATTGAGGCTTAGTTTCATGCCTAAACTGATCAGAAAGTAGCTGCGTCCAGTTTGATAGTGTTGCCTGCTTTGGTAAGATGGTTGATTCTTTCAATAAATTTAATGCATGCAGCTTATTTCCAATGGGTTCAGATTCGGTTACTAATAACTGAATTGCACGAGATATAATGACTGCACCTTTTACTTCATCAAGTGGCTTTGCTATTCTATTTAGTGTTTGTGTAATCTCTGTTTTTGTATTGTCTGAAATAGATTTATCCATCAATAACGATTGAGCAAATAAATTTAATGAATCAGTCATACCGCTTGTTTTTGAGCCATGTAATATGCCTAGAAACACTTCTTTGGTTAATGGCATTTTCAGTTCAATCATCTTTTGCAGAGCGAGAACTGCATCCTTTTTTGATAAATTGTCATTACCAGTTAACAAATTTTGAACTTGTAATAATTGTTCTTTTGAGATGGGTACTTGCTCTTTTAGAAAGTGAGATACTACTTGCTGCATATCTGCAGTTTTTGGGATTTTCAACGAATCTAATAGCTCATTAACCTGTTGTTTCATTGTACTAGAAGCGTCCATTGGCCCCGTAACGACTTTCAACTCCGCTTGTGGCGAAACACTTGTTACTTGAAGAAAATGCGAATCTCCAGCTTTTAAGGGGGTTTCTAGCTTCGCTAGTAGCCTATGCCCTCCAACTTGAACTTCTGCAATTTGATCTGGGTAAAGTTTTTTTATCGTACCATGGAGAACTTGCCCTTGTTTTAACGTTATAGGCTGAGTTTTTGAAATATTTGCTTGTTGTATTTGAATTGGATTAAATGAAGTGAAACTCATCATCTCACCCTTTACTTTAGTATCATAGATTTTATCGGCTCAAAGCTCTTGCGATGGTGAATAGTCGGTCCATATGTTGAAATCGCTTCTAAATGTAGTTTTGTCCCATACCCTGCATGTTGGTCAAAACCGTAGTGTGGAAACTCTTTATGTAATTGTTCCATATATTCATCACGTGCATACTTCGCCAGAATCGATGCTGATGCAATGGCTAAGCTCTTTGCATCCCCTTTTATAATTGAACTTTGAGGTGTGTCGATTTGAATTTCCATAGCATCTAAAATGACATAATGTGGTTTTATATGTAAATTTAATACACTTTGTTTCATTGACTGCTTCGTTGCTTCATAAATGTTTATTTCATCAATGGTCTCTACATCTTGAAAATGAATGGAGTAGGTTAATGCATGTTGTTTGATGGTTTCTGCAAAATTGGCTCTTTGCACTTTAGATAATTGTTTTGAATCATTAATTCCAATTAGTGCTTCACAGTCTTCTGGTAATATGACGGCTGCCGTTACTACCGGGCCAGCTAAAGGTCCACGTCCTGCTTCATCAACTCCTGCAATAAATGCTCCCTTAAATGGTTTGAAAGATGCGTCAAAATCAATTTTATTCTGATGTTCTTCTACTAGTTTTTGATGTTTTTCATATCGATTTTGCCAAGAGATCCATGCTTTTTGGACTCCAGCTCTTTCATCGTTTTGAATTTCTGACATCCATTCTTCAAATTCCCGCGCTTGTTGTAGCTCAATTGTTATTTCTTTTACTGTCTTCATGAATATGCACTTCCTTTACTTCTTACACTTTATATCGTCAACTTTAGATGAAAACTACATAAAAATTGATAGATTTCTTCATAATAGAATAATACTTGTGTCTAAGATGAAAAAACAGGCTGGGACATAAGTGAAAAGGTACAATCTCATTCAATGAACTGCCCTTTTTGATATAGCGACGTTCGTTTCCGATGCATGCTTCGCTTTCCGCAGGGAAGCCATGAGCCTCCGGGAGCTAAAGCTCTCCGGGGTCTCATGACTGCTTCTACGTCCTGCAGGAGTCTTCGCATGCCTCTCCAACGAACGACTTTCTAATATGGCGTTAGCAGATTTTTATTATACGTAATACTAACTTTGGTTGAAAGTTATCTTTTGTCCCAGCAAGTTAGTTTTTTATTTTAATAACTCGCTTAAAATGTTTTGGTACTCTGATTTTTTTAGTTCGTTTTTAACATTTAGTAATGAGGAGTCAATAGATAGGCCTTTTCCACTTCCATTAATGATCAAATATGGATCCCTGAATTCCGCATCTATCCCCATATTGCTTAAATCTTGTAAAATTTCATTTACTCTTTTCGGATGTAAATCTTCAATCAATGTCTTGTAATTTGTATAAACATTTTTGAACACTGTTTTAAAGCGATTATCTGACATGACATAGTTATATACATCAGGCTCATTTGTTTTAGCATACTTTAAATAGTTTAATATGAAATAAGTAAACTCGTAATATGCAGTTCCGTCAAGGGATGTATAGTAATCTAGCCAATTTGAGCGGTTGAATGGTAATGTTTTCAAATAATCATAGGACTGATAAGCAGCATGATCACCAATATAATAAGCCTCATATTCTACTAAGATTCCATATGCACCATTTTGTATCGAAGCCATATTACGGTTAGCTTCTGGAGAAATATAAGTTTCAAATCTAAATGTTTGTAAATTCTTCGGTATCGTTTTTCCCATGAGTGAAGATGGGTATATTCTTTCTTTTAGATGACTTAATGCGTATTTTTGATTGTTCACTCTATGATTAAAATTATAGTAATAGCTTCCGTCTTTATATGTAAATAAATCTTTTAATTGATAGGAATGTATTATTTCGTGAACGGCCATATTGATCGTTCCAAAAAGATTTTCCTCTTGTTCCCAAACGGCGATTAATTGTTCAACAGTTTTTCCCTCATTTTGTGAAACAGAATCTAATATTTCGTAAATTTGAGGGCTGTAATTTTGAATAACAAAATCCGCTTCACTAGGGATCGATGAAAAAGAGTCATCGATGTCAATGTATTGTTCACGAAAACGTTCATCTTCAGCTCTTGCTAACATTAATGCAAATTCAGATCTTGTAATATTTTTTAGTGGACCATATTGCGTACTAGAAATACCACTAGTTATTTTATTTGAAATGATTGTTTGAATGTAATCGTAACTCCAAGCATTTACAGATACATCTTTAAAAACTGGACCACCTAGATTTTCAAAATCATAAGCTTCTACTAAAATGACAGCCATTTCCTGTCGTGTTAGTTCACCATTTGGATTGAATTTACCTCCGGGATACCCATTTATATAACCAGCATTCACAGCTGCTATTACATAATTATAGTAATAACTATTAGGATTAATATCGCTAAAAGGGTTTTCACTACTAATATTCTTTGTGTCTAATCCCTTTGCTAGTGCGATCATGATTGCTGCATCTCTACGCTTAATCGAATCCTTGACACCAAAATCGCCATTTGGTAGACCTTTTACAATGTCATTTTCATATAAATAATCAATTGCATCTTCTGCCCAATGTCCCTTTGCATCAGGGAAAATTGATTGTGCACTTGTTTGTTCATATGTTAAAGGGAACGAAAATACGATTAATACAAAAAATATTACGATAAATTTTTTAAACAAAGGTACTCCTCCAAATCTAATTAACTCTACCTTTTATAATAACAATAATTTAATTTATATGTATGAATCTTTTATGTTTAAATTTGAAAAGTATTCTTTCAAAAATACAGTTAATGAAATAGATTACTATATTGTCATAAAAAAATAAAAACTAAAGGAGATCTATTCAGAAGTGAATAAAAATCCTTTAGTTTCAAATGAAATTCAATAACTGTTACTTTCCTTCTAGGCATTCATAAACTGCCATCATATCTTGTTTGTTCAATTCACGAATACGATTAAAAATTAGTATTCTAGAAACTTCTTCTGTTATTAGGCTTCCATCAACAATGTCACTCACCGTACCAGTAAGCCACGTTTTTACTTCGATTCCTTCAACAAGTTCGTTTTGACCTTCATCATTTATTCCCGTTTCATCACAACTAACACATGGATGGGTTAATTTATAGACACCATCATGGAGATTATCTTCTGAAATAACTTTCTTTCCTTTACAGAATGGACACGGATGGCTTTTTCTTATTTTATTGATTGTAGTCACTAACTTTTTATAACCAAAGGCTTCATACACATACGTTAGTTTTTTGTATTTACTATTTGTGAAGTATTTGTCAATGATCGTATCCCTTGTTTCATTAATGTTTGGGAAGTCAGAAATAGTCACTACATTGTTTTTACTAATGGATTCAATATTGTCCTTAATTTTATCCCAAAATGGATTTACGTTTTGTAAGACAATTTCATAGCCTTTAAAACTTGCTTGCTCTAATTCAAACATTTTAAGTGCAACTTGAGTGTCTCTAGGCAGTAAAGATACATCTTCCGTTAAGACCATATCACCCCCTACTACCGATTTCAGTTTTATTAGTGCAGGTACATCCCCTACGACTTTTAATACTTCGTCAATTGGCTTATTAATGACTTCACGAATATCGATTTCATTAAAGTAAAGTGGTTTACGGTGATTTAATACTGTACCTTTACAAATCGGACATTCGATCATCTCTTTAGAAGCTTTCATTTGCTCTTTAATTTCCGATTTTGAAATGACCATATACATCCCAAGAATCGTATTAAAACCTACCCAAGTTCTACGTGCTTTACTATTTTTGTCATAAAATGAATTTTCAAAATAGCCATACCAGAAGATATGTTTTTCTTCATCTGACATTTCGTTGTAGCTTTTCGTAAGGTCAAACCCGAGTTCATTTTTAATTTCTTCAAATATAAACTCTAATTTAGAGTACTGATAAAATTTTAATACTTCCATTACGTCTTGATAGAATAGTCCATCCCAAAATGGAACAGTTTTATCTTGAATGACTAGATTTTTATCAAACACTTCAACTTTAAGACGTCCCGAGCAAGATGGACAATGATTGTCCGAAGAAAAGAAATCAAAGCTTCTTGTATCCTTGTTCGTTGGATGTGCAGCAATTATATGATTAATGACCCCACCCATTTCATATAGAAAACTGAATTGACTATATAAATGCCTTTCTAGGTCAATCGCAATTACCGGCGCGATTTTGTTGGAATCATATTCGCCGTAAATCAAACGTGCCATGGATGATAGGCTTTTTAAAATTCCACCTTTGTATACTTGTTCAGCTTTTTTAAAGTAGTCAATTTGGTTTTCCTTTAAGAAGGAAACGCCATTTTGTAATTTCAACTTTGATGAAATCGTTGATGGTTGAATAATTTGTTCTTTATTTTTCATTTCAAAATATTGTCGATGACTAACTATTTCTAGATTTGTAACAGGCTCCTCTTGTCTTTTGCCAAAATCAACGATGTAATCCGAGCTTTCCATCATATAGTCGTTATGTTCAATCATGATGATAGATACGGATTCATCTTGAAGAATACCTCGAATACTATCAATAAATTGATTTAATATATTTTGCGATAACCCTTTTGATGGTTCGTCAAATATGAACAGTGTATGTGGATTTTTAGAATTCACAAACAGTTCTGATACTAAATGCACACATTGGAATTCACCAGTCGAAAGTGTTTGTGTTTTGCGATTTAATGTTAAATATCCTAGCCCCAGTTTAATTAATAAACTTAAACGTTTATGTGCGATATCTTCGTTTGGAAGTTCATCAATAATATCCTCAATAGAACGATCGAAAATATCTTCCACCGTTTCACTATATTTTGTCATTTTCTTTTTAATATCTAGAAACGTAGCGACAGTTGATCGACTTGTAATTGATTGATTTCTATCTTGTCCAACCATGACAAGCTTATCTTTTTTATATAGTTTCGGAAAATCTTTCGCAATACATTCGTTTACTAGTGTTGATTTACCACTACCAGACTCACCTGTAATCGTAACAAGTCGATTTTTTGGTAATTTTAACTCATCGATTTCAATATTACGGCTAGATAAATTAGTAAACTGATAGTAATCTTTTGGTTCTTGTTCGTTTATTTCTAAGTACACTGGTTTAGGACGTGGTGATTCATCTACGATTTCCCCACCATATTTACCACTACCTGGTCCAAAGAAAACCTTGAATTCTGTTGTATTAAGAACTGTGTCCGAATGGTCAATTAGCCAAACTTGGTTTTTAAATCCTAATAATCTAATCTGTTCTAAAATTTTTAGTAATGTAACTTTGTCAATCCCTACAGATATTTCATCAATAATAATGACTGTATTTTCACTTACAGACATGAATTCAGCCAAGTATAGTCTAGTTAATTCCCCACCAGACAATGTCCCCATAATTCGATCTAAAGATAAATAACCAATGTTCATATTGATAATATTTTGAAGAATATGTTGTTTTTGTTCGCTAATAGCTAATTGTTCAGATTGTGATAGTATTTTTTCAACACTTAAATTATTTATGTCAGCGATGTTATGCGGCTTATTAAATAATTCGATTGTGTATTGAAGTGTTTCATCATTATAACGTCTGCCACTACATTTCTGACATTCAATGTTATTATTTGTACCTCGTCCTTTACACTTAGGGCACCAGCCTAATTCATTGTTAAATGAAAATACTTCTGGAGAAAGGTTGTGTTTTTCTGCGATTTTTTGTCGGACTTCTGTTAATACGCCAGTATGCGTCCCGATTGTTGAACGGGGATTGGAAGATATAGAAGATTTTCCGAGGAAAAGAACTAAAGGCATATCTTCCATATGTATGGCACTGAAATTTGTTTCCATAATATTTGGAAATAAATATTGATATTCTGCTTTTGGCAATAAGGACACGAGTCGTTTTTTTGATTCTTCACCAATTGTTTGGCAAAAAGTTGTTTTTCCTGAACCAGATAAACCTGCAATTCCTAACGATCGATCAGTTGGAAGAACCGCATCTAATTTGTTAATATTGTTCGCTATTAATTGATTGATTTTCAATGTTATACTCTCCTTTCTATTTTTAGAATTCTCTGTGTACTAAAGTGAAAGAAGCTGTCTAGAAAGTAATACTTTCAATTACAGCTTCTTGTTTTATAGAAACGTTAGCTTATTGTGAAATAGCCCAACAAACTACTCGAATCGTTTGGATTTGTTTCTCTTAAATCATTTCTCTTGTATAGTTTCTTTCTCAAGTTGTTCATCCACTAAATCGAATGATAATTTTCCAAAGTGTTGGTCACGAACGTCACGAATAATTAATTCGGCCACTTTATCGTATTCAATTTCTCCACCTTGTCCAAAAACGCGTCGCAATTTCCCTATATGGTCGAATGTTTCTACTAAGTCTTCAGAAACACTTGTAATGCCGAAACGTTCTTCCAGTCGATTTGGATAATGGATGGATAAAAATTTTAATCCATATACAGCGATGTCCTCCATATTGGTTACAGCGTCTTTAATGGCACCTGTTATTGCTAATTTTAGTCCAACTTCTTGGTCCTCAAATTTTGGCCAAAGAATTCCCGGTGTATCTAATAGTTCAATTTCATTGCCTACTTTAATCCATTGTTGCGCTTTTGTTACTCCTGGCATATTCCCTGTTTTTGCAATATTTTTCTTCGCTAAACGATTGATTAATGTGGATTTACCTACGTTTGGTATCCCAACTATCATTGCTCGAATTGCTCTTGGTTTCATACCACGGGATTTCATCCGTTCCCATTTCTCAGCTAAAATTTCTTTTGCAGCCTTTGTTACACTTTGCAGTCCTTTACCTTCAAATGAATTAATGGCAACAGCAGTTTGTCCTTTGTCCGCAAAATATTGCACCCACTTGCGAGTTTCTGATTCGTCTGCCATATCTGCTTTATTTAAAATTAATAATCGTGGTTTTTGGTGGATTACTTCATCGATCATTGGGTTTCGTGATGATATTGGTAAACGGGCATCGATTAATTCAAATATAATATCAACTAGCTTTAAATTTTCTTGTACTTGTCTTCTGGCTTTTGCCATATGCCCTGGAAACCATTGAATTGTCATAGTTGTTACCTCCTAAGCTAAATCAAAAAAATAAAAGGAGATTGCCATGAACCTCCTTTAAAAGTGTTTTCAAGCTATTCTACAAATCGTATTTCATTGATCGGCCAAAAGATTAGATTTGTACTACCGATGATTTCGTCAATATTGACAAGCCCAATATGACGGCTATCTTTACTTCCTCTACGATTATCACCCATAACAAAAACATAACCTTCTGGAATGACTTCTACATTCGGGTCAACATTTGGAATATCCTGTAGTGTAAAATCTTGTGTTAAATCACCTTTTGGTAATTGAGACTTATATTCGTCTAAATAAGGTTCTTCAATAGGTTCGCCATTAATATATAGTTGGTCATTTCTATACTCAATATGCTCACCTGGTAAACCAATTACACGTTTTATATAATCTTTTCCCTCTGGTGCATGAAATACGACAATATCAAAACGATTTGGTTCTCCAATCATGTAACCAAATTTGTTTACAATCATTCGATCTCCATTTTCTAAGGTTGGCATCATAGAATCTCCATCTACTACTATTGGAGTAAATAAAAAATATCGTATGACTACAGCAATTAAAAATGCGATGATGAGCGCTTTTGTCCATTCCCAAAGTTCATTTTTCTTTTTTTCATTTTTCTCTGGTTGTTTTTCATATTGTTCTTCTTTTATATTTTCCACGGAGATGTCCCCCCATCTATCATCATTTTATTGCAATGTAGATATAAATTACAAGTGTTTGAAAGAAAAACATAACTCGACCGAAAAGTGTGGTCGAGCTAATCGTATTTTATGTAGTTTAGTTAGTTTAACGAACTTTATAATTGGTTAAAAAGAAAGGGGGCTTTTCTATTGAAAAACCCCCACTCTAAACAGTTATTATCGAATTTCTTTAATACGAGCTGCTTTACCACGTAGGTTACGTAGGTAGTAAAGTTTCGCACGACGTACTTTACCGCGGCGAATTACTTCTAATTTCTCGATTTTTGGAGTGTGTACAGGGAATGTACGTTCAACACCAACACCGTAAGAAATTTTGCGAACTGTAAATGTTTCGCTAATACCGCCACCACGACGTTTAATAACAACACCTTCGTATACTTGGATACGTTCACGAGTACCCTCGATGATTCTTACGTGAACTTTCACAGTATCTCCTGGGCGGAATGTAGGTAGATCAGAACGAAGTTGATCTTTTGTAATTTCTGCAATAATGTTTGACATAATTTTCTCTCCTCGTACAGATGCTCTTATAGTCTTTAGTTACTACAGCGGAACACCGTAATTACGTGCTTTCCATAGAAGCACAGAATGTATCATACCACAAAGTAAGGTGCTTTCGCAACAATTATTCCTATTCTTTTTCCTTTTTCAACGTCTCAAGAAAAGCCTTTTGTGAGGCTGAAAGTTCTAAATGGTCAAATAAATCCGGGCGTCTCTCAAAGGTGCGTCTTAAAGATTCTTCTTCACGCCATTTTTCGATTTTTCCATGATTTCCTGACACTAACACATCAGGAACTGTCATGCCTCTAAAATCAGCAGGACGTGTGTAATGTGGATGCTCTAATAACCCTGTAGAAAATGAATCATGAATATGAGAATCCTCTTGACCCAATACACCAGGTAGAAGTCTAACAACAGCATCGATTACAGTCATGGCAGGTAGTTCTCCACCTGTTAAAACGAAATCACCTATGGAGATTTCATCTGTAACGAGATATTCGCGAATACGCTCATCGTATCCCTCATAATGACCGCAAAGGAAAATTAGTTCTTCTTCCTTCGCTAATTCTTCTGCTTTCTTTTGAGTGAATCGATCCCCTTGAGGACACATCAAAATGATGCGTGGCTTTTTATTCATATGTTGTGTTAAGGTTTCAACCGCATGGAACATCGGTTCAGGCTTTAGTACCATCCCAGCTCCACCACCATATGGATAATCATCCACTTGCTTATGCTTATTATCGCTATAGTCACGAATATCAGATACAGCTAAAGTGACAGCACCTTTTTCTTGAGCTTTTTTAAGAATCGATGAACCAAATACTCCTGTAAACATATCTGGAAATAAACTGAGGACATGTATATTCATTATAAAAGTCCTTCCATGACATGAATGATGATTTTCTTTTCATCGATATCAATTTCTTTTACAACATCCTCAATATAAGGAATGTAATGTTTTTTGCCTTTAGGATCTTTTAATTCCCATACGTCATTTGCACCGGTTTCTAAAATGTCAGTAATGGTACCGAGTTTTTCCCCTTCATCAGAAAACACTTCACAACCGATAATTTCAAAGTAATAGTATTCATTTTCTTTTAGTTCATCTACTTCAAGTTGATCTTTTGTAACTTTTAATAACCCTTCTTTGAAATGTTCAACGAGGTTAATATTATGAAGCCCTTCAAAAGTAAGAAGGATAAAATTTTTATGACGGCGGGCACTTTCTATAGTTACCCAAGTTGGCTTTTTGTCATCTTTTTTGAAGATGGCTAATCGGTTACCCGGAGCAAAACGTACATCTTCAAAGTCTGTTGTGGAGATTACTCGTACTTCGCCTTTTATTCCATGTGTGTTGACAATTCGTCCAACATTAAACCATTCCATGTTATGCTCACCTCTTTTTAGTTTGGTCGCTTTGTGTCCAATTTAAATATAGTAAAAAGAAGGGAGACCATTATTTCGGCTCCCTTCTTTTATCTAGTTTCGCGTAAGCTTAACGAACACGCTTAACTTATTTTTAATCCAATATATCGACGTAAGTCTTTTTCTTTTGGTGGCCGCTAGCTACTGAGTAAACAATTGTACGAATCGCCTTTGCGACACGACCTTGTTTGCCTATGACTTTCCCTCTGTCATCTGGATGAACAAAAAGCTTATAAACAATTCGACTTGAATTTTCGTCCGTCTCAATACGAACTTCTTCTGGATAATCGACTAATGGTTTAACGATTGTTTCAATCAGTTGCTGCACAATGCCACCTCCGATTATTTACTGAATTTTAAGTTATGGAATTTTTCCATGATTCCTTGTTCTGAGAACAAGTTACGTACTGTATCAGATGGTTTTGCACCATTAGCTAACCATTGAAGAGCTTTCTCTTCATCGATGTTTAGAGTAGCTGGAGAAGTTAGTGGGTTGTAAGTACCAACTGTTTCGATTTGACGTCCGTCACGTGGTGAACGAGAGTCAGCTACTACGATACGATAGAAAGGAGATTTTTTAGCTCCCATACGTTTTAAACGAATTTTAACTGCCATTTTTATTGCACCTCCGAATAAGTTTCACACAAGATAGTATATTATCAATGTTTTTGGTATTTGTAAAGTATTTTTTCTTAACACTACTTTTTTTATTAAAAATAGTGAAAGTGTTCTATTTAAATAATGAATCTAAGCCAGGTAATTTCATCTTTTTCTTACCTTTACCTTTACCTTGAGTCATACCTGTCATTTGTTTCATCATTTTTTTCATTTCTTCAAATTGCTTTAGTAAACGATTCACATCTTGAATAGTTGTACCAGAGCCCTTAGCAATACGTTTTTTACGATTTCCGTTGATGATTTCAGGGTTTGTTTTTTCAGCTGGAGTCATTGAGTAAATTATAGCCTCTAAGCGACCCATTTGTTTTTCATCAACTTTTACATTGTCTAGGCCCTTCATTTTGTTGACACCAGGGATCATTTTTAAAATATCATCTAAAGGTCCCATTTTCTTTAAAGCCTGCAATTGTTCAACGAAATCGTCAAAAGTAAAGGTTTGCGTCATGAATTTTTGCTCTAGCTCTTTTGCTTTTTCCATATCAACATTTGCTTGGGCTTTTTCAATTAGCGATAAAACATCACCCATACCTAAAATACGCTGTGCCATACGTTCTGGATGGAATGTTTCAAGGGCATCCATTTTTTCACCCATACCAACAAATTTAATTGGTTTTTGAGTTACTGAACGAATAGATAACGCAGCACCACCACGAGTATCACCATCTAATTTAGTTAAAACAACCCCGGTAATTCCAACTGTTTCATTGAAGCTCTGAGCTACGTTAACAGCGTCTTGACCTGTCATCGCATCGACAACTAAAAAGACCTCGTCTGGCTCTTTTAAAGCTCGAATGTCTTTCAATTCCTGCATTAGTTCTTCATCGATATGTAATCGACCTGCAGTATCTATGATTACGACGTCATGATGTTCTTCTTTTGCATGTTCAATCGCTTTTCGAGCAATTTCAACAGGTGAAATGTCTGTTCCTAATGAGAATACAGGTAGGGAAAGCTGTTTACCTAATGTTTGTAATTGTTGTACAGCTGCAGGACGATAAATATCTGCTGCAACGAGTAAAGGTTTACGATTGTATTTTTTTCTTAAAACATTCGCTAACTTACCAGTCGTAGTTGTTTTCCCGGCACCTTGCAGACCGACCATCATAATGACAGTTGGTGACTTTGTGCTGAATTTGATTGGGCTTTGTTCTCCACCCATAAGATTTGTTAACTCATCTTGAACGATTTTAATAACTTGTTGGCCCGGAGTTAAACTTTTCATTACTTCCGATCCAATAGCGCGTTCACTTACGTTTTTAACGAATTCTTTTACAACTTTTAAGTTAACGTCCGCTTCAATTAGAGCAAAACGTACTTCGCGCATCATTTCTTTAACGTCTTGTTCAGAAACTTTCCCTTTGCCTTTCAGTTTTTGGATTGTCCCTTGGAGTCGTTCCGCTAATCCTTCAAATGCCATAAGGTCTCCTCCTAATCCGTTTCTTTCAATTCATTTAATAATGAAAGTTTTTCTTCTATTGTTTTATTTTCATCTTTGATTGCTTCTGTGAGCTTTTCTATAATTTGCTGACGGTGGCCAAATTTTTCAAAAAGCTTTAGTTTATCTTCATATTCTTCAAGCATTGCTTCTGTTCTACGAATATTATCATAAACCGCCTGTCTTGAAACTTTATAACTCTCTGCAATTTCTCCAAGAGAATGATCATCAAGATAGTAAAGTTCCATATAACTTCGTTGTTTATCCGTCAGTAATGCTTGATAAAAGTCGAAGAGAAAGTTCATGCGTGTCGTTTTTTCAAGTAGCATTCAATATCTCTCCAATCATAATTTGTCTATTGTATCATAACTTTTTTCCTAAGAGTCTGTCAAGGTAATTTCCTTGAACAATGGGCTGAAGAATCATGAATGGTGATCCAGGACTGTTTTTTTGGTTATTGTGATTTTGTTTCTTCGAGAATGGTGGTCGAGGACAACTTTTTCGCGTTTCGCACTTTTCTGTCCTCCAAGACGCCTGTACTAGTAACCACACCGTTTCAAATCCCCTCCTTTATCCACACCCAAAATGAAAACGAAATAACCTAAAAAAAACACTCGCTGCCTTTAATAAAGACAACGAGTGCTACTCTGATGATTTATTCTTCTATCTTCTCAAGTTCCTTATCCAGTCCATCTGCGAATAGACCATAGACATATCGTTCGGCATCGAATGGCTGTAAATCGTCCATTTTCTCACCTAGTCCGATGAATTTCACTGGAATATGAAGTTTGTTGCGGATTGCTAAAACGATACCACCTTTTGCAGTACCATCAAGCTTAGTTAAAACAATACCTGTTACATTTGTCGCTTCTTTAAACATTTGCGCTTGAACAAGGGCATTTTGGCCAGTTGTCGCATCTAATGCAAGTAACCCTTCATGTGGTGCATCTGGAATTTCACGTGAAATAACACGATGCACTTTCTCTAGTTCTTTCATTAAGTTTACTTTATTTTGAAGACGTCCTGCAGTATCACAAATTAACACATCTGCACCACGTTTTTTCGCAGCACCAATCGCATCGAAAATTACTGCTGCTGGGTCTGAACCTTCCGATTGTTTTACGACTTCACAACCAACACGGTCTCCCCAGACTTGTAACTGATCAATGGCACCAGCTCGGAATGTATCACCCGCTGCAAGCACAACCGTTTTTCCTTGTGATTTTAAACGATGTGCAAGCTTTCCAATTGTCGTTGTCTTCCCTACACCATTAACTCCGACAAATAAAATTACCGTTAAATCACCCTTAGGTTGAATATTTAAAGCTGTGATGTTATCTTCGCCATTTTCATAAATCTCAACTAATTTTTCTGAGATCACAGCTTGAATACCTTCAGTATTCTTGATGTTTTTACGTTGTACTTCAAAACGCAATTTGTCCATTAATTCCATTACTGTTTCAAAGCCAACATCGGCTTGTAGCAATACTTCTTCTAATTCTTCAAAGAAGTCCTCATCAACTTTTCGATATCTTGCAATAAGGTCATTTACTCTTGATGTAAATGTATCACGTGTTTTTGCTAAACCAGCCTTAAACTTTTGAGTAATCGACCATGCAGATGGTTTCTTTTCCTGTTGAGCTTCTTGTACTTCTTGTACTTCTTGTTCTTCTTGAACCGCTTGAATTTCTTGAGCTTCATGAACTTCTTGAACACCAAAAGTTTCTTCTACATCCGCAGAATCTACAGTTGTAAGTTCATTTTGCTGAATCGCTTCAAGTTCTTTATTTTCGCTCTTTTCTTCCTCAAGAACTTGTACATTCGAATCCTCATCACTTAGTTGACTCTCTTGTATTTCCTCTTGCGATTGTTCTTTTTGTACTTCTTCACTACCTAATAACTTTTCTTTTAATCGTTTAAAAAAACTCATTGTTATTCGCTCCTTTGCCCCACAAGTACGGCCTCTTTTTCGAGTTTTACAGATACAAGCTTAGAAACTCCTGATTCTTGCATAGTAATACCATATAAGACGTCAGCGCCTTCCATAGTACCTTTACGATGTGTAATGACAATAAATTGCGTTTCACTACTTAATTTCTTTAAATAACCGCTATAGCGATCTACATTCGCTTCATCTAATGCAGCTTCAACTTCGTCTAAAATTACAAACGGAACAGGTCTAGTATTAAGAATTGCAAATAGAAGTGCGATTGCTGTTAGCGCCCTTTCTCCACCAGAAAGTAAACTTAAACTTTGTAGTTTCTTACCAGGTGGCTGAGCTACAATTTCAATTCCTGTTTCCAGTATATTATCTGGTTCAAGTAAAACTAAGTCCGCTTGTCCACCACCAAATAATTCCCTAAAAACATATTGGAATTGAGTGCGTATCATTGTAAATGATTCACTAAATCTTGTAGACATTTCTTCGTCCATTTCTTTTATTGCTACGTGTAATGTATCTTGTGCTTCAAGTAAATCATTACGTTGCTCAGTCAGGAATGTATGTCTTTCTAAAACACGATCATATTCTTCAATTGCCGTTAGATTTACTGGTCCAAGTTCTTCTATGGATTGTTTTAATAATTTTACTTTACGACGCACTCCGTCTACATCTTCAATTGGTGAAGTAGTCTCTTTAGCAAATTCATAATCCAGTTCATATTGTTCGTCTAATTGTGTATGAATACGATTAATTTCGAACTCTACTTTACTTTTTCTTAAATCCATAGCACGTAACGATTCCATGTACCCTTTATGAATCCGTTGTAGCTCCTTTAACTGTTCTTCAAATTCAGTAAGTTGTAACTGATTTTGAGAACGTTGTTGACGATTATGCTGGATCATTTCAGTTAACTGGTCTTTTTTCAAGGTCCAATTACGTACCTGTTCATTTATTTCCTCACCAGTTGGCCCCTCGGAATCTCCCGTTTGTATCCAACTTATTTCTTGGGAAATAGATTCTATCTGTTGTCTAATTTTTGAACGCTTTAAAGCAATATCGGCCGTGGCTACTTGAACTTGTGTTAATTGCTCTTGTGCAACTGCTAAGTGAGAACGTTTTTCTGCTGATTGTTCGCGTAACTGATCTTTTTTGTTTTCACCATGAAGCTTCATTTCAGTTAATTGTTCAACTGTAGCATTTATTTGTTGTAGCTCGATTTGCAATTCTTCAAGTCGATTACTTGCATCTTCACGTTGTTTTAACAATGTTTGTTTTATTGTCGTTGCGGATGATTGCTCTGAAGTTGCTACTGAAACTGTAGTGTTTAAACTTTTTTCTTCTAGTTCTAATTCGTGTAATTTTGATCTATATTCAATCTCTGTCTTACGAATTTCATCGCCGTAATTTTTTCGTTCTTCTACTTTTTCACGAAGATTTGCAACGGATTCTTTTTCCTCAGAAACTGCTTTTTCAGCCTGTAAGATAGAACCTTCCATTTGAGCTAACTTACTTGTCAACGAGTCAAGCTCTGCTTTTCTAGAAAATAACGAAGTTTGTTGCTTTGCTGCTCCACCTGTTAATGAACCACCAGCATTTACAATGTCACCTTCTATTGTTACAACACGATATCTATAGCCACACAATCTAGCAATTTGACTTGCACCTTCGAGAGTTGTAGCAACTAAAACATTACCTAGTAAATTTTCTACAATTGTACGATTTGACTCATCAAATTTTACTAATTGATGCGCTAAGTTAATAAAAGCTGGGTGGTTTATAGCGGCTGAAATTTGCTCAGGAGATATGCGACGAGATTTCATAACCGTTTTAGGTAGAAATGTTGCTCTCCCTGCTCTTTTTAGCTTTAACCAACCAATTGCTTTTTGTGCATCTTGCTCATTTTTTGTAACGATGTGCTGAGATGCTCCACCTAATGCAGTTTCAATTGCTTTTGAGTATTCACTATCTACTTTAATAAGCTCAGCAACTGCACCTTCGATTCCTGTTAATTCACCACGGTCGCGAGCTAATAAAACATCTTTTACACCTTGGAAGAAACCAGAGAAATCTGATTCTAATTCCGCTAAAGTATCTTTACGAGCCTTTAACTGTTGTTGGTGCTGATAAGCTTGATAGAGCATTCTTTGTTTTTCTTCAAATGAGGCAGAAGATTTTTTTAATTGATTTTGTAGTAAATCAATTTCTTGTACGTTATCGTTAAGTTGTTTTTCAATAGCGTGATACTTTTGTAAAAGTTCTTGCTTTTGTTGTTGAACTGTTTGTAGTCTTTTCACCATTTCAACGGAAGCGTCAGACATACGTTCTGCTGTTGCTTCTTGTTGGGTTAATTGTTGCTCGATATGTTTCAGTTCATTTTTAATGGTTGCTTCTTCGTTTAATAAATCGATATATTTATCCTTCGATTTTTCAATTTGTTCCTCAATTTCAACGACAGAAGTATTTAGAGATTGCTCGATTTTTTTAATGTCAGATTTTAATTCCAATACGATTTTTTGTTTATGTTCAAATTGCAATTTATTATCTGACTCATTTTTTTCTAATTCTGTTTCTTCTTCAACTAATTGATTGAGAGTTAGTTGTAATTGTTGAAGTTGCTTTTGAGCATTCATATGTTTTTCTTGTAATAACGCTCTGCGACCGTCCCATCGTTCTACTTCCGTACTTGCTTCAACTAGCTGTTCTTGTGATAAATCTAAAGTTTGATCAATAGTTCTTAATTTTTCACGTATTTCATTTGTTGATAATTCGACTTCTTCAATTTGTTTTAAGTATTTTTGTTCTTCAACTTCCAAACCTTCGTAGTCAGCCTTAACCTTACCTAAATCTTGAAGGTAGTTTGTTAAGTCATGTACCATCAAGGCAATATCCGACTCTTTAAGTTCCTCTGTCATCTGAACATAATCTTTTGCAGCCGATGCCTGCATTTGCAAAGGTTCGAGTCGACTATCTAATTCATGTAGTATATCTAATACACGGTTTAAATTTTCATCTGTTTCTTCTAGCTTATTTTCTGCTTTTTTCTTACGAAGTTTGTATTTTAAAACGCCAGCAGCTTCTTCAAAGATTGTTCTTCGATCGTCTGGTTTAGAATTCAAAATTTCATCGACTCTACCTTGAGAAATTATAGAAAATGCTTCTTTTCCTAAACCAGAATCCATAAATAAATCAGTAATGTCTTTAAGACGACATTGCTGATTGTTTAATAGATAGTCACTATCACCTGATCGATAGACACGTCTTGTCACACTTATTTCTGTATAGTCACTCGCTACTTGTTCATCTTCATTGTTTAGTACTAAAGTTACCTCTGCAAAGTTTAATGGTTTTCTTGAAGCACTACCTGCAAAAATGACATCTTCCATTTTCGAACCACGTAGTGATTTTGCGGACTGTTCTCCTAAAACCCATCGAATTGCATCTGTAACATTACTTTTCCCACTACCATTCGGACCAACAACAGCTGTAACACCAGGGACAAAATCTATCCCAATACGATCTGCAAACGATTTAAAGCCAACCACTTCAAGTCGTTTAAGGTACATCTTAATCCTCCTTATGCAATGACTGATTTAACGCTACCATCGCATTTTGAGCAGCTTGTTGTTCAGCCTCTTTCTTCGATTTCCCACGGCCAATACCAAGCTCCTGATCGTTTAATAATACTCTTGAAACGAATATACGGTTATGCGCCGGACCCTTTTCATCAATAATTTCGTAATGTAGTATGCCATTATTGGATTGTTGCACTAATTCTTGTAACTGACTTTTAAAATCCATCACATGAGAAAAAGCACCGACTTCAACTTTTGGATAGACAACACGTTGCAAGAATGCTACAACAGCATCTAATCCTTGATCTAAATACATAGCACCAATAAACGATTCAAAACAGTCTGCAAGTAATGCTGGACGTTCTCTACCACCTGTTAATTCTTCTCCTTTACCAAGTAAAACAAATTTACCGAAGTTTAACTCATTGGCAAAGATGACTAGTGATGGTTCACATACAATTGAAGCTCGAAGTTTTGTAAGTTCGCCCTCACTCATATGTGGATAACGTTCAAATAAATACTTTGAAACGGATAATTCAAGTACTGCATCACCTAAAAATTCTAATCGTTCATTGTCTGTGTATAATTTTCGTCGATGCTCATTCACATAAGATGAATGGGTAAATGCTTGGTAAAGTAAGCTTTTGTTTGTAAAAGAAACATTTAGTTCTTGCTCCAATATTTCAAATTGAGCTTGTACTTTTTCAGGCAATACCCCAGTTCTTTGTTGTTGTCCTTTTTTCTTATTGTCATGAGCTCTTCTGCCTTCCTAACATAATTTCTTTATCAATTCATATTGGCGAATTTGTAGCCAGATTTTTTCGAGCGAGCTCGAGTTTAAAGTTAGTTTTAAAAATCTGTTACATCCGCAAAGTCTTTCCTTCATTCTACCACTAATAGAAAAAGATTATTAATATACCCTCCACAAATGTCAGTACAATAATAATTTGAATGAAGATTATTTACATTGTACCCTATGAACGGTCAAAGTAGTTGTGATAATTGTCTATCACAACTACTTTTTATACCATTATTTTGTTAACTTGAAAAGATTGAAAAGAGGCACGATTAATCACAATAGTGAATCGTGCCTCAGGTCCGTTAATTTACTTTACCTTCAATATATTTGATAGCATCGCCAACAGTTGCGATTTTTTCAGCATCTTCATCTGAAATTTCCATATCAAATTCATCTTCAAGTTCCATTACTAATTCAACAACATCAAGTGAATCAGCACCTAAATCTTCACGGAAAGAAGCTTCTAATTTCACTTCAGTTTCGTCAACGCCTAAACGGTCAACGACTACTTTAGTAACACGTTCTAATACTGTAGTCAAGTCAGTCACCTCCCCTCAAATAGTATACATGATGTTAAACTTCATTCAATAGATTTTTATGAAAATATTATAGAAATTCTCAAATATCTATCTAAAATACAAACATTTTCAATTACATGTACATTCCGCCATCAATATGCAATGTTTGTCCAGTCATATAGCTTGCATCGTCTGAAGCTAAGAATACAACCGCTTTTGCAATATCTTCAGGTTGCCCAAGTTTTGCTAGAGGAATTTGAGAAAGCATTGCATTTTTCATTTCCTCCGGTAAGGCATCTGTCATTTCAGTTGTTATAAAACCAGGCGCAATAGCATTCACTAAAATATTTCGTGAAGCTAGTTCGCGAGCTGTAGTTTTAGTTAACCCAATTACACCAGCTTTTGCTGCAACATAGTTTGCTTGCCCAGCATTCCCCATTACACCAACAATGGAGGAAATGTTAATAATGCGACCAGCACGTTGTTTCATCATTTGACGTGTAACTGCTTTTGTACAAAGGAAGACACCTTTTAAATTTGTATTAATCACGTCATCCCATTCGTCTTCTTTCATACGCATGATTAAATTATCTCTTGTAATTCCTGCGTTATTTACAAGAATATCAATCGAACCAAATTGTTTAATTGCTGAATCCATTAAATTTGTTACTGATTCTACTTCTGATATATTCGCTTGGATAGCAATCGCTTGTGTTCCCATGCTATTTATTTCATCAACTACTTGTTGTGCTTTTTGTTCACTCCCACTGTAGTTAACTACAACTTTCGCACCTTCTTTTGCTAGTGAAAGGGCAATTGCTCGTCCAATTCCGCGCGAAGCTCCTGTTACAACAGCAACCTTACCATCTAATTTTCCCATTTTATTCACCCCTTAAAGCTTGTATGACTTCAATGTAAGTAGCTTCGTCATAAACACAATAAGTGTTCACTGATTTGTCTACTTTTTTCACTAATCCTGAAAGTACTTTACCAGGTCCACATTCTATGAAAGTTGTAACACCTAACTCTAACAATTTACGAACATCTTGTTCCCATAAAACAGGGCTATAAACTTGTTCAATCATTTCTTTTTTAATATCAGCGACTTCATGTAAAGTTTCTGCGCCTACATTACTGATGATAGGTATTTGCGGCTCATTAATAGTAATCTTTTCAATTTCATTTTCTAATTGATCCGCTGCAGCTCTCATTAGTTCTGAGTGGAATGGTCCACTTACAACTAAAGGAATTGCTCGTTTTGCACCAGCTTCTTTTGCTAGTGCAGATGCTTTTTCAACACCTAATTTTGTACCTGAAATAACAATTTGGCCAGGACAGTTTATATTTGCAAGTTGAACTACTTCCCCCTCAGCCGAAACTTGGTCACAAACTTCTTTTAAAGGTTCCTCATCTAAACCTAAGATTGCAGCCATAGCTCCAAGGCCTGCTGGTACTGCTTCATTCATAAATAAACCTCGTTTATGAACGATTTGAACAGCTTCTTCAAAGGACAGTGCACCAGAAGTTACAAACGCGCTATATTCTCCTAATGAGTGACCAGCAGTATAATCCGGTTGAATTCCAGCTTCCATTAATTTTGCAGCAATCATAACACCTGTAGTAAGAAGTGCTGGTTGTGCGTTATATGTTAATGTTAATTCTTCTTGAGGGCCTTCAAGCATTAGCTTTGAAAGTTCAAAATCTAATGCACGATCTGCTTTTTCATAGAATTCTTTACTATCTGCATAGTTAGTAACAAACTCTAGGCCCATTCCAACTTTTTGAGAACCTTGACCTGGAAAGATAAATGCAATTTTAGACATATTAATTCTCCTCTTTCTTTTCCCCTTGTAAAGAATTACTTTCTGCTATAGTTGTTTTGATTACAGCTGTTACATTATGTTCAGCCATAATAGTCGCTTGGCGAATTGCACTATAAATTGCTCTAGCATTAGATGAACCGTGTGCTTTAATAACTGGTGCACCCAGCCCAAATAACGCCGCACCACCATGCTCAGAATAATCTAGTTTACCTTTTAATTTTTTCAGTTCACTTTTCATTAATAATGCACCGATTTTTGTTTTCCCAGAAGCCATAAATGCTTCTTTTAACATTGCCATCATTGCACTTGCTGTTCCTTCGATAGACTTAAGAACCATGTTGCCTGTAAATCCATCCGTTACAACTACATCAGCAACATTGTCTAGTAAATCACGTGCTTCAACGTTACCAACGAAATTAAGATCTGATTCTTGTAGTAAACTAAATACGCTTTTTGTTAGGTCATTTCCTTTTTTTTCTTCAGATCCAATATTTAATAAACCTATACGCGGTTTTTCAATACCTCGTACCTTTTTGGCGTATATATTGCCCATAAGTGCGTATTGCAGTAAATGTTCTGGTTTAGCGTCGGCATTAGCCCCTAAATCCAACATTAAAAAGCCTTGTCCATCAATTGTGGGTAATGTTGTTGCAAGAGCTGGACGAGCTACACCTTCAATTCTTCCTACTTTTAAAAGACCTCCAGCCATTAAAGCACCTGTATTACCTGCAGATAAACATGCATCCGCAGTGCCTTCTGAAACGGCTTCTAGCATTCTAGTCATGGAAGAATCCTTTTTGCGGCGAATACTGCGTGCAGGATCATCTTCACCTTCAATCACTTCTTCACAATGGACAACTTCTATACGATTATGTGAAGTTAGAAATTGAGCCAATTTATCTTTATGTCCATAAAGCTTTACTTCTAAATTAGGAAATTCCTCTAATGCAAGTAAAACGCCTTCAACGACCGAACGCGGTGCATGATCGCCGCCCATTCCATCAATAGCTAGTTTCATCGCTTTCACCTTTACCTTTCGTTCGATACATTTCGAATTCACCTTTAAATACAACACTATTATTTACAGTAGATGTTACTTCAATGTACGTCCGATTTTTTTCTATATTTTGTCCACTTACGGTCGCTTTTGTAATAACACGGTCACCAGCTTTAACAGGTTTTGCAAACAATACATTTGCTCTAACTGTTAACGCTAACTCATCATTAATAACAGCCACAGCTAACGAATTCGCCTGTGCAAACAAATGATGTCCGCGTGCTATGCCATTTCTCTGAAACACATGTTCTTCTCTTACATCAAAAATTGAAATAGCTCTAGTATCTAATTCAATATCAACGATTTCACCTATTACTTCGTCCAAAGGTAATGATTTTACTTCATTTTCTAGATTCTTGGCTGCTACATCTTTAATGCGTTCTCTTAATTCGGGTATGGATAATTCCATTCGATCTAAACGGATTGTTTGGACACTCACATTAAATTGCGTTGCCAGTTGTTCATCCGTAATAAATGGATTCTCTTCGATTGTTTGTAATAAGTGTTGCTGACGTTCTTTTTTTGTTCGACGTTTCAATTTTCGCCATCACCTTATTATATGTATTAGCACTTGGTACTAACACCAGTATACATTTCGAAAAATAAGAACGCAACAATATTTCACATATTGTTGCGTTCAAAAGTAAGTCGTATATATTGTCATAAAATTCAAAAGTATTAATCTATTCTTTCTCCGTTCAAAACTCCAGACTCCTCTAGCATTTCGCGTAAATGCTTATATTCATCATCTGTCCATAACGCATCATCATAGATAATTACCGCCGCATCTTGTCTAGCCACTTCTAATGTTCGATAATCATGAACTAAATCAGCCATTTTAAAATCCGGAAGCCCGCTTTGTTTTTTTCCAAAGAAGTCTCCAGGTCCTCTTAACTCGAGATCCTTTTCAGCTAGTTGGAAACCGTCATTAATTTCAGTCATTGACATCATTCGTTCGGTACCTTCGTCTGTTTTTGGATCTGCAAGTAATACACAGTAGGATTGGAATTGTCCACGACCCACTCGACCACGTAATTGATGAAGCTGAGCCAATCCAAAACGATCCGCATCATAAATGACCATAAACGATGCGTTTGGAACATTTACCCCAACCTCAACAACCGTTGTGGATACTAATACATCAATTTTGCCTTCTGTGAATTCTCTCATCACTCGGTCTTTTTCATCCGAATGAAGGCGACCATGCATTAGATCCACTTTAAATTTCCCTTTAAAAACAGTTGAAAGTTGAGCAAACACTTCTTCAGCGTTTTGAGCATCAATTTTTTCTGATTCTTCAATGAGAGGACAAATAACGTATGCTTGTCTTCCTTGACGAAGCTCTAATTCCATTTTAGAGATTGCGGAATGCATTTGCTCTTTTTTCAGCCAATGGGTTTCTATTTGTTTTCTACCTGCTGGTAATTCATCGATAATTGAAACATCCATTTCACCAAACGCTGTAATAGCAAGGGTTCTCGGGATTGGTGTAGCTGTCATAAATAGTACATCTGGGTTCGCTCCCTTATCCCGTAACACTCTACGCTGTTCTACACCAAATCGATGTTGTTCGTCAGTTATTACAAATCCCAAGTTTTTGAAAATAACATCTGGTTGTATTAAAGCATGCGTACCAATTAAGATGTCAATTTCGCCATTATGTAATTGTTCTAATAACATTCTTCTAGCTTTTGTTTTTGTAGAACCGGAAAGTAGTGCTAAACGTACCCCCATCGGTTCTAACATTTTACTAAGTGAAGTTGCATGTTGCTCGGCTAATATTTCTGTTGGTGCCATTAATGCCCCTTGGAACCCAGCAGTCACTGCAGCAAACAAACCTATGGCAGCAACAACAGTTTTTCCCGATCCAACGTCACCTTGTAATAGTCGGTTCATTCGAGTCGGTTCTTTTAAATCTTTACATATTTCATTTACAACACGTTTTTGTGCAGACGTTAAATCAAAAGGAATTGTTGCGATGAATTCCCTCAATTTTTTCAAGTCATAGTTAATAGCAATCCCAAGTTCGTTTTCTTTATGAACTTTTCGTAGTGCTTGAATACGTAATTGAAAGTGTAATAATTCTTCATATACAAAACGTCTACGTGCTTGTTTTGAATGATCTGCGTCTACTGGAAAGTGCACACCTTCTAATGCTTCAAGTACTGTTATTAATTTATATTTTTCAAGAAGATGAGAGGGAAGTGTTTCTTCAACTTCCCCTTCAGAACAATCAATAGCTTGTCGCATTAACTTACGAAATCTATTTTGATGAAAATTCCCTTTTAAACTGTAAACCGGTTCAAAATCAGCATTATCTGTTTTTGGTCCAAATTTAATCGTCGAAACATTGATTACCTGTCTTCCGCGATCCCATTTACCAGACACAGTAACAGTTGTTCCTGGAGAAAGTTTTGTTTTTAAATAATTTTGATTGAAGAAGACTAGTTTGATTAGATGTCTACCTACTAAGGATTTTACAGTAATTCTTGATCTATTTTTACCGAGAAATTGAACAATTGGCTCACTTTCAATTGTGGCTTCTACTGTAACTTTTTCATTGTGTGGTGTTTCTGTTAAGTCTTTTAAACGAAAATCTTCGTGACGATAGGGGAAAGTCCAGAGTAAATCGTTAATTGTATAAATCCCCATCTCAGCTAATACAGTAGCAGTTTCATTTCCTACCCCTTTTAACTGAGTGATGGGTTCTAACACTTTACTACTCAACTTAAGCAGTTCCTCCAAAGATTCTTGCAGCAATTGCTTTCCCTGTAGGAGTAGCAGCTAAACCGCCACGCGCTGTTTCTTTAAGATTTGGACTCATCGCTTGACCAATTCTAAACATTGCTCCAATCACTTCATCACAAGGTATTCGACTTGTTACACCAGCTAGAGCCATATCAGCAGCAACTAACGAATTAGATGCCCCCATCGCGTTACGTTTTACACAAGGAACTTCTACCAGTCCAGCTACTGGGTCACATACAAGGCCTAACATATTCTTTAATGTAATGGCAAATGCTTCTGCTGATTGTGATGGTGTACCGCCTGCCATTTCAACAATTGCAGCAGCAGCCATTGCACTTGCAGAACCTACCTCTGCTTGACAGCCCCCCGCAGCACCAGAAATCATGGCATTATTTGCAACGACAAATCCAAAAGCTCCTGTTGTAAATAAATAATTAATCATCTGTTCCCTAGTTGGGTTTAATTTATTTTTTACTGCAAATAACGTACCAGGTACTACACCTGCAGAACCAGCAGTTGGCGTTGCGCAAATTGTACCCATCGCAGCGTTCACTTCGTTTGTAGCTACAGCTTTACTTACAGCGTCTAATAATAACTCTCCAGATAAGGAGTTTCCTTTAGCAATATAATTTTGTAATAATACAGCGTCTCCACCTGTTAAACCTGTAACAGATTGGACACCATTCAAACCACGTTCAACCGCTTGTTCCATGACAGTTAGGTTATTGTCCATTTGAGCGATGATGTCTTCTCTAGATCTGCCAGTGATATTCATTTCCTGTTCAATCATAATTTCCGAGATGAGCACATTCCTACTTTCAGCAAGTTCAACTAATTCCTTTACATTACGAAATAACACGTCCATATTGCTCACTCCTTTAATTATTAATCTTTGAAACTTTAGTTATATGTGGAATCAACGAGATTTGATGTAATATTTTTTCGTCAATATTTTGATCGACTTCAATAACCATTAACGCAGTTTGCCCTCTTTCAATACGAGAAACTTCCATATGACCGATGTTTACATGATGCATCGCTAGTGCATTTGCCACGTTTGCTATACAGCCAGCTCGGTCGTCGTGGACAACTAAAATTGCAGGCATACCACCAGTTAATTTCAGCTTAAAGCCATTTACTTCACTTACTTCTATTTTACCTCCACCAATTGAAATCCCTTCAACAGACATTTCACCAGCTTCATCTCCTAATAAAATACGGGCTGTATTTGGATGTTCTTTATTGGCAGTTTCAGTGATAAATTCAAATTCAAGATTTGCTTCTTTAGCAAGTTGAAAGGATGTTTTAATGCGTTCATCATACGTATCAAAATCTAATAATCCACCAACTATGGCAACATCCGTACCATGCCCTCTATAAGTTTCGGCAAAAGAACCATAAAGATAGATTTTTGCCCACTTTGGCTGACGTCCAAATAAATCGCGAGCCACTCTTCCAATTCTAGCGGCACCGGCCGTATGTGATGATGACGGTCCAATCATGACAGGTCCTATGATGTCAAAAACTGAAGTAAACTTCATCCTTCTCCCCCTTATCCTTTGTGTTACATCCTCAAATGATTTTATCCTTATTGTATCACGAACAATAATCGCTTCCAAAGGGAATAAATTTGGAAAAACTGCTAACTGAAAACATGCTGGGACATAAGTGAAAAGGTACAACCCATTCACATTGGATTGTACCTTTTTGATATAGCGACGTTCGTTTCCGATGCATGCTTCGCTTTCCGCAGGGAAGCCATGAGCCTCCGGGAGCTAAAGCTCTCCGGGGTCTCATGACTGCTTCTACGTCCTGCAGGAGTCTTCGCATGCCTCTCCAACGAACGACTTTCTAATATAGTGTTATCAGTTTTTTATTATAGCGAAGACTGACTTTTTGTTGAAAGTTACCTTTTGTCCCAGCCTAATTAAAAATAATAAATTTTGTATAGTTTCATATTTGAATGTATTAGTTGAGACCGTAATATTCCTCTTATTCAATAGAGAAAATGAATGGATACAATGCTTGTTTACCTTCAACAATTTCTACTTCCACATCTGGATAAGTTTCTTCGACAAATTCTGCTACTTCATTTGCTTGTTCGTCTGTAGCATCTATCCCATAAATAATCGTAATGATTTCTGTGTCTTCATCGACTAAATCAGAGATTACTTTTTGAGCTGCATCCATCATATTTGGTGTAGATAAGACAATTTTACCTTCAGCTAGAGACATGTAATCGTCTTTTCTAATTTCAACACCGTCAATTGAAGTATCGCGGACTGCGTAAGTCACTTGGCCAGTTTTCACATTTGCTAATGCTCTTGTCATACCAGCTTTATTGTCTTGTACAGACGCTTCAGGATTATAAGCTAAAATCGCAGCCATCCCTTGAGGTATTGTTTTTGTTGGGACTACTGCTGCTTCTATATCTAGTAATTCTACAGCTTGCTCAGCAGCCATAATAATATTTTTGTTGTTAGGTAAAATTATGACACGTTCAGCTTCTATTTCGTTTACCGCTTTGACGATATCTTCAGTTGAAGGATTCATCGTTTGGCCGCCTTCAATGACATATGAAGCACCAATACTGCGTAAAAGAGTTGAGATTCCCTCTCCCATTGCAATTGTTACAACTGCATATGGATGCTTTTCTTTTTTAGCAGGTGCTTTTGCAACACTTGGTTGATCATCATTAACGATTGCTGAATGTTGCTCTCTCATATTATCGATTTTAATTTTAATAAGGCTTCCATATTTTTGCCCTGCACTCAGTACAGCTCCTGGTGTTTCAGAGTGGATATGTACTTTCGCGATTTCATCGTCAGATACAACTAGTAAGGAATCACCCATAACATCTAATTCTTGGCGGAACTTCGCTTCATCAAAAGGCTCTTTACCTTCTTCTAAGCGCACCATAATTTCTGTACAATAACCAAATTCTATATCTTCAGTGTTCATAAAATCTTGAACACGGTGATGTTCAGCACTGATTAGATCATCGATTGAAGTATTATTTCTCTCTGGAAGCGCTTCACCTTTTAAAGATGCAAGGAAACCTTCATAAATAAACAGTAAACCTTGTCCACCGCTATCTACCACACCAACTTCTTTTAACACAGGAAGTAAGTCTGGAGTACGATCTAAAGATTTTTTCCCTTCTTCAACCAAAGTCTCCATCACTTTAATGATGTCTGTTTCACTTTTCGCCACTTCAACCGCTTTTGCCGCCGCTTCACGAGCAACAGTTAAAATTGTTCCTTCTACAGGCTTCATAACTGCTTTATAAGCAGTATCAACGCCAGCTTGGAATGCTCCCGCAAATTTAAACGCGTCTACTTCACTGTCTTTTTCAATATGTTTGCCAAAACCTCTAAAAAGCTGAGATAAAATAACTCCTGAGTTCCCTCTAGCACCCATAAGTAATCCTTTTGATAAACTCTGGGCTGTTTTGCCTATATGATCTTGAGCGTTAGTATTCGTTTCCTTAGCTCCAGATGTCATAGATAAATTCATGTTTGTTCCCGTATCTCCATCTGGTACTGGGAATACATTTAATGAATCAACAAAATTGGCATTTTGCGACAAGTGATGAGCACCCATCTGTACCATTTCTGCAAATTTTATGCCGTCTAGTGACTTCATTGATAATAAATCCTCCTCTTACACAGATAAAACTTTAACACCATGAACAAATATATTGACTGATTTAACACTCATTCCTAAAGTTTTGTTCACTGTGTATTTTACTTTTGATTGGACTTGGTAGGCTACCTCTGAGATTTTCGTTCCATAGCTTACAATTATATACATATCAATATGGAGGTCATCCCCTGTTTGGCGTATGACTACTCCTTTTGTAAAGTTCTCTTTGCGTAATATATCTGTTAACCCATCACGAATTTGATGTTTTGAAGCCATTCCAACAACACCATAACATTCAATTGCAGCACCACCTGCAATTTGAGCGATGACATCATTTGAAATATCAATTTGGCCGAAATCGTTATTAATCTCTAATGACATACGTTTGCCTCCTTTGCCTCTTTTTGGCTATCATTAATTGTACTACACAAAAAACCATTATAAAAGAAAACGTTGTTTATTGTATATAGTTTGTCTTGTTTGTTAAAGTTATTTGTGAAAATTATAATGTATTTAACACATTTTATCTATTAATAGTATATTATGAATATTTTTTAGAAAACACTGTAAAGGATTTTTTCTTGAAAGTACATGTAAAATTGGTTGCATCGAACCCAGACCTATGTTAAATTATTATGGTATGTGAAATCAAGAACTGAAGAAAAGATCTTTCAGATTCATCTGTAAGGAGGGAATTATAGATGCCAAAACAATGTGTTATTACTGGTCGTAAAACTCGTACAGGTAACAACCGTTCTCACGCTATGAACGCTAACAAACGTACTTGGGGCGCTAACTTACAAAAAGTTCGTATCTTAGTAAACGGCAAACCTAAACGCGTTTGGGTTTCTGCTCGTGCGTTAAAATCAGGTAAAGTTGAACGTGTTTAATATACCGCTTGAAACCATCGAACTTAACTGTTTCGATGGTTTTTTATTTTTAAAAATTTTAGTTTTAAAGCTTACTCAATTTAATAAAAAAAAGAGCTGTGATATGCTCACAACTCTGTCTTGAAATAAATAAGAATAGTACATTTACTTTAGGATATAAGTGCATTATTCATTATTTCTTGTCTTTCTTTTTGCCACCTCTAAACAAATTAATACACGCACGTGTAAATGAACTAACAAATTTCGGTAATTGGAAAGTGTAAACTCGCAATGTCTGCCCTCCTCCTTAATCACTACTTCTTATCACTAAACATATGCCTGAAGAAAAGGAGATATAACCTTCTATTGAATTGAGTTCATTACTTGTAAATCTTGAGGTGCCTAATTCAATTAATTCATTTGTTGTTTCATATTTTACTCCGCGTAATGTAACATCTTTCACATTTTGTTCATAAGCAAAAAAAGAGAGATATTGAAACCTATCATCTGGATGTAGTGGATATTTGCCTGGGAATAAAAACTGGATTTCGTTTTTATCATTTAATATTTTCATACGAATATGTAAATTTTTCGATTGCACTCGGTACATGGATCGTAATGCAGATTCAAAATGGTCTAAACGCCCACCAGTTACCCCTGTAAGAATGATTTCAGTTGGTTTATAAAGTAGTGCCTTTTCTAGTGCCAAATCTGTATCTGTATCATCTTTTTCAGCTTGCACTCTCTCTATTTTGTTAACTAAATTAGTGACCTTCAGCCATTCTTCATTTGACAATGAGTCAAAATCTCCTACAATTTCATCTGGGATGATTCCTTGCTCTAGTAGATAAATTGACCCTTTATCTGCACCTATATAAATTACATCATTCGAACGATGATATTTTTCAAGGGGTGGTAGATCTTGTTTTGGCCCCCCTGAACAAATAATTACGGTAGTCATTTTACTAGTGCCGCCTCACCAGCATCTAGAATTTCTTTAAGCGCTTCTGCGCGATTTTCTTTATTGTAAATAGCTGAACCTGCTACGAAAATGCTAGCTCCTGCTTTTGCGCATGGAATAATTGTTTCTGCATTTATTCCACCATCAATTTCAATATCTATTGTTAAACCACGTTCTTTAATAATTTTTGATAGACTTTCTATTTTCGGTACAACAGATGAGATAAATTTTTGCCCACCAAATCCAGGGTTCACCGTCATAAACAGAACAAAATCAATGTCTTCTAAAATATGCTGAATCGAATCAATTGGTGTGTGCGGATTCAATACAACACCCGGTCTTACACCAAAAGATCGAATAAGTTGAATCGTACGATGAAGATGTCTGCAAGTTTCAACGTGTACAGAAATCCAGTCTGCTCCAGCTTTTGCAAACTGTTCAATATAATCATCAGGATTTTCAATCATTAAATGTACATCAAGTGGTAAATTCGTTATTGGTCTTAGTGCTTCTACTACAATTGGCCCCATAGTTATGTTTGGAACAAAATGGCCATCCATAACATCAATATGGATGACAGAAGCACCTGCTTGTTCTACTTCCTTTACTTCTTCACCTAATTTTGCAAAATTAGCTGATAAAATCGATGGTGCAATTTTAATCATCATTAATACCTCGGCTTTCGATCCGTTATTTCTTGTAAAAACTCTAAATAATGTTCGTAACGATATTCTGGAAGTTCTCCATTATCTAATGCGCCTTTTACCGCACATTTCGGCTCTCTCAAGTGTAGGCAGCCTCTAAACTTACATGACTCACTTAGTGTAGCTATTTCAGGGAAACAATGGGTTAAATCCTCTTTTTCGATTGTATCAAAATCAAATGAGCTAAATCCTGGTGTATCTGCTAATAATCCATTTCCAATATCAATTAGCTCGACATGTCGTGTTGTATGCTTACCTCTGCCTAAACTATGCGAAATACCACTTGTCTTTAAATTCAACTCAGGGATCAATGTATTTAATAAAGTCGATTTTCCGACACCTGATTGCCCTGCAAGTACACTCGTTTTTCCCTCTAGAATGGGTTGTAGAATCTCGACAAGTGTTTCATCATCTTTATAGGTGTCAATAACCATATAGCCAATTTTCTGATAATCCTCAATATATTGTTTTAAATCATCCAGTTCCGTATCAGATAGTAAATCCATTTTCGTTAAACAAATAATCGGCTTAACTCTAAAAGATTCTAATACAACTAAAAATCGATCTAACAACAATGTACTAAAATCAGGTTCTTTCACGGAAAAAACTAAGAGGGCTTGGTCTACATTGGCGATTGGCGGTCTAACGAGTTCATTATTCCGAGGGTATATTTTCATAATATACCCATCAGAATCCCCTTCTTTTGTAAAATCTACGATATCTCCTACTAAAGGAGCTTCTCCACGATTACGGAAGACGCCCCTACCTCTACATTGAACTAATTCACCATCATGAAAGACATAATAATAACCGCTTAGTGCTTTGCGAATTTGGCCCTGAGCCATCTAATTCCTCCTTATTAATCTAATTCGTCAAAATGTATAGTTTCTTCTGCAACTACTTTTGAATCTACTTCTATTCGATAAGCCGCTGTTTGACCTTCCTCAATTTCTATAATAGTTGAATATACATAATCCTCAGTTATTGTTATTGTTTCAGGCTCGATCATTTTGCGATTTTTATCCTCTATAAAGATTCGTACTTGCTGTTCTTCTCCATATTCAACAGGATCATAAGGAATTTCTAAATTCAATCTGTAAATCTTAACAGCCTTTTCTCGCGGTCCTTTAGAGATTACTACCTTAATAGTAGATCCTTTTTCCAATTGCGTACCTGATTGTGGGTCTTGGGATACGACACTTCCTGCAGGAATATCTTCAGAATTAACTTCTTCTTGTTTTTCAATTCTAAAACCGGAAATACTTTCATATTCCTTTAAATTTGATTCATTGTAGCCTTTTAAATCTCTAACCGTTACTTTTTCTTTACCTAAACTTATAGTAAATGTAACTTCTGTATCTTTCGTTACAATTTCTTCACCAGCTTCTGGCGTTTGAGCAATGATCGTACCTGCTGGTTTATCTGAATGTTCCTCTTTTTGATGAACTTTCTTAAATTCCATTTTTTCAATTAGTGATGATACTTGGCTCATTTGTTGTCCTACATAGTTTTCCATTTCAACTGTTTCAGTACCAAGACTTATAATTAGATCAATTTCTGTTCCTTCTTGTCGGCTGTATCCAGCTCCTGGGTCAGTTCCAATTACTTTTCCTGCTTCAATATTTTCATCATGCTTTTCCCTTTGTTCACCTATTTTAAAACCTTTTTCTTCTAGTAGGGCAATTGCATCGATGAGTTCCTTGTTTGAAACATCAGGTATTTCTATTTTCTTTGGTGTTAAAAAGTTTAACAAGAAAATTGCTAAAAGAATTAAAATTACTAGAGAAACAGCAACGATGGCAAAAATTTTGCCTTTATTAGATTTTTTCTTTTCTTCTGCAGGTGGTTGTTGCTGCTTGTCATTTTGTGAGTTAATTGGACGCATTGCTTTTGTGTTTGCAATATCACTAATTGGTAAAGGCTCTTTTATAATTGGCATTGCTTTCGTTGCATCATTATCAACAGGCGGAAGAAATTTTTGCTCATGTAATCGACTTGCTGATAAAACAGTCTCTAGATCTTCTTCCATTTCTTCTACGGAATTATATCTATGTGCCGGGTTTTTAGCAGTTGCTTTTAGTACAACATTTTCAAGTGCTTGCGGGATTGAAGCATCTACTGCCCTAATAGAAGGTGTTTCAGATTGTAAATGCTTTAGTGCAATTGAAACCGCTGATTCGCCAGAAAAAGGTAGCTCACCAGTTAATAATTCGTATAACACAATCCCTAATGCATAAATGTCTGATTTTTTAGTAGCGGTACCACCTCTTGCCTGTTCAGGTGAAAGATAATGTACTGTACCTAATACAGAATTCGTCTTCGTATAACTCGTCGCACTTAAAGTCGTAGAAATTCCAAAATCCGTAATTTTACAATTACCAGCTTCGTCTATAAGTATATTTTGTGGCTTAATATCTCGATGGATAATTTGATTTTCATGAGCGTGGGCAATAGCACTTGTCAATTGTCTCATAATGTGAACACTACGAGCAGGTGATAAAGGCGAAAACTCATTTATGTATTGCTTCAACGTTTTGCCTTTAATAAATTCCATCACTATATAGTGCATATCTCCGTCTTCTCCGACATCATAAATACTTACAATATTAGGATGCATTAGGCTAGTTGCTGAAAGTGCTTCTCGTTGAAATCTGCGATGGAATTCTTCTTCGTTTGTAGTGTCATATCTTAATACTTTCACCGCTACATCACGATTTAAGATCATATCATGGGCTAAATAGACATTCGACATTCCTCCGCCACCAACAAGCTGTAGTATTTTATATCGATCATTTATTCTTTTTCCTATAAGCATTCATCACACCTCCTCTTTACTTGTTGATAATAAAACGAGCGATATATTATCTTCTCCACCACTATCATTTGCCAATTGTACTAATTTTTTACCCTTTTCCTCAATTGTCATATTTAAAGTTAAAATTGCTGACATTTCATCAACTGACAATTTGTTGCTAAGTCCATCAGAACAAATTAATAAATAAGATTGCTCCTCCATTGATAATTCGTAAAAATCAGGATCAATCTTCATCTCTGTTCCTAATGCTTTTAGTACTACATTTTTGTGTGGATGATTTTCTGCTTCTTCTTCGCTAATTTCGCCATTTTCAACAAGAATATTGACATAAGAATGATCTCTTGTTATCAATTCAACTTGTTTAGGAGTAAAATGATAGACTCGAGAATCTCCAATATGACTAATTAAACATTTTTCATGGTCTATTAATACAGCAATTAAGGTCGTTCCCATTCCGCTGCAAGCTTCGTTTTTTAAGGAATGCTTGTAGATGCTTTCATTTACTTTTTTTATAACTTCAAACATCCATCTTTTCTTCGTATGAGTCGTTTCAAAGTTTTTAGATATGGCGTTTTTAAACAAATACTCCATCTCTTTAATGGCCATCTCACTTGCAATATCACCTGCATTGTGACCACCCATACCGTCTGCTAAAATGGCAAGTTTAAAGTGATCGGGGCGTTCAACAAACGCCGCCCGATCCTCATTGACTTTTCGCTTTAACCCAATATCACTTTCAACTGTAAACTTCAAAAAGGTCACCTCGTCTCTTGAGCTCTCTCTTTCGCTCTTAACTGACCGCAAGCAGCATCAATATCTGATCCTTGTTCACGGCGAATCGTTACGTTAATACCATTCTTTTTAAGCGTTTTTTCAAAAGCAAAGATTTTCTCGCGTGGTGTACGTACATAGTTGCGTTCTGGAACATAGTTTACTGGAATTAAGTTTACATGGCACTTAATTCCTTTAATTAGTTTTGACAATTCTTCTGCATGTTCAACAGAGTCATTTTCTCCACCGAAAAGACCATATTCAAAACTTACACGTCTACCAGTCTTTTCTGTGTAATATTTAATTGATTCAATTAATTTGTCTAATTTATACGCTCTTGCAATAGGCATTAGCTTTTGACGTAGTTCTTGGTTTGGAGCATGTAATGACAATGCAAAGTTAATTTGTAATTGTTCATCAGCAAACTGATAAATTTTCGGAATAATCCCCGATGTAGATACGGTAATGTGCCTAGCACCAATGTTTAGTCCTTTATCATGATTGATAACTTTTAGGAAGTTCATCATCGCATCATAGTTATCAAATGGCTCACCAATTCCCATAATTACGATATGAGAAACACGTTCTCCTACTTCGTCTAGTTTTTGCTGAACTTTTACAACTTGTTCTACAATTTCACCAGCAAGTAAGTGACGTTTTAAACCACCTAAAGTAGACGCACAGAACGTACAACCAATTCGGCAACCAACTTGGGTAGTTACACAAATGGAATTACCATATTCGTGTCGCATTAATACCGTTTCAATGGAATAACCATCTTGTAATTGGAATAAAAACTTAATCGTGCCATCTTTAGATTCCTGGCTAATGATTGTTGATAGAGTAGTTAATGCAAATGAAGCTGATAATTTATCTCTCAATGATTTTGACAAATTGGACATATCTTCAAAAGATTTTACTCGTTTTTCATATAACCATTCATAAATTTGTGTTGCACGGAAAGCTTTTTCCCCATTTTCTTCTAACCAATCTTTCAATTCATCTAGACGTAAAGAGTAGATGGATTCTTTTAGTTCAGGTTTGTCTTTTTTCTCACGACGGGCCGGCTTTTCTTCTGCTTCTTCTACTAAATCTTGAATTCGTTCGTTAAATTTATTTTCATCCATTAGTACTAGGATTCTCCTTTTTTTTGAATGCAGCAACGAAAAATCCATCACTGCCAAAGTCTTGTGGGAATACTTGTAGCATTCCTTCTTGTTGTTTTTGAAGTAGATTATTTGGCAAGTTTTCTATTGGCACTAGTTCCATTTCTGGATGTGACGCTAAAAACTCATGAACTGTTCCTTCATTTTCTAATCGGTCTACAGTACACGTACTGTAAACTAAACGACCGCCAGTTTTTAAAACTTTCACAGCGTTATCTAATAATTGCAATTGTATGTTGTGTAAACTTTCGAAATCTTCTTCACGTTTTGTATATTTAATGTCTGGTTTTCTTCGTGTAACGCCTAAACCAGAACAAGGTGCATCGACAAGTATTGCATCATATGATTCCTTTTGAAGAAAATCAGCTGCATTTCTACCATCCACGGGGGCGGTTTGTATTATATTAATTCCTAGACGATTACTTGTTTCTTCGATTAAGTCTAACTTATGAGGATGGATATCTGTTGCTAAAATCGATCCTTCATTATTCATTTTTTCTGCTATATGTGTTGTCTTACCACCAGGTGCTGCACACATATCCAATACTCGATCACCAGATTTAGGATTTAAAACATTTGCAGGCATCATAGAGCTTTCATCTTGAATGGTGATGAAACCCTTTTTAAAGCATTCTGTATGTGTAACTTGTCCGCTAATAATATGAATACATTCAGGGATTAGATCACTCTTTTTTGCCGGAATCCCCTCTTCTTCAAGCATGTTTAATACATCTGGAACAGAGGATTTTAACGAATTTACTCTGACAGTTAACGTTGGAGGTACATTGTTTTCTTCCAACATCGCTGTAGTTTTTTCAATCCCATAAGATTCGATTAATCTTTCAACTAACCATTCAGGGTGACTTGTTGCAATAGATAATCTTTTTGTAGGGTCTTGAATATCATCTAATGAACGTAAACCTTCTCTTTGAATAGAACGTAAAACACCGTTTACCATTGAGGAGATCCCTTTATGTCCTCTTTTTTTAGCAATTTCTACCGCTTCATTCACTGCAGCATGTGCTGGTATTCTAGACAGATAAACGACTTGGTACAATGAAAGACGTAAAAGCCATCTAACCCACAAATCAATTTTTGTACGAATAAAAGGTTCTAAATAAAAATCTAAAGTATATTTATATTGCAAAGTACCGTACGTTATTTCTGTAAGTAATGCACGATCTTTTATATCAATTTTGTATTTTTTTATGGTTTGATTTAATAATAAATTACTATATGCTTGATTTTTATCTACTGCTAAAAGAATAGTTAAAGCGGCATCTCGTACGTTACCATCCCAAATTGGCGCTTTCTTCTTTGATGTCATTCAAATCGGTCCCCAATCTGTAATTTCGAACCAGTCCCACGTAAATAATCTTCTGCTGTCATACGTTTTTTTCCTGCAGGTTGTAAATCAAGGATCGTCAAGGTTTTCCCATCACCAGTAACAATTTCAAATTGCTCCTTGTCAATTTTTACAACTGTACCAGGCTCTAAGTCTGAAGTTGTTACACCAACAGTTGCCCACCAAACTTTCACATTTTCTCCATTCAAAGTTGTATACGCAACTGGCCAAGGATGCAACCCGCGCACTTGGTTATAAATTGTGCGTGCATCATTTGACCAATTAATACGCTCTTGTTCACGTGAAATGTTATGAGCAAAAGTTGCTTCATCATCAATTTGCGGTATTCGAGCATTTGTACCGGCAATTATTGTAGGTAACGTCTCTTTCAATAGGTCACGACCTACGATACTCAATTTCTCAAATAGACCACCTGTATGATCCGTTTCTTCTATAGGAACTTCACTTTGAGATATAATATCGCCTGCATCTAGTTTTTCTGCCATATACATAATCGTAATACCAGTTTTAGTTTGTCCATCTACTATCGCTTGATGTATTGGTGCTCCACCACGATATTTTGGTAATAAAGAAGCGTGAACATTAATGCAACCTAGAGTTGGTGCATCGAGTAATTCTTTAGGTAAAATTTGACCAAAAGCAGCAGTTACAACGATATCTGGCTGTAAATTAATAATTTCTTGTAACTCTTCTGAATTACGAAGCTTTTCAGGTTGAATGACTGGCAAACCAAGACGTAAAGCTTCCTCTTTTACTGGCGGAGGAGTTAGTACTTTCTTTCTGCCAACAGGGCGATCAGGTTGAGTTACGACTGCTAAAATTTCATAACCTTCGTCATGCAACATCGTTAAAATCGGTACTGAAAAATGAGGTGTTCCCATAAAAACAACCTTTGTCATTTTACTCCTCCTCCCCATACATTTCTTCTAATTCTTCTTCCGTAATAATGCGCTTAATTTTTGAATCGAACAACACACCGTCTAAATGGTCAATTTCATGTAAAACAGCACGAGCATCAAACCCTACTGCTTCTACTTCGTACACTCTACCTTCTCGGTCACACGCTTCAAATTTGACATAAGTGGGTCTTTCAACCTCACCAAATAGACCAGGGAAACTTAAACAACCTTCTATATCAACATCCTTACCTTCAACTTCAATGACAGTAGGATTAATCATTTCTAAAATTGCTCGATCTTCGCCCATCTCTACAATCGCTACTCTTAATGGGACGTTTATTTGTGGTGCTGCTATGCCGACCCCATCGTATTCAACCATTGTGTCATATAAATCATCTAAAAGTTGTATGATGTCTTCGTTTATTTCCGTCACTTCTTGACACGGTTTTGTTAATATTTCTGCTGGATGTTTAACCACTTCTTTAATAGCCATATATTATAAACCTCTTTTCTAAAATCCAATTTCCTTTAGAGGAAAACGATGCTTAATCCTGGAGTCTCGCTGCGCTGTTCTTTGCAGAAAATTATGAATGTAGTTAAATCGATGAAGGATTTAAATCCACTGTCAGCTGAATTCCTTTTTTTATCCAATCAGATCTATATATTTTTATTAATTGGATAAACGTATCGATCAAGTTTGGTTCCACCTTGTATTTTATCAAACATTGATATCGATATCTATTTTGTAGACGACTAATACTTGACGCCGTTGGACCAATTATAGATACATTAAACGATAAATTAGACCGTAAATAGTCAACCGCTTTTCCTGCATATTCACTTGCCATTAATACATCCTCATGCGAAACCTGTATGAGGGCAAGATAATAGTAAGGCGGATAACCTGCTTGGTGCCTCGTCCACATTTCTCTTTCATAGAATGGTTCATATTGCTGATCTTTTGCAAGTTCGATTGCATAATGTTCTGGTGTATATGATTGGATAACTACTTCACCTGGCAATGTATGTCTCCCAGCGCGCCCACTTACCTGCGTTAACAACTGAAACGTTTTTTCTGCAGAACGAAAATCTGGTAAATGAAGGGATGTATCTGCACTTAGTACTCCAACTAGAGTAATATTTGGAAAATCTAATCCTTTAGCAATCATTTGGGTCCCAAGTAAAATATCTGCATGTCCTTTTCCGAATTCCTCTAAAATACGCTCGTGAGATCCTTTTGTTTTCGTGGTATCTACGTCCATGCGCAGCACTCTAGCTTCAGGAAAAAGTTTAGCAATTTCTTCTTCCACCTTTTGTGTTCCTGTACCGAAATAGCGAATATGATCACTCTGACATTCTGGGCAAATGGTTGGAACTCGTTGTTCAAATCCACAATAATGACATTTAAGCTTTTCATTTGCACGATGATAGGTTAGAGATATATCGCAGTTTTCACATTGAACAACTGTTCCACAATCTCTGCACATAACGAAGGAGGAATATCCTCTACGATTTAAAAATAACACCATTTGCTCTTTTCTATCTAAACGAGTACGGATGGCATCAACGAGTTTTTCTGAAAACATTGAACGATTACCATTTTTCAATTCTTCTCTCATATCAACAATTTCCACTTGCGGTAATAGAGAATGACTTACAGCACGGTTTTTTAATGTTAGTAACGTGTATACTTTTTTCTTAGCTCTTGCAAAGGATTCTAATGACGGCGTGGCACTTCCTAAAATGACTGGACATTGGTGAAACTTACTACGCCAAATCGCAACATCCCGCGCATGATATCTAGGTGTATCCTCTTGTTTATAAGTTGACTCATGTTCTTCATCTATAATTAGAATTCCTACATTTTCAAAGGGAGCAAATACAGCAGAACGAGCACCAACAACGACTTTTACTTTACCTTCGTGTATTTTTCGCCATTCATCGTATTTTTCACCGACAGATAATCCACTGTGCATAACGGCAACTAGTTCACCAAAACGCGAGCGAAATCGTTCAGTCATTTGTGGTGTTAATGAGATCTCTGGCACCAAAACGATTGCTTCTTTACCATCATTTAAACAATGTTCAATTGCTTGAAGATAGATTTCTGTTTTACCACTACCTGTAATTCCATGCAATAAAAACGTTTCAGAAGCTTGTTGTTCCATTGCATGAATGATTTGCTCTAGGGCGATGGATTGCTCATCCGTTAAATCAAGAAACCCTGTCTTCTTCACGTCTTTTGTAAAAACTTCACGATACACTTCTTCTTGTATAAATTCAGCTGCGCCTTGTTCAATCACTGAATGTAGTACGGGATCAGAACAGTTTAATTTTTCTAATATATCTTTTGGATTGAAGATTTGACCAACATGCTCCATCATCCATTCGACAAGTTCTTTTTGCTTTTTTGCTCTATTAGAAATACTTTCATAAATCGTATGAAGTTCAGTTATTGAATCTATAATTTTTACTTTACGAACTTCTTTTATTGTTCCTTTTTGTTTAACAACATTTTCTATTACAATTTGTTTTTGTTTTATAGCAATTTTTAGTTCGTGTAACAATTGATCCTTTTCAAACACATTATAATTGACCTTTTTTGTCTGCTTGAAATAGGGCTGTAGAAGAAATGATAGTTGTTCAACATTTACTTGTAAAACAGCAAATTTCTCGTATTTCGCCCTTAATGCAGAAGGTAACATTGCCTGCAGTACATCAATTTCGTAACAAATTGTGTCATGCTTGAGCCATTTTGATAGTGTAAGCATTTCACTTGTCAGTACTGGTTCTATATCAAGAAGTTTGGCAATGGGCTTCATTTTTTCAATTGCAAAATCAGTTTCATTTTTTATAGACACTACAAACCCTAATACATTTCTTGGACCAAAAGGTACCTTTACGCGACTACCACTCTCGATTAAGTCTCTCATTTCCTCTGGTATTAAATAATCAAAGGGTCGATCAACAGGATATGCTGCCACATCCACGATTACTTCTGCGATACTACCATTCATTGTTTGTTCGCTTCTTTTTCAAAATGTTCCACGACTAATTGAGTAATTTTTTCAGGCTCCTCTAAACGTCCTTTTCCAACATATCCACAAGCTAAATAACCTTCAGAAGGCTCGATAAATAAACAACCATCTTCTGATAATTGAGCAATATTGCGTTTAATTGCAGGATGATCATACATGTGAACATTCATAGCTGGAGCAATCCAAACTGGGCTTGTCGTTGCAAAATATGTAGTTGTTACCATATCATCTGCAATTCCGTTGGCAAATTTGCCGATGATATTCGCTGTCGCTGGAGCTACAATCACTAAATCTGCCCAATCAGCTAAATCAATATGGGCGATTTTACTTGAATCCTTTTCATCAAACGTATCAAAATAAACATCATTTTTTGACATCACTTGAAAGCTAAGAGGTGTTACAAATTTTTGTGCTGATTCTGTCATGATCACTTTTACGTTAAAGCCTGCTTGTGTAAGCTTACTTACAAGTGCTACCGCTTTATATACGGCAATTCCACCCGAAACACAAAGTAAAACATTTCGATTTTTCATAAATTTTCACCCTTTCAAATGATAAGCTCCCAAAGAAATTTCTCCGGGAGCTTTAACTTCTGTCTATTAAGTAAATTGTATCAGTTAAATTTCGTCTTGATAAATTGTTGATTCATCTTGTTTTTCTTTCATTAATGTACCAGCTGCGATTTCTTCTAAAGCTTTACCAACTGGTTTATAGGATACATAAGTACCTAACTTTTCATTGCCTTCTTCTTGCATTTGACGCGCTCTTTTTGAAGCTAAGCTTACTAATGAATATTTTGAATCAATTTTATTTTTTAGTGAATCGACTGATGGGTATAACATAAATTTATTCTCCTCTCAACATGGACAAATATAGTTTTTCAACACGTTCTCTCTTACAATGTTCTGCAACAATGATTGAGTTAATTTTATCACAAGCTTTTTGTATTTCATCATTTTCTACTACATAATCGTATAGACTCATCATTTCTAATTCTTCTTTTGCAGTAGCAATTCGTTTTTGAATGATGTCTTCTGTTTCGGTACCGCGGTTGATTAGTCTGTTTTGTAATTCAGAAAAGCTAGGTGGCGCAAGGAATATAAATAATGCATCTGGTGCTTTTTCTCTAATTTGAGCAGCTCCTTGCACTTCAATTTCCAAAAAGACATCTCTGCCCGCATCTAATGTTTCGTTAACATATTCAATTGGAGTACCGTAATAGTTTCCAACGAATTCAGCATGTTCGAGTAAACCACCTGTTTCAATTAAAGCCTCAAATTCCTCACGAGATTTAAAGAAATAGTCAACGCCATCTACCTCACCTTCGCGAGGTTTACGTGTTGTCATCGATACGGAATATTCATAATTTGTGTCGGGCTGCGAAAACAATTCTTTACGTACCGTGCCTTTACCTACACCAGAAGGGCCAGATAGAACAATTAATAAGCCACGTTCTTTTCTCATATTTTACAGTCTCCCTTCCTATAGTATTTACTATTCTTTCACTTATTCAATATTTTGTACTTGTTCTCGCATTTTTTCTAATAAAGTTTTTGATTGTACAACTGCGACAGAACATTCAATTGACTGATTTTTTGACCCTATTGTATTAATTTCGCGCAAACATTCTTGCATTAAAAAATCAAGCTTTCGCCCGATCGATACATCCTCATTCAGTGTATCCACTAATTGTGAAAAATGACTTTCAAGACGATCCAATTCTTCAGAAATATCAATCCGTTCAGCAAACAAAGCAACTTCTGCAAGTATTCGATCATCCAAATCTTTAGAAACCGTAATTTCTTTCATTCGTTCAATTAGTTTCACACGATACTTTTCTACAGCCTGTGGTGAGAATTTCCGGATAATTTTTAGTTGTTCCATTAATTCATCCTTATATTGTAACAAAAACGTCTTTAATTGTTTACCCTCAAGTTCTCGCATTTGAATTAATTGCTCTGCTGCCTCGTTTAGAGCACTTTGAGTAGCCAATTTTAGCTGTTCTATAGGGATTTCGCTTTTTTCATACAGTATTGCATTTTCTAAGGATAATATATCTTGCATGGACCAATTTTCTTCCATGGCAATTCTGCTACTTAGTTGTTCTTTAGCTCCTATGTAGGCTTCAATAACGGGCCAATTCACTTGAACATTGAAAGAAGATTGTTCTTCCATTTTTACATTAATAGTAATGTCTAATTTCCCACGACTTACAAGTTGTGATAGTTGTTTTTTAGCTAGCAACTCAATTTCAAGCCATTCTTTCGGAAATTTAGAATGGATTTCAAGAAAACGATGATTGACTGAACGAATTTCTACTGTTAGCTGGAAATCATCGGTTGTTGTGACACCTCTGCCAAAACCAGTCATACTACGAACCAAGGCTTGTCACACCTTTCTGTATAATTTTCAATTATAACACATGTATTTTAAATTATAACTTATGAAATGGTAGAAATACACTCACTCCAACTTAAAAAACATAACTCGACTCAAATAAGACGAGTTGATGTCTTTTCTAATGCGGATTTCCAATAACTTATACTTTATTACCCGCGAAAAATAATCGAGCATTTCGGTTGAAAGGAAAATCTTACACATCCTAGCGAAAAAAATTATATAATGGAGTTTGATTATATAGAAATTATAGAAACGAGGAATCTATCATGGCATTTGATGGATTATTTACATTAGCTTTATCAAAACAATTACAAAAACTTCAATCAGGACGTATTACTAAAATTCACCAGCCAAACGCACTTGAAGTCGTACTTCATATTCGTGCGGGAGGAGGAAATCATAAATTACTATTCTCGATTCATCCTTCATATGCGAGAGTTCATTTAACAGAGCAACCAATTGATAATCCAAGTGAACCCCCAATGTTTTGTATGCTCCTTAGAAAACATATCGAGGGCGGATTTATTCAATCAATTCAAACAGAAGCCTTTGAGCGGGTCATCTCTTTTGGGATTGAAAGTAAAAATGAAATCGGTGATACAATTTACCGTAAACTAACGATTGAAATCATGGGACGCCACAGTAATCTAATATTAATTGACAGCGAGACAGATAAGATTATTGATAGTTTAAAGCATTTACCTCCGTCGGTGAATAGTTATCGTACAGTTTTACCAGGACAGCCATATATTGCACCTCCTGAACAAAATAAAGTGATTCCAACAAGCATTTCTGATAATGAAGTAGGATCATTTTTCATGAGCGAAAAAACTGCCAAAGAAGTAGTAGATCACTTTAAAGGTTTTTCCATCATACATGCAAACGAGTTATTACACCGCATTAAAGATGGAGATGTTGTAGAAAACTTCCATACATTTATGGGGAAAATTGTTAATAGCAGCGAACCTACCTATCTAGAACTGAACGGGAAGACTTACTTTTCACCAACAAAATTAACACATCTTTCGGAGCAAGGAACGACTTTTAATAGCTTAAGTGAATTATTGGATCGCGTCTACTATGCCCGGGCTGAAAGAGATCGCGTAAAACAGCAAGCTGGCGATCTTGAACGATGGCTACAAAACGAAGTCAATAAATTAAAACTGAAACTAAAAAAATTACAAAAAGATCTGGATAATGCTTCTAAATTAGATAAGTTTCAGCTTTATGGCGAACTATTAATGGCAAATCTATACAATTTTGAAAAAGGGTTAAAAGAAGTAACTGTGACTAATTATTACAGTGAGGAAGACGAGCAAATTACGATTCCTTTAAGTGAAAGAAAGACTCCTATTGAAAATGCACAAAGTTATTATACAAAATATAACAAAGCAAAAAATGCCCTTGTAATGGTTCAAGAACAAATTGAAAAAACAAAACAAGAAGTGGATTATTTTGAAATGTTGACTGCACAAGTTGAACAAGCTGCACCAGCTGACATTGAGGAAATTCGTGAAGAACTTGCGGAGCAAGGATACTTGAGAATGCGTACTTCAAAGAAAAAGAAAAAGGTATCCAAGCCTGAGCCCGAAAAGTATGTTTCTTCTAGCGGCATTGGCATTTCTGTTGGAAAAAACAATAAGCAAAATGATTATTTAACCTTTAAAATTGCAAAGAGAACAGATATTTGGCTACATACAAAAGACATTCCAGGTTCCCACGTTGTTATTCATTCAAGTGAGCCAGATGAAACGACTTTATTTGAAGCAGCTACTTTAAGTGCTTACTTCAGTAAAGCGAGAGAATCATCCTCTGTTCCTGTAGACTATACAGAAATTCGCCAAGTGAAAAAGCCAAATGGTGCAAAACCAGGATTTGTTATTTATTTTGAACAAAAGACCTTGTTTGTGACACCAGATGAAGATCTCGTATTGAAATTAAAAACGAATAAACTTTCATAATTAGACGTCCTGCTTGCAGGGCGGTTTTTTTATTTTCCATTTCAAGTTTTAGGGAGATTTGTATCAATAAAAATAGGTTTGTTCGTGGGGAGGTGCTAATATATAATAAATGGTTTTAATACCCATTTCGAGGGGAGATATGAGGTTGAGTTCAATTCAAATAAGTCATGCTTGTGCGATTCTACTTTCAACAATGTTCTTTCCATTGAGTCTTGTGATTATTGAATTTTTTGTTAGTGGGAATTTTTCAGGTGAAGGATTTGCAATTGTTATGGCTATTGTAGGGCCTATCTTCTTTGTCATTGGACCAATTATCGGTATTATTGTTCATCTATTTAAGGTAAGAGATTTTTCTAAGAAGATTGCTGTTTATTCGATTGCAGGAATAATTTTAGGTTTGTGTTTTTACCTCTATATAAATAATGGAAATAATATTGGATGGTTTTTGTTTGCTGGACTGTTGATGACGATTATTTATTGTATAATTCAGTTCACAACTGAAAAAATGATAAGGAAGTTATTAATGAACAAAGGAATCGATTGAGTAAAATTTACTTTTCCTAGGTTTTGTTTTATTGAAATTATTATTTTGAATGGAGTTATTGATTTTTTCGCTTCCATCGATAACAATATTGATAGAATCAATGACAAAGGGTGTGGTTGAAATATGATTGTTAAGTCTAGAAAAAAGTCTCTAGAGTTACAAATTCTTTCTTACTTATATAATAGAATGGAATTTTCAGAGAAATATCTTTCTCGTTTACATGCTCTACAAAAGGGTTACGAAGGAGAGGCGCTCTTTGAATCATACATTGAACAACTTCAAAATAATTACCTTGTTTTGAGTGATTTATTTCTTCAAGTAAACAGTACTTCTTTTCAATTAGATTGCGTGATGATTACTGATGAAAAAATATTTCTTTACGAAGTGAAAAATTACGAAGGTGATTATTTTTATGACCCGAAGCAAGATCGAATATCCTCAAAATCTAAAGAAATTACAAATCCCCTTCCCCAATTAATCCGTGCAGAAACTTTATTACGTCAATTACTACAAACTCACGGAATTCGACTACCAATCGTATACAATGTTGTTTTCGTCAATCCCGAATTCACGTTATATAACGCTCCTAAGGATAAACCTTTTATTTTTCCAACTCAGATTCAACGGTATTTAAAACAATTTAATAATTACTCCATAAATCAGTTAAACAAGAATAGATTCGTTGCTGAAAAATTACTCTCACTTCATACATCAGATTCGAAATTCTGGGAAATCCCACCATATGAGTTTGATGATTTAAAGAAGGGGATTACTTGTGAGGTTTGTTTTTCATTTAGGACATCCGTTAAGGGTTATAGTTGTATTTGTATAGAGTGCGGACATAGTGAAGCCATTTCAATTGCTTTAACACGTTGTGTGGAGGAATTTAAATTGCTCTTTTCAGAAGATAAAATAACTACAAACGTAATTTTTGATTGGTGTCAAGGTATAGTGTCAAGGAAGACTATATTGAGGATATTAGAGAGTAACTATACAAAGGTTGGAAAGACGCGTTCAGCTTACTATAAATGATTTTTGCTTCACGGTAATATTTGGTTGGATCTCATTTGGACAACTTTTTTATATTACCGAGATTTCTATCCCAATAACCACTTTATTCGGACAACTTTTTGGTTTTTTCAGAATTTCTGTCCCAATAACCACTTTAATCGGACAATTTTTTGGATTTTCCAGGATTTCTGTCCTAATAACCACTTTATTTGGACAACTTTTTGGTTTTTTCAGAATTTCTGTCCTAATAACCACTTTATTTGGACAACTTTTTTGGATTACCTAGATTTTTGTCCAGATAACTACTTAATTCGGACAACTTTTTTTGGATTCCCGGATATCTGTTTGTCCAGATAACTACTTTATTTAGACAACTTTTAATAGTTTCTAAGATTTCTGTCATCGTCATATGGAAAACAAGGTGCACCTAATTATAGTGCACCTTGAGATCTTAATGGTGAAAAACAATTTATTTAATCTATCACCAGCGTCAACTCATTCAAGCTATTTCCCCGCCTGCAACGTACCTGCTTTCAATTCCGCATGCCATTCCTTCAAAAACGGAATTTGATCTTCCGAAATAGTTCCTGTTTCTGCAGCAGCTTCTACTAAGTAATCAAAGTTTGTCAGGCTAACATATTTCACGCCGATTTCTTCGAACGCTTTTTCTGCTCTAGGCAAGTTGTATGTGTAAACACATACGACACCTACTACTTCACATCCAGCATTGCGTAAGGCTTCAACGGCAGTTATTGAAGATCCTCCTGTTGAGATAATGTCTTCAACAACTACTACTTTTTGACCCTCACTAATTTTTCCTTCAATCTGGTTTCCACGACCGTGTTCTTTTGCTTTTGAGCGAACATACACCATTGGTAATTCCAAAATATCAGAAACCCAAGCTGCATGTGGGATACCAGCAGTTGCTGTGCCTGCCACGACATCCGTTTCAGGGAAAAACTCTTTAATATTTTGAGCTAACCCGTTTGCGATTTGCTTACGTGCTGTTGGATCTGAAATTGTTAGGCGTGTATCACAATAAATTGGAGATTTGATACCTGAAGCCCAAGTAAATAATTCAGTAGGATTGAGTTCTACAGCGCCTACTTTTAACATTGCATGTGCAATTTCTTTATGTAATGACATTTTATTTTTCCTCCCATAAGTCGACAACCGTTTTATATGCACTTACTGGATCCTGTGCATTTGTTATTGCTCGTCCAACAACAATCAATGAAGATCCATTGTTACGTGCATAATCTGGAGTCGCCACTCGTTTTTGATCATGACTTTCTCCGCCAGCTAAACGAATCCCTGGAGTAACACGAAGGAAGGCATCACCACAAGCTTCACCGATAAGACCAGCTTCGTGAACTGAGCAAACTACCCCATCTAAACCAGCTTGTTTAGTAATTTTTGCATAATGCAGTACAGACTCTATTAACGGTACTTGAATTTTTTGTTCATCCCATATTTGTTGTTCAGTTGTTGATGTTAATTGGGTAACTGCAATTAATGCAGCACGTTTTTGACCTGGAGAAGTACCTGCTTCTAGTCCTTCAAGTGCACCCTGCATCATATTAATCCCACCTGCAGCATGAACGTTAACTAAGTCCACTCCTAATCGAGCTAACCCTTTCATTGCAGATTTTACAGTGTTCGGAATATCATGAAGCTTCAAATCTAAAAAGACATCGTGGCCCAGTTCTTTTACCTTTGCTACAACACTCGGTCCTTCTTGTAAATAAAGTTCCATTCCAATTTTCACAAATAATGGTTCATGAAACTGTTTTAAAAATTGTACCACGTCTTTTTCACTCGGAAAATCTAGGGCAATAATCGGTTTATTGTTCACTTAACGGTGGCTCCTTCCAATGATATCTTTCACTCGCTTCACACCTAGTTCTTCTAATTTTTTAGGAAGCTCGTCTATTATTTTAGGGCATACAAATGGATCCACGAAGTTTGACGTACCTACCGCAACCGCTGAAGCACCAGCTGACATAAAATCAATGACATCCTGAGCATTCGTTACGCCACCCATTCCGATAATTGGAATTTCAACAGCTTTATAAACTTCATATACCATGCGAATTGCAACTGGCTTCACCGCTGGGCCAGATAATCCACCAGTACCATTTGCAATTACAGGTTTACCTGTACGTTCATCTAATCGCATACCTACTAATGTATTGATCATTGTTATGCCATCTGCTCCACCAATTTCAACAGCTTGAGCAATTTCTACGATATTCGTAACATTTGGAGATAGTTTCACATAAACAGGTACTTTTGAAACAACTTTTACAGCTTCTACTAATTGTCTAGCTACGACTGGATCTGTTCCAAATGTAATACCACCTTGTTTCACATTTGGACATGAAATATTTAGCTCTAATGCTTTTACATTTGGAGCTGTTGAAATTCTTCGTGCCACATCCACGTAATCTTCTAAAAGTGAGCCAGCAACATTCGCTATGATAGGAACATCAAAACGTTCTAACCATGGAAGTTCCTCACTCATTACTTTTTCTAATCCTGGGTTTTGTAAGCCAATTGCATTTAGCATACCAGCTGGAGTTTCAGCAACCCTTGGTGTTGGATTCCCGAAACGTGGCTCAACGGTTGTCGCCTTAATCATAATGGCACCAAGTTTAGATAAATCATAAAGATTCGCAAATTCTTTCCCGAATCCGAAACAGCCTGAAGCAGGCATAATTGGGTTCTTTAAATTTAAACCAGGAAGTTGAACACTAATATTACTCATAGCTTCACAACTCCTTTCGCAAATACTGGTCCGTCTGAGCATACTTTAACATAGTCTTTTTCACTCTTGTCAGTTGTTTTACAAACGCAGGCAAAACATGCACCAATTCCGCATCCCATTCGTTCTTCGAATGATAAAAATCCTTGTTTTTCTGGATAGAACGTTTCAAGTGCTCGGAGCATTGGTAGTGGCCCACATGCATAAAGCGTATCAAATTCTGGAGTTAACTCTCCTAGTAAATCTGTTACAAACCCTTTAGTTCCAAATGTCCCGTCTACTGTTACGTAATGTGTATCACCCAAAGATGAAAACTTTTCTTCATAAAAAGTAACGTCTTCCGTCGCAAATCCGAATACATGAATTGTACGTATGCCACGTGCTTTTAACTGTTTAGAAAGTTCGTATAACGGGGGAACTCCAATTCCACCTCCGACTAACAATGCAGTACCACCTTCAGCTACAGCATCTACCGGAAAACCATTCCCTAATGGACCGAGCACATCTACCTCATCGCCAATTTGCTTTTGAGATAGGATTTCAGTTCCGCGTCCTTCCGCACGATAAATCAATGTAAACTCATTTGCTTCTTTATTAATATTTGCGATACTTATTGGTCTTCTAAGTAATGGCTCAAAGGAATCAGAAACACGTATATGGACAAATTGTCCAGGATTTGCATCCTGAACAATGTTCCCTTGCAATGTCAGTTCGTAAATATTTTTTGCAATTTGTTCTTGTTGTACAACTGCCATTCGTTCTTGTTGAATCATGAATGAACTACCCCCGTTTTTGGCATTTCTTCTGCTGTAAATGTCATTGACTCAATGACTTCTAACATAGCTTCAGCAGTATCAAGTGAAGTTAAACATGGGATACCATTTTCAACAGATTCGCGTCGAATACGGAAACCATCACTAGCTGGTTGCTTCCCTTTTGTTAATGTATTAATCACAAGTTGTGCTTCGCCGTTTTGTATTACATCAATTAATGTTTTTTCTTTTGCACCGATTTTTCCGACAACATCCGCATGGATACCAGCATCTGCGAATCTTCGCGCTGTTCCTTCAGTTGCCATTATACGATAGCCAACTGTATTAAAGCGTCTCGCTAACAAGATTGCTTCTTCTTTATCTTTATCTGATACTGTGAACAGTACTGTACCATAAGGTTTTACCTCTGTGCCTGCTGCTACAAAACCTTTATATAATGCTTTTTCAAAGGTTGCATCTTTCCCCATAACTTCCCCTGTTGATTTCATTTCAGGTCCAAGCGTTATATCTACACGACGAAGTTTTGCAAAACTGAACACCGGTACTTTTACAAATACACCCTTTTGCTCTTTTGCAAGGCCGCATTCATAACCTTGTTCAATAATTGACTTTCCAAGAATTGCTTTTGTTGCGATGTTCGCCATTGGGATGTTCGTAATTTTACTTAAGAAAGGTACTGTACGGCTTGAACGTGGGTTTACTTCAATGACATAAATTTCACCTTTAGAAAGCACATATTGAATGTTCATTAAACCAATAATCCCTAAGCATTTTGCTAAGCGCGTTGTGTAATCTACTAAAGTTGCCTTTTGTTCTTTTGTTAACTTTTGTGGCGGATAGACTGAGATTGAGTCACCAGAGTGAACCCCTGCACGTTCAACGTGTTCCATAATTCCTGGAATCAATACATTTTCGCCATCACAAATTGCATCTACTTCAATTTCTTGACCAGTTAAATAACGGTCTACTAATACTGGATGATCTGGCGATGCTTCTACAGCATGTTCCATGTAGTGAACTAATTCATCTTCGTTATATACGATTTCCATCGCACGACCGCCAAGTACATATGAAGGGCGGACAAGAACTGGGAATCCAAGTTTTTTACTAATTGCTACAGCCTCATCAGTAGAAACAGCTGTTTCACCTGCGGGCTGTGGAATACCTAATTCACGTAATGCTTGTTCGAATTTATCACGATTTTCAGCACGATCAATATCTTCTAAACTAGTTCCTAAAATTTTCACACCATAGGAAGCTAATTTATCTGCTAAGTTTATAGCCGTTTGACCACCAAATTGAACTACAACTCCGATTGGCTTTTCTAAGTCAATAATGTGCATAACGTCTTCTATTGTTAAAGGTTCAAAGTAAAGTTTGTCTGAAATTGAGAAGTCTGTTGATACTGTTTCAGGATTTGAGTTAATAATGATTGCTTCATAACCTGCTTCCTGAATAGCCCATACTGAGTGAACCGTTGCATAGTCGAACTCTACCCCTTGACCGATACGAATTGGACCAGACCCTAATACAACTACTGATGGTTTTTCCGTTACGATTGATTCGTTTTCTTCTTCATAAGTTCCATAAAAATATGGTGTTGTCGATTCAAATTCGGCAGCACAAGTATCAACCATTTTATAAACTGGGATAATGCCTTCATCCTTACGGAAAGTATAGATAGCTTCAGCTGTAGTTTCCCAAAGCTCTGCAATTTTTTTATCAGCAAATCCCATACGTTTAGCTTCTTTTAATACTTCTGCATCATTTATGTTTTTTGCTAATCGTTGTTCCATATCAATGATGTTTTTCAATTTATATAGGAACCAAAGGTCAATTTCTGACCATTCATGGATCTTTTCTACAGTTATACCTCTACGCAGTGCTTCACCGATGAAGAACAATCGTTCATCACCAGCTTTACGTATACGTTTTTCAATCCATAAATCCGAATTTTCTTCTGCATTTTTTAACTCAATATGCACATGGCCAGTTTCAAGGGAACGCACTGCTTTTAAAATGGCTTCTTCAAAATTACGTCCTAATGCCATTACTTCCCCAGTTGCTTTCATTTGTGTTCCTAAATTACGCTTTGCAGATTCGAATTTATCGAATGGGAAGCGAGGTATTTTCGCTACTATGTAGTCAAGTGCAGGCTCAAAGTCCGCGTATGTTGAGCCAGTTACTGGGTTTTTGATTTCATCTAACGAAAGTCCAACAGCGATTTTTGCGGCTAGTTTTGCAATTGGATAACCTGTTGCTTTTGATGCTAATGCTGATGAACGTGATACACGAGGATTTACTTCAATTACATAATAATTAAAGCTATTTGGATCAAGTGCTAACTGCACGTTACATCCACCTTCAATTTTTAAGGCGCGAATAATATCAAGGGAAATATTACGTAACATTTGATATTCACGATCCGATAATGTTTGAGATGGTGCTACTACAATTGAATCACCTGTGTGAATGCCAACTGGGTCAAAGTTTTCCATATTACATACAACAATGGCATTATCCTTTGAGTCTCGCATTACCTCGTACTCAATTTCTTTATATCCAGCAATTGATTTTTCAAGTAAACATTGAGTAACTGGGCTATATTTTAATCCACTCTGAACAATTTCCTCTAATTCCTGATCATTGTGACAAATACCGCCACCTGTTCCGCCAAGTGTAAATGCAGGTCGAACAATTACAGGGTAACCAATCTTCTCTACGAAAGCTTTTGCTTCTGCTAAGTTATGAATAATGTCTGATTCTGGTACTGGAGCACCTAATTCATACATTAACTTACGAAATAAATCACGATCTTCCGCTTTATGAATGGCATCCAACTTTGTTCCTAAAATTTCAATGCCTAGTTCATCTAAAATTCCTGAATTTTGAAGTTCTATTGCCATATTCAATCCCGTTTGACCACCAAGTGTTGGTAAAATTGCATCTGGGCGTTCTTTTCTTAAAATTCTTGATACGAATTCTAAGGAAATTGGTTCTATATAAACTTTGTCTGCAATTTCTGTGTCCGTCATAATTGTTGCAGGGTTAGAGTTGATCAGTATGACACGGTAGCCTTCCTCTTTTAATGAAAGACAAGCCTGAGTTCCCGCGTAGTCGAATTCTGCTGCTTGACCAATGATGATTGGTCCAGACCCAATTACTAAAATTGTTTCGATATCTGTACGTTTAGGCATGTTGTTTCTCCTTCCCTGCATGAACTTCCATTAGTTCAATAAATTCATCAAATAAATGATTCGAATCCTCTGGCCCAGGTGATGCTTCAGGGTGATATTGAACTGTGAAAGCTGGATAAATTTTATGACGTAAACCTTCAATTGTTCCATCGTTTAATGCTATGTGAGTTATTTCTAATTCTGTTCCTTTTATTGAATCTTCATCAATGGCATAGCCATGATTTTGAGAAGTTAGCTCTGTACGGCCAGTACGTAAATCTTTTACAGGATGGTTTGCACCTCGGTGTCCAAATGGTAATTTGAAACTTTTCGCACCACTAGCTAATGCAAATAACTGGTGACCTAGACAAATACCGAAAATTGGCACTTTTCCGATTAAATTGCGAATCGTCTCAATTGCTTCTGTCACATCTTGAGGGTCTCCGGGTCCATTGGATAGCATAATGCCATCTGGATACCATGCTAATATTTGATCTACAGGTGTGTTGTATGGAACGACTAACACGTCACAATTACGTTTATTTAATTCTCGTAAAATACCATGTTTCATCCCAAAGTCTATTAAAACAACACGTTTTCCGCGTCCTGGACTTGGATAGGCTGCTTTAGGTGACACTTCACGAACATGATTTGTTAGATGTGGAGTATTTTGTAACTGAACTACAACTTCATCAATATTAATTTCTGCGTTAGCTTCTGTTAATATTGCACGAACAGCACCTTTTGATCGAATAATACGAGTTAGCTTTCTTGTATCAATCCCTTCAATTCCAGGTATGTCCATTGATATTAAATACTCATTTAAACCCATATCCGAGCGGAAATTGGAAGGTTGTTTCGCTAGTTCACGCACAACCATTCCACGAATTGAAGGATTTATCGATTCGAAATCATCACGATTAATACCATAATTTCCGATTAACGGATATGTGAAAGTAACAATTTGTCCATAAAATGAAGGATCTGATAATGTTTCTTGATATCCTGTCATACCTGTTGTGAAAACAACTTCACCTTGGGAAGCTCTATCACTTCCAAACGCAATCCCTTTAAATACTGTACCGTCTTCTAAGACTAACATTCTACTTTTCATTAATGACCTCCTCGTATACGACGTTGCCTCCACAAATAGTCATAATTGGCCAACCTTTTGCTTTCCACCCGTTAAACGGTGTGTTACGACCTTTTGATTCAAACTTTTCAATTTCGATCGTTTGCTCTTTATTTAAGTCAATGATTGTTAAATCTGCTGATCCACCTACTTCAATTTTTCCATATGGTAAGTCAAAAATTTCAGCAGGTTTAACTGACATCCAATCAACCAATTGTTTTAAAGTCCATTTTTTAGTGATAACGAAATTTGTATATAGTAATGGGAATGCTGTTTCAAATCCTACAATTCCAAATGGTGCTCCTACCATTCCACAACATTTTTCTTCTTCTGTGTGTGGTGCATGGTCTGTTGCGATACAATCAATTGTTCCGTCAAGTAATGCTTGATGTAATGAATCTAAATCAGATTTACCACGTAATGGTGGATTCATTTTCCAGTTCGCATCATCTGAAGGGATATCCATTTCTTCAAGTAGTAAATGATGTGGACAAACCTCTGCAGTAACACGAATCCCTGCTGCCTTAGCATCACGAACCGCGCGAACCGATTCTTTTGAAGACACGTGGCATACATGGTATCTAGCACCTGCTGCCTCTGCTAACAGAACATCTCTTGCAATCTGTACTGATTCACAAATTGAAGGAATACCTGGAAGGCCTAGTTCTTTATTTCTTATTCCTTCATGCATTACACCGTCATAGATTAATGAATTATCTTCACAATGGGCAACGACTACCGCATCTATCTTCGCAGCATCTTGCATTTGTTCATACATAGTAGATGATAGTTGAATTCCTATACCATCATCTGAAAATGCAACTGCACCATGTTCTTTTAATTCCGCGATATTTGTACGCTTTTCACCAGCTTCGTTAACAGTTAAAGATCCGTATGGTAATACTCGAACAACTGCACTTTCTTCTATTAAACCCATAATTAAATTTAAGTTTTCAATTGAATCTGGTACTGGTTTTGTATTTGGCATTGCACAAATTGTTGTGAAACCACCTTTTGCAGCTGATTTTGTACCCGTTTCAATCGTTTCTTTATGTTCAAAACCAGGTTCGCGTAAATGTACGTGAAGATCCACAAATCCAGGAGATACGAAACATCCATTTCCATCGATTACCTCAGCTCCATCAGGTTGTTCTCCACCAATATTTGCGATCACCTTATTCTCAATTGTAATACTCGTGCTTACTAATTCACCTTGTTCGTTTAACATTTGAATATTTTGTATGTACTTCATCATTACTCTCTCCCTTTCAGAATCGTTTCAAGAATTGCCATTCTCACATAAACGCCGTTTCGCACTTGACTGAAAATTCTTGAACGCTCGCTCTCCACAAGTTCCGAAGTAATTTCTACATCACGGTTTACTGGAGCTGGATGCATAATTATTGCATTCTTTTTCATTTTTGATGCACGCTCTACTGTTAAACCATATTGTTCATGATAGCTTTCTTTTGAAAAGCCACTGTTCACTGCATGTCTCTCATGTTGAACACGTAGTAACATGACAACGTCACTATCTTCAATCAATCCATCCCATGAATGGTGCGCTTCAAAATCTCCAGCCCATTCTGGTGGACAAAGGTAGCGAACATTTACTCCTAAGTTTCTTAATGCTATTGCGTTTGATTTTGCTACACGACTATGTGATATATCACCTGCAATCGTTACATTTAACCCTTCAAACTGTCCAAATTCTTTATGAATGGTATATAGGTCTAATAAGCTTTGAGACGGATGTTGTCCTGCACCATCACCTGCGTTAATGACAGCAACATTGATTCCTTCGAGTAATTCATTGTAGTACTCGTCTTCTTTTGCTCGAATGACAACAGCATCTAAACCGATCATTTCTAATGTTTTCACTGTGTCGTACATTGTTTCACCCTTTAATGCACTTGAAAAGTTAGCATCGAATGGAATGATCGTACAACCTAATTTTCTTTCTGCCATTTCAAAACTTGTACTTGTACGTGTACTTGGTTCAAAAAATAGATTCGCAATGTTATATGATCGGGCGAGCGTTGGTTGTTCGCCTCTTTCAAACTCTTCAGCTCTTAAAATTATACTTATTAATTCTCTATTTGTTAAATGTTCCATAGATAGTAAGTTTTTCATTCGTATAGCCTCCTAAGTATAAACTTCTTTATAAAAAATGCCTCGCATAACGCGAGGCAACAGGAGGTATAAGCTGAACTTATAATATAGGCTCAAACTCATATATCCCCTTTTTTGCCTCTCTGGACAAATCTTTAAAAGGTTAACTTCGTTTTGTTCTATTAGTTTTTAAAAACTATTTAGTTGTTTCATAGATTTCTTTTTCTTCTTTATCTCGACCAGGTAAAACTAGGTTAAGGATTACACCTACGATTGCTGCTAGTGCCATGCCTTCGATTGCAAATGTTTCTGTAAATCTTAATGCTGCTCCACCAATTCCAATAACTAATATTACTGAAGCGATCACCATGTTACGGTTATTCCCAAAGTCTATGTTATTTTCAACTAACATTCTTAAACCACTAGATGCGATGATCCCAAATAGTAGAATTGAAATTCCGCCAAGGACCGCTGTTGGGATAGTTTGTATTAACGCCATTGCTTTACCTACGAAGGAGAATAAAATCGCTAAGATTGCTGCTCCTAAAATTACATATACTGAGAACACTCGAGTAATTGCGAGAACACCGATATTTTCACCGTATGTCGTTTTTGGTGGTCCACCGATAAATGCACTTACAAATGTCCCTAATCCATCCCCTAACAATGAACGGTGTAAGCCAGGGTCTTTAATATAATTTCGATTTACAACTTTACCTAAAACTAATTGGTGACCGATATGCTCTGCAATCGTTACGATTACAATCGGAACCATTCCTAGCAATATCGTAGATGTAATATTAAATTCGTAGTGAACACCAGGGATTAAGAATTCAGGTAGTGCAAACCAAGCTGCTTCGTGTACTTTTGTAAAGTCTACAATTCCGATAATGCTTGAGTAAATATATCCAATTATTAGTCCTAGCAATATTGGCATTGTGCTTAAAATATTTTTAAAGAAGATTGTGAAGATAATCGCTGCAAACAGTGTTACTAGTGCTGCTGAGAAATGAAGTACACTATATTGTGGTACACCATCAACTGTAATGTTCATCGCCATACCTACTGCTGTTCCAGCTAACCCTAATCCGATAACCATAATTACAGGTGCTACAACGATCGGAGGTAATAGACGCATCAACCATTTATACCCTGTTTTCCAGATGATTAAGGAAACAACTCCGTAAGTAACACCTACTGCCATTGCCCCTATCATCGCATTTCCAGGATTAATACTTGCCCCCGTTGTTTGATCTATTCCTGCCACCACAATAATTGGAGAAATGAAAGCGAAGGAAGAACCTAAGTATGCAGGTACTTTAAATTGAGTAATTATTAGAAAGATAATTGTTGCGATACCACTTGTTAATAATGCAATTGCTGGGCTTAACCCTACTAATTGAGGTACGAGTATAGTTGCACCGAACATCGCAAACATATGTTGAAAACTTAATGTGATCAACTGACCAGCTGAAGGTTTATCATTAATATCTAGAACAGCATTTTTTGTCATTTCATTTCCCCACTCTCTACTTAATCCATTTTGTGTAGCGTAACTTTGTCTTCCCCGTCCACTTCTGAAATGTTAACAACAATTTGCTCAGTGCTTGAAGTTGGGATATTTTTACCTACATAGTCAGCTCTTATTGGTAATTCACGATGTCCTCTGTCGATTAATACTGCTAATTGAATTTGTGATGGTCTACCTAAATCCATAACTGCATCTAATGCTGCACGAATTGTTCTTCCTGTAAAGAGTACATCATCTACCAGAATGATTTTTTGGTTTTCTACCACATAATTAATATCAACATCTTTTACTCTTGGTTCGCCAGTTTCATACTTTTTTGATAAATCATCGCGATACAACGTGATGTCAAGCTCTCCAGTACGAATCGGTTTACCTTCAATCATTTTGATTCGATCTGCTAATCTTTTTGCAAGGTAATCTCCTCTTGTTTTAATACCTACTAAAATACATTCATCAATTCCTTTGTTTCGTTCAATGATTTCATGGGCAATTCGTGTAATTGCTCGATTCATTGAAGGTCCATCTAAAAGTTCTGTAAATTTTTCTGACATGGGAAATCCTCCTTTTAATTTTAAAATTTCAGTCTGAAGTGAAGATGCTTTTACAATTCACCGTAAAAAAACCTCTTAAGCATTCGCTTAAGAGGTTGATAGTTGTGTTTATGGGCATGTTTAAATAAGCTGCTTATCCATATTTATGTACAAGTATACATAAATAGTGAGTTTTCATGCGAGCTTTTCAAACATTTCACAAATACCTTTTCAGCCTCTCTGGACTGCCTTTAAAGGTGAATATTTAATTTTGTTAGCCTTAAGTTTTTTAAAGGCTATTATTTCATTCACTGTAGCAAAGTATAGACCTTATTTTGCTACTCGTCAACCTTCTTTTCTTAAAGTTTCTAATAATTCTACAAAGTCGTCTGGTAATGGCACTTCAAATTCCATATACTCATTTGAAGTTGGATGTACAAATCCAAGGACACCAGCATGTAATACTTGTCCACCAAAGTCGATTGTTTTCTTTGGACCATATTTCGGATCTCCTACAAGTGGATATCCAATATAATTCATATGAACACGTATTTGGTGTGTACGCCCTGTTTCTAAAATACATTCAACAAGTGTATAAATCCCACCAAAGCGCTCTTTCACATGAAAATGGGTTACAGCATGTTTCCCTTTGTCGACAATCGCTTGTTTTTGACGATCTTTTGGATCACGTGCAATTGGTGCATCAATCGTACCCTTATCATGAGCAATATGCCCATGAACAAGTGCAGTATATTTTCTTGTGACAGTTTTATTTACTAGTTGTTCTACTAACGAATGATGTGCATTATCATTTTTTGCAACCATTAGTAAGCCAGATGTATCTTTATCGATCCGGTGTACAATTCCAGGTCTCATGACACCATTAATGCCAGATAAATCTTTACAATGATACATTAATCCATTCACTAATGTTCCTGTTGCATGACCTGGTGCAGGGTGAACGACCATTCCTTTTGGTTTGTTAACCACAAGGACATCTGCATCTTCATAAATAATTTCTAAATCTAAGTCTTCAGGGATGACCTCAAGAGGTTCTGGTTCTGGAACATCAATTTCTATGACATCCCCATTTTTCACTTTATATTTTGATTTTACTTCCTCACCGTTCACCGTAATAACTCCTCCGTCAGTAATCCAACTAGAGATCTGGGAACGAGACCATTCTGCAGATAGAGTCGATAATGCTTTATCGATACGCTCTCCCGCAATTTCTTCATCAATTGTGTATGTAACAATTGTCATTATTTCACCTTTTTCTTTTCTGCGCGTTCTTCTAGTAATAACGTAATAATAATCATAATGATTGATATCGTTAATGCTGCATCTGCAATATTAAATATTGGGAAATTATAATTAACTATTGGAATTACAACTTGCATAAAATCAACAACTTCTCCACGGAATAAACGGTCAATGAAATTACCTAATGTTCCACCTAATAAAATCATTAAACTAACTGCGAAAAAGTGTTTACCTTTAGCATGCTTATGAAAATAATAAATAATACCTATTACTACGACGATTGTGACAATGAAAAAAATCCACATTTGTCCTTGTAGCATTCCCCATGCAGCGCCGCGATTTCGATGTGATAATATTCCAAGCCATGGGTCCCAAATGCTAATCCGCTCTCTTAGTTCCATATTTTGCACAATTAGCCACTTTGTCCATTGGTCAAGTATAACAATAATTAAAGCTATTCCATAATATTTGTACACAGTATACCCCCATCTTCCAATATATCCTCAATATTTTACCATAAAACGCTATTCTCTCCTACTAAAGAAACAAGATGCTAGTCCAAAAGTGAAAAGGTACAGTTCACTTATGAACTGTACCTTTTGGATATATGATCGTTCGTTTCCGATTCAGGCTTCGCTTTCCGCAGGGAAGCCATGAGCCTCCGGGAGCTAAAGCGAGGCCACTGAAAAAGTTAAGGTTTATTTTGTAATCCTCAAAAATTATAAATGGCGAATTCAAAAATAGGCAACTTTTATTCGAATTTGAATAAAAGTTGCCTATTTCTTAGTTTATTTCTTCATTATTTTTCATTTATTAGTTTTAGAATTCTCTTGAGATTGACTGCAAATATCGTTGTTGCTGCTTGAATTTGCATGCCAAATAAACCCGTGGATGCTGCTACATCATACCCGTGTCTATGCTTTAATTCACTATTTTTTGCTTCAATTTTATAGCGAGTACTTGCTAATTCTTTAAATTCTTCCGAATTTTGAAATGCTTGTTGATCTGTATGTTCCGTTGATTTAATTGTTACATGATAAGTTTTTGTTTTTGCCCCTTCTTTATAACATCCCTTGCGGAACGGACAAATCTTGCATTTATTTACATCAAACAAATATTTCATTCTTGGGTTTTTGTCTTTTCTATTTTCGAATTTTTTATTGATTGCCATATGTCCAGCAGGACATACAAACATCCCCGCATCTTTATTAAACTCAAATTCATCCTTTTTATTCCGAGTACCCCTTGAAGTAACTGGATGTAATTTAGAAACTAGAGCCATGTTTTTTTCTTTCGTATAAATAAGATTATCTTTTTCCGAGTACGCTGTATCACCAATAACTACATCAATTTCTATTCCTGCTTGTTCGCTTTTTTCTATTAACTCTTGTAGATATTTCCCGTCATTTTTTTCTCCTGTTGTTATAATAGCAGCTGTAATAATTCGTTCATCATTCATTGCAATATGTGATTTATAGCCGAAAAATGAAGAGTCCTCTGTTTTATGTCCAACGCGTGCGTCTGAATCTGTAGAATAGCTTAGATGTTCCGAAAAATCTTCTACAACTTCTTTTAGTACATTTAATTTTTCCTTAACGGCAGGTATCTTAGCGATTTGTGGTTCTTTTTCAATTACAGTAATAACACCCTTACAATAATTCAATTCATCTTTTACTTCGTTAGAAGTAGTTTTAGGTGGAAATTTCGCTTTCATCGATTCATCTATTCTATAAACTGCTTTCCGAACATTTTTGGATTTTTCCTGTAAGAATTCCTTCGGTGATTTTTGAATATAACGTGCTTTTGTATGAGTAGAATCCACAATAACGCTTTTACTTTTAATGATTTCTTTTTGCAATGCAATCTCAACCGTTTTATTGATAAGCATGTCTAATAAATCCAGGTCTTGGAGACGGAGTTTACGGAATTTTGTTAGTGAGCTTGAATCAATTACGGAATCTTCTGGTGACATTTCGAGGAAATACTTAAAAGACATATCATATTTTGAACGTTCAACTACATCAACATCTGATAAATCAAAAATTGATTTGAGTAATAAATATTTGAACATTCTAATTGGAGGAACTGCGTTCCTTCCGTTATCAAGACAATATTTTGTTTTCAATTCTTCGAGTATGAACGTAAAATCTACTAGTTCATTAATTTGGCGAAGCATGTTATCCTTGGGTACCACAATATCGTATATTGCTAAATATGGACTGAGATTAAGAGTTTTTTGATCTGAAATCATTTGGGATCCACCTACATACATTTAATACTAATATTATAGAGGAAAAGGCAGTTGAAAGCTCGATTAAATCGAACTATCAACTGCCTAAATTAATAATTTTGGACTTTTTCAGTGGCCTCAGCTAAAGCTCTCCGGGGTCTCATGACTGCTTCTACGTCCTGCAGGAGTCTCCACCTGCCTCTCCAACGAACGACTTTCTAATATAGTGTTAGCAGATTTTGATTTTATCCAATACTGTCATCTGGTTGATAATATCTTATGTCTCAGCATCATCAAAAATATTAAACGTAGTACTTTTCAACAACATCTGCACAACGAGCACATAGTGTTGAATGATTCTCATGTTGTCCTACTGTATCTGAGTATGACCAACAACGTTCACATTTTTCTCCGTTTGCTTTTTCGATAACAATCGAAGTCTTTTCAAGAACTAAAGCATTTTCAGGAGCTGATTCTTTAGATCCTACAACTTGTAACTGAGAAACGATGTTAATTTGAGCAAAGTTTACAGCTTCGTCATTAATAATATCTACAACATTGCTATCTGCATAAATTAATACGTTTGCTTCTAATGATTTACCGATTACTTTTGCATTACGTGCTTGTTCTAAAGCTTTTAACACTTCATCACGAAGTGTAATTACTTTCGTCCATTTTTCACGTAATTGTGGGAAGTTACTGCGTTCGTCTACTTCTGGGAAGTCTGTTAACTGAACTGAAGCTTCCTCGGCATTTAAGTAAGACCATAATTCATCCGTCGTATGAGGAATGATAGGTGTTAACACTTTTAGTAAAGTTAATAAAGTATCATACATTACTGTTTGCATTGCACGGCGAGCAGCATTATCTGTACCTTCAATATATACTACATCTTTTGCAATATCTAAGTAGAATGCTGAAAGTTCTACTGCTACAAAGTTATTTACAACGTGATATACATTTGCGAATTCGTAACGATCATAAGCAGCACGCACTTGTTTTAACACGTCTTGTAAGCGCATGTACATATATTGATCCATTTCACGTAAATCTTCGTATGCTACACGATCAGTTTCAGGATTGAAATCAGACACATTACCGTGTAAGAAACGTAGAGTGTTACGGATTTTACGATATACTTCAGAAATTTGTTTTAACATATCCATTGAAATACGTACGTCGCCAGTATAATCTACTGAAGCAACCCATAGGCGTAAAATATCTGCACCGTATTGATCCATAACCTTTTGTGGAATAATTACATTCCCTAATGACTTCGACATTTTACGGCCGTCCCCATCTAGTACAAATCCATGTGTTAATAGACCTTTATATGGTGCGTAGCCGTTAATTGCAACAGATGTGATTAATGATGAGTTAAACCATCCACGGTGTTGGTCAGAGCCTTCTAAGTAAAGGTCTGCTGGATATTTCATGCCACGTTCAACTAGTACACCTTGGTGAGTTGAACCTGAGTCGAACCATACGTCCATAATATCGTTTTCTTTAGTAAACTTGCCATTTGGACTTCCTGGATGAGTGAAGCCTTCTGGTAATAATTCCTTCGCTTCTTTTTGGAACCAAATGTTTGAACCATGTTCACGGAATAGTTTAGATACATGTTCGATTGTTTCAGGCGTAATAATTGGCTCCTCGTTTTCTGCATAGAAAATTGGAATAGGCACACCCCACGCACGTTGACGAGAAATTACCCAGTCACCACGATCACGAATCATATTATATAGACGTGTTTCACCCCATGCAGGTGTGAATTCAGTATCACGTACCGCTTGTAATAATTCTTCACGGAACATTTCAACGGATGCAAACCATTGTGGTGTTGCGCGATAAATTACTGGTTTTTTCGTACGCCAGTCATGTGGGTATGAGTGAACGAATTTTGAAACTTTTAATAATGCACCTAACTCTTGTAATTTTTCAACCATTACAGGATTTGCTTTTTCATAGAATAATCCTTCAAAACCAGGTGCTTCATCAGTATAACATCCACGATTATCAACTGGGCTTAATACAGGTAAGTCATAACGTTTACCAACTTGATAGTCATCATCACCATGGCCAGGTGCTGTGTGTACACAGCCAGTACCCGCTTCAGTTGTTACATGATCGCCAAGCATTACTAAGGAATCGCGTTTATAAATTGGATGTTCTGCTACTAATCGATCTAAATTCGCACCTTCGACTTCTTGAACGATTTCATAAGATTCCCAGCCTAATTCAGTTGCAACTTTTTCAACTAAATCTTTTGCTACGATATATTTATCATTATTTGCAGCTACTACCGCATATTTAAATTCTGGGTTAACTGAGATTCCTAAGTTTGCTGGAATAGTCCAAGGTGTTGTCGTCCAGATGATGAATTTTGCGTCTTCAGGTACTACACCCTTTGCATCCTTTAATCCGAATGCAACATAAATAGAATACGATTCAACATCTTTATATTCAATTTCAGCTTCAGCTAATGCAGATTCAGAAGATGGTGACCAGTACACAGGCTTTAATCCTTTGTAAATGTAGCCTTTCTCAGCCATTTTTCCGAATACTTCAATTTGTCTTGCTTCGAACTCTGGTTTTAATGTGATATAAGGGTTTTCCCAGTCCCCACGAACACCTAAACGACGGAACTGACCTTTTTGGTTTTCGATTTGTTCATATGCGTATTCTTCGCAAAGCTTACGGAATTCAGCAACAGTCATTTCTTTACGATTTACACCTTTGTTCGTTAAAGCTTGCTCGATTGGTAAACCATGAGTATCCCAACCAGGAACATAAGGTACGTGATAACCAGTCATTGAACGATGACGGTTAATCATATCTTTAATTACTTTGTTTAGGGCATGTCCGATGTGGATATCACCATTAGCATATGGAGGTCCATCATGTAATACGAAGTGAGGGCGTCCTTCTGTACGCTTATTCACTAACGCATTAATATCCATCTCATCCCATTTTTCTTGGACTTTTGGTTCATTTGCAGGTAAATTTCCGCGCATTGGGAAATCAGTTTTAGGCATTAATAATGTATCTTTATACTCTACCACTACGTTTTCCTCCTATTTTGTTACTTAGTTAATTTTTGACAAATAAAAAAGCCTCTCATCCCATAAAGGGACGAAAAGCTTAGCAATCCGTGGTACCACCCTAATTTGCGAAAATTAAGCAAAGCTTAATATTCACCTCTTAGACACTGTAACGTCGTGTGTAGACGAAATCACTTACTGTTACCAAACTATTAGTTGCACATATTGTGCATCATAGCATAATGGATTTCAGTGATTTAGTTCAGGAGTGATTTTCTTTTTTGAATACTATGTTCGAGCTTCCACCAACCTCGAATCGCTTTTGTCAGCCTTCAAAAAGTACTGTCTCCATCAACACTATATAACATATCAAATTTCACATATGTGAATCAGTATATGAAAAAGAATTATTTCAGTCAACTAAAAAGTGTAATTTTTCAAATTACAATTGTTTTTATTATAATAAATGATTTAATTCATCATTTGTAACTTCTCTTTTATTTGAATCTTCATCTTCGTCATAAAAAGAGTTATTTTTGTAATTATCCGCTTGATATGAATTGAATTCATCATCGTTTCTATTATGATCTTGAATTTCTGTTAACCCTACATCATATTCCATAAGCGTATTCCAATCATCCGATTTTAACATGTCTAATTGAGCTTCTACTAGCATTTTAAAACGGTTACGGAAAACTTTAGATTGTTTTTTCAAATCATTAATTTCAATTGCAATTTTACGTGATTTTGTTAATGACTCATTTATAATACGGTCAGCATTTTTTTCTGCTTCTTTAATGATTAACTTTGCTTCTTGTTGTGCATTGCGTCGAACTTCTTCGGCTGCTTCTTGGGCAACAACAATAGACTTTTGTAGTGTTTCTTCAAGTGTATTATAATGTGACATACGCTCTGTCATCGTTTTAATTTTTTCTTCAAGTTCTTTTTTCTCACGTAAAATAATCTCGTAATCTTTTATTACTTGATCTAGAAATTCATTTACTTCGTCTTCTACATAACCGCGAAAGCCACGAGTAAATTCTTTGTTATGTATATCAAGAGGTGATAATGGCATTTAACTACACTCCTTCTAAACGTGTCATTTTATTCTATTATACAGATGAAAAAGTAAATTCGCATCATAATTTGATAAAATTTAACAAAGAAGGTTCATTTTTGTTCCAAATAGCCTATTACTAGACGGATTTTTTCCTTCTTTGTGCGTCCTTCTATCTTCAAAATTTTTATTCTTCCAAACCCACTAATCGACAAAACGTCCCCATCATGTACTTCAAAAGAAACTGATTCTCTAACTGTCCAGTTTACTTTTACTTTTCCTGATTGAATGTATAACTTTGATTTTTCACGAGATATTTTTAATGCTAATGATAGTATGGAGTCTAGTCGCATAGATGATACGGTTAACGTTTTTTCAACCCACTTTTCGTTGCTTTCAATAAGTTGGTCGACGTCTGTTAACGCACTTATTTGGATTTTTGCTTTGCCAATACTCACTAAGTTTGTTTGCACATAGTCTGCAATTTCCTCAGATAATGCAAATTGTATAGTACTATCTATCATTTTTATATCTCCAAATTTGGATCGGCTCATCCCTAGCGAAAGCATAGCACCTAACACATCTCGATGTTGTAACGTTAAAAATTTTGAAGGATAGTCTATTGTGAAAATAGAAATTTGAAAATCATCTGTAGTAAATTCCATATATGAAGGCGCGATAATCATTCTCTTTCTTTCTGCTTCTTCAAAAACTCCATATGAATGAAGTTGAAGCTCATCGTTTTGACTAATAATGGATGTAACAATAAATTGTTCCCTTGGATCTAAAAAATCCGTTAATCGCATTACATGACGATACTCGACATCACGTTTCCATTCCATCACACGTTCTATGAATGGTTGCTCATCTTTTCTGAAATGTTGGATAAGGTGTTCCATAATAACTCCTTTGAAATTTATATAATATATATTCTACACAAAATTTTATTAGGAAAGCACAACTCGCCTATAATCTGATTTCTTAAATAAAATGAAAAATAAAAAACCCTACAATCGTAGGGATTTTACTTTTTGAAAGAATACATACACATTAATATAGGAATGCAATATATAATCTTTCTACAACGATATAAACACCATTTTGAATGAAGTTAAGTAATAACAATGCAACAATTGGTGAAATATCAATCATTCCAATAGGTGGAATGAACTTTCTAAAGAATCCTAAATATGGTTCTACAACTTTTGCAAGTAATCGACCAATACTTGAATCTTGTGCAGATGGTATCCATGACATTAGTATGTAACCAATAATCATAAATTGATAAATAGTAAATAAAAACGATATAAATCTTAGTATTTCATACAAACCCATAAATTTTTTTACCTCGCTAATTTATTGTATATCATCGTATAGATAGTTAGATACTTCGCCACTAACCTCAACATTTTCAGGTGTACATAAGAAGATATCTGTACCGATTCTTTGTATATCTCCTGCTAAGGCATAAACTGTTCCACTTAGAAAGTCAATGATTCGAACACCTTGGTCACGGTCGATTCGTTGTAAATTGACAATAATGGCACGTTTGTTTTTTAAATGCTCTGCAATATCTTGTGCTTCGGCATAAACTCGTGGTTCTACGATGACAACTTTTGAATTTTTTAATGAATTGGCAGCTTGAATACTTACAACATTAAATGGTGTCTCTTGTTCAGTTTTACGCTCTTTTTTCACACGGGTTTTAATTGGTTGCTCTTGTTGTTGTTGTTTTACTGGAGGTTGACTAGGTTGTACATCTTCTTCATCTTCTTCTAAGTAAAAGAAATTTTTGATTTTATTTTTCATACTCATTTAGTTTCCCTTCTTTCTATCCAACAAGCGCTGTCCCAATTCTTACAAATGTTGCACCTTCTTCTACTGCGATTTCGTAATCATTGGACATTCCCATCGATAGTTCATTGCATGGTGCGTATGGTAGATGTAAATTGACAACTTCTTGTTGCAATTGTTTTAAATCTGAAAATACTTTTCTAATAACAGACTCATCTTCCGTATTTGGTGCCATAGTCATTAATCCAACAACTTGTATCTTTGTAAATTGGGCTAAGGATTGAATGAACGGGATGACATCTTCCTTATCTAACCCATGTTTCGATTGTTCTCCAGAAACATTTGCTTGTACAAAGCATTTGACAGGGTTTTCAGCTCTTTTTTCTATTTCCTCTGCTAAACTTAGTCTGTCAAGGGAATGTAGATAGTCAATTTCATTAATTACTAGTTTAACTTTTCTAGTTTGTAAAGATCCGATATAATGCCAAATAGCTTTATCTTTTATTTCTTCTTTTTTAGCCAATAATCCTTCTGGTCGGTTTTCACCAAGATGAAAAAGATTATTTTCTAAAGCTTCACTTGCTCTTTCTGAAGATACTTCTTTTGTTACGGCAATAATTGAAACTTGGCCGTCATATTTTCGTTTCTTTTGTGCTTCATCTATTTTATTTTGTATATAAGATAAATTTTCACTAATTTTAGCCATAAATTACCCAACTTTACTTCTTTTTTACTTATTGTATCAATGTGTATAGTAATTTTCAATGATTAGCGCGTCCTAATCGTAAGCTGACTTTACTAAAATCACATCTTTTCCTATTACTAATATATCACTGATCATAACTTTCATCACAGCTTCTTCACCTTGTAAAAAAGATAAGAACTTTTTAGGTTCAGAAACGAGAAAAGAAACGATTTTCCCTGTCTGTTCATCGACTTCCGCATCGACAATAAAACCAATAAATCTTCCACTAGATGCTTCTATAATTTCCTTTTGCTGTACCGTTGAAAATCTCACTACCTAATTCTCCTCTCCGGTTAATAGTAAGGAATGCGACTAAAAATTTTACGCTGTCCCATTACACAAATAAAAAATAAAAACGCACTAAGCCTAACCTAGTGCGTCATTGTTTTGATGATTTCATATATTATTTTTTAAGTGAAAATATGCAGTAATTAGTTAACTTTATAATCTTTTTGCATTGTCTCAATCGCATTTTTTTCTAGCCTTGAAATTTGAGCTTGTGAAATTCCTAATGACTTTGCAATTTCTGTTTGTGTTTCGCCATAGTAGAATCGTTTTGCTAAGATCATCTGTTGTCTTTCATCAAGTTTTTGTATACTCTCTTTCACACTAACATATGCCACCCACTGGTCTTCTGATACATCATCATCACGGAGCTGGTCCATAATAAATACTGCATCTCCCCCATCAGAATAGATTGGTTCTTGTAAAGATAATGGGTCTTGTATAGCATCTAGTGCATAGAGCACATCTTCTTTTTTCATTTCAATCATCTCAGCTAATTGTTCAATAGTTGGTTCATATAAGTTTTCTGAAATGAACTTCTCCTTTGCCTGCATTGCTTTATAAGCAATGTCCCTTAAAGACCTAGAAACTCTTAATGCATGGTGATCTCTAAGATGTCTTCTAATTTCACCAATTATCATTGGTACAGCATATGTTGAAAATCGAACATTATGCTTTAAATCAAAATGATCAATTGCTTTTAGTAGTCCAATACAGCCTACTTGGAACAGGTCATCAGCTTGTTCGCCACGATATGAAAATCTACCTACGATACTAAGAACGAGTCGTAAATTACATATAACAAGCTCATCTCTAACCCATTCCTCTCCACTTTGTAACCGAACAAACAACTCTCTCATTTCTTCATGTTTTAGTACTGGCAAAGAAGCTGTATCAACACCACAAAGCTCTACTTTTGTTCGCACCATCTTCTTTTCCTCCGAACTATTTTTATTTCTCTGAACTGTTTTTTAAGTTTGTCCGGAATAAAAAAGAATATGCACGAATCATTCGTCCAATTTCATCCAATGAACTCAACTTAACTTTCAAGTTCAAACAATGGTAATTTGAGAATGTGTGCATATAATGATTGATGGAATCGATATTTATTTAGTCTCATTTGCTAGTAGAAAGAATTTTCAGTTAATAATTTACGCACTAAGAAATCGGCTGATTTAAATGTTCACGTAAATCTAAAATGATTTTTTTCTCAAGTCGAGAGATGTAAGATTGCGAAATTCCTAAATGATCAGCAACTTCTTTTTGCGTCATTTCTTGTTTTCCATTTAACCCAAAACGACACTCCATGATATATCTTTCTCTTTCGCTCAAGCCATTAATAGCTTGGAACATAGTTGCTCTTTCAATCTTTTTCTCAACATCATTCATGATGATTTCTTCTTCTGTCCCTAATATATCTGATAATAATAACTCATTTCCATCTGGATCCGAATTTAATGGCTCATCTAAAGAGACTTCACCTTTCATTCGACTTGTTTTTCTTAAATGCATTAATATTTCATTTTCAATACAGCGGGATGCATAAGTAGCAAGTTTTATATTTTTTTCTGTGTTAAATGTTTCGATTGCCTTTATAAGTCCAATAGAGCCGATACTTATTAAATCTTCGATTGGTGTGCCTGTATTATCGAATCTTCTAGCAATATAAACAACTAGTCTTAAATTTCTTTCGATTAAAGTATCGCGAGCTCGTAAATCCCCATTCATAAAGGCTTCAATAACTGTCATTTCTTCTTCTCTAGTTAATGGTACTGGCAATGAATCGTGCCCCCCTATATAGTACGTTCCCTTAGTACGAAACTTACTGAATATTTTTTGAAAAAAAGCTATTACCGTTTTAAACAATCATTTTCCCCCTTTATGAAACAATTCAATAAACATATGAAGTTAAAGCGCTAAAACGTGTAATATCATTTGTGCATCTTGTGGGTACTTCGCATCATGGCGAGTAAATACAACGTATTCATCATAAATTTCTTTATTTGTAGTTCCACTTATTTTCAGTCGATCAAATCGAAATGCTAGTACTGTGGACTTCTCTTTTTGCACAGTGGAGAGTGTCAAAATTCGAATTTTAGGGTAAACATTTGATGGAAACATTCCTAACTGATATGGGTTTTTTTCATCCCAATTTAGCAAAGCATCGTGGAATTCACTCGGTAAATTTTTCGATACTGCAGAATACGAGAGGAAATGCACTGGTTTTTGACTCATCGGCTCCAAGCATTCATTACCTGTATCTATAAAACCCTTTAATTGATATTCTTTTTGTAAAAGTTGTAATTCACAATCTACAACAAACGAATGCTGAATTTTCTCCTGTTTCATACTTCTCCACTTTAGATGAATCGCAGATAAACTTATGAATGCAATAGACGTACAGAAGATAAAAAACAGAAAATCAGATTGTTTGAGTAAGAAAGGCAATAAACTTGTTAATAAGCCGCCAAGAAAAAATGTTGCAATGAATAGTACAGTTCCTTGTTTTAATAGTGTTTGAATGTTAAATGAAAACGCTACCCCAATTAGAATGACGAAACTAAGCACAGCTCCAAGTAAAGAATGATGCAAAATACTTGCGATAAGTCCGCTACAAAATGCACTAATGATCAACCTACTTCGTTTAACATACAACCCCGTTATTTCTTGTGTGAATTTTAATAAAAAGTAATTGAATAACGTATTGTATAGTACGAGTAATTCTCCAATCATTTTAGCGTCCTCCTATTGATAGATTATCATTAGAAAGATGTAGAAAATGTCAAACGGTCGTACATAATCTAAAAATAATTTTGACAAAGCGTTTCATAAAGCTTAGAAAATCGACATATTACTCAAAAATAACGAAATTATTAATGCAGATTCGCATGATTTCCTCCATAGAATTCGTTAATAAATATTGAAAAACTTGGAAGTTTATCGAATTTCCAAATTCCTTGTATGGCAGCTGAGAAAATAGATTGTAAAAAAAAAACAGGGACGCACCTTGAAAGAATAGCTATCCTTTCAAGGTGCGTCCCTGCTTTTATATAATTAACGATTTCGATTACGGTTTCTTAAAAATGTTGGAATATCTAAAATTTCTTCTTGAGCTTGGTTCGCTTGATTGTTGTTATTATTGCTTCTAATCGGCTCAGTTTGAGGTTGCTCCAAGCGTTCTCGACTAGTAGTAGTTTGTGTATTTCTTGTTGCACCATTAATAGAGCGTGCTTTTGGTTGTTGATGAACTGTTTCTTCAGTAAATCCTGTTGCAATAACAGTAACGATAATTTCGTCATTTAAGTTTTCATTAATAACAGAACCAAAGATCATATTCACTTCTTCATCTGATGCAGATGCAACAATATCCGCAGCTTCTTGCACTTCAAATAAACTTAAATTTGAGCCACCTGTAATGTTCATTATCACACCTTTTGCACCATCGATTGATGTTTCTAAAAGTGGACTTGAAATTGCTTTTTTCGCAGCTTCTGTAGCGCGATTTTCACCAGTTGCAATACCGATACCCATTAGCGCAGAACCTTTGTCTGACATAATTGTTTTTACGTCAGCAAAATCCAAGTTAATTAAACCTGGTGTTGCGATTAAATCTGAAATACCTTGAACACCTTGGCGTAAAACGTTATCAGCTTCACGGAAAGCTTCTAGCATTGGAGTGTTCTTATCTACAATTTGTAATAATTTATCGTTCGGAATGACAATAAGTGTATCTACTGCATCTTTCATCGCAGAAATACCACCGATTGCTTGAGTTTGGCGTTTCTTCCCTTCAAATGAAAACGGACGAGTGACTACCCCAACAGTTAGTGCACCTAAGTCACGAGCAATGGAAGCAATTACAGGTGCAGCACCTGTTCCTGTACCGCCTCCCATTCCTGCAGTAACAAAGACCATATCAGCACCACGAAGTACTTCTTCGATTTGTTCACGGCTTTCTTCAGCCGCTTTCTTACCAACCTCTGGATTTGCACCTGCACCTAATCCACGCGTTAACTTGTTACCAATCTGTAATTTATATTCAGCTTTTGATAGATTTAAAGCTTGAGCATCAGTATTAACCGCAATAAAGTCAACACCCTGTACTCCATGTTCAATCATTCTATTTACCGCATTATTACCGCCGCCACCAACGCCAATTACCTTGATGTTAGCTAGCTGGTCGATAGATGTATCAAATTCCAACATTGTTCTTCCTCCTACCACACTAGTCGTAAAATTTACAGTTTCTATTCAAAGAACTTATCAAATAGTCTCTTTGCTTTGTTGATGACACTTGTTTTATTACTATTATCGGCTTTTTCGACAGAATTTGAATGCTTTTTAGTAGGAGTAGTACTTGCTCCAACTGTTGCATAAGATGCTTGGGAAGTATTACTTCTACCATAAAACTCATCGTCCATACTAGCATATTTTATTAATCCAACAGCTGTTGTATATGCTGGTTCTCTAACACCAATATAATCCGGTGTATAGACTCTTACACGTGTTTGCATTACTTGACGAGCTAATTGAGCTACACCTTCTACCTGAGCTACACCGCCAGATATTACAATCCCACCAGGAAGGTCACGGACTCCTAATCTAGCAAGCTCATCTAATACCAGTTCAAACAATTCTTCTAATCGTACACCGATAATTTCAGAGATATATTTTTGATTGTACTGATCAACCATATCTGTACCTGATACAGGCACTTCAAATATTTCATCTTCTGAAGCATCATCGTAATAAGCATGTCCAAATTGTTTTTTTATCTTCTCTGCTTGCTCAGTTGTTGTTTTTAAGATGATGGATAAATCTTTAGTTATATGTTCTCCCCCAACAGGAATGACTCCTGCATGAGTTAAGAGTCCATCTTCAAAAACTGAAATAGTCGTTGAACCACCACCTAAATCAATGTAGGCAGTCCCCTGATTTTTTTCGTCTTCTGTTAAAGCAAAGAAACCAGCTGCTAAAGGTTGTAAATAAATCTCTCTAATTTTCAACCCTGAACGCTCCACACATCGCAGTAGGTTATGTAATAAAGTCTTTGATGTCGTGATCATAGTAGCATCCATTTCTAGACGTATGCCGATCATTCCACGTGGATCTTTAATTTCATCTAAATTATCAACTATAAATTGTTTGGGTAATAAGTTTACTACTTCTCGTTCAGGTGGAATCGACATGACTTGTGCGGATTCAATCACTCTTTCTAAATCATCATCCGTAATTTCACGATTATCACTATTAACCGCAACAACCCCTTTTACAGATTGTAATGCAGTCTGATTTGATGGAATTCCTAACACTACTTCATTTATAGCAATGCCTGTCATTCGCTCAGCTTCATCAATGGCTTTACGAATGGATTGCACCGTTGCATCGATATCAACAATAGCTCCTTTTCGTACTCCGCTGGATTTTACATTTCCGACCCCGATGACATGCAATTGCTCATTATTCACTTCACCGATCAACACTTTTATTGAAGATGAGCCTATATCAAGTGAAATATAAATATCTTGGTTTTTCAACTTCACCGCACCTCCTTCGATTACTCTTACATTCATTCTATTGTAAATTAATCATATTGTCTAAGTAATTACTACTTACTATAAGATTTTACCGCTAATCTATAGTTTTTTCACTCTTTTTTATATGTCTTTCATCCCATTTTTGTATCAAAATTCGTCGAATGACAGCGATATTTTGGAAGAGTCGGACACCAAATGCAAAAATGGCAGCTAAATACAAATCAACACCTAGATGTACCCCTAAAAAAGCGAGCCCAGCTGCTAACACAATATTAAAGAAAAACCCGGAAATGAATACCTTATCATCATAAACTTGTTGCAAATATGCACGTATACCTCCAAATAATGTATCTAGTGCAGCAAGTACTGCGATGGAAAGATAGTTTTCATACATAGAAGGGATTTGGATATCGGTTAACAATCCTAAGGCAAGTCCTAATATTAATCCTAAAAATGGCAACCACATGTTTTATTCCCCTTTATGTTGTTCAATTAAACTTACTGTTTTGTTAACCATTTAAATTTATAACATTTTGCTAAGAAACTCTATCTAAATATAGTAAGTATTCATTTGATAAAGTTCCATCAAATTCTGAAATGGTAATACTTTTTACAGGTTTACCTATACTTAAATTCAAATTATCAATATAAAAAGCATCTTTAAAAGAAGAAGCATTTAAATAGTTATTTAATTTCTCCGCTTTTTCAAAGCTTTCAGTAATTACTTTAATTTCCACTAATGTTTCTCGAATGGGAATACCATTCACTGTCGTTGCGCCATTAATATCTCTAATTGCCGTAGTATGTACTACTCGTTGACCATCTATTTCTACATAGAGTCCATCAAAGCGGTTAATTTCGTTTACTAAGCGATATAGTAATTCAGGGGATATTGGTTTTATAGAGAATCCAGATTGTACTAACTCCATTGCTGGACTAATTGATAATATAATACCAGGTCCAGTTACTTCCAAAAGTCCTGCTCTTTGCTTTAAAGACTCCACTGTATTTGAAAGAATATCTCCTTGGTCTTCAGTCTCAGTATTTTTATATTTATTGACTGTATCGTTTAATGTTAATATCTCTGAAAGCAATTGGGAGTGTCTTTTCTTTTCTTCTGATAATGCTTGTCTTAACTCCCATGAATCTCGTGTATCTCTTGCAGAAGGTTCTTTCACGGTATTATATTGTATTGCAATCATTAAACCTACAATAAACGACACAATTGTGATTCGGGTCACTACCTTCTTGTTCATCCTGTTCCCCTCCTCAAAAGTCTAGTTAACTTTGATTTTCGTTTACAGAAGGAATTGACACTTGTGCACTTCTTTCAATTGTTACCACGATTTGGTCATTAATGAGTTGGTCGAAAACTCCACCAACAATTTGTAATGATGATATTAATACTTCAGGATTCCCAACCGCTTCAATTACAAAAGGAGCAGGATATTGTTTTCCGTCAATTGTAATGACAGGGCCTGTACAATTTATATAAGAGTTTGCTTTAAGCCTTTGCCCATTAATAGTTATAGCTTCAGCACCGGAAATCTTTAGTTCATTTATCACTTTAAAAATGTGGCTTTCATGAACGATATACTCATTTGGATTTGAATTGTTTGGATTGTACTCAGAATCATTTAAGGTGATTCGAATACCTTGTCCAACTGCAGGAATATCACCAAGCATTAATCGCAATTTTTCAGCTTCTTGTAGTAGCACATCATATTCATCTTGATTTGAAGCAAAGGATTTTTCATAATCTCTAATCCTCTGATTGAGCTCATTTAATTCTTCAGAAAGTTCCTTATTTCTCTCTTGTTGCTTGATCAATTCCTCACGGTACGATTCATCTTTTTCTACATAAGGACTCGACAATTGTCGATTATCTTTTGTTAAATTGTAAGAATAACCGATAATAAATCCTGTGATGATGCATACAATGAGAATAATCATACTTTTTCTAGAAGGCGGCTTCATATACTTACTTCTACTCATTTGCTAACACTTCCTGTTCATCTGTATTAGCATTGTTATCATTTGTAGGTAAATCTAAATCTAATGGTTGTTCAGAATTATCTTGTGTGTCTTCTGAATTTTTAAATGAATATTCTTCTGTATAGGATCTATAGAATGTCCCAACTTCAATATCAATAATGCCTTTTTCATATTCTGCAGCATTTTCAATCTGTGCAACAATTGATGGATAATAGTTTAGTTTTTCTGACAATGAAGTGATTTCTGCCCTCACCTCATACCCATCATTCATAAATAACGTGATGGCATAAGGATCAGATTCTGTAGGGGTTGAATTGATTTGAGAAATCATTGCTAAAACAGTTGGCTCAAGATCTGCAAGTTCCTTCAACAGTCGTTGTCGTTTGTCATTATCATCAAATGCTAAAAAAATTGGAGCGTCTATAGGCGCATTTGTGCTGGATTCTTTAAATATGACTCCATTTTCCAATATTGGATAAAAGATATTGTTTTCAGAAATGTAAGCTACCTTTTGCCATTCCTCAATTTTAATGTCTACTGTAGTAAGCCACTGTTTACTTACATCTACTTCTTTCACCCAGTCTAACTTTTTTATATATTCCTCAATTTCTTTCTCCTTAAAACTCCACATTGATTGTCCCATTTGTAAACCGGATTGTTTTATGTATACATCCTCACCAACAATGGCTGAACCCTTCACATTGATGGTATTTATGTCACTATACGGAGATTGGAAATAAAGGAGTAAAAATAAGGTGATAAAAAATAATGTAATTAAACTTATAAATTTTTTATTCGTTCTTCTTCTTCTTTTTTCCCGCAGCGTTGGAATACGATCTTCTATATCGATTATTTTTTCCATTTTTACTCCTCCTCCCAAACAACTATCCCTCGCGCAACTACCATCAGTGGTGGAATAACCCCACTGATAGAAGTGTCACTTTATGATTTTGTTTCAACTCGATTTGAAAAACTAATTACAATTGCAACTATAAACCAAATAATCATTAGTGATGTTCCACCATAACTAATGAATGGTAAAGTCACTCCTGTAACTGGTATAAGACCAATAACTACTCCAATATTTAAACAAGCTTGGAAACCAATCATACTAACTAACGATACTACTGCATAGAAATGAGAACTTTGCGTCGCTTGCATAGCTAGTCCTACGCCCGAATATATAAACAGTCCAAAAAGTAGTAGTACTACGCAGCCACCAAAAAAACCAATTTCCTCCAAAATAATAGAGAAGATAAAATCATTTTGCGGTTCCGGTAAGTACAAGAATTTTTGACGACTATCTCCAAATCCATGACCTAATAATCCAGCAGGTCCAATTGCAAGCATCGATTGAACTCCTTGGAACCCAGCACCTAAAGGGTCACCCCACGGATCAATAAAGGCAAAAATTCGCTGCAGTCGATAAGGTGCAGACATGATTAATGCCGCTAACCCTACTACACCAAGTGCAATAATTCCAACATATAATTTAACTGGATATCGAGCGACAAAAAATAACATAAATGCTGAAACAATTAAGATAAAAACTGAACCAAAGTCTGGCTGTAACATGATTAATGCACAAGGAATGATTAAAATTAGAAAATGCTTTACTTGAACAACTCGTTCACTATTTCTTACTTTGCTAAGTAAAAAGCTTAAATACATTAAAGTAGTAATCTTCACCAATTCTGCTGGTTGCATTGTTAGTGGACCTAAACCAATCCAACTTTGTGAACCATTACGAGAAAGGCCAATTCCCGGAACTAAAACAAGTACTAATAAAATTAATGAAATGATATATAAAGTAATCCACGTTTTTTCCTCAGTGAATAATGACATTTTTATCACTGTAAAGAAAACGATCAGTGCTATAACTAAGTATATCGATTGTCTTATATAGAAAGGCGTATCTCCTTCATAATGAACCTGACTCCAATATGTTCCAGCAGAAAAAATAAACAGCACTCCAACTACTGATAACAATATGCTCGAGATGATGAAAAGCCTCTTATAAGTAAATTTCAGTTATGGCATCCTTTCTTAACAGTACTTAATTTAGTTTCATAACAGCTTCTATAAAGACATCTCCGCGCACTTCGAAATTCGGATATTGGTCCCAACTTGCACATGCAGGAGATAATAAAATAATATTTCCTTGATTTGAAATCGTTGCAGCTTTCTGAACAGCATCCTCTACATCTTCTGCTTCTATCGCAACTTTCACACCACAAGAACGAGCAAATTCTATGAAACGCTCCTTTGTTTCTCCAAAAGCAACAACACCTTCGACATTTTTCATGGAGTCACGTAATTCTTCGAAGGAATGACCGCGATCGAGACCTCCAGCCAATAATATTGTTGGTGCAGTAAATGCATCGAGAGCAACTTTTGTAGCTAAGCAATTAGTCGCTTTAGAATCGTTATAAATTTTTCTTCCTTGCCACTCGCGAACAAATTGAGTACGATGACGAACGCCAGTAAATGTTTTAAGTACTTCTTCCATTTTCTCTTTATCACATCCATAAAGTATGGATGCTGCAAGTGCTGCTAATATATTTTCTAGATTATGTTTACCAGGAAGGGCGATAATTGATCTGTCAATAAATGGTTCCCCTTGCCAGTAAATTGTTGTTTCGTCAGCACTAATTCCTTCTTCTGTTCTATGATCTGAATTAAATGGTACTTTTTTAGCTTTTGAATCCTTTACTGACTCCCTAAGAACCTCTTGATTTGTATTAAAAATTAACCAATCAGATTCATCTTGATTTTTAGTAATATTCAACTTTGCATTTCTGTATTCATCAAAAGTTCCATGATAGTCCAGATGAGCATCATATAAATTAGTTAAAATTGCAATTTTTGGTTTGAACTTTTGAATCCCCATTAATTGAAATGAAGATAATTCAATTACAATACAGTCATCTTTCGTTGCTTCTTTAGCCACACTGCAAGCAACAGTTCCAATGTTTCCTGCAATACGAGGATTTCTGTGCCCGTTATTTAACATTTCGTAAATTAACGTTGTTGTAGTCGTTTTTCCATTTGTTCCAGTAATCCCTATGAATGGTGCTTCACTTATTAAATAAGCTAGCTCAACTTCAGTAATAACTGGCAACTTTCGCTCAATAGCATTTTTTATAATTGGATTACTATATGGTATCCCTGGGTTTTTAACTATCAATTCAAAGCCTTCATCAAGTAAATCTTCCGGATGTCTACCACAAATAACAGTTATCCCTTTTTGTAATAGACTTTGAGCTTGTGGGTTTTCCTCAAAAGGCTTCGAATCGTTGACTGTAACAAACGCACCTAATTCATGCAGCAGTTCTGCAGCAGCAACCCCACTTTTCGCAAGCCCTAAAACCAGTACTTTTTTAAATTGTAATTGTGCATATTGAATCATACGATGGCCTCCGATAACACTCCTATTAATGCGACGATTAATGCTGTAAACCAAAAGACAAGTACTATTTTTCTTTCTGACCAACCAGATAATTCAAAGTGATGATGAATCGGTGTCATTTTAAAAATTCGTTTACCACCAGTTAACTTAAAATAAGCCACTTGAAGAATAACTGATAAGGTTTCTATAACAAAAACTATTCCGATGATAAGTAACAATAGTTCTTGGTTTACTAAAATGGATACTAATGCTAGGGCTCCACCGAGTGCAAGAGACCCGGTATCACCCATAAATACTTTTGCAGGATTTGCATTGAAAAGTAAGAAACCTAGTAGGGCTCCAGTTATAGCAAATGTGAAGATTGCAACATCAACCTGGTTATTAAATAATGCAATAACACCGAATGCAGTGAATGCAATCGAAGCAGTTCCAGCAACAAGACCATCTAATCCATCTGTTAAGTTCACTGCATTTGAAAATCCTACTAACCAGAAAATTAAGAACCCTACATAGAAGATTCCTAAATTAATTGACCATTCAACAAATGGAACCGTTACCGTTGTATCAAAAGTTCCCTGTCGTAAAAGAAGAAACGCTAAGACAGAAATAATAATTTGCCCTACAAGCTTTTGTAAAGAAGTTAAACCTAAATTTCGTTTAAAGATTACTTTAATACCATCGTCTAAGAAGCCTATTAAACCAAATCCACACAAAACAAGTAAAAGTACGACTGTTTGTGTTGTAAATACATTGTATAAATTACCAACAATGACCGTAGTAGCAATAATTGATATTAAAAAAATGATACCGCCCATCGTCGGGGTTCCCGCTTTTTTCATGTGAGATTTAGGACCCTCTTCGCGAATGCTTTGCCCAAACTTTAACCTACGAAGAATAGGTATTAAAATAGGTGCAAGAATCACTGAAATCAAGAATGAAATTGCTAAAATGGTAATTGTTGTTGCGATTGTCATGTTAAATCTCCTTTAAATCATGTTCTTCATACTGACTTTTAATTGTAATACACAAACTAATTCGATTCATTAATTCGTATTCTGTTCAGTATTGGAATCTTCTCCACTATTTGTATTATTTTTTGCTTTATTTGAATCATTTCCCAAATAAAGATGAATAGTATCATCAACTTCAAGAATATTTTCTGGTTCCGGTAACTGAGAAACAACAAGTTCACCTTCACCATGTATTTCAATACGATAAGGGTATTGTAATTTTTTAATTTCATCAACTTTTAACCCTACTAAATTCGGCACTCTGTCCGTAATTGGGTCTCCCCAACGGTATTGTTTTTCCAATTGTCCTTCCCGGTCCACTGCTAAGCCAATTGTTGGTGCTATATCTTCTATAATTTGACCAACGATTGGTGCTGCAATTGTACTACCGAATACTGTTGCACTTTTCGGATTATCTACTGCGACATACACGATAATTTCTGGATCATCAGCAGGAGCAAAGCCTATAAACGAAACGATGTAATTTCCATCCATATAGTGACCATCTTGTACTTTTTGAGCTGTCCCTGTTTTCCCACCAATACGTAAACCATCACGGAAAGCTTGTCGACCTGATCCATTTGCTACAACTGACTCAAGGGCATTTCTAACTTGAGCAGAAGTATCTTCGCTAATTACTTGTTGTTTTAGTTGCGGTGTATTTTCATGTATAACTTTTCCTGTTTCGGAATCCACAATTTTAGAAACTACGTATGGAGTAAATAATTTCCCACCATTAACTGCTGCTGCAACAGCTGTAATTTGTTGAATTGGTGTAACTGATATCCCTTGACCAAAGGAGGTTGTGGCATGTTCAACTGGTCCAAATCGTTCTTTAGAAAATAGTATTCCTTTCGCTTCACCCGGAATGTTAGATCCTGTTGCTTCACCAAATCCAAAATTATGGATATAATCCATTAATTTATCTGGGCCAACTCGCTGTCCTAATTCAATAAAGCCTGGGTTACAAGAATTCTCAACTACTTGTAAAAATGTCTCGTCCTTATGTCCTTCACGTTTCCAACAGCGAAGTCTAGCACCCTCAACCATCGTATACCCAGGATCATAAAATCTATCTTTTTCTAAATTAACGACTCCTTCTTCTAAAGCAGCACTTAATGTAATGATTTTAAACGTTGAACCTGGCTCGTAGGTCATCCAAACTGGTAAATTACGATTATAAATGGACTGGTCTACCTCAGTAAAGTTCGATGGATCATAAGTTGGAAAAGATGCAAGTCCTAATATCTCCCCGGTTTTCGGGTTCATTGCAATAGCCAACGCTTGGTCAGCGTCATATTTCTCCATTGCTTGTGATAATTCTCTCTCGACTACTTGCTGTACTTCCAAATCAATTGTTAACTCTACCGTTGCACCTTGCTCCCCATCTCTCCACTCATCATCAACATGAGGTAAGGCATTTCCCGCGGCGTCTGTAAACAATCGGATCGCAGCAGATTTAGAAGTTAATAGCTTGTCATACTGATATTCAATACCTGCAAGTCCTTGAGTATCATATCCTGTAAACCCTAGGAATCGGGATAGTAGAGTACCATATGGATAATGTCTCACATAGTCTACACCACTATATAGCCCGTCTATTTTTAAACCTTGAATTTGTACAGCTTGTTCATATGAAATATTTTTAGCCTCAGGTGCTAGTTTTACTAAATAAGCTCTCTTGTTCATTTTCTCAAATAGCTTTTTTTCATCTAGATTTAAAACACTCGCTATTTGTCTTGCGGCTTCTTCAATATTATCGTTTTGTGCAGGCATAAAATAAAGGGTAGGAGATAGTTTATTTGTTACAATAATTTCTCCATTACGATCGGTAATTTCTCCACGCTCAGAAGCAAAAGGTACTTCTCTATCCCAATTCTCTTTTGCAAGTTCTGTTAATTCATCATGTTTGAGAACTTGTACATAAAACAATCGAATGACGACAGCAAGCCCGAATATCATAAAGGCATATACTATTAGTCTTAATCGTTTTTTGGATACGCTCGAAATCCACTTCATTCGACATTCACACCTCGTTTTTAACAAGGTATGAAAAAAGTTGGACTTGTATTCGGAAAAGCGGAAAACGTTCGCTCAGCTCCGAAAAAAACTGGAAGAACTGTCATCAAGGACGCGCTCTTTGTCCTTGGTGGCAGTTCTGAAGTTTTCGAGGAGCTAACTTTTGGAGCTAGACATCAAGAAATGCGGAAAACGCTCGCCCAGCTCCGAAAGTAACTGGCCGTCCGTAAACGCGACGTCCTGTCGCACTCCCGGCACTCGTACATCCGTGTAATTCGGAGAAACCGACAAAAGGACACGCTCTTTGTCCTTGCAGGCGGTTTTGAAGTTACCGAGGAGCTAGCGTTTGAAGCTAGACACCACGAAATGCGAAAGATGCTCGCACAGCTCTTGAAGACTCTGCAGACTTCTGACAAGTGTGCTTGCACACGCAGGAAGAAGTTGAAGATTCAAAAGAGCTAGCATCTGGAGCTAGACAATAGAAAAGCGAAAAACGTTCCGCCTAGCTCCTATAGTAATTTAATCTTGAGGTAAATCATCAACTTCTAAATTTTCTTCTATAGGAGGTAAAAATGTTTCTTCTGGTGTTTTTAAGTTTAGTACAATTAGTGATGAGTCATTTACAGTTAAACCTTTAGATACACTTTGACTTTCAACATAGCCTTCACCAGCAATCTCAATATTTAGTCCAGACATTGTTTTATAAATTAGAACATTTCTAAGTGACCAATTTGTAAAATCAGGGATTGTTATTGCTCCGTCAGTTTTTAAATAAACGAGACTTCCTTTTGTTACTTCCAATCCTTCACTAGGATATTGTTCAACAATCTTTCCTCCATCACCAATGATAATAGGATTTAGCCCTGATTCTATTAAACTTTGTTCTATATCATAGGCATTTTTAGATACATAGTCACCCATTTTAATCGTATCTACTTTCGCAACATTTTCCGGGTTAATATTTAAATATTTTAGACTGTTTTCCATAACCGATGTAAACACTTTTGATACAGGGTCTGATCCGTATTCACCTGCTTCTAACTGAGGTCTCTTAACGGCAACATACATAATTAGCTGAGGATCATCTGCAGGCGCTAATCCTAAAAATGAATACAAATAATTATTTTGACCTGTTAAATATTGACCAGAGCCATCAGTATCTGCAATATAAGCTGTTCCTGTTTTACCTGCTACCTCATATCCATCAATGGCAAATTTCTTTGCAGTACCTACTTCCGATGTAAGTGTTGAAGCTAAAACTTCCCGAACTTGTTTTGCAGTTTCTTCAGAGATAGGATTACCTTTAACGGTAGGTTCATGATTTTGTACGATCTTACCCTCTGAGTCTACTACTTTTTCTATCACATAAGGTTGCATCATTTTCCCATCATTGGCTATAGCTGTCATAGCCTGTATAAGTTGGATAGGAGTAACAGTTGACCCTTGACCATATGAAGTCGTTACATAGTCTATAGCCCAATCTGTCTTAATCTTCCCACTCACTTCACCAGGTAAATCAATCCCTGTCGGTTTTCCAAATCCGAATTTATCCAAGTATTCTACAAAAGTATCATTTCCTATATCCTCTAGCATATATGCCATAGCTGTATTCGACGAACGCTGAATTCCTTCTAAATAAGTAATAGGACCCCAACCGACATAGTTATGATCTCGAATCGTTCTATCAAATACAGTATACGAACCTGATTGGAAAAAAGCATTTGGATGCCAATTTCCTGTATCAATCGCTGACGCTAATGTAAATATTTTCATAGTCGAGCCTGGTTCTAGTATTTTTTGTGTGGATGTATTCAACCAATCTTCTAAACCAATTCTATTTTCAGGATTAAACGTAGGACGTTGACTCATTGCAAGTATTTCGCCAGTGTCTGGATCTGCAATTACTGCAATCATCGATTCTGCTTCATACTCTTTAAAAACTTCAGTCATCGTTTCTTCCAAAAAGTTTTGAATAGATTTGTCAATCGTTAAATAAATATCGCTACCGTGTTTAGCGGGAGTAACCATTTGCTCACTATTAGGTAGAAGATAGTGAAAGGCATCACTTTTATATTGCATTGAACCATTTACACCAGTTAACTGTTCATTATAGAAAAGTTCTAAGCCCATCTTACCAACAGTTTTAAACGTTTTATCATCTTGTTCTTCTTTTAATGCAAAGCCCACTAAATGCGATGCAAATGGACCGTTTGGATAGTATCTTTTTGAATCGCTTGAAAAAACGATTCCAGGCAATTTTTCAGCTTCAATTGCAGTTTTCACTTCATGACTGATGCTTCTACCAGCTACACCAAACTCAACTTGATATGGCTGCTTTAACTCACCTGTTTTACTATCAGTTATTTTTTTTGTTAAATTTTTATAAATATCTGCTTCATCCATCTGAATATATTTTGCTAGTATTTTCGCGGTTGTTTGTGGATCAGTAACGTGTCTTGGTTCACCTTTTTTAGAATCTTTCGAAGCTTTTGGGTCAACTACTGCTATTAGTCGATAGCTTAATGTATCTTCTGCAATGATATTTCCACTTCGGTCTAGTATTTTTCCACGCTCAGCTGTTAGCACCGCTTCTTTTTCGTACAATGCTGCAGCTCTTGCTTCTAAAACTTGTCCATTCACAACTCCTGTCGCTTGAATGTGAACGATTTTCACAAATAATGCAAAAAAGAGCCCTCCATAAATAAATAACATTAGAAAGGCTCCCCATTGGAATCGAAATTTTTTCTTTTTCATTCTCCCGGCACTACCTTTACATTTTTCTCATTAAGAGTGAAACCGAGTGCTTTTGCTTTTTCCATAATTCGATCGTACGTTGAGAGTTCAGCAACTTTAACTTTTAGATCGACATTTTGATTCGATAGTTCTTTAATTTCACTTTGAATTGTTTGTATCTCTATCGTGGATTGTTGTATTGAACTTTGCTTATGTAATATCGTAACTGAAAGTAACGCTACTACTACAATAAAAGCAATATAGAGTACTTTTTCTTTCGCTGTAATTCGTTTCTTTTTCACTTGCTGCTTTATCTTAGGTTTAGGCTGTTCTATAATCGGTTGCTCTACGTACGTTTGAAATTGCCTTGCTCTAACGGCCATTTAATCACTTCCCTTTTTCATTTATTTTTTCAGCTACGCGAAGCTTTGCTGATCTTGACCTGTTATTATTTTGTAATTCATCTTCAGTAGGGAGGATTGGTTTTCTTGAAATTAATTTAAGTGTTGGTTTAAATTCATCTGGTACTATTGGCAACCCCGGTGGTAAATCTGGCATTTGAGATGCTTCCTTAAAAATCGTTTTTGTTAATCTATCTTCTAATGAATGGAATGTGATAACGCTTATACGTCCGCCAATTTTTAATAGATTAATCGCATCTACTAGTGAATCCTCCGCTGCTCCAAGCTCATCGTTGACTGCAATTCTTATCGCTTGGAATATTCTTTTTGCTGGGTGCCCACCTGTTCTACGTGCTGGGGCAGGGATGCCCTCTTTGATCAAATCAACTAATTGACCTGTCGTTTCAATTTTCCCGTGCTTTCTTGCTTCTTCAATTTTCCGAGCAACTTGTTTTGAGAATTTTTCCTCACCATATCGGAAGAAGATTCGAACTAAATCTTCATACGGCCATTCATTAACTACATGGTAAGCGCTTAATTCAGCATGTTGATCCATACGCATATCTAGTGGTGCATCATGATGATAACTAAAGCCACGCTCTGGTGTGTCAAGTTGCGGAGAAGAAACTCCTAAATCATATAAAATGCCATCAACCTTATAAATATCGAGTTTTTCAAGTTCCTCTTTGATATAACGGAAATTAGAGTGTACAAAGGTAACACGATCTAGGTAATCTGCTAATCGCAATTTTGCATGCTCGATAGCTGTCATATCTTGATCAAAACATATTAGTCGACCACTTTCTGAAAGCTGTTTCACTAAATATTCGCTGTGTCCAGCTCCACCTAAAGTACAATCCACATAAACTCCATCCGGTTTGATGTTCAACCCATCAACAGTTTCTCTAAGTAATACAGTTGTATGATCGAACATAATAAATACTCCTTTTTGGCGCTAGTTTAACTAGAAGTCAAAGCCAATTAAATTTTCTGCAATTTCATTGAAAGATTCCTCTGCTTCTTCAGCATATGATTCCCAAGCTTCTTTCGCCCAGATCTCAATTTTGCTCGAAACTCCTATAACTACACACTCTTTCTCTATCTTTGCGTATGTAGCTAATGTTGCTGGGATATTAATACGCCCCTGTTTATCTATTTCAACTTCGGTTGCACCAGAGAAAAAGAATCTAGTAAATGCTCTCGCATCCTTTTTCGTCATTGGCAACTGTTTTAACTTTTCTTCGAGTTTTCGCCATTCATCCATAGGATATCCAAATAGACAGTTATCAAGTCCGCGCGTAATAACAAAAGTATTTCCTAAATCCTCCCGAAATTTAGAGGGAACTATTAGTCGTCCTTTTGTATCAACGGAATGTTGATATTCTCCCATGAACATGCTACTCACCCCACTTTAGTAAATAATGTACCACATTCCCCCACTTTCCTCCACATTTTTAAGTAAATTATTGACTTCTTTTCACAATTAATGCGAATAGTCCATTCGTTAACCAGCAGCTATATGAGAAAAGACATAAAAAAGAGTTATCTCATACGAGATAACTCTTTAAAACCACTACATTCGAACTATGTAATGAGTATTAGTAAATTCAAATGGTAAATCTAATAAATCAGAAATAAATGACGGACCATAAATATTTACATATTGGTATGGGTTAAATACTCTTTCTTGATAGTTATTCATTGGATTTATTTCTGATGAGATTGTATTAAACTGACGGATCATTTTTTCATGTTTCATAACAATTTGTTGTTCAATTTTACTTTGTAAAAAATCAAACTGTTGCTGATGATAATTTTTGTTTTTCTCTACAATATTATCTAAGTGAATCTGTTGGCCATGCAAATGTTCTAGAAGTTTACCATAATGCACTTCAACAAGCTCGTGTAGTTGGTTTATTTGTTCTTTTGCTTGATAGTCTTGAACACTTTCTAAAAACTTGTTCTTTAATTCATTAACATTACCATCAAACACATTTTCAACTTTTAACTCGAAGTCCTTCAATAATTGCTCTACCTGTCTAGTGACTAGTGTCACGTTTAAGCGAGGTACGATGATTGGCATTTGTAAATTTAATACTTCAAAAGCATCTTTTAATGTTGCCCAATAGGCTAACTCGCCAGGACCACCAACAAAAGCAAGTACTGGAAGTGTCATTTCCTGCATTAATGGGCGCGTAACAACGTTATTACTTAGGTTCTCGGGATTTTTATTAGCAATTTCCTGGAGTTCTTCCTTCGAAAATTTAACATTTGCTTGTTTATTGATATAAAAATTTTCATTTCTTTCTAGTAAAAATCGTTCTCCATCACGAACAAAAAACAAATTTGCATTTTCAATTGTCGCTACAATAGGTGTACCAAATCCAGAATCGCTTAATATACGCTCTTTTAGTACCACTACCTCAGCAATTTTTTCATTTTCCTCAATGATTTGATTGAAAAAATTGGATTCAAACTTACGAAATGGCACATATGCTGCATCAATCATTAATAGCCCTTCATCTTTAAAGAATGAATGCATACATCTTACGAAGAAATCAGTAAATGTATTACTCTCATCTATTGAATGAATAATGAATTGATATAAATTTTGTGTATACTCTGTTTCTCCAAAGTCTTTAAAGATGTCGTCAATTGTATTTTTCAATTCAATTTTATTAATATCAGTTGTTGAAGCCATTGTTTTACGATTTTTTCGTACACTATAAACTCGCTTCTTTGGTTCTGCTTTTAGTATTGTATATGTGTGGTTTATTTCTTCTATATCATGGTCTTCACCGGCTATCCAAAATAACGGAAGTACTTTAATACCGAGCTTTTGAGTTTGTTCTTTCGCAAGTAATATGACGGTAATTGCTTTATATACAGAATATAATGGCCCTGTTAATATGCCAGCCTGTTGCCCACCTACAATCACCGGAGATCCATCGGCTAGGTACGAAAGATTTTCTTTTATTTTATCTGTTAATCCATAAGGCTCCATAAACGAACGTATTATTTCGCTTAATTGCTTCGTTTGATAATTTCTGTTCTTCAAATACTTAGCGCGCTCTAAGTATGATTCATCTTGTAACGGGTATTGAAAAAAAGTATGTAATTTTTCGCTACCTGACCAATATTCAGATAACAATGTATTGTTAACTGGCAATGAAATCTGTTCCAGCTTCATTCTTAAAATCCCCTCTACTATCGGCTAATATCTATTCACTTATTATAGGTTTTATTTCGAATTCATAATATATTGTAAACGTTTATTGGTCGTCTGCAAATGAAAATGCTTAAGTTAGAAAAACATATGTCACTATTTTATAAAGCATGCCAACAATCCAAATAAGTATGTAAACAACTATAAATACTACAAATAAGAATCTCCATATTTTTTTCATCAACGGAAGTATTTCAATCTCTTTTTTTGTTTTCCAATCGAAAAATGTAAATATGATTGCAATAAGTATGGCACTGCAAATGACGTATGCACTTACATTTATATTCCACAAACTACTTATAAAAAGAGGTATTGAAAAGAATAGCACAAAAGTAGTCGCATCAGCTGCTAACCCGAAAGATTTAACCTTACTAACCTTTCTGCTTCTACAAATTGAGTATACTCCGATTAAAAGCAATATGGGAAATAGAATAATAAAGCTAACTAGATAAAGTAAAATACTCACATTTTCTCAACTCTTTTCCCCTCTTCAGCTTTTAATAAATAATATAAGTTAGTAAGTGTAGGTAACTTGATTTCTTTTTTAGATGCTTTCCTAATGATGGCTCCTGCAATTGTCTCTATTTCAGTTGGCCTCTCATTTAAAATATCCGCTAACATTGAAGATGTATTTGTTGCAGTTTTTTCACACAAGGATTTCACATCATCAAATGAGAACTTGGCCATTTCTTTCGGGAAAGCATTTTTTAATTCGACATACATTTGTTTTAGTATTTGTAAAGTAGCTTCTTGTTCAATTAAATATCCGTTCTTCACCTTTAAAATGGCCGTTAGTGGGTTGATAAAACAATTTAACAATGCTTTTTCAAAGAGCATTTGTTCAGCATTAGGGGCATACTCTAGTTCAAATTTCGGGTTTTTATTTTTTAAAAGTGTTGAAAACTGTTCTTTACTGCCGCGTTCAACTGCAATTTTAAGTACTCCCGCACCTCTATGGATGACTGTATGATCATTTTCTTTTTGCGCTCCAAACTGGCAAGACCCAAATGCGATAGTGTTTTGCGGCAATGTTAATGCTTCTTCAAAGTGTGCTAACCCATTTTGCAAAAATAATAAAGGTATTTGTTTTGGCAACGAGTTTAATAGCGGATAAATGGATTGTAATTGTCCGTATTTTACAGCTACAATTACGATTGTATTAGCGTTCATAAGAGGAAGTTTTAGACTAGCAGTAATCGTTGAATGATGAATTGTCTGATCTAGATTAACGCGTTTAAGTCCATGACGATTCAATTGTTCTGCTTGTTGTGATCTTCTCGTAACTAATGTCACTTGATGATCCATAGACAAGAAACTTGCCACTAACATTCCAATAGCCCCAGCTCCGATGACTACAACTTTCACAATATTACCTCCATTTACCACATGAAAAGGCCCACCTATTTGGTAGACCTTATAACTTTTAACAATATTATACTGGATAAATAGCATGTTTACGAGCAGGTTATGCATTTTGTTTTGGTAGAATGAAGCTGCAACCTCTTAGACTAATTAACTCTCATTTGACTCGGCTCGATAATATCATCAATGACCAATTCTAATTCAAGTTTGTAAAAGGTTAAAAAGGCTATTTAACTTTTTAATTCTTTAATTTTTCTTATCGATTATTGCATTAAAATGTGTTTGATAGTTCAATTATTTGATATTACTTTTGATGTTCAAGGAAATTTACACCTTGATTTAGCCATTTGATGAGTTTGTCATGTTCTGACTGTAACTCTCTATATTTAATTTCTAATTCGTTATATGCTTCAGTTAATTCATCAAAACTACTCAATGCTAGTTTTAGATGGCTTCGCATTAGTTGTTTTGGTCGTTTTCTAACACTGTTTAACATTTGACCATATTGAGTACGCAATGTTTTATTCCAACGGAAACCACATGCTTGTTTTGTACGATTTAGTACATTGGCTGCCTCAGCAAATGCCTCTAATTGTGTCTTACCATTTTGCACTGCTTGAATAACGATTTCTGCTAATTTCTCATCATCATCAGCAGTCCATTGATCTTTTCTTCTTTTCCCTTCCACTTTCTATCACCTCACATTTTTTACTACTATATGCACATAATGAGATTAAATAGAATAGAAGTATTTATAAAAAATAGGTAGTAACATTTTTTACGTAAAAAATGTTTATATTATGAGATATATACGCAAATAAAAAGACGGCAACTTGAACTATCGTGTTCCGAATAGCATCTTTCTAATGTTATTACTAAACTTTTCATCTAGAAAGGGCACAAAAACCATTTACAAAGCTATTTATTAGATTTATTTAAAAAGTTATTTACTGCTTCGTTATGAGCATCACTTTCCCATAGCTTTGCACAAAGTTTAATTTCTTCCATCACACGCTCAAACATATTTTTCTCTTTCCAGCTTCGAAGTTTCATTTCTTTATAGGCATGGTGTACGGAAGGATGTATCTTTTTCATATTAACTATGAAATCTTCAAGAGCTTGTTCTTGCGAATGCTCGAATACTCTTGTTGCCCAACCGATTTCAAGTAATTTATCTGAATCATACGTACTTGAATCTACTAACATTTTTAAAGCAAAATCTTGTTTTATCCCGCTTTCGATTAAGTATGTACCACCACCCCAACCGCTCGTAATTCCTAATGTGCCTTGGATGAACCCACATTTCACACCACGTTTGACTAAACGGAAATCACAGGCTGTTGCAATCTCACAACCACCTCCTACAGCAGCACCATTAACTAAAGCAATGGTCGGTACAGGCAACGTTGCAATATCATATAATATTTTTCCCATCTTACTTAACATTCCAAAGGCTTCTTGTTCGGTTTGTAACTTATGAAACTCTGATAAGTCTCCACCAGAACAAAAAGCCTTTTCACCTGTACCTGTTATTATTAAAAATCGAACATCGTTATGCTCGTTAATATAAGTAACAATTTCTTTAAATCCGTTCATAACTTCATCATTTATAGCATTTCTTTTATCTTCACGATCAATTGTAAAAGTTAAAACCCCATCTGTAAGATCAATTTTATATGTCAAAAGATCCAACCCCTTTTCTATTTTCATTTTCATAGTAAAACAGTCAAAATGTTTTGACAAGTATGGTTGGTGAAGATTGAACGCTGAGGACTAGTTTTAGTCGTACTAATTAGAAGGGGTTATTAGGTAGAGGTTCATAGAAAGAAATAAGTGGAATGGGATTTTTAGTGATTTGATTTGGGAAGGATTGGTTACATGCTTGTTTCGGGATATCTTAGGATGATTTATCCGTTTTAGCGTCACGTAAGATCTGCTTTTGTGACAACTCAGGGTGATTTCTTCACCCTATTGTCACGTAAACTTGTTTTACTAGACATTTCAGGCTCGGATCTTCCCTTTACTGTCGCGTAAACTTGCTTTTCGTGACAACTCAGGCTCGTTTCTCCCCTTTACTGTCACGTAAACTTGCTTTTCGTGACAACTCAGGCTCGTTTCTTCCCTTTACTGTCACGTAAACTTGCTTTTCGTGACAACTCAGGCTCGTTTCTTCCCTTTACTGTCACGTAAACTTACTTTTCGTGACAACTCAGGCTCGTTTCTTCTTTGAGATGTCTTATAACTCCCAGGTTTTGAACATCAAGTGTTTCAAAACTACTCTTATAAATAGAAAAAAAGGCTAATAGAGAGCCATGGCCTCTCTATTAGCCTTTTTGTTTTTAGAGCTTTTTCGTACAAGCTCGATTATTTGCTAACTACTTCTTTACCTTTGTAATGTCCGCAAGATTTGCAAACGTGGTGAGATAAAGTTGCTTCACCACAGTTTGGGCAAGCTACCATACCAGGTACAGATAATTTGAAATGCGTACGACGCTTTCTTTTAGCAGTTTTAGAAGTTCTTCTAAATGGTACAGCCATTATTGGCACCTCCTTACAGATAGTTATTCATCTGTTTGATCAAAATACTTAGCTAAATCAGCTAGTCTCGGATCTACTTTTGGTTCGTCACTTTCCTTTTGACGAGCAACATCTTCATCTGTTGAATAACTCCAGTTTTTACCACCGTGCACTTGTCCTTCAGAACCTTCTTTAAACACTTGCATAGGTATTTCGAGAAGAACTAACTCCTCTAAAACTGGTTTTAAATCGATAACTTCTCCATCAACATAATGGATATCTTCATCGTCACTTCCTCGGAGTTCCGGGTCAATCCAACTAAAGACTTCAACCGTATCAACGTTTATAGGAAATTCAACATCCTCCCACGTTCTAGAACAGGGTAATGTTAATGTTGCAGTCATGGTAAACTGACAAGTCATTTGCGATGCACCGAATGTACAGTGCCCTTTTACATGTACAGGTGAAATATGGCGAATCTCACTGTTTCGCTTTTTTACTTCCTCTAACTGTACGTTTGTATCAATAGGCATCCCTTTTTGGCGATACTTTGATAATTCATGAATAGACCATTTCATTCATTCATCACCTCGAGACAACAATGTTGATTATATAATGTGAAAATATAGATGTCAAGTTATTTTCTTGTCACCACTATAAAACCTATACTATAATTTGGATAATCCAAAAGCTAGGAGTGCAAATACTTATGAAAGCAGTCGGCGTAGTCGTAGAATATAACCCTTTTCACAACGGTCATCACTATCATATCAAACAATCTAAAAAGAAAACAGATGCAGATGTTGTTGTTGCAGTAATGAGCGGACATTTTCTTCAAAGAGGAGAACCAGCTCTTGTAGACAAATGGCACCGGGCAAGAATGGCGCTTCTATCAGGAGTTGATATCGTCATTGAATTACCATATGCATTTGCTACAAGTAAAGCTGAACAGTTTGCAAAAGGTGCAATTCAACTACTAACTGCCATGAAATGTGAAACATTTGCTTTTGGTAGCGAAGATGGAAATATCGAACCTTTTAACAATACTTACTCTCTACTTCACGACTATCGAACGGAATATGAAGAACTTATTAAATATTTTGTTACAAAAGGCAATAGCTATCCAAAAAGTTTATTTGAAGCATATGAACAACTTAAACAAAAAAGACCTCAATTATACATTGATTTATCACAACCAAATAATATTTTAGGCTATCATTATATTGAAGCGGTTCATAAAATAAATAGCTCTATAAAACCTGTCACTATTCAAAGAATACAAGCAGGTTTCCATGATGACATTAGCTTGGATTCCACTATTGCAAGTGCAACAGGTATAAGAAAAGCCTTATTTGAAGATGGTGAATTAAAAAGGATCAACGACTATGTACCAAATACTTCTTTTGAACAATTAATACAATGGGAAAAATCACATCGTCAATTTGTCCATTGGGAAGCTTTTTGGCCACTTCTGCGTTATACGATTTCCAGGTACTTGCCGAAAGATTTAACCCAATTTGCAGATGTTTCAGAAGGTATTGAGTTTGCTCTAGTGAAATATGCAAAAGTTAGTAACTCATTTACAGAATTTATGAATCATATTAAATCGAAACGCTACACATGGACAAGACTTCAGCGTATGTTAACTCATATTTTTACTGGAGTCACAAAAGAACAATTACACAAATTCGATTCGCCCACTTATATTCGTTTATTAGGGATGACAGGAATAGGACAACAATATCTAGGGGAAAAGAAAAAAGAGTTTGACTTACCACTTATTAGTCGTGTTGCTCAAACAAAAGATGAATTACTACAAATTGATCTACGTACAACCGAGATTTACGCGCAAGGAATTCAATTATTTTCAAACAAAAAAATAGACGGAGATTTTCAAACTCCGCCTATCCGAATTTAACAACTTATTTTTCAGGAAGATCTTCTAAAAATTTTAGTGCATCATCAATTGTTTTTACAGGTACGATTTTCATAGTCGTACCTATTTTTTCTGCGGTGATGACTGCAGCTTCATAATTTGATTTAATATCTGGGTTAAGTTCTCTCATGGAATCAGTAATCTCATCATCTGGAGCGAAGAAAATTTCAATGCCATCTTCGTGAGCTGCAACTACTTTTTTCTCAACGCCACCAATTCGTCCTACCGTACCATCTTCATTCATTTCCCCTGTTCCTGCGACTAAGTGCCCTTTTGTTAAATCTTCGTCTAACAACTGGTTTAGTACTTCTAAAGTGAACATGAGACCTGCTGATGGCCCACCAATCTCCTGTGCATCAACATTTACAAAGGGTTCTGTTTTAATGGATTTACTTTGTGAATAGGTAATGCCAATCCCAATTCGTTTTGGATCGCTTTTGGGAATTTCTTTTAATGTTAGTGTTCGATCTATTAATTCACCATCTCGATTGAGCACTAAATGAACTTGTTCATTTTCTTTCTTAGCTTTTAGTAATTCTGTTAATTCCTCAGCTTTATGAATAAATTGACCATCTATTTCTACAATCTCATCTCCTGGTTCAATTTCCCCATCAGCAGCACCCCCCGATAGGACATTCAATACAGTAATCCCATTGTAGGTCACCGTAAAAGGTAGCTGTGCTCTTTGAAATGCAATAAATAGGGCATTAAATTGTGAATCAGTCATAAGCTTTAATTGACGAACATTGTACTCATTCTCATCTTCTTCTTCGTGTCTAACATCATTTATTTTCATAATATCTTGATATTCGTTGAAATAAGCAAGAGCATATGTAAGTGGTGTCGCTTGGAACATCGCTACCGTCATTAAGTGAAAGGTTCCCTGATCATCAATATCTCCATCTTGCACAGTAACAAATCTACTTACATCATAGGCGCTTCCTGGTTTCATAACATAATACTCTAATCGATAAAAGCATAAGATTAACACGATAACAAAAATTATTATAGAACTAATAATCTTTTTCAAATTCCAAAGCACCTCCTAGTTCCGATGCAAGACTAAAAAATTTAGCTAATGCATATATTAGTTTATCATTCCTTTTAACTTCATTCAGTTCAAGTCCCCACACTAATTTCGGGACAAACTCCATACATTTTTTAAGTAGTTGAATGAAGAAAAACCACCTGGCAGAAATCTGTTGTTTTTTAAATATATGAGTTTAGCTGAAGATATACGAACCTTACCTAACCAGACTATTATCACTATTGTTATGTACAGGCTAAGCAATAAACAATCAGGTATTCTAATACGCTTTGGTGTTTTTGATTTGGACAAAATATGAAAAGAGTTGGTGTATATTCCTCTAGTATATTTATTTATTTGTATTACCCTAATTATTTTACTATTATTATTTCCTGGTGTGGCACATGAAGGTACTGATTTAGGTGTAAATTTATTTATGGAAGCTTTGTTTCCTTACCTTCTACCATACTTAATACTAACACAATGGTTTATTCGTTTAACGCCGAATCGCAGGCATACATCTTCAAGATTACAATTATATTTAAAAACTTATGGCATCAGTGCTTTAGGTGGATTTCCTACAGGTGCAGCAACAATTGCCTTTTTAAAAAAAAGCAAACAAATATCCGCTAAAGAAGCAAACGGCCTTTTAAGTATTTGTCATAGTCCAAGCCCCTTATTCGTCATTGGGTTCGTAGGGTATGACCTATTAAATGATACCATGTTTAGTTGGCGCTTTTTAATTTTATACCATGTTGTATCATTAATTATATTGTTTTTTTTCTATCGAAGTTCAAAAAAAGAACATTTCGACTTTACTATGGTTACATCTGAAAAAATACCAAAACCACAAAATCCATTTATCAGTAGTATAAAAGATAGTGTACCAACAGTCTTAGTCGTCGGATCAACATTAGTATTTTTTACGACAATCTATACCGTTGTCATGCATACGATTTCGACATTTATACCTACTATACATAATAGCTTAATACTTTTAACCGCAGCATCTCTTGAGATGACGAACGGTCTTCAAATTGCTTCACAGCTTTTCACAAGCGAATCTACGATACTATATTTACTTCTTGCGGCATTTTTAACGTCACAAAGTCTTAGCATTCATATGCAAGTCGCAGTTCTCGCAAAAACGGAAAGGATTTCATTAAGACCTTACGTTGCACTTCGATTCCTGTTAACATTATTAATTCCTGCATTATATTATGTTTTATTTTTATTATAAAAATTGACAAAGAGAAAAGAAATCGGCGAAAGTCTAAATATCTTCGTCGATTTCTTTTTTTTATTTTAAATTAAATTTTTCTACTAATGCCAACTCAACGTGAGGTGGTACTAACCCCTCAACTTTACCACCGTATTTAGCTACTTCTTTCACGATACTAGAACTTAGGAATGAGTATTGGTTTTTCGTCATTATAAAAAATGTTTCGATGGATTCATCTAAATAACGGTTCATCGATGTAATTTGCATTTCATATTCAAAATCTGATACTGCTCGAAGTCCCCTTACAATTGCAATTGCTTTTTTTGATCTTGCATACTCAATTAACAACCCAGAAGAAGAATCAATACGTACATTTGGCATCGTTTTTGTTACTTCTTCAATTAGAGCCATTCTTTCTTCTAGAGTAAATAAAGGACTTTTTGATGAATTATTTAATACTGCAACATAAACAACATCAAATACATCTGCTGCACGTTTAATAATATCTAGATGTCCATTAGTAATAGGATCGAAACTACCTGGTACGACTGCAACTTTCTCAGACAATAAATTCTCCCTCTTCCCCAATAATTTGCTAATTAGAATAGATTGAAATAATCGAGCTTCCATAGGTTTCTTTTCTCTTTAATGTATAAGTTCCATAGGAATTAGGTAACTCGACATCTGTTGCGTGTTCACATACAATAATTGCATCTTTAGTTAATTTATTGTGTTCGACTAATGTTTCTATTAAATCGTAGTACATGACTTTACTATAGGGAGGATCAACAAACAAATAGTCAATTTGGATATCACGTTTACATAATCCTTTTACAGCTCTAGTGGCATCCGTGCGAAACAATTCTGTCTGTTCCTCATAACGACATTTTTTAATATTTTCTTGTAATAGCTGAAAAGCTTTGCCATCTTTTTCAACAAAGATAGCATGAGAAGCACCTCTACTTAATGTTTCGATGCCTAAACCTCCACTTCCAGCAAACAAATCTAATGCTGTTCCACCATCAAAATAGGGCCCAATAATATTGAAGATGGATTCTTTTACTTTATCGGTAGTTGGTCTAGTTGTAGTTCCTGTAACTGCTTTTAAAGGCATTCCTTTTCTTTCACCAGCAACAACTCGCATATCTTTCACCACTTTTCGTTATTGTAGTGTTGTAATAGGTGAAACAATAATTTCATTATTAGTTTTTTCTATTTCAACTAAAAATAATCGTTGAAGCCAAGATTCTTCAATATATCTCTTTCCTTCAAGATTTATAATAGGATCTGATATTGTATCGTATCGTCTTTGATTAAAGACATAGAAATTATGATCATTTGGAAAACGGAATTGTCTAAGTTCATTATTCACATAATAACCATTTTCTCCATCCGATACTTTATAGCCTAACATCGTTAAAATTTCATCTGATGAGTAGTAAAGTAATCCATTTTGATAAACAAGCCTAACATCTTCTGCATTGTAATTATCAACCATAAGTTGACGCTCATCAGAGAATAATAGTGGATAAACATCTTCTACAGTTTCATTTAGAGAGAAGAAATTTGTATGCTGACCAAATACTTCGGAAAGTTTTTCGTCTAATAACTTCGTGCTAATTTTTGCGCTCTCTATTTCTTTTAAACTTTGAATCCATTTTTCTAATTGTTTATCAGACATTTTTTCAATTAATCCATTAACAACTTTTGAAGATTTGCCATCACCAGTTACAGAACCAGTCAAAAATGCAGCTACTACTTCTTTAACCCAAGATGGATTATCTGTAAAATCGTATAACGAATCTATTTGAGATAATAAAACACTTTGATTTAGAGCTTCAATGGTTAAATCTTTTAAAAATATAATTCTTTCGCCTTGTTGCGAAGTCAAGTTTTCTCCATGGACAATAGCAACATGTTCGTCATTTAAAAATTGAATATCTTGTAATGACTGGTTAAACTGGTCACCCAGTGCTTCTTTTGAATATATCGATATTACATCTGTCGATTTTTGCAATTGAAGATTGTCCGATTGGTAGTAAATTTCTTTAACATTACCCTCTCCACTAAACATTGAATAATTTACTAATGAAAGAGATTGCTGACCTATTAAAGGCAAACCAGTAATCCATTGTCCAGTAATTGCGCTATCTGTTGATATATGTATTGTAGAATAGGTAACATTGCCATTTTCTAAAGAAACAAATAAATCTTTCAATAATTGTTTCGGTTGTAACGCTCCATCTAAGGGAATCACGTAAGATAGTGACTGTGATCTTGAATCGCCAATTTCAAACTTCGTTTTATCTTCACTTAATCTTTCACAAGTTTGTTCACTTTCTAAAAAACAATCTGGATTTGTTGCATGATTTGGCCATCTAATTGCAATTTTTTGTTTTGGAAGATTTTTAAAATGCTGTCTAATATCCAGACTTTCGTTACGATAATCTATTTCAATTTCTTGCGTGTATGTAAATTCACCCTGACCTGCCTCTAGCTTGTCCGAATATACTTGATATTGGAAAAATAACAACCCACTAACAATGAATAACAAAACTATAAAAAAGCTAACTGCATATTTCATGTGCTCAAACCTCCTCCTTCATGGTACTATGGGTACTGGAAAGGATGTGTAAAAATGATTCAACAATTTATAGAATTAGGACAAGGTTATGGAGATGTTTACGAACTTTGCGAATTAATCCAAACAAATGAAAAAAGAATTCATAATGCAATTATCATTATTTCAAATAACGGCGAAAAAAAAGTAGCTTCACCAGCTGTAGCCTTTAAACCTGTTGGTGAAAGTAAATTTATGCCAATATATATTTGTCGGGAAGGTATACCTTATAATCCTGAAAAACCTTCAAAACGAATTGAGTTATTTGAACAAGCATTAGAACGAATAGGAAAAAAAGCCATCCAAATGGATGTCAAACATTCATCATATTATTCAGAAACCGCATTATTTTACAATCATTTAATAGGAATATTAAGATTGAATCATTTAATTCCACCAATGCAATAGAAAAAGACTGCGCTATTGGTGTGATTAAATTTACAATCCAATTTTATAATCATATTCCTTCGCTTTATCTGGTTTTGCATTTTCAAATTCAGTCTTCAAAAATGGACGATATGACGGAGCAACGTCTTTCACAAAAGGAAGACGTTGTATTTTATTTATTGCCATTTCGATTTCATCTCGATTACAATAGAGTACAACATATTTTAACTTGCGGGAAATATAGTGGACATTTCCATATTTCCTTAAAGTTTTTGCATGTTTTAGTTGATTAACATATACGACCAGGCCTTGTCTTTCCTTCATTTCAATTCCCTCATTTCTTAAATAAAGCATACCATATTGTTATTTCTTATACCAACAGAGTTTAGCTGACAGGGTGATAGATTTTCCGTTATAATCATCATAAAAGATTATATTTAATATATTATAAAATGTGGAAATTGGAAAATGATAAACTGGTGAAAAAGACGAAATTTAATTCTAACCTGAGGAGGGCTTATATGGGAAAAAAGACAAAATTAGCACTTGCGATCGCAGCAGCTAGTGCAGCTGCATGGGCAGGAAGTAAGGCTGTGTTAAAACCACAGAAGCGTGAAAGAAAAGATGTTTTACAATTCGATCGTCCAATTGTACTTGCGCATAGAGGAGGATCCCATTTAGCTCCAGAACATACGAAACCTGCATTCGAGAAAGCAGTTGAATTAGGCGTTGATGGTTTTGAAGTGGATATCCGTTTAACGAAAGATGAAGAAATTATAGTTTTCCACGATGACACGGTCGATCGTACAACAGACGGTACAGGATTTGTGAAAGATTACACTTTACAAGAATTGAGTCAATTAAACCATGGCTTTCATTTTATAGATTTAGAGGGCAATGCTCCTTATAAAGAAGAAAAGTTATCTGTTTTAACATTAAGAGAATTACTAGTAGAGTTTCCTGACATATACATCAACATAGATATTAAAGATTCTCCAGACACTTATGAAGGAAGTTTAATGCCGTCAAAATTATGGAGATTAATCGAAGAATTACAAGCTCAGAATCGAGTAGTTGTAACAAGCTTTTATAGTGAACAAATAGACCGTTTCAATCTATATGCTCAAAATCGGGTCGCTTTAGGTGCTGGTGAAACTGACATTCGAAAAGCATTTGCAGCATTCACTAGTCAGTTTGGCCATTTCTATCATCCAAAGGTTGACGTATTTCAAATTCCACCAAAACACGGGGTCATTTCACTTGACATGCCAAAATTCATTGCCTATTTGGGTAATTTAAATATTCCAGTACATTATTGGACAATTAATGAACCAGATATGATGGAGCGTCTTATAAAACGTGGCGCAAAAGGAATTGTTACTGACCGTCCTGATCTTGCAGTTCCATTAGTACAAAAACTACATGACAAGAGTAATTCAGATAGTGAACAATAAACTTAAATTTTATAAAAAACAAAGTCTCCCTAGATTTATTCTAATGGAGACTTTTATTTATATAATTAAGCTGAGCAAGAACAACCTCCGCCAGTACCGCAACCGCTACCACAAGATGAACTTGTTGCAAAAAACGGATTGCTTACAGGCACTTTAACAGATTCTGAAACCGATTTCCCTATTATTAGACTAATCTCGTCTAACAAATCTTGATAATCGTTTTCAGCAAGCTTTAAATTCGCTACACGTTCATCGAAATCTAATTCGCGTTTAATTTTACGAATTTCTTTCATAATAATATTGTAATCAGGATGGTATTTGCCAAATCTTTGTACATCTTCATATTGCTCTTTCATCTTTGTAAAAGTAGTAATTTTTTGTACAAGTAATTGGTCGCTATATACATTTTGATACGCTTCACGTAGTTTTTGAGCTTGTTCAGAGGAAAGTATCATGGAACTTAATTTGTCTGTTTCATCAAGTACAGTTACCCATTCAGAAGTTATTAACATCTTTCATCCTCCATTCAACTATATGATAGCAGATTATTAGACTACGTGGTAGTTAGAAAACTTACCAACGTATCCTTTAGTCCGTTAGTTGAATGGAGGAAATTTTACCCCATATTTAGTTTCGTTTCAAGTACAGATTGAACACATTCTATATCAGAAAAATGGATTTGGGTCTTACCAATCGTTTGTGTATTTTCATGTCCTTTTCCTGCAATCAATATCGTATCGCCTTCTTTAGCTGACAGAATTGCTTTAGTAATAGCATCTCCGCGATTTAATATCGTTTCGTATTTTTGAGTTGATAAAAAACCAGCAGCAATTTGAGAATTGATTACTTCTGGATCTTCACTTCGAGGATTATCAGTTGTTAAGTAAATCATATCTGCATACTTTGAAGCGACTGCACCCATTTTAATACGTTTAGCTTTATCTCTGTCACCACCACAGCTAAAGACGACAATCAATTGTCCCTTCACCGTTTTCTTTAATGTTTGGAGTACTGCTCTTAAAGCTGCTTCTGTATGGGCATAGTCAATATATATATCTAAATTTAAATTATTACTAATGTATTGTAGTCTTCCTTTTGGCAAGCTTAAGCTTTCTGCAGCTTGACATACTTCTTCAATATCAAAACCAAGCTCACTAACAGTTGTTATTGCAGCAATCGAATTTTGTAGGTGATGGTCACCGACAAATGGTAAAGTAAACACTTTTTGTCCTTTTTTACTTTGTAAACAACATGTAGAGGAATTACTTCCATCTGCAAGTAACTGCAATTGATAATCAACACGATTTCCTAATCCAAAATAGACTTTAGGTTTCTTTGCCTGTAAACCTACAGTTCGACAAAATGAATCATCACCATTCAAAACAAGTCGTTCCGAAAGTGTAGCTAAAATTTGTTTGGCGGCTTTGTATTTTTCATAGGATCCATGGTCTTCGATATGATCTTCTGCTAAATTTAAAAATACGCCTATATTTATTGAACAATCGTCCAATCTATGTTTTGACAGTCCCATCGATGAAGCTTCTAATACCGCATACTGAACACCTTTTGAAACCCCATGTTGGAAAATTTTGTGAAGATGCTTTGGCTGAAGTGTAGTTAAATGTTCATAGTCTAAATCAATTTCTTTTCCATTGATAAATACTCCGTTTGTTCCGATAACCATTACTTTTTTATGTAGCGTATTTAAAATTTGACCAATGAAATGACTAACTGTTGTTTTACCATTTGTACCTGTAATGGCAATAACCTGTAATGCCTCTGCAGGAAATCGGTTTAGTTTAGCCGCACTGTAAGACAAAAATTTCAAACTATTTGGGACCCAAATGATAGGAACTGGTAGGCTTAATTTATCTAATAGTTTTTCGTCTTCAATGACAACACCAATTGCACCATTTTGTATAGCTATTTCAATATATTTGAATCCGTCATCATTCGTCCCCTTTCGGACAACGAACAAATCCCCTTCTTTTACTTTTTGTGCATAATCTTCTATACCAAGAACTTCTATTCGAATGGATCCACCTTTTACTGTACACGGCCAGTCTTTTAAAAGCTCTGCTAGTTGCAATGTGTCACTCCTTCTTTTCCATATAGTATGCCTAAGCCAAAAACATGACACAAATATTTGAAGAATAGGAATGAATTAAGCCAATGTTTTTTTACAAAAAAAACATTCAATTGGACATAGTAAGCTATATAAGTTTTCAATCTAGTAATTTGTAATATTTATCTAATTTACTTATTTCTTGACACAATGTTGTCATTGCCAGGATTAATATTTTAATCTATTATTAATAATGAGCGTATACTATGTACGATTTGCTAAAGGAGGAAATATATAATGTATTTTGAAAACAAAACTCTTGAAAATATAACTTCTGAACAAGAACTACTTGTTAGTGTTATGAAAAAAAATGGCTTAGAATGTCACGGCGGATGGGATTGGGATCGTATGGCATTTGACAAACGCTTCGACTTAAAAGAAGGTCGTTTCTATTTACGCGTGTTCGCAACTACTGTTTCAGGTGACGTTGGAAACAATACAGCAATCTTAAAACTTTTAAAACCTGCACTTGGTAAATACTACTATCCACATGGAGTAGAATATGATGAAAAAGAAGAAGTTTTCCCAACTCATTTAGTAAAAGAATGTGAAGGTATTTTAGCGAACATTAAAAAACAATTCGCCGCTCATGGAATTGAAGCGTAATTCTAACTATATAAGAAAATGGAGAATCTGATAATTTGATCAATTCTTCATTTTTTTTATTTTTAAAATAGTCTGGGACAAAAGATTAGCTTTTAACCAAAAGTCAGTATTACGTATAATAAAAATCTGCTAACGCTATATTAGAAAGTGGTTCGTTGGAGAGGCATGCGAAGACTCCTGCAGGACGTAGAAGCAGTCATGAGACCCCGGAGAGCTTTAGCTCCCGGAGGCTCATGGCTTCCCTGCGGAAAGCGAAGCATGCATCGGAAACGAACATTGTTATATCAAAAAGGTACAATCCAAATTGAATGATGGATTGTACCTTTTCACTTATGTCCCAGCCTGTTTTTGTTTAAAACCCGAATATTGCTTTAATAACTGATGTTGTTTCACCTGGTTCAAATAGAATATAAAGAAGTAAATAAACCATAACACCAGTAATTGCGACGAAGAACCAAATAACACTAGTAATTGGACCTAATCTTTTATGAACTTTAAGTTTATTTTTAAACCCTGTAACTAAACTAACAATTCCAAATACAGCCCCTGATGTAGCTAATATAATATGGAAGATTAAAAAGAATGTGTAATAACCTTTTAAGTCTTCAGGTCCACCAAATGCCGTGTTGCCAATAAATACGGTTCTTGAAGCATAAATTAAGAAGAAAATTAAAGCTGAAATACCTGCAGCAGTCATAACTTTTTTATGAGCCTCAATATTTCTTTTGGCAATTAATACCCATCCGATTGCAACTAACACAGCACTTAGAACAATAAATGTAGTACTAATAGTTGGAAGTAAATAAAATAGTGACATTCAAAACATTCTCCTAACATCGGTTTCTATCTCTTTTTAATGTTGTTGACTTTGCTTTAACGCTTGGAAATCCTTTAAAGCTTTTTCATTTATTTCTTCTTCAGTAGTGCTATGTTCATCTTTCCACCATTGTCTGAACACTTTCCAAAGAATAATCCCAAATATAATTTCTTGTATAATTTTCATTAATACTCCACCAGTTTGTTGATCGCCTAGTGTTGTCATATTTCCTGGGAAAAACAATTCTGGACCCGACAAACTTAATCCTGATAAAGTACCTAAAGGAACACATAATTCCATTGCTTTTAACCAAGCTTCTCCATCATAATATGTAGCAAATAATGGTTGTCCTGCAAATATAATTAAGGCACAAGCTGGAGTAATTAAAACAGCATTTGAAATTATATAAGCAATTTTATATAAGCTTTTCATCTTCGGCATATCTTTTACTGGGTTCATTAATGGCCAGCTCATGAAAAAGCCTGATAAAAATAGGATAAATGTAAAAATACCATGGAAAGTTTCATCCAACTTTATCGTATCGAAAATAGCTGGTAGATGATAAAGTGAAAACATAAAAGCAAATCCAAATGCAGCAACCACCGGCTGAGTAAATATTTTGAATATAGTACGAACTACTGGCGCATTCACAACAACTCTCCATACCCACCATGGAATCCCTTTTATCAATAAAATCGGGAGAAGTAGGAGGAGAAACGCCATTTGCACCATATGCATTGTAAATAAAATGTGTGATAGTAAATCAATTGGTGAACCCTTAATAATATAAAGAGTTACCATTGCTAATAAGAAAAAGATCGCTTCACTTTTTTTAAGAGGTTCATTTACCTTAAAGTCATTTCTCCATTTTACTGTTATCAAGAAGTAAACAACCGTTAAAAATACAATGACTCCTATTAAATATGGACTCCACAACGCTTGCCAACCAAATATACTTAACGGCATTTTAAGCTCTCCTTTAACTAGATTTAGCATAAAACATTGAAATCAAATGTGATTATCAAAATGCTAAATAATTTTTCTTTTGCAGATATAGTTTTTGATCGTTCGATTTTAAAACTTTAGTTGGATACAGCAGATTTTAAATGATGAATTTTTGATTTCGCACAAAAGAATCTGGGCGTACATAAAAATAAGCCATCGAATTTATATTTCTATAATATCATTATTATAGAACGCTTACATCTTAACATCAATGAACGAACTATGACAATTATATCTTGCTTCTCCAAAAAAATAGGTGTAGATAAGTTGCAAAACAACCTATCTACACCTATTTAATATCCCGTTCTTACCACCAAATGATTGTTAAGAAACATAGGAAGAATGTAAATGCAATTACCGCACCTAACCATACAAATGTGTTAATTACACCAATAAATGGTGCTTTTTTCTCACCCATATGCATAAATGCATATAATTGTAGTGCAACTTGTACACCTGCTAGTAAAAGAATTACTGGCTTAATGAAGTATGGCGAAAAGTCTGCTACCACTACTGCGAATGCAATAAAGGTAAACAAAATCATGATCGCAAAGTTTACAACTTGTTTACGCATTTCAACCGCATTTTTTTTACGGTTAAATTCGTATTGTGCAACAGATTTCTCTTGAACATGTGTATCGTGTCCCATATTATCCTAGCACCCCCATTAAGTAAACTACTGTGAAGATGAATACCCAAACCACGTCGATAAAGTGCCAATAAATTGACGCTGCGAAGAATTTAGGCGCGTTGTATAAGTTTAATCCGCGTTTCATGTTGCGGATAATTAAACCCGTAATCCATACTAAACCAATGATAACGTGTAATCCGTGTGTTCCTACAAGTACATAGAACGAAGATGAGAATGCTGAATGTGTAAATCCAAAACCTTCATGAACTGTATACTCATAGAACTCGTAAATTTCAAGACCTAAGAATCCAAGTCCTAATAGAACTGTGATTCCCATCCAAATTAATACACCTTTAGAATTAAAGTTTTTCATATGATACATTGCATAAACACTTGTTAAAGATGAAGTTAAAAGTAACATAGTCATAACAAATGCTAACTCTAATCCAAATAATTCAGCAGCTGAGATATCCATTCCAGCTGGTCCTTTATCTTTTAATGAAAGGTAAGTAGCAAATACGCTGGCAAATAATACGATATCACTACAGATAAAAATCCAAATTCCAACGAATTTATTTTTTCCTTCCAATGTTGCTTGTTCAGCATGATCTGGCCAAGATTTTGGGGTGAATTTAGTATTAAGATCCATTATTTGTTACCCCCTTTTCCATATAATTCTTCTTCAAGAGCAATAATTTCTTCTTTATGAACATGATAACCTAAGTCATCTTTGAATGAACGAAGAATCATACATGCTACTGTAATACCAATACCTAAAATAATTACTGGTACTGACCAAGATACACCATCTGGATGATATAGTGCACCAAATGCAGCAATAAACATACCAATAGACATAATTAGCGGTAAAATCGAGCCGTGTGGCATATGGATGTCCCCAAGAGGTTCAGCATATGTCATACCTTCTTTATTACCTTCATGTTTTTCAATCCAATAAGGATCGTATCCACGAATAAGTGGAGTTTGTTTAAAGTTATAGAATGGAACTGGAGTTACAAGAGCCCATTCAAGTGAGCGTCCATCTCCCCAGTAATCGCGTTGATTTACTGGTTTACCTTTAATAGATAACAGCATGTTTACTACTAATAATATTACCCCAATACCCATCATAATAGCACCGATAGATGAGATGAAGTTATATAGATCCCAACCTTGATCTGCTTGGTAAGTGAACACACGACGTGGCATACCCATTAAACCAAGGAAATGTTGTAGGAAGAATGTTAAATGGAATCCGATAAAGAATACCCAGAATACGATATAACCTAATTTTTCATTTAACACACGGTTAAACATAATTGGCCAATAGAAATGTGTTGCACCAAAGATCGCCGTTACGATACCACCAACGATTACATAGTGGAAGTGAGCAACGATGAAGTATGAATCGTGTAATTGGTAGTCAAGTGGAGCAGTTGCCTGCATAACACCTGTAACCCCACCAGCAACGAATGATGGTATAAATCCTAAAGCATAAATCATTGGAACTGTTACTTTAATCGAACCGCCCCAAATTGTAAGAATCCAGTTAAATACTTTCATACCTGTTGGTACTGCGATCGCCATTGTTGCAACAGCGAAAATTGCGTTAGCTGTTGGCCCAAGACCAGTTGTAAACATGTGGTGAGCCCAAACCATGAATCCTAAGAAACCAATTAAGATTGTAGCGAATACCATTGAAGAATATCCGAATAAACGTTTACGAGCAAATACTGGAATAATTTCAGAGAATAAACCAAATGCAGGTAAAACTAAGATATAAACTTCTGGGTGTCCGAAGATCCAGAATAAGTGTTCCCAAATAATTGTGTTACCACCCATAGTATGATCGAAGAAGTTCGCTCCAAACATACGGTCAACTAACATGAAGAATAAACCTACAGTTAGTGGAGGGAAAGCAAATAAAATTAATGCACTTGAAATTAGTGTTGTCCAAGTGAATAATGGCATACGCATAAACGTCATACCAGGTGCACGCATAGTAATGATCGTAACGATAAAGTTAATACCTGAGATCAATGTACCAGCACCAGAAATTTGTAAACCTAAAACATAGAAGTCAATACCATGTCCTGGTGAATATAAAGATAAAGATGCATAAGATGTCCATCCAGCATCAGGTGCTCCACCCATAAAGAATGATAAGTGTAAAAACAAAGCACCTAGAAAGAATAACCAAAATCCTAAAGAGTTTAGGAATGGGAATGCTACGTCACGTGCACCAATTTGTAAAGGTACGATCGCGTTCATAAATCCAAATAGCAATGGTGTCGCAGCTAAGAATAGCATTGTCGTACCATGCATTGTTAGTAATTCGTTGAAAAGACCTGCGGAAACAAAATCATTGTTTGGTACCATTAACTGAATACGTATTAATAAAGCTTCAAAACCAGCAATTGCAAAGAATAATAACCCTGCAAAGAAATACATATTACCTAATTTTTTATGGTCAACAGTTGTTAAATAGTCCCAAAGAGTTGCTCCAAAGCCCGTTTTCTTACTAATTGCAACAGAGCTCACAACTTTAACCTCCTCTATGTTTCAATCAATCGAGTATAAATCAAATTCGCCTTTGAATGATGTTATTTTTCTACAGATAAACTCATGATATAGTCAGCAACTGCGCTAATTTCTTCATCAGATAGTTCATCAGGATTATTATTTCCAACTTTATACTTACCAGTCATTAAGTTTCCTGGTTTGTATTTTTCAGGATTTTTAATCCAGCTTACTAGGTTTTCTTTATTAAAGTCTAAGAAACCAGCGATATGACTACGGTCTCCAAATGCAGATAAGTTTGGTCCCATTGCAGTACCAGATGGCATACCAGTTACTGAAGAAACTGCGTGACATCCTAAACAGCTTGCAGCAAATGTCGCTTCACCTAAGTCTGCAGAATCTTTAGATGCAGTTTGACCTTCAGTTGCTTTCATTGATGCAACCCAAGCGTCAAATGCTTCAGGAGCTAAAGTTTTTACTTTGAAATCCATTAAAGCATGTGATGGACCACAAAGCTCAGCACATTTACCGTAGAATACTCCGTCTTTAAGACCTTCTGATTCTTCATCAAATTCTAAATAGAACTTGTTAATATTTTCAACGTTTGTATCCATTTTACCACCGATTGATGGAATCCAGAAAGAGTGCTTTACATCAGCAGCTAACAAGTTAAAGTAAACTTTTTCACCAGTAGGAACTACAAGCTCTTGTGCTGTTACAATTCCTAAATCTGGATATGCAAACTCCCACCAGTATAATTTAGCAGTAACATCAACTATTAAAGCTGTTTTATTACCATTTTCGTCAACGTGTTCCATTGCAGCTACATCTCCAAATTTATAAGTAGAGATTAATGTAGGAACAGTTAAAATTAATAAAAATACGATTGGAATGACTGTCCAAATTACTTCAAGTGTGTGGCTACCTTCAACTTGCTTTGGCATATAGTCCTCACCTTGTTTTGAGCGGCGGAACTTTAAGAAAGCATATATATATAGTACTGAAACCACAACTACAACTAACGCCATAATAGTAATAGAGAATAGCAATAAGTTAAATTGTTCTTTTCCGACTGCTCCAGCTGGTTTAAGTGTAGAAATATACTCTTCACCACAAGCAGAAAGGAAAACTGTCATAACAGCTAATAGCGAGAACAAACGCCATTTTTTAAGCCCTTTCATCATAGCTTAATAAAACCCCTCTTTCTTTGTTGTATTTTCATGTGTAACTCTGGACTTGGTATTTGCATATATGTGAATTCTATTAAAAGAAGAATCCCCTAAAAACAATTACTTCTAGAATAACCATAAGTTTTTTTCAAACTTAACACTAATCTAAATCGCAATTTTACTATAATACTTTACATAAAGATTGCGAAAATAATCATTAATACAAAGGTGATTGTTAAATAGTTTAATGAATAAACGAACATCTTAGATGCCCATTTAAGATCATCCTCAGTTTTGAAACCTCGAATAGCTAAGATTAGCCATCCTAAATTCAGCAACGTAACTAAAGCAATAAATGCTACACCTAGTTCTTTTAATAGAAAAGGTAATGGGAATAACAGTAGTATCCATAATAACATAGAAACCTTTGTCCGTTTAAAACCCTTTACAACAGGTAGCATTGGAATATTTGCAGCACTATATTCATTTTTCCGTCTCATTGCAAGTGCATAAAAATGAGGTGGTTGCCATGCAAACATAATTAAGAATAATGCTAATGCCCCAAAACTTAATGTTGGCTCTACTGCAGCCCAGCCTATTACAGGTGGAATCGCACCAGAGATACTTCCAATAACCGTGTTGCTTACATACCTTCTTTTAGCCCAAATAGTATAAAGAACTACATAAGCTAATATACCAATTAGTCCCCACATGCCGGCAGAAAATGAAGCCGTAAATAACAAAATTTCACCTACAATTAGAAATGAGAGAGAAATAGTCAATACGACATTTGGTTTAAATCTACCTGTAACTGTTGGTCTATTCTTTGTACGTTTCATAATTGGGTCGATATCTTTGTCTAGAAAATTATTCATAGCCGCAGATCCACCAATAATTAGCGCTGCACCGAAGATTGTGTAAGCGATTAAATTTATGTGCTGTAAAAAGTGACCACCTGTAAACTGAAAAGCCAACCACATTCCAGTAAATGTAGTAACTAAATTAGAATTTACTATTCCAATCTTAATAAGTGCAAGAAAATCTTTAATTATAGATTCAGTTTCAGGACCAGTTTTTCTAGTAGCACTCACAATCTGGCCGTTTGACATTTTACTCCTCCTTTCATTTTTGTAAGCATATTCCGCTAACACTAACTATATCGAAATTCTTTAGTTATTTCTAGATATTAAAGTGAAATTTAAATGAATTCGTCGAAATAGGGTGTTAGCGTGTTGTGTTAACACATTACGTCTATATTATCGCATTTCATGGATTTTTTTGTGAAAGTTACCATACAAAGTTGTGAACAATTTGTGAAATGGACTTGTGCTAACTTAAGTATCAATTGTTTGAAGTTGTCATTTGTCTTTTTATTCGATATCATCATAAAAGCAGAGACAATTTTAATAGTGTTGATAATAAAGTAGGTGGCGCGTTACATGCAATATAAACAAAGTAAAATATTAAAATGGATTGCTGTACTGACTACTCTTGGAATGTTGCTAATTCTATTAGGTGGGGCACTCGTTACAAAAACAGATAGCGGATTAGGCTGCGGTAGACATTGGCCTGGTTGTAATGGTGAACTAATACCAACTACCATTACTCCGGAAGTATTAATTGAATTTTCTCACCGACTAACAACTGGTTCCGTGTCAATTCTAGTACTGATTTTAGTTATTTGGACGTGGAAATCATTAGGACATATCCGTGAAGTTAAATTCTTAGGAGTACTAGCAATCTTCTTCCTAGTAGCTCAAGCATTAATTGGGGCAGCGCAAGTTTTATGGGGACAAGGTGACTTTATTTTAGCATTGCATTTCGGAATATCTTTAATTTCCTTTGCATCTATAATGTTACTAGCAATGATTGTTTTTGAAGTTGATACTAAATTTGATGCTGATAAAGTACATATAGGTAGTAAGTTAAAATGGCATACGATTGGTGTTACATTCTTCTCTTACATTGTTATTTATACAGGTGCACTTGTTCGACATACTGGTTCTAGTTTAAGTTGTTCCGACTGGCCGTTTTGTGATAACAGCCAACCGTTTGCATTACCTAATGGAATGTTTGAATGGGTACAAATGGGGCATCGTTTCGCGGTTCTATTAATTTTTATTTGGATCGCATATATTACCTGGCATGCAGTGAAACATTATAAAGATCAACGTGTAATCTATTGGGGATGGATTGTTGCTTTCATTCTTGTAATCTTACAAATTATTGCAGGAATGCTTGTTGTACTAACAAAGCTTGATTTAATCGTATCTCTATTACACTCATTGTTTATCACATTACTGTTCGGCTTATTCTGTTACAAAATACTATTGATTGCACGTAGCAATCACAACCAAAAGAATAATTAATTAATATGAATGGGGAACCTGCTTTATAGGATAGGGTTCCCTATTTTTATTTTTTACAGATGAATTACTTTACAGGAAATACTAGAGTTGCAATAGTTTTTGTTCATAATTTAGGGATGTAAGTTTCGAATAGCACTACCTTACGTTTCACTTCACTTGTTTTGACGGCTGAATGTTAAATTCGTGAAACCATGTCGATTAAATCAATTTTTCTAGACAGTCTCACAAGTTTTCTCCTAATTCTTTCTAGTAGACCGCTTCTACAAGACATTTCATAAGCAAGGTGCACTTATTATGCCTCATAAACCGCTTCTACTAGACACTTCATTAGCAAATTCCATTTATAATGTCTCATAGACCCCTTCTACTAGACACTTCATTAGCAAATTCCATTTATAATGTCTCATAGACCCCTTCTACTAGACACTTCATTAGCAAAGTCCACTTATTATGTCTCATAGACCCCTTCTACTAGACATTTCATTAGCAAAATCCACTGGTAATGTCTCATAGACCCCTTCTACTAGACACTTCATTAGCAAAATCCACTGGTAATGTCTCATACACCGCTTCTACAAGTCTTTTCATAATCTAAACTCACCATAGTGTCTCGTAACCATTCGTTTCATAAAACTTACTCAGTAAATTCACTTTCAATTATCTCTAACTTAAGTTTGTTGGACGCTTCTCCCTAAAACTAATACCAAAATCCTACTATTACTTCTTAGAAGATTACTATCTTAATTCACAAAAAAAACCGATCCATCATGAAATTCTCTGAAAATAGAATTCATTAAATAGATCGGTTTTTATGCGCCAAAAACAACTACTAATCTATAGCTATTCTTAAACCTTATTCAATCTCTATCAATAAATCGCCAGTTGAAATTGCATCTCCTGCTTGTGCAAAGACTTCTTTTACAACCCCATCTTTTGGAGCTTGTACAGTTGTTTCCATTTTCATAGCTTCTGTGATCATCAAATGATCACCACGCTTGACAGTGCTTCCCTTGGAAACTACAACTTTTAGGACAGTACCTGGCATCGTTGCACCGATTTGATTTGGATTACTTGGATCAGCCTTTAAAGTTATTTTACCATCTACTTCAACTGTCAAATCTTGAATTACTAATTCACGAGATTGACCATTTAATTCAAAATAGAGTGTACGTGTTCCATCATGCTGTGGTTCACCAATTTCAATCAGCTTGATGATTAACGTTTTTCCTTTTTCAATTTCTACTTCTATTTCTTCACCAAGCTTCAGACCGTATAGGAATGTCGGTGTATCTAACACAGAAATGTCTCCAAATGCATCGGTTGCTGCAATATATTCTTCAAACACTTTCGGATACAGTGCATAAGCTAGTACATCTTGTTTTGTTATCGTGCGATTATATTTCGTAGCTAACATACTTTCTATTTTTTCAAAATCAACTGGTTCAAGTAATTCACCCGGACGAACTGTAATTGCTTCTTTATCCTTTAAGACTATCTCTTGTAATTCTTTTGGGAATCCTCCATGAACTTGCCCTATATAACCTTGGAAAAATTCTACTACCGAATCAGGGAAATCAATCGTTAATCCACGAGTAAAAATATTATCTTCATTTAAGTCATTTTGAACCATAAACAAAGCCATATCCCCAACAACTTTAGATGAAGGTGTCACTTTTACGATATCACCGAACATTAAATTAACAGTTGAGTACATCTTCTTCACTTCGTCAAATCGATCTCCTAAACCAACTGCTCTAGCTTGTTGTTGTAAATTACTATATTGTCCACCAGGCATTTCATGAACGTATATTTCAGAGTGCGGACTCTTCATACCACTTTCAAAGTCACTATAGAAGCTTCGCACATCTTCCCAGTAATAAGATAATTGTTCAAGAGCATCGATATCTACTTTTAGTTCACGTTTACTTCCCTTCATTGCATAATATAATGAGTTAATGCTTGGTTGGGATGTAAATCCAGACATAGAACCTAAAGCTGTATCAATAATGTCTACACCTGCTTCGATTGCCTTGGCATACGTGTAAACTCCATTACCACTTGTGTCATGCGTATGGAGATGAATTGGTAAATTTGTTGTTTCTTTCAGCTCTGAAATTAGACGATAAGCTGCTTCAGGTTTTAACAATCCAGCCATATCTTTAATTGCTAAAATGTGTGCTCCAGCTGCTTCTAATTCCTTCGCCATATTTTTGTAATACTGAACGGAGTATTTAGCTCGCGAGTCATCAAGAATGTCTCCTGTATAACAAACTGCTGCTTCAGCAACCTTTCCAGTGTTACGTACTTCATCAATTGCAACTTCCATTCCTTTAATCCAATTTAGACTATCGAATATTCTGAAAACATCAACACCACTATTTGCAGACTCTCTAATAAATTCTCTGATTAAATTATCCGGATAATTTTTATAGCCAACTGCATTTGCCCCTCTAAGCAGCATTTGGAATAATACATTCGGCATTTTTTCTCGCAACGTTTCAAGTCTTGCCCAAGGATCCTCTTTTAAGAAACGATAGGCTACGTCAAATGTTGCCCCTCCCCACAATTCAAATGAGAAGAAATTATGCATCATCCGCGCATTATAGTCTGCAATTTGGTACATGTCTTGAGATCGTACTCTTGTTGCTAGTAATGATTGATGCGCGTCACGGAACGTAGTATCTGTAAGTAATACATCCTGCTGTTCCTTGATCCATTGAACGAGACCATCTGCACCTTTACTATCTAAAATCTGCTTTGTACCTACAGGAATTTCAGATTTTAAATCTAGTTTAGGTTTAGTAGGTTGGACTAAGATCGGTTTTTTACGTTTTTCTATTCCAGGGAAGCCGTTTAAAGTGATATTCCCAATATAGTTTAATAATTTCGTACCACGATCTTTTCGAATTGGAAATTCAAATAATTCAGGTGTAGTGTCAATAAAACTTGTATCGAAATCCCCAGTGATAAATTTTTCATGTAAAACGACATTTTCTAAAAATGGAATATTCGTTTTCACACCACGAATTCGGAATTCACGCAAGTTTCTATCCATTTTGGCAGCAGCATCTCGGAATGTTCTTCCCCATGTAGATATTTTCACTAGTAGTGAATCGTAGTATGGTGTGACAACTGCACCTTGGAATCCATTTCCAGCATCTAGACGAACTCCAAATCCGCCACTTGAACGATACACCATTAACTTCCCTGTATCTGGCATAAAGTTATTTGCCGGATCTTCTGTTGTTACTCGCGATTGAATCGCATATCCAAAAATAGGAATCTCGTTTTGTTTTGGTATATTCATATATTCCGAATAAAGTTCAGAACCTTCTGAAATTTTAATTTGTGCGTGTACAATATCTATTCCTGTAATCATTTCTGTAATTGTATGTTCCACTTGAATACGTGGATTTACTTCGATGAAATAAAACTCGTCACCTGCAACTAAAAATTCTACTGTTCCTGCATTCACATAATTTACATTGCTCATTAATTGAACTGCTGCTGCGCAAATTCGGTTACGTAGTTCTTCACTTAAAGTATTTGATGGTGCAATTTCAACTACCTTTTGGTGTCTACGTTGAATTGAGCAATCTCGTTCATAAAGGTGGATAATATTCCCTGAATGATCACCTAGAATTTGAACTTCAATATGCTTCGGTTTAATAATTGCCTTTTCTACATACACCTCATCGGAACCAAAGGCAGCTTTTGCTTCGGATTTAGCTCGCTCATAGCTACTTTGTAAATCATCTTCAGTTTGGACTAGTCGCATTCCACGTCCACCGCCACCAAGTGCAGCTTTGATCATTAGAGGATAGCCATATTTTTCACCAAAAGTCTTCAATTCTTCGATGGAAGAAACAGGTCCGTCACTACCAGGGATGACTGGAATATCAGCCTCAATTGCTTGTTGTCTAGCTTTCACTTTATCTCCGAATATATCCAAATGGTAAGAAGATGGTCCGATGAAAATTATCCCTTCTTCTTCACATCTTCTTGCAAAATGAACATTTTCAGATAAAAAACCATATCCAGGATGGATTGCATCCACTTCAGCATGCTTTGCAATTTCGATAATCCCTTCAATATCTAAATATGCATCAATTGGTTTTTTCCCAACTCCAACAAGATATGACTCATCTGATTTGTAACGATGATGGGATCCGCTATCTTCCCTTGAATAAATTGCTACTGTTTTAATATTCAACTCATTGCATGCTCGAAAAATACGAATTGCAATTTCCCCTCTATTTGCAACTAATATTTTACTAATCTTCTTCACTTCATCCACCCCTAAGTTTTTTCTTCGATTCAAGCTTCACATACATTGATACGTTTAACAATATACCCATCGCTAAAGACAACATTATAATGGAAGATCCACCATAACTGATATATGGTAAAGTTACCCCCGTTAACGGGATTAAGCCTGATACCCCTCCCAAATTGATGAAGGTTTGTATTGCAATCCAACTAGAGATACCCGCAGCTATCATTCTAGCAAGTGGATCTTCTGTTTTCATAGCAATCTGTAACCCTCTAAAAACGATAAAACCTAGTCCAGCTAATACAAGAATAACACCTAATACCCCAAGTTCTTCAGCAATAATCGCCATGATGAAGTCATTATGTGGTTCAGGTAAATAACCTAGTTTTTGAACGGATTGTCCTAAACCAACCCCTTCTAACCCACCAGCACCAATCGCAATATATCCGTTAATAATTTGGTAACCAGAGCCTGTTTCATATTCAAATGGATTTAAGAAAACTTTCAATCGGCCTAATCGATTTTCTGTGAAGATTTTATCTCCCTTCACTAGTAATATAAACGCGATTAAAAGTCCACCTAGAATTGCAAATACTGAGAAAAACTTTAAATAGGCTTTAAAACTCATTCCACTAGCGGCTATAACAGCAAAAGCAATCCCTGATAAGATCATAACAGCACCGATATCCGGTTCATTGGCAACGCAAAAAATAACAAAAATCCAAATTAGAATGGGATAAATAATATTATTTGGTTGCAAATTTTCTAATGGGTTATTTAAGCTTTTCCTGTAAAATGCACCAGCAAAATATAATATGATAAAGAGCTTCGCAACCTCTGAAGGCTGGAAGTTCATAAACCCTAAATCTAACCAACTTTTAGAACCAGTTTGTTCGAAGCCAACCCCGAAAATCCATAACCATATTAGTACTATGATCATTCCAAGTGTCATCATGACCATTAATTTTTTATTACTATAATGTTTATATGGAAAAAAGGCACCTATAATAAATGGAATTGATGCAACAGTTAAATTTATTAATTGCTTTATATAATAATAATCCGGAGCTTCTTCTTCTTTAACAATCGCCACCATCATACTCGAACTGTAGATCATAATTAGTCCGAACAAACATAAAAAAACATATGTAAAAAACAGTGGATAATCAAAATTTCTAATATAATAACCGATGTATTTTCTCATTGCTATAAAACCTCTTTTTAGAAAAAAAACTCAAATCGCGAACATAGGCGTTTTGAGTTGATTCTATTATTTGTTTGTATATGCTTCATGTAACAAAGAAAGTTCTTTTTCTAGCGTATCCAGAATTTCCTTTCCTCGTTCACGTGTTAATAATCCTAGCTTAACAGCAAAATCAATCTCACGTGATAAGCCAAACATTTGTGTATCAAGTACTTCTTCGTATAATGGACAGGATGGCATCGTTAGATGGTCCATCTGAACTTTTATTAACTTAGCAATTTTATCTGCATCAGCAAGCAATAATTCTAACGCTTTCTCGCTAAAGGAAGCTGGTGATTTCGTATCCACGAGGACGCCCCCATTTTTTTGATATTTCTTCTATTCTATCTTTATAAATTTTATCTTCATAAAGATAAAAAAGCAAGTGAATTCATTAGAAAAGCGAAGAACGCTCGCCCAGCTCCGCGTCGGCGAAAACGCAACTTCCTGTTGCATCGCCGACATGACCCACATCGTGTGGGCCGCAGCAACTGGCCGTCCGTAAACGCGACCTCCTGTCGCACTACCGGCACTCGTACATCCATGTACTTCGGAGAAACCGACAAAAGAGCGCTCTTTGCTCTTGCAGGCGGTTTTGAAGTTGCCGAGGAGCTAGCGTTTGGAGCTAGACAATGTCCAAATTCTCCAAAAATATATACTTTCATAACTACATGAATAATAGCTTTTAAACGATATTTCTTTATTAAATTGTACATGTAGCGGTATACTGTAATATGAGAAATAAATTAGGGGGATTGACTCACACATGGAAACTATCATTCCTATAACAGGTGCTGTAACATATAAAATAACTATAGATCCGACAGTTTGGATTTTTGATGACCGACGTTTAGACTTAAAAACTTACTTTACTCAAAAGGTCGAAGAAGACTCTGAAGATATGAAATACTTATTATCTATGGGTAAACACTGGTCACGCGAAATAATGGAAGGTGCGACATTCCCACCAACATTAAAAACAGAAAGAAAATTTGACCGCCAAGGTATGAAAACAGGTACCTTTGGAATGGAAATTAAATATTTCTTAAAAAATGCTGAAATTCATGAAGATGCAACACGTGTCGTTTTTGAATGTGAAGGTGGAACTGAACATGCATTTTCTATTGAAGATGCTACTCGTTTAATCTTTAAATTTAGTGAAGATGGTAAACCAATACTAGAAGATGGACCTGTACATTTATTATTACCAGATGGTTCAAATGTAGATAATCCTATTAAAAATATCCGTGCCATTCGTGTAGAATAGGAGGAACATAATGCGCGTCAAATGTGTGCTTTGTGATGCAATTAACAACTTAGACGAAGAATTACCGCTCTCAAAAAAATTACGTAATCGGCCTATTCATACTTACATGTGTTCTTCTTGTTATGATCGTATAGCAATAAAAACTGAAGAACGTGTAGCTACGGGTAAATTTCGTTTTTATCGTGATTCTCCAAAAAGTGCTGAGGATTACCTTTAAGAAATTAACCTACAATTATAAAGAAAAAACCTTGAACTTTTTTCGTTCAAGGTTTTTTATGTGCACTTTTTTAAAACTATTCATTTTTTATTAACCTTTTTTCAAGTAATTCTACTAATTGATACATAATGGTTGCAAAGACCGCAATGACGAGTAAAGACAATAATACGAGGTTAAAATTGAATACTTGGAATCCGTAAATGATTAGATAACCTAAACCTTGTGAGGATACGAGGAATTCCCCTACAATAACCCCTACCCAAGATAAGCCTACATTTACTTTCAAAGTTGATATAATCGTTGGAAATGATGCAGGTAATATTGCCTCTTTAAACATTTGTGTTCGTGATGCGTTAAAGGTTTGTAATACTTTTAAATAGTTTGAATCCACCGTTCTAAAGGCTGTATATATTACAATCGTAGAAATAATAACTGAAATTAATGCTCCCATAGTGATAATCGAACTCATTCCTGGACCTAATGCTACGATTAAAATCGGCCCAAGCGCTACTTTAGGCATAGAGTTTAATACTACTAAATAGGGATCCAGAACTTTCGATAAAAATGGAGACCACCATAATATTGCAGCTAAAATTGTTCCTACCAATGTTCCTAATATAAAACCAAGGACCGTTTCAAACAACGTATAGCTAGAGTGATAGAGTAGTGAATAATCAGCTACTTTTTCAACAAATAAATGACCTATTTTTGATGGGGAGCTAAAGATGAGCTGATCAATCCATCGTAATGTGGATGCTACTTCCCAAATTACAAAAAATAAAACTAAAATTAATAGCTGGTAGAAACGAACCCACATTCTTTCTTTTCTCAAACTTGCTTTGTAATCTTCATGAAGTTTATTAATGTTCAAGACTCTCCAGCTCCTTCCAAATAGTCTGGAATAGCGAAGAATACATTGGATTCGCACGCGCTTCAAAAGGCGTTAAATTTCTAACTTCTTCTGGCACTTCAAAGGTTTGATAAAGTCGACCTGGTTTTGCAGAAAATAGGAAAATGCGATCACTCATTGCAATTGCTTCACCTATGTCGTGAGTTACAAGTACTGCGGTTTTTCCATATTCCTTCATTAACTTATGAACTAAATCTTCAAGCTTTAATTTTGATTGGTAGTCAAGTGCTGAGAAGGGTTCATCAAGTAGTAGTATTTTAGGATCTACAGCTAACGTTCTTGCTAATGCTACCCTTTGTCTCATTCCACCGGATAGTTCCCTTGGATACTTCTTTTCGATTGATGGTAAACCTACATCGGCAAGTAGTTTCGAAGCAAGTTTTTCCGATTCATCTTTATTTACTTTTAATAGTTTTAAACCAAGCGTGACGTTCTCCTCAATTGTTCTCCAAGGGAATAAATAATCTTGTTGAAGCATATATCCAATCGACAAGTCAGCATTTGCAAAAACATCTTGTTCTTCAATTAGTACTTTTCCTGCTGTAGGTGGAAATAATCCCGCAAGTATTGATAAAAGAGTCGTTTTACCACAGCCACTAGGACCAATAAACGAAACAAACTCTCCTTTTTCAATCGTTAAATTTATATCTTGTAATGCTTCGGTTGCAGTTTTGCTAGAGAAATACGTATGATGAACTTTGCTGACGGTAAGAAAGCTCATTTTACTTCGACACCTTATCAGCGAAAGTCGTATTCACTAAGTCTTCATACGGTATTCTCGCAGGTAATTCTCCAGCTTCATCCATAATATTTTGTAAGTTATCCCATTCTTCCTGATCTAAAATTGGATCTTTTGCATAAGATTCTTGAGAACGATAACGATCGACAACCGTAGCTATCAAATCAACGTCGGTATTTTCAAAATAAGGAACAATTGCTTTTGCAACTTCTTCCGCAGAGCTTGAGTATACAAAATCTTGTGCTTTTTTAATCGCTCTTGTGAAGGCTTCAATTGTTTCAGGATTTGACGAAATCATACTATCCTTTGTCATAAATACAGTGTAAGGTACATGACCGGACTCTGTTCCAAATGACGCTACGATATATCCAACACCTTCAGCTTCAAAAATGCTAGCAGTTGGCTCAAATAATTGAACAAAGTCACCAGTTCCTGAAGCAAATGCTGTTGAGATATTAGCAAAATCAATATTTTGAATTAACTCTAAATCCGCATGTGGATCAATTCCATGCTGTTTTAATACATACTCCCCTACCATTTGCGGCATACCGCCCTTACGTTGACCTAGGAAAGTAGAATCCTTTAACATATCCCAAGTAAAGTTTTCAATCGGCTCACGGGAAACTAAAAACGTTCCATCAGTTTGTGTTAACTGTGCGAAGTTCTTAATCGGGTCATTTGCTCCTTGCGCTGATACATAAATGGATGTTTCAGCTCCAACAAGTGCTACATCGATGCCATCTGATAATAGGGCCGTCATCGTTTTATCTCCACCAGGAATCGTCGATAGTTCGATTTTTAGGCCTTCTTCCTCAAAATACCCTTTCTCAATTGCTACATATAGTGGTGCATAGAAAATAGAACGAGTTACTTCACCAACCTTTACAGTTTTAAGTTCTTCTTTTCCACCACATGCGGCAAGAACGAGAACCATTAAACTAGAAAAGACAACTAGTAACAAAGGCTTTAACCATCTTTTCACGCACACTTTCCTCCTCTTTATTTCGACTGTTTTATCTAGAGTAGAGTATGCTAGGCAAAGAAAATGTGTTAATTGCCTATATCTAAAGTAATGCGCGCTCACTTAATCTTTTTAAAAAAATTGTCTTCATCTTTTAATACATCACTTTTCAAGTTTGAAAATCGCTCACAGACGGAATTGACATACGACATATTGAAAATTAAGTGCAGTTTGCACATAATTCTGGATATGTCGTGTGTTATTTTTGGAAATACGGATGTTTATGAGAAATAGATCGCCTAGAATAATTGGTTTCTAGACAATTTTTTAATTTTTACTTAGATTTATTCCTTATAATTTATAACTGAGGCTTATCAAAGTCGATACGATTCTAATTTGTTGGGTTATTCAATTGGTCTTGAAGACATAAATTCATTTCCATTAGAATCCATAAAAATACGGGGGGCCACTTTTACTAATTCCATATAAAATTCACCTTCGCCGGTAATATAAAATGTATTACCTTTCGTTGTAATTTTTATATTATCAATTTCCATCTCAATTCGTTTTTGACTTAGTATTTCCTTTTCCTTTTCAGGATTCATTCCAGGTTTATAATTGTTCAAAATCGGATCTTCAATAACCTTTAACTTCCCCTTAAAAAATTCCAATTTATTGTGCTGATCAATTCTCCCAACTAATATGTTATCTTCTAGATCACTTTCTTTAGCTATATAATATGGTTCATTTCCTGTAGTTAGTTGATTTCCTTGATTCATATAGAAATAAATTAAACCAAAAGAAATGAATAGTACCAATGCTACTACTAGTTTAGGAATAAAGAATCTTTTCTTTTGATTCACCTGCAATCGATTATGAACAATCATTTTATCTCTCACTGTAAACTTTGGTTCTGAAAATATTGAGTCATCTAATGCCTGACGCAAGTTCTTTAATTGTTCATCCATTTAAATCGCTCCCTTCTAGTATCATTCTTAAAGATTCACGGGCCCTCATAAGTCTGGATTTAATTGTGTTTTGGTTTTTATTTAATACATTTGATATTTCTTTTATAGATAATTCCTCGTAATAATATAACAAAACCACTTCTCTATACTTTAATGGTAAGGATAAAACAGCTTGAACTAATTTTGACTGTGATTCATGATTTTCATATAGTTTCTCTGGTGAAGGTTGTTTTGATTGGATATGTGAGAAGAAATTATTTAATACAAGCACTCTTCTGAACCAAGCAGTACGTGTTGCATCCTTTGCTCGATTGATAGCAATACGGTAAACCCAAGCTTTATAAGATGTGATTTGCTTATGGTTTTCATAGTGATCATAACAAGTCACAAATACATCTTGTACTATTTCTTGTGCTTTTCCCCAGTCTTTCACATATGTGAATACTAAATTCACAAGAGCATTACCGTACTCATTCATAAGATCTTCCAACCACAATTCAGCTGTATCGAGTACATTTGAGTTTTCACTACGAGGCTGTGATAAGTCCATAATTAACTCAACTCCTCTCCTTGCGTTTCCCCTAAGACGAGTTAGCATTCGTTTTCGTTTCATTTTTTATGTAAATTTTAACAGATTTAGGTTTTCATCTTCCAATTTATTTAATACATCTTCATCACTTTATGAAGACCTTTTCTTTCACATATTTCAATTCAAAAGGTCTTCATCGCCTTATCAAGACCTTTTCCCTCGCATTTTCCAATTCAAAAGGTCTTCATCACCCTTATCAAGACCTTTTCCCTCGCATTTTCCATTTCAAAAGGTCTTCATCGCCCTTATCAAGACCTTTTCCCTCGCATTTTCCAATTCAAAAGGTCTTCATCGCCCTTATCAAGACCTTTTCCCTCGCATTTTCCAATTCAAAAGGTCTTCATCGCCCTTATCAAGACCTTTTCCCTCGCATTTTCCAATTCAAAAGGTCTTCATCGCCCTTATCAAGACCTTTTCCTTCACTTATTCCATTACAAAAGGTCTTCCCCCCTACGAAGACCTTTTCTTTCATATTCCAATACAAATACTTTTCATAACCTTTATGAAGTCTTCCTCCATCTTTATCTCATAACATTCAACAAAGATCGCATTATCTTAAAACAAAAAAAAACCGATTCCCCACAACGAGGAATCGGCCTTAACCAGCTTAATTGCTTTCTTGATTTGCAATTTTTTGTTCGCGTTTTTCACGCCATAATCGAGTTTTATATAGGAGTAATATGATTGCTGCCACAATAAGTCCTTCGATCATTGGCAAGAACAATGCTAAGAAAGTTAAAACGATACAACCTAAAAATAGGAAAATATAGATTACAACATTTTTCCAAAGGGGTAAATCATTTTTTGCAAAACCAAGTTTAAATACGATTGCAGACAAAATAAATACTAAGAAAAAGACAACATAACCAGCCGCTTGATAGGAAGGCATGTTTTCATAAATGTAGCGAGTAACACCCGACATCATACCGAATGCTTGATTCTCTGTCCAATTCAGAGGTGCAGATGCTTGTAAAACATTAAACGAACCTAGCCAGTTCATCTCCCACAACACCTTTCATCATTTCCCTAAAAATTATGCAAAATTAATCTTTATTATTGTTCAGCGTTTTTCATCTTTTTCGCAAGTTTTTCACGTTCGTTTTTATCTAAAATTTGTTTACGTAAACGAATTGATTCTGGAGTTACTTCTAAGTACTCGTCATCGTTTAAAAACTCTAACGCTTCTTCAAGCGACATAATTCTCGGCTTTTTAATGACATTTGTTTGATCTTTATTAGCTGAACGAATATTTGTCTTTTGTTTCATTTTCGTAATATTTACTGTGATATCATTGTCACGTGTATTTTCACCAACAATCATACCTTCGTAAATTTCAGTACCTGGTTCAACAAATAGTGTACCACGGTCTTCTACTTGCATCATACCATAAGTAGTTGCTTTACCTGTTTCCATAGACACAAGTGATCCCTGGTGACGTCCACCTACACGACCTGCAACAACAGGTTGATAAGAATCAAATGTATGGTTGATAATACCAAAACCTTTAGTTAATGACATGAATTCTGTTGTGTAACCAATTAAGCCACGAGCTGGTACCATGAAGATTAATCGAACTTGTCCATTTCCTTCATTGACCATGTCTATCATTTCACCTTTACGGTTACCAAGAGATTCAATAATTGAACCAACGCTATCTTCAGGTACATCAATTTGAACACGCTCAATCGGTTCACATTTTACACCATCGATTTCTTTAATGATTACTTGTGGTTTAGACACTTGTAATTCATATCCTTCACGACGCATGTTTTCAATTAGAATCGATAAGTGTAGTTCTCCACGACCAGAAACAGTCCAAGCATCAGGCGAATCCGTATCTTCTACGCGAAGTGATACGTCTGTTTGAAGTTGTGAAAGAAGACGTTCTTCAATTTTTCTTGAAGTGATCCATTTACCTTCACGTCCTGCAAATGGTGAATTGTTAACAAGGAAAGTCATTTGTAAAGTTGGTTCATCAATACGTAATGGAGGCAATGCTTCTTGCTTGTCTATAGGACAAACTGTTTCCCCTACGTTGATTTCTTCCATACCAGATACAGCAATTAAATCTCCAGGGTAAGCTTCTTGAATTTCTTCACGTTTTAAACCGAAGAAACCAAATAATTTCGTTACACGGAATTGTTTTACTGAGCCATCAAGCTTCATTAATGCAACTTGTTGTCCTACGTGGATTGTACCACGGAAAACACGTCCAATACCAATACGACCAACGAAATCATTATAGTCAAGTAATGCTACTTGGAATTGTAATGGTTCATCGCGTGTGTCGATTGGTGCTGGTACGTTTTCAATAATAGATTCGAATAACACTTGCATATTTTCTTGTTGAGTTGATGGATCTGGATCTAGTGAAGCAGTACCATTTACACCTGAGGCATAAACAACTGGGAAATCTAATTGATCTTCATCTGCTCCTAATTCAATTAGTAAATCGAGAACCTCATCTACAACTTCAAGTGGACGAGCAGCTTCTTTATCTACTTTATTTACAACTACGATAACTTTCAACTGTTGTTCTAATGCTTTTTTCAATACAAAACGAGTTTGAGGCATACATCCCTCATATGAATCAACTACTAGACATACACCATCAACCATTTTTAAAATACGCTCAACTTCTCCCCCGAAGTCAGCATGTCCTGGTGTATCTAAAATGTTGATTCGTGTGCCGTTATAATTTACTGCTGTATTTTTAGCTAGAATTGTAATTCCGCGTTCACGTTCAATGTCACCTGAGTCCATTGCACGTTCTTCAACGTGTTCGTTTGTACGGAAAGTTCCAGATTGTTTTAATAATTGGTCAACTAATGTCGTTTTCCCATGGTCAACGTGCGCAATAATCGCTATATTGCGTAAATCTTGACGTAAATTTGTCATTATTCCACTCCACATTCTTTTTTCGTATGATTAACTGTGTTATTATAGCACAAGATGATGTACTTGTCTTAAGAAGTTTTTTACCAATATAATATTTTAAATTTTTTAACAATTTCTTTACATAGGAGGTAATTTAAGTGAACTTAGCAAAATTAGTAATGTTTATATTTGCGCTAGCTGCAATATTATCAATGGTATCGATAGGCTATGCGATTGCTATCGCAAATGTTTGGGGTGCTATTTTAGCTGTCATCGCACTAGTAGTTGTATTCTTTACAGGATTTATGATGAAACGTAAATTCCGTGAAAGTGGTTTATTATAAGCAAGTAACTTTGCTTGTAATCTTATATTAAGTTATTTATCAAAAATCATGCATCCAAAAGCAAATCCACAATTACTAAGGAAATTTCCTTTAGCAATTGTGGATTTTTCATTTGACTTCAATATAATTATCTAAAATTAACTGGTGAATTGAAGGATTTGCAATAATAAAAGTATCATTTAATAATAAATTGCTGTCGCTACCACTTAAATTCGTTGCAATTGCTCCTACTTCTTTCGCAATAATAGTACCACCTGCAATATCCCAAGGGGACAATCTCATAGAAATATAAGCATCTAATTTGCCGCTTACAACAAAAGCAATTTCCATAGCAGCAGAACCATAGGATCTCGTTCCACGCACTTTTCTTACTAATTCAATTATCTTTTCGTGGTTTACTTTTTTATTAGGTATAACCCAACTAGCATTTATCCCAACAACTGCTTCCTCTATTGTGATAGGTTTTAGTTTCCTTAAAGGTGTATCATTATACCACGCACCTTCGCCTTCAATGGCAGAAAACAAATCTTCTCTCATCACATCAAATATGTAACCTAATTTACCAACACCATCAATAAAAAAACCGATTGAAATCATAAAATGTCGATGTTGTTTAACAAAATTCATAGTGCCATCAATTGGGTCAATGATCCATACAGGACCTTCAAGGGAATCTATTTCTTCTCCCATACCTTCCTCGCCCAAAACTTTATGCTGTGAGTTAAATTGTTTAATCTTTTCGATAAAAAAAGTTTCTGTCTCACGATCAATATTTGTCACTAAATCATTTGCATCTGATTTAGTTTCTACCACCATATCATAGGTAAACGATTCTCGTATTCGTCTTCCAGCTTCAACAATGATGCCCTTTGCAAACTGATCAATTTGATGTAAATCCATTTTCCCCCACCTTCCCACAGACAACTGATTAGCTGTAACCTTATTATAACAAAAAATCACTTGCAATTTTTTATTTTGCAAGTGATTTTTATTGGTTTTTCTGTTGATCATACATATGCATGTAGACCATCTAATTCGTCTTGAATCTCCTTTAGACGCTTTTTACACTTTTCCATCTCTTTCTCGTCATTACCTTGCATAGCGGAATAAAGTGAGGCTAATTCATAATCAAGTTCTAAACGTAAAACATGTTCGTATTGCTTTTCAATGTCGACTTTACGTATAATTTTAATCATCTGTTTCATATGAATCACTTCCCTTTCCTATTTAAAAAACTTTTAACGAAAAGCTATTGTTACAAAATTTTTCCCAAAAACTTAAGAAAATAAACATCATTTTTTGAAAGGTGGTAAGAAAATGTTAAATAATATTCAATGGACTGATGAAGATTTTAATGTTTTTAAAATAGATGGTTTAGAACAAAGAATGGAAGCATTATCTTCGATTATTCGTCCAAAGTTTCAAATTTTAGGTGAAAAATATTCAGACTATTTAAGTATCAATTTAGGAGAGGAATTTTTTCCACATATTGCAAAGCATGCTAGAAGAACGGTGAATCCACCTAAAGATTCATGGGTTGCTTTTTCGTCTTATAAACGTGGTTATAAATCACTTCCTCATTTTCAAATTGGTCTTTGGGACAATTATTTATTCATCATAGTTGCAATTATTTATGAAGCTCCTCAAAAAGATGTAATGGCAAGTCGGCTTCTTGAAGAAATAGAAATATTCAATACTTTGCCAAATCATTTTGTTTTTTCAGGTAATCATATGACTCAAGAAGTAATATCCTTAGAAGTAGGCCTGGAAGAACAGTTGGAGCAAGCACTAAAAAAGTGTCGAGATGTGAAAAAAAGAGATTTTTTAGTTGGACGCTATATTTCCAGAGAAGAGGCTGTTCTTTTATCTTCCGATGAATTTCTTGAACTTACTGAAGAAACTTTTGAGGCTCTTTTGCCAATCTACAACGTGATGGTTAATAAGTAATCTAAAGTTATAGTCTAATTTTTTGTGTTGTATAATTAATATGCACGAATGAATAGGAAACATTACATTATTTCTACTCTTTTACATGATTTATTTTTTATTCACATTTTATTGAAAAAATATAAGAGGGATGTTGTTGCTTTTTGAAAAACAGAACTTGGCCTAAATTAGCCTTTTTGATGTTTTTCAATTTGCGGATACCCCTTTTCAATCCGCAAAAAAGAATCAACAGCATCCCCTTTAATAATGTTATTTCTTTAAAACTTTAATAGTCTGTCCGTTTTCCAATTCTTTTGCTTGTTTCACTACTGTGTAGCTTACATAACCACTTTCTTCTTCGAACTCACGGAAAATAGATTTTTCTTCCGCTTGTGAAGGGACAACCTCTTTGAATTTACGATATCGAGTTAGCATTTCTTCCCGCATAATCCCTTTTTCGTATGCTTTTTCGATTCCCTCAAAAAATTGAACTACGGCTATAATTTCTTCTGTCGACCAATCTGGCGAAATTGGATAAGAATATTCCATAAAAATACCCTGCCTTTACATTTATTGTCCCCATTTTACTCGTATTGTCTCTGCTTGTGCAACCATACGTTGTATTAATTCTGATACAGTAGGAACGTCTTTGATCATTCCTGTTACTTGACCTGCCCAACCATATCCTTTAAATTCATCTCCGTCATATATAAACTTCTTGTTTGCTTCGCCACTAATATAAGCTTTTAAAGCTTCATAAGTAGGTGTGCTTTCTTCAATTTTTAAAATTTCATCTGTAAATGAATTTTTCAATGCACGAGCTGGTGCACCAATGGAGCGTTTTATAACAGTAGTATCTGTCTCACTACTATTTAGTAATGCATCGATGTAAGCTTTAGATGCGTGAACACATTCTTTTGTTGCAATAAAACGAGTGCCCATTTCAATTCCTTCAGCACCCAAAGCGAGTGCAGCCATCCATCCTCTCCCATCACCAATTCCTCCAGAAGCAATTACAGGAATTGAAACACTATCTACTACTTGAGGTACTAGAACCATTGTCCCAACATCATCACGACCTAAGTGACCCCCACCTTCTTGACCAACAACCATCACTGCATCAGCACCAAGTTCTTCCGCTTTTTGAGCTTGTCTTCGCGCTGCAACAAGAACTAACTTTTTTGCATTACTATCTTTTAGCAACTCAAACATCGGTGTTGGATTTCCACCCGTCATCGTAATTACAGGTACATCCTCGTCTAAAACTACTTCAACCATAGGCTCATAACCTTTTCCGTAATTACCAAATGCAAAATTCACTCCGAAAGGCTTATTAGTCTTTGCTCTTACTTTCCTAATTTCTTCTCTAAGTTGTTCTGGTGTTTCTAAAGTAAGCGCTGTTATTTGACCTAGTCCCCCAGCATTCGAAACTGCTGCAGCTAAATCTGAATAGGCTAAATAAGCCAATCCCCCTTGTATAATTGGATACTGTATTCCTAACAATTTCGTGACACGTGTCTCCCAATTCATCTAAAAATTCCCCCATTTTAACTTTTCTATTATCTTACTTGAATAGAAAATAAATTTCCTGTATTTTTATATAGTCACAGAGCTCAAGAGGTGCTATAATTCTTCTTGCTTTGTATTTTTATTTTAAATAAAGTGAGGTGGTACCTGCGTTGTCACAGTTAAACACTCCTTTGTTCGACGCATTACTCAAACATCGAAATAGACAACCAATCCAATTCCATATCCCTGGACATAAGAAAGGTCAAGGAATGGATCCCGCTTTTCGAGAGTTTGTCGGCGACAACGTTTTATCAATTGATTTAATTAATATTGCTCCGCTAGATGATTTACACTCACCAAAAGGTGTAATTAAAGAAGCTCAAAAACTAGCAGCTGAGGCCTTTGGTGCTGATCATACATTTTTCTCTATTCAAGGGACTAGTGGCGCCATTATGACAATGATACTCACCGTTGTAGGTCCTGGAGATAAAATTATCGTACCACGCAACGTGCATAAATCGACTATGTCGGCAATCGTATTAGCAGGTGCCATCCCAATTTTTATAGCTCCAGAAATTGATACAGAATATGGGATTTCTCATGGGATTTCAGCTGAATCGGTAGAAAAAGCATTAGATACTTATCCCGATGCTAAAGCTGTGCTTGTTATAAATCCTACCTATTATGGATTTGCAGCCGACTTGAAGCAGATTGTTGATCTTGCACATTCGCGTAGTATTCCAGTTATTGTTGATGAAGCACACGGTGTTCATATAAAATTTCACGATGAACTTCCAATCTCAGCTATGGAGGCTGGTGCAGATATGGCTGCTACTAGCGTGCATAAACTGGGTGGTTCAATGACACAAAGTTCTGTTTTAAATGTTCGAGAAGGTCTTGTTTCGATTAATCGCGTACAATCAGTATTTTCAATGTTAACTACTACTTCCACTTCATATCCAATCCTAGCCTCATTAGATGCCGCTAGACGTCAATTAGCCGTAAATGGATATGAACTAATCGATGAAGCAATTCGCATTTCAAAAGATGCGAGAAAACGCATTAATAAAATACCGCATTTAAAATGTGCAGGTCGCGATAAACTTAACTCAACTGCTACTTTTGATATGGATCCAACTAAATTGCTTATTAGTGTAAAAGATTTAGGGATTACAGGTCATCAAGCAGAAGAATGGCTACGCCAAAATGCAAATATTGAAGTTGAATTATCTGACCTATATAATATTCTTTGTATTATTACATTAGGTGATACGAAAAAAGAAGTAAACTTACTAATTAATGCACTACAACGTATGTCACAAGCTTATGATTCTGAAGCTACAGTAGTAGAATCGAATGTTCGAGTACCTGATATCCCAGCGCTTGCTATGTCACCTCGTAACGCATTCTATTCTCAAACAGAGATGGTACCATTGAAAGATTCAGCAGGATACATTTGTGCAGAATTTATCATGGTTTATCCTCCTGGTATACCAATCTTTATTCCAGGGGAAATAATTACTGAAGAAAATATTAAATATATTCAAATGAATATCGATGCTGGGTTACCTGTTCAAGGTCCAGAAGATCCGACACTAAAAACAATACGGGTTATTAAAGAACGTATGCCAATATTCTAATTTATATAAAATGGCGTCAGCTATTTAGTTTTATCAAAACTAGATTAGTTGACGCCATTATTTAATGTATTAGGCTTGGATATTTCTAAATAACCTTTTTAAAGATGAACATCGCGATTTCGTACAGTTTGCTTTGACATCCAAATAACTCTTTTTCTACCATATACAATATTTTTTTGTAATTATTTCCACTAATATATATTATATTACCTTAAATTAGTTGTGAAAAGATTTTATTTCAAAATGACTATTTTTTGGACTTAATGTACCTAAAAACTACCCTTTAAATGATAAGAAGTGCAAAGATTGGGCAGATTACCGCTCCAATAATTGCGCTTAGACTCATAGAAACAGAACCAATTGAAAGATCTTCTTCCCCATATTCAATTAGTTTTGATATACCAACACCATGACTAGCACTTCCCATTGCCATACCTCTACTAATCGAAGAATTAATTTTCGCTAATTTAAAAACAGAAGGCCCTAAAATGGCACCAGTAAATCCAGCAACCATAACTAATGCGGCAGTTAAAGGTGCAATACCACCTATCGTTTCACTAACTTGCATCGCAATCGGTGTTGTTAATGATTTAGGTAAAGCGGTTAAAATTAGCTCTTTTTCAATATTAAATAAAGCTAAGAAGACATAAACACTGATTAAACCGCTAATCATTGCGATAAACAAACCAGAAATAATACTATATTTATACTTTACTAATAAATGTCGCTGATTGTAGAGTGGATAAGCAAGACCAACAATTGCTGGCCCTAACAAATGCTGTAACCATTTTCCACCCTCCATATAAACCTCGTACGGTATATTTAAAACTAAAAGTCCAACGATTATTATAATAGAAGCAGTTACTACTGGGAGCAAGAAAGGGTAATTGAAACGTTTATAAACCTTTGCCATCAACAAATAAACTACAATGGTGCTAATGATTGATAGTATTATGTTCATTCTCCCCATCTCCTTTCGTCCCTTTTTCTGCGGTTAGATTTATATCCACTTCAACTTTTGTAGATTTCATTTTTAATAATTCCTCTTTCTTCTCTATTTTTTGTCCTAGAAAACTAGTAATAAATAGAGAAAACAGTGTGCTAATAATAACAGCACCAAATAATATAATTCCAGTTGGAGATAATAATTGTGGATATTCAATTATTCCTATTAATGGTGGAATGTAAAATATTAACATAAAACTTATTAAAAAAGTTGCTCCATCACGTATATATTCAACCTTTACCCAGTTTAATAGTAAACAAATAAATAATAAAATAAATCCTATGACACTTGGAGGTAATGGAATTTTGGTCAATGTAACAATGAATACACCTAAATAGTGAAAGCCATATAATAGTATAACTTGTGCAACTGTACGAATAACATGAATTGTTTTAGATTGAAATGATTCCTTTATAATGACCGACACCCCCTCATATATGGTCATTTTACGCCTGTTCCGGCTATATGTCTATTGACTTTAAAAGTAAACTACTAATGAAAAGTTATGTATCACTTAGTAGAAAATGCAAACAAAAAAATATGGACTCTTGCAATTAAGCAAGAGTCCATCGTCTATTATAATTATTTAGAAATAATATGAATTGGATTGCCAAGTAATACTTCAGCAGCTTCCATTGTAATTTCGCCTAAAGTTGGGTGAGGGTGAATTGTTAAAGAAACGTCTTCTGCAGTCATACCACCTTCAATTGCTAAAGCCATTTCTGAAATCATATCAGAAGCACCTGCTCCAACAATTTGTGCACCTACTAAAAGGCCATCTTCTTTACGAGCAACAAGTTTTACAAAGCCTTCTGTTTGGTTAAGTGCTAGAGCACGACCATTAGCCGCGAATGGGAATTTAGCAGCAATTACTTCTAAACCTTCTTCTTTAGCTTGTTCTTCACTATAACCAACTGTTGCCATTTCTGGATCTGTGAAACATACAGCAGGAATTGCTAAATAATCAACAACTGATTTTTCTCCAGCAATTGCTTCAGCAGCAATTTTACCTTCGTAAGATGCTTTATGAGCAAGTTGTGGTCCCGCAACGATATCACCGATTGCATAAATATTTGGAATATTTGTGCGGCATTGTTTGTCAACTTTAATAAGTCCACGTTCAGCATACTCGACACCGATTTGTTCTAAACCTAATTCATCAGTATTTGGACGGCGACCAACAGTTACTAATACGTAATCTGCTTCGACTTTTTTCTCCTGTCCACCAACTTCATAAGTAACGACAACACCATTTTCAGTTTCTTCTACACCTTTTGCAGAAGCGTTTACTTCAATTGTAACGCCTTTTTTCTTAAGGCCTTTTTTCACGATTTGAGTCATTGCTTTTTCGAAGCCAGCTAAAATGTCTTTTCCACCTTCGATAATTGTTACTTCTGAACCAAAGTTAGCAAATGCTGAACCAAGCTCGGTTCCGATGTAACCTCCACCAATAACAACTAATTTGCCAGGTAACTCCGTTAAATTTAAAGCGCCTGTTGAACTAAGAACGCGTTTAGAAAATTTAAATGTAGGAATTTCTACAGGACGAGATCCTGTTGCTAAAATAGCGTTTTTGAATGTGTATGTTTGAGCTGAATCGCCATTTACTACACGAACTGTATTAGCATCTACAAAATATGCTTCACCTTTTACAGTTTCAATTTTATTTCCTTTTAATAAACCAGCTACACCGCCAGTTAATTTATTTACAACACTATTTTTAAATTCTTGAACTTTTGTAAAGTCAAGTTTTACTTCAGAAGCGAAAACCCCCATATCTTCTGAATGTTTTGCTTGTTCAAAACGGTGACCAACTGAAATTAATGCTTTTGAAGGAATACATCCAACGTTTAAGCAAACCCCACCTACTTCAGCTCTTTCTACAACAGTCACTTTTTGACCTGTTTGTGCTGCACGAATAGCCGCAACGTAACCACCAGGGCCCGCGCCTACTACGAGTGTATCAATTTCAATTGCAAAATCTCCAACTACCATTTTATATTACGCCTCCATTAATAAAAGTTCCGGCTCGGCTAGCAAACGTTTTAAATGATTTAAAGCGTTTTGCGCAGTCGCACCGTCGATCATTCGATGATCAAAGCTCAATGATAATGCTAACACAGGTGCAGCTACAATTTCACCATTTTTTATAATTGGTTTTTCTGAAATTCTACCAATACCTAAAATAGCTACCTCCGGATGATTGATAACTGGAGTAAACCACTGACCACCAGCAGAGCCGATGTTAGTGATTGAGCAAGATGCGCCTTTCATTTCATTTGGTGCAAGTTTGCCTTCGCGTGCTTTAGTTGCTAGCTCATTGATTTCGGCTGAGATGCTAAAAATCGATTTACGGTCGGCATGTTTAATAACCGGTACAAGCAATCCTCTTTCAGTATCAGCAGCAATACCTATATTATAATAATGTTTCTGAATAATTTCACTAGTCGCATCATCAAGTGATCGGTTAAACTCTGGGAATTCACGTAAAGTAGACACTAATGCTTTAACTACATAAGGTAAATAAGTTAACTTAATGCCTTTTTGAAGCGCTACATCCTTGAATTTCTTCCGGTGAGCAACCAATTCAGTTACATCTACTTCGTCCATTAATGTAACGTGTGGTGCAGTATGTTTTGAATGTACCATCGCTTTTGCAATTGCTTTTCTAATACCAGACATTTTCTCTCTTGTTTCAGGGAATTCACCTTCAAGAGACACAGGGATTGGTGTTGGAGCTACTGTCTTGTCTTCTTGTACAACTTCCTGTTCAACAAACTGTTCTACCTCAGGCGTAACATTTCCACCTTTTAGGTAGTTTTTAATATCTTCTTTTAAAATGCGGCCATTTTTCCCTGTTCCATTTACTAATAAAATTTCTACATTGTTTTCACGAGCAAATTTTCGAACAGATGGCATTGCAATAATACGTTTGTTAGTATCAACCGTTGTCTCTGTAGTTGTAGCTACAGGTTGTGGTGTAGGCTCTGGTGCAAGTTTAATCTGTTCATGACTTTGTTGCACTTCAGGTGCTACTACTGGTGTTTCAGAGCGTTCTTCGTGATGGGCATCACCTTTAAGTTTTAAATTCTCGTAACCAGGAGCATCAATGCGGATTAAAACATCTCCAACAACTGCTACGCTTCCTTCACCAACAACGATTTCTTCAATTTTCCCCTCTACTGGAGACGGCATTTCAACAACAGCTTTATCATTTTGAATTTCACATAATACGTCGTCTTCTTTTATCGTATCTCCAACTTTTACAAACCATTTTACGATTTCACCTTCATGTATACCTTCACCGATATCAGGCATGCGGAATTCAAACGCCATAGTTTTCACCCTTTCAATGGTCAAATGTTAGTTTTCTTCCATCTTTTATAACTAGTGGACAAAAAGATTGGAATCTTAGAATGTTAATACTTTTTTCGCAGTTTCTATAATGTCTTTATAGTTTGGTAACCAAACATTTTCCGCTTGAGGGAATGGGTACACTGTATCTGGCGCTGCAACTCGTAAAACTGGTGCTTCTAAACTTAAAATTGCACGTTCTGTAATTTCAGCTACTACGTTCGCCGCAATACCAGCTTGCTTTTGAGCTTCTTGAACAACGATCGCACGATTTGTTTTCTCAACTGAAGCAATAATTGTTTCGATATCAAGTGGTTGTACTGTACGTAAATCAACAACCTCTACAGAATAACCCTCTTTTTCTAGTTCTTCTGCAGCTTTTAAGCTTTCGTGAACCATAAGACCGTAAGCGAAGATCGATAAATCTTTCCCCTCACGTTTTACATCTGCTTTTCCAATTGGAATTGTATATGATTCTTCAGGAACTTCTTCTCTGAATGAACGGTATAATTTTAAATGCTCTAAGAAAATAACCGGATCATTATCGCGAATTGCTGAAATTAGTAATCCCTTCGCGTCGTATGGAGTTGATGGAATCACCACTTTTAAACCTGGTGATTGTGCCATTAAGCCTTCTAAGCTATCAGAGTGCATTTCTGGAGTATGAACCCCTCCTCCAAACGGAGAACGAATTGTTACTGGCGCACTATATACTCCACCACTTCGATAACGCATACGTGCTAGTTGACCGCTAATAGAGTCCATCACTTCAAATACGAAACCAAAAAACTGAATTTCAGGTACTGGTCGATAACCTGTAAGAGCTAAACCTATCGCCAAACCTCCGATTCCAGATTCTGCAAGCGGTGTATCAAATACACGATCTACACCGAATTCTTGCTGAAGTCCTTCAGTAGCACGGAACACTCCTCCGTTTACTCCAACGTCTTCACCAAATACTAAAACATTTTCATCGTTTTTTAATTCGCAGCGAAGAGCATCTGTAATTGCTTGAATCATTGTCATTTGTGCCATAGGTTATCTCGACTCCTTCTCTTTATAGATTGAATATTGCTCTTGTAAGTTCACAGGTAATTCTTCATACATATTCGTAATTAGGTCTGTCACCGTTTGTTTAGGTGTTTCATCAGCGATTTTAATCGCTTCTTTAATTTCTTCTTTTGCTCTTTCAATAACTTCTTCTTCTTTTGCTTCAGACCATAATCCTTTTCCTTCTAAATAATTACGGAAACGAACAATCGGATCCTTAGCTGCCCACTCATTGTCAATATCTGTCGTTCTGTATCGTGTTGGATCGTCACCAGACATTGTGTGTGGACCATAACGGTAACAAACAGTTTCAATTAACGTTGGACCTTCTCCATTAATTGCACGTTCTCTTGCATCACGTGTTGCAACATAAACCGCTAATGCATCCATTCCATCTACTTGAACACATGGAATACCAGCTGCAATACCTTTTTGTGCAAGCGTTTTCCCAGCTGTTTGTAATTCGCGTGGCGTTGAAATCGCGTATTGGTTATTTTGAATGATGAAGATTGCTGGCGATTTAAATGCTCCTGCAAAGTTAATACCTTCATAGAAGTCACCTTGTGATGAACCGCCGTCACCTGTATAAGTAATCGCAACATTTTTCTTGCCGCGTTTTTGCAATCCTAATGCCACCCCAGCAGTTTGGATGTATTGTGCACCAATAATAATTTGAGGTGCTAATACGTTAACACCCTCTGGAGCTTGGTTTCCTACAAAATGACCTCTACTAAATAGGAACGCTTTTGATAATGGTAAGCCATGCCATACAATTTGAGGAACATCACGATAGCCTGGTAAAATCCAGTCTTCTTTTTCTAGCGCAAAATGTGAAGCTATTTGTGATGCTTCTTGACCTGCAGTTGGAGCATAGAAACCAAGTCTACCTTGACGATTTAAAGAAATAGAACGTTGATCTAGAATTCTTGTATAGACCATTCTTGACATTAGTTCTACCAATTCTTCATCAGATAGTTTTGGTTCATTTTCCTCGCTAACAATTTCCCCTTTTTCGTTTAAAATCTGGAACATTTGGAACTTTTCTTCCACTTCATTTAATACCGCTTTTGGATTATATTGATTTGAAAGTTTTTCTCCCATACGACACCTCTCCTTTATCTGTATCAGAATTTTTTCATTTTTTATTGGTACAACACATCTTGAAATTTAGTATATATAAATATTTCCAATCGGTCAATCACTTATTATTCTAATAATCATCATTTTTTTGTACTTAAAGACACTTAATAACTGTTATATATACTTTTATGTCTGTGTTATAACAGACCTGTTTTTCTCCTGCTATTCGTAAACTATATTTTAGAAAATAAAACCTAAACCAACTATATATTACCCTTTAAGGTCAACAATTAAAAAAAATTTCATAAGATTTCTTTTTTTTCATATGTTATTTTATATAATGGAAACCAATAGATTTCGACTTTTATATTTTATATAGTTAGTCAATTTTGAAAGGAAGAATTTTATGATTTTAATGGATAATATAATTCGTGAAGGTCATCCGACATTACGAGTGAAAGCAGAAGAAGTTAAATTTCCTTTAACCGAAGAAGATAAAAATTTAGCAGCTGACATGTTAGAATATCTTATTAATAGCCAAGATCCCGAAACAGCTGAAAAATATGGATTACGTCCAGGAATTGGTCTTGCAGCTAATCAAGTCAATGTATCAAAACGAATGTTTGCGCTTCATTTAGAAGATGAAAAAGGAGAACTATTAAGCTTTGTAGCAATTAACCCTAAAATTGTAAGCCATTCTGTTGAAAAAACTTACTTAACTGGCGGTGAAGGTTGTCTTTCAGTAGATCGACAAGTACCAGGTTATGTACCTCGATACGCTAGAATCACTGCTAAGTTTTTCACAGTTGATGGTAAGGAACAAAAAATGCGTTTAAAAGGATTACCTGCAATTGCTTTTCAGCATGAGTTAGATCATTTAAACGGCATTATGTTCTACGATCATATTAACGAAGAAAATCCATTTGCCTCAATTCCAGATTCAATACCATTTGGTGAATAGTACTCGATCAAATTCGCCTTGGCGTATTTGCACCTGCCGCAAGCTTTCGGTGCAGTCAAAACATTACCGCCCAGATTTTATCGAGCTTAGGCCAACAAAATCCCTTTTGCGACGAGGAGCTACCGCACCGCAGGAGCAGGATGTTGGTCACTTAGACGTTGCCACAGGACGTGGCGCTCTTAGTCTAAAGTTCATTTAATAAACCTTTGAAAATCTGTGGCATCCGCCGGAGGCTATAACTTCATTCAGTCATGGTTTGAATACGCACCCAAAGGTATTTCTTATGCATTAATCTCAACAATGATAGAAGTGGAAGACTTTTACTGAATGAAGTTAAACAAAAATAAGGAGATGCCCAAGCATTTGGCATCTCCTTACTTATAATAGTAATAAGGTTTATATTATTTTTAATTCCTTTAATACGTTAGCAAGTCCATCTTCATCAACATGACCTGCAATTACATCTGCAACTGCTTTTGCTTTCTCATGTCCATTACCCATTGCCACACTTATACCAACAGTTTGTAACATCTCAATATCATTTAAACCATCTCCAAAGCCGTATACATTCTCTAAAGGAATATTCATCTTATCAAGTATCTTTTGAATACCACGTGCCTTCGATCCATCTTTTGGAAGAATATCACAGGAAAACTCATGCCAACGTATAAATTTAACATTAGGGAACTGTTCCATATAAAGCAGCTCATCTTTTTCTTCCATAAAAATTAATGTTTGGTATACATTATTTGATCTATAAAATTGAGGATCAATAATTGGATATGGATGTTTTAAAGTTTCTAAACTAATCGTAATATTAGAATCCCCTTCAACAGAAGCAATCATTTTACTATCATCAATAAAAACAACCGGATGATTCCTTTCATGGCCAAATTCAATAATTTTCGTTAGCTGTTCCGCAGGTATTCCATCAGTAAAAATTACTTCACCTTTATATACAACATATTGACCATTAAATGTAACGTATGTATCTATTTCTAATTCATCGATAATCGGTTGAATCATAAAGGGTGCTCGACCAGTAGCAATCGCTATTTCATACCCATTTTCCCGTGCTTGAATTATAGCTTCTTTTGCAGATTCAGGTATCTTTTTCTCACTATTATATAGTGTCCCATCAATATCAAAAAATAATATTTTAGTCATTTACTAATCCTTTCCATGTATATTTCCTTGTTAACGAAAAACACTTTACATATATATTACTCTTCAATATAATGTAGTTAGGGAGTGATTTGCCATGTTAAAACGACTCAAAAAGAGAATTTTGAAACGATTAAATGGCATCCTCGGAAAAAAATCTATCGCTTAAGCCCTTCATTTAGAAGGGCTTTTCTTTATTTTAAATCAGTCACATGATAATATAAAGGAAATGCATTCTTTTTAACTTTGTTTAGTAAAATTCCCAACATTTTTATTTTATTATATAGCTTCGAAGTCTTGTTTTAAAATAATGTAAAAATGGGTTAGAACTTAAACTAAGCAATTACTATTTGTGAATCAGCAAATGGCAAACTAACTAAAAAACCTATATGCATTACAATAATTTTCAATTTTGGATTTGAATAGATTCACAAAATGTGGAAAAATTGAAAAAGATGCAAATTGTTCGTATCGAAGGAGAGAGAAAATGATTTACAAAGTTTATTATCAAGAAAATGCACATGAAGTACCAGTTCGCGAAAACACACAAAGTCTTTATTTAGAAGCTTCTTCAGAACGAGAAGTACGCCAATATTTAAAAGACCGTAATTACAATATTGAGTATATTCAATTATTAGAGGGCAATTATTTAGAGTATGAGCAAAATAGCCCGAACTTCCGATTGGAGAATGCTTAATCCACATGAAATTTGTAAAAAATGATCAAGCAGCCGTTTTCGCACTCGGCGGACTGGGCGAAATTGGTAAAAACACATATGCAGTACAATTCCAAGATGAAATCATCGTTATCGATGCAGGTATTAAATTCCCTGAGGATGATTTACTTGGGATTGATTACGTAATACCAGATTATACTTACTTAGTGCGCAATGCAGATAAGATTAAAGGTTTATTTATTACCCACGGACATGAAGACCACATTGGCGGTATTCCTTATTTACTTCGTCAAGTAAATATTCCAGTGTATGGTGGTAAATTAGCTCTTGGCTTATTACGTAATAAGTTAGAAGAACATGGTCTACTTCGTACGACTAAGTTAATTGAGATTAAAGAAGACGATGTCATCAAATTCCGAAAAACATCTGTTAGCTTCTTCCGTACAACTCACAGTATCCCAGACGCATTTGGGATTGTTGTTAAAACACCACCTGGAAATATCGTTCACACAGGTGACTTTAAGTTTGACTTTACTCCAGTTGGAGAACCTGCAAACTTAACGAAAATGGCTGAAATTGGCCGAGATGGTGTATTATGTTTACTTTCAGACAGTACAAATGCAGAGGTACCGAATTTTACTATGTCTGAAAGAAAAGTTGGCGAAAGCATCCATGATATATTTAGAAAAGTAGAAGGTCGTATTATCTTTGCAACTTTCGCATCGAATATTCACCGACTACAACAAGTTACTGATGCTGCCGCTCAATACGGACGGAAAATCGCCGTTTTTGGTCGCTCAATGGATAACGCGATTACAATCGGTCGTGAACTCGGGTATATTACAGCACCTAAAGAAACGTTTGTAGATGCGCAAGCTATAAATCGTCTTCCTGCAAATGAAGTAATGATTTTATGTACAGGCTCTCAAGGGGAACCAATGGCTGCGTTATCTCGAATTGCTAACGGTACTCATAGACAAATTCAAATTCAACCAGGTGATACAGTTGTATTTTCTTCGTCACCTATTCCTGGTAACACGACAAGTGTAAACAAAATTATTAACTTATTGTTCAGAGCTGGAGCAGAAGTTATTCACGGATCATTAAATAATATCCACACTTCTGGTCATGGTTCTCAAGAAGAACAAAAACTAATGCTTCGTCTAATCAAACCGAAATTCTTTATGCCTATTCATGGTGAATATCGCATGCTAAAAATGCATACAAATTTAGCGGTTGACTGTGATGTTCCAGCTGAAAACACGTTTGTCATGGAAAATGGAGATGTTCTTTCATTAAGTCCTAACGAAGCACATGTGGCTGGACGTATTCCTTCTGGTGACGTTTATATTGACGGAAGTGGAATCGGAGACATTGGAAATATTGTATTACGAGATCGTCGTATTCTATCTGAAGAAGGATTAGTCATTGTTGTTGTAAGTGTCGATATGAAAAAGCAAAAAGTAGTAGCAGGTCCGGATATTATTTCTCGTGGATTTGTCTATATGCGCGAATCTGGTTCACTAATTAGTGAGGCACAAAAAATGCTTGCTAGTCATTTAAGCGAGACAATTCAAGAGAAATCGACTCAATGGACTGAATTGAAAAACGAAATTAATGATGTATTAGGTCCATATTTATTTGAAAAAACAAAACGACGACCTATGATTTTACCAATCATTATGGAAGTTTAATAAAGAAAAGCGGAGAACGCCCGCTCAGCTCCGCGTCGGCGAAAACGCAACTTATCGCCGAAAACGCCACGTCCTGTGGCATCGTCGATATGACCAACGTCGTGTTGGCCTCTGTTGCATCGCCGACATGACCCACATCGTGTGGGCCTCAGCAACTGGCCGTCCGTAAACGCGACATCCTGTCGCACTACCGGCACTCGTACATCCATGTACTTCGGAGAAACCGACAAAAGGGCGCTCTTTGACCTTGCAGGCGGTTTTGAAGTTGCCGAGGAGCTGGCGTTCGAAGCTAGACATTACTCAGAAATGTTATACATTAACAGATAAAAGGTTTGCATGTTAGATGTCTTTCATCTACATACAAACCTTTTTTGTTTGTCTTCTTTCTTATATTATCCCATTGCTTTTTTTACAAATCGGTTAATATCCACAACCGCACCAATCACAAGCAATATGTCCCCTAATAGAATTTTTTCATCTGCTGTTGGAGAAATGATAATTGAATCATCGCGTTTTATCCCAACGATGTTTATTCCATAATTCGCTCGTATATCTAAATCTTTAATTGAGTAACCTGCTATTCGATCGTTTGCTTTAATTTCCATAATGGAATGCTCATCGGATAATTCTAAATAATCTAGAACATTACTAGACATTAAATTGTTCGCTATTCGAATACCCATGTCACGTTCCGGATGGATGATTTGATCTGCACCTATTCTCCCCAAAACTTTTGCATGATAATCGTTTTGAGCCTTGACTGTTACATTTGGAACACCTAGTTCCTTTAATATTAAGGTTGTTAGAATACTTGCTTGAATGTTTTCGCCAATCGCTACAATAACGTGTTCAAAATTACGAATACCTAGCGATTTAATTACTTCTTCATCTGTCGTATCTGCCACTGCGGCCTGTGTTGCAATTTTTGCGTATTCATCTACTCGTTCGGAATGAGCATCGATGGCCATTACATCGGCGCCAAGGCGAATAAGCTCATGCACAATGCTCCCTCCGAAACGTCCTAGACCAATGACTACGAATTCTTTTTTCATATTATACCTCCGCGAGAAATGAGTTAGTGCAAGAGTATTTTAACCCACACCTACTCCATTGTAAAAATGAGAATTCTATTTTCTGTTAACATAAATATTCCGTTTCGAGTTGTTTCTCAATAAATGCCCCATCAAATGCTGTTACATGATAGGCTTTTGCATTTGGTCTAGAGCTAACAATTTTATTGACTTCTCCATCTAAATAATGAATCCCAACACCATCATCAGCCGCAATACCCGGTTTTAGTCGGTTTGTTTGTATATAGTTTTGATAGGTTGGCCTTCTTAATTCTTCCCCATCATAATGTGGACAATGACTCCCTTTTAGTAATCCTAAACCATTAATAGGGTCTAACTGATCCCCATATGAATCTGTAAGCCCTTCTTCAAACCAGCAGATGGATCCTGCACTTAAGCCAGAAAGAATAACTCCTTGTTCATATGCTAATCTTACTATTTTATCTAATCCCCATTCGTTCCACAACGCGAGTAAATTTTTTGTATTTCCCCCACCCACATATAATATATCCTTTTCTAACACAAATCCCTCTAAATCTCTCGTTGGTGGTTTAAAAAGCGATAAATGAGAAGGTTCACATGGAAGTTTTTGAAACGATTCATAAAATCTAGCTATGTAGCCTTCAGCATCTCCACTAGCAGTAGGGATAAAACATATTTTTGGTTGTTTCTTATTTGATTGTTTAAGTATATATTCATCAAGTGCTAGATTGTTAGGTTCCATTGAAAAACCTCCACCACCAAGCGCAATGATTTGCCGCATTCTATTTCCTCCCTCTAATTAGTCAGTTATTCTTATTCTTTTAGTCCCACCACACAAATCCTTTTATAATCTGCAAGCCACTTCTTTCCGTCAAATAATTTTGGCTTTAATGAGCGTTCAACCTCACATATGATATTTTCTACTTGTTCTTGACTAATACCTTCAAATAACTGATTCCCGAACATTTTTATCCAATTTCTTAATCCATCTTCACCCTCTAAAGGTGTTGGTCGATCATAATGCTTTGCAAATAAAACTCGGAACCCAACACTCTCCATTAAACTAGCATACACTCCAATACTTGGGTAATACCATGGATTGTTTTTTACATCAAATTTATGTCCTGCGTTATTAATTTGCTTAATAATTTCATTTGTAATCGTTTGGACATTCCCCTTACCACCAAATTCTGCTACAAAGCGCCCAGTTACTTTTAAACTGGCATATATACATTCTAACGCCTTTTTAGGTGGTTGAACCCAGTGAAGGGTAGCATTTGAAAAGACTGCATCAAATGCATCTTCATACCTTAGTGATGTTGCATCTTGGATTTCAAACGCAATTTCTGGATACTTTGACTTTGCTTGCCCAATCATGTTTTCTGACTTATCAATCCCTATTACTTTTACACCACAGTCTAGCAATTTTTTCGCCAAATCTCCCGTACCACACCCTAAATCCAAAATGATTTCTCCTGCTTTTGGTTTAAGTAGTTCCAGTAACTGATTTCCATACTTAGATACAAACGAATGGTTCCCATCATATAAATTAGCGTTCCATTGGTCCTTCATTTGTTCGATTTTTTCCACAGTCTTCAAACTCCCATCAAATAAATTAACTTGATTATATTGAAAATTTCTCACAAAATGTAACACTATTTTTTGATGAGTCTTATAACCAAGAGTTATAAGACGAACTCCACTTTTTAGTAAATGAAAAAAGCTATTTAAAAAGATTATTTTCTAAATAGCTTTTTAGTACAAATTTTGAATTTTATTAGTAATGATTGTACTAATAGATATTTAATATCCTCTTAATACGATTTTCTAGCAATCTCATCCCACTTTCTCCTGCTTGATAGTGTCGTAAAACGCCGTACTCATCAAAAAGATAATATGCAGGTACTATTTGATTATCGAAACGATTTGTTATTATCATCTCATTATCAACTAAAATTGGTTGAGTTATGTTTAATCTCTTGGCCATTTCTTTTATATTAGCTAGATAGGTATCTTCGTCCGTTCGGGGCATATGCACTGAAATAACATTTAAGATATCTTTATATTGATCACGTATTTTGTTTATATCTGACATCGATTCTTTACAATAGTAGCAACTAACTGACCAGAAATGAACGAGAGTGGCTTTATCTCCAATTAGTTGTTCACGTTTTACCTCTCCATTAATCCACGTAGTAGGGCCACTTAGCTTTGGTAATGGCGAACGTAACTTCATCTACATGTTCCTCCTTAATAATAGTAAAAATCCAACAACAACAGATACTAATAATAAATTCAAAAACCTAAATTTCTGTTCATCAACTAATTCCAATTATGAATTTTTGGAAAAATTGCTAAAAAACATATTGAATATTACCATATTTTATGTATAATGATAATCGTTATTGTAAACTTTAGGTTTTGTATTTGTAAACTTCTTAAACTAAAAGTTTATGAAGACTAAACTTCGAAGGAGCAAGAATGCATGATGCAAATAGGAAGAAAAATCAAATCATTACGTCTAAAAAAAGGTCTAACACAAGAAGAACTTGGAGAAAGAACAGATTTAACTAAAGGGTACATTTCTCAACTGGAAAGAGATTTGAATTCACCATCCATTGACACACTCTTCAGTATATTGGAGGTTTTGGGAACTACTCCAAGAGAGTTTTTTGATGATTCAACAATTGAAGAAAAAATTGTTTATAACGAAGATGACCAAACAACCTTTTATGATGAAGAAAAAAAATACGAAATTAAATGGCTAATTCCTACTTCAAATGAAAAGGAGATGGAACCAGTCTACATAACACTAGAAAATGGTGGAGAATATAAATTATTTGAGCCCTCACTAGCTGAGACATTTATTTATGTTTTGAAAGGGCGCATTCGCGTCGTTATTGGAGATGAAGAATATATCGCCGGTGAAGGAAATGCAGTGTATTACGAAGCTTCGAGTAATCATCAATTATTCAATGCAAACAACGGAAAAACAGAGTTGCTTCTAGTAGCAACAGAATCATATTTATAGGCTTGGAGGCGAGAATATTGAGTAACACAATTATTCGTTTTGAAAATGTAACAAAATCTTATGATGATGAAGTTGTATTAAAAAATGTAAATTTTGAGCTTGAAAAAGGAAAGTTTTACACATTATTAGGTCCATCAGGATGTGGTAAAACTACCATTTTACGTATGATAGCAGGATTTACTGAACCAACAAATGGAAGTATTTATTTTAATGAAAAGAAAATTAACAATGTTCCAGCAAACGAAAGACAAGTAAATACCGTATTCCAAGATTATGCCCTATTTCCACATTTAAATGTTTACGAAAATGTAGCATTCGGGTTACGAATCAAGAAAATGAAGGAAATCGAAATAAACGAACGTGTATTAGAAGCATTGAAATTTGTAAACTTATCAGGTTTTGGTAACCGTGAAATATCAGAAATGTCTGGTGGTCAACGTCAACGTGTCGCTATTGCACGCGCAATCGTGAATGATCCTGAAGTAATTTTACTAGATGAGCCATTATCTGCCCTTGACTTAAAATTACGTTCAGAGATGCAGTATGAACTTCGCGAATTACAACAACGTTTAGGTAAAACATTTGTATTTGTTACTCACGACCAAGAAGAAGCTTTAGCGATGTCAGATGAAATCTTCGTGCTGAACGAAGGTGAAATTCAACAATCTGGTACACCAGTTGATATTTATGATGAACCAATTAACCGTTTTGTTGCTGACTTTATCGGTGAATCTAATATTGTTAATGGTGTAATGATTGATGACTTTAAAGTTCAATTTAATGGAAAAGTGTTTGATTGTGTTGACCAAGGGATGAAACCAAACGAAAAAATCGATGTAGTTATCCGTCCTGAAGACTTAGAAATTACAACAGTTGATAAAGGTAAATTAGTTGTTAAAGTGGATACTCAGCTATTCCGTGGGGTTCATTATGAATTATCAACTTACGATAGAGATGGTAATGAGTGGCTAGTTCATTCATTGAAAAAAGCAGATGTTGGAAAAGAAATTGGTTTAGACTTCGATCCAGAAGCAATTCACGTTATGCGTTTAAATGAAACAGAAGAAGAATTTGATAAACGATTAGAATCTTACGGGGAAGATGAAAATGGCAAATAAAGCAGCAAAAGGACCTCTATTTCCTTATATTATCTGGATCGCTCTTTTTGTAATCGCACCAATTCTATTGGTCGTATATTATTCACTGTTAGATTTAAATGGTAATTTTACGCTAGCAAACTATGCGAACTTCTTTTCTTCTGCTTATTTAACAATGACTTTAACTAGTTTCTGGTACGCATTTTTAATTACATTATTTACTCTTATCGTTGCTTACCCAACAGCTTACTTACTAACAAAAACAAAGCATAAACACTTATGGCTAATGTTCATCATCATCCCATCTTGGATTAACCTATTATTAAAAACATATGCGTTTATAGGCATCTTTGGATTATATGGCCCAATTAATGCATTTGCGCAAAGTTTTGGGATTGAACCGACACAAATTCTCTTTACAGATTTTAGTTTTATATTTGTTGCAGTTTATATTTTCATACCATTTATGATTATTCCTATTTTTAATGCACTAGACAAATTAAATCCAACACTTGTTTATGCAGCTAGGGACCTAGGTGCAAATCGAATTACAACGTTTCGCCGTGTAATATTTCCGTTAACAATTGAAGGGGTAAAATCAGGTATACAAGTTACATTCATTCCTGCCCTTTCACTATTCATGATTACACGTCTAATTGCTGGTAACCAAGTCATTACTTTAGGTACAGCAATTGAACAACAATTTTTAGTTGCTCAAAACTGGGGTATGGGATCAACAATTGCAGTATTCTTAATTTTATTTATGGTACTTATTATGTTATTCACCGGCCAAAAATCGAAAGGAGGTCGCGTATAGTGACAAAATTATCACCTGGTGCAAGAGTCTACTTAGGAATTGTCTTTATCATCTTATACGCGCCGATCTTCTATTTAATTTTCTATTCATTTAATAGTGGTGGCACGATGAATAACTTTGAATCATTTACTTTGGAACATTACCAAGATGTTTTTGATGATTCAAGACTTTTAGTGATTCTAATAAATACCGTTATTATTGCATTACTTTCAGGTTTAATTGCAACAGTTATAGGGACATTAGGTGCTATTGGAATCGTTTCAGTAAAGAATAAAAAAATGCGCAATTCAATATTGTCATTAAATAATGTGTTAATTGTTAGCCCAGACGTTGTAATTGGTGCTAGTTTCCTTATTCTATTTACAATGATTGGTGTGAAACTTGGATTTACTTCTGTACTTGTTTCACATATTGCATTTAGTATTCCAATAGTTGTATTAATGGTATTACCAAAATTACTTGAAATGAATACATCTTTAATCGACGCTGCGCAAGATTTAGGAGCTTCAAAAAGAGAGGTTCTAACTAGAGTCATTCTCCCTTATATCAAGCCCGGAATATTTGCCGGATTTTTCATGGCAATTACATATTCCCTTGATGATTTTGCGGTAACATTTTTCGTAACAGGGAATGGATTCTCAACATTATCGGTTGAAATTTATTCAATGGCACGTGCTGGAATTACACTAACGGTTAATGCAATTTCAGGTATTGTATTTATTGCCACAGTACTTATTGTTGTTGGTTACTATTTTGTAACAAATCGTACGAAAGTTTGCAATACGGGGGTGCAAGAATGAAATCATTAGTTCAAGCAACAATTGCAATCATTGTTACTTGTGCCCTGCTTTTCTTTGCTGCTCATCAGTTAGAAGCAGGTGGTACGCAAGGTAGTAAAGATACGATTACAGTTTACAACTGGGGAGAATATATCGATCCAGATTTGATTGCTCAATTTACTGAAGAAACGGGCATTAAAGTAATTTATGAAACGTTTGATTCAAACGAAGCAATGATGACGAAAGTTCAACAAGGTGGATCAGCATACGATATCGCTGTTCCTTCTGAATATATGGTGGAAATGATGAAAGAGGAAGATTTACTTATTCCCTTAGATCATTCAAAAATACCGAACATGAAAAATATCGATCCTTACTTCTTAGACTTAGCCTTTGATCCAGGAAACAAATATACAATTCCTTATTTCTGGGGAACTGTTGGTATCGTTTTTAACCCAACAATGGTAGAAGAACATTTAACTTTTGAATCGTGGGAAGATTTGTGGGACCCAACACTTGAAGGCAAAGTGTTTTTAGTAGATGGCGCTCGTGAAGTAATGGGAATGGGCCTCAACTCCCTTGGAGAATCATTAAATGCTAAAGATGATGTACTTTTACGTCAAGCAACGGATAGATTGATTTCTTTATCTCCTAATATTAAGGCAATCATAGGAGATGAAATTACTCCTTTAATGATTAATAATGAAGCAACAGTTGCTCTTACTTGGTCAGGTCAAGCTGCAGATATGATGTGGGAAAATGAGGATTTAGACTTTGCTGTTCCAGAAGAAGGTTCTAACTTATGGTTTGACAGCTTTGTTATCCCAAAAACAGCGGCGAATATTGATGGTGCACATGCATTCATTAACTTTATGTTAGATGCAGATGTATCAGCACAGAATAATGATTATGTAGGATACTCAACACCAAACGCAGCAGCGATGGAATTAATGGACCCAGAGGTTATTGAAGACGAACGCTTCTATCCAAGTGAGGAACTCCGTGAAAAATTAGAAGTATACGAAAACCTAGGTCTTGAATGGTTAGGTAAATACAATGAGTATTTCTTAGAATTTAAAATGTCCTTACGATAAGTAATTTGACTTGATTGGAAATCAAAGTGGCTGTTCTGCAAGCATGAGTAATGAATGACTCGGCTTCAGAGCGGCCTTTTTTATTTTTATGTATATTGTTGGGGTATTTGGAATAACTCGATTTATTCGCGGGTTCTGTTGGGGTAATTGCGAGTTCGTTCTAGTTACGTGCGGTTTCACTCGATTTACTTGCGATATTTGAAAGGTTAATTGCGCTTTAGTATTTATTCGCGAATTTCATCTTCTCATTTACTTAATTTACAAGACACTACATAGAATCTTATAATTACAATCTCCTATTCTCTTTTTAGCTCATTTGCATAATGGTAGTGCTTCCTGTCATTTTATGTTAAGCTAATGAGTATTACTTTTCTATAAAGACAGTTTTAGGATGACCACAAAGGGTAGGTGAACGTAGTGTCTCAAAAAGCCAAAAAGCTTGCCTTAATTATTTTAATGTTCAACATGTTTATCACAATGGGCGGTATTGGAATTATTATTCCTGTATTACCTTCGTATCTCGAGATTTTTGGTGTAGGTGGCCAGGTACTCGGGTTTTTAATTGCTAGTTTTGCATTAGCACAATTTCTATTCTCCCCAGTTGCTGGTGACTTGTCAGACCGCTACGGCAGAAAAAACTTCATCATCATTGGACTTATCATTTATGGTATCTCACAAATAATATTCGGATTAGCAAGTGAAGTTTGGGTCTTGTTCGTTGCAAGATTTTTAACTGGTCTAGGTGCAGCATTTATTATGCCACCAACAATGGCCTTTGTAGCCGATATTACAACACCAGAGGAACGTGGAAAAGGGATGGGTCAATTAGGGGCTGCAATCTCCCTTGGTTTTATGATTGGACCTGGAATCGGTGGTTTTTTAGCTGAAGTAAACTTACATTTTCCTTTTTATGCTTCGGGTATAGTTGCATTAATTACTGCCCTTCTCTCTTTAATCATATTGCCTAATGTACAAACAAAATCACAAGAGCAACAGCTTCAAGTAGATGTACAACGTCCTCCACGTGAAAATCTATTGCAGCAACTTGTACGATCAGTAAAAACACCTTACTTTATTTTATTAATTGTTGTCTTTACGTTTAGTTTTGGAATTGCGAATTTCCAATCTACATTATCCATGTTTTTAAAACTAAAATTTAACTATGCTCCAGCTGATATCGCAATCGTTATTACTGTTGGTGGCTTTGTTGGTGTCATACTTCAAATGTTCATAATCGATATATTATTTAAGAAATATGGTGAAATGAAAATTATATTAATTAACTTAGTTGCAGCAGCCATCACAATGTTCTTAATGATTTTTGTTAACGGCTATTTTGTCATATTAACAGTAGCGACACTTTTCCAAGTGGCGACAATTTTTATCCGTCCTGCCGTCAATACGTTAATATCTAAAATGGCTGATCGTGATCAAGGATTTGCTGCTGGCATGAACAATGCTTATATGAGTTTAGGAAATATGATCGGTCCTGCATTAGCTGGAATACTCCTTGAGTGGAGTTTACCTTCACCATTTATTTTTGGAGCGATTATTTTAATCGGCTGTTTCGTATTAGCCTATGGATGGAATCGAAAAAATGCTCCAACTTTGGTACAGTCAGAAGTGAAATCATAAATTTTATGAAGTTATCTTGAAATCAAATTTCAATGATAGCTTCTTTTTTATACTTTCTAAAACATCTGCTAGAAACTTATCTTCTCTCATAGTATATAAAAACACTATATAAGCACGAGGTGACTTGAATGGGAGAATGCATTAAAAATCTATCGCCTAAAGTTATAGAACAAATATTAGAAACTTCCTTTTCTTGGTTTGTTGTTGTCGATAAAAATGCAAGGATTATTTATATCAATAAAGAGTATTGCGATTTCCTGGAGGTAGAGCGTGAAAATGTAATAGGTAAATATGTAGGAGAAGTTATTGAAAATTCAGAGATGCATCTTGTTATAGAAAAAGGAGTAGCTCAAATTGCTGCACCACATTATATAAAAGGTAACTATATGCTACCAAATCGTATTCCAATTTATGTTGATGGCGAAATTGTTGGAGCATTTGGTAGCGTTATGTTTCGAGACGTCAATGACTGGAAAAAACTAAACTCTCACGTTCAAAAAACTTTAGAAAAAATTGATGAAAATATGAAATCAACAATGGAAAGCCTCAATAGTTTACCCAGTTTAATAGGATCTTCAAATGCAATTCGAAAAATAAAGGAAACAATTTCAATCATAGCACCTACTAAACTTCCTGTTTTAATTGAAGGTGAAATAGGTTCTGGTAAAGAATTATGTGCAAGAAGTATTCACCATTTATCTGATCGGTATGAAAAGCCGTTCGTTAACATTAATTGTTCTATTATTCCAATTGACTTGTTAGAAGTTGAATTGTTCGGGAAGTGGGATGGAACAAACTTAAAGAAAGGTAGACTTTCACTTGCAGACGGCGGAACTATATATATCCAAGAAATTAATGAACTGCCATTTACAATCCAAGCAAAACTATTGAAAATGATTCAAGAAGGCACAATACAACCAGTCGGTACCGATCATGAGATTTCTATTAACACAAGAGTACTAGTAAGTTCCAATATACCACTCTTAGATTTAGTAAAAGCGAAGAAGTTTCGAGAAGACTTATTTTATCGAATTCAATCGATCACGCTACTTGTCCCTCCCCTTCGTGAAAGAATTGAAGATTTACCTGAACTTATTCAAACATTTATTAACAAATTTTGTGCCGAAGCAGGAAGAAGAACGATTAAAGTTCACCGTAAAGTTTTGTGGGCATTACAAAACTATGACTGGCCAGGTAATGTTCGCGAATTACAAAACATCATTCAAGCAATTGTCCATCTAGCGGATGGTGAAGAAATAACCGAAGATTCTTTACCTTTTCATCTACGTCGGAAACCTTCTAATTTTATTCGTTCGAATGGCACATTGGAGGAAATATTAAGCCACGTCGAAGGTCAAGTAATTAAAGAGTATCTCGAAGTTGAAAAAGATAAAAATAAAATTGCAGAACAACTTGGTATTAGTCGTTCCACCCTCTACGAAAAAATTAAAAAACACAACTTATGACCCAATTTCCAATATTCCGGAAGGCTTTCCGAAATGTTGGATTTTTTTTGCTCTTTCTAAATAGGTTTGCAAAATACATCAGCAAAAAACAATCCGGATTTCTGGAATTCCTAAGTAAAACCACGTTCACATTTTTGAAACATATTACTGCATATAGTGGATTATCTTCAATTCAATATCCTTTGTAAGCGTTTCTAATCTAGAAAAGTAAAGGAGTGATTCTCAAAACTAGACTTTAGACAAGCGTAGATAACGTATTGCGAATTTTTCTTACTTATATTCAACAATTATTAAATTTCAAACTGATTTAATTTAAAGGGGGTTTATAAATGGATACTGCTCTTATTTTCAGTATGATTGGGCTAATTGGAGGTCTTATTCTACTTATTTGGCTAACTATGAAAGGTATTAACATTATTATAGTAGGGCCTCTCTCGGCCCTATTTGTCGCAATATTATCTGGAATGCCATTATTTCCACAGTTGGCTGAAGAAGGTATGGCGAACTTTGTAACGAGTTACATGTCAGGTTTTACTGGATTCATAATGTCTTGGTATTTAATGTTTCTACTTGGAGCAGTTTTTGGTAAAGTTATGGAAGATAGTGGTGCTGCAGATGCCGTTGCCAAATTCATCGTCGATAAACTAGGGATGAAATATGCAGTAATCGCAATTGTTGTTGCCTGTGCGGTCTTAACATATGGTGGTGTTTCATTATTCGTAGTAGCATTCTCAGTTTATCCAATGGCAATTTCTTTATTTAAGCAAGCAGATTTACCACGCCGCTTTATCCCTGCTACATTAGCTTTAGGGTCCGTTACATTTACTATGACATCTGCAGGTTCTCCAGAAATTCAAAACTGGATTCCTATCGAATATTTAGGGACAACTCCATATGCTGGTTGGGAAGTTAGTATTATTGTAGCAGTCTTTATGGCGGTATTTGGTTACTGGTGGTTAAAACGCCTTATTCAAAAAGCTGTTGATAAAGGTGAGAAATTTGTTGCTCGTAAATCAGACCCTACATTTGATACGACACGTGCATTACCAAATCCAATAGTTTCATTTATTCCATTAGCAGTTGTGTTAATTATTTCATTTATTTTCCACCATGATTTAGCGCAATCCGCACTAATCCTTGCCCTTTTAGGTGGTATTATTGCGACATTTATCGTTAGTTGGAAATACTTCAAAGATCCTTGGGAAGCTGTATCACAAGGTACAATTGGTGCGATTATTGCTATTGGAAATACGGCAGCAGTTGTAGGATTTGGTGGTGTTGCAAAAGCTGTACCAGCATTTAATGTGGCAGTTGAGGCAATGACAAGTATCCCAGGTTCTCCGTTAATTGGAGCAGCAGTTGCTGTTTCCGTCATTGCAGGGATGACAGGTTCTGCTTCTGGTGGTCAGTTGATTGCTTTACCATTAATTGCACCGGGATATATTGAAGCTGGAGTAAATACAGAAGCTCTTCATAGGGTCGTAGCCATTTCTTCAGGAGCATTAGACTCTTTACCACATAACGGTTATGTTGTAACAACTATTCAATCTGTCTGTGGAGAAAAACATAAGGATGCTTACTGGTCTATGGCTGCAACAACTGTTGTAACTCCAGTAATTGGCGTAATTATTGCAATTGTCTTATTCTCATTTGGTTTAGGTTTATAATTTATTTTAAAATCCGCGCAAAAGTTCTTTTTAGGGGGTATGTTTCAGTTGGTAGAAAATAGAGTTGTGTTCATTACAGGTTCAGCACAAGGAATTGGTTTTGAAATTGCAAAAGCATTTTATTCCAAAGGGGCAAAAATTGTCCTAACCGATAAAAACGAAGAAAAAGTAAAAGAAGCGGCATCTTCACTTGGTAACCAAGCAATTGGTCTTACATGTGATGTAACTAGTGAAGAAGAAATTGTTCAATCTATAAATGCTACCATCGATCATTTTGGGAAGATTGATATATTGATTAATAATGCGGGGATGCAACACGTTGCAATGATCGAGGATTTTCCAACAGATCGTTTTGAACTATTAATTAAAATTATGTTAACCGCACCATTTATGACAATCAAACACGTTCTTCCACATATGCGAAATCAAAAATTCGGACGAATTATTAACGTTGCATCCATTAATGGTTTAGTTGGATTTGCTGGTAAAGCTGCATATAACTCTGCTAAACACGGCGTTATTGGTTTAACAAAAGTTGCTGCACTAGAAACTGCAACAGATGGCATTACAGTGAATGCTATTTGTCCTGGATATGTTGATACACCTTTAGTGCGCAACCAACTATCTGATTTAGCAAAAACTCGTAATGTACCTTTAGAGAGTGTTTTAGAAGAAGTCATTTATCCACTCGTTCCTCAAAAACGTTTGCTTGATGTTTCAGAAGTGGCAAATTTAGTATTATTCATTGCAAGTGAGGATGCAAAGGGCATGACTGGTCAAGCTGTCGTATTAGACGGCGGGTATACAGTGCAATAATAAAAAGGAGAAGAAAACAAACACATATCTGTTTTCTTCTCCTTTGATTATTATAAAGTTCTAAGAAATTGTTCAACGAATTTCGCGTTAACCTGAAGTAACTTTTCATCTGGCGAAATTTTTGCATGATGTAAACCGTATTCACAGTTTGCCCCCGCCCAGAATAGCGCTCCTGGAATTTCTTTTAGGAAATATCCAAAATCCTCCCCTGTCATTGCAGCAGGACTCAAAACAGGTATACAATCTTCAAATTGCTCTGCGAATGATAAAAGTTTATTCGCACATTCCTCATCATTATTCACTTCATAATACATTGAACCATAATCGATAGAAATGGAACATTCAAACGAAGCTTCTATTCCCTTACATATTGCTTCGATTCGTTTTTTCACATCATTCATGGCATTAGCATTTAACGTACGAATGGTTCCTTCTAATCTAGCATTTTCGGCAATAATATTTTGTACAGTTCCTGAAGTCATCTTACCAATAGTGATTACTGCACTTTCCATTGGGTCGACATTTCGACTAATAACTGTTTGTAACTGTAGGATCAAATTTGCCGATGCAATTGTCATATCTCTTGTTTTATGAGGATATGCAGCATGACCACCTAAACCTTTTAAATCGATAAAAAGTTCAGATGTATTTGCAAAAAGCAATCCAGGACGCGTTGCAACTGTACCAACTGGGTGCTCAGGTGCAATATGTAGTGCATATATCTCATCTGGCAAAAGATCAGGACGCTCAAGCTTTATCCATTCAAGCATGGGCTCAGCTCCACCAGGTCCTTCTTCAGCTGGTTGAAAATAAACTATTACGTTTTGGTTTGGTGGATTCAAAGCAAGGGATTTAACTAAGGCTAATGCTATAGTCATATGGAAGTCATGTCCACAAGCATGCATTCTTCCTTCATGAGTTGATGTAAAGGGTAAACCTGTTTCTTCTATAATTGGTAATCCATCCATATCAGTTCGCCAACCAATTGTTTTTGTCGGGTCCTTACCGACTATTTTAACGATAATTCCTGTTTTCCATGTTGTAATAGTTAAATTGTCTTGTGGAAGTTGACTTAGCTGGTCTAGTAAATATTTTTGAGTTTTATATTCTTGAAAGCCGAGCTCTGGTATTTGGTGAAGATCTCTACGTATCTGAATAAGGGAATCCATAGTTTACACCTTCTTATATATTTCTTAGAGCATCGATAATTTCAGTTTTTGATTTTGTTTTTTCGTCGATTTTCTTAATGACTTTCGCTGGTACACCGCCAACTACTGTATAAGGTTCTACATCTTTAGTGACAATTGCTCCAGCAGCTACAACAGCACCTTGTCCTACACGAACACCTTCTAAAACCACTGCATTAGCACCAATTAAAACTTCATCTTCAATGATAACTGGCGCTGCAGACGGTGGTTCAACGACACCAGCTAAAACAGTACCTGCCCCAATATGACAGTTTTTACCTACTATCGCACGGCCACCTAAAATTGCTCCCATATCTATCATTGTTTTTTCACCAATTTCAGCACCGATGTTAATAATTGCTCCCATCATAATAACTGCCTGATCGCCAATTGTAACTTGGTCACGAATAATTGCTCCTGGTTCAATACGTGCATTTTGATATTTTAAGTCAAGTAAAGGTACTCCTGAATTTCTACGATCATTTTCAACGACATAGTCTGTAATCAGATTGGCATGTTGTTTTAAAGCAACTTCAATTGTTGCCCATTCCCCAAAAACAACCGCGCTTGAACCTTCACCGAATACTTTTGTATTTTCACCGTACGATAATTGCGCAACGTTTTCACCTTGAATATATACTTTTACAGGTGTTACTTTTTTAGAATTTGAAATAAAATCAATAATTTCTTGTGCATTTAATTTTCTGTTCACAAAGATGCTCCTCTCATTCTTAAAACATGTTAAGATTGTACAAAAAATCAGTTAAAATAGCACGTATTTTTTTCTATTTTTTTCAATTTAATTCTATTAAATTCCATATTTTCTCATTATTTATAAATTGTACTTGCATGATCCTTTACTACATCTACGAAAGCATCAACTTGTCTTAGTTCAAAAGAAGATTCGTAACCGATTAGCCAAGTATCTCGTGTCAGTCCTATATCTTTCTCACTAGTTGACAATGGTATTTTATTTACATTTTCTTCACCATTTAACGTAATCGAGGGTAATATTGCATAGCCAATACCATTCATTGCCATTTGTTTACAAGTTTCAATTTGGTCAACAATAATTTGTCTACGTGGGTTAGAGGAAAAGTGACGTTGCCACCAAAGTTGAATTTCCTGATAATAATTTGAATCACTCTTAAATTGTATAAATGGCCGATCCGTCGTAAGTACTTCATCAATCTTAGTAATTTCTTGATCGACTAGGTACATCATATCCTGGAATAAATGAATTTTTTTCCCCTTCCACTCTGCTTGTCCTCGTACAATACCAATATGTGCTTCCCCTTCATATAAGGCTTTAACAATTTCAGAACTCCATCCCGTGATTAAAGATATTTTTGCATCGGGATATTTTGTGACGAAATCTTTTAATACTTTCGGTAACCAGTTATGGCCAACAATAGAAGCACACGCAATTTTTAATGTTCCATGTACTTTTGAATTCATTGCTTGGATTGTTTCAAAGACTTCCTCTTTTTTTGTAATCGAATCAATGGCGTATTGGATGACTAACTCTCCTGCTGGTGTTGGAGTTAAGCCTTTTTGAGAACGTATAAATAGCTTTGCTCCCCAATCTTTTTCAATCGATTGCAAACGTTGGGATAAAGCAGGTTGAGTTAAAAATAATCGTTCTGCTGCTTTTCTCATGTTTTTTTCTTCAGCAAGTATTTTTATAATTTCAGCTTCAGTTGTTGTCACTTATGCTCCTCCTATTTGATACTTCTTTAATTTAACCATAATTTTTTGAAATATCGTTTTTTCGTTACATCTTTAATAAATCTTACATTACATAAGGTTATTGTTAAAAAAAATCGACAAAACCTTTTATAGGATTTTGCCGACTCTCTATTTCTTATTCTACTAATCTACTTGATAGATATATTTTTTTAATTGTTTTAAAATCACTCGTCTTGTCAATATCCCAACGAATGTTCCGTCCTCATCGACTACACATAAAAAAGCGTGGTTAATCACCAAATCTAGTGCTCTTTGAAAAGTATCAGTATTTTTTAAATGTACTACATCCGTATCCATCACATCATCAACTTTTATGGAAGGAAGTTTATCATATTCAATTCGTTCTAATCCTAGGATTGATTCTGTAATCATTTTCATACCGAGTAGGCCATGAAGTCTATATTTAACATCTAAGACGGGTATAGATGAATAGCCAGTTTTTGTTAAGACAAGAAGTGCATGCTCAGCACTATTTCCAATCTGCACATGTGCAACTTTCTCCGAAGAAATGATAAAATCACTGATTGGCCGTTCTAATAATGCTTTTGTATTTGTAGAAATCATTTCCCATTACCCCTTTTTGCGTCCTTTTCAGAACTGCTACTACTATTATTATCATATCATATATGACCAATTTATGACCATGACAATAAACCACGGTTATTTGTATACATTGAAAACGTTTTCAAAAAACATTAACAAAAAAAAAACAAGCAATAGAATTCATCAGTGAATGACTTCTATTACTTGTCCTAATATCAAGTTTTATTCATTAACAAAATTAGTACTTGTATCGTGCCCAATAATAGAAAATCATAATGCCTGTAAACAATCCAAAAATAATGTACATAATAATAATTGGGTTCATCAAAATTGGATGTTCACGAACATTTTTACTAATAGGAGTATCCGAGGCTGTCGCTCTATGGGCTGTCCTTTTCATTACACCAACTGTCATATAATAGGATATTCCCACGATTATAACACCAGTAATAATGAGCGGTATTGTCCACATTCCCATTTGTATCACTCTCCTTTTGATTTTATAAGTAGTATTCAACAGGAGTGATTTTTTATTCCGAACCCAAATTTAAAGGAAAACTTTCCATACTAAAAAGCCGACAGATTCTGCCGACTTACATTAGAATTAATTTATTAAATATTCCTCAATAATTTGGTCAACTGGTAGTGGTTTATTGTATAAGTAACCTTGACCCTTTTGACAATTATGTTGTTTTAAGAACTGTTCTTGCAGTTTTTCTTCAACACCTTCAGCAACAACATCCATTCCAAGGTTTTGAGATAATGTAATGATTGCTTTTATAATTGCTTCATTTTTTTCATCTTTGCTAATATCTCTAATGAAGGACTGATCAATTTTAATAATATCAATAGGATATTTCTTTAAGTAACTTAAACTCGAATAGCCAGTACCAAAATCATCAACTGATACAAAGACACCAAGTTGTTTTAATTTAGTAAGGATTGTATGGGTTTCATTTACATTAACCATCGAACTTTCTGTAATTTCTAATTCTAAATATTTCGGCTCGATATTATATTTAGATAACAAATGTTCAATTTTCAACGCAAAGTTTTCCTCTTTAAATTGCTTAGGTGAAATATTTACTGCAATTCTTACCGGGCGGTACCCTTTTTTCTTCCATTGCTGCAAGTTTTTACACACTTGTTCTAATACCCAATCACCTATTTGGATAATTAAACCAGAACTTTCAGCAATTGATATAAATTGTGATGGTGGTACGTAACCAAATTTACGATTATTCCAACGTATTAATGCCTCAAAACTATCAATCATTTTTGTATGCAAATCAATTTGTGGTTGTAGGTGAATGGATAATTCGTTAAATTCAATCGCTCGTTTTAAATGAGCTTCCATTAATACTTCATTAGGAAATGCTTGACTCATTTCACTTCTATAAAATCGATAGTGGAATCGTCCATTTTGCTTTGCATAATATACTGCTTGCTCTGCTTGGTGTAAAACCGATTCTAAGTCATTATTATGGCCAAAAGTACTAAGTGAAATTCCAATCGATGTAGTAATAAAATATTCTTGTTCATCTAGTATAAAAGGATCTTTGAAAGCTTGCAGTATTTTATTTGCTAAAGCTTCGATTTCATCTCTCGAATAATACCTAAGGATAAAAACAAATTCGTCACCATTATATCGATAAATTTCACAAAACTCATTTCGTAATTTTGCGAATCGTCTACTCACCATTTTTAATAACAAATCAGAAGAATTCTTACCTAAGGATTCATTATATTTTTTAAATCGGTCTAAATCGGCAAGAACTAATGCGATGTTTAGCCCATCTTTGAAAGTGCTAATTTCTTCATTCCATTGTTCATTTAATGCTTTGCGATTTAATAGTCCTGTTAACTCATCCTGATAACTTATTAATTGGTATGGACTGCCATCACCAATAAAGAATTCATTAATGGTTTTAAGAATAATATGAATACCGATTAATTGGTTGTTCCAATAGGTAGGAATAGTCATTATATTAAATGACTCTTGAGTGAAATGTTCATGTTTTATGACCAATTTAGGCATCCCCATCGGGAAACCTTTTAAAGTATTTTTAATTAATATATTAAATTGCATATTGTATTCGTCATCAATTATTTTAAATACATTTTGTCCAATAATTGATGAATTATCTTCAAACAGTTTTTCAGACGCAGCATTATTTGTATAAATAACTGTGCCATCTAAATCTATTGTAATAATTGGATCTACATACTGCTCAACAAATAGTAAATGTTTGGCAGTAGCTTTATTTGTTTCTTGGCGGATTATAATTGAAAAATATGGTATTTCTCCAATCATAATAGCTTGTACACAGATTGCATATGTTTGCTCATTTTCATTATGGATGAAGTACTCTACTTCACCTTCAGTTCGATTAAATAACCTCTCATATTGATCCAAATCAATGAAATGGAAGAAATCTTTTGCAGGAATCTCTTTTTCAAAAGAGTGAATTGTCGTTGAAAGTGTTAGAGCTTTTGCGTTCATCATTTCAATTAATAAACTATCGTTGATTTTTTTGGCAAGAACAACAGCATCAAATGGATTTAGTTTAATAATTTCGCTATAAATTTGCTCAACATTTTCTTGGTGTTTATGTGGCATAGATTTTCCTCCAGTAACGGCGAATGAAAGCTTTTAGTAGATTTTTGGACGTAGAACTTAAAATTTTCACTATTTAATTCTAATCCTCGACTATAACTCTACTCATTGCTTCTTCTATAAACAATTCTTGACTATTAATAACAAGGCCATTTCGTTCATCTTTATAGTGATATTTACCTGTTGCATCTTGCACTCTGGCTTTCACATTATCCGATAGCTGAGTAAGTAAGATATTCATTAAGCGCTCTTTTGTTTCTTTTGCATATATAGGGAATAATATCTCAACTCGTTTTACCATATTTCTCGTCATCATATCTGCGGAAGATAAGAAGACTTTTTCTTCACCATTATGGTGGAACCAATAAATTCTTGTATGCTCTAAAAATCTTCCAACAATACTAGATACAGTAATACTTTCACTAATGCCTGGAATACCAGGACGTAGACAGCAAATACCACGAACTAGTAATTCAATTTGCACTCCATTAATGGATGCCTCATACAGTTTCATTATAATATCTTTATCGGTTAAAGAATTCATTTTTAGACGAATATATCCATTTTTATATTTTTTATGGCACTGAATTTCTTCATCAATTAATTTAATAAACTCATCTCTAATATCAAATGGAGAGACAACAAGGTGATTGAATTTAGGCTTTTCAGTATACCCACTTAAATAATTAAAGAAGTTCGTTGCATCCATCCCGAATTCTTTATCTGTTGTTATGATTCCCATATCCGTATATGTTTTAGCCGTTGCATCATTGTAATTTCCAGTTCCAAGGTGGACGAAACGTTCAATTCTTCCTTGGCTTCTACGAACAACAAGTGTAATTTTTGAATGGGTTTTTAAATTATTCATCCCATAAATTACAAGACATCCTGCTTGTTCAAGTTCTTTTGCCCAATGAACATTATTTTCTTCATCAAAACGCGCCTTTAGTTCAACTAGTACAGTAACTTGTTTACCGTTCTCAGCAGCTTGCTTTAATGCTTGGATAATTGGTGAATTCCCACTCACTCGGTATAAAGTTTGTTTTATAGCGAGCACTGTCGGATCTATCGAAGCATCAGCAACAAAATCAACTATCGGTTCAAAGGATTCATATGGATGATGGAAGAATATATCTTGCGTTAACGCTTTTTCGAAAATATCCTCATCCAATTGTAAATCTTTTGGATGTTGTGGTATAAAGCTTTCATAAACCAAATGTTCACGACCAATAGATATCTTCTTCACAAAACCAAACAAAAAAGTAAGATCAAGTGGCCCATCAATTTTATAAACATCAGATTCTTCAATTTCAAATTCATCTAATAGATAATCCAGTACCTCGTCGCTCATTTCGCCATCTCTGACTTCCAAACGGCTTCCGACTCCCCATTTGCGTTTCTTTAATTCTTTTTCAATTTCAACGAGTAAGTCTTGAGCGCCTTCCTCATGAATTGTTAAGTCTGCATTTCTTGTTAAGCGGAAGGCTTGAGTAGATTTCACTCTATATCCATAAAATAATTGGTCAATATGGCTTGTTATGACATCTTCTAATAATACAAAGACTTTTTCTCCATCTTGACTAGGAACTTCAATAAAGCGGTTCAAAACTGATGGTACTTGCACAATAGCTACACGCTCACTATGCTCAATACCCGCACTGTGATCCTCAAGCATTACTAATAAGTTTAGTGTCTTTCCTAATAATGTTGGAAATGGTCTATAGGCATCTACCGCTACTGGTGTTAATACTGGGAAGATTGTTTCCTCAAATAACTCAGCGATATATCTTTTTTGTTCATCGTTTAATGCTCTAAATTCCTTTAAAAATACATTTTCTTTTGGCAATAAATCAAAAATCAAATGTCGAAATACTTCCATTTGTCTTTTTACGAGCTTTTGCGTACGTTCTGCAATTTTAGTTAATTGCTCTGTAGGTGTAAAACCAGCTTTGTTTTCTGGTTTATGGTAACCAGCACGAACTTGATCTTGAAGACCTGCAACTCTGACCATGAAAAATTCATCTAAATTAGAACTAAAAATAGCAGTAAATTTTAATCGTTCTAATAATGGATTACTTTTATCTTCAGCTTCCTCTAAAACACGCTCATTAAATGCTAACCAACTTAGTTCACGATTATTATAATATTCAGGTTTTGCTATTTCGTTTAATATCTTTAGCGAGTGTTCCGAGTGATCATCATTATCTAAACTATCATCATAATCTTTACGTGTATCAATTGAACTTTTTTCAAGTTCCGTATTCATCGTTCTTGCACCCTTTCAAAAGTAAATTGAATCGTTATCGGTTGTTTAAAAAGCCGCTCTAAATGCTTTTTTTGTCGTTCAGCTTGATATTTTTCTGTCCAAGCACTTTTTTCAGCAGTAATCTTTACAGTAATGCCATTTTCGTTTCGCTCTAATTGCAAATATTTTACAATATTACGTTTGGAAATATTTAAAGCATAGACAAATTTCAATAATGCTCCATAGTCCTTAAGCTTTTTCATTTCTTCTTTAGAAATCCAAGACTCAAATGGAGTTGAAAAACGTCTAAAATAATCTCGATTTTTATAAGACGCGAGTAAAGCCAATTTTACCCGATCTTTATGATTCAGTCCTTCAATGGATTGGTTCGTTATAATGTAAAACGTATGTTGACTAGCCGAATCAAGTTCAATATATTCTCCAATTGAGTATATCTTCGCCGCTTTTCTAATCAATTCGTAATCATTAATGTTAAATTCTAATAAATTTAAATCACAGCTCTCCTGATATAACTGGTTTGCTAATGAGATTAAGTTTTTAGATTCTTCTTCAGATCGACCATACTCAAAGGCAAGTCGCCTGGAGTTTTCCTCAAATACATTATACTTATCAAAGGCTCTTTCATTGTCTTGAAGTACGCGATGAATAATAACACCTTCACGCAATCCTTTTTTACTTACTTGAAAGGATTTCGTTCCCACAATATCCATTAGTACTAAAAATACATCCATTGCTACACCAATAATGTCCGCACGATCGGATGATAAGCCATCTAATTGTCTTAACTGCTCAAGACTCATTTTCCCAAGATAATTATTTAAATTGTCTAACTCGTCTTTTGCAATTTCATAATGATGAACACCTGATATTGGGTAGTCAATACGATGCTGATGAATTTGCACAACATTTCTCGCGCTTCCACCAATTGCAACGATTGGATAATTTACATTTTGAATCCAAGGAATACTCTTAAATTGTTCCTTTATAAAATCCCGTAGTAATTTTCTTTCAGAATCATTAATTAAATCGCCACTTATAAAGTTTTGCTTTAGTGACACCGTCCCAAAAGGAAAACTAAATGATTTTTGAAGCTGTTTATCAATATATAATGTTATTTCAGTAGATCCTCCACCAATATCAATTGTTACTGCTGAAGGTGTCTCCATTGAATGGGCTACCGCCAAGAAACCAAAGTAAGCTTCCTCTTCTTCGGATAATAATTCGATTTTTATGCCGGTTTCTTTTTTCATTCTAGAAATGATTTGATTTTTATTTTTTGCTTGACGGATTGCAGCTGTCGCAACTGCTTTAATATCCGTTACTTCATAGTCATCTATAATTTGTTTAAATGAGTTTAATGTATTTGTAAGTAACTGTATTCCTTCTTCAGACATCTTGCCATCTGATTCAATATAGTTCCGCAATCTTGCAACTGTTTTTACATTCCCAAATTCACGTAACCCTTCATTCTTTTCGTATTTATAGAGTACAAGTCGAATTGTATTGGAGCCAATATCAATAATCGCAGTCTTAAGTCTTCTCATACTTTCACTTCTCTCTTTTAACAAAATTTAATATGTATTTTAACTTATGAAGGGTGGACTAAAGCTTAATACATAAGAAATGGTTACTTATAGTCCAATGAAGCTAATTAGCCTGCGGTAAATCACTTTATGTATAGAATAGGGCAATTCTTTCCAAATTAAACTGGTAAAGAACAAAAAGTCGGAAGCCTTAAAAGGTATCCGACTTTTTGTTCAATCCATATAAAATCTATCGACACCCAAATGTAGAAAAATTCATCTTATAAGATAAGTTCATCTACTTTTAATATTAGCTCTGCTATTTCTGGTTTACTAATTTGAGCCTCTGCACCAACTTCAATCCCTTTATGTCTAAGATCGTCTGTGATTAAACTTGAGAAAATAATGACTGGTAGTGCCTGCAAATCAGTATTTGTTTTTATTTTCTTTGTTAAGTGATGTCCGTCCATTTGTGGCATTTCAATATCTGTTACAACTAATTGGACTCTTTCTGTTATTTTAGAACCTGATGTTGTAATAGATTCTAAGTATTGATAGGCATCCTTACCGTTTTCAAAGAACTCTAAATTTACATAACCAGCTTCATTGAACGTATCGTTTAATAATTTTCGGAGTAATGGTGAGTCCTCAGCAACGACAATACGTTTTTCAGAACGTTCACGTTTACCTAATTTCTTAACTGAGTCGATATTAATACCAGAATTAGGATTGATATTCACCATAATTTTTTCAAAATCGAGCATTAAAATCATTTTGTTATTTTGTTTAATGACACCAATTACCTGAGATGATCCACCTTGATACATGTCTGAAGGTCTTTCTATATCTTCCCAAGAAATACGATGGATTTGCGTCACATTATCTACATGAAACACAACTTTTTGTTTATTAAACTCAGCTACTATATATTTTTGTTCTGCACTATAATTCACATTTGGAATTCCTAATACTTTTAACATATCAACTACAGGCAATACTTCACCGCGGAGTTGTACAATTCCTTCAACATGTGGATGTGCGTGAGGTATAAACGTCACAGGAATCGGTTGTATGATTTCTTTAACTTTTATGACATTAATTCCAAAATTATTATTTGCAACATGGAATTCAACGATTTCTAATTCATTTGTTCCGCTCTCTAGTAAAATTCCTTTTGGTTCCACAGGCGAGTGCCCCTTTCTTAATAATACCTTGGACAATTATTATACCTAAATTGTATCATAGGCTAATATTTTCTCCTACAAGCTATTTTCATTACTTTTAACCTGTAAGTGAACAATTAGACCAATAATTGTCATAATTATTAGTGAACCAAAAGCTATTCGACTCGCTAGTGCTCCATATTCCGCAAGAGTAAGCGTAATCGTTCCGTAAATCGCTGGTCCTATTATTGCTGACACCTTACCTGAGAAAGCGAACAAACCAAAGAATTGCCCCCGTTTATCATCAGGTGTCATTTCAACAATTAACGTTCTAGAAGTAACCCACATGGACCCTAAAGAGACACCAAACATACTACCAGCAATCCAAAACATCCATTTTGCATTTGCAAAAACACCAATTGTTAGCGCAATAATCATGATCACTGCAACGATTGAAACGGATCTTCTAGCCCCAATTGATTTTGCAATGTAACCAAATATGAATGAACCTATCACAGAAGCTACCGTACTTACTAAATACAGAATGATAAATTCGCCTGAAGTAAATCCGACGATTGCTGTTGCATATACTGTCATCATTGCAATGGTAGTTGCAATAGCATCGTTTAAGAAAAAATAAGCAATCATAAATATGAAAATAGGTTTGTAGGTTTTCATATCTTTAAAGGTCTTAAATATTTCTTTATAGCCATCAAAAAATCCAATTTTTTTACGTTCACTCTTTGGGACTGGATTATCTTTATTTATAAAAAATAATGGCAGTGAGAAAAGTAAAAACAAAATAGCAGTAGGAATAAATGCACGATGATAGTTTCCATCAGCCACGATTAAATAAACTAATAATCCAACGATTGTTCCTAAATATCCTAATGCAACGCCAAATCCTGAAATTAATGGCATCTCTTTTTTTGTACCGAGATCTCCCATCATGGAATCATAAAATACTAAACTTGAATTATAGAAGAACTTCGCAATAACAAAACTAATAACAACTAGTAAAAAACTTAGTGGAATTCCGCCTACTAAAATATTATTATCAATTTCTGCAAGAATCCCCATTAAGAATGTAAAGAAAATTGAACAAGAAGCAAACCATACAATAAACCGTTTTTTGTAACCTGTTTGGTCAATCCAAACGCCAAATAACGGGGAAAACAAAACAATGAAGAAGCTGGCTACTGCATTCGCATAGGATATAAACGTACTCGCCACTTGTTGCATTACTTCATTTGTTCCTAATACTTCATTCGTATAAAATGGAAAAAATACGGTTGTAATGTTAGACGAAAAGATTGTGTTTGCAAAATCATAAAAAGCCCACGACAATATCGGTAACGACATATACAATGCCAATTGACTTCGTTCACCTGGCATACCTTTTTTAAAAGATTTCCCCAATTGTTTTCGCTCCTCGGTTTATGACTTACTATCATTCTATGAGTGCACAGTTCAATTCAGTTGTAAGTATTAGTCTATATAGTACTTAATTAAGCCTTGCGTACCATAATCACCAAACCCTCGTTCTAATAGAGTGTTATATAATTCCTTAGAAAGTTTAACTCCTGGTAGATTAAGATCCATTCTTTCTGCTTCATCGATTGCAATTTTCATATCTTTAATAAAATGCTTTATATAGAATCCCGGATCATAATTGCCATTAAGCATTTTCGGTCCTAAATTGGATAATGACCAAGAACCTGCCGCTCCAGTAGATATAGATTGCATTACTTTGTCCAAATCAAGTCCAGCTTTTAGTCCATATGAAATCGCTTCACAAACACCTATCATATTTGTAGCAATTAATAGCTGGTTACACATTTTTGTATGCTGACCGCTACCTGCTTCTCCTTGATACACTATGTTCGAACCAAAGTTTTCTAATACCGGCAGAAGTTTATCAAAAGCTTCTTGATCGCCTCCAACCATGATGGATAAAGTTCCATTCTGTGCCCCAATATCCCCACCTGACACAGGTGCATCTAAAGATGAAATCCCCTTTTCCATTGCCAGTGCATAAATTTTCTTAGCTAGAGTTGGTTCTGATGTTGTCATATCAACAACAATTGCTCCTTGTTTTGCAACTTGCAAAATACCATTTTCACCACAATATACATCTTCGACATCCTGTGGAAAGCCTACCATTGTAAATACGATATCCGCCTCTTTAGATGCTTCTGCTGGTGTTTGTGCCCATTTCGCACCTAGGTCGATTAAACTTTGAGCTTTTTCCTTTGTCCGTGTATAAACCGTTACATCATATTGTGAGGCTAGCAAATGTTTTACAATACTAGCTCCCATCACACCTGTCCCGATAAAACCTATTTTCTCTTTTTGTAACATACTTTCACCCCAAATAAATTCGTTATGCTAGTATTTTAGCAAATAATAGTGGCCTTGTTATATATTTCAAAAAATTTACTCGAATTTTACAAAGTGGGCGTCTGAAAAGTCCTTTTGAGACGACCGCTTTGCGCCGAGGATGGTGACATCTTGATGTGACCACCGCAGAAGCATAAATTTTAGATGGTAATTGTTAATAAGGAAAAATGGGGGACTGATAAAATTTTTGAGTAACAAAACAAAAAAAAGAGAGCTGAAAACCAAAGTTTTCAACTCTTAAAGGGGGAAATGAGAATGTTGCTGTGTTCAATTATAATATAGCCAAAAAAATATTTATTAAACATATAAATAAAAGTTTTTTTAACTAAGTGATTCTTTATTATTCATATTTTCCTCATCCTCAAATTGATTCATCATTTGATCTAACTCACGACTTAAACGAATCGTCTTCGGATTTTGCAAACCATTTTCAATCCCAGATTGAATCATCAATTCTCGCTTTATTTCCAGTTTGTCTAAAGCTTCTTTGTTCACAAACTCCCTCCCTTAAAATTGTCATTACTTTTTATGCTCTAGGTGTTTCCATAAATGTATAAACTACATTTCCACCTTGCTTTCCTTCACCGTGGAAGTGTTTAAACAATTCATCCTTTACTAGGATTTCCCTAAATAGCAAAAATTCTTCTTTACTAATTTCGATAGTATTAATTTCCCCATTTTTTAACTGTTCAATCAAATTTTTATACTTTTCCATATAAAAACACCTTTCTTTGAAATTTTAAATTAGTCATTAACGATTAATTATTCAAAAAAGTCTTTACATTTCCAGACTTTTCATGCTAACTTTTTTAATATTATCCCATGAAGGAGCTGCTGGTTATGAAAATAGCTGAAGTAGGAAATATTATTGAGTTTAAAGATGGTCGATTACAAGGAATTGTTGAAAAAGTAAATGAAAATTCCGTAATTGTTGACCTAACTATTATGGAAAATTTCCACGACCTTGAATTAGAAGAAAAAACAGTAGTAAATCATAAAAAATATAAAATTTTAAATAAAGATCTTTTTTAAATTTAGATTTCCCATTACATCGCAAATGATGATTGGGAAGTCTTTTTTTGTGTTAGTATAAGTAACGAGGAGGTATTAACATTTGAAAAAACATAAAAAATTAATCTTACTCCTACTCTCGTTAGTTTTCTTTTATGCGGTTATTTACTACTCATTCGAAGAATCTGAAATTTTTTGGTATTTATATCCGTTTATTATTTTGATTGGAGTAGCTATTTCATTTCTTTCTGCTGAACAAAAAGATGAACTTTCCATCTGGAAATGTTTAATATACGGGATTGGATATGGCGTTATTCTCTATGGAATTACTCGCCTTTTCTATACCATTCTAAAATTGGTTAGCAACGAATTTTCTATTTCTATAACTAAGTATATCTCAACTTTTGGTCCAAGTAATATTTGGCACTATTTACTATTAATTTTCATTATCATCGTAGGAGAAGAAATATTTTGGAGAGGGTTTATACAAGAAACGATTAAAAGTTGGACTTCTCCACTACTTTCAATTGTATTAACTAGCCTGCTATTCGCAGGTCCCTTTATACTCAGCGGATATTTTTCCTACGGGTTATTGACGTTCATTGTTGGACTTTTGTTAGGCTTAATTTACGAATGGAAAAAGAGCATTCCACTTACAATAGTAGCTCATGAAGTATATATCTTATTACTTTTCCTACTAATTCCTTTTTTTTAGTAAAAATCTAAATGCACCAAATCGTTGAAACTTTCATCGAAATGATACGTTTAATTCTTTGAGGAGGTAATCATCATGAAAAAACAATTTAAATTTCTTTCCACACTATGTATTGCATTACTTATGCTCGTTGGATGTGGTACTGCAAAAGAGCAAGATACTACAGAAGTTCCAACAAATTCAGAAGGAACAAATGCAGGTACTGACAACACAACAGTAGAAGAGAAACCAAATGAATCAAGTGAATCATCAGAAAATGACTCAAAAAGTATCACATATACAACGAACAATGTAGAAAAAACTGAAGAAACAACAACAGCAACTAGTAATGAGCAACATTACACTATTCAAATCTTACCAAGCTTTACTTTAACTGCGGAAGAACCAGGTAAAGATATGCTTTATTTAACTGAAAATGACTCTATTTCAATGCGTATAGAAAACATGTCAGTTAACGATTTAACGTTTGAAGATCTACAAAAGAATACTGAAGAAATGATGAGCTTTGTTGCTGAAAATGTTGATTATACAGAATTTGACATTCAATCATATGTTAATGAAAGTATCGTTAAGTATGCAGCATATAAAGTTGATTTAACTGACCAAACTGTCACTGCAGTTATATTTGAAAAAGAAAACCAACTTGTTCGGTTAACAATTTTCGATAACCCTGCAAAAGATTTAACTGATGCAATGATTAAAATGGGATTAACAATTACAAAAACTAATTAGTAAACTGTATGTAAACGAATGCTTGTTCAAATACAAAAAAAGAAAAGTGTCTAAAAATCAATTACCAATGGTTTTTAGACACTTTTTCGCAAAATAAAAGGCCTGTCCAGTGTTCGCTACTCTGGACAAACCTTTTAGATAGTAAATTTAGTCGTTAAAATCATGTTCAAATCGCTAAGTGCGGCAGCGAAAATGAACATTTAACAACTTCACTTTAGAGGCTATTAATAAGATAAATCTTTTATCGATAAACCTAATTTTTTCAACAAGTTAATAGCGATATCTTTTTCTTCTGGTGTCAATGCACTTAACAATTCATGTAAGTGTTGTTCATGTTCTGGAAAAAGTTTATCCATAAAATCAGAGCCTTCTTGCGTGATTTCCGCGTAGGTAACACGACGATCTGTTGGGCAAGATACTCTTGTCAAGAAGCCTCTTTTTTCAAGTTTGTCAATTACATAGGTAATTGAGCCACTAGCGAGCAAAATTTTATTTCCTATTTGTTGTAACGGTTGTCTACCTTTATGATAAAGTAATTCTAATACAGCAAATTCAGTTGGATTTAGGCTGTTCTGTTGAAAAAATTGATTTGTCACTTCGTTAATAGCCTTATTTGCACGTGATAATACGATATAAAGTTTTAAAGTTTGTTTAATTTCTTCTGAAGTCATGACAAATCATCCTTTTTTCCTAATAACAATATTATATCGGCAAGCTATGAGTTTTGTCAAAAATACAATAATCTGAAATTAGAGTAGCTTATCTTTTGCTATTCTTTAAAGAATATTTTATTGATTTGTTACATGTTGGTTGGTAATTCAACAACAAAAGAAGTTCCAACATTCAAAGTACTTTTTACATAAATTATTCCATCATGTTCTTCTACTACCTGTTTAACTAATTGCAACCCAAGACCTGTCCCATCTTTTTTTGTTGTAAAATATGGTTTAAACAAATTAGGAATATCTTCTTTTTCAATTCCTCGTCCTTCATCACAAACAATGATTTGGATTTTTTCTTTCACATTCTTCAATGAAATTGTAATTGAACCACCCTGGCACATTTCTTCAATTCCATTTTTCACAAGATTCATTAGCATTTGTTTTATACGATTAGGATTACCCAATATATTTGAGTCAGAAGGCTTGTCAATCTTTAAGTCTATTGTAATGTTATGGAAATTTGCCAATGGTGACATTATTTCTTTTATTTCATTGATAATTTTTGCAACTGAAACTACTTCAAACTGTCTTTCAACAGGCTTTGATAAATATAGAATTTCCGAGAGGATCTGATCCATCCGATCCAATTCTGATTTAATAATGCTTAAATATTTCTTATTTTCTTCTGTGGAATTTATTTTAAGTAATTCTATAAAACCATTTATTGAGGTCATTGGATTTCGTATTTCATGCGCAATTGTCGCAGCCATTTGACTAAGCAACTTTAAATTATTTTGATGATCTATTTTTTCTTGTAGTTTCACCATTTTTTGAAACACACATCCTTCCAATTGTACTTCCCTTTACCAGAAAATAATTTCATATTTTAAATCTATTATTCTACTTCGAGTAATATGACATTTATTAATATATTTATGTAAATTTTTAACTAATCATAACGTAATTTGTGAAAAGAATTCACTAAATAATGCATTTAAAGATAATTTTTCATTGATGATAATGACAAAAGGCCTAATTAAACTACTAATTTACTATATTAAATTTTTAAAAATAACTATGTATATAGTAGTGTTTATCATCTTTCAATCATATAAATTTTATAAAAGTATGAAAATATTGTCAAATTAATTGTTTTTATATAATTCTGAAAAGTAAAGTAGGTTAGCATTACTTTGCCAACCTACTCGTTTGTCGAATCGTATATGATTAAAAGAGAATGAACACAACTTCTCTAGTTCTTTGTTTTTCTATTAATATATGCCAATGCATAACTAAGTAACTGGATATCATTGTATTCATCAACCTTTTCATGTTTTTCATGAAATAAATTTTCCTTAACACCACGACGGATCATTTCTTTAGCTTCATTACGTCCAGTCTCATTTAAAAATTGTTGAGGCATTTCCTGTACCTCCTTGTTGACAAATGCAATTTTTTTCAACCCCACAAAATTGGCAAAGTTTTGTGCAACCATTCTTCCAACCTTTTCTAGCACTTGGTCATCTCTTAGTTTTTTTATATCAATTCTCGAGTCCATGAATCCACCTTCTATTAGAATAGACGGCATGTTCGTTTCTCGTAATATATGAAAATTCGCTTCTTTGATTCCTCTGTCTCTTAATCCATATGCATTTACCACTGCCGGATGAATTGCTGCAGCAAGTTTCCCACTAGTAGTTGACTTATTTCCTAAGTAAACATAGGTTTCTACTCCCGTCCAATCTCCCCAACGTGAAGTATTAGCATTATGATGAAACGAAATATAATAATCTGCACCCCATTGATTTGCACCATCTGAACGTTCTTGTAATGAAATATCTCTTTGTCCTGTCGGATCATCGAACCTCCTACTAGTTACCCTTTGGTATAGGGCTAATTCATTCGCAAAAGCTTTAGCAACTTTATCGTTAAATGTCCATTCCCTCTCATTATCAGGAGTTCGTTTTCCTAATGTTGTAAGAGCATGCCCAGCATCAAATCCAACTTTTATCATTTTCATCACCCTCAAAATATTATATGTCCATCTACTATTAGGATAAGTACAATTAGCGGAAATTGAGACAATAATAGTAATAAACAGTAAATTACTCCTACTCATTACAAAGTAGCTAAAGTAATAGACATAAAAAATAGGATTAAATGATGTATTCACACCATTTAATCCTATTATTCTTAACCAATAATTACACGCTCTTTCGGATAGTGGAAATTGGTTTTATTTGCTTTACCTCCAAGTGAAAATAAGAATGAAAGGAGCCCTACACGTCCAATAAACATTAAAATCATAATAATAATTTTACCAGCTGGAGACAAGTTTTCCGTAATCCCCAAACTCAAGCCACATGTTCCGAATGCAGAGGTTATTTCAAAGATCACTTGGTTTACCGAAGCATACGGTTCTGTTATCAATAGAAGCATCGTAGCAAACAAAACCATAAATGAAGCTAATATAATAACAACGAACGAGCGATAGACATCAGTCATATGAATTTCTCGTCCAAAAACTTGGATTTCATGACGACCATTTGCAAAATTGATTAAAAATAATATAGCCACTGCAAATGTCGTAGTTCGAATACCCCCACCAACCGAACTTGGAGAAGCGCCTATGAACATTAATAAGCTAAGGAAGATATCAGTCGCTTCATTAAAGGATGAGATATCGTATGTTGCTAGTCCCCCAGAACGTGCAGAAACAGCATGAAACATAGATGCAAACAATTTTTCATGCCAAGGCATTCCTTTAAATGATTGAAACGATTCAACTAAATATATAGTGATCGCACCTACTAAAAATAAGATCCCGTAAGTTGTAGTTGTTATTTTTGTAAATAAGCTAAATCGAAACGACCGATCTTTCCTAGATAAATACTTTTTTATCTCCACTAGCACTGGAAAACCAATTGCTCCTAAAACAATAAGAATCATAACCACAAATTGTACAAAATAATCTGCACTAAATGGCTGGAGACTGTTATAAGTTAAAGTAAAACCTGCATTCGTAGTAGCCGAAATGGAAGTAAAAATTCCATGCTTTAAAGCTTCCCCAAAGCTATCATAATACCTAAGAAAATGAACAGAAAGAACTAAAGCCCCTATGAACTCAATAACAAACAATATCTTAACGATTTCCTTTAATAAATGAACAACACCTGATAAATTATATTGGTTATGGTCAATCATAATTAATTGTCGACCACGCATACCTATTTTTCTACCGAACAAAATCCAAATAAAGGTACCAATTGACATAATTCCTATAGCACCAATTTGAATAATAAAAAGAAAAACAATAATTCCAAATGGCGTAAAAACATCTACAATATTAAAAACGCTTAATCCTGTAACACTAATAGCACTAATAGCAGTAAAAAGGGTATCAATATATGAAACCTCTATTCCTTCTTTGTATACTGCTGGGATACGTAATAGTAGAAAAGATATTGCAATCGCCATAAAGTAAAAAGTTACAATTAATTGAAAAGGTGTAATGGTGTGCTTCCGCTTTGTTATAAGTTTAGCCATTTTGTCGCCTTCTTTGTATTTTCAATAATCGTAATTATACACCTTATATTAGAAATTTACAGTAGAAAAGAGGAACAGGATAACTGTTCCTCTTAAATTATTTGCTATATGAGAATGCTATCTAATGCCCTGTTACCTCTTTTTTCTTTTTGGCAACACTCGTTAACCATGAACCAACTGCAAGGGCAAGTAAGACAACCCAGAAAGTAATTTTCCAAGGAGTTGAATGAGGGAAATCATGTGGTAAAATACCAACACCATCATGAGCTAATGTTAATACCGCTAATTTTACCCCAACCCATCCAACGATTAAAAAAGCACCTGTTTCTAAATCTGGATAGTTGTTTAACACCTTTACAAACCATTGGGCAGCAAAACGCATAATAATCATACCAATGATACCACCAAAGAACATAACACCAAATTGTCCTGCATTAATACCACCAATATCAAAATTACCTAACGCTGGTAATGTAACTGCAATTGCAACAGCAGCTAACATAGAGTCCACAGCAAAGGCGATATCTGCTAATTCCACTTTTGCTACAGTTGCCCAGAAACCTTTACCCTTTTTAGGTGCAGTATCCTCATCGTGGACTTCTTCTTCCGTCTTAAACTTGGAATCATAAATATGTTTTATCGAAATAAATAATAAATAAGCTGCGCCTATCGCTTGAATTTGCCAATAATTCACTAAAATTGTTATTAAGAATAATGCAACAAAACGGAATATAAATGCACCTAATAAACCGTAAAATAATGCTTTTTTCTGTTGCTCGCTAGGAAGATGTTTAACCATTACCGCCATAACAACCGCATTATCTGCTGCAAGTAAACCTTCTAAAAATACTAGTACTACGAGCACCCATAAATACTCTAAAAGAATTGCTTCCACTGTTAAACCTCCTTAGGTTTTGTATACCCAAAATACAGGTATTTCAAAATGTAAAATTTTTCAGTTGAACACCATATTAGGCTAGAAAAGCTTTGTTGCCCAAATAAGTCTGAGTTAATGCCTTTTTAACGGGAATTTTTGCAAAAAGAAAAGACCTCTGCCTATACAGGCAAAGGTCTTGCTAAGCAAATTCACATTTTCGATTACACAAGGTATCCGAAAAAACAGTGCTGTGCTTTCACACCCGATGATAAGTTAATATCATGTAATGACGAATGTGAAGTAAGTATTATGCAATACTTATAGCTACTCCCCTTTGACATAAAGTCAATGGTTATTCAGTTGAACTACTTGTATGATTATATATGAATTTTATTATTAATTGCAAGAATTTTATTTAATTTCTATGTGATACTCTTTTTTATGTTTGTATTTGTTATAATATTTCACCATAGTCGGCATTGTTTCCAAAAAATCCGGACACTTTATCTTTCCTTTTGATAACAGCTTTTTTGCTTCACTACAGTCAAAATACCCTTTCCATGTTAAATAGTCTAAAGTTTCTTTTTCAACACCTAATTTTTTTCTTACCTGTTTTATTTGTAAGAATTTTTTCGTTAAAGTAAGTGGAAGTCTTCCTTTAGGAAATTTATTTGTCATTTGCTTTACCATCATTCGATAAACTTCTAACACTGGATGTGGATGTGGGTCAGTAAGATGTAGGGTTTTCCCAACAGCATCTGGCTCTTGGCTAATATATGCACTTGCCTCGATTACATAATCAATTGGAACCACATTAATAACTGCATTGGAACGACCTACATAAGGAATGTATGGCATGAATTTCACCTTATCGATCATATTTAAGAAGAAATATGGCCCATCAAATTTTTTCGTTTCCCCTGTTAACGAATTTCCTCTCACAATGCCAGGACGAATGATTGTAGTTGGAACGAATGATTTATTTTCTTCTACTAGTAGTTCAGCTTCAAATTTTGTTTCTTCGTAATAGTTTTTGAACGCTACTGGTCGAATAAGTTCACTTTCTAAAATAACCCCTTCTCTTTTCCCAGCAACATATGCAGTACTGAAATACATATATCGTTTTAAATTTGGTAGGAGCTGAACAAATTCATTCACATTCTTTGTACCATCAACATTTACCTTCCATGCAATCTCTCTTGGTACTGCCAAATCATAGATTGCAGCTAAATGCCATGCTACCTCGATTTTATGCATAAATTCATCAAGCGTCTCTTGTGTAATCCCTAATTGAGGTAAAGTAATATCCCCTTCTATTATCGTGATTTTCCTACCAGGAAAAGTTTCCATGATTCGCAAACTCTCGTCTTGTGCCTTTTCTATTTCTGTAGGTAACACAATTGCATAAACATGATCTGCGTAACTTTTTCTAAATAATTCTCGTACTAATTGGCTAGATATTAATCCCGGAAAACCAGTAAATAAATGAACTCCCATAACACTCCCCACCTTTATGTAAGTAATCATTCTATATTGTTTAATTTACGAATTATTTTACCTTTTGTTTCATAAAACGATTAAATATTTTTAAAGTTGCATGATATTGACACGAAATAGATTTTGACCTTTATTTGATGAATGAACTGTGAAATTTCGCTCAAAGATTTCCTAATAGTTAATAACTTTGTATAGGAACTATAATGTTAAAAGGCCGCCCAGAAGTACATATATTCTGAGCAGCCTTTTGATAATTTTATAATAGACTATATAATTTTATGTCCTCATTTTTCTCAGAGAACCAACGCATTGCAAATTCATTTTCAAATAAAAATACTAAATTGTCGTAACGGTCTTTTACTAACATAGAACGGCTTGAAGACATAGATTCTTTTACCGATTCTTCGTTTTCAATCCAACGGGCAATTTTCGATCCAATTGCTTGCATTTGAACTTCAACATTGTATTCGTTTTTCATACGATGTTCGAATACTTCAAATTGTAATTGTCCTACAGCACCAAGAATTACTTCTTCTGTATGAAGGGTTTTATAATATTGGATTGCCCCTTCTTGTACGAGCTGTAGTATACCTTTATGGAATTGTTTTTGCTTCATAACATTTTTTGCAGTAACACGTACAAATAATTCAGGCGTAAATTGTGGTAATTTTTCAAATTGGAATGATTTCTTACCGCCAACGACTGTATCACCAATTTGATAAGTCCCTGTATCATACAAACCAATAATATCACCAGCAACTGCTTCATCCACTGTTTCACGATCATCTGCTAAAAATTGTGTTGACTGGGTAACTTTGAATGATTTACCTGTTCTCGAGAGCATCATACTCATACCGCGTTCAAATTTACCAGATACAATACGAACAAAGGCAATACGGTCACGGTGAGCAGGGTTCATGTTTGCTTGAATTTTAAAGATAAATCCAGAAAAATCATCATGCTCAACTGGTTCAATATATTGTTCATCTTCAGTAAGTCTTGGTTGTGGAGCTGGAGCAAATTTTAAGTACGTTTCTAAGAAAGTTTGTACACCAAAGTTTGTTAAAGCCGAACCAAAGAATACTGGTGTTAGCTCTCCACGACGAATCTTTTCTTCAGAGAACTCATTTCCTGCCTCGTTTAATAATGTTATATCATCCATAGCCTGAGTGTAATACGAAGTTGCCTTCATCGGATGTTCAACTGCTAACTCTCCATCTTCATCAATCGGTAAAAAGCGATTATCTTCATCAGTTCTGAATTGTTCGATACGGTTATTGTAACGATCATATATACCAAGGAACTCTTTCCCCATACCAATTGGCCAGTTCATTGGATAAGCGTTAATACCTAATACTTCTTCCAATTCTTCGATGATTTCAAGAGGTTCTTTACCTTGACGGTCTAATTTATTAATAAAAGTAAAGATTGGAATCCCACGCATACGACAAACTTTAAATAATTTAAGGGTTTGTGCTTCAATCCCTTTTGCAACGTCAACAACCATGACAGCACTATCAACCGCCATTAACGTACGGTATGTGTCTTCTGAGAAGTCTTGGTGCCCTGGTGTGTCTAAAATATTTACGCGAAAACCATCATAGTCAAATTGCATTACTGAAGATGTAACGGAAATCCCACGTTGCTTTTCAATTTCCATCCAGTCAGATGTTGCAAATTTTCCTGTCTTTTTCCCTTTAACTGTACCTGCGTCGCGAATTGCACCACCAAATAACAGTAACTTTTCTGTAATCGTCGTTTTCCCAGCATCGGGGTGGGAAATAATCGCAAATGTGCGGCGCGATAATATATCTTGTTCTAATTTTGAAGTCATGTTTCGAATCTCCTTTTTCTACTTCCTAATAATAAAAGAAAATACCCTTTATATACAACCTTTTTATATTGTGAAAAACTTTTAAAAGAAGAAACCCTCTCTAAGTCATTCATGTGTTAGAGAGGGTCCTCATTTTTAGTTTACAAACTTTAACTGGCCAGCATTAATCGCAATTTCTGCATCGCTGTGTGGATATTTTGTATTACCGATTATTTGATAATCTTCGTGTCCTTTACCAGCAAAAATAATAATGTCACCAGGTTCCGCGATTGCGACTGCATGTCGAACAGCTTCTGCTCTGTCACCAATACACGCATAATTTTCGTGAAGCATACCTTTTGCTAAATCACTTGTAATACTATCATATTCTTCATAACGTGGATCATCTGTCGTTAAAATAACATAATCAGCACGTGATGCTTTTTCAGCCATTGCAGGTCGTTTTGATTTGTCACGATTACCGCCTGTTCCAATTAAAAAGATTAGTTTATTGTCTTCCCCTTTATATGGGTGTGCAGCATTAATTGCCTTCTCAATTGCATCTGGCGTATGGGCGTAATCGATGAAGATCTGAATAGGTAATTCTGTTTTAACTCGTTCCATTCTACCTTTAATTGGATTTAAGTCCTCAATTTGTTCGATAATAGCTTCAATAGGGAAACCGCGTCCATAAAATACAGCAGTCGCCGCTAAAATATTATACACATTAAATTCACCTAATAACTGCATAGATACCGGAAATGTCCCTTCTGGTGTAATCATATCAAAAGTGGTAAATCCATTATCATAGTTGCAATTTTCTGCCCTAAAGTTTGCACTAGTTTTAAGTCCATATGTCCACACTGGATATGGTGTTATGTTTGCATACTTTTCTGACCATGGATCATCTGCATTTAACACGACATATTTATTCTTTGATAAATCTTGACCCATTTGCGAAAATAGTAAACCTTTTGCTTGACCATATTCTTCCATCGTCCCATGAAAATCTAAGTGGTCGTGTGTTAAATTCGTAAAAACAGCAACATCAAAATCAACACCAGCCAATCGGCCTAGTGCGAGCCCGTGCGATGATACTTCCATTACCATTGCACGACAGCCTTCCATTTTTGCACGGAAAATCATTTGCTGTGTACTAAGTGCATCACTTGTTGTGTTTGCAGACTCGTATAACACACCATTTAAATTAAAGCCAATCGTTCCTGTTAATGCAGATTTTTCACCCATACCAATAAGCATATGGTGAATAATTCCTGAAACACTCGTTTTTCCATTCGTACCCGTTACACCAATCATCGTTAAATCTTTTGAAGGATTGTCAAAAAATCTCGCAGCAAGTAATCCTAGTGCTCGATTCGTATCCGCAACAATGACCTGGGCAACTTGACCTTCTAAGTCAAGTTCTTTTTCTGTAACAATAACTGTAGCTCCAGAATCAACGGCTTTTTGTGCATAATCGTGACCATCCACTGTATAGCCTTTAATACATATAAATAGACTTTTTGGTTGCACACTTCTAGAATCGATTGATAAATCTTTCACATTACTTGGTAATTGCCCAATAACCTTTTTTAAAGGGATTACACTTAACAATTCCTCTGTATACATCCTCATTTCCTCCATTCAACACTTCATAAATTACAAATACCGACTACAATATGTATAAAAATGTTTTATAAAATTTTCGAATAAACTTATTTATAAGAAAAGGAATTTTTACTGAATGAAATTAATCATATCAAAAATTCGTTAAATCTACATTATATTTTATTTTCAATTTAATAAATTCCTTAGAAAAACACAACTCGACCAAAATAGGTCGAGTTGATTTCTTTTCTTATGCGGATTACCGTTAAACATATACTTTCCTATCCGCCAAGAAGTGCTAGAACCCTTCTGGGAATTTATTCATTTTAATACCATTCTTACTAGTTTTACTTTTTCTTTATATGGCGGATATAAAAGTTCATTAGTAATCTTTGTGGAACGTTGCATAATCGATTTGGGATGTGTAAAATTCTCAAAGCTTGCTTTCCCATGGTAGGCATTGACACCTGATGGACCAACACCTCCAAATGGTAAGTGGATATTCCCTACGTGAGTAATCGTATCGTTAATACAACCTCCACCGAATGGCAATTGCTCTAAGAAATAATCTATTGCTTTTTCATGCTCCGAGAAAAAATAAGCCGCAAGTGGCTTAGGGAGCTTTCTAACTTGATCTATTGCGGATTGAAGTTGGTCATATGGCATAATTGGTAGTATTGGACCAAAAATTTCATCTTCCATAATTGGACTTGTCCAATGAATGTTTTCTAAAACAGTCGGTTCAATATACCGGTCTTCTATATCATATTTCCCCCCGTAAGTTACCTGTTCTTTTTCAACATTTAATAACTGTACAAGACGTTCAAATTGTTTATGATTGATAATTCTTCCATAATCCTTACTTTTTCGTGCATCTTCCCCAAAAAATTGTTTAATTGTTTTCTTTAACAATTGAACAAACTCACTATAAACAGACTGTTGTACTAAGACATAATCTGGTGCTACACAAGTTTGACCATTATTATTAAATTTTCCCCAAACAATCCGTTTAGCTGCTAATTCTAAATTAGCAGTATGATCGACAATCGTAGGGCTCTTTCCACCAAGTTCTAATGTAATTGGTGTAAGTCTTTCTGCAGCCGCACGCATAATTACTTTTCCAACTCCTACACTTCCAGTGAAAAAAATATAATCAAACGATGAATGAATGAGAGCTGTTACTTCTTCTTTTTCTCCTTCAACCACACTTATATATTGTGGGTCAAAAGTTTCTTCGATTACTTTTTTTATAATAGCGCATGTATGAACTGCTGATTCCGACGGTTTTACAATTGCAGTATTCCCACCAATTATTGCTCCTATTAATGGTTCCATGACTAATTGAAATGGATAATTAAATGGTGCAATAATTAAAGTAACTCCATAAGGTTCTCTAACAATAAAGCTTTTCGCAGGCTGTAATGATAGTGGAGTTTTAACCTCAGTTGGTTTTACCCATTCATCAATATTTTTTAACATATAACGAATGCTACTTAATACAATACCAACCTCATTTGTGTATCCTTCAAATTCGCTTTTTCCTAAATCTAAATTTAAAGCCTTTAAAATTTCCTTTTCATATTTCTTAATGGAATAAGCTAAATTTTCAAGTTGTTTTTTGCGAAATTCAACAGTTCTCTGTTCTCCATTATAGAAAAAAGCTCTTTGTATGGATATTAGGTTTTCAATATCATGAGAAGTAATGGTCAAACGAATCATCCTTTCTAAAATTTTATAATAATACATAAAACAAAATCAGATTGTTCATAATAATAGTGTACATTTACTACAAAATGTAGTGATTATCCTTCTATAGCATAACGTAGGTTTGCTTATTTCAAGCGAATATTACTAAAATACGCCTTGGCGTAAGTAGTGGCCTAAACTTCATTCGGTTGAAAGTATATTCAATTAAAAATCGTATCTTTGGCAAAATCTTATCACAATTATTTAACAAGAGACTACTTCTGGATAGAAGTTCATGCTATAGAGCAAGGGGTACATTTTAAAAAAGGGGGCAATTTTATATGATTTCGACTGATACTTGGTGGGAGCAAATATTTTCTGGACCATTGTCCGTTGGTCTAAATGAGGAAAAAACACATCTATTAGAAGACGAATCTTTTTTATTCTTAACAGAAGAACAATTGCCACATGAAGAAACACAAACTGAATAGACATTGATTAAGTTGATTTTAAAAAATTAATAGGATTTGCTATTATTTCCTCCTCGTTATTAATATAATTTAATATGAGGAGGGATAATTCTGTGAGAAAATTTAATTTAATTTTTATGTTAATATTGACGCTATTTATCGTTGTTGGATTAGTTGGCGTTTTCATTAATGATACAGACCCGTTTACAAATTTAAATGACTTACCAGAGATAGAGTCTATGAATAGAGCACCAGGATATTCTACAATGATGACAGTAGCATCAATTGTTGAAAATGAAATATCTGAAGATGCAATTCTCGATTTGCAAGTGTCTCCAACAGGTGAAGAAGAACATGTGTCGTTAAAACTCCTTAGTAAAGACATTTTAACTGAAGAAAACTTATTAAGAGAAACTTATCCAATTTTACTTCAATCCTCAGAGGTCGAAAAGATTACCTCAATAACAGTGTCATGGAACTTAGATGAAAAACTCACTGTGATGTCCTTAACTTTAGACAAATCTGATTTAGAGCATATTATGTTAGAAAACTACTCTACAATTCCATCTATTGCTGAAAATTATTATAAACATGAATCTATGGACTAAAAAAACAAGGTTCCCTAAGTTTGGGAAACCTTGTTTTATTTAGAGCAAACAGGCTGGGACATAAGTGAAAAGGTGCGGTCCATCAATATAGATTGTATCTTTTTGATATAGTGACGTTCGTTTCCGATGCATGTCTTCGCGCATCCAAGGGAAGCCATGAGCCTCCGGGAGCTAAAGCTCTCCGGGGTCTCATGACTGCTTCTACGTCCTGCAGGACAAGGAATGCTTCCTTGAATAATCATCGCAACGAGAAAATGCTTTAGCATTTTCGAGAGAGTCTTCGCATGCCTCGGAAGCGACGCCTTTCTAATAAAGCGTTAACAGATTTTTATTATACGTAATACGGACTTTTGGTTGAAAACTATCTTTTGTCCCAGCCTGTATCAAATACTTTCTTCGTCTGTATCTAAAGCCACTGGTGGAACATCTGCGAAAGTGTCTCCTTCTTCTTCTAGGTCACGCATATTATGTGCGATTCTAGAGGCAGCACTAGCAGCAATGCTTGCAACAAGATCATCTAAAAATGTATTAACTGATTCTCCGGCTTTTGTATCTAATTTCTTGATAATGCCAATTTTCTCTTTATCTAAATGACCGTAAGTTGTGAGTGCGATGCTCCCATAAGTTAAAACGGATCCAAGTGCTAATGTCTCATCAACACCAAATAACCCCTCATCAGACTCCACAATTTGTTGCAATGGATAAGATAACATTTTCTTTTCTGCAAGTTCATCAAGTTCAACACCAACTAAAACTGCATGTTGAACTTCCCGTTTACGTAAAACCCGAGATACCGATGTGATACAATGCTCCAATTCCAGTCCATCATTGTATTTTTTTTGCATTTCATAAACGATTTCCGCGATATCTTCGATTTTCACACCACGTCGCTCTAGAGCATCTTTTGCAGCTTTCGTAACATCATTTGAATGTACGCGCGAATTTTTATCATCCATTAAAATTACCTCTCTTTAGTTTTATTTAATTTCCGTACATATAGCCTATCTCTATAGTACACGTCAATAATTCAATGTGATACAATTAATCAAATGCGCCTTGGCGTATTTGAGCCCAGATTTTATCGAGCTAAGGCCAACAGGATGTTGGTCACTTAGACGTTGCCACAGGACGTGGCGCTCTTAGTCTAAGTTCATCTTTTCAAACTTTAAAAATCTGTGGCATCCGCCGGAGGCTAACTTCATTCTGTTCGAACCCCCAAGCAAATAGATTTAATGTTTGCATACAACTCACCACTAATAGAAATTAGTAACTTAAGCTGAATGAAGTTAAATAGTACTTATGTAAGGAGGCATGAATGTGGAAAAGGGAACGATTAATGACATTGCTTTTTACAGTGAATCGCTACAAGAAGAAATTGAATTATTAGTATATGTTCCAGCGAATTATACACCTCTAAATAAATATAACATTTTACTTGCTTCTGATGGAAAAGATTACTTCCAATTAGGAGGTATTACAAAATTAGCTGACGAATTGATTAATGAATTTGAAATTGAGAACATAATTATAGTTGGAATCCCATATAAAAATATACATGACCGAAAAAGTAAATACATTCCAACTGGCGAAAAACACGAAGCTTACTTACGATTTTTAGCTCATGAACTTGTACCCTTTATAGATAGAGAATATTCAACACTACAAATGGGGTCAACCCGTGGGCTAATTGGAGATTCGATGGCAGCAACAGTATCATTATTAGCAGCTTTAAAATATCCAAACATATTTAGTAAAACTATTTTACAATCACCTTACGTTGACGAAAATGTATTAGAAATTGTTCAAGAGTCTCAAGCTCATAATCACATCTCGATTTACCACATTATTGGTAAAGAGGAAATTGAAGTACTCACAACAGATAAAACGATCAAAGATTTCTTAACACCAAACAGAAAGCTACATCAACTTTTAACCGAAAAAGGATATAAAACATTCTATGAAGAATTTGAGGGAAATCATACTTGGAAATATTGGAAGCCAGATTTACGAAGGGCATTAATAGAAAATTTTTCTTACTAGAGGGCTATAAATTTCGTATCTAGAGTCACTTTTGTTATACTTAAAATTAAGAAAATTCAAATAAGGAGGTATAGTTATGAAATATGGAATTGTTGCTTTTCCTTCAAAAAAAATCCAGGATTTAGCGAATACTTATCGCAAGCGTTATGATTCACACTACTCTAAAGTAACACCTCATATAACATTGAAAGAAGCATTCGAGGTGGAAGATGTAGATATTCAGGCTATCTCTGAAAAAATATCATCTATTGCAAAAAAATATGCACCGTTAAAAATCCATGCCTCACGCATCAGCTCGTTCTTCCCTATTACTAATGTAATATATTTCAAAATTGAACCTACTGAACAATTAACTAATTTACACGATGAGTTACACAGTGAAATTAAAATCGGTAAACCTAGACATGTTTTTGTACCGCATATTACAATCGCACAAGACATCACTGCATCTGAGCATGATGATGTTTACGGACAATTACGCATGGTTGGTGTTAACCAACAAGATACAATTGACCGTATCCATTTACTTTATCAGCTTGAAGATGGATCATGGACAACTTATGAAACCTATAAGTTAACTGGAGATGAAATTTAATAGTGTATACAGTAGAAAAAGTCGAAACAAAACAACAATTGGAACTTGCCTTTAAAGTTAGAAAAAAAGTTTTCGTAGATGAACAGGGCGTTCCTGAACATTTAGAATTAGATGAATATGATAAAACTGCAACGCATTTCATTATTCTTGATGGCGATCAAGTAATAGCAGCCGCACGTATTAGAGAATATGAACCTAAAGTTGGTAAAATCGAAAGAGTATGTGTGTTATCTGAGTATCGTGGAAAAAGAATTGGTATTCTAATGATGAATGAAGTGGAAAAATATGCAATAGAAAATAATTTTAGCAAACTGAAGTTAAATGCTCAATCATACGCTATTCCCTTCTATGAGAAATTGAGCTATGTCGTTAGCTCTCCAGAGTTTTTAGATGCTGGGATACCTCATCGTTCAATGGAAAAATCACTTTTAGATGCCCATAGTTCCACTGAAAAATTAGCAAATTAATACGCTATAATTTTCTTTGATTTCCCTTTTATAAAAAGCAAAGGCTGCTGCTTAAAAGCAACTGCCTTTTTTTGGTGTGACTAACAATCGCGAGCGCCTTCCACTTTTCGTTTGTCTAGTTCCAGGCGCTAGCTCCTCGAAAACTTCAGAACTGCCATCAAGGGCAAAGAGCGCGCCCTTGTTGGCAGTTCTTCCAGTTTTTTTCGGAGCTGGGCGAGCGCCTTCCACTTTTAGTTATTGTTTCATCATTTTTTCAATTTTGCTGAAATCTAATGCGTTTCCATCTTTTACAATAGATTGCACAATCTTATCTTCTAAATCTCGCGTAATTGGTTTTTTTGCTAATTTACTAACACGTTGAACAATTTTACGAACTTGTTTCTCGTTTTTAAAATCTGCATTTTGAATCGCATTAGCTAGTTCAAAAATATCTTCCATTCCTACGCCTGTTTTATTTTCAATTTGTTTAAAAAAAGGGTTTTGCATTTTCTCCCTCCTAACAATAACCCTACCAGCAAACAACACTTCCAACGATGATTAAAAGAATAAATAATACTACGATTAATACAAACATTGAGTTGTTTTTGCCGCCATGATCACAGTAATCATTCCCCATATCATATGCAGGACTTACTTGATTGCAACCACAAAAATTGTTATTCCACATAAAAAAATCCCCTCCTTTCACTTTTTATCCTATGCAAGGGTCAAAGTAAAAGTCGGGGTATTCGTCTAGTTTGCTTTTCCTTTTGGTTTAAAAATAAATGCTGCGATAAATCCAAATACGATTGCCGCGCTAATTCCAGAGCTTGTCACTTCAAACATACCTGTAAGTACACCTACCCAGCCATGCTTTTGGGCTTCTGCAATTGCGCCTTGAGTTAGAGAATGTCCAAACGAAGTAATTGGGATAGTTGCACCTGCTCCTGCTAGATCAATAAGCGGTTGATATAAACCAAGACCTGAAAGAATCGCACCAGCAACTACTAAAATTGAAAGCGTATGCCCAGGTGTTAGCTTTCCAAAGTCCATTATTAACTGACCAATTAAACAGATGAACCCTCCAATTACAAACGCTAAGAGAAAATCAATGAATATCATGTTTTGCCTCACTCCATCGTTAGTTCAATTGCATGTGCAGTACATGGGATAGATTCACCTTGTTGGAAAGAAAGTGGTGAAAGTAGTGCACCTGTGGCACATAATAATACCCGTTTAAATCGACCACTTTTCAATTGTTGAATAATGTAACTAAAATACACAGCTGCAGAACATCCTGCACCACTAGCACCTGCTTGAAAGGCTTGATCTTCTCCATAGAACTCCGCGCCTGCATCTCTTAGTAACTGTAACTCCTCTGGTGTTACTCCTGCTTGTGCGAACATCGCTTTCAGTATTTTTAATCCAATTTTCCCTAAATCACCAGTCATAATCAGGTCATAATCTTGAAACTTTTGATTTCGCTTTTTCAGATGGGCAACGATGGTATCATAAGCAGCAGGGGCCATTGCGCCACCCATATGAAACGGATTTGTATCTCCATAATCAACTACCTTCCCAACTGTTGCAGCTACAATAGAGGGATATTCTGGATTGTGTTTCCCTACTAACGCATATCCTGCAGCTGTTACAGTCCATTGTGCAGTTGCTGGCTTTTTAGCACCATAATAATTCGGATATCGGAATTGCTTTTCAATCGCATTATGTTGGCTTGCAGCCCCAGCAATAGCTAATTGGGATGCTCCCAATTCTGTTAACAAACTTGCAATAATAACAGAAGAAACTGAAGTAGCACATGCCGAAAATAATCCTATAAATGAAATAGCGAGTTCCCTTGCTGCAAAATTTGATGGTGTCATTTGATTGACTAAATCTCCACTTAGAAAAAAATCGACATCTAAATTTTTAATATTCGCTTTCTTCATGACAATATCACATGCATCTAAAATCATCGTGGAGTGACCTTGTTCGTTAGTCTTTTCATTCCATCGTTCATCTTCGACAATTGAGTCAAAATACGAATAAAAGACACTTTTCTTTTCTAAGGGACCTGCAACAGCGCCATTAGCTAAAATGGAGGGTTTAGATTTAAATTCGATTACCATTGTACAACACCTATCGTTACGAGTATTAGTTTAATGAGGGCAACAAAAAAGGCAGATGCTACCCCAAATAGGATTACTGAACCGGCTAGTTTAAAGATGTTTCCACCTATACCGAGAACAACTCCTTCTGTACGATGCTCAATTGCAGCTGATATTACTGCATTACCGAACCCTGTAACAGGAACCGCACTACCTGCTCCAGCAAATTGACCTAATTTTTTATATAATCCAAACCCAGTTAACAACATTGATAAGAATATCATAGTAGAAACAGTTGGATTACCAACAGTCTTTTCAGTAAAGTCAAAGAAGATGATATAAAAATATGTGATTGCATGTCCTATAGTGCAAATAATTCCACCTACAAAAAATGCTATTAAGGCGTTCTTCATATAAGGTGTTGGAGGAGTAATCTGCTGTTCAAGATTTTTATACTGTTCTTGTTCCATTACGTTTCCTCCTTTTCTAATTCTTTTAATTTCTTTACTTTGTCATTTACTTTTTGTTGATCTTTTTCTTCCATAAGTTTGTTCGCTTCCCAAAATAACTTATAATCTGCAGAAACTAATACATCAAACTCTGTAAAACGTTCTTCAAACTGTTTGGTTAACTCTTTTTCGATTTTTTCTTTTTTATAGTCTAGCCATGGTTTCGCTTGAACGGCTACAAGCAATTGTTGATCTACAAATATTGCAGTTCCACTATAAACATCTTCATTACTATCCAGCACTTCTCGTACTTCAACACGTTTTTGTGCATCATCCAAAACGTCATATACTTCAATCGTTTTCTCATTACCAGAACAGCCTGTTAGTAATAAAGGGACGAAAAAGAAAAATGCCATTTTTTTCAAAATTCAACCCCCTTTTTGTAGTTATTATTCTCGTTTTAGAAAGAATCTATTCTATATATATTTGCAATTACATTTACATAAATATTTAGGCCAAAATTTAGCGCCTATAGTCAAACGCCCTGTTTCAAATTTCAAAACGACATATTGTAGATTGAAGCAAATAACAAGAGGGGTGAATTTAAAATGGGTTGTGGTAGAAACCAAGATAGTAGTTCTTTCCATGGTGATAAACATAATGACCGTGGGTGTGTTTGTGAAGTTGTGAAATCCATCTTAAAAATTCAAAATGCGGCAGTAAGACATGATTGCGATACTTGTGGAACAAGTTGCTTCCTTGAACCACTTGGAGGACTTTCGCATCGTTCAAAAAATGCCGATACACGAGTTTTTATGTTGCTAGATGAATTAGGAAGACCATTTAAAGTAATGGCTAGAAGAGGCTATAACTTCTTCCCTACAATTTTCTTCCGAGTAGAAGATGTATTTGGTGACTGCTGTGCTACTCTACGCGCGCTTGAATACGTAGTAGTACCAAATGGTTCGGCTCCAAGCGGAGGTGGATCAGGTGCAGGTTCAGATATGGCAGACGGTTTTGATGTAGATAATTCTGTAGTTGATCTTGAAAATAATAATATTAATCCAGAGATTTTTGCTGACATTAGAAAATTCAAGAAAACAGAAACTTGTGTAACAGTGGATCTTAATAACTTTACAGCAATTCAGTGTGTTGCAGACTGTGACTTAAACATTTGTGACTAAATTAAGAAGTGGCTAACTCTACCTAGAGTTGGCCCTTTTTATTTATAACTTCATTTCACTTGGTGAGTTTAGCCCGAAAAAAAACGACAAATCCTTTATTTAGAATTTGCCGTTTTACTAATCGTTATTACAATCTATTTGAAATTGTTATTGCTTTTATTTGGTTTCCATTTATTATTTCCAAGTTTGTAGATGTTTTTACTTTTACATTAAGGCCATCCACTTCTACAATAGCACCAACTATTTTCCCACCATCTTCCATATGAAAAACATAATTACGACTTCGATAAAGAGGTTGGGAGAAATAATTTAATTGTCTTAAAATGACATCGTTTTGAATTTTTTCAACTTTTTCTGATCTCGCAATTTCGTAAACTGATGTACTTTCATCAAAGAAAGTATTCTCCTCTCCAGGAGATTCTTTTACTTCCACATAATAGAATGGTGGACTTTGAATAAAAAGTTTTGGTTGTTGCAGTTCCAATTTTGCACATCCTTTTTTTCCTATAAATATGCAAAACGAAATTTTTCGTGACATAAACCTAGGGAAAAAGCTTCTTTCAAAATGTTTTTCTTAACTTATTTGGGAAATAAGGGTAGTTGCTAATCCTAAATAAATTAATATACTCGTAATGTCATTTAATGTTGTTATAAATGGACCAGACGCTACTGCCGGATCTACACCTAATTTGTGTATAAGTAAAGGAATGAAAGATCCTGCTATGGTTGCTACAACTATTGAACAGCATATTGCAGCTCCTACAAGTAAGCCAATAATAAGGGAATGTTGCCAAAAATAAATAATTCCAACTACAACGATTCCACAGACTATTCCAGTAATAAGTCCAGTACAAATTTCTCTAATCAATAATTTAAATTTATTTTTCCCGTCAATTTCACCCGTAGCAATCCCGCGCACGGCAACGGCTAACGCTTGAGTACCGCTATTACCAGAAGTACCTGAGATTAATGGAATAAAAAGTGCCAAAAGTGCAACTTGATCTAAGGTTGCTTCAAATCTAGACATTAATGAAGCTGTTAATGTTCCTAAAAATAGCAACATGATCAGCCAAGGCAATCTTTTTCTTGCAGCCCTAAATGGATTTACATCAACGTCATCTACATCTGAAATACCAGCTAACTTTGAATAGTCATCAGATGCTTCTTCTTCAATAACATCGATAATATCATCAACGGTAATTATTCCAACTAATTCATTATTTTCACTGACAACCGGCAATGCTAAAAAGTTGTAATCTTTAATGAGTTGAGCAACTGATTCTTGATCATCTGTTACTTTCGCAAACACGACACGTTCTTTCATAATTTCTTTTATAATTGTATCTTCGTTTGAAATAATTAAGTCTCTTAATGAAAGAACCCCAGTCAAACGATGGTCATCGTCTACAACAAAAACATAGTATATAGTTTCAGCATTGGGTGCTTCTTTTCTAAGCACTGCCATTGCTGATCGAACCGTTGAATTTTCTAAAATAGAAACATACTCAGTGGTCATAATTGCCCCAGCAGTATATTCCGCATAAGCTAAAAGCTCATGAAATTCTTCAACTGTCTCGCTATCCATCATCTCTAAAAAACTATCACGATGATCTTCATCAAGTTCATTTAATACGTCAACCGCATCATCAGTATTCATGTATGAAAGCATACCTGCAGCATAGGACGTTTCCATCTCATTTAAATACGCTTCATATTCATCATCTTCAATTTCTAGTGCCTCGAAGATTAAGGCCATTTCCTGAGGAGACAAAAATTGATAAATCTTTTGTCGTATATCAGGTCCCACCTTTTCATAGAACTGAGCCTGATCATACTCATGTAGTGTAAAAAAGTTCTCTCTAAATTCCTCTATGTGGTCTAGTTGCAACAATTCCTTTAAGAACTCTTCGTTTAACTCCACAGCTGTATCGTTAAGATTTTCTCTCATACTTGTCCCCTCCTTTCAAATTAGGTTAAATAATCACGAACCTTCGAACAGTTCATTATTTATTAAATTTCTCATAGTTTCAAGTAGTTCACTAGAAAAATTTATTTTATGTTCTGTTAAAGGATGTATGAATTCTAAAAAAACACAATGAAGGGCTTGTCTTTCAAAAAGCTCTCTACTTCCACCATATAGGTCATCACCGACCAAAGGATGACCTATATGCGCCATATGTACCCTAATTTGATGTGTTCTTCCAGTATGCAGTTGTAATCTGACATGGGAAATTGGTTCTCCATTGCAAAAGCCCTTTTGTAGAACCTTTACATCTGTATGCGCATATTGCCCACTGTCCCTTACTTCTCTTTCAATAATACTTGTTTCTTTTCGACCAATCGGGGCAATGATTGATAGCTCAGATTCGGTGACATGTCCATGTACAATCGCTTCATATTGCTTATCGATCTGTTGTTGTTTTTGTTGAACTCCCATTAAATGGTGTACATGACTGTGTTTAGCAATACATACGATGCCTGAGGTATCTCGATCTAATCGGGTCACAATATGAACAGTTGAATGAATCCCTTTTTCTAAGAAATAGCCACAAACAAAATTAGCCAAACTGCCTGTAGGGTGTTCTCTTGAAGGGATTGTATTCATAAAAGCTGGCTTATTGATGATTAAAAATGCATCGTCCTCAAAAATGATGTCCAACTTCCCCTTTTCGGGGATTAATCCATCACTTACTTCCTCTTTGGGAAAGACAATGGTGATTTCATCATCTTTCTTTAACTTATAACGTACTGTTTTTTCTTCACCGTTGACAAGTATATTTCCACCACGATATTTAATCGCCGTTAAGCCACGTTTTGAAATACCATGACGTTCTATAGCTTTTCGGAGAAGTTCACCTTCTTCGTCAGCTGTAAATATAATAATAAATCTTTGATCCATGATTACTCCATTTATTCGTTTGCAATAAATGATTCATGGACACGTTCCCAAAATGGGAATGGTCTGAATCTTGCAAAACGTACTTTTTCTGTGGCAACCTTAAATGTTATTGATTGTAGGTCTGTTTGTTCGAGTTGGATATGATCTACAGTCATCATAAATTTCTGATCCGTAACCGGCCTTAAAATACATTTATGATGTGCAGGTAAAACTAGTGATGAACCCACTGTACGGAATACACGATTATTGATGGATGCCATTTCAGTTAACTGAAATGCTTGTAAAGTTGGGTGGATAATGGCTCCACCCAGTGCTTTATTGTAGGCTGTACTTCCAGAAGGCGTTGATAGACACAATCCATCCCCTCTAAAACGTTCAAAATGATTCCCGTTTAACTCAATATCCATAACAAGAGTTACGTCAGGTGATTTCACTGTGGACTCATTTAGTGCTAAATAGGTATTTGTATCGGAATTATTATGATGTACTTTAATTTCTAATAATGGGTATTCAACGACATTGAATTCTTTTTTCGCAATCGACAAGACTAGTTTTTCTAGTTCAGAAGGTTTCCAATCTGCATAAAAACCTAAATGTCCTGTATGAATCCCTACAAACGCCACCTCATGTAATCGATGTGTATGACGATGAAACGCGTGTAATAACGTTCCATCTCCTCCAATTGAAATAACTATCTCAGGTTCTTCTTCATCAAAAGTAAGACCAAAATCTTGCAAGTATGTTTTTGCAAGATTACTTAATTCATTGGATTGAGAATCTCTCCGTGATTGAATGGAAAATTTCAAGTTTATTCACGCTCCTGTTCTTGTGTAGTAGGAATCGTTGGGTTTGTTGCTTCTTTAACCTCACTAAAGTATGCTTGGGCCTCTTGTATTTCACTACGAATAGATGACATTTCTTCATCTAATTGAAATGCTGCTTCTGCTGCTCTTTGTAAACGATTATTAATTTCCTCTGGAAAAACACCTTGATATTTATAGTTTAGTGAATGTTCAATAGATGCCCAAAAGTTCATCGCTAATGTACGAATTTGTATTTCAGCAAGCACTGAAATTCTCCCATTAATTGTCTCCACTGGGTATTCAACAATCATATGATATGACCTATAACCACTTTGTTTTTTATGAGCAATATAATCAATTTCTTCTACTACTCGCAAATCGTCTCTTTGTCGAATTAACCTCGTAACCGTAGATATGTCATCTACAAATTGACACATAATACGAATTCCAGCAATATCTTGCATTTGCTCTGCTAATTGCTCAGATGGCTCAAAAGGAATTCCCTTTTCGCGCGTTTTGTCGTATATACTCGCTAATGGTTTTACTCTCCCAGTGACAAACTCAATAGGAGAGGTATTGCCTTGTATTCCAAATTGAGTACGCATACCCTTTAATTTTATTTTTAATTCATCAACTGCTTGTTTATATGGACTTAAAAATACATCCCATTGTCCCATAAATTTTCCTCCCAGCAAAAAAGACTGTTCACCATTTCATGATGTTGAGGCACTAATTCCCCGTATTAGTAATCTAGAAATTATGTGTAAAATAAATTATTCTTGTTCATTTGTTAAGAGCGGTTCAAATACGCTTTCAACTGCGCTTACGAAATCTGCTCCGTAGTTGTCATTGCCTTCAATATTAAATAGGAGCGTTCGTAATTCCTCATTAAAGTTGCTTAATTCAATCAACTGATTGCTTACTTGTAAGTAAGGGTCTTGTTCTGTTTTAAGTAGTTCCACTAATGATGGCCAAATTGATTGTGGAATTTTTAAATAACTGTACTTATTTTCTTCTTCAATTAGATAGATGAAAGAAAAATCATCCGAATCAACTAGTACTTGACCTGCAGGTAGAAATTGTTTTTCCTTAGCATCTTCGTTTAAACTAAAGTGAAGTTTGTTTTCTACAAATTGAATTTTTTCGATTATATATGTATTACGCATATGTTAACATCCCTTCATGCTCGCTTTTCAATCATATTTTAACATAGCGCAAAGTATTGCGAAAAAGAATAATGGAAATCATGTGAAATGTTTTTAACAGAAAGGAAGTTAGTTCAAAATTGAGTCAAGAAATTGAAATTGAATTTAAAAACCTTTTAACAAAAGAACAATACGAAAGGTTACTAAAGGAATTCAACATCGAAAAGCATTTAATAAAGCGCCAGGTGAATCATTATTTTGATACGCCTGACTGGCATTTAAGGAAATTATCTAGTGGTTTAAGAATACGTGAAACAATTTCAAAAACTGTTTGCACATTAAAAGAAAAAACATCCGACCATACGCATTTAGAAACAACTGACATTTTAACAGCAGATCAAGCATCACTTATGTTACAAGCAAAAGGCTTTTATGCACCTGATGTCGAGTCAAAATTAAAGCAACTAAATATCCCTATTCACGAATTAACAGTATTTGGTACGCTAACAACTGATCGAGTTGAAATATCCTATGAGGATGGGACACTTGTCCTTGATCACTCATTCTATTTAAATTGCGATGATTATGAAGTTGAATATGAAACAAATAATGAAATTATTGGTTCAACAATTTTCGACAACTTTTTGATAAAATATGAAATAGAGAAACAAACTACCGATAAAAAAATCGCTCGGTTTATGAAAGCACTCCATTCACAGAAAGGATGATTTCTTTGGATGCTACATCTATGAAACGACTTCTTGAAATACAAGCACTTCAATCCATCGGGTCTTCTACAAATCAAGTAAGTAATATAAATGGAAATAGCAACTCAATTTTCACCCAAATTTTAGAAGACTTAACCTTGGATTCTACTAACTCATTAGGCAGTCATGCCTCTGCATTATTGGGTAGTCAATCTTCATCGAATTTAGTTTTTAATCAAGAATCTGATTTAACAAATTTCGAATATCAATACATGTTAAATTCACAAAATCAGTCATACATCCCATCAGCGTATTACAATATGCTAATGGACCGAACTGCTACAACCTCGAATATTAGTTATGACGATATTGGAGAAGATTACCAAGGACATGCCTTTGAAGATATCATCTCGAAGGCTTCTAAAACATATGGTATACCAGAAAATTTAATTGCAGCAGTAATTAAACAAGAGTCCAATTTTAACCCCAATGCGGTAAGTTCAGCAGGAGCTACAGGTTTAATGCAGCTAATGCCTGGAACAGCCCGTTATTTAGGTGTTGCAAATTCAAGTGATCCCGAACAAAATATTATGGGTGGTACAAAATATTTAAGCGAAATGCTTAGTCAATTTAACAATAATATCGAACTTGCACTTGCTGCTTATAACGCAGGTCCTGGAAATGTAAAAAAATATGGAGGCATACCACCTTTCAAAGAAACGGTGAATTATGTAAAAAATATAGTAAACTCTTATCGTGTTTAACAGGACATATAATAGTCTTTCCATTCAAGGGAACATTTCATCATGCGATTTGTTTGTGAAAAAAAGGCTAGGTTGTTAGAATGTATATAACACTTCACAAAAAACTTTATGAAGTAATGTTTTTTTCATAAAAGAAAGAAGGAGTTACACCTATGAATCGAAAATACACGATTCCTTACGAGGAACTTGGTCCTGAAAAACTTAAAGAGCTCATATATGCTTTTTATAGACGTGTTGATAAGCACCCATTGTTACGACCTTTGTTTCCTGATGATTTATCGGAAACGGCACGTAAACAAATTCAGTTTCAGACCCAGTACCTAGGTGGGCCAAATCTATTTACTGAAGAACATGGTCATCCAATGATGAAAGCACGTCATTTGCCATTTAGAATCACACAAGATCATGCACAGGCTTGGCTTGAATGTATGAGTGAAGCAATGGATGAAGTTGGTCTTGAGGGTAAGTTTAGAGAGGTTTATTATAAGCGACTAGTTTTAACTGCTCATCATATGGTAAATACACAGGTAGTAGATGAGGGGGAATTTTAGTGAATAATATCCAATTATTATCTGAACCTATTGCACCTTCACAAATTACAAAGCCTATAGAATTGTATATCTTTATTGATCCCTTCTGTTCAAAAGCAGTAAAAATGCAAACCATCTTAAGAAAGCTTCAAATTGAATACGATCATTACTTTACATGGCGGATTGTAATTAGTACGGATCTTACTACTTTGAATAACAATAGTCGGAGTACAAAAGGTTGCTTTTCAGGTGCTGAACTGGATATTTCACACCCTGTTTTACCTTCTATTGCGATCAAGGCAGCGGAACTACAAGGAAAACGTGCTGCTCTTCGTTTTATTCAAAAACTACAAGAACATATTATTTTACAAACAAAAGATGTTCAATTGTACTCTACACTTATTGACATTGCTATTGAGTGTCAATTGGATATTAAAGAGTTTATTGCAGACTTTGGTTCAAAAGAAGCCTCCCGCGCATTTCAATGTGATTTACACATAACACGTGAGATGGAAATCGATGAAATACCAAGTATTGTCTTTTTCAATGAATGTATTGAAGATGAAGGACTAAAAGTAAGTGGACTTTACGCATACGATGTATACGTTCAAATATTAAAAGAATTACTAAATAAAGAGCTTATTAGAAGTCCGCTTCCATCCTATGATGAGCTTTTTGACCGTTTTAATACAATGTCAACCGAAGAATTTGCAGAAATCTACTCTATGCCTCTAATTGAAGCAGAACGTGAATTAAAGAAACGTATGTTACAGCAAAAAATTGAATGCCTACGTAATGAAGATGTTACCCTTTGGCGTATGAAATTATAAATTTATTTATTCATAGACTCATATATTATTAGATTCAATAAAAAGCAGCCATAATGGCTGCTTTTTTATTTTTACTATGATGTAAACAAACAAAAAAGAGGCGTCATTATTCTGAATAATAATGACGCCTCTTACACAAAGGGGATGGGAGAAATGTTCACGTTCAAACAAAGGGGTGTATGTTTGTTATGTGATTTATTTCACGTATTAAACTTACCATAGATTAAGAGGTTAGTGCAATAAAACGACAACTATTTCACAAATTCGTCAAATAGAAAGCGATTTCATCATATAATTGCGAGAACTTAGCGCAAAATGTCGAATTTTCACGTAAAAAAAGACTACAGATTTCTCTGTAGCCCATACACATTATTTTAATAATAACGATTCAAGTTCAGCTAATTTTTCCTCGAAAACTTTGCAAGCTTCTGCAATCGGTTGAGGTGATTCCATATCAACACCTGCAGCTTTAAGTACTTCGATTGGGAAATCTGAACACCCAGCTTTTAAGAAGTTGTTAATGTAACGATCTACAGCTGGTTGACCTTCTTCTAGAATTTGTTTACTTAATGCAGTTGCTGCACTTTGACCTGTTGCATATTGATAAACATAGTAATTGTAATAGAAGTGCGGAATACGTGCCCACTCTAAACCAATTTCCTCATCAACAGTCATTGCATCACCGAAATACTGTTTATTTAAGTCATAATAGATTTTCGTTAATCCTTCAGCAGTTAATGCCTCGCCACGTGCATCCATTTCATGAATAATATGTTCAAATTCAGCAAACATCGTTTGACGGAACACTGTACCGCGGAATCCATCTAACCACTGATTTAATAAATAAATCTTCATTTGAGGATCTTCTGTATTTTTTAATAAATAGTCAAACAATAATTCTTCATTACATGTCGAAGCCACTTCAGCTACAAAGATGGAATAGCTCGCATAAGGATATGGTTGATTTTGTCTAGTGTAGTAACTATGCATACTATGGCCAAATTCATGCGCTAAAGTATAAAGGTTATTTAAATTATCCTGCCAGTTCATTAATACATATGGGTTTGTTCCATATGTTCCAGATGAATAAGCCCCACTACGTTTCCCTTTGTTTTCAAGAACGTCAACCCAACGGCTATCAAGACCTTTTTTCACTAAAGTTTGATATTCTTCCCCAAGTGGAGCAAAGCTTTTCACCATTGTTTCTTTTGCTTCTTCATAAGGAATTTCAACATTCAATTCTTTTACTAATGGCACGAACAAATCGTACATATGGAGCTCATCCACACCTAATACTTCTTTGCGTAGCGCAACGTAACGGTGTAGAACAGGAAGAAACTCATGTACTGTAGAGATTAGTTGATCGTACACTTTTTCAGGAATATTGTTATTGCTAAGTGCTGCATGTCTTGCGGAATCGTATTTACGAATTTTCGCACTTACATTATGAGATTTCACATTTCCTGAAAGAGTTGAAGCAAATGTATTTTTAAACGTACCGTAAGTTTCATAAACTGCTTTAAATGCTTCACGACGAACATCGCGATCATAACTTTCTAAGAAAGAAATATAGTTTCCGTGAGAAAGCTGTACATCTTCCCCTTTATCATTTTTAATAACAGGGAATTGTAAATCCGCATTGTTTAATGCGCTAAATGTACCGCCTGATGCACCTTTAACTTCTGAGAACTGAGCTAACATTTCTTCCTTTTCCGCAGATAATACATGTGGACGTTGTAAGTTTAACTCTTTTAACATTTGTGAATATAATTGTAAAGGTTCATATTCTGTTAAAAAGCTATTAATTGTTTCTTCATCAACAGAAAGAATTTCTGGAGTCGTAAATGACCAAGCTGCACCTAATTTTGCACCTAATGATCTTACTCTTCCATCCATTGCTTGGTATCTACTGTTTGCAGTATCTTGATCGTGTTTTAAATGACTATAAACATAAAGCTTCCCGAATCTTTGGGATAATTGGTCACTAAATTGCAGTGTTTCATATAAGCTTTTCGCACTTTCAGTTACTTTCCCTTTAAATTTTTCAGCTTCTGGTAACAATTTTTCGATTTCTTTAAACTCGTTTTCCCAATCTTCATCTGTTGTAAAAATCGTAGTTAAGTCCCATGTTAGTTCAGCAGGAACTTCTTCACGAGATAATAGTTTTTTTGCCATACAATAGCCTCCAAACAAATTAGAATAAAACTCTCTATTATTTTCTCAATTTCCAGAATATTATGCAAGAAATTGTGTGTATAACAAATCTATTAAATTTACAGGTTTCATTGAACTATAAACATGTTGAATTTCAATCTGTTTCAACAGCTTACAATAATCTAGAACTAATGCTATGGATTCGTTTGTGTTACTTAGTTTTGCCCAATCTAAAAAATACTGAATCGCTCTTTTATCCAACAAATCTATTTCTAGTTTATTTACATGTGCAAAATAAAATAATGCAGTCTGCCACTCAACTGCAAACATTTTTAAAGATTCATTCCCTTTCAATGGTAATCCAAGAAAAGGTGGTAAAGATGATAAAGATAATCGTAATTCATAAACGCTTCTTAAAAATAAGTCATTAATCCCCTTCTTGCTAATTAATAGCCGATAATTTAAAAAGTTTTCTTTCGAAACAAGATATGTCTTGTAGTAATGCAAAAATTCATTTCTCTTTAAATTTTTTGGCTGATAAAATGGAAATAGTTGCTTTTCCAAAGGTAAATTTTGAACTTTAGTTAGATATAGGTTGTCCTTAATATGGAGCAAATTAGAGAAATAGATAAATTGTTGTTGATGGGGATTGTAGGTTAATAAGTATCGTTGATTTTGCGTTGTTTGAACAAATTGTTGAAGTTGTTCACTTAAGGAGATTTTTAACATTCCAGTAGATAAGTTTTTTCTTGGTGGCGTACTCGGGATCCAGATTGGTTGAATATTTTCAGATTGATAGCCTTTATTCCTCGATAAGAAATATTCTTTTGAAATAGTGCTACATTGGAATTCAATTACAATGCATTTTCCACTTTTCATCATTACAAGTAAATCGGGTCTTTGTTTAAGTGTCGGTAAGTAACTCTCTAACTCAACATCATATCCTAACTGTTGAAACAATTGATATAAATGATGTTTTCCCAAAAGATGAGTGACAGTCTCTCCCTCTGAAAATTGACTCTCGCAATCATTTTTTGTTAAATGGGCAAAGTGAGGGATTTTAATGGATCCAATTTTTAATTGAACATTACTTTTGCATTGGGGACAGAAAAATAGTCTTTCTTTTCGAAGTTGTTTTAGTAGGTTTTTAGACATAGCTGCTTGGAGTACAAATCTTTCATTTTGGTCAGTCATTGCGACTAGCATAATTTCCCTCCTTTTCAACTATTCTATAAACCCGAGTATCTTTTGGCAATGAAATCTTTCATAAACGCTGAAAGTTATGATTTAAGCCATTTTTGAGGCAAAAAAATAAGCCAAAATCCTAAAGAATTTTGGCCGTTCAACTAATCAAAATATTGAGTGACTGTTTGGAAACAATTATCCTGCATTATAAGTTCTCCATATTCCGCAAGTCGATAAATTGATAACTTTGAGCTATTCAAATACTCATTAATAATTGCTTTTATATTTTGACGTAATGTTTTATCTTCAATTGTAGTAAAATCAACAGCAAGGTAATAACTGTTATCAAATTTATATAAAGATGAAGGAATACCGAAAGAAATGGCACGTCTTGCTAAAGGAATTATTTCATCAATATCTCTGAATTTGTAAGTGTAAACGCTCGTGAACTGTTGGTAACCATTTACTGACTCTTCATCCATTGAATCAAATAAAGAATTCTTATCTTTAAAATCCGAGGATTCGTCATAGTTCGGAGGTAATTGAGGGTCACCGTCAGAAGTAATGTTAGCACGAGTTACGATCACTTCTAATCCTGTTTCAGATGCATTGACATGAATCCAAATTGGGCCATCAAGATCAAAATAATCTTCGGTATTGATTTCGCCAATCATATCCCAAAAAAGTTCCTCGCCTTTTGCTCTGTTGTACCATATTTCTTCTCGACTATATCCACGGTCCTCAATATCCCGATAAGAAATAAATAGTTTTAGTGTATTTTCATTCACGCGTTCGATGTCCATTAAACTTCAACTCCCTTCTAGTCTTCGTTGAAAAACACGGAAAGCGTTATTAGTATTTGAAATCGTTAACTTTTATATGTTAACAATTCAAAATAAAGATTGAACCACCAATTAAGAAAAAAGCTATTCTTTTTAGGGGTGATTCTATAACTCTATTGTATGATGTTTGGACTTAAAATGGAAAGGAAAAACATCTATAAAAATAAATTATTTGAATATTGAAATTGTAGTTGAGTATCACTACGAAATCAAGTGATAATTCCATCAAACCATGGTTAAATTTATACAAAATTTCGACATATTTCTATGTATAGAAAAAATCGATAAAACCCTAACGTTTGGATTTTACCGATTTAATTGTTACTAAACTAATTGACCATTTTTTGAGCTTCAAGTAATTGGAAAGCACGTACTTTCCTAGGTAAGAAACGACGAATCTCGTCTTCATTATAACCAACTTGTAAACGCTTCTCATCGATAATAATCGGACGACGTAACAATCCAGGATATTCCTGAATTAACTCGTATAATTGTTGTAAAGGTAAACTTTCAACATCAACATTTAGTTTTTGGAAAATTTTTGAACGTGTTGAGATAATTTCATCTGTTCCATCTTCAGTCATTCTTAAGATTTCCTTAATTTCACTGATAGATAAAGGTTCAGAAAATATATTACGTTCTCTATATGGAATTTCATGTTCTTCTAACCATGCTTTAGCTTTTCTACATGACGTACAACTAGGTGAAGTAAATAAAGTTACGATCATTGTTTACACTTCCTTTCAAGATATGATTATCTATCACAAATTTTTATTAATTTAGAATTAATTTAATTAAGAAGAATGTAATTATTATACAACAATAAACCGCTTTTGAATATAGCAACTTAGAAAAACAACTTGATAAAATTAAAATAATTAACGTGTTTTCTCTTATATAATCATTATTCTTTCTTAACGAACAATTTCACATATTCATTTATACCCTTTTTTTGCTGGAATAAAACATCTAATTTTCCATTAACTTATTCTCAATTAGATTATTTCAATCGAGAAGTATCATAACATTCTGTAAACTTTTATACTTTTTTGGCATATGCTAACTTACTTTAAAAGATTGCCCATTCATACAATTTTTCATTCTTTTGTGATAAAGAAAATTTATTTGCAAACATTTTTAATTTTTTATATAATCGTTTCAATATGGAAAATCGATGACAAAGAGTAGTACATTTGAATTTCGTGCATAGAGAATCTGTGGTTGGTGAAAACAGAGGACGAAACAAATGGAATGGACTTTGGAGTAGCTTTATGAACGTTAGTAGTAAAGCTCGTTAGCTTCACGTTACGAAGTCTAAGTGGTCGAGCAATCGACAAGCTGGGTGGTACCGCGGATTTTAAACATCATTCGTCCCATTACGTTATTACACGTATGGACGCATGATGTTTTTTTTATTTGCGGATATTTATGAACAAAACTTGGAGGTAATTATATGATTAAAAACATTTTTTCAGGTGTTCAACCAACAGGTGTCATTACACTAGGAAATTATATCGGAGCATTTATGCAATTCCCCTCTCTGCAAGATGAGGGCAATACTGTCTATTGTATTGTTGACCAACATGCAATCACTGTACCTCAAGATCCAAACGAACTTAGTAAAAACATTCGTACATTAGCTGCTACGTATTTAGCAACAGGAATTGACCCTAAGAAATCTACTCTATTTATACAATCTGAAGTACCAGCACATGCACAGGCAGGATGGATTTTACAATGTGTAGCTTCTATTGGAGAATTGGAGCGCATGACTCAATTTAAAGATAAATCAGAAGGTAAAGAGTCAGTAACAGCAGGATTATTAACTTATCCACCTTTAATGGCAGCGGATATCTTACTTTATAACTCTCATATTGTTCCTGTTGGGGACGACCAAAAGCAACATTTAGAACTAACAAGAGACTTAGCTGAGCGATTTAATAAGCGTTACGGAGAAGTTTTTGTCATTCCTGATATTCAACTGCCTAAAGCAGGCGCACGTATTAAATCATTACAAGAACCAACAAAAAAAATGAGTAAATCAGATCCAAATACAAAATCAACAATTCGTTTCTTAGATACACCGAAACAAATCGAAAAGAAAATCAAATCTGCCGTAACTGATTCAGATGGCTTTGTAGCTTTCGATGAAGTAAACAAACCAGGTGTTTCTAACCTGCTAACGATCGAGTCAGCTGTTACTGGCCAATCGATTGATGCATTAGTTAAAAAATATGAAGGGCTTGGCTATGGTGCGTTTAAAGAAGGAGTTGCGACAAGCCTAATCGAGCATCTATCACCAATACAAGCACGCTTCCAAGAACTAATTGAATCTCCAGAGCTTGACCAAATTTTAGACGAAGGAGCAGAAAAAGCAAACACAATTGCTAGCGCTACCCTTAAGAGAATGGAGAACGCGATGGGTTTAGGCCGTACACGCAAATAAACAAAAAGATAAACGAACCAACAGCTATATAAAATTCATTGGTACTTAGGATGAACGTCCATACTGCATGCCACGAGTAACCAAGAGCACGATAATTTAAATAGAGAATGATGTTCCCTACTGACATTACACACATTCCATAGAAAAACAAGAAAATCATAAATCGTAATAGAATAAGACCATCCTTTACTTTAATAAGTAGTGTAACAATAATTATTAAATTCCTATACTAAATCATATAAAAAAGCCCTCAGCGATATGCTAAGGGCTTTTATTAACTACCTAGAAAAAAACAACAACCGGGTCTTTTTTGACCTAGTTGTTGCCTTATCGTTAGTCTACTTTTTTCAATAATATACTAGCGTTATGTCCACCAAATCCAAGAGAATTACTCATTGCATATTCAATGTTAGCTTGTCTTGCTTCTCCTGGAACATAGTCTAAATCACATTCAGGATCTGGTTCTGTTAGGTTAATTGTTGGAGGTAAAATTCCCTCTTTTAATGCAAGTGCTGTAAAAATTGCTTCTACACCACCGGCTGCACCTAATAAATGACCAGTCATTGATTTTGTAGAGCTCATTGCTAAGTTATACGCATGATCTCCAAATACTGTTTTTACAGCCATTGTTTCATACAAGTCATTATATTGTGTACTTGTTCCATGAGCATTAATATACCCTACTAGAGTTGGATCTATGCCACCATCTTCTATTGCTTGTTTAATAGCGCGAGCTGCACCTTCACCATTCGGAGCTGGGGCAGTAATATGATAAGCATCTCCTGTCGCACCATAACCAATGATTTCTGCATAAATTTTTGCGCCTCGAGCTTTAGCATTTTCATATTCTTCTAATACAAGAACTCCTGCACCTTCAGCAATAACGAAACCATCGCGATTCGCATCAAATGGACGAGAAGCAGTTGTTGGATCTGTATTTAATGATAATGCAGTACTTGCACAGAATCCTGCAACAGCCATATTCACTATTGGTGCTTCAGCTCCGCCAGTAATCATCACATCTGCATCACCACGTTGGATCACCTTAAATGCATCACCAATTGAGTTTGTTCCAGATGCACAAGCTGTTACCGAACAAGAGTTAATCCCTTTAGCACCTAAATGAATTGAAACTTGGCCAGAAGCCATGTCTGGAATCATCATTGGTACAAAGAATGGACTTACACGGCGAGCACCACGTTCTTTAAATACCTCAAATTGGTTTTCGTACGTCTCCATTCCACCAATTCCAGAGCCAATCCAAACGCCAACACGGTTAGCATTTTCTTCATTAATTTCTAAATTTGCATCTTTTACAGCCATAATAGCAGAAGCTAGAGCATAATGAGTAAAACGGTCCATTCTTCTAGCGTCTTTTCGATCAATAAATTGTTCAATATCAAAGTCTTTTACTTCCGCAGCAACTTTTGCTGAGAATTTTTCTGCATCAACACGTGTTAACGGCCCCACTCCGGATTTACCAGCTTTAACGTTTGACCATGTTTCTTCAGCTGAATTACCTAGAGGAGTGACGGCACCAATACCCGTAATTACTACTCTTCTTTTCATAATCAAGTTTACCCCCTATTTAGTAACCATACTCTAAAATTACTAAATTGATTCTATGAAATCAATTTATTTACCCCATTTGATTACTGCAGCACCCCAAGTTAAGCCGCCGCCGAAACCAACTAAAACTACTATATCATCATCTTTAATATTACCAGATTCAATTTCATCTGTTAAAGCAATACCAATTGAAGCAGATGATGTATTCCCGTATTTGTGAATATGTTTAGATAGTTTTTCTTCAGGTAAATCTAAACGTTCACGAGAAGCCTCCATAATACGTATATTCGCTTGATGTGGAACTAAGAAGTCAACATCTTCTTTTGTTAACCCTGCTTTTTCAAGGACAGATACTGCGGATTCACCCATTTGGCGAACTGCAAATTTGAAAACTTCACGGCCATTCATTGAAATGAAGTTTTGTTCATTTGTCGATAAATGTTTACCACCAGTACCATCTGCACCTAATTCGAATGCTAAAATTCCACGACCTTCTGAAACTTTTCCAATTACTGCTGCAGTTGCTCCATCACCGAATAATACTGCAGTGTTGCGATCTTTCCAATCAGTTATTTTGGATAGTTTTTCAGCACCGACGATTAATACATAATCATACGCACCACTTTCAACAAATTGTTTCGCAGTAGCAAGTGCATAAATGAAACCAGAACAAGCAGCAGAAATATCCATTGCTGCAGCATTTGTAGCATCTAATTTTTCTTGGATTTGACATGCAATCGTTGGAAAAGCTTGATCTGGTGTAACTGTCGCAACTAAGATCAATCCAAGTTGACTTGGAGAGATTTGGGCATTTTCTAATGCTTGAAGGGCAGCTTTATACGCTAAATCAGACGTTTCTTCCCCTTCTGCAATTCTTCTTTCTTGAATACCAGTTCTTGTTCGAATCCATTCATCATTTGTATCTAAAACTTTTTCTAAGTCAAAATTTGTAACCACTTTTTCAGGAACATATTTACCTAAACCAATAATCCCTGCGTTCATATTCTTTCCCCCTCATATAGTCAAAACATTAAACAGGTGTAAAGAACAACAATCAGTAGAAATAACTCCACATTGAAGTTCCCTTCACTTTATGACTAACATTTAGTACTTGGTCTTAATTATAGCTCACATTTTTATAGCCGACAATAGTAATCTTTGTCATAATATGAAAACGTGTTGTTATTTTTTTAAAACATGTGGTATGATATTTTAGGGTAGAAAAGCATTACTTATTTAAAGTTTATTAAGTTAATGTATTTTCTTTCGCGGATTTATAAAAAATATAAAAAACTATTTAAAAAGTTCGTTAGAGGTGAAATCGATGCAATATATCGCAACATTCTTCTGGTCTTTCTTGCTAGTGACAATGTTAAACTATGTAGTAAGTTCAGTATTAGGTGTAAACTTTGATTTCGTTACTGGAGCTATAATCTCACTAATCTTCTCAGTATTAGTATTAATCGTAACAGCGATTATTCCAAATGAGCCAACTCCAGAAGCTGAACATCATTAATCGTTACCTAATAGCTAAAAGATTTTCGCGACCTGTCCTTTTACTAAGTTGATGGACAGGTTTTTTGTATCGAATTACTTTATAACAAAAATAAATCCAGCTTCGTTTTTTATCAACCAAGCTGGATATTTTTATATTATTTTCTTACTTTTAGCTCATCCTTTTCAACTGATACAAAAAGTTTTTCTCCAGGAATTACTTCCCCTTTTAGAAGTTCCTTCGCAACAAGGGTCTCTAAATTTCGTTGGATAAACCGTTTTAGTGGTCTTGCACCAAATTGAGGATCTACTCCTTGTTCTACAACCCAGTTTACAACTGATTCGTCTACTAATAGTGTTATGTCTTGTTCTGCTACACGTGTTTGTAATTGCTTTATATACTTCCATGCTATGGCAGTAAAATGATCAGCATTTAATGCATGGAACATAACAATATCATCGACACGATTTAATAACTCAGGTTTAAAGTGGAGCCTTAATTCAGACATAACCATTTCATTGGAGTCATCACTTGCTGGATCTTGCTCTAATAGATATTGCGATCCAATGTTAGATGTCATTATTACAACTGTATTCGTGAAATTTACAAGTCTTCCTTGACTATCTGTAATACGTCCATCATCTAAAATTTGCAATAAAATATTTGCTACATCAGGATGGGCTTTTTCAATTTCATCCAATAAAATAACGGAATATGGATTTCTTCTAACAGCTTCAGTTAATTGGCCACCTTCTTCATAACCAACATATCCTGGTGGTGCTCCGACTAATCGAGAAACGCTATGTTTTTCCATGTACTCACTCATATCAATTCGAATGAAATGGTCTTCAGAATCGAATAATTGTGCTGCTAGAGCTTTCGCAAGTTCCGTTTTCCCTACTCCAGTTGGCCCTAAGAAAATGAAAGAACCTATTGGGCGATTTGGATCTTGTATTCCAGCACGCGCACGCCAAACAGCTTCGGTAACAAGTTTAACAGCCATATCTTGACCTACTACCCGTTCATGAAGGGTATCTTTTAACCTCAATAATTTCTCTCTTTCACCTTCAACAAGTTTAGTAACAGGGATTCCTGTCCATCTTGAGATAATTGAAGCAATCTCATCGGCAGTTACTTCTTCACGTAAAATTCTTGTCTCAGATTCAATTTTCAGATTTTCCTCTAATTTTACTAATTCCTTTTCTATAGCTGGAATTTTTCCATGACGGAGTTCTGCTGCTTTATTTAAATCATACTTACTCTCAGCATCTTCTAATTCGCGTCTAAAACGATTGAGTTGCTCCCGTTTTTGTTGAATCATTTGTAACCCTTGTTTTTCCTCGTCCCACTGCTGTTTCATTTTTTCATGAGATTTTTTTAAAGATAGTAATTCTTCTTTTAATGTGTCTAAACGTTTTTTGCTCGCTTCATCCTTTTCCTTCGTTAAAGCTTGTTCTTCGATTTCTAATTGCATGACACGTCTTGTCACTGTATCTAATTCCTGAGGCATTGAATCGATTTCTGTACGGATCATAGCACACGCTTCATCGATTAAGTCAATCGCTTTATCAGGTAAAAAGCGATCAGTAATATAACGATTAGACAATTCACTTGCTGCAATAATTGCACGGTCATGTATACGAACTCCATGATGTAATTCAAAACGCTCTTTTAATCCACGTAGTATTGAGACAGTATCTTCAATTGAAGGTTCACGAACTAAAACTTGCTGGAATCTTCGTTCTAATGCAGGATCTTTTTCAATATACAGACGATATTCATCCAATGTTGTAGCTCCTATACAGTGCAATTCACCACGAGCCAACATCGGTTTCAACATATTCCCTGCATCCATTGCCCCATCTGATTTACCCGCACCGACAATAGTGTGAATCTCATCGATAAATAAAATGATGCGCCCCTCTGCTTCTTTTACTTCTTTTAATACACCTTTTAAACGTTCCTCAAATTGCCCACGATAGCTTGCACCAGCAATCAATGCACTCATATCTAATTCATAGAGCACGCAATCCTTTAGCCCCTCTGGTACATCTTTTCGTACGATTCGTTGGGCTAACCCTTCAACGATCGCTGTTTTCCCTACGCCAGGTTCACCAATTAGAACAGGATTATTTTTCGTTTTTCGTGATAATATACGAATAACATTACGAATTTCTTCATCCCGTCCAATGACAGGATCCATTTTCCCATTTTTTACTTCATCAATTAAGTTCCGCCCGAATTTTTCTAAAGGATTACGATCATCTTGTTGTTGAAATTGCATTATTTTCACCTCAACAGTTTATGTTATTTAAATAGTTTGACCTTTATTGACCATTTTTATTATAAGATGATTTGTAAAGATTTGCAAAAAATACTCCCAAAAATTTCACAATTGAAATTAACTGGAGTATGTTATTATTTAAATGAAGTATTTTAAATATATATTTTACATGGAGTCTATTTAATATTTACATTTCCAATGTATTATTAATATCTACACTTAAACTTTTTAAGGAAGTGATGCATTTGGTGGTATTAAATCATACATCATCAATGAATTTCCATACTCTATTTGAAGAACACGGGCAGCTATTGAAGTTTGATAAAGGAATTCAGATTTTTCAAGAAGGCGAAACAGCCGATGATATATATTTAGTAAAACACGGAAAAATCCAAATTAGTAAAGAATCTGAAATGGGTAAAGAGTTAACTCTTCGTATTTGCGGTCGAGGCAGTATTTTAGGTGAGACTACGTTATTTAATAAGGAAATTATCCACTCCACATCAGCAATAGCTTTAACTGGCTCGGAAGTATATCTACTAAGTAAAAGCGCACTAGAATTGTTATTAACAGAACAACCAGCACTCTTGATTGAGTATTTAAAATGGCTACAAAACGAAAATATTAAAAATCAAAGTTTAATTCGCGATTTAGTAATGAATGGTAAAAAAGGAGCTTTATACTCTACGCTCATTCGATTATCAAACACTTATGGTGAAACAATTACTGATAATGTAGTTTATATAAATTTCAACTTAACGAATACCGAAATCGCCAACCTTTGTTCAACGAGTCGCGAAATGATCAATCGGATGTTAAACGAATTACGGAAACAAAAGATTATTACATTAGATAAAGGTTTTATAACTATAAACGATTTGCAATTTTTAAAAGATGAAATTTGCTGTGAAAACTGTCCTTCTTCAATTTGTAGAATTGATTAAAAAAACCGTCTCAGTTTAATTGAGACGGTTTTTTAGTAGATTTAGCATTTTTTAATAGTTAACTTATAATTCGAAATTACTTCGAATTAATAAAAAATCGATTTTTATCGAATGCCTAAAGCCATTTTTGCATATCTTGACATCATATCCTTATTCCAAACAGGTTGCCAAACGATATTAACATCCACTTTTTTAATCTCTGGAAGTTCGCTCAATGCAGTATTTACCTGATCTACAATCACTGGACCTAAAGGACAACCCATTGAAGTAAGTGTCATAGTAACGGTACAAGTACCTTCCTCATCTAAATCTACTTTATATACTAAACCTAAGTTTACAATATCGATTCCTAACTCAGGGTCAATTACATTTTCTAATGCACCTAAAATACTCTCTTGCATTTCTTCACTTACTGCCATGATTGTTTCCCCTTTCATCACACATTAATTTGTCTCTAATTAAAATATACATTAATTGATAATCATTTTCAAAGTTCCTGAACTTTTTCAATCTGTTAATAGTAATATTATATTCAAGACGTGCATAATATATCTGTCCAATATACTAAAAAATATACTGTTACAGCTCAATACTTTGACTGTAAATTCCATTTCGACATAAAATATATTCATGTAAGAGAAAGGAGTTTTCCTTTATGGAAAGACATTTAATTGTTTTAGACTTAGACGGTACATTATTAACAGATCAAAAGACAATTTCAGAAAAAACGAAACAAACTTTAATGAAAGCAAAAGAAGCTGGCCATCAGGTAATGATTGCAACAGGAAGACCATTTAGAGCAAGCTCTCTCTATTATGAAGAATTAATGTTAACAACACCGATTGTTAATTTTAACGGTGCTCTTGTACACCACCCTAAAAATCGCTCATGGCAAATAAAACATTCCCCTATGGATCTAAGTGTTGTATATGACGTAGTTGATTCAGTTGATAAATATCAATATCAAAACCTAATTGCAGAGGTTATGGATGATGTATATATCCATGCAGAAGATAAAACTTTTATGGATATATTTAACATGGGCGACCCAAATGTGTTAATTGGTAACCTTAGAGGAAATTTAAATGAAGACCCAACCAGTTTATTAATACATGCAACAGAGGAAAATGTACCAACAATTAGAAGGCATTTAGAAGATGTACACGCTGAACTAATTGACCATAGACGATGGGGTGCGCCTTTTCACATTATTGAAATCGTAAGAAAAGGCTTAAATAAGGCTGTTGGAATCTCTCATGTAGCAAAAGAAATGGGTATCCCAAGAGACCGAATTATTGCCTTCGGTGATGAAGATAATGATTTAGAAATGATAGATTATGCTGGGATTGGCGTTGCGATGTCAAACGGAATTGACCAATTAAAAAGCATCGCAAATGAAATCACCTTAAGCAATAACGAGGATGGAATAGCGAAAATATTAATTGAACGATTAAAATTGAAATAAAACCGATTGTGGTAAATAATAGAATTACTATTAAATAAATCATCCTAGAATCTCAAATAATAGATTTACAAATGATTGTAATAGTAAGGGGGAAAATAAATGAAAATATTTGCAGACAGTGCTTGTGATTTACCAAAAGAGTTTTTGGAAGAAAATAATGTAGAACTATTTACACTTCGTGTACATTTAAATGACGCTGAATATCAAGATATCGATCCTAAAGAAGTATACGATGCTATGCGTCAAGGGGCTGTACCGAAAACTTCTCAAGTATCACCTGAAGAATTTTTAGTTGCATTTGAACAATTAGCTAAAAATAATGAAGAAGGTATCTATATTGCATTTTCTTCCAATTTATCTGGAACTTATAACACAGCAGTCATGATCGCTACTCAATTGAAAGAACAGTATCCTAATTTCAATTTAAAAATTGTAGATACAAAATGCGCTTCTCTAGGATATGGATTGGTCGTTAAAGAAGCTGTAGCACTTAGAAATAGCGGCTTAAGTTTAGATGAACTGACATCACGTACCGAAACAATAGCAAGCCATATGACTCAACTGTTTACAGTAGAAAAACTTGATTATCTAGCTGCAGGCGGTCGTATTTCAAAATCAAGTGCATTTATTGGTGGATTACTAAGTATTAAACCAATATTGCATGTTGAAGATGGAAAGTTGATTCCACTTGAAAAAATTCGTGGACGTAAAAAGGCCATTCAGCGAATTATAGACATAATGGTAGAACGAGGCGGAGACTTCTCCAACAAAACAGTTGGAATCAGCCACGGCGATGATTTAGAGTTTGCAGAAGAAGTGAAATCTTTAATATCAGTGAAATTAAATCCCAAATCATTTGACATTACTTTAATTGGGGCTGTAATTGGGGCCCACGCTGGTCCAGGAACGATTGCAATCTTCTTTACGGATAAAGACTACAATCCACAATAATATCGTGTTAAAAAGCGTCTAAATCATTTTAGACGCTTTTTAGTTCAACAGTTTTAAATATATTAACTAAAATTGAAAATACCAATATATAATTACAAAAAAGAGACTGTCATGAAAGGTTACCTTTCTAGACAGTCTCTTAATCTTTTAATAACTATTATTTAACTGGGTTTTCAGAAACTAACTCAATTTCATGTAATTCAGTTGGCTCTGAATAGTCAATGCTATAGTTTTTCACACGTTTGTTAACTGGAACGATTTCATAACGGAATTGCATTGGAATTGTTGTTGCCATTTCTTCGATATGCTCTTGGAATGCTTTGAATTGCTCTGCACGCCACTCAGCATCGAATGCTTGTGGTGAGTCAATACCAACTACATATCCTTCTAACTCGTCAGAAGTGTAACGGCTGAAGTTGTATTGGTCAGCTGCACCGTATAATCCTGATGGAGATGGGTTAGTACCTGTACCCCATGCACCCATAAAGATATCGATTTCTGGATCGTCAGCTTGAACTTTGTCATAGAATGAGTTGAACTCGATTAAACGACCTGTAGTTAAAGTTACGTTTAAGCCAACATCTTTCCAGTTTTGTAAGTAGTAAGAAATAATATCTTCTTGTGTAGCGTCACCTGACATTGCAGCAAGTCTAATTTCTAATTTTTCACCATTTGGATCTTCACGTAAACCGTCACCATCAACGTCTACATAACCAGCTTCGTCTAAGATAGACATAGCTTTATCTGGATCATAAGTGTATCCTTTTAATTCAGCATTGTAGAATGACTCAAATACTGGTGGAATTAAAGAGTTTGCACGTTCACGTAAGTTGTTATAGTAAATTTCAGATACTGCTTCAATATCTAAAGCATAACCTAAAGCTTGACGTAATTTAACGTCACCCATTTTTGAACCTTCGAAGTCAGTTACTACTTTGCTATTTTCATAGTCGTATTTACCAACTTTGAAACCTAAATAAGAGTAGTAAAGCTCTGGACGGCCAAGAATTGTAATATTTTCATAGTTTTCAATTTCTGGCATTTTTGTTGCGTTGAATGATGATACGATATCATATTCACCAGAACCAATCGCAACTGAAATTGAGCTAGATGGTACAACTTGAACGATTACGCCATCAAGTTTAGGCTCACCTTTCCAGTAGTGTTCGTTTTTCACGAATTGTACTGATTCACCTGGTACGATTTTATCGAATTTAAATGCACCTAAAGTAACTGGGTTTTTACGTACTGCATCATTTTCAACTAACTCAGCAACTGGAATGTCACCAATTTGGTGAGCTGGAGCTGCATAAGTCCATAGACCATCTCCACCATAGAAGATCGATGGTGATAATGTTTTGAAGCTAATTTCTAAAGTAGTTTCATCAAGTTTCTTTAAACCTGAAATTGTATCAGCTGTACCAGCGTTATACTCTTCAGCACCAATGATGTTTTTGAATTGAGTATCGTAACGTACACCTGTGTAGTCTTTATGACCAATAATTAAGTATGGAAGCATAACGTCTTCGATTGTTAATGGGTTTCCATCAGACCATTTTACGCCTTCACGGATTTTAACTAATACTTTGTTGTTATCTTGGTCAACTTCTAACGTAGCAATACCTTCATCAGAAAGCATGAAGTTACCATCAGCTTCGAATAATGAGTTAGAAGCATATGCCATAATATCAGCATCATAAGCATCTTCATATAACTCAGCTAAGAAGATACCTGCAAATGGCTCATCTTTTACCATAGCTACTTTCAGCATTCCGCCACTAATAGCATCTCCGTCATGTGTAACTGCTAAATCAAATAGTGCATCTGAAGCAGTATCCGTTTCTTCAGGAGTTTCTGTTGTTTCTGTTGTTGTTTCTGAGTCTGCAGGTTTCTCTGTAGTGTCTGCAGGTTTTTCTGTGTTACCACCGCTACAAGCTGCTAAAGCTAATACAAGAGCGAATAATAACGCTAATAGAGACCAACGTTGTTTCTTCATTATAATCCTCCTTTTGTGTATAACGTTGGGATTTGTACCAAAATTCCCAACTATATCTAAACATATTTACCATTTCGATAAATATGATGGTACCAAATACCTTTTTTCTTCCAAATTTACTTTAACCTAAACGCTGTCTTGCATCTGCCGCACGTCTAAATGCTTGACCAACGAAGTTAATTGCTAACATCATGATCAAAATAAATAATGCAGCTGGTAGCCAACACCACCAATATTGTTGAAGTATTAGAGGGTTATTCGCATAACTAACTAATGTTCCTAAAGATGGTGTAGATGGTGGTAACCCAAACCCTAAGTAAGATAAAACAGTTTCGATCCCTATATTTCCAGCAAAATTTAATGTCGTTTCAACAATTAGAATCGAACTTAAGTTGGGCATAATTTCTCGGAAAATGATAATAAAATCATTTGTTCCAAGAGTTTTAGATGCATTTACATAATCTCGTTTACCCTCACTTAGCGCCTTTGATCGGACTAACCTCGCAATACCCGGCCATGCGAATAAACTTATTATCAATACAAGATCATATTGTGAATATTTAGGAATAATCGTAACAAAAACAATGATTAACATTAAAGATGGTATTGTGATGAAGAAGTCTATAATTCTCATAATAATATTGTCAATCCAGCCACCAAAATACCCACAAATTAAACCAACAATAATCCCGAAAATACTTGTAATAATAGTAACGCCAATCGCGATTTCTAGAGAGTTTTTAGCACCAATGACTAGTTGGCCAAAAATATCTCGACCCCCTTGGTCCGCCCCTAACAGAAATTTCTCTCCTGGCGCAGCATACTTATCTCGTAAACTAACTCGCATAATTTCATCGACGTTTATGAAAAGATAAGCCATGATAAATACGTAAGCAGTAACTAGAATAATCCCAATAAGGGAAACTAATGCAAGTTTGTCTTTAATAAACTCTCGGAAAATTACCTGGAATCCTGTTGGTGGAGAACTTGCAATATTGGAATTTTTATCATTTGAAACACTAACCATTAATTCTCCCTCCTTAACTCATATAAGTGTCTATTCAATTCTTATCCGTGGGTCAACGATGCTCATAATAATATCGGATAAGAGACTACCTAATAGCGCTAAGAAGCCATATAACATTACAAGTGCTGTAATGACACTATAATCTCTTGAAAGAATGGCGTTTATAAACAATTGACCCATTCCAGGATATCCAAATATTGTTTCAATAATGATTGAACCACCTAGTAATCCAGTAATTGTAAAGCCTAAAAATGCTGCAATTGGAAGTAAAGAGTTTCTGAAAATATGTTTTGAATACACTTTTCTCATAGGAATACCTTTACTTCTAGCCGTTCTAACATAATCCAATGATTTTGCATCTATGATTTCAGAACGTAAATATTGAATAACCCCAGTAGTACCTAATACTGCAAATGTAGATGCAGGTAAAATTAAATGATAAATTTTATCCCAATACCAAGCTAGAGTACCTGGATCTAGCCCTACACTTACACTACCAACTGTTGGGAACCAGCGTAATGTATACCCAAATAGATATAAGAATAATAAACCTAATACGAATGTAGGAATTGCATATGATATAAAACTATACAGTACAATTGACTTATCTAGTTTTGAGTTATTATATCGACCTGCCAATATTCCTAAAGGTATTGCAATTGAATATAATAAAATCACACTTAATAATGATAACCAAAGTGTATTTGTTGCTTTTTCCCCAATTAGGTCTCCCACACTACGTTGAAAAGTATAACTTTTACCTAGTTCACCTTGAACCAAATTTCCTACCCATCTTACATATTGTTCGTACCAAGGATCGTTAAGCCCTGCCTTTTCACGAAGTTCTTCAATTCTAGCAGGGTCTGTCTCAGGTGTAATTGCCCCTGAATAAGGATCACCTGGCATAAATTGAGCTAATATAAAAACTAGTAAGCTCAGAACAAATAATTGTGGAATCATAATTACTACTCGTCTAACAACTGTTTTCCACATATTAGATGACCTCCTTTATAGTCGGAGATGCTGCTACAAAATGTGTTTCAGTAACTGGTACTAAATCAAATACTCGTCCTTTTTCGTCGAATGATAGATTATGCTCTTTTTGATAATGAGTTTCTACATTCACTCGTTCACGCTTACGCTCTATTCTTCCTATTGGTGATACTTCTGGAATAGCTGAAAGTAAACGTTTTGTGTAAATATGCTGTGGGTTTTCAAAGATTTCCTTCGTATTTCCAGTTTCAACAAAGCGTCCCTTATACATTATTGAAATATGCTCACACATATGCTTTACAACGCCCAAATCGTGAGAGATAAATAAGTAAGTTAAGCCGTACTCATTTTGAATGTCTTTCATAAAGTTTAAAACTTGTGCCTGTACTGATAAGTCAAGTGCTGACACTGGCTCATCAGCAATAATTACTTTTGGATTTGTTGCAATTGCCCTAGCAATTCCAAGGCGTTGTTTTTGTCCACCCGAGAATTCATGTGGATATTTTAACTTTGCATCCTCTGGCATCCCAACGATTGCAAGAAGTTCGTTTATTCTTTTTCGTTCTTCTTGTGGAGATAAGCTTAAAAAATTACGAATCGGCTCTGCTAAAATATCTTGAACACGCTTTCTTGGATTCATAGCAGAATGGGAATCTTGGAATATCATCTGAATATCTCGGTTATATGCCGATTTTCGATCACGGCGTTTGTTTGTTACATCTTCACCTTCATATATGATTTTTCCAGAAGTTATTTTTTCTAGTCCAATAATAGATTTACCAGTTGTTGACTTTCCACATCCAGATTCACCAACAAGCCCGTAAGCCTTTCCTTTTTCAAACTCCATACTGATTCCATCAACTGCATGTACATGGTCTATTACTCTATTAAAAAATCCACCACGTACTGGATAATGTACTTTTAAATTATCAATCTGCATAAACATGATGGCTACCCCCTATATCACTCTTGAAATGGAAATGTTTCCAACAAGTACATCTTACGAAATGACCTGGTGAAATTTCATGTAAAGTAGGGTTATCCTCATGCGCTTCTTCAGGTATCCAAGAAATCCTTGAAGAAAAACGACATCCTTCTCTTGGTAGGTTCGTCAGAGAAGGTACAATTCCTTCAATTACATTTAATCGAGTATTCTCCTGACTCATTTGTGGAATGGAATTAAATAAAGATCTTGTATATGGATGTTTTGGATTACTGAACAGTTCTTCAACTGGAGCTACTTCAATTATTTCCCCTGCATACATTACAGCTACACGATCCGCTATTTCAGCTACAACACCTAAATCGTGAGTGATTAATATAATTCCAGCACCTGTTTCGTTTTGTAAGTCAATTAATAAATCCAGAATTTGAGCTTGAATCGTTACATCAAGAGCAGTAGTTGGTTCATCCGCAATGATAATTTGCGGTTTACAAGAGATTGCAATGGCTATTATTACCCTCTGTCTCATCCCACCAGATAATTGGTGTGGGAATTGACGAGCTACACGTTCAGGATTATTAATCCCCACTTGATTTAACAGCTCAAGTACACGTTCTTTTCTTTGTTCTTTCGTTAACTTTGTATGATAAATCAAACTTTCTTCAATTTGATCTCCAATTCTCATTAGTGGATTTAATGCAGATAAAGGGTCTTGGAAAATCATACTGATATCTAAACCACGAACATCGTTTAGTTCTTCCTCTGTCATTTCTGCTAAATTTTTATTTTTGTATAGTATTTCTCCTTGAATACGCGTTTTGTTTCGATCAAGCAATCCAATGATTGATGTTGCTAACGTACTTTTTCCACAACCAGACTCACCTACGATTGCGAGAATTTCATTTTTGCGAAGTGATAAAGAAACATTGTCGACTGCATCGAAGTATGTATCTTTAATACGAAACCCAGTATGTAAGTTCTTAATTCTCAACAGCTCATCAGTTGTCTTCAAAAAATACTCCTCCTTCCAAACTATTATTTAAATTTTACAAATCTTTTAAATTTATAAAAATTATATTCAAGAAATTTACTTCTTGTCAATGTAAATTACGAGAATTTTTAAAATTTTCGTAAATTCGACAGAATTCGACACAAATATTACCAAAACTTTACATAAATATGATTACAATTAATTATATGTCTCGTTCTAATTTATTATTAAATTCACATTTTTTTGTATGAAATTTAATATTTTAAGAGAGTACCTTGTTTAAATTTCCCTTGTCAAATCTATGTTTATTGCGCTAGTGTAGTAAAGCATAAAATTACAAAAAAAGAGCTTCCTAAAGAGAAAAATCAATTTAGGTAGCTCTTTTAATGAAATTCATTTATTTATTATTTGCTGTTTTATTTCGTTTAGCTTTTCTCATAATTGCAACAATAAAAGCAATAAAAATTATATATACTAGGCCTAAAGCAGCTAGATATGCAACATTAATACCTCTCTCATCAATTACCTGAAAAATCTCTACGATTTCTCTGTCCAGTACGATTGGATATGTACCTTCATCATTTACACGGACAAGCTCTGATTCAAGCATTCCCTGAAGTTCCTTGCCCTCTCCAACCAAATCACCTGATATATCAATTCTTTGTGTCATACCGGTATTATTAATAACTACAATCCATTTTTCAGTGTCAGAAGATCGCATAAAAGTTAATAGACCATTTTCATTTTCTATTAATTTAAATTCTCCGTTTCGCAACGTGTCAGAACTATTTCTTAACGTTTGAACATTTTTAATATAGTCAACCAACTCTGAATCAGTTTTAAAATTGTAGATTTGATGCGATTCCGGACCAGCTTCACCATTCATTGCAATTTCTGTACCATATTGCATTACTGGAAGCCCTGGTAAAAGTAAAGTTGACGCTATAGATAGTTTTACCCTTGTTGGTGGGTGCGCTTCTACATCCATAATGAAGCGATCTGAGTTTGTATGGTCAACCATAAGTTGTGTAGGTTGTCCTTCTCCATTCATAAATGCCTCTAAATTTTTTAATTGTTGTGAGGAATCTTGGTCAACATTTTTATAAATTGAACGGTAAATTTGATACGTGTCATCAAAGTAACTAGCATCAAAATCAGCATCGCTTTGTTCGTTAGAGATGACATAAATAGAAGGATTCACTTCTTTTATAGCCGCAATTAATTCATTGATGAAATCAGTGTTAGCTCCATCTAAATTGGTTAATCTTACCCCACCAATATCGTAAGTAGAGGCAAATTCAACAACTGATTTTAGTAATGCTTGTTGCACATCTACATTCGATAAATCCCATTTTGCTTGTCCATCTGAAGTTTCTAGAACCCAGTTTGCTTTTGATGGGTCTTGAGCCCACTCATGGTTTTCACTCACAAAAGATATTGGGAAGTCAATCATCGTTTTAATCTTATTGTTGTTTAGTGTTGAAACTAATGTTTTAAATTCTTCTTCTGTACCAAATCGTGGTTCAAATCCTGTATAAGTTGTCACAAGGGAACCATCATATTGTTCTGTTGGGAAAACAGATCCTAAAGAAACGACAGTAAAGCCCATTTTAGTAATTTGGGAAAGTTGTTGTATGATCCCCACAAAATCTCCACCTGTAAAGTACGTTGGGTCTTGTGAGTTTGAATCTAGATCGTTTGCACTTGTGCCATTGAAATAACGATCGACTAATAAATCATATATACTTTCATCTGCAATTGTTCTTGTTTCCTCTGCACTCACTATTGGTGCAACTGATAAAGAGGCTGCAAGTACAGTCGCCGCAATGGTACTAATCCATTTTGTAATCTTCAAGAATATCCATCTCCTATCAAATATTGCTCGACACTTTTTTATATAATTTCTGAACAATATTAAATCCATCGTAATTTTACCAAACAATATAGTTAAAGTGCTATTATTTCCAAATAAATTGAGCATTTGCAAAAACAATTGCGACGAAAAGGTGACAAATGGTTGACTGATTAACAATACTGGTGGAGGACATCTCATCTTTAATTTCGCCTCGGATATGTACTTGAGATGTGGCATCAAAGACTTTTCAACTTCATTTTCGTTCGGAAATGTTCTTGAGAAGCGGGATCAAAGACATTTTTTCAGTTGGAAATGTCCTTGAGAGGTCGTATCAAGGACATTTCACCATGGTTTTCAGTCGGATATGTCCTTGAGAGGTCGTATCAAAGACATTTCACCATGATTTTCATTCGGAAATGTCCTTGAGAGGCGGGATCAAAGACATTTCACCATGGTTTTCAGTCGGATATGTCCTTGAGAGGCGGGATCAAAGACATTTCACCATGATTTTCATTCGGAAATGTCCTTGAGAAGCGAGATCAAAGACATTTCATGTTGATTTTTAGTCCCAATTTTCCCTAATCACATTCATGAATGACATTTTAACTGAGTTTCTACTTCCAAATGTTCTTCAGCACCCTGATGAACGACATTTCAACTGGATTTCTTCTTCCAAATGTCCTTAATCACCCTAATGAATGACATTTTAACTGGATTTCTTCTTCCAAATGTCTTTCATCACCCTTATGAACGACATTTTAACTGCGTTTCTACTTCCAAATGTCTTTCATCACCCTCATGAACGACATTTTAACTACGTTTCTACTTCCAAATGTCTTTCATCACCCTCATGAACGACATTTTAACTGCGTTTCTACTTCCAAATGTCCTTCATCATCCACCCTAACTCAAGATTATTGGCTACTCTTTAACCCAAGAAATCGCACCCAAAACATAAAAAAAAACGCAAAGTACATAGTACTTTGCGCAGATAATTAAAATAATTTCGCACCCATTGGTAATTTAAATCCATAGAATAAAGTTGCAAATAAGAATACAGCAAATAAAATCCAGAATATCATTGTTGGCTTATCTTTTGATTTACGAACAAGTACCATTTCCATCATACCAATCGTTAAGATTCCTAAAAGGAACTTGATACCATATTCCATACCCATACCATAACTCATTGTTTTATAGAACAGTGCGCCACCAGTAATAATAATTAAAATATAGAATAATCGTAAAACCATGTGAATCGCTTTTGAACTAGATGCTAGTGCTGCAACTAAAAATAATACGATTGCAATAACCCATGTAGCAATGTGTAAATGTGTTGAGTCAGTTAAAAAACTCATTGTTTCCCCACCTTTATTGTCATATCATTCATATCCTACCAGACTCAAGTTAGGGATTCAAATATAATAGTTTGTCTATATTATATAAAAGTTATGCTATTCAAAGCGGTTTACTAAAGTACCAATTCCCTCGATAGAAATCTTCACTTCATCACCAGCTCGTAAGAAAGTTGGTGGATTCATACCTTTCCCAACACCAGCAGGAGTACCTGTTAAAATAACATCACCAGGTTCTAATGTTACATATTGAGATAGTATTGAAATTAGATCTTCCACAGAGAACATCATGTCTTTTGTTGAACCGTTTTGACGTATTTCACCATTAACTTTTGTTACTACAGTTAGATTTTGTGGATTAGGAATTTCATCTTTTGTTACTAGATATGGACCCATAGGACAAGAGCCATCTAAAGATTTTCCTAAGAAAAACTGAATATGACGTTCTTGAAGGTCACGAGCTGTAATGTCATTTGCAATCGTATAGCCAAATATGTAGTCAATTGCTTGGTTTTTAGGAATATCCTTCCCTGACTTTCCAATGACAACAGCAAGTTCACCTTCATAATCCAATGCATTTGTTTTGTTTGCATGAATAGGTAATACTTGTTGGTCTGCAGCGATGGAAGTTGGAGCTTTTGTAAACACGACTAAGTTTTTCGGTGCTTCTTTTGCACCCATTTCTTTTGCATGTTCATTGTAATTTTTACCGATACAAATAACGTTTTTTGGCGTTCTTGGAATTGGTGATAACCATTCGATGGAAGAAAAGTCATATTTATATTGATTCTCTACACCTGACTCCTTAGCAGCTTCAATTAGTTGTCTAATTTTCTCAACAAAATCAAAGCCTATAGCGATTCCGCCGATAATATCTGATGGAAAAGAAGGGAAAACTTTCAAATCTTGTTGGATTTTTAATACATCCCACACTGCATCTTCTTTCTTAACTTTCGGTCCAAATTTAACTTCACCATTTAATTTAAAAGATAAAATCTTCATTTTAAATGCGCTCCTTATAGTTAATACTGCGTGAAGAATAGTAATAATATTATTAGATTAATAACATTTCCTTTTCTATCATGCAATTTGTAAATAATTTATTGATTAAACTGCTCAATAAATTTGATTCCATCATACATCAAACATTTTCAATTTGCCTACTATTTTTAAAATGTTTTCTGATAATTTATTTTCTTTACTACTGCTTCAAGCGGTCCTTGTTTAAATTTCATGAACCAAGTAAGAGCAAATATAATCTGTACTATAAAAATAGCTATGGCAATTAGGACACCCATTTGTACAGTTACACGACCATATAAACCAAAACCAAAGTCATAAAAAATAATCGAACAAATGATAGATTGCATAATATAAATAGTTAATGACATCCGCCCAACTTGTCCAATAGGACGCAAAATCTTTGGTAATAGTGGTAACATGCAAATACAAACAATTAATGCCATATACCCTAATGATAAAATTGGTCCGCCTATATAAACTTTTAAATATTCAAGTAAATAAGTTCTTTCAAATATATATGGCGCGCTTTTAATAAATAACCCTAGACCCATTCCTACAACAGCCAGTGTGATCCATAAGCCTATTAAATTTTTTGCCCTTTCAATTAAACGCCATTTTGCCAAGGCAGCCCCTATTAACATATACGGAAGAATTGTGAATAAAGCTGATAGCCACATTGCTGGGTTCATTTGAACAGATAGATCATTCAATCTCTGATTAAATGCATCAAACCAGTTTCCAATTCCGTAAGCAGTAATAGCATTTTCAACCATTACAATATCAACTGACATCGCTTCGTAAACTTTATTTGCTATTCCAGCCATACCATAAACACTTAAAATTAAAAAGTGCATTAATCCGAAAATCACTAATCCAAACGTAAGAATCATTTTAGGACTAAAAGGAATAAATAATAGTAGAAAAACACCACAAAATGCATACATTGCCAAAATATCGCCCCACCAAATAAAGAGGGCATGAATCATTCCTAAAACAAATAGAATAATCATTCTTTTTCTTGCAAATGAATAGAACCGAATACCTGTATTCTCTGCTTTTACATATTGCATAGCAATACCATATCCAAACAACATTGAAAACAATGGATAGAAACTACTTTGAACATAGATATCCAATGTTTGAAGCCAAATAATATCCATAGCTTCTCTAAACCAGTCTTGCAAGTCAATATGTGGCATTGGCAAATAGAACCCAAACATGTTAACAAGTAAAATTCCTAATAAACTAAAGCCTCTTATTATATCTAATGAATCGATTCGCTCATTTAATGTAGTTGGTTTAAAATCCACAATTCGACCCCTTTCTAACAATCATATTTTGACGATACCGACTTATAATGACCGTCGAATTGGTTTGGGAGAGGATGTTTATTATAGAAACCTCCCATCCTCTCATCCTAATTTACAGTTGTATATCCTTTACTGCGTTGTACAAATAAACAACTTTTTCATCAACATCAAATCCTAAAACAGCTTTTACAGCTTCACTATAAATTCTGAGTTGAACACCATAACGTTCAGTCATTTCTTTCGTAAGTAGAGGTTCCTCTGCAAAACGTGGTAAAATTTTATCTGTTTTATAGTCCAGTAAGATCCATCTGTCATTTTCATCCAAGAATAAACAGTCGATAATCCCTTGTATAATCTGTCGGTCTCCATCTACATCCGTTCTACTTAATGTAAATGGTAATTCTCGATAGATTTTTTTAGCATGGATAAAACGTTTCCCGATAGCTGACTCAAAAAACTGCATAACCTTTTCACAATCAACTTCTTTCATTTCTTCTTCTGTTAACAGTTGTCGATTGACTAGATTTTGCAAGTACTCATTGATCTTTTCAATTGAGTCAAACCCTTCCTTAGGGGCATGTTGCATAACTGTATGAACAGCAGTACCTATTTCTGTACTAGTCAATCCTTCTTGATGGAGGAACACAGGTCTCTTTGCGACAGATTTAAATGTTCGGTGCTCCAAGAATTCCATTTCATCTTGTTCTTCTAAACGTTGCAGATTTTCGATTCGCTTAATTTCTGTAACACTTGTTTTAGATTTTTTTGTGATTGACTGTTGGAACGGATAGTTTGCAGTAAATCTTTTATTGATTTCTTCATACAAGGTTTCATCTACTTCATGTAAAACTTGTCCTTCCTTTTCGTCTTCAACATTCCAATTGTTACTATTTGAGAATGTTTCATTTGAAATAGCTGATATTTTCCATAAAGATGGATGTTGCACTGGCGAAAAAGAATGGTCATAGTATGATGAGAAGCATTCATGTCTTGCAATAGCTGGACCGATCCAATCTAGGTAAGTTTTTGCTCGTGCTCTTACATACTCTGGAAGCATTGCGCTTGATGAATGACCTGCTTCACACCATTTTGCGAAAGTTTTCTCATAATCCTTAACTGATCCAACTAAAATTAGGCGTTCTTTTGCACGGGTCATAGCGACATATAAAATACGCATTTCTTCCGCTTTCATCTCTAAAATCTTCTTTTCCTTCATCGCTAAAAAAGGTAGAGATGTATACATAATCCTGTTTTCTGGATCTATAGCTTTTACAGCAAAACCATATTTTTGGTCGAACAAATAGGAGTTAGAGAAGTCTTTTTGATTGAATTCTCGTCCAAGTCCTGCAACAAATACAACAGGAAACTCTAGTCCTTTCGATGAGTGGATCGTGACTAATCGAACAACGTCATCTTTCTCACCAATTGATTTTGCTACACCTAAATCATCTCCCCTAGACTTCATTCGATTGATAAAGCGTAAAAATCGGAACAATCCTCGGAATGATGTTTTTTCATACATTAACGCACGATCATGCAATGTTCTTAAATTGGCCTGGCGCTGTTTGCCATTTGCCATAGCCCCTGCCATTTCATAATAGTTGGTGTCACTATAAATCTTCCATATTAAATCTGCTAGTGACCCTCTTCTTGCCATATCTCTCCATACTTCAAGGTTCTGTAGGAACACATGGAGTTTCTCTGCAGTCGTGTATGAAATGCCCGAGCGTTCTTCTTTGACAAACGTCTTCATAGCCTCATAGAAAGGCACATTTTTCTTCGCTAAACGAATAAGTGCTAGTTCATTTTCCTTTAATCCAACAAATGGTGAGCGTAAGACAGAAGCCAAAGGTATATCTTGATATGGATTATCTACAACAGATAGAACATTTAACATAACCATGACTTCTAACGCCTCAAAATAACCTTTTGAGGATTCAGCATAAAGTGGGATTCCAGCAGCTTTAAATTCTTCGACCAAATCGCTAGACCAATTCATTGATCGCATTAGAATAACGATATCACTATACCGCAGTGGACGAACTCTTTTTTCCGGATCTTTTTCTTTGGCATTATAAACAGTTGCTCCACTTGCCATTAATTCTTTAATTCGTTTAATAATAAATCTTGCTTCTTGTTGAGATTTTGCAATTTCTTCTTCACTAATTGTATCAACTGCTTTAAATTCATCTTCTAGTTCTTCAGATTCCCCATTATCTTGATACTCATATAAAACTGCTAATTCAACAGGGGTTTCCACTTCATCATAAGGCGCACTTGGTTTTAAGCCTGCTTTTTCGTCATAAACAATTTCACCAACTGATTGTCCCATAATTTGTTCAAATACAAAATTTGTTGCATGTAAAACTTCTTTTCGACTTCGGAAGTTAGCATTCAAATCTATTTTCAAACCAGATGAAACAGAAACAGGTTTTTCTTCAAAGGTTAAATATTTGTTTAAAAATAACATAGGCTCCGCTAGACGGAATCGATAAATTGATTGTTTAACATCTCCAACCATAAACAGATTTCCATCGGCTTCTTTACCAGACTTCACTAAATTCAAAATTGTTTCTTGAAGCATATTTGTATCTTGATATTCATCTACAAGAACTTCCTTAAACTTTGCTTGAAAATCATTTGCCACATCAGATGGTTGTAATTTTCCACTTTGATTAACAGATAAAATTTCAAGAGCGTAGTGTTCTAAGTCTGAGAAATCTAAAAGTCCGCGCTCTAATTTAGCATCTTTAAATTTCTTACCGTAGTTTTCTGTCAGTTCAACTAATGTTTCAATCATAGGTGCCATCAAACGAATTTCTTCTATTAATCTTAAAGGTGTTCTAGTGAAAAAATCGTCTTTAATTTTAGAAACTACTTTTTTCGCTTGGTCCCGTTTATCCTTGGCCAATTTCTTTAACTCAGGATCACTATCTTGTTTTTTTCGGGATAACGTCGCCCACTTTAACGAATGAAAGTATTCATACAATTCTTCCCATGTACTGTTCTCTAATCGTCTGAAAGCTTCCTGCAATAACACAAAGTCTAACTCAGCAGTTTCACCATATGGAGCAGGTCCATCTGGCAATAAAGCAAGTTCGCGTACTTCTTCTATATAAGAATAGGCTTCTTGGAGGCTGAATTTTATAGCACTTTTCACATGACTTATATAAGGTAAATCATCTATTTTGACATCATCTTCTAACTTGTACTGCTTTGATAATGAATGTAACCATTCATTAGGCTTTGGATGTACAAGTGAAGTTTGATATAGCTTATCAATTAATGTTTCGATTTCTTGATCATCTCGATCAGATGTAAAACTATCTACTAAACGATAGATAGCATTTACTTTATCTTCATCCTTGTTGTCATAGGCTTCTTCAAGAACTTCTGCTAAAACATCATCTTTTATTAATGAAGATTCTCCTTCATTAGCAATTCGGAACCCCGGATCGATATTAAGTAAATAAGCATATTGACGGACAATAGCTAAACAGAATGAATGTAGCGTTGAGATTTGTGCTTTATTCACCAAACTAAGCTGTCTTCTTAAATGCTGATTACTTGGGTCTTTGGCAATTTCTTTTTCTAATGCTTCTGCCATACGATGTCGCATTTCTGCTGCAGATGCATTCGTAAAAGTCACGACAAGCAATTCGTCAACATCAATCGGATTTTCTTTGTCTATTACTTTTTCAATCATTCGATTGATTAGGACTGCAGTTTTACCGGAACCAGCCGCGGCTGAGACAAGCGTATCTTGACCGGAAGCCCAAATTGCCTTCCATTGTTCATCTGTCCATGTTACATCTGGACCTTTAGTTGGAATCTCGCGCATCGTTATTCAACTCCTCACTAATTTTGGTCACCACAACATCTGATTTTTCAGTTTGTAATTTATGATATTTTTGCATATTATCAGAAACGTCAAATTGACAGACTGATTTAAATGAGCAAAAATCGCAAGCCGTTTTAGATTTTAATTTATAAGGGCGGATTGAAGTTTCCCCACTTAAAATTCCATTCCCAGCTTCTTGATGTTTCTTTCGAACAAATTGTTGTAAATTTTGCATATCTAATGGCTGAACAACACGAGAATTTCTTTGGTAAACAGATCCATCATTTTTAAATTGAACAGGAACAATAATCGACTTTCCTGATACTTCTAATTCTTCATCCATTAAAACAAGAGCAGTTGGATCTTCTGAGAGCAATCCTTTCATTCGATATTGTCTTAATCGTTCAATTTCAAGTTTACCTTCGTCCAATTCTTCTTCCAATTTTAGTAGAGGATTGTGAACATGCACATACAAAACTCCTGCTGGTTGTGCAATGCCTTCTATCCAATGGCTAGCATTATCTACAGCAACATTTAAATACGTTAATAATTGTAGAGATAAGCCGTGATAAACTTCATTTAAATCTAAGTCTCTGCTGGAAGATTTATAGTCGACCACTCGTAGATAGGATTTTTCGTTAATTTCCGCACTATCAATTCGGTCAATTCGTCCGCGCAATCGCATTTTTCTTCCACCGTCTAAGTCAATTTCAAGAGGAGGTAACATCTCTTTCCCAGGTCCAAATGATGCTTCAATCGCAATTGGTTTAAAGCCTGAAGATTTCGCTTGATGAGACAAAGCAATCATCGTTTTTTCTACAATGCGCATTAACTTATGTTGGATATATCGATAGCGGGCACTACTTAATAATATTTGGTGTGAGAAAACAGGTACTATGTGTTCGACAGCTTGTCTTGCTAGAAGAGTACACTGTTCACGGGATAGTTTATTCCAATGAATCTTATGTTTGTTCGTCTCCATGGAGATCCATTTTAACGCCTCATGGAATAAATCCCCCATCGCAAAGGTTTCTAACTTATATTCAACACGTTCTTCTAACCCTAAACCGTAAGTAGAAAAATGAGCAAATGGACAGCTATAGAACTTTTCAATACGAGAAACACTTGAATTCAAATCTGTTCCATACAATTCATCTGTAATGTCTTGGGTAAGATTTTCCGCTTCGTTTTTCTTTTCTAACGGTCGCATGACAGCTTCCAGCATGATTTTCCACTTAGCATCTTGCTCATAAAATCTTTTTAAAGCTACCCACTCTGGTGATAATTCATGTGTGTACTGGGCTTGTCTCAGTTGCATCATTAAATACGCAACAGATGTCCGTGGGTGTCTAATATAAGAAAGAACATTATCCTGTTCTAATTCTTCAATAGGGTCAATTAAAATTCGTTGATGAGGCAATGTTTTTTGTCCATCGACCTCAAATAATTTGTGTAATCGATTAACATATAAAGATGGTAATAATGATTTACTCTCCTCGTCGGAGCTTGCAAAGGTCACATATAGCCGATCAGTAGGTGATGAAAACGCACGATAAATTAGAAATGCTTCTTGTAATAGTCGGTGCTTCGATGTAGGTGACAGCTCTGTATCAACAGCAGCAAACCATCCACGTTCTGTATCGGTAATTAAACCTTCATAGTCCATACGCATCGGATATACACCATCATTGACACCGATGACAAATACAACTTTCATATTATCATAGCGAGAATATTCTACTGTCCCGACTTTTACTTCATCAACTGCAGGCGGGATATTTGAAAACTCTAACGTATCGTAGCCCTCGTCTAAGATTTTCGCAGCTTCTTCAACGGTCATTTTTTGATCGCCAAACATGATGACAAACTGATCTAGAACGTTTACCCATTTGTTCCAAGCTTGATCATGTTCACTTGCTTCATTTAACTGATGTTGACCAAGTTCTGAATCCTTTAACGCTTGAAGTTTCTCATAAATTTGTAACTCTTCGATAAATTGATAAAGGCAAATTGCAATCTCACGACCTGTTTCAGCATTTGCTAGTTTGTTCTGCAATTGTTCAAGTGGTCCACGGATCATATCCCTTATCTCGTCAATAATTTTTTGGATTGATAATTCTTCATCCGTTTGACGATTTGTTAAGAACTCTAATCCCCTATATTTTTTGTACAACCATCTTGATTTCTCAAACCATCTATACCCATAAATCCCTTGTGCAATTACAAAGTTTTCGAAGCGGTCAGCTTTTTCCCGCATTTCATTTACATCACTTTTCAATGGGAAAAACAAATCCGTCTTTACACTTCTAAAGACTGGCTCATACTGCCATTTTGAAGTTACTACTTCAAGAATTGAACGACTAAATTCAATTAAAGGGTGGTGTAACATCGTTTTCTTTTCGTTTGTAAATACTGGAATATCGTATTGAGAAAATGTCGTTAATATCAGTGGGTCATAAACATCTGCTTGACGATACATAATCCCAATATCTTTATAACGTACATTTTCCTCCTTCACTAATCGACATATTTCCCGGGCAATCGCGTGAACCTCTGCACGTCTATTTGCGCCTTCAAATATACGAACAAATCCTTGTGCTTTTCTTGAGTTCCAAATCGGCTCATGAAAATTCGCTTCTATATGTTTTAAATCAAGATTGTTATATCGATAGCTTCCAAAAAAATGTTCCCGCGGTTCAATATCGACTTGTAGATTTTTTGCTTCTTCCATTAATTTATCGTACATTACAGCACCACGGAAAAATAACGCTTGGTCATCATCTTTGTCGTGCTCATCTTCGAGTGGAAGCACTACCGTGACACGTTCAGCAAATAATAATAACTGTTTAATAATTTCAAACTCACGAACCGTAAATTGAGTAAATCCATCAATATAAATATGTGCCTCTTTAACTTTTTGCGAGTTTTTCAATTGCTCTAACAAAACTGGATAATAGGCTTCTCCGTCTACATAAGTATCCCCAAGCTCCTGCTCTAACTCTTGTAAAATAATTTGCAAATCTTTTGTTTTTGAAAGCAATGTATGTGGGGCTTGTTTTTCTTCGAGTTGTGCGATAATTTCATTTAAAGTATTACTTTGGATATTAAATTGACTGAATTCTTTTATTAACTGTACTACTTCATTTGTAAATCCTCGCTTATCCGCAGCTTGACGAAATAGTGAGAATTTATCTTTATTTTCCATTAATAATCTTCGTATTAACATTTGGTAACCAATTTTGTCTATTCTATCTCTAGCGATACCACCTGTTTCCTGCAATATGTACCATGCAAGACGTTTAAATGTCATTACTTGGGCACGCATAATACCACTGATTTCATATTTGTTCGTTAAGTCATATTCTGTTGAGAAGGACATTTGGTCTGGAACAATGATATAAATCGGTGCACCAAGTGGATCTTTCTTTAGCTCTTTTACAATCTCCTTATGAATGGTACTTGTTTTCCCTGCACCCGCTCGTCCACTAATGACTCTTAAAGACATTTCCTCTCCCCCTTTTTAGGTCTTTTCTATATGATTAAGTTTTAATAATATTATTTTACTATATTTATAACTTGCTGTTATGAATACAAAAAAGCGATTTACATAACACTTTATTGTAAACCGCATGATGTATAGAAACAAATATATTACTTCGCCTTTTTCTGGTAGGATGCTTCTTTTAAATCTTTTTCAACTCTCTTATTTAATCGTTTCTCCACGGTTTTACTTATTATCCATAGAAGGAATATACCAATCGCAACGAATAGAAGCTTTATTGGATTTGTAAAGTAGGAAGCAATATCATATCCGAGCACACTAATACTTAAAACCATGACAAACTTCCCTGCTAAAATAACAAAAAGATAATATTTTTTTTTTATGTGAGAAAGTCCAGCGACAATATTCACAAGGACAGATGGTGTAAATGGAAAGCATAATAAAATAAATAAGGGACTTAGGCCTCTCATATCGACAAATTTTATGAGCTTTTGGACATTTTCTCTTTCAATAAATCGCTTTAGCTTAGGATGTCTTCCGAATTTTCTAACAATTAAAAAGACAACATACGAGCCAAGCACAGTTCCAACCCACGATAGGAAAAAACCTAACCATAAACCATAAGAACTAACATTTGCTACAACGATGACGACAAGGGGCAAAAAGGGTAATAATGCTTCCAAGAAAGGAAGCAAAATTCCAATTAGCGGTCCGAGTGTACGATAACTTGAAGCCAATGATTGGATATTTTCTTCTGTAAACCATTCACTCAATTGGTACCACCTCAACTCACAATGATGTTTTAAATCTAAATCTGATGATTGGATAACTTTATATCTATGTACGACATAACATTAACGTGATAAAATTACAATTGGTTCCATAGACATTCTTTGGCACTATTTATTATAATATAAAACCAAATATTTTGAACATTATACTCCCTATTTTTGAAAGGAGATATTTCAATTGGTATCACAAACTGAAATGAAAACAGTGACTACAGATTCATTTTCTCAAGGAATACGAGATTGTATACCAACATTACTCGGATACATAAGTATTGGACTAGCTTTTGGAGTTATAGGAATCACATCTAACTTATCAATATTAGAAATTTTCTTATTGTCTGTTTTTGTTTATGCAGGCTCAGCTCAGTTTATTTTTTGTGGATTGTATGTTGCAGGTGCACCTGTATCCATCATTATTATTACAACATTCATCGTAAATCTTCGACACTTCTTAATGTCATTGACAGTTGCGCCTCATTTAACTAGATACTCGTCACTTCGCAATATTGGTTTCGGTTCATTATTAACAGATGAAACATTTGGTGTAGCTGTGACAAAGCTAATGAAAGAAAATCACCTTGGTGGCAGGTGGATGGATGGGTTAAATTTAACTGCTTATTTATCATGGATTGCTGCTTGTACATTAGGTGGAATTGTTGGTAAATGGATTCCTGATGCAGAAAGTTGGGGGTTAGATTTTGCCCTGGTTGCGATGTTCGTTGCTTTACTTGTACTTAACTTGGTGGATGTAGGAAAATCTAAACTAATGCATTATTTAAAGTTGATCGGTTGCGTCGCGGTTTGTATGTATATCCTTTCTTATTTTTTACCTGGCCACTTAGCCGTTTTGTTTTCAACAATTATTGTTGCAACAATTGGGGTGGTGACTGAGAAATGACAACTAATCTAGCTATGTTTCTAATTATTTTAGGGTGTGCTGTGGTTACTTGGTTACCAAGGGTCATCCCATTTATGCTTGTTCGAAGCGTTCAATTGCCAGATGTTGTACTTAGATGGTTAACATACATACCGGTTTGTATATTAAGTGCGCTAGTTATAGAATCCCTTCTTAATGCTGAGGGGAAATTTGTTACCTTTGAGTGGCTAAATTTAATGGCATTTATCCCAACGGTTTTTGTTGCGATTTTCACTAAGAGTTTATCTCAAACCGTGATTGCTGGTGTGTTGACGATGGCGGTTTTAAGAAATCTATTTTAAGCTAGTAGTTATATAGAGGGACAAACTGTACATAAAAATGCGATGGATTATAGAATCCATCGCATTTTCGTTGTTATTCATCATCACGATTACTATTCTTAACACGTTTTATCATTCTCGTAGCGTACCAAAAACCAATTGTTAATGATAATGCATCAACAACAAAAACAATTGCTGGAGTAGAATATCCGGCATAAACAGATGCTGCAATAAGGGCAATCGATAAAATTAGTGCTACGATGTGATTATAGGTTAATCGTGTAAAAAGAACGACTAATAATCCAGGTAAAAATAGTGCAAGTATTATTTTATCTACGACTGACTCCATAATAAGACTCCTCTTGTACCCCTTGCTTTGATTCCCGGAACTATTCAGCTACTATAAGACCAATTTGATGATGATCTTTACTATAAACAACTTGTTGCGTTAACCTTAACTCATCTTTATGATCAAGTACTTCTAATTTACAATGGGCTGCATTTATTTGTAATGCTTCATAAAGCTCTTGTTTCGTTTGAACATCTACACCGTTTACTTTACGAATCACTTCCCCAGCTTTCAATCCCATTTTTTCTGCTGGAGATACTGGTAGAATTGCTGCAATCATTACCCCATTAGATTTTTGTGATACGGCATACACATCTTTTCTTTCCTTTAATGTGTAATTAAACGAAATCATTAATCGTAAAACTGCCCCGCCAAATAAAACAATCAGACCGATAATTGGCATGAAATATGCAAATAAACCGCCAATCACAACAATTTGACCTAATATTAGAACTGTTCGACCTAATTTAGGATATAAATAGACTGGTAATGTCTTTCTTGCCATTTGTTGATATCCAATTACTATAGGGAAAAGAATGATTGAAAACTCGTTAGACCCTAAAGTGAATTGTGGCCAGTACGGTAAAAAGGACTGTATGGCATCACCAGGGACGATGAAAAAGATCGGTAACACCCAAAACTTTTTACTGAAAAAGGACACTGCTTTTAAGCCTCGTTTTGTTTGTTCAAATCGAGGAGATGCGTATTGGGCACCCTTCTTCCGTATAAGTAACCCTTCAGCAATAAGTAATAGACCTACTATTACCGTAATCGTTAAAGCGAACCCATCATTTATTGCTAATCCATTGAATTCTATTCCTAATACGTTAAATGACCAATTTTGCCATCCTATGATAAGAAGGGCTAAGACGCTTATGGCAACGTAAATGATCGGTGAAAGTAAATGGAAGAAGAAGGTTAGTAGCGATAATATACTAACTATCGTTACGATGTATAGTAGTTCTACTGGTAATGTTAATCCAATAAGTAGGCTGAGTACTGAAATACATAATGAGAATAATAGACTTTCACTTACAAGTCCTTTTACCTCAGCCCAACCAGATAATATTCGAATATGAAAATGTCTTCGCTCATTTTTCACACGTCTATATCCTACATAAACAGCCATTAATAATGTTAAATATAGAATTGGGTTAACAAAAACGCGACCAACCGCTCTTAAAAATTCGTACAATATATCTATCATCTATTAAACACCCACCGTTCGCTACTCACTATTATTGTCATTGTATCATTCTAATAGATTAGTTGCGTAGTGAAAAAGGGATTATTTGATAAATTATTAGAAAAAGTTTTTTCTTATGGTAGATTACGTTACGGGGGGTGCAATAATCATGAAACGGCATTCATCTGAGTTATGAAGGACATTTCGGGTGTGTTTCGGGTTTCGTTTACACTTTCTAAACGAGTGGTTACTTTTTCCATCAGATTTTCATGCCCAAAAGGTCTTCATCATCCTTATGATAACCTTTTCTAACCGATTTCCCGGCCCAAAAGGTCTTCATCTCCCTTATGATGACCTTTTCCAACCGGTTCCCTGGCGCAAAAGGTCTTCATCACCCTCATGATGACCTTTTTCAACCGATTCCTTAGCCCAAAAGGTCTTCATCTCCCTTATGATGACCTTTTCCAACCGATTTCCTGGCGCAAATGGTCTTCATCACCCTCATGATGACCTTTTCCAAAAGATTTCCCGGCGCAAAAGGTCTTCATTAGCCTTATGATGACCTTTTCTTGCGGATTTTCTGGTGCAAATGGTCTTCATTACTCTTATGAAGACCTTTTCCTGCGGATCTTCTGGCGCAAATGGTCTTCATTACCCTTATGATGACCTTTTCTTACGGATTTTCTGGTGCAAATGGTCTTTTCATTACCCTTATGAAGACCTTTTCTTGCGGATTTTCTGGTGCAAATGGTCTTCATCACCCTTTTGATGACCTTTTCCTACGGATTTTCTGGCGCAAATGGTCTTCATCACCCTTATGATGACTCTTTCCAACCGATTCCCTGGCGCAAACGTCCGTCATAGCCCACTTAAACAGTAAAACCATCAGCAGAGACTCTCCTTTCTCTCCACTGATGGTTATTTCTTTTAATCAAATATTCCCCTGTATCGTATGAATCATTACGCTTATACCCATCTGTAATTGCAAATCGTGTTGTTGCTCTTGTTTGTAAGCAACTACTTTCTCGCTAATGCTATTAAATAATTCGTCGTTCATTTGACGGCCTTCCGCTAAGTTGCTTCTTTCACGATATAATGCCACTGCATCTGCTGTTTCTTTATCATAAAAACCGTCAGTTCTCGTCACAGTATATCCAAGTCCGTTTAATACTTTTTGGACATACGCTACTTCTTCACTAAAGTCTCCTTCTTCAAAGTTACCTTTGAGAGGGATTACTTCTAGTAAAAATAATGGATGTTGCTCTACTTCAATATCTACTTTAATGCCTGTTCCATGGATCCAATCACGTTTTGGCGTTAACCATTTATTCGTCGAAAGCTTTAATTCGCCTCCATTTTGTAAATCCATTGTTTCTTGAACAGTCCCTTTACCAAAGCTTTGAACGCCTACAATCGTCGCGCGATCCCAGCTTTGCAGTGCGCCTGACATTACTTCACTTGCCGAAGCACTTCCTTCGTTTTGAAGAACGATGATTGGAATGTCATTCATTTTATTTATATATTCTTGTTCTACTTCTATTTTAGATGTATGCAGTGGTTCCATCGCACCTGCACCATTTTGCATATAAGCAAATACTTCTCCCTCTTTTTCAACACTACTTACAACAGCTGCAACGCTATGTAGATAGCCTCCTGGGTTATCACGTAAGTCTACTAACAAGCCATCAACATCTTGGGATAATAATTCATTTGTTGCTTCAACCCATTCATTTGCTGTTTTTTCGCCAAAAAGTGATATTGAAATGTAGCCAATTTTAGCATTTTCCACTTCAATTACTTGCGATTCAACAGTATCGTTCTTTATTTCCATTCTTTCTAATGTTACTGTAATATGCCTGTCTGTGCTTGGACGATAAATGACGAGTGTTACCTCTTGACCAGCTTCACCTTGAATAAGGTTTAACAACTCTCCCATAGTTTTTCCATCTAGTCTTTGATCATCAACTTGTACAATTTCGTCGAATGGTCGAATACCTGCTTTTTCTGCAGGAGAGGACTTCACCGGTGATACAACGATAAAACGCCCATTCTTTTCGGTTACTTCAATCCCTATTCCAACTCTTTGACCAGCAAGCGACTGCTTATGAAGTGCAGCTTCTTTCTCCGTATAGTATGTACTATATGGATCTTCTAGCGCATTTGTCATTCCTCGAAGTGCCCCTTCGATTAGCTTTTCTTGGGTAATGCTATAAACCGATTTCTCTGAAATCAATGAATATACCTCATCAATTACAGCTACATTACTAACACTTGTTTCTACCTTACTTTTACTATTCAAACTCTGCCAAACTATAAATAATGCAATCATTAAACAAACAGTACCTAATAAAATAAAAATTCGACCTTTTTGCAAAGATTAACCTCCTCTCCTTCAATTTATGAAAGAAGGTGGTCACCTAACACTTGCATAGGTCGAATTTCTTTTTCTTATTACAATCGTCATATTTTGTTAATCAATTTGTCTTACATATTCATGGATTGAATCTACGTTTAATGGACCTATAATTTGACGTTGAATTCTGCCTTCCGTATCAATCATAAATGTTGAAGGTATAGTAATTATTTGATAAGTTTTACTAATCGAATCTTCCTTCATTAACGGAATTGGAAACGTAAGATCGTAGCTTTCAGCAAATAGTTTAACATTCTCAACAACATCTGTTGTAGAAATAGTTCTCTCTGTATGGGTCAAGTTTACTGCTACAATTTCAACATTTTCTTCATTTGCAAATTTTTCATAGTAATGTTGTAAATCTGGCATTTCTTTTTTGCATGGAGGACACCAAGTTGCCCAAAAATTGAGTAATACCTTTTTCCCCTTTAAATCAGATAATGTAATAGGTTCACCTGATAGTGTTTCCAGTGTGAAATCTGGTGCATACTGTCCCTTTTTTAGGCCATACTCTGCTTTACTTAAATCTACTTCGTAACCTTTTACAAGGGATTTTTCATTGACCGTTTCACTTGCTTCTATCTGATTTTTTATATATCCTCCTAGCATAATAGCCACAAGTCCAAGTATGACGATTACACCAATAATGGATTTTTTCACAATAATCCTCCTTACATAAAGAAACCATTATATCAAATATAACTCGTATGTTTTCGTATAGTATTTTCCAATAGAATAACACATATTTCCTTAACTTAGTCAGAATAGACAATGACAATTTTCCAAATTATTATGGTATTCATAAAAAAAAGTGACTCAATCGGTCAATTAACCTAATGAGTCACTTTACTATTTTTTTATAAAGAGATATAACGTAATGGGTTTACGTTCCCTGCCTTTTGGCCATTCCAAGGACCAGTATGGATTTCAAAGTGTAGGTGAGGACCTGTAGAGCGTCCAGTACTACCCATTAATCCAATTTGTTGACCCTTACCTACAGATTGTCCAGGACTTACTTGAATTGAACTTAAGTGAGCATAAACAGTTGTAAAGATCTGTCCGTTAACTGAGTGAGTAATAATTATACAATTACCATAAGTTGATAACGGCGCAGCATAAGTGACGATACCACCTGCTGAAGATACAATTGGTGTACCTGTGCTATTGGCAAGGTCAATTCCATAGTGGAATTCTGCACCAAAGCCTAGATTACGCCATCCCCAAGGACTTGTTAATCTACCGTTTGCAGGCTTTGTAAATGTACCATCAGAAGTACTCGGTAAATTCCCAGCATTTTGCTTTCTTATTTCTTCTAGTATTCTTTGTTGCTCTGCTTTAATTTTCTGGTCTAATTCTTTATCTAAAATTAGAGCTTCTGAATATTCTTCTTCAAGTAATTGCTTTTCATTCTTTAATTTTTCTTGCTCAGCTTCTAATTGGCTAATATAACGATCTTTTTCAGCTTTTTGACTACTTAATGATTCTTTAAGTCTTTGAAGCTCTGCTTGTTTTTCTTCAAGTTCTTTTTTCGTATTCTCTAATACTAGTTTTTGTTCTTCTAATTGTTTTTGATCGTCTTGTTGTTCGCGCATGATTTGGCGATCTGCTTCGATTAATGTATTCACCGCAGAAAAACGGTCAATAAAATCTACGAAACTATTAGCACCAAGTAAAACGTCTAAATAATCGACCGTCCCATTTTCTTGAATGGCACGGGCACGATCTTGTAAAAGTAGATCTCGCTGATCAATTTTCTCTTGTAGAATTGCTATTTCTTCTATTAATGCATTGATATTATTTGTCGCTTCTTCAATTTCAGCATTTACTGTAGTAATTTCTTTGTTTGTAGATGTAATTTTTGCACTCAATGTTTCTATTTGAGCTACTAATTCATCGAGTTTTCCTTCGATTGTGTTAATCTCTGAGGATTTTTCTTTAATTTCTGAGTTTAATTCACTTTTTTGTTTCTCGATTTCACTTTTTTGCCCTTTTAGCTCAGACAAACTAGTTGCATATGTAATCGGAACTTGTACGATCAGTAGTATAGCTACAATCGCAGCGAATAAACTTATACGCTTTTTAATTTGTTTCTTCACTCACAAGACTCCCTTCAACTAAGCTTTTAAAAACTTACGAACTGACATGAAACTTCCCCATAAACCAATGAAGATTCCTAGAATAATCATTAATCCATTCACTTGCCAAATTAACGGTGATACTTCAAGTAGTTGTAGTAATTGTCCTTTTAGTCTTGGTGCTAACGCATCGTATATATTGTGGTAGGCAACAGACACTGCAATCATAGGAATAATTGATCCTAAAATTCCAATCCATATTCCTTCAAGTAAAAATGGAATCCGAACAAAGGAATTTGTAGCACCTACAAGTTTCATAATCTCAATTTCATCTTTTCTAGCGATAATTGTAATTCGAATCGTGTTGGAAATTAAAAATATTACTGTAAATAGCAGACCTAAAATTAATACTAAACCTATATTTCTAGCAGTTTCTAAGAAACCAAATAGATTTTCGACAGTATCTTTTCCATCTACAACGCTATGTACGTTTTCAAGTTTTCTAATCTTTTCTGAGATTGTTAGTATTTCTAATGGGTCTTCCGCTTTAACATAAATGGCACTACGTAGCGGGTTACTTTGTTCATAAAGCTTGAATTCTTCACCAAGTTTTTCAATGAGCAGGTTTAATTCTTCATCTTTAGAAGAATATCTTGCCTCAGCTACACCTGAAATACTCTTTACCTGTTGGATTAGCTTGTCCTCAGCAGCTTTTAATTGTTGCTCGTCTTCAATAATATTAATAAGGACTTTAACTTCCACGTCTTCTTCTACAGAACTAGCAGTATTGTTTAAGTTCAACATAATGATGGCAAATACCCCAACCAGTAATAGCGTAACAGTTACTGCACTAATTGACGCAAAAGACATCCAACCATTTCTACTGAGTGATTTTAGACTCTCACGGAAATGTCGACGAATTGTTCTAGCCTTCATAACCGTAATCACCCCCGTCTATATCCCTAGCAATCATGCCGCCTTCAATTGCTATAACACGTTTACGAATTGTATTTACAATTTCTCTATTGTGAGTTGCCATGACAACTGTAGTTCCACGTGTATTAATTTCTTCGAAAATTTTCATAATTTCCCAAGAGTTTTCAGGATCAAGGTTACCAGTTGGCTCGTCCGCGATAACAATTTTCGGAACATTAACAATGGAGCGAGCAATTGAAATTCTTTGTTGTTCGCCACCGGATAATTCACTAGGTAACATACGCATTTTATGTTTTAACCCTACTAAATCAAGTACTTCCATCACTCGTTTTTTAATCACTTTTGGGTGTTCCTCAATTACTTCCAATGCAAATGCCACGTTTTCAAATACACTTAGTTTAGGTAATAATTTAAAATCCTGAAAGACTACCCCTAATTCCCTTCTTAGTTGAGGAATTTGGTTTCTTTTCATTTTAGTTATATTTTTTCCATTTATAATAACATCACCAGATGTTGGTTTTTCTTCACTGTACATCATTTTTATAAAAGTGGATTTCCCCGCACCGCTTGGTCCAACCACGTATACAAATTCGCCTTGTCGAATATCAACTGAAATACCGTTCGCAGCTACAACGCCATTCGGATATTTTTTGTAGACATCTTTCATCGAAATCATGTATTCACCTAAATTCTATCTTTTTTTCCCGTTGTGAGCGTCCTATGTTCCCTACTACCAAATTCAAAAAAGTACGCAGAAGTTGGGTTGGAGTCACCGGATGCTAACACACTGTTCGGTTCAACTAACCACAAATGAATAATCGCAGGATTACTAAAAGTAACCCTGTAGTTTCCACTTATGGATGTTTCACTTCATTCCTTTTTTGATTATATCACTCTTTCAAACTCATATTATTACATTTTTATTTCATATTCCGTTTAGAATTGTTTTTTCTTCAAGCAAATGACAAATTTCTACTTACATAGACCGTCAAATTCAGATATATTGGCATTTTCATAAGTGAAAATTAATTTTCCCTTTAATATAAACAAAAACATAGAAAAAAGAGTGAACCGCGTTATTCACTGCGATTCACTCTTTATATTTGTACCTATTCTTTGTGGTCTGATTGTACTGTGTAGCGAACGATTATGCTACCTGTTCGCGATTCACCTAATAATTTCAATGTAGGAGCCCCTTCGACAATTTTACCAAAGGATAAAGTTTTACTTAAAAATTGGTCTTCTTCTGAACGATGTGTTACATCAGTTAAACCAATATCGGATTTTCCAAAGTTCGTTGAAACTTGTCCGTCAATACTAACATTCCTAGGAACATAAATTTCAACTGAACCAGCTACTGTATTGGCTTTAATCTTGCGTGGAGCTTCCGAAGTCGTTGTCACAACTACTGCTCCATTTACGGATTCAGCTTCTACTTCTTGCAAATTACCATCAATATAAATGCGTCCATTGACAGTTTCTGCTTCTATATCATCACCTGTCACGTTGCGTAAATCGATTGCTCCGTTACCACCATTTATCGTAGCTGTTTCGAATTTAATATGATCTAGTTTAACTGCGCCGTTATATGTTTTAATTTTTAATAATTTCGTATCTAGTTGTGAAACTGTAACTCCACCATTTAATAATCGGAACATTACTAAATCATAGTGCTTTTCAGGTAATGCTAAACGAATTGTAACTTGTGACATTTTAGAAGGTGTTGAAATATCTAATTTTCCTTCTTTTAGAGAGATAAATTGCTGTTCAAAGTCTTCTTTCGTCTTTGCCTCATCGTTATTAACAAGTGCAGCTTTTACATTTGTTTCAACGATGACTTGATCTGTTTCACTTTTTACGACATCAATTTTCCCTGTAGGAAGGTCAACTTCAATTCCTCTTACTTCATCACTATTGAATTCATAAGTGTTACTAAATTCTACTTTTTCACCGAAGGGAAATTCGAAATCAAAATCCTTAACTTTCGTGAATGTGGTATTTACTAAGTCCATCATTTTACTACTAAATTGAGACAAATCTTGCTTTAAGTCATTAATAAACTCATTCATTTTCTTATTTGATTCTTTATTGTTAAACATATTGCTGAACATTTCTTCAAAGTTATGTTTTGATTTATGCTCTTTGTTGTATTTTTCAAATTTTGGTTGATCTGATTCTTTTTCTTGGTTAGAAACCGCAGATGGTACTGGAACAGGTTTCCCCTGAGTGGATTCTTTTTCTTTTGATAACGCTTCTAATAATACAATAGCCTCTTCTGCTGAAATGGTTCCATTTTCAACTAAATTTAAAATGCGTTTTCTTTCATTTTCCATACTAAAAAGCCTCCCTCAACTTTGTATACCAAGTATACGTCAAGGGAAGCTAAAAAGTTTCATTTCTCTGTTGACAATTTCAAATATTTTGGAATAACAGGCTGGGCAATAAGTGAAAAGGTACAATCATTCAATTTGAATTGTACCTTTTTGATATAGCGACGTTTGTTTCCGATGCATGCTTCGCTTTCCGCAGGGAAGCCATGAGCCTCCGGAAGCTAAAGCTTTCCGGGGTCTCATGACTGCTTCTACGTCCTGCAGGACAAGGAATACTTCCTTGAATAATCATCGCAACGAGAAAATGCTTTAGCATTTTCGAGAGAGTCTCCGCATGCCTCTCCAACAAACGACTTTCTAATATAGAAATAGCAAATTTTTATTATACTTAATTTTGACTTTTGATTAAAAGTAATATTTTGTCCCAGCCTCGTTGTTTTTAGTAACTACTTGCTACTTGCGTTTTCTAGTAACTCTTCCATTCGTTTTCGATCTCGGTCTAAAATCGGCTTTAAATAAAGACCTGTATAAGAACCTTTTGCCTCAGCAACTACCTCTGGAGTACCTGTTGCAATAATTGTGCCACCCATATCGCCACCTTCAGGTCCAAGATCAATAATGTAATCTGCAGTTTTGATAACATCTAAATTGTGCTCGATGACCAAAACAGTATCACCATTTTCAACCAATCTTTGAAGGACTTTTAACAGTCTTGCGATATCATGAGCGTGTAAACCAGTTGTAGGCTCGTCCAAAATATAGAAGGACTTTCCTGTAGATCGGCGGTGGAGCTCAGAAGCAAGTTTTACACGCTGTGCTTCCCCACCTGATAAAGTTGTCGCCGGTTGTCCAAGTTTCATATAACCTAGCCCCACATCAACAATGGTTTGTAACTTTCGTTGAATTTTAGGTACATTTTCAAAGAATTTAACGGCATCTTCAATTGTCATGTCCAAAATTTCAGCAATATTTTTTTCTTTGTAGCGTACTTCTAGCGTTTCACGGTTGTAACGTTTCCCGTGACACACTTCACAAGGAACGTAGACATCAGGCAGGAAGTGCATTTCAATTCTTATAATCCCATCCCCACTACAAGCTTCACAACGTCCACCTTTAGTGTTGAAGCTGAAACGTCCTTTTTTATATCCACGGATTTTTGCTTCATTTGTTGAGGCAAATAAATCACGGATATCATCAAACACTCCTGTATATGTTGCCGGGTTTGAACGTGGTGTTCGACCAATTGGCGACTGGTCAATATCAATGACTTTATCTAAATGCTCCATCCCAGTTATTTCTTTATGTTGACCTGGTTTACTTCTTGCCCGGTTTAAATTATGAGCAAGGGATTTATATAAAATTTCATTAATTAATGTTGACTTTCCTGAACCTGAAACGCCTGTTACTGCAATGAATTGTCCTAAAGGAATATCAACTTTTACGTTTTTTAAGTTGTTTTCCTTCGCACCTTTAATCGTTAGCTTTCGTCCATCAGATGCTCTACGTTCTTTTGGAAGTGGAATGAATTTTTTACCACTTAAGTACTGTCCAGTGATGGAATCGTCATTGTCCATCACTTCTTGCGGAGAACCTGCAGCAACAATCTCGCCTCCATGTACACCTGCATGTGGCCCAACGTCGATTAAATAATCGGCTGCAATCATTGTATCTTCATCATGTTCTACTACTATCAATGTATTTCCCAAATCTCGCATTTCTTTCAGTGTAGAAATTAAACGGTCATTGTCACGTTGATGTAGTCCAATCGAAGGTTCATCGAGTATATAAAGTACACCAGTTAAGCGTGAGCCAATTTGAGTGGCAAGTCTAATTCGCTGTGCTTCCCCACCAGATAATGTACCTGCTGAACGAGATAATGTTAAATAATCTAACCCAACATTAATAAGGAAACTTAAACGCTGTGTAATTTCGCGAATAATGAGTTTTGCAATTTGCATTTCCTTTTCAGTTAAAGTCAATGTTGAGAAGAAGCCGTACATTTCTTGAATGGAATGTTGTGTTGCTTCGGAAATATTTAATCCTTCTACTTTAACAGCCAATGATTCTGGCTTTAAACGAAATCCTTTACAAGAAGGACATTTTTGTTCTGCCATGTATTTCGCCATTTGTTCGCGAACATATTCGGAAGAAGATTCACGGAAACGGCGATCAATATTGTTCACGACGCCTTCAAATGGAATTTTTTTATTATGAACACTACCGTAGTCACTTTCATAATAGAAATAAATTAGTTCTCCATTTGAACCGTATAAAATCTTATCCATTTGTTCCTTTGGAATTTCGGATACTGGAACGTCCATTGGAATTTCATAATGATCGCAAACAGACTTTAACAGCTGAGGATAATATTGCGAGCTTGTTGGCTCCCATGGTGCAATTGCATGTTCTTCTAATGATTTACTCCAATCAGGGATGACTAAATCTAGATCCACTTCTTGTTTAAATCCTAAACCGTCACAGGATGGACATGCTCCGAACGGACTGTTGAATGAAAACATACGAGGTTCTAGTTCACCAATGGAGAAACCACACATTGGACATGCATGATGTTGACTAAATAACAATTCCTCTTGTTCCATGACATCAACCAACACACGTCCCTCTGCTAAATTACAAGCTGTTTCTATGGAATCATATAATCTTGAATCAATTCCGTCTTTCATCACGATACGGTCAATTACTACTTCAATATCGTGTTTTTTATTTTTATCTAATTCAATGAGGTCGTCTAAGTCACGCATCTCCCCATCAACTCGCACGCGTACATACCCTTGTTTTTTTAAATCTTCAAGCAGTTTGACATGAGTTCCTTTTTTCCCCGAAACAATTGGTGCCAACAGCTGCATTTTTGTTCGTTCTGGGTATTCTAATAGTCGATCTACCATTTGCTCAATTGATTGTGATGCAATTTCAATACCATGGTTTGGACATATAGGTCTCCCAACTCGTGCAAACAATAGACGGAAATAATCGTAGATTTCTGTGACGGTACCAACAGTTGAACGCGGATTACGACTTGTTGTTTTTTGATCTATCGCTATTGCAGGTGATAGTCCTTCAATTGAATCCACATCTGGCTTATCTACATTTCCTAAAAATTGACGTGCATAGGCAGATAATGACTCTACATATCTACGTTGGCCTTCAGCATAAATCGTGTCAAAAGCAAGTGAAGATTTCCCAGATCCAGATAGGCCTGTTATGACAACAAGCTTATCTCGAGGGATTGTTAGACTGACATTTTTTAAATTATTGGAACGTGCGCCTTGCACAACAATTTCTGTATTTTTCACTTTGGTCACCCTTCTACCTTCAGTTCGAATATTGTATCTCGTAGTTCTGCTGCTCGTTCAAAATCAAGCGCTTTTGCCGCTTCTTTCATTTCTAATTCTAGTGTTGCAATGAGCTTTTCCAATTCGGCCTTTGTTAATTTTTTGCCTTTTGTCACTTTTGTCACGTATGTTTCTTCTACTTCGGCAGCCTGGGTCGCACGGATTAGTTCTGGGATTTTCTTCTGAATTGTTTGTGGTGTAATTCCATGTTTCTCATTGTATTCCTCTTGAATGGCGCGACGACGTTTCGTTTCACCAATAGCTTTTGTCATGGAATCTGTCATTTTATCTGCATATAAAATAACATGACCATTAGAATTTCGGGCAGCTCGTCCAATTGTTTGGATTAATGAACGCTCCGAACGTAAGAAGCCTTCTTTGTCTGCGTCTAATATTGCAACAAGGGATACTTCAGGAATATCAAGCCCTTCACGAAGTAAGTTAATACCAACTAAAACGTCATACTTTCCTTTTCGAAGTTCACGTATTATTTCGATTCGCTCTAACGTTTTAATATCAGAGTGAAGATATTCTACTTTAATGCCTATTTCTTTTAAATAATCGGTTAAGTCTTCTGACATTTTCTTAGTCAACGTCGTTATGAGAACTCGTTCTTGCTTTTTCACTCGTTCATTAATTTCATCTATTAAATCATCAATTTGTCCTTCAATAGGTCGAACATCAATTGTTGGATCAAGTAATCCTGTTGGTCGAATAATTTGCTCCACCATTTCTGGTGTATGCTCTATTTCATACGGACCAGGTGTCGCAGAGACATAGATTGCTTGGCTTATATGTTGTTCAAATTCTTCAAATCTTAATGGTCGGTTATCAAGAGCAGATGGTAAACGGAAACCATGCTCTACTAATACATTCTTCCGTGCTTGGTCACCATTAAACATTCCACGAATTTGTGGCAATGATACGTGACTTTCATCGACTACTAGTAAGAAATCTTTTGGAAAGTAATCAAGTAACGTATAGGGAGTAGCACCTGCTTCCCTTAATGTTAGATGCCTTGAATAATTTTCAATTCCTGAACAGAATCCCATCTCACGCATCATTTCTAAATCATAGTTCGTTCGTTGTTCTAGTCGTTGCGCTTCTAAAAGTCTATCTTCTGAACGGAATTGTTCTAGTCGGACTTCTAACTCTTTTTCGATATTTTCTATTGCTATTTTCATTTTTTCGTCTCGTGTAACGAAGTGGGATGCTGGGAAAATGGCTACATGATCACGTTCACCAAGAATCTCTCCTGTTAAAGCATCCACTTCACGGATTCGATCGATTTCGTCACCAAAAAACTCCACGCGAATACAGTGTTCGTCACGGGATGCTGGGAAAATTTCCACTACATCTCCTCGAACTCTAAAAGTTCCGCGCTGGAAGTTGACATCATTTCTCTCATATTGAACATCTACTAGTTTTCTTAGTAGTTGGTTGCGTTCGATTTCCATTCCTGTTCTTATTGAAACAACAAGTTCACGATATTCTTCCGGATTCCCCAAACCGTAAATACAAGAAACAGAGGCAATAATGATAACATCATCTCGTTCAAATAAAGCAGACGTTGCAGAGTGTCTGAGTTTATCGATCTCATCATTAATGCTTGAGTCTTTTTCGATATATGTATCAGTTTGTGGTACATAAGCTTCTGGTTGAAAGTAATCATAATAACTTACAAAATATTCAACTGCGTTATTTGGGAAGAATTGTTTAAACTCACTATAAAGTTGTCCAGCAAGTGTTTTATTGTGTGCGATCACAAGTGTAGGTTTATTAATTTCTTTTATAACGTTGGAGATAGTAAATGTTTTTCCTGTACCAGTCGCTCCTAGTAATGTTTGGTGACGTTTACCTTGTTTAACACCTTCAACAAGCTGTTTTATCGCTTCGGGTTGATCACCACTAGGTTGGTAAGGGGAGTGCAATTCAAATGTCATTAATTGGCCTTCCTTTCACCCATTTATCGTAAGTTTAGTGTAGCATACAAATTATAAAAAATCGATAAATAAGCGAACGTATATTCTTTTTCTTTTTTTGATATTTAGTTGCTACCGCTTAAAATCTTTTAGAAATAGTAAGGAAAAGCCGCTTATATCAACTTGTTCTTTAGTCTTTAGAACAAGTTGTATAAGCGGCCTTATATTGTTTATTTCATCGATTCTTGTAATTCACTTAACTCTTCTGCATACAAATGGAATGCATTTCGGTTTCTTTCGTCTAACGCTGTATCGATGAGATGTTTTAACTCTTCAATACGTTGCATTCTTTGAATTCGATTCAAAAACAAGTCCAAATAAATGTCATTCAACAATTTCTCAGATTCATTCGCATGTTGATATTGTCCAACTGCCTTAAGAAAATCTGTGTATGAATAATATTTATCCATCGATATCACCCCGATTCCCTTTTTTCTATTATAAAAAATTAAATATCAATTTGCAATATATTCTGAAAAATAGATTTTAATTTAAGTTTTTTTAATCTTTCGACAAAATGATGTTGAGTTTTGATGAGATTTGTATTAATATGTATTTGAATTGGAATTATTGTAATATTTTTACATAAAGGGAGGTGTTTAATATGAGTAAGCTGAAGCCGGTCAATTCCTATTATCTATCTTTCAATTCTTATTTAATTGAGCCAATTCAACATGGGGACAAGCTATATTCTCGGGTGTATGATAAGAGTGGAGAAGTTGTTGTCTCAAGAAAACCTCTTTACATCATTCGAAAATCATGTGATTTAATGGGCTCAAGATACAATGCAGCACGTGAAGTCTCTAAGAATTTCCTTGGTCCGGATAAACATAAATTGCCAATCATTATCGCCTATGATTATGGGGTTCCACTTGTTTTCTTTCCAATTCTATCTCCAACATCGCCAAGTAATGTTTGGGTTGGTCTACATAGCATCATTAATATTCAACAAGATATGGACCAAACAAAAATTACATTAAAAGATGATCGCGAGATAATTTTACAAGTGCCACAATCATCTTTCAACAATCAGTACGTAAGAGCAACCATGTTACAAAAACATGCTAGCAACCAGCGTTTAATCATTCAGAATGCCATACTTCTTTAACTTCATATAAAGCGTGTTTAAAGTAATATTCCAGTAAATTTTCTATTTTATTGCGAAGGCGTATATTTGAATACCTTCTTACTTCCATCGCCTGTTGATAATGAAAATAATACTCGGTAAATAATTCATCACTGTTACCACGGACAACCTTTAACTGGTGACGATGTAGATACGCCTTCGTCTTTTTAAAGTCCTCATGTACGTTATTCCTAGCTTTATCAATCAAATGAAAATAACGATATTTCAACTTAAACTCACCTGCATCAATTACAGCAAAGTCATTATCTAAAACATCTAATACCATTGGTAAATATATTGCAGCTTCTAGGGTTGGAACAGCTTCAATGGGAACATGTGCCACTAAAATACCCCCTTAAATAGAACGTTTGTTCTTATATTTTACACCGGATTTAAAATTATGCAACAGAGAACTAAAATTTTGAGCAGTTTTTTGACTGGTAATAAATCCCTCTATATTTTGTGGCATTGTTGTTCAATTATTATTTCTATATAATTTAAATTTAGCAAATACTAATTTTGGAGGTGTCAATATGAGTGAAATGAATGCGGTATTGCAAGCAATATTAGAGTTGTCTAATAAAATGGATTCGCTTGAGAGTAGAATGGCTTCTTTGGAAGATAGAATGGGTTCTTTGGAAGATAGAATGGGAATTCTAGAAGAAAGATTTAATTCTTTTGAGGAAAATTCAAACAAAAACCAACAGATTTTAATTGAAAAACTCGACAGTATCAATGAACAAATAATGATTCTATCCCACGACTCGATAACTTCAAAAGGCGATATACGTTTATTGAAAAAGAAAATTGGTATGCTTGATTACTAGTCCATTAACATAAATAAAACAGCATCCATTGTCTTTTTAACAAATGAATGCTGTTTTATATTTTATCCGATACGAGATCTTAAGTATGCATTAATAAATCCATCTAATTCGCCATCCATTACGGCATGAACATTACCCGTTTCAAAGTTTGTACGGTGATCTTTTACCATTGAATATGGATGGAATACATAAGAACGGATTTGTGAGCCCCATCCGATTTCTTTTTGTTCACCGCGGATTGCATCTAGTTCAGCTTGTTGCTTTTCAATTTCTAATTGATAAAGTTTTGCTTTTAACATGCTCATCGCTTTATCACGGTTTTTAATTTGTGAACGTTCTGCCTGACAAGATACTACAACACCTGTAGGTATGTGTGTAATACGAACCGCTGAGTCTGTAGTATTAATATGCTGTCCACCAGCACCAGTTGCACGATACGTATCTACTTTTAAGTCTTCTGTACGCACTTCGATTTCAATTTCATTGTTGAATTCAGGCATAACATCGCAAGAAACGAAAGATGTGTGACGGCGACCTGCAGAGTCAAATGGTGAGATTCGGACTAATCGATGGACACCTTTTTCAGCTTTCAAATAACCATAAGCATTATGTCCTTGTATCAATAACGTAACAGATTTAATGCCTGCTTCATCACCAGGTAAATAATCCATCGTCTCCACCTTAAAGCCGTGGTGTTCAGCCCAACGTGTATACATGCGTAGCAACATCGAACCCCAGTCTTGTGACTCCGTTCCACCTGCGCCAGGGTGAAGTTCTAAGATGGCGTTGTTTTTATCGTATGGCTCACTAAGTAGCATTTGTAGCTCAAAGGCAGCCATTTTTTGTTGGAAGTCGGCAAGTTCTTCACCAAGTTCAGTTTGTAAATCCTCGTCCGGTTCTTCTTTTAAAAGCTCCAAAGTCATTTCTAAGTTTTCCTGTGTTGACACAAGGTCATTAAATTCATTTACTACCGCTTTTAAACCATTTGCTTCATTGATCACTTTTTGAGCTGCTTCTTGGTCATTCCAGAAATCAGGCATCAACATCATTTCGTCAAGCTCTTGTATGCGTGGCTCTTTGTTCTCTAAGTCAAAGAGACCCCCTGAAGTCCGCCAATTTAGTGGCTGTTGTTTCTAATATATTTCTTACTTCTGCTAATTCAATCATCAAATGAAATCCCCCGTACTTTATTAAATTGAGAGAACCGTGCCGAAAAGATTTATGCGTGGCATCGGTTCAGAATGTTAGTAAGTAGAAAAGGTACACGAATTTAGTTATAGCTGATCGTGGCCATTATCCAGTAATTTTGCGTTTTTTTGTCCCCGAGATGCGGTCTCAAGGACATTTTTTCTGGTATTCTGCGGTTTTTGTCCTTGAGATAAGGTCTCAAGAACATTATTTCGAGTTTTTTGCGTTTTTTGTCCTCGAGAGGCGGTCTCAAGGACATTTTTTCGAATATCTTACGTTTTTTGTCCTTGAGATGCGGTCTCGAGGACACTTTTTCTTAAATCTAGCGGTTTTTGTCCTCGAAAAGCTTTCTCAAGGACACTTTTTTTGGAATTTCTGCTTTTTTAGTCTTCGAGAAGTGGTCTGATAGTCATTTTTTCGGAATTTCTTCAAATTCTGTCCAGTAAATCGCATTTATTAGATATTTTTCCGGGATTTCTCCATATTCTGTCCAGTAAATCACTTTTACTAGACACTTTTTTGGAATTTCTTCAAATTCTGTCCAGTAAATCGCTTTTACTAGACACTTTTTTGGAATTTCTTCAAATTCTGTCCAGTAAATCGCTTTTACTAGACACTTTTTCGATAAATCCCCAAACTTTGTCCAGTAAATCATCCATACTGACTACCCTTCCAAAAGGTCCCGTATGCATTTTACCTAAAGCTAATGCATCTTGTTCGCCGTCATCCACTTTACTTACTGCGCAGCACCATGACAGTTTTTATATTTCTTGCCGCTTCCACATGGACAAGGATCATTACGTCCAATGTTTTCTGCTTTACGAACTGGTTGTTTTTTCTTCGGTCCAGCTTCTTCTTTCGGATTTACCGCTTGTCCCTTTGCAACTTCTTCACGTTCTAAGTTGTTGCGAATCTGAGCTTTCATTGCGTACTTCGAAACGTCTTCACGGATGGAAGCAACCATATCTTCGAACATCGCAAATCCTTCTTTTTGATATTCGCGAAGTGGATCTGTTTGACCATATGCACGTAAATGAATCCCTTGACGTAATTGGTCCATCGCATCAATATGATCAATCCATTTCGTATCAATTGAACGAAGTAAGATAACTTTTTCAAACTCGCGCATACGTTCTGCTGAAAGTTCTTCTTCTTTCGCATCGTATTTTTTCTGAACCTCATCGTAGATAAAGTTAATAATTTCTTCTGGAGACTTCCCTTCAAGGTTAGCCGCCTTCACAACACCTTCATCTAAAAGATTCGCTTGAACATAGTCCTCGATTGCTTTTAAGTTCCACTCTTTTTCATCACCTTGTGTGTGAACACCAACAATGGATTCAATCGTTTCTTGAATCATAGACTCCACAAGTTCACGCATATTTTCAGATTCTAGTACTTGACGACGTTCTTGGTAAATAACTTCACGTTGTTGACGTAAAACATCATCATATTGCAATAAACGTTTACGAGCATCAAAGTTATTTCCTTCTACACGTTTTTGAGCACCTTCAACTGCTCTTGACACCATACCAGACTGAATTGGTTGAGAATCATCCATACCAAGACGTGTCATCATTGCTTTCATTTTATCTGAACCGAAGCGACGCATTAGCTCATCCTCAAGTGAAAGGTAGAATTGCGTATAACCAGGGTCACCTTGACGACCAGAACGACCACGTAACTGGTTATCAATTCGGCGTGATTCATGACGTTCTGTACCAATAACAGCAAGACCGCCAAGCTCTAAAACACCTTCACCAAGTTTAATGTCTGTACCACGACCAGCCATGTTTGTAGCAATTGTTACTGAACCACGTTTCCCTGCATCTGCAATAATTTCTGCTTCACGTTCATGGTTTTTCGCGTTCAATACATTATGTGGAATTTTATATTTAGTTAATAGATTAGAAATAATCTCCGACGTTTCAATCGCAACCGTACCAACTAACACAGGTTGACCCGCTTTGTGGCGTTCAGCAATATCATTCGCAACAGCTTTAAATTTACCTTCCATTGAAGCGTAAATTAAATCTGGTTTATCCTGACGTGCAATCGGTCTATTCGTAGGAATTGCAACAACTTGCATGTTATAAATATTACGGAATTCCTCTTCCTCTGTTTTTGCAGTACCAGTCATACCTGATAATTTTTCATACATACGGAAGTAGTTTTGGAACGTAATTGTAGCCATTGTCATCGATTCGTTTTGAATCTCTACGCCTTCTTTAGCTTCAATCGCTTGGTGTAACCCATCTGAGTAACGACGCCCCTTCATTAAACGACCTGTGAAGCCGTCAACGATTACGATTTCGCCATCTTGAACAACATAGTCAACATCAAGGTGCATAGAAGCATGCGCTTTTAATGACTGATTAATTGCGTGTAATAAGCGTACATGTGTTAAATCAAATAAATTATCAACACCAAAAGCTTTTTCCGCTTTTGAAATACCACTTTCCGTTAACGTTACGCCTTTTGTTGTTTCTTCGTAAGAATAATCTTCTTCCGGTTTTAACATGCGTACAAATGCATTTGACTGTACATAAAGTTTCGCTGATTTACCAGCTTGTCCAGAAATGATTAATGGTGTACGCGCTTCATCGATTAAGATGGAGTCAACTTCGTCAATTACTGCGTAATACAACGGACGCTGAACACGGTCTTCTTTATAAAGAACCATGTTATCACGTAAATAGTCGAACCCTAATTCATTGTTCGTTGTATATGTAATATCCGCAGCATAAGCTTCACGTTTTTCATCTTTTGATAAGCTGTTTAAGTTTAAACCAACCGTCAAACCTAGGAAGTTATATAGTTCACCCATTTGAGATGCGTCACGACTAGCAAGGTATTCGTTCACTGTTACAACGTGTACACCTTTACCTGTTAACGCATTTAAATAAACGGCCATCGTGGAAGTTAACGTTTTCCCTTCCCCAGTTTTCATTTCTGCGATATTGCCGTCATTCAAAGTTGCCGCACCCATTAACTGAACACGGAACGGGTACATTCCTAACACACGTTTAGATGCTTCACGACAAACAGCAAATGCTTCTGGAAGCATTTGTTCTAACGATTCACCATCTTGATAACGTTGTTTAAATTCTGTTGTTTTTTCTTTTAATTCATCATCTGACAACTTCTCTATTTGAGAAGCAAGAGCCTCTATTTGATCTGCTTTTTTTTCAAGTTTTTTAATTTCTTTTTTGTTCGGATCAAAAATTTTACTTAATATGTTAGCCATAAAATTTTTCACTTCCTATTTAGTCTCACTCTCCATTCTAACAAATAGTAAGGAGTGGGGCAAATGACCTTATCTATTTCTTTTTGCGCCTTGCCACTCACCCAGTTCGATAACGCCTTTTGGTTTAGTGAATAAAAAATATTCAGTTAGGATAAAAGGGATATGATGTACATTTATTGAATTAAAATAACGAAGTTAATTTTGGGAGGATAATAAAATGGGCGTAGAAGTATATTTAGTTTTTAACGGCAATTGTCGTGAAGCAGCTGAATTTTATGCAGAGGCATTTAAAACAGAAAAACCACAAATTAGTACATTTGGAGAAGCGCACAACGATCCGAATTTTGAAATGCCAGAAGAAGCTAAAAACTTAGTTATGCACACTCGACTGAATATCGCTGGAAGTCGTGTAATGTTTTCGGATACATGGCCAGGTCAACCTTATGTTGTAGGTAACAATGTGACAGTTGCAGTTCTATCAGATGATGAAGAATATTTAAGAAATTCATTTGATGCATTAAAAGAAGGCGGCACAGTAACCATGGAGCTACAAGAAACATTTTGGAGCAAAAGTTACGGTGCATTAAAGGACAAATTCGGAGTCGAATGGCAATTCAGCCATGAAGTTTCTGAAGGACAGTAAAATAAAACACCTTCGATAATTTCCTCGAAGGTGTTTTTATTGCTTAGTATTTAAACTTAGAAATTAACATGCGTAGATCTTCAGCCATTTCTGTTAAAGACTGTGCCATAGCAGACATTTCTTCTACAGCTGCCAACTGTTGTTCCGCAGAAGCGGCAACTTGTTCAGAAATTGCAGCATTTTCTTGTGCCAAAATGGCTTGTTCGTTCACAACTACAATTGTTTTTTGGATTGAATGAGAAACCTGTTTAGTCGTAATAGAAACTTCTTGCATTTGAGGAGTAACTGTATTCAGACTTTCTAAGATTTGATGGAACTTAATCACCGCTTCATTAGAAATCTCTACTCCTTCTTCTACCCCTTTTGTTACACGGGTCATAATTTCATAGGTATTATCAGTGTCATCTTGAATAGCATAAATAATTTCTCGGATATCCGTTGCAGACGCTCGGGATTGTTCAGCTAATTTTTTCACTTCATCCGCCACTACGGCGAACCCTTTGCCATGTTCCCCTGCTCTTGCTGCTTCTATAGATGCATTCAGTGATAGTAAATTTGTTTGTTCTGCAATCCCTGTAATAATTTTCAATATAGAATCTATCTGTTTAGAGCGATCAGTTAACGATTGAATAATCTTATTAGATTCTGTGACTAGTTGTTGAATGGATTGCATTTTATTAACAATATTTCCAACTGACTTTCCGCCTTCTTCAGCTTGCTTCGTTGCTTCAGAAGATAATTCTGTCACTTTATTTGAAGCTTGCGAAATGCGCTGTGCACCGTTTGAAATTTCAGCTAAGGATCTAACACTTACTTCTGCATCATCTTTTTGTTTTTCAGCGCTCACAGAAACTTGTTGAATAGATGTAGCAACCTGTTCTGTCGATGCACTCGTTTCCTCTGTACTTGCGGATAACTGCTCAGCTGAAGCAGCAACTTGTTCTGCATTCTGTTCAATATTACTTAACAGCGATTTCAAGTTATTTTGCATACTAATAAAAGCCTCACCTAACTGACCAATTTCATCATTTGTTTTCACGTGGATTGTTTCGGTTAAGTCCCCATTACTAACCTTAACTGCTTTTTCTTTTAAATCTTTAATCGGTCTAACAATTGAGCGGATGATAAAGAAGATCAGAATAGCACCTATTCCAGTAGCAATAACTAGAATGAATAACATAGAATCCAATATTGGAGAAGCTGCTTCATTTATTTCTTCTGTATACATATTTCCTGCAACTTTCCATCCTGTTAACTCATTGGTTGTGTAGCCCATTATTTTATGTTTTCCATCTAAATCATATTCAAACGTTCCAGAAGTATCAGTAAATAACGTTTGATAGAAAGATTCAGTTGCCTCAGAACCAGCTTTGTTCACTGGATGTGAAATATAATTTCTATTTTGGTCTAATAAAAGAGCGTACCCTTCATTTCCAATAGTTATTTGGTTCGTCAGTTCTTGAAGATAACCCATTTTCAAATCAATTCCGACTACCCCTATACCATTACTATGGGCTATAGTAACCGTTACTTCATTAGTCGCTGCTGATACATACGGATCCGAAATTAGTGACTGCCCTTTTTGAGCCATTGCATCTTGGTACCAACTTCTTTCTCCTGCATCAAAATCTGATCCTAGTTCAACATGCGGATAAATAATTAATGAACCATCAGGTCGCGCCATATAAATCGCTTCGGCTTCAGGGTGCAAATCGATATAATGTTTTAAAATATTCTCCACTAAATCCCTATCTTGCAGTTCGCTTTCACTAAACGAATTTGCTATTTGGCTTGCATCATTTAATTTCGGTTCAATCGCGGTGTCGATTGCGAGATTTAGGATATTAAGATTATTCTCAATAGCAGAGTAAAATTCGTTTTGAACCGCTTTTTTTGCAGCAAAAAACGAACTTGTTCCTATAAGGAGAGAAGGAATTATTAATATGAGGGCAAAAGATATTATTAGTTTTGGTTTTAAATTTTTAATGGTAAACCATCTTGATGTTTGTTTCATGTGTGAATTCCTTCCAATTAAATAATGTTATGTAAATTCGGTAACGAAATATTTTATTTTATAGTTTTTTGTAAGACAAATATTAGCAAAATAGTTATCACTATTTATATTACTGTGTATTTTTTTAGAAGAATACATGAAAAATTTTACAATGAATTAAAAAAGAACTGAGTTCAATAATTTCCCAGCTCCACCTCCCAACCGTTGCGATTTTCTCCCGTCTTCGCCCACTTCTTTGTATGTATGGTCGTGAAAGCACCGAATCTATTTCTACTTTGTAACTCTTGTATGTAAATAAGTAATGCTTAGTAAAATCAGTAAAATTTATAATCAAATAAAAGAATCCATTGTGAAATTGTGAATTTCAAACGGATTCTTCAACACCTTAATTTCGATTATTTGCTATGGCAGAACCAATCGCATAGAACATCATATGCGAACAATAGATTGCAGAAATTAACCAAAATGCTAGTAAATCGTGGAATACAGCAAGCGATAAAAACCAGCAAATAAAGATCACTACTAACGAACCAATCCAACCATAAGAACGGCCAATGTGATCGTTATAGACAAATCGCTCATCATGTTGCTTTTTCTTTTTCATAATCTGACGTGGAATAAGAAATGCACTTAACACAATGACCGCTAAAATACTCCAGAAAACAATCTGCACCCAAATATTTTCAAAATCCATTTACTTTTCCTCCCCTTCGAAAATAAATACATCTTCAATTCGACACTGAAACACTTTAGCAATCTTGTAAGCAAGCATTATGGACGGATTATATCTTCCCTTTTCAAGCGAACTTATAGTTTGTCTTGAGACTTCCAACTTTTCTGCGAGTTCATCTTGAGTTAAATCAAAAATCGTTCGTAAATCCCTAATGCGATTCTGCACCTTCTCACCCCTCATTAAAATGTAAAGTCAACTTTACGTAAAGTGTACTTTACATTTACGGTGAATGTCAAGTAGGCTTTACATATTTTTCGAAATTTTTGGTGTGTCTGGAGTTAATCGGACACTTTCCTAATTTTATCGGACAGTTTGGGAGAATTATCGGACACTTTTTTCATCTTATCGGACAAATCTACACTTTTATCGGACATTTCGGCCTTCCTCTGAACTGAAGAACTCTTGCACAGGCACCCTACAAGGCGAATGTCCATATATTAGAGGAAGATCTCTTATGGAGAGAAGGGTTGTTGTGGGAAATGAAGGCAGTAGTAAGTTAACCACATATAGTTTACTTATTTTTTTAATCGTCGTATGGGGTGTGAGTTGGCCCATCTATAAGAATGCAGTCCCCTATATGCCACCATTTCTATTTGCAGGATTCCGCGCATTTGTAGGCGGCCTAATACTCTTAATATTCATTTTAAATCGAAGACATCTGCTCAAACTAAAAGAAAATTGGCAGTTTTATATACTATCAGCCACGCTGAATATTACATTCTATTTAGGAATTCAGACAGTTGGCCTAAACTTTCTACCTGGGGGACTCTTCTCTGTACTCGTTTATTTTCAACCAGTGCTACTCGGCTTACTTTCTTTTTGGTTTCTAAAAGAAAATATGACTTTATTAAAAATTCTCGGGCTTATTCTTGGTTTTATAGGAATAATTTTTGTTAGTGTGGATGGTTTAACAATTCACTTATCTGTAATCGGTGTTTTACTCGCCCTCGCTACCGCATTGAGTTGGGCGATTGGAGTTGTCTATGTTAAGAAAAATAAATTGAGAATCGATGCCTACTGGATGGTTGTCATGCAGTTGCTTATTGGGGGAGCAACTTTATTAATTGCTGGTGGGTTTACTGAAAAAGTGAATGACATCGTTTGGAATACAGATCTCATACTCACTTTAATCTGGGGTTCGACATTAGGTATGCCGATTGCACAATTTATTTACTATAAGTTAATGAATGAAGGCGAAGCAAGTAAAGTAGGAGCATTTACCTTCTTAGTACCGATCATTTCAGTGTTAGTCAGTGCACTATTCTTAGGAGAAGCTATTACATTTAAATTGTTCATCGGAATGATCCTAGTTGGTGTGAGTATTTATTTAGTAAATGTGAATTTTAGAAAAGGAAAAAAAGTACCAGGTTCTAACTAATTAGCCCCTGGTACCTTCTATTAATTTGCAAACTTCAAAATCTCTTTTTCGATTTGATCAATAACTGAATCTTCTTGATTAACCAATCCCATATAGAACTTACATTTTGGTTCAGTTCCTGATGGACGGGCACAAATCCAAGAACCATCTTCAAGAATGAACTTCAACACATTCGAATTTGGTAACTCAATCGTTTCCTCTGTTCCATCAGCTAAAGTAGCAATTCCTGTTTTATAATCCTCAATTCGCGAAACTTTTAAACCAGCAAACTCATTTGGCGCAGATGCACGTAAGTTGGACATGATGGCACCAATCTTTTGTTGGCCTTCCATTCCGTCAAACTTCAAGGAAATCAGTCTTTCTGTATATTGGCCATACTGAGCGTATAAAGCATCAAGTACTTGCAACAGTGATTTGCCTTCATTTTTATAATATGCAGCCATTTCAGCGGTCAATAAAGCAATTTGCACTGCATCTTTATCACGAACAAAATCTCCTGCTAAATAGCCATAACTTTCTTCATACCCAAATAGGAATGTATGCTCACCTGTTTTCTCAAAGTGTGCCATTTGTTCTGCAATAAATTTGAAGCCTGTTAACGTATTAATCGTCTTAACGCCAAATGACTCTGCAATTGCAGCACCCATTTCAGAAGTAACGATAGTTTTCACCATTGCACCATTCTCAGGTAACGTTCCATTTTCTTTTTTCGTAGATAATAAATAATGAAGAATCATTGCGCCAAGCTGATTGCCCGTTAATAATTTATACCCTTCTCCATCCTTCACCGCAACCCCAAGACGATCTGCATCTGGGTCCGTTGCAAGAAGCAACTCTGCCCCAACGCGTCCACCTACTTCAATCGCCATTTCAAATGCAGCTTTTTCTTCTGGATTTGGATAGGAAACAGTTGGAAACGCACCATCTTGTACAGCTTGTTCTTCCACAGTGTGAATGTTTGTAAAACCTGATTCACGCAGTCCACGAACAGTCGGTACAAGCCCTGATCCGTGTAAAGGTGTATACACAATACTTAAATTCTTCTCTATGTCTTTACGTTGCATCAATGACATTAACGCCAAGTTATAAGCGTCATCGATTTTTTCAAGAATTTCCGTGCAATATCCGGAAGCTAGTAGCTCATCCTTCGACATTGAACGGATCTCAAAAATATCATCCACTGCTTCCATATGAGAAACAATTTCGTCCGCAAATTCAGGAGTTAACTGCGCACCGTCTTCTCCGTATACTTTAAACCCATTATATTCTTTTGGATTGTGACTCGCTGTAATAACTACACCTGCAATAGCATGTAAATAACGTACTGCGAAAGATAACTCAGGCGTTGGGCGACTTTCAGTAAATATGTATACCTGAATACCATGTCGCGCTAAAACTCCAGCTGTTTCATAGGCAAACTCTTGAGAAAAATGACGTGTATCATAAGCAATGACAACACCACGAGCTTTCGCTACGTCGCCTTGACCTTCGATTTGTCTAGCAAGCCCTTCAGCGACTAAACGAATCGTATGGTAATTCATACGGTTTGTTCCAGCACCAAGAAGACCGCGCATACCACCAGTCCCAAAAGGTACTGTCTGGTAAAAGCGATCTTCAATATCTGCTGTTCGATCTAATATGGATTCAAGTTCTGATTTATATATAGCATCTGCACGCTCAAGCCATTTTGTATAGGTACTACTCATGAATATTCACCACATTTTCTTTTAATAACTCTAACATTTTCTTCTTATATGCTTCTACGCCTGGTTGGTCAAATGGATTCACTTCTAATAAGTTCGCACTTATTACACAAGCCTTCATAAAGAAGAACATTAAATAGCCAACATGATAAGCATCAAGCTTCGGTATGCAAATCTTCATTACTGGTACTCCGCCTTCTTCGTGAGCAAGGACGACACCATCTTTAGAAGTTGCATTGATTTCGTTCATCGAGCGGCCAGCTAAATAATTTAGTCCATCCGCATCATTTAACATAAACGGAACTTCAATATCTTCTTCGATTTCATCAAAATGAATTAATGTTTCAAAGAGAATACGACTTCCTTCTTGGATGAATTGACCAATCGCATGTAAATCAGTTGAAAACGATACCGTTGTTGGATAAAGGCCTTTATGCTCTTTCCCTTCGCTTTCGCCAAATAATTGCTTCCACCATTCATGGAGCTTTATTAAACGTGGCTCAAAGGATGCAAGTAGCTCAAGCGAATATCCTTGGTTGTAAAGGTCAAAACGAGCTAAAGCATATTGATAGGCAGCGTTTGACTCTACATCTTCATTGTCCAAGTCACTTTCAGCACGCTTAGCCCCTTCTACAAATGCTTGAATGTCAATACCGCTCGCTGCAATTGGTAATAATCCAGCAGGTGTAAACACAGAATAGCGTCCTCCTACCTCTGAAGGAATTACAAACTGACGATATCCACATTGTTCTGCAATTTGTTTCAAAATCCCTTTATGTGCATCTGTTGTTACTAAAATACGCTCACTAGCTTCAGATCCGTAGCGATTTTCCATATATTCTTTTATGATACGGAATGCAAGGGCTGGCTCCATCGTAGAACCTGACTTTGATACAACATTTACATAAACACTTTTATTCTCTAAATACGAAATAAGTTGTTTTAAGTAAGCACCGCTCATGTTATTTCCTGCGTATATGATCTCTACACCGTTATTTGTACGGAAATAAGGTGTTAACGCATCAATAACAGCTCGAGCCCCAAGGAAAGAACCCCCTACCCCGATGACAAGCAAGACATCGGCATGTTCTTGAATCTCCTCTGCCACTTGTTGAATTGCAAATAGTTCTTCCACTCGGCAATCTATATAATGCTTCATATCTGGAACTACAACCATATCAAACTGTCCAGTGTTATTTGGATAATCAAATTTTAGCATGATTCTACTCCTAAAAAATGCTTGCTCAAACGACCTCAAGCAAGCGCTATATTTTTAATACTATTAACTATTATATTTATAAAGGATAGGCAAATATGTTTCAATAACAATATTTACCTTGGCTCTTGGCACATTAAATCTCGCAAATAAGTTACGAGTCCCCTAGGTTCAGAAAAATAAAGGGCCACCCTAAAAATAAAACCTTTTGAGGGGCCCTGCCTAAAAATTCTACAATTCCTCTTGAATAAATGTACGCAAGTATTGGCGTAATCGATCTTGTAAATCTTCGCGCTCTAATGCAAATTCAAGTGTCGCTTGGATAAAACCGAATTTACTTCCAATATCGTAAAGCTTTCCAATAACATCTTGTGCAACAATACGTTCACTATGATTTAATAATTCAATCGCATCTGTTAACTGAATTTCTCCACCAACACCTGGTCTTGTCGCTTCTAACGCTTTGAAAATATTTGGCGTTAATACATAACGACCCATAATAGCCAGGTTAGAAGGTGCATCTTCTGCTTTTGGTTTTTCAACAAATCCTTTTACCTCAATCGGTTTTCCTTTTTCAATGCCGTTTGCTGGATTGATAACACCATATTGATGAACAGCACTCATCGGTACTTCTTGAACACCAATAACAGACGCTTGTTCTTTTTCATATGTTTTAATTAATTGCTCTAGTGCAGGAGTTTCTGCATTTAACACAATATCTCCTAAAAGAACGGCAAATGGCTCGTCCCCGATGAAACGATGTGCACAGTAGATCGCATCTCCTAAACCTTTTTGCTCTTTTTGACGGATATAGTGGATGTTGGCAAGGTTCGTAATATCTTGAATTTCCTTAAGATCATCCCACTTACCTTTTTTCGCAAGTAATTCTTCAAGCTCATACGTTTTATCGAAATGGTCTTCAATAGCGCGTTTATTACGACCACTAATAATGATGATATCCTCGATCCCAGATTGAACAGCTTCTTCTACGATATATTGAATCGTTGGCTTGTCCACGATTGGTAACATTTCTTTTGGTTGTGCTTTTGTAACAGGTAGGAAACGTGTACCTAAGCCTGCTGCTGGAATAACCGCTTTTCTAACTTTTTGACTCATTTCAACAACTCCGATTCGTATTATAAAAATAAAAATTAATTTTGATTTTGATAGATACAATAATTGTACTATATTCTTTTGTTAAATTCGTTAAATTTCCATAAATTAATACTAGCATAAAAAAGAATATCTTCAATATATTATCCCGAATAATTGTAACTATTTGGATAAAAGGAGGAAAATGAGCACATAAAAACCTCGATTTAGGAGGAAATTTTCCTAAATCGAGGCTGGAAAGGCTGTTATTGAGTTTCAATTAAACCGTATTTACCATCTTTACGTTTATAAACGATGTTTGTACCGTTTGATTCTGCATCTGTGTAGATGTAGAAATCATGGCCAAGTAAGTTCATTTGAAGAATTGCTTCTTCATCGTCCATAGGTTTAAGGCTAAATTGTTTTGTTCGAACGATTGTGAATTCTTCTTCGTCAGTTGTTGTTTCTGGAGCTGTTCCATTCGCTGCGTAGAAGATCCCTACACCTTCACGTTCACGGAACTTACGGTTTACCTTTGTTTTGTGTTTACGAATTTGTCGTTCTAATTTATCGACGATTAGGTCAACTGCTGCATACATGTCATTATGACGTTCTTCTGCACGGAGTGTTACGTTTTTCATTGGGATAGTGACTTCCACTTTTGTTTGCTTGTCGTTGTAAACTTTCAGATTGACATTGGCTTTGGCTTCAAAATCTTCGCCAAAATAACGCTCAATTTTTTCAATTTTGTTCTCAACATACTCGCGTATTGCTGGAGTTACCTCAATGTTTTCACCACGAATGTTAAATTTAATCATGTAAACTCCTCCTTTTAGTCAATTGCGCCTTGGCTTTTTTTACTTCCTAGATTTTTTCGAGCACGCTCGATCAAACCTGTGGCATCCGCCAGTGGCTATAACTGCATTCAGTGATAGTTAAACTATACTGATAGTAGTATCTTCGTCTTAAGCTAACAACATTCATCATTGTAAAAACTATGTGAATGAAGTTAACCCTTAGTAAATATATTCTACATAGTGTGAAGAATATCCTGCCATTCCTGTCGAAATCTTTCATTATCTAGCAACAAATTTCGCATCACCTGAGATTGATATAAAAGACTCAACAAAGTTAATCATATATACGATTTGGAGTCCAATTATTTATATTTCTTTGCAAATACCTCTTTTTTTCTACGCTGCTTCATCTCGTTAATGATTAAATCCACTATGTCTGGCTGGTCAACAATTTGAACCCCTAACTGTTTACCTTGTCCAAATCGTTTTGACCAAACGACCTCACCTATGACACGAATATTTGTCACATCGAGAACGAATTGGACTTCTAATTGTAATGGCTTACTTTTACTTTCCCCAATTTCGACATTCGTATATATTTTTATACCTCGAGGACTTAAATCGAGAATTTTACAAGGATGACTAATATTAATGATTTTATCATTGGCTTGTTCATCCTTATCTATAAAGACGAAACTGGCTTCAATTGGTTCATTAAACACGAACCGAAAGCCTTCTTGCCTTTTAAATTGCATGGAGTTTCCTCCTATACTTATTAGTTACTTCTTACTATTATTATCTTCCTTACGTTTGGGAAAGTCGAATAAAATCATTGGTTTGTGAAGTGAATTTATTAAGGATGTTCAAGGATTTGTAAAAAATATTAAGGGGATTATTTGTGTTTGGTGATATGAAAATTTGAGTATTTTTGGATTATCTGAATATGTCTTGTGTTGAGATTGGGTATCTTCGGTTTATTGAATAATTATAGGGAAATATAATAAAAAGCTCTGCAGGAAATTTCTTTCATGCAGAGCCGGTAGTTACTATTAAATTTGTTGTGCATTACTAAATTGTTGTTGTCGTGTAATTTGAATGACTTGCTTCCAAGTGTCGCGGAACTCAGTTGTAAGACCAATTACTTCATCGATAATTTCTTTATTGTTATTGATATTTGCCTCCATTAGACGTCGATTCATATAGTCATATAACGAAAGCATTTGTTGACCAACTTCTTGATCTGTTTTTAACGTAACCATCAATTCATGGATAATGGCTTGAGCTTTTTGAATGTTTGTGTTTTTTTCTTGAATATCATTTGCGTCAATCGCCATTTTCGCTTTAGTCAAAAACTTTAAACAACCGTTGTATAACATTAATGTCAATTCACCTGGAGAAGCGGTTGTAACACTATTTTGTTGATATGCATTAAATGCTGCATTGTTTGTTACCAATGTTAACACTCCTTTTTTAGATAGTAGAGATTATTTTTTCTTATCGTAATATTTGCCATCCATCACTCGAACAGATGAATAGGGATTAATATATTGTTTTTCCTTTTTCTTTGCAGTTTGTAGGGTTTTCATATCTGATTTTACTTCTTGCATGACTGTTTCCAATCGTTCACGAATTCCTCTGTCTAACTCTATGAATATGGCGTGAACTTTGTTTTCAGGATTTATTTTGAATCCTTCATCTTGTAATAAAGCTAATACTTTCCCACGTTGATCCAGCTGACGATCAAGTTCTTGTAAAAACGTGTCCCTTTCTTCTCCCTTTGGAACCTTTTCTAATAACTGAAATAGCTTCGCTGAAAGTTGCAGGAACTGTTGCTCATGATCCATTGATGTCAACTCCAATCAAATTAATAAAATTGATTCATTAACATAGTCGATTGATTATTCGCCTTGCTAATCATCGTTTCCATTGCGGAGAACTGTCTCCAATAGCGATTTTCAATATCAACTAATTTATCCTCAAAAGAGTCAATACGCTTATTGACATCGCGCAAGTAATTTCCAAGTGTAAACTGAGTTTCATTCCAAGTAGCTTTACCAGCTCGTTCATCGATATTATTCTCAATGGTATCAATCGTTGTACGAATTTTACGTAATATGCCGTTTGTATTAATTTTTTTAGTTTCATTATTAATAGTAAATTCAGCTTCTTTTTCACCGCTTAATGTAAACAACTGAGTTACTGCATCGGGATCTTCTTCAAGAGCTTTTTGTAATTTAAACTCGTCGATTTCTAAAGTTCCACCCGACCTATAATCCCGTGAAGTCGTAATCCCAATATTGAATAATGTGTTAAATTTCGAATTGGAGACAGCAGGATTTGATTCATAGATTAAACTTCTCAATGAAGAAAGACCATTTTGAATAATGGCATCACCGCGCAACATACCACTTTTCGCTTTTTCCTCCCAAAGTTCAATCTCTTTTTCTTCCATTTCTTTACGTTGAAGGGATGTTAATGGTTTAAAATCACGATATTTTGTTTCACTTGTTTTATTTTTTAAATCTGTAATTAAACCGTTGTAAGTTTTTACAAATTCTTTAATTTTATCAATAATTTCATTGACATTGCTATTAGATGTAAGTTGTACTGTATTTACTTTAGTTTCTGCATTAACATTCGTTTGATTAATCGTTTTGTCAGGATTTAAAATTCCTGCTTCTTGTGCATCTTTTTCTGCTGTATCCAACGCATATTTAGCATTCGTTTCGCGTGCAATTGCAGCTTCATAATCCTCTTTTGCTTCAGTGTAATTTTTATGAAGTTGATCTTGTTTTGCTAATTTTTTAAATGCATCTTGTTGTGTGGTTGAAATATTATCCCATAGACTTTGCTTATCTCCTAATTCACCAACTGTGACCGTATCAGTGTTTGAATCGTAAGTTAGTTTATCTTTAAGAGAGTTATACTTCGTTTTTAAATCATCAGCACTTGCTTTTGCCTTATAGGTAGATAAGTTACTAAATAAATGGTCTAACTCTTCTTTATCATATGATTTTAATGCATTTTTCAAATCATCATTAAAACCAGTAAAACCGCTAATCTCATTACGAATTGTATCAATATCTTTATTACTATCATAGGTGAAATCTGATAACTTCGTGAAATCCTTCAATTTGTTTTTATATTCTTCGTATTTCGCCTGTTCTTTATAAATTGCGATCTCCGATTGATTCGAGAGACTTAATAAGTTGTTATCCGTAATAGTTAATAAATTTTCTTTATTTTCTAAGCTACTTTCGTTAATCGCTGTTTTAATAGCATTAACAGATAATCCATCGCCTAGTTCGTCAAAAAACTTTTTTTCTGAATCAGAAAGGTTTTTCCAAATGTTATAAGTTTCCTGTTGGGATAGATTTAAGGTTGCGTATGTGGGACTTACCCCAAAAGCTGCTAAATATGCGTAGTCATGGTCTTGTGCATAACTTTTGGAAGTGTCATTACCACCAAAATATTTATCCTTCTCACCTACTATTGGAGGTTCAGAATCTGTTGAGCCATTAAGTACAATATTTTTTGCAGTTTTATCTTCTGTAGCAAGTTCCATCTCTTTTAATGCTGCTTTATATTTTTCAGCAAAAGTACTTTTAATATTAAATTTCTCTTTTAAAGTAACACTGTAGCCCGAGATAGTAAAACTGTTCGTAGATCTCTCCGTTGCAATACCATTTACCTGAAAGACTGCATTTGTTCCATCTATAGATTGAACAAGCCCTTCAGCATCAGTTGAAAATCCGAGTTTAGTTAAGATTGCATCATTGCTAGCTACAATCTCAATTTCTCTACCTTCTTTATTGTCCCCCGTATTTTTAGCCGTAATTGAAAATCGACCATTTTCAAAAACCATTGTAACTCCAGCTTTACTTGAGTTCACTTTGCTAACAAACTGATCCACAGTCATATCTTCTGTAATTTCAATTTTTGTTGCAGTATCCGCCATCTTACCATTACTTTGAAGTGCTTTTAATTCAATAAATCCTGTCCCCGTTAAATCACTAACTTTTGAAGTATTCGTTAAATTTACTTGAGATCCAACTGCACGTGCTGCTGTTGCAAGTTGGGATACTCCTTCAATTGATAGCGTTCCTGAAGCTGCGCTTGTAGCAACAGCAGTTAAATAATCTGAATTTGACGATGTTACGGTTTTCGGATTCATACTTTTTAATATAAAATTATCGGCAATATACGTATCAAAGGTTTTTAATTTTGTATTAATTTCTCGATATGCATCTCGTTGCCATTCATAGGTTTGTTTTTTCTGTTCTAGTTTATCTAAAGGTGCACGTTCAGCAACCAATAACTTTTCTACTAAACTATCGATATCCATACCAGAGGCTAATCCGCCAATTCGCATTGTCATCTTTGAATCACCCAATTCCTATATCTTTTTATCTATAATCATTCCTGCTAATCTTTGCATCTCATAAAATACATCTAATAATTTTTTTGGAGGAATTTCTCTTACAACTTCTTCAGTTTCAGAATTTACAAGTTGTACAAAATATTGTTCTAATCCCTCATGGTAAATAAATTTTAGCTCACTGTTGTTAATTTTAAAGAACTCATTTACCGAATCAACTGCTTTTTGTAATTTTTCGCTAGACTGTTCTTGTTTATTTTCTGTAAAATTTGGTAGGTGTTCTTCAACCCTATCCTGTTTTACAGCATAATCTTGATTTACATTTTCTAGTTTATTATTTGAAGCTACTTTATCTATTGTATGGCTATGAGAATCTATACGCATAAATCTATCCTCCAAACAAAAAGTATCTTGTTATTATTATCGGTTGATTATTTTAATAGTTTACTTTTTGAATGAAAGTGGAGTAATTTCTTTCAATAAATAGCCCCTACTTTTCAATAGGTAGTGGTGAATTATGAAACTATTTTATCCTCAAATGTGGGCAATCTAGATGCATGTTTGTTGATTCCTCGTATCCAGGCATATTACCATAGAGTGCTCTCGATCCACGTCACCTAGAAATTCCTTGATTAATAAATAAGCATTATGAGCTGAACAAATACGACGATTCTTGTACATCAATATTTTCTCCTCACTAACTTCACCTAATGCTACAGGTTTTACAGGTTGTTGCTTTTCCATGTGAATTCCTCCTAAAATTAAAATCGACCCTACTCCGATGATTGAAGTAGAGGCTTTGTCACTTGATTCTTGAACATCTGATGTTCTTGTTTTGTTGTTACTGATTATGTATTTTTGTAACTTTAGATTCGGTGTGCAACAGGGGGAATTGTAATATAAGTGTACTTTCGGGGCACAATTGATTTTCTTTGTTTTCCTTAAAAAAAGCAACATCCCCAATCCTAATTGACTTCGGATTGTAGCTGCTGCTCTAAGGAATGTACTCCCTGATTTAATGTATTCATTTGCTCTTGCAACCTGCTACGCTCAATTGGCGTAAGTTCATTGTCACGAGCATACTCTGCAAGTTCTTTCATCTCATATAGCTTGTTCTCTATCTGTTCTAAGATAGCGTCTCTCTGTCTACCCCATTCAACCTGTTCTTCTAGAAATTTTTTATGCTCCTGTTGATCTTTGTCCATGGGTCACCTCCTATTGAACAACCTTTTACTGTTAAAAAAGAGACCCTAGCATTGCTAGAGCCTCTAATATTGTAATTATTAACGTAATAATTGAAGTACTCCTTGTGGTTGTTGGTTTGCTTGAGCCAACATAGCTTGAGCAGCTTGAGAAAGGATAGAGTTTTTAGTTTGTTCCATCATTTCTTTTGCCATATCTACGTCACGTACACGAGATTCAGCAGCTGTTAAGTTTTCACTAGCAGTACCTAAGTTATTAATTGTGTGCTCTAAACGGTTTTGGAATGCACCAAGTTTAGAACGCTCTGAAGATACTGATTTGATTGCCCCATCTAAAACCTCAATTGCTGCTGTAGCAGATTCAGATGAAGTAATATCTAGAGAATACTCTTCAGTTGTATTACTTGTACCATTTGTCGCTGCTGTAGTTGATGTCCACTTAGCACCAGCAATAGCCTCACCATTACTGTTTTTTATAGCTTCAGTATTATCTTTAGAACTGATTCCTAATGCATCAGAACGCATATCATTAATATTTACTGCAAATGTTTGACCATTGTTAGCACCAATCTGCATTAGTAATGATTGATCGTTTACTCCGCCTTCAACTTCAAATGTTGCAGTACCATTTGTAGCATCAGCTATATCCATAGTCAATCCATTACCCCAGTCTATACTACCTGCAGTAATATCAGCCGAAATGTCAGTTTTGCTTGCTATAGTAGTTGCTCCAAGCTTTAGCTCGGCTCCTGTTGTTGCGTTATCAACCACATCAAATGTTGCAGTTCCAACAGCAATTGGATCCGCACCCGTTGTAAATGAAATTCCATTACCGAAATTATATGATCCGTTTGATGCAAGGTTAATTGTTCCTACACCAGATACTGCGTCTCCATTACTATCTTGGAGTTCAGCCGTATATACATCAGCATTTTCAACTACAATTGTTGAACTTTCTTCATTACCAGTACCAGCAGTGTAATCCGCAAGATTATTACTTAATGTAACTTGTACACCAGTAGCTGCATTTATTGTATCCCCAAGTGATGCAGCATTATATGCACCGCCATTCACCGATACATTAATATCATTTTGAATATCAAAATCTGTTGTTTTTCCTGTAATTAAAGTATTTCCATTTCCAATATCAAGGGTAAAATCAACACCGTTTGCATCAGTAATTGTCGCAGTTCCTGTTACATCTGTCGCATCTACTGTTACACTACCTTGTGAAGTAGCACCTTTAAATAGTTCGAGTTTAGTGTCAACATCAAAGGTATTAGAACCAGACTCATTAGCTCCATCCATAGCAGTATTAACACCAGCAACTGTTGTAAAAGAAATACCAGTTGCTGTACCACCACTAAATACCTCATATGTTTGTACATTGTTATCCAATGTTACAGCATCACCAATATTGACTCCAAGTGCATCTTTAAATTGCGCAGTGAATACACCTGATGTTCCAACTTCAGCAAATTCAACAGTAAATCCATTGCCTGCAGCAACAGAAGCTGTGTCACTAAATTGCACACCACTAATATAGTTAGCATTTGCTGTACCGGCTGAAGTGCTTCCAGCTACCGCTGTAGATTTAATAGAATATGATCCATCTACACCTGCATCATCAGCTATTGCTACAGCAGTAATACCTGTATTTCCACCATTTACAAAAGAAGTAACAGAATCTAAACGTTGAACATCAACAGTAGTAGTTCCCGTTGAAGCTGTGTTTGCAACCGTAACTGAACCTACAGTATCTTCAATTGTACTAGAATCGCTATCTAATGATTTTGTTTGAGTTAAAGAAACATCAATTTTATAAGAGCCTTCATTTAATCCTGTTGTAGATGCAGCATCAATGTTAGAAATGCCTGTTGAAGCATAGTTTTCATTAGCAGTAGACTGTGTTACAGTATCGGCAATTACTACACTATAGTTTCCTGCTTCTAGACTTGACTTATTATCTAATGAAACATTTGATACTGTTGTTGTACCTGCTGCAAATGGGTTATCAGTAGTATTTAAATTCACAACCCCAGCTTTATCAGAAATATTACCATTTAATAATGACTTTTTATTAAATTCTGTTGTATTACCGATACGGTTAATTTCAGAAGTTAATTGGTTCATTTCTTCTTGAAGATATTGACGGTCTTCTAATTCATTTGTACCGTTGGCTGCTTGGTTTGCAAGCTCACGCATACGTTGTAGGATAGAGTGAGTTTCGTTTAACGCACCTTCTGCTGTTTGGATTAAAGAGATAGCATCTTGCGAGTTACGAGAAGCCATATCTAGACCACGGATTTGTGAACGCATTTTTTCAGAGATTGCTAGACCTGCAGCATCATCACCTGCACGGTTAATACGTAGACCTGAAGATAATTTTTCCATTGATTTTGCTTGTCCTGCATTACCAGCAGTTAACTGACGGTAAGTGTTAAGAGCAGCAATATTGTGATTAATTCTCATTATTAGTTCCTCCTTGGAATTTACTGCTCACATCCTTGTGAGCATTTTGTGTATGTACAAGAAATTCGAGTCGGCCGTTCTCTATTTTCTTGCTTACATATTTAATATCGGATTGACTCGAATTAGTTTAATAGTTTTTAAAATTTTTTTGTGAAATTTCGACTATTTTTTTGTATTTTTTAATAGTTCGATATTCTTTACTATTGCTTCTATATTGGAAGCTGATACATCTTGTCTAAGTTCACCGCGAACGACTTCTATATTTCTCGGAGCTCTAATGCCAATCTTCACCTGTTCCCCTTTTACTTCTGAAATAAAAATCTCTACGTCTTCCCCAATCCAAATCGTTTCACCAACTTTACGAGAGAGTACTAACATATACTCACCCCTTTACACTTTCAAAAGAAATTTTATGTCGGATTGCGTAGTCTTCATTGTCTAAAATGACTTGTTTTGCTTTTCTATTATTGGTATTTAATACAATTGGGGCTTTTAAATTCACTGTTGAATCAGAGAGCGTATCTTTTAATGATACTATTGCAAATACAGCTACTTCGTTTTCGTTTTGAATATTTAAGGAGTGAAGTGTCGCTTCATCTAACTCAAAATTATAATTCTCTGTTAAAGCGTACGGGCTTGTTATTATAAAAGCTAGACCTTCTGTTCGTGTCGATTGTAGTATTTGGAATACACTATTTTCTTCAATGGGCAAAGAAACAAAATTCTTTTCTTCCTCAAAGCCTGGGATTCCATGTTCAAACCAAATCATTTCCTTTGGATTGATCTCTATTTCACCCATATATGCTGTTTTGATTTTCATATTTTTAACTCCTTTTAATTAAAGGTTAGATGATCCAATCAATTTTTATAGACGGCTTTTGTAGCATTTCCACATCTACTGAGCCTGGTGTATATTGATGTATTGGTTTATTGATCTTGGTATTGTTAATTACTTTTTGTGGTTCCACATTAATATCTAATTTCGCTGGATCGAAGTTAATCTTTACACTACCAGCTTGTGGCGTAAACTTAATTCCTAAACTAGTGTACGTTTGTTGACCCCAACGTTTGGCATGTTCAACAATGGGATTTCCCCCATTTTCAATACGCATGAGATCATTGCCTTCCTGGGCACGCCTAGCAACTCCTTCTAATGACTCTTGCATTGCTTTTTGGGTAATTTCAGCAGTCCTACTACGAGTATTTTTCATCTCTAAATCTTCTCTTGCTTGAAAAGAATCAATAGTCAACTTTGATTTTGATGTTTCAATGGTTAGTTTTGCTTTTGGCTGTTGAAGGTCAAGGTCTGCTTTAGGTTGTTCTATTTTTTGAATAGGTTGTTGTATGTTTAGGCCAATTTGTGCTTTAGTTGTTTGAATTTGAAGTTTTGGGAAATTCATCTTTTCTCCCCCTTTAAAGAAAGCGTTTGGAGACTAGTCCAAACGCTTTTCATTATCTTAGAAAATCAACTAATGTTGGTTGAATAATTCGTCCACCTACAGAAAGGGCTGCCCGGTGTATTGATTCTTGAGTAATCATTTCCGTAATTGCTTTTTCATAGTCAATGTCTTCATTTTCAGACATTCGTTTGGTTGCAATAATCTCTTGTGATTGGAGACGTGCATCCATTAATTCGACACGGTTTTGCCGAGCGCCAATATCAGCTCTAGTTTTTATTAATTCATCCATATTATTAGAAATTGTTTGCAGATGCTGTGAAAGATCTTTACCAGTTTTGCCAGCAGTAATATCTGAGTTTATTTGTTGGAATGTACGATCAATCTCATTAAATAATTCAATTGGTGTCGTGTTTACTTTTAGCTTAATACCATCAAACACTTCAATTTCAATTGATTTTTCGAATGCTTCATCAGTTGTTGCTGGATCAGAACCAGTTTCATATTTCTTTGTATCTGTATTAAAAGGTGGGGTAGTTGTTTTCGTACCACTAAATATATATCGATTTCCTATTTTTGTATTAGATAAATTTTGTACATGTTGTCTTAACTGTTGTAATTCACTATTAATTTTTTCGCGGTCTTCTTTTGTATTAGTATCACTTGATACCTGAACCATTAATTCATTAGCACGTTGTAATGTTGAACCGATTTTATCGAAAGTATCATCTGTTGTATCTAACCAATTATACGCTTCACCAATATTTCGAGAGAATTGTTCAACATTATTTAATTGTGTTCGGTACCCAATACCTTTCATAGCAACAACTGGATCATCAGAAGGGCGAGTAACTTTTTTTCCAGTATTGATTTGCTCTTGGATTTTACCCAACTTAGAGTAGCTGTTTGATAGATTTTTAAGCATATTTCCCGAAAGCATTGATTGTGTGACACGCATTGTTGTTACCTCCTACTATAATCCAACTCGACCCAAGCCGTTTATGATTTTATCTAATGTTTCGTCGATTACAGTAATCATTCGGGCATTTGCATTATAGGCTTGCTGGAATGTAATCATATTTGTCATTTCTTCATCAAGAGAAACTGAACTTATGGATGCACGGCGTTCAGTAACTGCTTGTTGAAGAGTTTGAGCGTTGTATTGTAATCGATAAGCTTGTTGACCATCTACACCAAGTTGACCAATTAATCCTTCAAAATATGTTTGCACACTTACATCCTCTAGTGCATCAATCTTAGTGAATTTAACATTTGCAAGATTTAAGGCATTTTTACCGTTCCCAGGTTCCGGATTAGGAATAAATACACCTAAAGATTCTTCTATTTCTTGTGAATCAGAAGCAGCGATTAAATTTTGATCATTAATTAGGCGTGAAGAAACATAAATATTACCAGCAGTAATACCATCTACTGCTTCATTATCATTTGGGTTAACCGCACCATTTTCCACGAAAAAGTTTTCACCAGTATTTCCACTTAAATCGGTTCCCAATTTATGCACTCTATTAAACTCACTTGCAAACTCCTGTGCCATTAGATTCAAGTTTGAAAGCATTTGTGGGAGTAGTCCTCTTTCAATGGGAAGTCCATTTGCGTCAATACCAGATTTGTATCCATATGATTCTACAAGACCTTTATATTTTCCTAATGCGCTGAAACTACTAATGTTATTTATAGTTTGTTCGGTTGTACTCCAATCGTTACTTAAAAATGTTTCTGTTTTATCTTCATTAACTTTTACTATATGTAATCCAGTAACCGCACCGTTTGGGGTAATTCCATCTGTTTCTGTATCAAGTCCAGAATTCCTAAGTTGTGCATAGTTTTTTCCATCTACAAGTTTTATCGTTTTACCATTTGTTAATTTTAATGAAACCGTTAATGATCCTTCAGCAATAGCTAACGAATTACCACCAGATTTTACTTGTTCAATTTCAACAGGAAAATATGTTGATAGTTGATCTATTAAATTATCACGAGCATCGTATAAGTCATTTGGCATGTAACCATTTGGTTCTACAGCGATAATTTGTTGGTTGAGACTAGCAATTTGTTCGAGTATTGAATTTGTATCCTTTAATAATATCCCAATTTCTTCTCCGGCATTTTCTTTTAGTTGATTAATTGAGTTGGACATATAGTGAAAAGAATCAGCCACTGCTATAGCTCTTTGTACTACTACAGCACGTGCTCCACCATCTTCTGGATTCACGTTTAAATCTTGTAGAGAATTCCAAAACTCGTTCATTGATTTTGCTAACCCATAATCTGAAGGTTCATTTAAAATATCTTCCATTTGTGTAATGTTATGCGATCTTGCTTCCCAATAACCAAGCTTATTTGTCTCTTGTCTAAATTGTTTATCAACAAAATCATCTCGAACACGTTGAACTGCAGAAGCTTGGACTCCTGTACCGATAAATCCAGCTGTTTTTGGAGTATCTAAACCTACCCCAGGATATCCTAATGTAGGTTCCATATTTACTTTTTGACGTGAGTAGCCAACTGTATTCGCATTACTAATATTATGCCCTGTTGTATATAAAGCGCTTTGCTGTGTGAATAGTCCGCGCTTGCTTGCTTCTAAACCCATAAATGTGGAGCGCATTAGTCGTCTCCTCCTTTAAATCAAAAATTTAGTGTGGAGGATTACTCCACACACACTTTACTTCTTATGCTTGCGAATCAAAAATTGATTTTTTCGGTTGTACATTTGGCCCTTTTACTTCTTTACCTGTGTAATTTATTTGTGTTTCAGGTGGGCGTACCAGTTCAAGCGACATATTAACAAATTGCAATGATTGAAAAATAAGTTTTTGATTTAACTCGTTCTGACTTTTAAGTTCATCAACGACTTGCACTAAGCGAGATCGTACTTGTTGCAATTGTTCACGTTCATTTTCGGAATTAGCAACATCGATAACATCAGCAACAGTAGGGATGTCAGAGAAATCGATTCCTTTCGATTTTAGGTAATCCGTTACCATAACTTGACGCTGTTTTTCGATTGTTTCGATAGCCGCTACATGGGATTGTTCGTTTTTTAATATTTGGTAAAGTTCAACCATGTCACCCTTTTTAACAACTTCCGTTTTTTTCAGGGCCAGTTCAAGCAAACTTTTATGCACTTTTTCAAGTTTTTCTAGAATCTCTACGATTGGTTGTACTGACATTGGTTTGAACTCCTTTTGTATTATTTACGGTAATATTTCAACAAATCTTCAGCTACTTTACGTGCATCAACTTTATATTCACCAGATTCGATTTGTTGTTTGATTGCTGATACTTTTTCAGCTCGCTCTGTATTTACTGTTGAATTGACTTGCATTTCTTTAGCTGCAGATGAAATTTCAATTTTGTCTGCGAAAGGTGTATTTGCACTAGCAGATTTAATTTTTTGCTGTTGTTTATTGTAAGGATTAATATTATTAACGCCATAAGAAGTAATTTTCACAATTACCCCTCCTTTCATAATCATTGTTACTTATTATTTCGGTAAGTTCACAAAAATGTTAATAACAAATTCAAAAAAACAATCTTAAAAGGTAAAGTGAACAAAAAAACTTACATTTTGGCTTGAATTACTTTCAATACATAAAAACATTGATAGTATAGTGCCAAAATGTAAGCTTGTATCAATTCCTTTCAGATAAATATGTCCCTTTTTCACGATTCTTAATTTCTTCCCTGAATTCTTTTGCAGCTTCAAATGTTCTTAAATCAGATTTTAACTCAGAAGTACAATTTTCACAAAGCTTTCCTTGATTTGTAAGGCGACCACAATTATCACATGGATAGCCTAAATTTGGGAAAACTGCAGGATGCAAACGTCCTTTACGAACCCAAGTGTAAAGCATTTCTTCTTTTACACCAGTCGCTTCAACAATACGCTCAACTGTTGCAGCCCTATTTTCACGTTTTCTAAGAAAACGGTAAACAATTTGATACATATCTTCTTCTTGTTGAGCACATTTGTGACAAATGTCTCTTACACCTATATAGTTAAAAAACTCACCACAGCTTGGGCAATTTCTTAATTCAGCCATTTATATTCCCCCAATTAATACAGTTCTATATGTTTTATCTATTTTTAGTTAAATGCTACTATCCAACTTTCAAAAAGTAAATGAAGTTCACTATTTTTATAATTTTACATGTAAGGATTAACCTCTAATTAATGTAAATGCCTTTACTGATCTTCCTCCTTTTTGTAATAGTAAGTTTTGCGCGTGTTTGATGGTAGTTCCGGTAGTAATAATATCGTCCACAAGGATAATATCTTTATTTTTCACGCTGACATTTTGTTTTAGTTTGAATAATTGAGGTGTGTTGATCCGTTCTTCACGGGATTTCTGAGCTTGTGTTTCAATGGTTAGTTTTTCTAAGAAATGTTTAAAGGGGATATTTGCTGCTATTAATAGTTCATCTATGTGCGCAAAGGTTCGTTCTTTAAGTTTTAATTCGTGAATTGGAATGGGAACGATGATTTCTTGGCGTTTGGACAAGTGTTTTCTTAGTTGATTACGAAATACTTTCGCAAGGACAACATCATGCATAAATTTATATCGATGAAGGTAATCTTGCATTTTGTCGTTGTATTTAAATAGTGAAATTACATCGGCTGAATTTTCGGTTTTGAGTACAGGCTCAAACTCATTCTCACATTCCGCACAAATTGTTTTAGGGTATTCATTCCCCAATAGCGATTTCCAAGTCACACTATCATTAAGTGGTGTACCACACAGTAAACAATCATATATTTCCTTCTTCAATCCACTCCCCTCCCAAAACCCATTTTATTTAATCTCAAAATTTCATTTTTCGCTTCGTCCATTGCTGTTGTAATCCCGTGATGAAAGTAGACTATATCACCATTTGCGAAATCTACATTACGCCCAACTCGTCCGCTAATTTGGATAAGTGCACTAGCTGTAAATATTTTTGATTCAGTTCCAACAACTGCGACTTGTACATTTTTGATCGTAACTCCTCGTTCAAGGATGGTGGTTGTGAGTAAGCCAGGGATTTCCTCATTGCGCAGTTTCATCACTTTTTCTTTCCGATCCGTATCATCTGCGTAAACGCTTAAAATATTTGGGTGAATTTTTTTAAATAACGGTGTCGCTGTTTTCATTAATTGGATTGTTGGGAAAAAGATTAAAAAAGGCTCTTTGTATTGCAGTCGTTGTTTTGTCCAATGAAGTAGTTTTGGTGGAATTGCCCCTTTTTCAAAAGGTTTATTGTAACTCCACAGTGATGCAAATCGTGGTACTGGTAGTGGCTGGCCGTGGAATCTTCTTGGAATAAATGAAACGCCCCATCCTTCTTTTTTAGTTTGGGCTAGTATTTTCGTAGAGGGTGTGGCGGTGACAAAAACGGTAGGCGCTTTGTATTTTCTAGCTTTAATAACTGCTTTTTGTAGCGATTCGTCAAATGTATATGGGAAAGCATCAGCTTCGTCGACAATGACAACATCAAATGCATTTTCGAATCTGTAAAGTTGGTGAGTTGTTGTTATGATGAGCTCCGCGTAGCCTGATTGATGTGGTGAGCCACCGTATAGAGCATGAATCGTGGTTTTTGGGAAAACTTTTTGAAATCTTGGCAATAATTCAAGCACCACATCGGTTCTTGGAGTTGCGATACACACACGGTCTCCCCGATTTAGTGCGAAGTAAACTGCTGGGAATAAAATTTCGGTTTTACCTGCCCCAGTTACTGCGTGAATAAGGTGATTACGATTTTGCCCTAAGCTTTCAATTAACTCATTGGATGCTTTTTGTTGAGAGTCAGTAAACTTACCTTCCCAGTCTAAAACATGATTCCCTTTTGATTTGACAAATGACCCCTTCCATAAAATCAAATCCGTACAGCTACTCATTCTCCCCATATTAATGCAATGCCTACAATAAAAACACTTATTTTCACATTTTGCACAAAAAAACTCGATAAATTTCTGTTTATTACTATTATGGCAACGATTGCATTTGTACTGCTTTTTCGTAAATGGGCCGACAGAATTTGATTGAATAGAGATAGCTTTTATAGTATCGAAATAACCTTTTTCAATATATTTCTCAATCTTCCCCTCCGGAAACCGTGTATGATTTCTAGTCCAAATACGCCCTATAAAAAAATCCCGAATTTGAGGTTCTACAATAATGCCTTTATACAATTTAAATTTACTAGTTTTATTAAGTTTTAATCTCAACGATTATTCCTCCTCATCCGCACAATCGAGTAGAGGGAAAATAAGTTAACTTATTTTCGCCCCTCTCACA
>NZ_JPVN01000009.1 GCF_000772945.1 Ureibacillus manganicus DSM 26584
AAAAAAGACTGTAGGCAAACTCGAAATTTTCGAGTTTGTCTACAGTCTGTAGCCTAAGTAAATACTTAGGCTTTTTTAATTTCAAAATTTCTCTTAACGTAACAACTTTTCGAAATAGTCGATTAGTCTAAAAATTTTCAAAATTTTATTAAAGTAGAAAAATTCAATCTTTACGATGTTGTAAACGATTACAACGAGAATATAATTTCTAAATTATAAAAATTGTTAGAAAAATTCAGTTGACTAAAGTATTTTCTTGTACTATGATGACAACAATTTAAAAAAATTATTAATCTTTAAAACAACATTCTTTCAGTTTCATATAAACCTATGCATTGTAAGAGTGTTAGTGAAGCTAATAGTTTTTTACAACTAAATAAATTATGAAATATTAATAATATGAAAATGTGGGGCGTATCAATTATGAGAAGTGATATGATTAAATTAGGAGTTGATCGTGCTCCTCACCGTAGTCTTTTATATGCTACCGGAAAAGTAAAAGCAAAAGATTTAGGAAAACCATTTATCGGTGTTTGTAACTCTTATATCGATATAATTCCGGGTCATGTTCATTTACAAGATTTTGCAAAAGTAGTAAAAGAGGCAATTATCGAAGCAGGTGGAATTCCATTTGAGTTCAACACTATCGGTGTAGATGATGGAATTGCAATGGGGCATATTGGTATGCGTTATTCATTACCAAGCCGTGAGTTAATTGCAGACTCTGCTGAGACTGTTATAAATGCACATTGGTTTGACGGAGTATTTTATATTCCAAACTGTGATAAGATTACGCCAGGTATGCTAATGGCAGCTGTTCGTACAAATGTACCTTCAGTATTTGTATCAGGTGGACCTATGGAAGCTGGAGTTTCATCAACTGGAAAACAACTTTCATTAACTTCAGTTTTTGAAGGAGTTGGTGCACACAAAGCTGGAACAATGTCACAAGAAGAACTATTAGACATTGAAAACAATGCATGTCCAACATGTGGATCTTGTTCTGGAATGTTCACTGCAAACTCGATGAACTGTTTAATGGAAATGTTAGGTGTAGCACTTCCTGGTAATGGAACAATTGTTGCTACTAGTGAAAAACGTAAAGAATTAATTCGTGAAGCTGCAAAACAGTTAATTCGTATGATTAATGAGGATGTTAAACCTCGAGATATCATTACGAAAGAAGCGATTGATGATGCATTTGCTCTAGATATGGCAATGGGTGGTTCAACAAACACAGTACTTCACACATTAGCTATTGCAAATGAAGCGGGAATTGAGTATAACTTAGAAGATATAAACAAAGTTGCTGAGCGTGTTCCTTACTTAGCAAAAATTATGCCAGCATCAGACTTCTCTATGGATGATATAAATAAAGCTGGCGGTGTAGAGGCAATTATTAATGAATTAACTAAAATCCCTGGAGCTATTCACCCTGATCGAATTACGATTACTGGTAAAACTATGGGGGAATTAGTAAAAGATCACCACATTACAAATGAAGAAGTGATTCGTACAAAAGATAATCCATATAGTCCTGTAGGCGGTTTATCTGTACTATTCGGTAACATTGCACCAGAAGGTTCTGTTATTAAAGTTGGAGCAGTCGATTCATCTATTAAAACATTTACTGGAGAAGCAATTGTTTTCGAATCACAAGATGAAGCTCAAGAAGCAATTGATGCTGGTATCGTTCGTGAAGGCCATGTAGTTGTTATTCGCTATGAAGGTCCAAAAGGTGGGCCAGGAATGCCGGAAATGCTTGCACCAACATCAGCTATTATGGGCCGTGGTTTAGGTACAAAAGTAGCATTAATTACAGACGGTAGATTTAGTGGTGCTTCCCGAGGAATTTCAATTGGTCATATTTCTCCAGAAGCAGCAGAAGGTGGACCGATTGCATTAATCGAAAATGGCGATATAATTGAAATTGATTTACCAAATCGAACAATTAATCTTCAAGTTTCACAGGAAGAACTTGACGAACGCCGTAAAAACTTACAACCATTCGAACCAAAAATTAAAACTGGTTGGTTAGCAAGATATTCGAAACTAGTTACAAATGCCTCTAAAGGCGGAATAATGAAAATTTAGTTTAACTTTATATATATAATCGATGATGAGGTTAAAGGTTATAGAGACTTGTATCTACCAGAGAGCTGGGATTGCTGGAACCCGGCGATACAACTATAACCGACATCCCCTCGGAGTGAGCTATTAAACGTGGTAACACAATTAGATAGCTCCGGGCAAATTTCGAAAAGCTCGTTATTAATGAATAGTGTATTCATCTTGTTGCACACTGAATTGTCGGATTTTTTAAAACATTCAGTGGAGATGAATAATTTCCCGCTATTCACGAGGTAGCTTATTTAGCTATAAACAAGGGTGGTACCATGGAAGTCTATTTCATCCCTACGTAAAGGTTTTATTTTGCGTGGGAGAAAAAGACTTCTTTTTTTATTAATTTGAATAGGAGGATAATGTTATGACTACTAACACTTCATCAAGTGTAAACATAGAAGCCAATCAAACAACAACACAGATTGAAGAAGAAACATTTAAACCGAAAAATGGATCTGATTTACTGGTTCATGCTCTAAAAGAGCAAGGTGTAGATATTGTATTTGGATACCCAGGTGGTGCAGTCCTTAATGTATATGATGCTCTTTATAAAAACCCAATTCGACATATTTTAACAAGACATGAACAAGGTGCTATCCACGCTGCAGAAGGTTATGCACGTGTATTAAATAAACCAGGTGTGGTAATAGCAACTTCTGGTCCAGGAGCTACAAATCTTGTTACTGGAATTACGGATGCAATGATTGACTCAATTCCTTTGGTTATTTTCACAGGTCAAGTTGCAACTAGTGTTATCGGATCAGATGCATTCCAAGAAGCGGACATTATAGGTATTACAACACCTATTACTAAACACAATTATCAAGTTCAAGATATTAATGATCTTCCACGTATCATTAAAGAAGCTTTCCATATAGCAAATACCGGAAGAAAGGGACCAGTACTAATCGATTTCCCTAAAAATATTTCGGCAGACATATTTGATGAAGCAAACGTTTTTGGAAAAGATGAGCCAATCTACTTACCTGGCTATCAACCAAATACAAAACCTAATTATTTACAAATACAAAAAGCAGCTCAAGCAATCACTGAAGCAAAAAAACCATTAGTATTAGCTGGTGCTGGCGTACTATTCGCAGACGCACGTAGTGAATTAACTGAATTTGTCGAAAAGTACAAATTACCTGTCGTTAATACATTACTAGGCTTAGGAAGCATTCACGGTAATCACGAGTTAAACTTCGGTATGGCTGGTATGCACGGTGCTGCGGTTGCAAACGATGCAATTCAAAAATGTGATTTGTTAATTAATATTGGGGCACGATTTGATGACCGTTTAACTGGCGACACGAAACGTTTCGCACCAAAAGCAACAATTATACACATTGATATTGACCCTGCTGAAATCGGTAAAAACATTCCTACAGATATTCCTATCGTAGCGGATGCGAAAGAAGCGATTAAAGCATTAATCAATAAAGATATCCAATCCCCAGACAATGGAGAATGGTTAGATTATCTAAATCAAAAACAAAACGATTTCCCTTATTGGTATGTTGAAGATGAAAATGAAATTTTACCTCAACAAATTATTGAAATGGTTCATTCCATTACTGGCGGGGATGCAGTCGTTACAACAGATGTTGGCCAACATCAAATGTGGGCAGCACAATATTACAAACTAAACAACGATCATTGTTGGGTAACTTCTGGTGGTTTAGGAACTATGGGATTCGGCTTCCCTGCAGCCATAGGAGCACAATTTGCAAAACCAAATAAAAAAGTTGTAGCAATCGTTGGTGATGCTGGATTCCAAATGACTAATCAGGAACTAGCATTACTAAAAGAATATAATTTACCAGTCAAAGTGGTCATTATTAATAATGCAGCACTTGGAATGGTTCGTCAGTGGCAAGAGCTATTTTATGATGGTCGTTATTCACAATCTTTAATGCCTGTACAACCTGACTTTGTAAAACTAGCAGATGCATTTGACGTAAAAGGATACCGTATTACAACGATTGATGAAGCTGGGGCAATTTTAGAAGAAGCTTTAAATTCAAATGAACCTGCTGTTATTGATGCAAGAGTGAAACAACTAGAAAATGTATATCCAATGGTTCCTGCTGGCAAGTCACTTGATGATATTGTAGGGGTGAAAAGAATATGAGAAGAGTCATAACCGTATCAGTTTTAAACCAAAGTGGAGTTCTGAACCGTGTAACAGGTTTGCTAATGAAACGTCAATTCAACATTGAATCCATTACAGTTGGGCACTCAGAACAACCGAACATTTCAAAAATGACATTTGTCGTAAATATTAGCGATGAAGTTAAGCTAGAACAAATGATCAAACAATTATCAAAGCAAATTGATGTAATAAAAGTAAATGATATTACTGATAAATCAATTGTTCTACGTGAATTAGCTCTAGTAAAAGTAGTATCACCAGCTAATTTAAGAACTGAAATAAATGCAATTGTCGAGCCATTCAGACCACAAATTATTGACACTTCTAAAAATGTTGTGACATATCAAGTAGTCGGACATCCGGATAAAATTGACGCATTTATTGAACTAATTCGTCCATATGGAATTAAAGAATTAACTAGAACTGGTGTAACGGCTTCTGTCCGTGAAACTCAACCTGTTGAAACACTGCAACTTTCTATTCTAAAGTAAGTAATTAAAATTCTGTAATTCTTACAAAGATAGTTAGTATATAAAGCTACGATAAGAAAATTATCGTACGTATCTAAAACATTTAACAATTATTAGGGGGAAATTCAAATGACAAAAATGTATTATCAAAACGAAATCAACGAAGAAGTATTAAAAGGTAAAAAAATCGCTATTATCGGTTATGGTTCACAAGGTCATGCACATGCACAAAATTTAAAAGAGTCAGGTTTCGATGTAGTAGTTGGTGTTCGTCCAGGTAAATCTTTCGATCAAGCAAAAGAAGATGGTTTAGCAGTAAAAACTGTTGCAGAAGCTGCAGCTGATGCTGACATCATCCAAATTTTACTTCCAGACGAAAGACAAAAAGCAGTTTATGAAGCAGAAATCGCTCCAAATCTACAACCAGGAAACGCTTTAATGTTTGCACACGGTTTTAACATTCACTTCGGCCAAATCGTACCACCTGCTGATGTTGACGTATTCTTAGTAGCTCCAAAGGGTCCTGGTCACTTAGTTCGCCGTACTTATGTTCAAGGTGCTGGAGTTCCTGCATTATTCGCTATTTACCAAGATGCAACTGGTGAAGCTCGCGATCTAGCATTAGCTTACGGTAAAGGAATCGGATCAGCTCGTGCTGGTATGCTTGAAACAACATTTAAAGAAGAAACAGAAACTGATTTATTCGGTGAGCAAGCAGTTCTTTGCGGTGGTACTACACAATTAGTTAAATATGGTTTCGAAACATTAGTTGAAGCTGGTTACCAACCAGAACTTGCTTACTTTGAAACTTTACACGAATTAAAGTTAATCGTTGACTTAATGTACGAAGGCGGTATGGCAACAATGCGTTACTCTATCTCTGATACTGCTGAGTGGGGAGACTATGTTTCAGGTCCACGTATCATTGATGAATCAGTGAAAGCTCGTATGAAAGATGTTTTAACTGACATTCAAAATGGGACATTCGCTAAAGATTGGATCAATGAAAATGAAACGAATCGTCCACGTTATACAGAGTACAAAAAAGCAGGTGCTGAACATCAAATTGAAGAAGTTGGCGCAAAATTACGTGAAATGATGCCATTCATCAACGATGGTAAAAAGAAGGTAGTGGTTAAGTAATGCGGAAGATAGATATTTTTGATACGACACTACGTGATGGTGAACAGTCAGCTGGTATTAACTTAAATACTGCAGAAAAAATTGAAATTGCCCGACAATTAGAACGTTTAGGTGTAACTATCATTGAAGCAGGTTTTCCTGCTTCAAGCCCTGGCGATTTAGATGCAGTTCAAAAAATCGCGAGTACGGTTAAAAATTCTATTGTTACAGGTTTAGCTCGATGTGTTCAAAGTGATATAGATGCAGCTTGGGAAGCATTAAAAGGTGCAGAACAGCCTCATGTACACGTATTTTTAGCAACAAGTCCAATTCATATGGAATACAAATTAAAGAAGTCACCTGACCAAGTAGTAGAGCAAGCAATTGAAGCAGTTAAATACGCTAAAAAATTCTTCCCTCTAGTAGAATGGTCAGCTGAAGACGGATTCCGTTCAGATCGTGATTTTTTAGTTCGTATTATTGAACAAGTGATTCAAGCAGGTGCTACAACAATTAACGTTCCAGATACAGTAGGATATGCTTCGCCACAAGAATACGGAGAATTATTTAGATTCTTACGCGAAAATGTTCGTGGTGCAGATAGAGTGAAATTCTCTGCTCATTGCCATGACGACTTAGGTATGGCAGTTGCAAATTCTATTGCTGCTATGGAAAACGGAGCAGATCAAATTGAATGTACAATCAACGGGATTGGTGAACGTGCTGGTAATGCAGCATTAGAAGAAATTGCGGTTGCACTTCACATTCGGAATGATTTTTATCCGGTTGAAACAGGCATTAACTTAAAAGAAATCAAACGTACTTCTCAATTAGTAAGTCGTTTAACAGGCTCTCTAATTCAACCTAACAAAGCAGTTGTTGGTAAAAATGCATTCGCACACGAATCTGGTATACATCAAGATGGTGTTTTAAAACATAAAGAAACATATGAAATCATTTCACCTGCATTAATTGGTGAAGGGGAAGTACCTTTAGTTTTAGGTAAGCACTCAGGTCGAGCTGCATTTAGAGATCGTGCGGTAAAAATGGGATACGAATTATCTGATGAAAAACTAAACAAAGCGTTCCAAGAATTTAAAAAATTAGCGGATCGTAAAAAAGAAATAACAGAAGATGATTTAATAACTTTATTAACAGAACAACAAGTTTCAATTGAAGATATTGCTTTATTTGAATTAAAGAGTGTTCAAGTTTCTTATGGAACAGATAACATTCCGACAGCAACTGCTTCAGTAATTACTCCAGATGGTGATTTAAAAACAATTGCAGCAACTGGTGCAGGGTCTGTTGAAGCAATTTTCAATACATTAGAACAATTGGTAAATTCAAAAGTGAATGTTCTTGATTTCCAAGTAAAATCTGTCAGCAAAGGGCGAGATGCTTTAGCTGATGCAGTAGTAAATGTACGTATTAATGGAGCAATTACAACTGGCCGTGATTCATCACAGGACGTACTTGAAGCGACTGCTAACGCGTTCATTGATGCAATTAACCGTAATATTATTCATGAAAATATTAGACAAAAACAAACAGCTCAAGTGTAATAAATTTATCCTCTTATATAATTTTACGCCATCAAATAAAAATTGTTTGATGGCGTTTCTAAAAAATTATGAATTAAAGTGAAAAAATGGATTAATAGTTTGCGATTTCGCTCTTCAATTACTTGAAAGAAAGGTGTTTTACAATGGAAAAGAAAATTACTGTTTTACCTGGCGATGGAATTGGTCCTGAAGTAGTTGCTTCAGCTGTTAGAGTTTTACAAGCAATCGGTAAACGTTATAACCATGAGTTTCAATTACAATATGCAGAAATTGGTGGTGCTGCGATTGACCAATATAACAATCCACTTCCAGACAAAACGATTGCTATGTGCGAAGAAAGTGATGCAATTTTATTAGGCGCTGTTGGTGGTCCAAAATGGGATAACAATCCACCTGAATTACGACCAGAAAAAGGATTGCTTAATATTAGAAAAACCTTCGATTTATTCTCAAACCTTCGCCCAGTAAAAGCATTTCCTAGTTTACTAGATGCATCTCCATTGAAACGCGAAGTAGCTGAAAACGTAGACTTAATGATTGTTCGTGAATTAACAGGTGGTATTTATTTTGGAGAAAAACATCGCGACCTAGATCAGGCAAGCGATTTAAATATATATTCTCGTGCGGAAATTGAACGTATTGTCGACAATGCTTTTGAATTGGCACGATTACGTAGAGGAAAACTTTGCTCAGTCGATAAAGCAAACGTATTGGAAACGTCAAGATTATGGCGTGAAGTAGTTGAAGAAAAGAAAGAACAATACCCTGATGTTGAAGTTGAGCATAATTTAGTTGATTCAGTAGCTATGAAACTTATTACAAATCCTGGCCACTATGATGTTGTAGTAACAGATAATATGTTTGGTGACATTTTAAGTGATGAAGCTTCTGTTATCACAGGCTCACTAGGGGTATTACCATCTGCCTCTATCAGAAGTGATAACTTTGGATTGTATGAACCAGTACACGGGTCGGCACCTGACATCGCAGGTCAAGGTAAAGCAAATCCAGCTGCGACAATTCTCTCAGTAGCTATGATGTTACGTTATTCATTTGCATTGTTAAATGAAGCAGCAGAAATCGAACGTGCCGTAAGTGCTGTATTTGAGGATGGTTACTTTACTGCAGATCTTGCAAAAGGTGATTCTCGTGCACTTACAACAGATGAGTGGACAGATCGAGTGATAGCTGAGATTGATACAAATTTTGTTGCAGATAGTATTGTTGAATCTTATATATAAAGGATTGGTGAAGAATGATGGCAAAAAATATTATTGAAAAAATTTGGGATACACACGTTGTTCATCAAGAAGATGGAAAACCGGATTTACTTTATATCGATCTTCATTTAATTCATGAAGTTACATCTCCACAAGCTTTTGAAGGGTTACGATTAGCTGGTCGTAAAGTACGTCGCCCAGACCTATGCTTTGCAACAATGGATCATAACGTCCCAACAAAAAATCTGCCTACAATTAATGACCCTATAGCAAAAAAACAGATTACAACTCTAGCTGAAAATGCTAAAGAGTTTGGTATCCAACTAGCTGATATCGGTCACCCTGATCAAGGGATTGTTCACGTTATCGGCCCAGAATTAGGGCTAACACAACCAGGTAAAACAATCGTTTGCGGGGACTCACATACATCTACTCATGGTGCATTTGGTGCATTGGCATTTGGTATTGGTACATCTGAAGTGGAGCATGTATTATCTACACAAACATTATGGCAAAACAAACCAAAAACAATGGAAATTCGCGTAAATGGTAAACTCGGAGTAGGAGTTGCAGCAAAAGATATCATTTTAGCAATCATTGCAAAATGGGGAATTGGTGTGGGTACTGGCCACATCGTAGAGTTTACAGGGGAAGCTATTCGATCACTATCAATGGAAGAACGTATGACAATCTGTAATATGTCAATTGAAGCTGGAGCTAAAGCTGGTTTAATCTCTCCAGATGAAAAAACAGTTGAATTTTTACGCGGTCGTCGTCACGCACCAAAAGAATTTCAATTCGAAGAAGCAGCTGAGTACTGGTTAAATCTTGCTTCTGATCAAGGTTCTACATATGATATAGTTCTTGAAATCAATGCAGATGAAATCGAACCAATCGTAACTTGGGGAACAAATCCATCGATGGGAACTGGGGTTTCAAAAACAGTTCCTACCTCAGCTGATTATGAATCAGAAACAGATAAACATGCACTAAGAAAAGCGCTTGAATATATGGGTCTAGAAGAAGGTCAATCAATTGAATCAATTGAAATCCAACATGTATTTATCGGTTCATGTACTAACTCACGAATTTCTGACTTACGAACTGCCGCAAGTATTATAGAAGGTAAAAAAATTCACCCAGGAGTTCGTGGAATTGTCGTACCAGGTTCATGGTCTACTAAAAAAGCAGCTGAAGAAGAAGGTTTACATAAAATCTTCTTAGATGCAGGTTTTGAATGGCGTGAATCAGGATGCTCAGCTTGTCTTGGTATGAACGAAGATACAATTCCTTCTGGTGAACGTTGTGCATCTACATCTAACCGTAACTTTGAAGGACGTCAAGGGGCAGGAGCACGCACACACTTAGTAAGCCCAGCAATGGCAGCTGCAGCAGCCATTGAAGGACATTTTGTGGATGTACGTAAATACGTAAAACAAGCACAAGAGGTTTAATTAGAAGGGTGGTATATATATGGAACCTATTAATCAAGTAACTAGTGTTATAACTCCATTAGATCGTAAAAACGTTGACACTGACCAAATCATTTCAAAAGAATTTTTAAAACGCATTGAACGTACTGGATTCGGACGTTTCCTATTCCATCACTGGCGTTTTGACGAACAAGGAAATGAAATTCCTGACTTCGTTTTAAATAAACCTGAATTTAAAGGATCTCAAATCCTTGTTGCACAAGATAATTTCGGCTGTGGTTCTTCACGTGAACATGCACCATGGGCAATTTTAGACTACGGATTTCGTGTTGTAGTTGCGCCAAGCTTTGCTGATATTTTCCATAATAACTGCTTTAAAAATGGGATCTTACCAATTAAACTAACAGAAACTGAATGTGATGAAATCCTTTCAAAAGGATTAGCAAATCCATATTCAGTAGACGTAAGCTTAGAAGAACAGACTGTAACTGGTGAAGACGGTAAAGTATATAGCTTCAATATCGACCCTTACTATAAAGAAATGCTTCTAAACGGTTGGGACGAAATTGCATTAACGTTTAAATATGATGAAAAAATTGCTGAATATGAAGCAAAACGAATTGCTTACTAAATAAGAAAAGAGTTGTTCCCATTGACAGGAACAACTCTTTTTTCATACTTCATTTTATGATTTCGGCTGTTTCAAGATTTCCAATCCGCTTTTCTTTTAACTCCGGATGTGCCATTTCCAGTACCGAACGTCTTAGGAATACTAAAACGATCATAATTAGTGTAATACTAGAAACAATTAAAATATATTGTGCTGGAACTAGATCATATAAAACTCCAAATATTAATGTACCTAGAGGCATCATACCCATAGCCATCATTTCGAGAATTCCAAAAATACGTCCTCGATAATTTTCATCCACCTCTTTTTGCAATAACACACCGATTGGCGTATTCGTTAAAACTCCAAGACTACCAAATAAAAACATCACCATAAAGAAATATACAAAGTTTACTCCGCTTGAAAATGAAACTACTAAGGGAATTGCAATGACACTAACTAAAGCAGACATTCCTAAAATGGATCGTTTTGAAAATAATAAAGGAAATTTTACATTTGAACGAGCTGCAAAATAAATAGAAAAGACTAACATTCCAATTGCAGCACCTGCCTCTACAAACCCAATTAATGTATATTCCATTTTTAACTTCTCGACTAAAATAAACTGAATCCCAACATTGACAGATGTAAAGAACATATTTAACAGTAACAATACCCAAAGTAAACTTGAAATCACTTGCTTTGTTTTTAAATATGCAAAACCTTCTTTAAAACTACTAATCATACTTTCTTGTTTTTGTTCCTGACCTTGTTCTTTAGAGTACAGTCTAAAATTCATTGTAGATTCTAATAAAAAGGCAATTACGTATGCAACAATATTAATAACTAAGAACAGTTCAATCGATAAAAAGCCAAATAACATTCCACCTACGATTGGACCTCCAATACCCGCTATTGAAAGTGATAATTGGTTAAATGACATAGCTTTTTGTATACGATCTTCATCGACTAAATTTGCAACAGACGCAGTGAAGGCAATTCCAGTAAATGTACTGCAAATTGAATAAAAGACTGTTGTAACATAAATAGCAGGTATTGATAAACCGAATATCAAACTGTAAACAAGTAATCCTGTGATTATTAATGCTGTACCAGCTTGCCCAGTTAACACAATTGCTTTTCTTGAAAAGCGATCGACAATAATACCTGCGATTGGCGATAAAATAGTGCGAGGTAGAATACTAAATATTAAATTTGCTGCAAAACTAAAAGCAGAACCAGTAATCGATAAAATAAACATACTCATTCCAAAAGAATAGACATTGGCACCTAGAGAGGAAATCATTTTACTAATTAAAAACGTGTACAAATGATACGTTGCTTTTTTAAGTTTAATTGACTCATTCATCCAATCCACCTCAAATGTTTAATTTAATTAAACTTATAATATTCCATAATTTTAAAAAAGGCAACTAAAATGTTTAATAAAATTAAACAAATTGGCAATCCTTAAGTTAAAAGTGATATACTTATGTTTAATCACATTAAATTCCTTCATAATGTTATATTAGATATATGTTTTTTAAATAGAGGTGTTTGTATGAGTGAATTAGGAAGCCGCATAAAAAAAATAAGGAAAGAAAAGAAAATGACACTCGCAGAACTAGCGGGAGAGCGTTTATCAAAAGGGATGTTAAGCCTCATCGAAAATGGGAAGGCACAGCCTTCAATGGAAAGTTTACATTATATAGCAGAGCAGTTAAATGTCGAAGTTTCGCTATTATTGAATGACAGTAAAATTGAAGAAGTACGAGCACTATTACTAGAAGTTGAAGAAGAATATAGTAATATTAGAAAAAAGTCACTAAATCTTAGTGGGAATCCTGATATAGTACAAATATTGGAGAAAATTGAAAGTGTTCAAGACCATTTATTTGGAAACAATTATGAAGAAATACGCCTTTTAGACTTAAAAATACGATTAACTTTATTTATTAATGAAAATGAGTTTCATTCAGAAGAAATGTATAAAGTTATCGATTTATATGAAAAAATCCATGCTTATAGTCGAATGGTGAACTGTTATACATTTTTATCGACCTATGCCTTTACTCAAAAAGACTATATTATTGCACTTCAATTTATGCAACAAGCAGAAACTAGAATTGAACCATTTGTACACTTAGTCGATCATTTATCAAAATTAGATATGCATTATTTATTAACAGTTTTGTATGCAGCAGTTGATAATGTTTCCAAAACTGAAAAACATTTAAAAATAGCATTAGAAATTTCCCAAAGTAACAAAATTTATTATCGTTTGGATGACTTTTATCGTTTTATGTTAGTTCAATCAATGGGACGTCATGATTTAGAGAAAAGTGAGTACTATATTACAAAACTAAAGCTACATGCAGAGTTTACTGAAGACTTTATATCTCAATATACTACTCTTTGTTGTGAAGCATTTTATTCGAATTTGATTGAAAAAGATTATCAAAAGACTATTCGAATAGCAAAAAAAGCTAAGGAGTTTATTCTCCAGCATTCAGAAGTCCTAACTTACTTATTAGATTATATCGTTGCAGAAGAAATATATGCTCTGTGGGCATTAGGTCTATACAATGAGGCAATTGACAAGAGTCAAAACTTTAAAGTCTCAACAACTGTCCATCATCCTTATGATATTGCAACAATGTATAAGTGTTTTGCAGTAAGGGCACTTTGTTATGAAGAACTAGGGGATAAGGAAGCAGCAAAACGAGATATATTGTATGCATCAAATGGTGTAAATGGTTTCCCTAAAACAATTGATAAATCATTTATTGATGAAGCTTATAAAAAAATCATTTATTAAAAAAGAAGTGTGATGCATTATCACACTTCTTTTTTTTATAATATTACCACGGCATGTGACCCAAGGGATTCATAAGTACTAAAGAATACTTTTTCATCAATCGTTTCATATCCGACAAGTGGGTTCATAACTGTAACTTTACCATCAGCATATCCAGTTACAACTACAGCGTGCAAATTCATAAAAATAGGGTGTTTTTTATTAGTATCTTCAATAATCCAATGACCAAATGTTCTTGCTTTTTTCCAGTCAATCGTAGTCCAAGCTAATACTGGAACACCTGAATTAACGTAGGATAATAATTCTTCCCTAGAAACATTACTTAAATTTAACGCTTTAAAATTACTATTATTTTCAAATAAGACTTGATTAGCTACTTCAATTATTGGTTCTGCAAACACATAATAACCATCATATTTTTTACTAGGATCACCTGCGTATGCAATATTTGGATCAGGCCCATAAAGTTTTTTATCTTTTACTGTCACTGGGGAAGTAGGCAAATACTCTTTTGTTAATGTCATTTTATCAATTTCAATTCCATAATAATTTAAAATTGCTGTCAGTGAAGTAATTTCACATCCATTAGGAAGTTCAGGGTTTTGCTTCACGACGGGTACTGCTAGGTTATCTGAATTTGCATTAAACGTTTCAATTGTTAAGGTTGGATGATCAGGATTAAATACGATAGTATCTCTTGTTTGTTCTGATAATTCACCAGTTACTTCAATTTTATAGATGACAACCTCATAAGGTTGATCTGGTTCTACCATATTAAAAATTGCTTTTCCTTCGCTATTCACAGTGGTTGTCGCAATTTTTTCACCACTTTCAAAGTCAAAAAGAGCAACTGATACATTTTTCACGTTGTTTTTACTTGAAAATTCTACTGTATGAATCGTTAAAGAATCTTTAACGTCTAATTCATTAGTGGACATCTGCTTACTGAACACCTTTTGAGATTCATTATTTATCGTATGTTCTTTTGAGCTACAACCAAAAAGAATGACAATGCAAGTAAAAGGTAATAATAATTTTTGTATGAAATTAATGTTACCCGTCATTTGAAAATGCACATCCTAACACAAGATACTTTGTCAGACATATTGTCTACATTCTTTAAAAAAATATACGAATTCTTCTATTAAATCCTAGATACTATTAGTGTAATACTTTTGACTGCTAGAATGATAGTAAAAACCAAAAAGAAAAATAAACCTGCTTAGAAGAATACTCCTAAGCAGGTACTAGTTACTTTACAGTTCCACTTTCAAATTTGGATTCTTGATAATACATATTTTTTACTAAAACATTAGGTCCTAGACATTTTACAGCAGGACAATGGCAATTTAAAGATTTTGCTAAATCACTTTCTAACCATTTTTTGAAAATTATTGGTAAAGAGTCTGTTTGCACATTTCCAAGAGCAGGAGTATCACCAAAATCAGTGACAATAACATCTCCAGTAAAAATATTTATATTCAAGCGAGATCTACCATCTGGATCATTACGTAGTGTTACATTTTTTGCTTCACGCAAACGCTTTAATAGAGACTGATCTTCTTCATTCTGATTGCAAGGATAGAAGGGAAGTGTACCAAATAACATCCACGTATTTTCCTCACGAATATCAAGTAGGTGATGAATTGCAGCACGGATTTCCTCAAGCGATAGGGAAGAAAGCTGAGATGCAAAATCAGATGGGTACATCGGGTGAATTTCATGTCTTGCACACTTCATCTCATGAACAATTTGATGGTGAATATGCTCCATATATGGAAGTGTATTTTTATTTAACATCGTTTCAGCTGAGACCATAACACCTTGTTCTGACAACATCCGTGAATTTTCAATCATACGATTAAAAAGTGCAGCACGCTGATCAAATGTAGGTTTTTTTTCCATCATTGCAAATCCGGTTTCGACAAATTCCTCAACTGTTCCCCAATTGTGTGAAATATGTAATACATCTAAATAAGGCGCAATTTCTAAATATCGTTCTCCATCAAGGGTTAAGTTGGAATTCATTTGTGTACGAACCCCACGGCCGTGTGCATATTTTAATATTGGCTTTACATAATTTTGAACCGATTTCTTACTTAACATTGGTTCTCCACCAGTAATACTTAGCGACCGTAAATGGGGGATCTCGTCAAGTCGTTTTATTAGAAGCTCTAATGGAAGGGCAGTCGGATCTTTTGTTTGTAATGTATACCCAACAGCACAATGAGCACATCTCATATTACATAAATTTGTTGTCGTAAACTCAACATTAGAAAGAGTTAGCTTCCCATGTTGTTCAATATCCATATATGCTTCCCATGGGTCATATAGAGGTGTCATCTTTTCTAACGTATTCATACTTTTCAATACTTCCTTTCTTAGAAAACCATTACTAGTCACCTAGTCTTTTGGTGTTTAGCCTAGTTGCTCTTATACAGAATAGAAAGATTATACTTCCTAAACTGTCAAAAATTTATTTTCTCATAGTTTCCTATTTTCGAAAACTAAAAATAACATCATTAGAATCAATTTATTCGAATTTGATAGAGAAATTACGAATCTTAATATTCATAATTTTATTATGTAAACTAAATAGTGGAAATGAAATGGATCATAACTAAATTATGAATCCACTTCATCTAAGGTAGTCGTAATAAAACTATTATTTTCGCTATAGAAAACCTCACCTAATTTATTTTCAATAATTGTTTTCTTTAGTTTAATTTTTGAGTAGTTCATCGCTTGAACATTATAGCGATATTTATCATTCCGAATTATACTATCCGATACATAGATTGCAGAGCGATTTTGAGCCAATAAATCAGACTGGTGACCATCAGACATTTGTACTCCATCCAAATCGACTGTTGATTCATAATCGATTGAAATTTGTGTTTTTAAATGCTTTGCAATATAACTATCACGAATAAATACCTCGCTATGATTTTGAATTAATAAACCATTTCTTTTTCCTTCTGATAATTCACTGTTATGAATAATTAAAGAACTATCATTCACTACAATTTGCGCAAGGGCATGATGACTAATATGACTATTGATGAAATTTGAAACAGAGTTTCGTGTTAGCTTAATCCCGTAGGAACCGCCTTCATATATTTGACAATGCTCAAATACGGCTGTTGAATGATCGCTAATTTCAATTTGAACTTGATCACAATTATAAAATTTGCTATCAAATATAAAAATTTCACTCTTATTTACAGCAAAAATACTTTTACCATTAAATAACTCACTTTGAGACATAGTTACAATAACGTTCATTTTACAAGCAAGATGAGGCATTAGATTGTCATAGAACTTTGAATATTCAATATCAACAGTTGCTTTTTCTATTGCCAATATCCCATTTCCGTTATTCTCCATAACTTCGCATTCGTATACATTTAATTGTGCATCAATTACAGTAAAAGCAGAATTTTCGTGCTTAGAAATTTCACTTTTTACAAGGGATGCGTTTGCTTTCTTATCAACAAATATTCCTATATAATAACCTTCTTTAATAATGCACTGATACATAGAACTTATTGATTGGTCGGTAATATATACTTGTGATAGTTTATGGTATTTAATAATGGTTTCATTAAAATTAGCAACAGATTCTTCTTTTAGCTTTACACCAATCCCATCTCCAGAATGTATGTGGCATTGTTCTACGTTTGCACACGATTTGTTCGATAGGAGCAAATTTTCTTTTGGATGATGCGATATTTCACAATAAGTTAAAGTAGCTTCTGTAAAATCCGTGAGATAAATTCCAGATTCTTTTCCATGTTGAATCATACAATGATGACTACTAAATCTACTTTCCTCTATCCAAATTTGTGGTAACTTATGATAACGTAATGTACTACTAGAAAGAGTAATCTCAGCTTGATTACACCCATAAATTCCATTTCCATTCCCATGTTCTAGTATACTTCCAAAATCCTCAATAATTGAGTGGTCAACAATGAGTTGAGTGCCAGTATGCTGGTGAAAATGGTTTTTGTCTGAATATAGTTTTGAATCGTCTTTTAACCAAATACCGTGTTTTGCATTTGTAAATTCACATCGTTCTATAATTGCTTCAGATTGTTGGATGAGTATTTGCATTTTCCCATTTGAATGAAAAATACAGTTTTTAATATAGGCTTTCGAACCATTCATTAAAGCAACTGCTACTTCTCTAGCATTTCTTAACTCGCAATTTTCTAGATGTATGATGCCTTCATTAACTGTTACTAACGCTTCTGTTTTAGCCCCAATGAGGCGGCAATTTTCTAGTTTCAAATTTCCCTCCACAAAAATTTGCGAAGTAGGGGAGATCGTTACATTTTGGAGTGTGACTTGAACAGTTTTTGGAATGATGAAAATACCTTCCATTACAGTTTCTTCTTCACCGTTAGCTGATATTAAGACATCTTTATCGAACTGAATAGATTCTCTATATACTTTAGGTGATAACTTGATTTGATCACCTTTTCTTGATTTTCGAATGGCACGTCTCATTGTTTTCATGTTTGAAAAAAACGCTGAAAACAGTTTCTTGATGCCCATGTAATTCCTCCTTCACGGTATTTCTGGGTGATATTTATATTTTTACTAAATTAACCAAGATTTAATCCTTTTAACGAACAATAATTTCTAATTAATAATTATGTTTGGAAAATGTTCCAATGGTCTGACTTTTAAAAAATTTATGCTACTTGAACTTATGCAACATAGTCAGCTCGAAAGAACGCATGTGCTTAGAAGTTTCGTCACAAAAATTGGAATGAAATAGAGGAGAAATTGATACTATTTGTAGGTTTAAAAAAGATTACGTCATATTAATAATTGCTATTTTTACATATTTAATTAGCCAATAAAGATTGGTAGGGGTAAAATGAAAATGATTGTACACATAACTTAAGGGGGACAACATGAAAACTACTCTCGAAAAAGTACTACTGATGGATGAACACGATAGAAAAGAATTAATGTCTTCTCAAGGAGATTTACTTTTGGAACAAATGACGGAATACATTGGTTTTCCTGAAGATGAGCTACGCGATAAACTAAATTATCGATTATTTATTGAGCTTGTATCGAGCAATTTAATTTCAAAAGAACAATTAGAACAGTTAACCTTAAAATTAGCGAGTGAAAGTTATTTGTATGGTTCAATTGGAGAAAAGGATACAGACACAGTTTTTTTACGTTCATTTTCTGCATTGTGGCTTTCAACTCTATTACATATAGATGCCCAAATTCATTTCCTATCCGATACCCAAGCTTCTACTGTACTCAATTATTGTTCTACCTATTTAATTAAAGAAAAAGACGTTCGAGGATTTTTAGGTACGAAAGGGTGGGCCCATGCTATGTCAAATGGTGCCGATTTAATCACTTCGATTGTTTCACACCCTGCTTTTGAGCTTAAAATTACAGCAAAGATACTTGAAGGTATAAAGGATTGTTTTTGGAAGGGTACAGTATTCATTGATGATGAGGAAGAACGCTTTTCCAACATTATTGAAAAGTTGATTTCAAAAGATATTCCGGAACAGCTTTTAATTGAGTGGGTAGAACAAGTTTTTGATAAATTACAATTTTACTTAATGGCAAATGGGTATACTCCACAATATTTTGCTGCTCGAACTAATACGCTTCATTTTATGAAAAACTTATATTTTGTATTAAAATTCACTAGAAAAGCACCTGAGTTACAAGGGGTAGTTTCTATATTTATTGGCAAATGGATGAAAAGTTAATCTAGATATACTAAGTTAAGTAGGTGGAAACTTGAGAAAAGGCCCATATAGAATTACGTTATTAGCACTGGCATTGATTGCCATTGCCTTTTTAGTAAATCAATATTTTATCCAATTTACTGGCAACGGTAAAAAAACACCCGAAGAAGCCTTACCGACTGATAGTCAGTATGAATGGATTGATGGTCCAAAAACAGAAAATGAACAACGATTTTTCTTTCTATCAAATAAAAAATACTTTGGGACTAGCGTTGTAACGAAAAACTTAAAGGGTTGGAGCGCACACGAAAGAGTAAGTGCTTCTCTACCCAATCCATTAGAAGAAAATAAAGTTACCCAAGCTTTTTCAGATCAAAAAATCATATACGGTCTGGTTAAACTTAGTGGGGAAGTTAAAGTTGATGTAAACGGTGTAACTGCTGAATTAATAGACTTAAATAGTCTGTCAGAAGATGTACTTTCAATATATAATGTTAATGATTATTCTATTTGGTATGTGCAGTTTTCACATTTAGAAAATCATGAAAATTTTACAATAAAATTAATAAATTCTAATAACGAAACAATCAGTGAACTATCCATCTAACTCAATGGTGGCAATTGTTTTTCTTAAATATGTCAATTATTACTCGCTTTTATAAAAAAATGAGTCATAAAATTATCTTATTACAAAAGATAATTTTAATGTAATTTACTTATGAATTCAATTATTGTATGATGAACATTGAAGAAAAGACGTTCTATTAAGCCTTTTCAATTAGAAAATTAGGGGGAGTACAAATGGCAAGCAATTTACACAACAGCCGTTCTTCATTTGAAGTAAAAGGTAAAACGTATAACTACTACCGTTTAACTGCAATTGAAGAAGCTGGGATCGCAAACGTATCACGCCTTCCATACTCAATTAAAGTATTACTAGAATCAGTTTTACGCCAATATGACAACTATGTAATTAAAGAAGAACACATTAATAATTTAGCGAAATTTGGTAATGGAGCAGATCCAGAAGGTGAAGTACCATTCAAACCATCTCGTGTAGTATTACAAGACTTTACTGGGGTTCCAGTTGTAGTTGACTTAGCTTCATTACGTTCAGCTATGAAAGAGTTAGGTGGAGACCCGAACAAAATCAATCCATCAATTCCTGTTGACCTTGTAATTGACCACTCTGTACAAGTTGACAAATACGGTAATGCATCTGCATTACAAGCGAACATGGATTTAGAATTCGAACGTAACGCAGAACGTTATAACTTCTTAAAATGGGCTCAAACAGCTTATGATAACTTCCGTGCAGTACCACCTGCAACTGGTATCGTTCACCAAGTTAACTTAGAGTATTTAGCTCCTGTAGTTCACGTTCAAGAAAATGCTGATGGCACTTTTGAAACATTCCCAGACTCAGTAGTAGGTACTGACTCACATACAACAATGATCAATGGTCTTGGTGTATTAGGATGGGGTGTTGGTGGTATTGAAGCAGAAGCTGGTATGTTAGGTCAAGCTTCATACTTCACTATTCCTGAAGTTATCGGTGTTAAATTAACTGGTGAACTTCCAAACGGTGCTACTGCTACAGACTTAGCGTTAAAAGTAACTCAAGTATTACGTAAACGCGGCGTAGTAGGCAAATTCGTAGAATTCTTCGGTCCTGGGGTATCTAAATTACCATTAGCAGACCGTGCAACTATTTCAAACATGGCTCCAGAATATGGTGCTACTTGTGGTTTCTTCGCAATCGATGAAGAATCATTAAACTATATGCGTTTAACAGGTCGTGACGAAGAACATATCGAAGTAGTAGAAAACTACTTAAAAGCTAATAGCTTATTCTTCGATCCAACATTAGAACCTGTTTACACAGACGTATTAGAAATTAAATTAGAGGAAATTGAACCAAACCTTTCTGGTCCAAAACGTCCACAAGATTTAATTCCACTTTCAGATATGAAAGCTCGTTACCATGAAGCAGTTACTGCTCCAATGGGTGTACAAGGTTTCGGTTTAACTGAAGATGAATTCTCTAAAACATCTACTATTAAATTTGCTGATGGCGATGTAGAAATGCCAACAGGTGCTGTAGCAATCGCTGCTATTACATCTTGTACAAATACATCTAACCCATACGTTCTTTTAGCTGCTGGTTTAGTTGCTAAAAAAGCAGTAGAAAAAGGTATTCAACCACCTGCTTGGGTTAAAACATCATTAGCACCAGGATCTAAAGTAGTAACTGGTTACTTACAAGATTCAGGTTTACAAGACTACCTAGACCAAATCGGTTTCAATACTGTAGGTTATGGTTGTACAACATGTATCGGTAACTCAGGTCCATTACTTCCTGAAATTGAAGATGCAATTAAAGACAAAGACTTATTCGTAACTTCAGTTCTTTCTGGTAACCGTAACTTCGAAGGTCGTGTTCACCCATTAGTAAAAGCTAACTACTTAGCATCACCTCCATTAGTTGTTGCTTATGCATTAGCTGGAACTGTAGATATTGACTTACAAAAAGATTCTTTAGGTAAAGACAAAGATGGAAACGATGTATTCTTTGCTGACATCTGGCCTTCAACTGAAGAAGTAAACGAAGTTTTAAATAGAGTAGTAACTCGCGAACTATTCCAAAAAGAATACGAAACTGTATTTACTGCTAACGAAAAATGGAATGCAATTGAAACATCAACTGATTCTTTATACACATTTGATGATAAATCAACTTACATTCAAAACCCACCATTCTTCACTGGTCTTTCTAAAGAGCCAGAAGCAATTCAAGGTCTTGAAGGATTACGTGTAATCGCTAAGTTTGGTGACTCAATTACAACTGACCATATTTCTCCAGCTGGTGCAATCGGTAAAGATACACCTGCAGGTAAATATTTACAAGAAAACGGTGTTGCAATCCGTGACTTCAACTCTTATGGTTCTCGTCGTGGTAACCACGAAGTTATGATGCGTGGTACATTTGCTAACATCCGTATCCGTAACCAAGTTGCTCCTGGTACAGAAGGTGGATTTACTACTTACTGGCCAACAGGTGATGTAGAGTACATTTACGATGCAGCTATGAAATACCAAGCAGACGGTACTGGTTTAGTAGTATTAGCTGGTAACGACTACGGTATGGGATCTTCTCGTGACTGGGCAGCAAAAGGAACTTTCTTATTAGGAATTAAAACAGTTATCGCACAAAGCTATGAGCGTATCCACCGTTCAAACCTTGTTATGATGGGTGTATTACCACTTCAATTCATGCCAGGTGAGTCTGCAGATTCATTAGGATTAACTGGTAAAGAAGAAATCTCTGTTAACTTAACAGACGATGTAAAACCACGTGACATCTTAACTGTAACTGCTAAAGCTGAAGATGGAACTGTAAAAACATTCCAAGCTCTTGCTCGTTTCGATTCAGAAGTAGATGTAGATTACTATCGTCATGGTGGTATCTTACAAATGGTTCTTCGTCAAAAAGCAGCTGAGTAATAATATAAAGAACTACGATAAAAAGGTAAATTTCTCTATTTGAGAAATTTACCTTTTTTGCATTGTAAATTTCCACTACGAACAATACAATGAAAATATAAAGAAATTAATAGAATAATTACATATCTTTTACAACATATATATTTCTATTAAACATTCTTTTAGTAAAGTAGATTAAGTAGTATGTGAAAATATTTTTCTGGAGGTTTTTCATTTTGAAGAAAAAAACAATGTCTAAAGTATTCAATGCAACGTTAGCAACTTCTGTAGTCGTAGGATCTGGAATTTTAGCAGTACCAACACAAGCACAAGCTGAAACAATTTCATTCAGTGATGTTAAGATAGATAGTAATTTCTATAATAGTATTATTGAACTTGCAAAATCAGAAATAATGGTTGGTAATCCTGATGGTACGTTTAAACCAGAAAAAGTAGTTACTCGTGGAGAAGTAGCTAAAATAATTGCAAATGCATTAAAGTTAACTACTGATAATGTGAAAAACCCAGGATTTACTGATGTACCACAATCACATATTTTTTATAAAGAAATTGCAGCATTAAATGCTGAAGGTATCATTTTTGGTATCGGAAATAACAAGTACAACCCTGAAGCTCCAGTTACACGTGCTCAATTAGCTACAATTTTATCTAAAGCATTCTCATTGAGCAAAGCTAACTTTAAAGAATTACCATTCGAAGATGTACAATCTGAGAATGTCCATGCAGATGATATCAAAAGAGTACTAGACAATAAAGTAACTAATGGAACATCGAAAGTCACTTTCTCACCTGAACAATCAGTAACTAGAGAGCAAGTAGCCTTATTAACTTATAATGCGATGAACGCCAAATCTACTACTCTTGAATTAAACATTATGCACAGTAACGATACACACTCAAAAGTTGATCTTGCACCAAAACGTGCACAAGCTGTGAAAGATATTCGTGCATTAAGACCGAACGCACTATTATTAGATGCCGGTGATGCAAATACTGGTACACTTTATTATAACGAATTTAAAGGACAAGCTGATTTAGCCTTTTTAAACTATATGGGCTATGATGCGATGACATTCGGTAACCATGAATTTGATCAAGGTGATTCAGATGAAGGCCATCAAGCATTAGTTGATTTTATCAAGGGTGCAAAATTCCCACTTGTATCATCAAATATTGACTTCTCTAAAGATGACAAATTTACTGGATTATTTACAGATTTAATCTCAAGTGAACCTGAAAACGGTAAAATTTATAATGGTATTATTAAAGAAGTAAATGGGGAAAAAATTGGTATTTTTGGATTAACAACACAAGATACTGAAGGAATTTCTTCACCAGGTGAAATTACATTTGAAAACTATAAAGAGGAAGCTGAAAAAGCTGTAAAAGCTTTTGAAGATAAAGGTGTAGATAAAATCGTACTACTTTCTCACTTAGGCTATGATGACAATCCTGGTGGTGAAGACGATCTTTCATTAGCAAAGGCAGTAAATGGCATTGACATCATCGTTGGTGGTCATAGCCATACAAAACTTGAACAACCTGATGTAGTAACTACAGATGAAAACGGTGTTGCAAAAGATCCAACAATCATTGTACAAGCTGCAAATAATAGTGATTACTTAGGTACGTTAGATATTGTGTTCGATAAAAACGGGGTAGTAGTAGATTTTAAAGGGAAATTGATAAGCATTTCAGGCTATACTGAAGACCCAGAAGCAGTAAAACTACTAAAACCATATAAAGATCAAGTTGAATTAATATCTGCAGATGAAATTGGAGTAACATCTCCAATTGTACTTGAACTTCCAAGAACTAATGGAGACGACACAAAACCAAGTGTACGTAAAAACGAAACAATTCTAGGTAACTTAATTACTGATGGTATGCTAGTAAAAGCAAATAAATATACAGACAAGAAAGTTATCATGGCTCTACAAAATGGTGGAGGTATTCGTAAAAGTATCAATGAGGGTCCAATTACGGTTGGAGAAGTAATTGAAGTTTTACCTTATGGTAATACACTTGCGTTAATGGATATTACTGGCGCAGAATTAAAAGAAGCATTTGAATTAAGTGTTAGTAAATATCCTGTAGAAAACGGTGGATTCTTACATGTAGCTGGCGGTAAAATTGAATTTGATTCGTCTAAACCAGCTGGTAACCGTATTGTAAGTATTTCATATAAAGATGAGAATGGAAAATATTTAGAAATCGAAGCTGACAAAACATATACAGTCGCAACTAATGCATTCACTGCTAAAGGTGGAGATAGTTATGATGTATTTGAAAAAATCTACGTAGACGGCCGTGTGACTGATTTGGGATTGTCTGACTGGGAAAATTTACGTGAACATTTACAATCTTTAAAAGAACTACCTACTGAAACTGAAGGTAGAATTGTAGATATCTCTGCAAATTAATCTATTAAACTAGAAATATAAAGAGGATTTATGCAGTTTATGGCATAAATCCTCTTTTTTATTAATATAGAATAATATGATTGTTTTTTAATAGAGAAGTAATAGATTTAATAATAGATTCTTGATTTTCTATAAAGGAAGGATAGGAAACTATGAAGAAACGGTATTGTATTTTTGCGAAGTTTCGTGATGGTAGGTATTACCTGTTAAACTTTGAAAATCATCACGTCATTGAATGTCTCCATAAAATACCTCCACCACAAGGATTACTCGCAATTGCAGAATGGCCAATCGATTGTGAAACGGAAATAGAATTTTTTGTAGAATTAATCAATGAAAATGTTCTCTATTATCATTTATTTGATCGATTGATGGATAGTAAAGAAACAATATACTTAGATAAGAAGGAGCTAGATCAATAATAAACGTGCAATCGGATGTTATGATTGCACGTTTTTTTAGCCGACAATAAAGTTGATTAGAAAATCCTCATAAGAAAAACACATCTCGTCCCAAATAGGTCGAGATGTGTTTTTTTATTACCATTCAATATTTGCTATAATACCTTCGTCATCATGTAGGTTTAACAAAATTCGAGCTGACATTGAGTCGCGGTTTAACTGTTCATCGATATATAATCGTATAGCAGCAATTAGATTTGCTGTTTTATAGAAGTCATTCTGACCATGTACAGAAGCCTCTGCCGAAAAACCATTTTCGTCATCATACATCAACTCAACTTCTACCTCAGAAGGGCTTACTTGTCTAAATTTAGCATGAAATAAACAAATTGCGTTTACAACATCCTGCTCACTTAATATTATTTTTTCCAATTATCTGTAACCTCTTTATCTTTTCTACGCGTAATAAATTGGAAAATCTTCACACAAAGTGCAATAATCACAACAATGGCAATGGCATTAATCGCAAAACCTAAGATGTTTCCAATTAAGCCCATATCTCCAAATAAGCCTCCAAATAACAACCCTGCTAATCCACCAATCATTAGACCTTTCATTAGTCCACCAGCTGAGAAGCCGCCTTTATTAGTAGGATTTGTATTATTATTTGTTTTGTTGACTGTTGACGTATTTTTGTCAGCATCTTTGTTTTGAATGTTTGAATTGTTGTTATTTTGGTTATTTGTGAAACCTTTTTTACCTGATTTGTAAGATTTCGCCTCAGCAGTTTGTACATCATCACCAAAAAGTAGTAATGTACCTACACTTGAAAACACTAAAGTGAATGCAAGTAAAGTTGCTGATAGTAGTACTGATAATTTTTTCATTCTAATCCTCCATCCATAATTAGCACAATATTTATGCACTATTTATTATTATAACAAAAATAATTCTTTGAAAAAAAGGAAATACATAGTTTTTCATAGAATATCATTTTTTGATTAATTTATTTACGTTATTATGAGTGAAAAGTTTCAAAATAATCGAAGGAAATAAAAAGAATTTATATTTTTAATCATATCTTTATGTAGATTGATTTTACTAAAATGTTTTATGGTGGATTTATGGAAAATGACCGTCTCCAATAGGGGACGGTCATTCCAATTCATTGGTAAAATACTTTATCAATATTATATTTTGCGCGTAGGAAGTTAATCGCATATGTTTCGTAAATTTCACGTTCCATTGGATCTTCTACTTCATATACTTCAATTTTATATACTTCATCACGGTATTTTTTAATCGGTGATACGTTATCTTCAAAATGTTTTTTAATTCTTTGGCGTAGTTTTCTTGCTTTCCCAACAAATAACACTTCATTATCCTTATTATAAAATAAGAAAAATCCACCATTTTCACGCGTAATCTTATGGAGATCAATGAACCCGTTTATTGATGGAATTGGCACCTCACCATCTTTAAGTTCCTGTTTTCTTTGATAAATTACAACATCTGGTTTTGGTAATTCAATCTTTATCAAAATTTGTCACATCCTATTTTGTTTTTATTTGGACTAGCTACCATTCATGGCCATCCATCATTATATACGATGGGGTAATTAATATGAAGTTTTTATTATTATTAGTTAATTCAATAAAAACTATCATTTTGCAGCATTTTTTCATTCATGTATAATGTATAGAGAGGTGAAGACATGTTCGTTAGTGAAAAAAAAGTAGAAATTCGTTATGCAGAAACCGACCAAATGGGTGTTGTTTATCACGCAAACTATCTAGTATGGATGGAAATTGGTCGAACACAACTTGTTGCTGATATGGGTTTTAACTATGCTGGATTAGAAGAAAAAGGCTATCTATCTCCAGTACTGGATCTTTCTATACAATATAAAAAAGCAATGCGCTATGGTCAAATTGCTACTGTTCGAACTTGGATTGAATCCCATACAAAGTTAAAGACAACATATGGTTATGAAATTCTCCATGAAGATGGTTCAGTTGCAGCAACAGCAACTTCATTACATACATTAGTTAGAAAAGACAATTTTAGACCGTATCCTTTAAGTAAAGTTGACCCTGAGTGGGATGCTAAATATTTAGAACTAGCAGTTATAAAATAATTCTTTGGCTAGCGGCAAAGTCGCTAGTTTTTTCATTTGGAATAAGAACTACAAACAGTAATAAAAACTTGTTATAATGACGTTTGTTAAACAAAAATGAGGAGGTATGTTCATGGTACAAAAATTAGCTGAAGTGAATACAGTTAAATGTTTTATCGTATTAACCAATACTGCACGTGAAGCCATTAAAGAACATTTTCAAGATGAACATGCCTTTTTCAAAATGCAACAATCATTTCTTGTCTATATAGAAAAACAAACAATAGATCAATCGTCCATTTCATTGTCTATATTTTTTGATACGAAACGTAACAATATACTTGCAAAAAAATTTGGTGGACGAGTCGTAATTATGGATTGCATATTTGATCTGAAAAACGGACTAATAGCGAAAAGTTTTCGAACGCGCGGTGGAAATACACCAGTTGTAACAAATCGTAGAAAACCCATTCGAATCCATTTTGTAGCATCAAGAATAAATGGTCATACATATCCTAAAGAATTTATTCAACTATTAGCAGATTTACCAGTTGCTCAGGAACGATTTGATTACGTAAATAAGCGAATTACAAGCTGGGAAGGGTACTTAAAAGTTTTAAATAAGAATGCTGACATTGAAGATATCGAAGGAACTTTCCATTCTATTCAATTCCAATCTGACTTCTCTACAGTAAGTATTCAGTGCAGTGGGATTGATGATAAACAGTGGAAACAACTTAAGGGCTTAAGTGCATATGTTCGGGGTTTTAATAAGGAGATCGGTGAGGTAACAAAAGCAAACCGAGGGAATCGACAGATTGAAATCCAATTAAGTCCTTATGTAAGCAAACTAGCACAAAAAGGTGAATTTGATTTTACCTCTGAATTTATTACTTTCAGTAATGCTTCGACTAAATCCCAGTTAAATCGCTTATTAAAAGGATTCGAACGACTTAAGGATGGTTTAGCAGCTAATGCAAATCTTGAGAATATACTTTTTGAAGACAAACCTAACATAATAGAACGAAAAAATAATGTAGAAATAGAATTTCATAATAATTTAAACGAATATCAAAGAGATGCTGTCATCGGTGCGATGAGCGCAGAAGACTTGTATGTAATCCAGGGGCCACCAGGTACTGGTAAAACGACGGTGATTTCGGAAATTTGTTACCAAAATTCTAAAGCAGGATTAAAAACCCTCATTGCATCACAATCCAACCTTGCAGTTGATAACGCATTAGGTCGTTTACTTTCAAACAAGGATATACGTATATTACGTTATGGTCGTACGGAAAGTATTGAAGAAGAAGGGAAAAAATTCATTGAAGAAAATGTAGCAGACTATTGGAAAATCCAAACTTTAGAAGCTGTTACAAATGAAATTTCTCAACACCAGACTAAAGAACAACAACTACAAGATGAAATCAACGCGAATGCGGATCATATTAAAGCATTAGAAGATAAGATACTTGAGCTTCAAAAAGCGATTGAAGAAAAACAACAAGCAGAACAGGAATTAGTACGTATATCTGAAGAAATTTCGGAGTTAAAAAAGAAAATAATTCCTTTGAAAAAAGAGCGAGAAAAAACAGAGCAAACTATAGAGAAACTTAATGAGTCCAAGGTTAAAATTACATCGAGGCTTTCTGAATTGGCTGCCCAGCAAAGTGAAATCGGCTCGATTGAGGAAATTGAAGATAACATTCATAAACATCAACAACTAATTAGACTAATTGAACAGCAAATTCATCATTCTAAATTGGAAAAACAACTACAACAATACGAAATACAATCGGTTGAAATTCAAAATCAATTAACGCAGTATGATTCTACATCTTCAAATTTAAGTACCACTATAGAAGAAGTAAATGCTTTGAAGAAAGTGTATGATGTAGAACAGTTTATCGAACGCCATGAAATTCGTAGAGGATTTGTCTTAAATCAGTTGTTTCTCGATCTTGAGAAAATTCATCAGCAATTTGTAAACTATCAATCCCTAAATGATATCGTGTCGCGACTAAATAAGGCAATTGAGTATTCCAATCAAACGCTTGGCATTCACGTTTCTATTGACCAACTACCACTAAATCATCAATATTCCTTACAAGAGGTCAATGAATTTTTAACGAAGCTAAGCCAGGCTTTTGCACAAAGAAAAATCAACAAAGAAAACGGAATTCGATCTGTTCAAGGTATATATTTACGAAAATTATACTTAAACCAACTAACTGATAAATATAACAAATTAGTTGAGGAGTCTAAATATGTTTTTTCAAAAATCAAGGAGGAAGTTATTGATCAACTATCCAATCAAGCTGGGAATAGTCAATCTACCATCCAATCATTAAAAAGCAAAAAAGAGCAACTTAACAACTCTATCCATCAAATAAAAGGTGAAATGGAGAAACTCCCTTTACAAGAACATAGTAGCTTATCATTAGAAGAACTCCAGTTTACTTTGAAAACTCATAATGACGAAATTGAAAACTATCAAAGTAATATAGAAAAAGCAGCTAATATACAAACTAAGATTTCAGCAAAAATGACAGAAGATGAGCAAGTAACTGTTGAGATTACTAATGGTCAAACTATTTTAAATGACATGATAGATGAGTTAAAACAACTAAATTCATCGGGAATTCAATTAGAAAAGCAGTATTCTGAATTAGAACAAATAGCAAAACAAAATCCTGAAGCAGAATTAGAAAAGACAAGAAAGCAAATAGATGAGCTACATGGAAGAATTAACGACCTGAAAAATAAAATAAAAATACTACCTGTAACTCAATCTTTGCAAGATGAATGGAAGTCCTTACTAGAACAATCCACTGAGCACGACTTAGAGGAAATTCGAAAATTATATGTAAAACATGCAAATGTGATAGGTACGACTTGCGTTGCTTCAGCAAATAAAGAATTTATGGAGAACTATCCTATCTTTGATGTTGTTATTATTGATGAAGTTTCTAAAGCAACACCACCAGAACTATTATTACCAATGCTTAAAGGGAAAAAAGTTGTATTAGTAGGGGATCATCATCAGCTTCCTCCGTTAATCGGAGACGATACATTAGAAGAAACTTTAGAAGAAGTTATAAAAGAAAGTAACACGTTTGAAGAAAAGAGAGAGCTTGAAAAGCTTCTTGAGGAATCCTTATTTGAACGACTATATAAAAATTTACCTCGTTCCAACAAACAAATGTTGGCAATCCAATATCGTATGCATGAAAATATTATGCATACTATTGCACCTTTCTATCAAAGCGGACATGACTCTTTGAAATGTGGTTTGACTGATTCTGATACTGTTAGGGATCATAAACTAGAAAGTAAATTGATCACACGAAAGGATCATTTATTATGGTTTGACGTTCCAAATGAACAACAATACTTTGAGCAACGCATGAAAGAAGGTTCAAGTTTATTTAATGAAACTGAATTGAAGGTAATTAGTAAACTTCTAATTGACTTGAATGATGCTACAAAGAAATCTAAAGCTGATGGTACATTTGAAGAACATCAACTTAAATCAGTTGGCGTAATAAGCTTTTATAGAGAGCAAGTTAACCGAATCAATAAACTTATTGATGAATTGGAGCTTAACCACCTACATATACGTACAGGTTCTGTTGATAAATTCCAAGGAATGGAAATGGACGTCATTTTAGTTAGCATGGTTCGTAATAATGACAATAAGCATGGTGATATTGGCTTTGCTAAAGATTACAGACGTTTAAATGTAGCACTTTCACGAGCAAGAGAATTACTTTTATTAGTAGGTAGTACAGAAATGTTTACGAAACGTCCGAAATTAAACGAAACAAAAACGATGTATCAAACTCTTTTAGAAACAGTAAAAAGTCAAAATGGTTATCGTTATTTTATTAACAATTAAGAGATTTTTCTGGAGGCAGTATGAGTCTACAATCTTTACTGGAAAGGTTCACATCACAACTACATCCGAATGAAAAGTGCATTCAATCAAGTCTTTGGTGTCTACCTGTACATACTATACAAGTTACGTACAAGCCTGTTCTACGAAGACAAATGGATATATTAATGAAAATGCTTTTAATTTCAGTTCAAAAAGTACCGTTTAAAACTGTCTCCCAAATTAGTGAAATATTATTGGTAGAAGATCTTTTTGTACATGATTTATTATCTAAAATGGAGCGAATGGGTTTAATATTACGTGATGAACAAGGCTTTCAAATAACTAAAAAGGGGAAAGCTCAGTTAGAAAGCGGTATTTATGAAGAAGACCAAGATAGTACATCTACTGAACTTTTATTTAGTGCCAGTCACAAATCGTTCTTATCTGGAGATTTAGAAGAAGTATTAGAATATGAAGATTTCCCTGAAACCATTTTTCGATACTATGAGCAAAAGGAACATCCTACGATTCCAAATGAAAACTTACTTGAGGAGATTCGAAAGCTAAGTACAATGGACCAATTAGAAGGAGAAACTACCAATCCAATTTTTATAAATAGTGTTGACGAAATTGAATACCAGCAAATAAATGACATTCCTTGTGTCGAAATGATTATTTATGATGAAAATAAAGATATTATTTTTACTCGAATTTGGAATACACTTCTAAATGAGTGGGATGAAGTATTAGAGAAGATCATTACAACTAAAGAAGGTCAAACTTGGAAAGAACAATTATTAATATAAAAATAATAAAGAATATTGCAAACATTTTATATTCATGTTAGTATATATGTAATTTCATCAAATCTTATCAAGAGAAGCAGAGGGAAATGGCCCGTTGAAGCTTCAGCAACCTCTAACATTGTTAGAAAGGTGCTAATTCCAGCAAGACGTATGTCTTGAGAGATAAGAGAGCGCGATATTCGAAACGTACCCTCTCATTCTCTTGCTGGAATGAGAGGTTTTTTGTATTCATTTGTATTGAATTCAGATGAAATTTGGCACTATTTAAGAATGGGGGAAGACAATTGCCAATTAATATTCCGAAAAATTTACCTGCTGGCGAGGTTTTAAGAAAGGAAAAGATCTTCGTAATGGAAGAAGATCGAGCAAGTACTCAAGAAATTCGTCCATTAAACATATTAGTGTTCAATTTAATGCCTGAAAAAGAAAAAACTGAATTACAACTTCTACGTTTGTTAGGAAATACACCACTACAAACAAATGTTACATTTTTAAATACGGCTACATATACTTCAAAAAACGTATCAAAATCACATTTAGAGTTGTTCTATAAAACTTTTGACGAAATTAAACATCGTCGTTTTGACGGTATGATAATTACAGGTGCACCTGTTGAACGAATGGAATTTGAAGATGTTAACTACTGGGAAGAGATTACTAAAGTTATGGATTGGGCAAAAATAAATGTTACATCATCCATGTATATTTGTTGGGGAGCTCAAGCTGCTCTATACCATCTATATGGGATTGGGAAATTTGAGTTACCTAAGAAATGTTCGGGTATTTATGGGCATGTCATTACAGACTTAACTGTTGATCTTGTTCGCGGATTTAGTGATGAATTCCTTGCGCCACACTCTAGACATACTGATGTGTCATTAGATGAAATTCGCAACCATCCTCACCTACGCTTATTAAGCTATTCTGAAGACGCGGGAGCATTTATAATTCAGTCTAAAGATACAAAAAACATTATGATTACAGGACATCTAGAATATGATGCAACGACATTAGCTGACGAGTATCATCGTGATGTGGAAAAAGGGGAGCCTGTTGAAATTCCAGTTAACTACTTCCCAAATGATGATCCAACAAATGAACCAAAAAATACTTGGAGAGCACATTCTCATTTATTATTTTATAACTGGTTAAACTACTATGTTTACCAAGAAACTCCATATGATTGGCACTTTGTTGAAGACAATAAAGAAGATGAAATTGAATATCATATTTAAAAAAGAAAGCAAATGTGTCTAAACATTAGAGACATTCGCTTTTTGATTTGTAGTCATTTGGTTGCTCGCTCTTTGTGAAATAATAGATTGATTCCTTTAACGACAAAAAGAATTCCGATCACATGAATAACCAAATTTCCAATCATACCAAGTGGATCATAATTAAAACCAAAAAAGATTAGTCCTACAATAATCGCAAAAACTCCAGTAATATACTTAAATTTCAAATGATCACCGCCTGGGTTTTATACTCGAATTCTAATTTATTATTAATAGTTTAAACTAAACCAAACGAGATGTGAAACTAAATAGATTGAATATTTTAACAATTATTATTGATAGTACTATAAAAGTGAAAAATTCTTATTGACTATTACTAAGATAAGTTTCAAATATATCCAATTCTGTAGAGATTTCTTTTTTAACTCCCTTTATTGTATAAAGATTTTATTAATAGAAAAAATACGATAATAAGGGAGGTAATTTTAATGAATGAAGAATTAAACTATGGTGATGACTACAAATATATTCCTGTAACTTCTATATTAAGTGGTGTTGGTCAACAGGTGACCAATGATATTTATTGTTATACAATCCAAGTAGTTAACCTTTGTTTTGTTGGAAACAAAGATGGCTGGTCTTTAATTGATGCTGGAATGCCTAGATCAGCCGTAAAAATCATTGAAGAGGCTGAAAGTCAGTTTGGTCCAAATGCTAGGCCAGAAGCAATTATTTTAACTCACGGTCACTTTGATCATGTTGGAGCAATCATTGAATTAGTCGAGCATTGGAATGTTCCAGTTTATGCACATGAAATGGAAATCCCTTATTTAACTGGGCAAAAGAGTTATGCGGAACCTGATCCATCTGTGGAAGGTGGTCTTGTAGCAAGAATGTCTCCATATTTTCCAAATGAACCAATTCAATTAGGAACTCATGTAAAGCCACTACCAGATGACAGATCAGTTCCAACATTAGATGGCTGGAAATGGATTCATACGCCAGGTCATGCTCCTGGTCATGTTTCGTTCTTTAGAGAAGAAGACAGAGCTCTCATTGCTGGAGATGCATTTGTAACAGTAAGGCAAGACTCGTTATTTAAAGTATTAGTTCAAGATCCTGAAATAACCGGGCCTCCAAGATACTTTACAACCGATTGGGATTTAGCAAGAGAATCAGTTAATAAATTAGCTTGTTTAAATCCATCTGTAGCAGTTACTGGTCATGGCATACCTATTCGAGGAAAAGAATTAAATTACAATCTAGAAAAACTGGCCAAAAATTTTGATAACATGGCAAGACCAGACTACGGAAAATATTTAAACTAACGATACCAAAACAGGTTTCAATCATTGGAACCTGTTTTTATATTTTTTCAACAATAAAAGGAATACATCCAACCTTACAGAATATTTATAGATAATACGTAATAGTTTTCTATTAAGAATTTTAAAGGGGGAGAGAAATTGGTTTACTTAGTAGAAGGAAGCCGAACTGCTTTTGGAAGTTACGGAGGTTCTTTTTTGTACACGGAAGATGTGGAATTAGGGGTTGCAGTGACAAAAGAAGCATTACAACGTAGTGGAGTTAATGCGACTGATGTTGATGAAATTATTTTTGGGAATATTATACACACAAATAATAATTCTGCTTACTTATCAAGACATATCGGCTTAAAAAGCGGACTTCCTATTACATCTTCTGCTTTAACAGTTAACCGATTATGTGGATCTGGATTACAAGCAATTGTAAGTGGTGCTCAATCCATTTTGTTAGGTGATGCGCAGATAGTTGTTGCGGGTGGGACAGAAAATATGTCTCGTGCACCTCACGTATTAAGAGGTACACGTTTTAGCAATCCAAACAAAGCACCAATCATTGATGATATGCTTTGGGGAACTTTAACTGATGAATATATCGGGTGTGGAATGGGGATTACGGCAGAGAATCTAGCAAAAAAATATGAGATTAGTAGAGAAGAACAGGATGAATTTTCAGTACAATCTCACCAAAAAGCAACAATTGCCATTGAATCCGGCCGGTTTACAAGCGAAATTGTACCTGTAACAGTAAAAAATGTAAAAGGCCAAGAAATTGTCGTAAAACGAGATGAACACGTTCGTAGTAATGTAAGTCTTGAAAAAATGAGTACATTAAAGCCTGCGTTCCTAAAAGACGGTACTGTAACAGCCGCAAACGCAAGTGGCATCAACGATGGGGCAGCAGCTGTAGTCATTGCTTCCGAACAAGCAGTTAAAGAAAAGAACTTAAAACCATTAAGTAGAATTGTTGCATGGGCAGTTGCTGGGGTTGATCCAAACATTATGGGAATTGGTCCAGTGCCTGCAATTCAAAAAGTATTACAAAAAGCAAATCTAACATTACAAGATATTGATTTATTCGAATTGAATGAAGCATTTGCTGCACAAAGCTTAGCTGTCATTAGGGAATTACAATTAGATCAAGAAAAAGTAAATGTAAATGGTGGAGCTATTGCATTAGGTCACCCAGTTGGGGCTAGTGGAGCAAGAGTAACCTATACATTAGCAAAAGAATTACAGCTTCAAAACAAAAAGTATGGAATAGCTTCACTGTGCATTGGTGGAGGACAAGGTATCGCTGTTCTACTAGAGAATGTAAATTAATTTCAAAATTAGGATATGTCTCATTTCGAAAAGAGGGGGCATATTCTTTTTTTGTTGGATATTTAACTTTTATTTGAAATAATGGTTATGAAAGAAAAATACATAATTCAAAAATTGAAACTATTTTCCAAAGGGCTCCGTCTAATAGAAAATTCAAAAGGAGGAGGCGCAATTGACTGAACAATACGATCTCGAACAATTCATTCGAACCCACGGCGAAGAATTATTGCGATTAGCCTTTACCTATGTGCAAAACAAACAAACTGCAGAAGATATCGTTCAAGATGTGTTATTAAAAGCCTTTGAAAAAAAAGAAGCTTTCAGGGGAGATTCAAGCTACAAAACTTATCTATATCGCATGACCATTAATCGCAGTTATGATTATTTACGTAGTTGGACATATAAACGGTTAATTTACTCAAACAAAATGCAGTCTATTTTAAAAAGTGAATCAAGAACAGAAACCATTGTGATGGAAAACAGCGCAACAAAAGTGATTGGGGATGCAGTACTGAATTTACCTATTAAGTACAGAGAAGTAATCGTTCTGTATTATTATAAGGAAATGAAAATTGAAGATATTGCAATACTACTAGAAACGTCAATTAATACCGTAAAGACAAGATTAAAAAGAGGAAGAGAAAAACTATGCTTGAAGGGAGTGATCTCTATGAAAGATTCTCAAATTAAAAAAGGAATCGAAGAAGCAATTGGTGAAGAAAAATGGCTAACAGATAATTTAGTCCGTAAAATGATGCAGCCGAAAAAGCCAAAAAAGAAAAAAGAACTTCTACCAATTATTGCAACAACACTTATTGCAAGCATCGCTCTGTTCTTATTTATAGTTGAATGGAATAATGAACCGGAAGAACAAATCGCAGAGGAGAATATTAAAGAAAATACGTCTGGCAAATTTGATACTGAGCAATTCTATCAAGCATTCCCGAATGATATTGATGCCAAAAAAGTAATTCAATACTTTGAGGCAATTCAAGAAAAAGACTACGGAAAATTTGAAAGTATTTCTAGCACGTATGTAGTTGCTTCAAATAAAGAAGTTTTCCAAAAGTATGAAAATGTCAACTTCGAATCCCTTCGAATATTAGGCTTGGTTCATAATAAAAGCGAACCAGGTGCAAGTATGTATTTGATACATGAAAATGTAACAGATGGTCTTACTTATATGAATAGAATATTTATTAATTACCCAATTGGAGAACAGATTATCGATGTTTCCGAAGATATTTATGAAGATTGGACTCTCTATAAACCATACAAACTCCCTGAAACAGTTGCACTCAATTATGTAAATGCAGGTGAAACTGGGATACTATCTACAAATCTAAGTAGAGAATTGGTTCCAATATCAGAGACCTACACACTTCCAGATGGTGGTGAAGCAACGATTTATATGCGTGATGATGCATTTTATTTAATCATCGAAAAAGAGGGAAGTATTCATCATATTCCATACTTTGACTATTACAACAACAAAGAACCAGAATATCAATTTAAAGAAATAAACTTACACCCTGATAAAAATCCAATAAATATCGTTTTATTAGAATCACCAATATATGAAAAAAAGTTGTATCTTTATTATAGTGAATCAGAAGGAAACTATCAGTATCTTGATTATTATCAATCAAATGATTCATTTAACATGGATATAGATAATGATGGTCAAATGGAAATTCTTTTTGATGATAAAGAAGGAACAATTTTTAAAGTAGAAGATGACAGAATGATGATGACTACTATTTTACCAAGTTTTAGCGAACCTCGTTGGGCATGGCCATTTCTTCATATAAATTTCGAAGGAAGACTTTTTTCTGTTGAATATTCAGATGCTATTGAATCAAAAAGCAGTTATTATCAGTTGATATCGACGAATGAACTTAAAAAACTTGATTAATTAAAAATGCATGGCGAAATTAAACTCCGCCATGCATTTTGACTTATTAAATTAAGAACATCGCAACAATAGATGTTATAACGAGACCAACAACGACTGGAATGAAGTTTTTCCGTGCAAGCTCGAATGGACTGACATTACATATAGCAGCTGCAGGAATTAACGCCCAAGGTACTAATGTCCCGCCACCAACCCAAATAGCAGCAATTTGCCCCATTGCAGTTAATGTAGCTGTACCGGCATCAATTGCAGTTCCAAATAAGTTAGCGATCGATCCAGCAAGGGTAATACCTGAGAAACCAGAACCATCAAGTCCGGTGATTGCTCCAACACCTGTTAAAGTAATGACAGCAATTTCCTTCGTTAATGGGACTACTGCAGCTAATGCTATACCTAAGTCGTTTACAATACCTTGTGATCCACTTGGTAAATCACCTATAATGGTTAAATATCCTGAGTCACCTAGATAGAAGAATGCTGCAATTGGGATAACTGGACCAAATACTTTAAAACCGAACTGAAATCCTTCTATTAAATAACTTGTCGTCTTTTCCAACCCTGAATTTTTATGAGCAAACATCGATAGTAAAAGTAAAATAAAAATCGCTGTTCCCCCAACAATCGCTGTTGCATCACCACCAGATAGCTTAAAGACAGACATTGCAACTACATCTAAAATAAATGCAATTGGAATAAATATCGCAAAAAATTGTTTTTGGCCTTTTGATAATAATCCTTCCTCTACATCTTCTACTACTTTCTCACCATCATAAGTCCCAACCATTTCAAGATTTCCACGCTTCATATCACGACGAAGTAAGAAAAATGCAACAATAGTTGTGACGACACCCATTGTTATGACTAATGGAATACTCGCTGTCACTACATCTGTTACAGGAATACCTGCAGCATCTGCTGTTAACTTTGGAGCTCCTTGTATTATAAAGTCACCAGATAACGCAATACCGTGACCAAATAGGTTCATTGCCATTGCAACTCCTAGTGCAGGAAGTCCCGCGCGGATTGCGACTGGTAACATAACTGCACCAAGTAATGCGACGGCAGGGGATGGCCAGAAGAACCAAGAAATAAGCATCATTAAAATACCAATCGTCCAGTAAGCGAGAGCTGGTGTTTTAATAATTTTTGTAAATGGCGCGACCATGACCTCATTAATACCAGTTTTTTGTAAAACTTTACTCATTGCAACGATGATACAAATTATCAATATGGTCGATAATAATTCAGTTGTAGCAAAAACAAAACTTTTAAAGACACCGCTTACAGATGAAGTCAAATCGCCAGTTGCAACAACTGCAATTAGAAAAATACCAAGAATACTAATTAATGTTGTATCACGACGTTTGACCATAAACCCAATGATTAACACTATAAAGACAACATAAATCCAATGTAGAGCACTTAAAGCAACCAATACAATCTCCCCCTACAGTACATTTGCCTATAGAATATGAGGACAATGAGGAATGGGTGTGTGCTTATCTAATTCCTTGAATATATAATTTACATGGGGATGTTTTGTTACATGATAGGAGGGTGATGTTTTCATTTGAGAGGAATTTTCTAGTCTAATAAACACCCGATTGTTGAATAAAATAAAAAAGTCCCCCAACAATATCGTTGACATGGAAAGGGGACAATTTGTGGATTGGAGGGAAGTACTTAAATAGAAAATCGTTTCTTTATCATTGTTTTTGATTACTTATTGTTGTTGATTTTGACCTTGTACTCCAGTTCCCATTCCCATCATGTTAGAGACAAGTGGCATCATATTTTTGGCTTTTCCGCCATTTCCACTTAGCATTTGATAAGTAGCAATGCCTATTCCAACTGAAGCGAAAATCGGTAAAATTTTATTTATGTTTGCCTTCATCTATATCACCTTCTTTTTTAAAATTTGTTCATTGCCTGAACTTTAATTATTTTGGCTTAAAAAAACGTTAAAATTCAGGGACTTGTTTCCAATACAATTAGAAATAAAATAATGAATTAAAGGAAAAATTATATATAATACACAATAGTAATTACGCGTTATTCTTCTATGTTAAATTGAATAAAAAAATTCTCCATTTTCAAAATGGCAACAATAACTTATAACAACAAAATGATTTAATATAAAACAGTTGACGCAATACCTATACGGGTATATGATATGGCTATCAATAATAATTCAGTAGAAATGGAGGAGGCAGCACAGTTGAATTCATATGATGATAAAATCAAAAACAGAATTAAAAGGGCAGAAGGGCAGCTTCGTGGAATTCTAAAGATGATGGAAGAAGGAAAAGATTGTAAAGCTGTCATTACTCAATTATCTGCCGCTCGTTCAGGTGTGGATCGTGCTATAGGTTTAATAGTAAGCCAGAACTTAGCAGAGTGCATCCAAGCAGCACAAGGGGACGAACAAGCTATGAATGAATCTATTCAAGAAGCTGTCAATCTTTTTGTAAAGAGTCGATAACTAGTTCGACTTTTTATTTGCGAGAACAAATACCCCAATGGGTACAAAATGGAGCATCTAGTTTTTGAAAACTCCAATCAATTGCAGATGGAGCAACAGCAGCAGCTCGTATAAGAAGAATTAGCGAAGATACCGAAATCATACTTGTAGAGCGTGATGAAAATATTTCATTCGCGAATTGCGGTTTACCATATTATATCGCTGAAACCATAAAAGATTGAAATAAACTTTTGACAAATCTCGATGTTCTCAAATCATAATAAAGATAAACTTTAAAAAGTTCTTTTAAAGAGTTGACATTATACCTATAGGGGTATATTATATGTATATCAGCAAGAGATAATCACGAGAAAGGAGGCGGCAAAAGTGAATACGTATGATGTTAAAGTAAAAAATCGAATCAAACGAATAGAAGGTCAACTTCGAGGGATATTGAGAATGATGGACGAAGGAGAAGACTGTAAAGCCGTCGTCACTCAATTATCAGCTGTTCGATCTGGAGCAGACCATACAATAAGTGTCATTGTTAGTGAAAACTTAAAAGAATGTCTACTAGATGTAACTAGTAAGAACGCAAACAATGACTCAGTACAAGAAGCAATGGATTTAATCGTTAAAAGTCGTTAAAAGTCGGCTTTTATTTTTCAACAAAATTATACCTTGGGTGGTATATAGGAGGGACTAAGATGGAATTTTGGTTAATTTTAGCGGCTGTTATTGTTTTTATGTTCTGGCGCATGAAACCTGCTAAAGGGACAAAAACTATAACGACAGATTCATTAAAAGAAATATTAAACGACAAAGACAAAGTGTTTGTTGACGTACGAACGCCAGGTGAGTATAAGGCTCGCAATATTCGACAGTTTAAAAATATCCCTCTAGGATCTGATTTTTCAAAACTTCCAAAGGACAAGGAAATAGTAGTCATTTGTCAAAGTGGAATGAGAAGCGCACAAGCATGTAAACAGCTGAAAAAATTGGGATATGAACATGTCACAAATGTTCGTGGCGGTATGAGTGCTTGGAGAGGCTAATAAATAAAATGGAGGTAAATATAATGAAAGAAATCACTGTAAATGAAGTTCAAAAACATTTAGAAAATGGTGAACAATTAAATATAATTGATGTTCGTGAAGTGGATGAAGTAAAAGATGGTCATATTCCTGGCATTACGAATATTCCACTTGGATTACTAGAATTCCGTGCACACGAACTTGATAAAAATAAACCTTATATTATGGTTTGTCGCTCAGGTGGACGTAGTGGTCAAGCAACTCAATATTTAGAAAGCCAAGGCTTTAATGTAACAAATATGACAGGTGGTATGCTTTCCTGGGAAGGAAAAGTCGAATAATTTTTTAAGCAAATTAATACCCTAATAGGTATATGGAGGTTTTTAGTAAATGTCAATTAAAGTAGATGTAAAATTAGACTGTAAAGGTCTTGCTTGCCCAATGCCGATTGTTAAAACAAAAAAAGCAATGAATGATGTTGAAAGCGGACAAATCTTAGAAGTACAGGCAACTGATAAAGGTTCGATAGCAGACTTAAAAGCATGGTCTGAAAGTGTAGGACATCAGTATATTGGCACTAAAGAACATGATGGTGTTTTACTACATTACATCCGTAAAAGTGGCGATGATCACGAAGCGGAAAAGAAATTTGAACAGACGATTACCAATGAAGAAGTAATTGATCGTGCTTCTAATGGTGGAATCATACTAGACGTTCGTGAAGAAGCAGAATACGCATTTGGTCATATTGAAGGTTCTAGATCTATCCCCATGGGTGAGTTAGAGAATCGTTTAGATGAGCTAGACAAAGATCAAGAAATCTATGTGATCTGTCGTACAGGAACACGCAGTGACTTAGCTGCACAGAAATTAGCAGAAAAAGGATTTACTAAAGTGGTAAACGTGCTACCAGGAATGAGTTCTTGGAACGACGATTTAACAAAAAAAATATAAAAACTTAAATTATTGGAGGAATTTATTATGTCAAACAAAGTAGCTATTATCGCAAGTAACGGTGGGTTATTTGACGCTTACAAAGTATTTAATATTGCAACGGCTGCGGCCGCAACTGAGAAGGAAGTAGCAATTTTCTTCACATTTGAAGGGTTAAACTTAATTCATAAACAAGGAATGCAACAATTACCAATGCCAGAAGGTCGTGAACACTTTGCAGAAGGATTTGCAAAAGCAAATGTACCTAGCATTCCAGAACTAGTAGAAATGGCACAAGACATGGGTGTAAAATTCATTGGTTGTCAAATGACAATGGACGTGATGGGCTTAACGAAAGAAGACTTTATCGATGGAATTGAAGTTGGAGGAGCTGTTACATTCTTAGAATTTGCTAAAGATGCAGCACCAACATTAACATTCTAATACCAATTTTGTTATAACTTAATATTTATAGTTGTAACTATTTTGGAAAAACTAATGGAAGGGATTTACCCTTCCATTTTAAAAAACTAATACAATACCTATGGGGGTAATTTATAGTGACAGTTATTAAAATGACAGCAGCAGAAGTTGCTCGTAAAGTAATTGAAAATCAATCATTATTTATCTTAGATGTACGTAATAAAGATGCATTTGAGGACTGGAAAATTGAAGGTCATAGCTTTGATTATTTGAACATTCCTTATTTCGATCTTTTAGATGGAGTTGATGAGATTATACCGCAACTTCCAACAGACAAAGATGTCTTAGTTGTGTGTGCAAAAGAAGGCTCGTCTCTTATGGTAGCTGAAATGGTTTCAGAAGCTGGACGCGACGTGTTTTATCTTGAAGGCGGCATGAAATCATGGAGTTCATATCTAGAACCAATTAAAGTTAGTGATTTAACAGGTGGTGGGGAACTTTATCAATTCGTTCGTTTAGGAAAAGGTTGTCTTTCTTATATGGTTATCTCTGAAGGTGAAGCAGCAATTATTGATGCTGTTCGTTTTACAGAAGTATTCACAAATTTTGCGAAAGAAAAAAATGTTGAAATTAAACATGTATTTGATACTCACTTACATGCCGATCACATTTCTGGAGGTCGTCATATCGCTGAAGCAACAGGTGCGACTTATTACTTACCACCAAAAGATGCAGAAGAAGTGGTGTTTGATTACACACCGCTTGAAGATGGTCTAACAGTAAAAGTAGGTGCCTCTCAAATTGAAATAGGTGCACTTTACTCACCAGGTCATACAATTGGTTCAACTTCTTTCATCGTGGATAGCAAGTATCTATTAACAGGCGATATTTTATTCATAGATTCAATCGGCCGTCCTGACTTAGCAGGTCTTGCAGAAGATTGGGTAGGTGATCTTCGTGAAACATTATATCGTCGTTACCGTGAATTAGCAGAAGATCTAATTGTTTTACCAGCTCACTTTATGATTATTGAAGAGTTAAATGAAGATGGAACTGTAGCAAAACGTTTAGGAGATTTATTTGCAGAGAACCACGGTTTAAATATTGAAAGTGAAGAAGATTTCCGTCATACAGTTACAGATAACTTACCACCTCAGCCAAATGCTTATGAACAAATTCGTCAAGTAAACATGGGTAAAATTACACCTGATACTGATGAACAAACCGAGATGGAGATCGGTCCGAACCGTTGTGCAGTACGTTAATGAGATGTAGCAAATATGCTTGTATGATGCTTTCACATCAATTTCTAAAAGGGACGGTATTCATCCGTTCCTTTGTTATAAAAAAATTATTAGTTAAAAGGAGAATATAACAATGAATTCAACAAAAGTATTAGATGTTAAAGGGATGTCTTGTCCAATGCCGATAGTGCGTACGAAAAAGGAAATGGATACATTAAACACAGGCGAAATTTTGGAAGTACATGTAACAGATAAAGGTGCTTTAGCAGATATGCCTGCCTGGGCAAATGCTGCTGGTCATACAATCGTCGACCAAGAAGAAGATGCAGAAGTATTAAAGTTTTTCATTAAAAAAGCGTAAAAGTGAGTTCTCATTCGACTCACTTTTTTCCTTAAATAGGGAAGTCTAATATATGGGATTATATTATTTATATACCTAAATAGAAAGAAGGAAACACTTTGGACATTAGTTTTGTGATCCTCCTTTTCATTATTGGTTTTATTGGGTCATTTCTTTCTGGAATGCTCGGAATCGGTGGGGCAATTGTCAAATACCCGATGCTACTCATGATTCCACCACTGTTCGGATTTGAAGCCCTAACAGCTCATGAAGTTTCTGGAATTAGTGCACTTGATGTCCTATTTGTATCCATTGCTGGTGTTATAGGATTTAGAAATGGTGGTTATTTAAATAAATCATTAATTACAGTAATGGGGATATCAGTTCTATTTGGCACATTCTTAGGCAGTTTTGGTTCACAATATTTTACTGAAGCGCAAGTTAATCTTGTTTATGGAATATTGGCGTTATTAGCTGCGATTATGATGTTTATTCCGAAAAAGAAGATTGATGATATCCCTTTAGAACAAGTCACTTATAATAAACCACTTGCAGGCAGTTTAGCTTTTGTTGTAGGTATTGGTTCAGGTATTGTAGGTGCTGGTGGAGGATTCTTATTAATACCAATTATGCTATTAATCTTACGTATACCTACAAGAATGGCTATTGCATCTAGTCTTGCAATTACCTTTATTTCTTCCATTGCTGGATCAATCGGTAAAATTTCAACAGGGCAAGTAGAATACTTTACGGCGATTATTGTAATTATTGCAGGCTTAATTGCTGCTCCTATAGGGGCAAAAATAAGTAAAAAAATGAATACAAAGGTATTACAAACGATTTTAGCAGTTCTAATCTTAGCAACAGCTATTAAAGTATGGATAGATATATTATAGATTAAATAATACACATAATATAAATAATACTTAAAAAATATTCTTGAAAACTTATGAAATAAAATAGGGATGCAGATTTTGCATTCCTGTTTTGTTTTTTTATGTACAGGAACTGAAAGGTTAATACAAATTTGTATTAACAGCTCGTCTCGTCTAGATCTTTGGTTATATAAAAAAACATTAGTTAATTATAACAAATATCAACTAACAGTTTTAGTTAAGTATGATTTTCAACATATGGGAGAATTAATATAGTAAAGGAGGGACGAATATGAACAATAATTTAACTGAACTAGAAGTTGAACATTTACGTAGCTTAATTGGTGGCCATGGGAATGTCGCAAAAAAATTAGAAGCCTATGCAGCAAGTTGCACGGATCCGGAGTTAAAAGCAATCTTAGAAAGAGATGCACAAGCAGCAAAGCAGGCACAACAGGATTTAATATCCTATTTAAACTAAGGAGGCTAAACAATGTTTCAAGATAAAGAAATGGTCAATGATTATCTTGCTGGACTAAATGCAAGTTTAACAGGATATGCCAATATTATTGCACAAACAAATAATTCTGAACTTAGACAAACATTAATTCAGTTGCGAAATCAAGATGAATCCCGTCAACGAACTTTATATAGCTATGCCCTTCAAAAAGGACACTATAAACCTGCTGCGCAAGCATCAGAGGAAGTAGTGCAACAATTGAAGACCCAATTGATAAATGAAATGCAAAATAATTAGTTAATCGAAGCCGAACAAATGATTCGGCTTTTTTATTTAGGTTGAATTGATTGAATGGATAAAAGAGGTTTTTTACAACCTTAGAATATGGTAATAGGTTCTTCTATTTCCTTTAATTCGTATAAAAATAGATAAACTATTAACCAATTAAACACAAGCTAGAGGCATTTGTATGTTACATTAGCTTGTGTTTGTAATTTTAAGAACATATTTAGTTTCAGAGGAGTTTCAATTGAAGTTTTATTTGGTAAAAAAATTATTAAATATAACTAAATTACTATCAAAATTAGAAATTATTGTAATTCCATATGTTAAATAGTGTCATAATTTGTTATAATAGGCGAGTATTATAATGCTCTCATCGCTAAAGGAGTGTATCAAGATTATTAGAAAATCAATTGCAGTTTTATTCCTATTCCTTCTTGCAGCCTGTAATAACAACATTGAAAAAGAAGAAAATAACATTAATGAATCTACAAGTGAAACTAAAGAAACTGAAATAGTAGAAGAAGTTGAGCTTACTGTTCCAAAAGAACCCGATATCTATACAGCCACCGTTTCTGCAATCGGAGATATTTTAATTCATAATTCTGTTTATGAAGATGCCCACATTGCAGAAAATCAATATGATTTCTCCAAAATGTTTGAAGAAGTAAAACCGTATTTAGAAAGTGCTGATATTACAATTGCAAATTCAGAAAGTATTATTGGCGGACAAGATATCGGTTTATCAAGTTATCCGCAATTCAATAGTCCATACGAAGTTGGAGATGTATTGAAAGATGTAGGTGTTGATGTAGTTACTATGGCAAATAACCATACACTAGATCGTGGGGAACAAGCAATCATAAACGCTACAAATTATTGGAATAAGTTAGGAATCACATATGTTGGGGCAGCAACAAGCCAAGAAGAAGCTGAGACTATAAAAACCCTTACTGTAAATAATATTGTGTTTTCTTTTTTAGGTTATACTTATGGTACGAATGGGTTAAAAACACCTGAAGGTAAAGAGTATTTAGTAAATTATATCGATGAAGAAAAAATGACCGAAGACATAAAAAAAGCAAAAACAACATCAGATGTGGTCATTGTAAACCTCCATCAAGGAAACGAATATGCTCCATTGTTTAATGACCACCAAGAACACATTGCTCAGCTTGCAGCAGATCTTGGAGCTGATATAGTTTTTGGCCACCATCCACATGTTTTACAACCTGCAAAATGGTATACAGGCATTAATGGAAATAAAACGTTTGTTATACATTCTCTAGGTAATTTCATTTCAGGGCAAGATAAATTATATCGACAGATTGGTGCAATCATGCAATTAGATGTAACAAAGACAATTACGTATGACGAAAAAGATATTGAAACAATCTCTATTGATATTACCAATCCACAATTACTACCAACTTATGTTCGATTTGCAAATTGGAAAAATTACAAAATAATCCCAATGCATCAATTGACTAACGATGACTTAGATAATCATCAAGAAATTTATGAAGGGGTTAAAGAACATATGTCACAATTTGTTCCTGAAATACAATATATCGAAAATGTTACTTCAAAATAAGATGATCAAAGCACAGCACCAAGCAAAATCCGCTTGGTGTTTTTTATAAGTTGGAAAATATTAAGAATCGTAAAGACAAGTCCCATTAATAATTCAAATGAATTTTCACAAAATAATATCAAATTCATTTGGAGGCGTATTTGGTGGACCAACAGGAAATGAAATTTACAGTTGCAGGTACAAATATTACTGAGGTAAAAAAACGAAACAAAGAGTCAGGTCTTTCTTATAATGAGGTTTATGCATTACTTGCAAAAACTGGAGGTAAAGGAACATCGGTTTTTAGTGATACCAATGAGCAAGAAATAAGAAACAAATTGAATTAACACTAAACGATTTTCAAATTACCCCTACTACTGCACCTCACAATATTTGAGGTGCAGTTTTTTAATCTAAACAGAAAGAAAGGAGAATATTATGCCAATTCACTCGTATATTTTAAAGTATTTTGATGAACATCCTGATCAACGAATAAGTGGAGTTAAACAAGAGATCCAACTGTATGAAAGAAGACCATCGATATTCCATGTAGAAGATCAAATTCTCCAATTGGATGACTTTAAATTACCCATAAGAGTTTACACCCCAGAACAACAAGAACAATATTCATTATTAGTATTTTTCCATGAAGGAAGATTTATGAATGGAAATATAGAGGCGTCAGATATCGCATGCCGAATGATTTCCTCTTTTTCAGGACATAAGATAATTTCTGTAGATTATCCAGTTAATCTAGATAACGCCAACAATACATTTCAAACATGCTATGACGTAACAAACTCGATAATTCAACAAGCAAATTTATTCGGTGGTAATACAGCAGATATATCTATTTGCGGAGGAAGTATTGGGGCGACCATCGCAACATTAATTACCATTGAAGCGCTAAAACGAAATGAATTTTCATTTCAAAAACAAATTTTGTTTTATCCCATTACAGCATTTAAAGAAGAAATTGAAGATAGTGAATTCCTTTCAAGAAAAATGTATAACGGCAAATATGGAATCGATTTGAAAAACATTAACGGATTTTGCAATTCAAATCTTATATCTCCATTGGATACTGATCACTCAATACTCGCAAAAATGCCAAACACACTAATCTATACAGCAGAATATGACCCATTCAGCGATGAGGGTGAAGCATTTGCAGAAAAAATACAAACAAGTGGCGGACAAGTGAAATTAGTACGGTTTGACGGAAATATACATGGACTTATGCAAAGTTTTCCTGGCTCACCAGATTATATGAGAGGGTTTGAAATAACAACAGAATTCCTTTCAAATGAAGAAAAAGAAGTGCTAACCTAAATGGTGCACTTCCTTTTTTCATACATAAAGGTATCAAAAGACCTATATCTTATAATAATTCATTAATTGTATAGAAAAAAAACGAAAAAACTATTAAAATAGTATGTTAAAGTGATATAAAATATATTCTTTTCATGAAATGATTACCATTTCTATTAGAATGGAGTTGTATATATGAACCAACATATACAGACATTTGAAGATATCTCACAGTTTGCTAATATATTGAAAAGCGCATTTAATACTGTTAATGATATTTTTTATATAATGGAATTTAAAAACAATGAGTTTTATTATTATTTTGCTAATCAAGCCGGAAGAGGCCATTTAGATTATGAAAAAGATATGGCCGGGAAAACTTTTCACGAGGTTCTTCCAAAAGAAAAAGCAGATTTTCTAACAAGACAATATTTAAAATGTGTTAGACAAAAGAAAATTGTTACTTATAGTGACGAAGTAATTGTAGACCAACAAAAATATATTAAAGAATCGGTCTTAACACCTTTTACATATAAGGATCAATTTTTTATTGTATCGGTTGTTCGTGACGTATCAGAATATACCCGTAAAATTATCGAATTAAACCATATTAAAGAATCGATTGAAACAAACCAAGAGCGATTATCTTCCATTATTCATAATAATGACGATGTCATCTTAACATTAGACCAGGATGGATATATCTTAGATTCTAACTCTGCATGTATGAATATTTTTGGTTATTCACAATTAGAGATTGTCGGCCTTAGTATAGCTAAGTTTTTTAATAATGACCACTTAGATTTGTTATTTGAAAACCTAAAAATTGCATTGCAAAAAGAACAAGTCCAATTTGATACTTATATATACAACAAAAACGGTTCAGAAGTTCATATCCAATTAAAATTAATTCCACTTACAATAAAAGGAAAGGTAAGTGGAGTATATGGAATAGCAAGAGATATAACGAAAACAAAGTTAGAAATAGAAAAGTTACAAAAATCCAATAACCAATTGAATTCATTTCTAAATCACAATGCTGATCCTATTTACATTACTAATCTTGAGGGGAAAATTGAATTTGTAAATGATGCATTTGTTGAAATGTTTGGTTTCCACAAAGAAGATGTAATTCAAAAATATAACAAAATAATTCCTGATTGGTTAGTAGAGGATACAAAAGCATTGTATCAAGTTGCCAAAAGTGGCAAAAGTCTAAAAGACCATCATTTAATTAGGCAAAAAGAAAATGGGGAACTATTAGATATAAGTGTTACATTTTCGCCTATTTATAATGATTCATCTGATGAGGTTACTGGGATAGCAAGTATAGCAAGAGATATTACTAATTATAAGAAAAGAGAACTTACTATCTTACAAGAAAACCAAGATTTAAAATTACTATGGAAATACTCAACTGATGCTATCGTAATGTTTAATCAGTTGGGTGAAATTATTAAGGTCAATCCAATGTTTACGAATATATTCCTATTTGAAGAACATGAGCTTAATTCACTTTCAGACATTTACTTGGATTTTCAAAAAAATCAATTTCAAAAATTGATAAGAATTTTACAAGAAGAAAATGATTGTCTACAATTTGAAACTAAACGTATGAAAAAAGGTGGAGAAGTTGTAGATGTTCTTGCCACATATCGTAAAGTTGAAAATGGAGAAACGTTTGCTATTGCTACTTACAAAGATATAACAAAAGAAAAACAAATATATAAAGAGTTATCCAATAGTGAAGAAAAATACCGCAAAGTTCTCGATTCTTCACCAGAGCCATTAATAATTCATAACGGGGAGACTATTACTTATTTAAATAAAGCAGCTCTTAAATTAGCAAAAGCAAAAAAGGTTTGCTTTATAAAAGGGAAGCCCCTTCTTAATTTTGTCCACCCATCTAATAGAGAAAATGTTATTGAACGATTAAAACGTTCTAAAGAGAGTCAATTCGTTACAGAACCATCTATTGAAAAATTTGTAACCCTTGATGGAGAAACGATTCACGCTGAAATTTCTACAGCAGCATTTCAAGAACATGGACAAAACTATAATATTGTTATGCTTAGAGATGTAACTCAAAAACTAAGAGCAGACAATTCATTAAAAGAGAGTGAAGAACGATTCCGGATCATTGCTGAAAATACAAAAAGTATTATTAAGATTTTAACACCAACTGGAAAAGTTACTTATTGCTCTCCTTCTATAGAGGAAATCTTAGGAATTCCAGTATGGAATGAAATCGGGAAGTTTATATCAAGTAATATTCATTTTGAAGATTTTCCATTATTCGAGTCATCCATGGAAGAATGTATGAAATCTGGAAAAACGATAGCTCTCGAACTTCGTCATATACACCGCGATGGCTATGCGATTTGGTTAAAGTCACATATTACACCAATCCTAAACGAACAACGGGAAGTCGAAAAAGTTATCTTAATTTCAAACGACATTACAGAACTAAAACAAAAAGAATCCACACTTACACAAATGGCATTTTACGATTATTTAACAAACTTACCGAATCGAAGACTCTTCTATAAACAATTAGAACAAGCTATGTTAACAACTGACAAGACGGGGAAAGTATCTGCTTTAATGGTAGTAGACTGTGACAAATTCAAAATAATAAATGACACTTTAGGGCATGATGTTGGTGATGAGGTTATTAAAGAATTCGCTAATCGCCTAAAATTATCACTACGAAACAAAGATACTATCTCAAGAATCGGTGGAGACGAGTTTACTGTCGTTACACCAGAAATGAATAGTATCGAAGAAGTTAGTTATGTTGCTGAACGCCTACTGAAAAAAATGAGTGAACCTATTTATATTCAAGGTCATGAAATTAACCTAACTGCAAGTATCGGAATAGCTGTGTACACTCCAAACTCTTATAGTATGGACGAGTTATTTAGAAAAGCAGATAAGAGCTTGTACAGTTCCAAAGAATTAGGTGGCAATATTTTTACATTAGATTAAGAAAAGACTATTAGGATTAATTCCTAATAGTCTTTTTTGATTGCTCAATAACCCACAAAAATTACTAGGACCACTAAAATAGGAACTGATTCCTAGTGAAATAAGAAGTAGTGGTCATATTTTTCATTTCCTTTTAACTATAAACTGAGATTACTAACAAATATTCAGAATAATTAATATCATATTTTTCATTAGATACTTTTGATAGATCACAGAATTATAGGGGGGAACAAATTGGCATTTTCATTATTTCCTAAATTACTTAAAACAGTTGACTCAAAAAACAATCAAACCACATTTGACCTTAATAACAACTTAATGAATAAAAAGATGTTTGATACGATGTTTGAAAATCATCCAGATGCTGCATTTACTATTAGTACAAATAGACAAATCCATTTTTATAATGCAGCTCTTAGAAGTCTATTTAATAGTAATAATGAGAATTTTAAATCTATTTTTAACAATGGAATTGTAAACATCCATATAGTGAAGATGCATTTGGCTCAAGCTTTACAGGGCGAAGCGCAAACTTTTCAATTTGAGTATATTGATAAAGATAACAAAAAATTAGCCCTAGACGTTACGTTTGTACCTATATTCAAAAATGAGTACGAAGTTATGGAAATCTGTGGTATTGCAAAAGATGTTACAAAATATGCTGTAAACCAAAATGAGATTCTAGATATTAAAAATAAATTGGAACTAGCTCAAGAGACTGGAAAAATTGGCTCTTGGGACTACGATATTCTTTCGGATGAAATCTATTGGTCTGAACAATTATTTAAGTTAACTGGGAGAGAAAAATCTGATTCGTATCGACCTACATTAGACGAAGGTTTACATTATGTTCACCCTGAAGATCGCGAGAAGTATCGTAACGTGTTAAAAGATGCCATTAACAAATCTCAAGGCTATAATATTGAATATCGAATTATAAGAAATGACAATACGATTATTTATGTTTATGAACATGTAGAAATGATATATGGTGAAGATGGTAGACCCATTAGGTTAGTAGGAAATACTCAGGATATTACAGAAAGAAAACATGCAGAAAAGAAATTACAAGAGTCAAATATAACTATTGAAACAATCTATGAACATCTTTCTTTAGGAATCGTATCAATCGATATGATTACTCGAAGTACGATTATGGTCTCCAAAGGAATGGAAGGTATTACAGGTTATCCAAAAGAATATTTTTATACTCCTGAAGGGATGCAATCCTTAATCCATCCTGAAGACGTTCATAAATATATAGATGAAATGGCTAAACTAACGTTTGGTAAAACTTTAAGTTTTGAATTCAGAATAATACATATAAATGGAAAGCAAATTTGGATTCATGGGAAGATTTTACCGATTTTAAATGATGTTGATGCTGTTGTTCGTGTTGATGGAATCTTTACGGATATTACAGAACAAAAACAACACCAAGATGAAATTCATCAACTCGCATATTATGATAAACTTACAGGATTAGCAAAATCAGAATTATTTAACGAGAAGATTCAATCGCAAATAGATCTAAAAAATTCATTTTCAATACTATATTTAGAAATTGAACGTCTACGAAGTATTAATAATACATTAGGTCATGCAATTGTAAATAAGTTATTAATACAAATTACTCAAAGAATTCAATCCACTGCAAATCAGCCATTCTTTTTTGCAAGATTAGAAGGCAATGAATTTGGAATCATTGTTTGGGATTATAATCAGTCGAATTATCCTGAAAATTTCGCTAAAACAATTTTAAATAGTTTTGAAAATCCATTTATAATTGACGGTTTTGAAATTTATGCCTCAGCAAGTATTGGGATTAGTAATTTTTCTGAAGATGGAGAAACTGTCGAAGAACTACTAAAAAATGCAGATGCTGCATTACACCGCTCAAAATCTATAGGCAAAAATAGTTATCATATTTTTTCATCCAAATTAAATATTTCAACATACAAACAATACGAATTAGAAAGAGATTTAAGAAAAGCATTAAAAAATAACCAATTCTTATTATACTTCCAACCACGAGTTGATACTAAAACAAGAAGAATTGTGAGTGCTGAAGCGCTTATACGTTGGGAACATCCAATATGGGGAATTGTCTCTCCAGGTGAATTCCTTTTAATCGCTGAAGAAATAGGATTAGTCAATGAAATTGGTGACTGGGTGTTACAAAAAGTTTGTGAATATTTAGCTAATTGGAGAAAAGAAGGTTTCAAACTTGTGCCTATTTCTATTAATTTCATTGCTCAACGTTTCTTACGTAGCGATTGTATTGCAATGTTAACTAATACATTAAAAGAGTACAATTTGGAGTCATCACTTATTGAATTAGAAATAACAGAAACGTCAATTATTTATCATGAAAAAGAAGTAGAGCATATTTTGGCTCAATTGAAAGACTTAGGCATTAAAGTAGCTTTAGATGATTTTGGTACAGGCTATTCCTCTTTAGCACATATTAAAGATTTTACGATTAATACAATTAAATTAGACAAATCGTTTATTCAACAAATAGCTATTAAACCGGATGTTGAAATCATTATAAAATCATTGATTTTTATGGCCAAAGGTTTAAATATGACTGTAGTCGCAGAAGGTGTAGAAACACTTGAACAGTATGAATTTTTGAAACAACAAGAATGTACTGAAATTCAAGGGTATTTGTTTAGTAAACCTGTACCTGAACGAGATTTTATAAAATTGTTAAATAAATCCGCTTTGAAACCAATTATCCATTTCAACCAATCTGAAATGAAAGAAAAAAGGAATTTTTATAGAATACAATTAATTTTGCCACTAAAAGCTACTATGACAATCACATCGTTTAAAGGGAATGTTGTTAATCTAGGAAAATCAGAGATTACTATCGATAATATTAGTGCTGGTGGTCTTAGATTCTATTCTACAATCCAATTACCTGTGCGCCCAGATATTATTTATCAATTTGAAACGATCATCATGGGGAAAGAAGTTCAAGTACTTGGTCATATTGTTTGGAATGATGAAGAACACGATGGTGTATACGTGTACGGAGTGTCATTTAATATTGTTGAAAAAGAGCGCCAAGACTTACTTAAATTGTTAAATACCTTTGCGATAAAGCTTAAAAATAATGTGTTAGTTCCTAACACAAATTTCGTACACGAAGACCCTATTAGTTATATAAAAAAAGCTTACCAAGTATCATAACTTTTTAACTATTTTGAAGAATTTTGTTTTGATAAAATATTAATTATTTTATAGTACTTTTAATAACTATTATTTTTATTTAGTTCTTTAGGCTTACTAAATTCAGAAATTACCACTGAATAACATCCGACTATATACTCCCATCCGATCGTAAAATATGATATCCTATTACATAACTTTAGATTATCTATTTACTATGGGGTGTTATGTTGAATGGAAAATGGGAAAATAAATATATTACTAGTAGATGATCGACCAGAAAACTTATTAACATTAGAAGCTATACTTGATAGCGATGATTATTATTTGATTAAAGCGCAATCAGGAGCAGATGCATTGAAATATTTGTTAAAACATGATGTCGCATTAATTTTATTAGATGTTCAAATGCCAGATATGGATGGATTTAGTACAGCAAAAATTATTAAAGCGCGTGAAAAAACTAAACATGTTCCGATTCTTTTTATTACTGCCAATTCTTTAGATTCGGAACATGTTTTTATGGGGTATTCTGTAGGAGCAATTGATTATATTACAAAACCCTTTGACCCTATCATATTGGCATCTAAAGTTGCAAGATTTGTAGAAATATATAAATTAAAAAAACAATTAGAGATACAGTCACATGCACTCCTTGAAAAAAACAGCATGATTCAACATTTAGCCTACCATGATAGCTTAACGGAATTACCAAACCGGAGGAAATTTTATGAGCAATTGAACATACGTTTTAACGAAGCAAAAATTAAAAATCAAACTTTTTCTGTAATGCTCCTCGATTTGGATCGCTTTAAACATATCAACGATTCGCTTGGACATATGTTTGGCGATACGTTACTTCTAGAAGTATCGAAACGTTTAAAAGCTACTTCTAGAAATCAAGATTTAGTTGCGCGAGTTGGTGGAGACGAATTTTATATCATTTTACCAAATGCAGATCGTGAACTTGCTATTATGCTTGCGGAAAATATTCTTACTTCGTTTAAAGAACCTTTTGTAATTGATAAATACGAATTTTTCATTACTGCGTGTATTGGATTAGCTGTATTTCCTTATGATGCCGAAGATGTAAATACCTTAATTCAAAAAGCGGATGCAGCTCTTTACCGAGCTAAAGAACAAGGGAATAATAAATACAAATTCTTCCACTCTGGTATGAATATACAGTCTTATCGATCATTCCTATTAGTTAATGAGTTACGTAGAGCAATCGAAAATAATGAGTTTTTTTTAGTCTATCAACCAAAAATAAATATACAAACTGGGCAAGTAACTAGTGCTGAAGCATTAATTCGTTGGAAACACCCAACATGGGGATTAATTTCACCTAGTGAATTTATCCCTCTAGCAGAAGAAACTGGGTTAATTTTCGAAATTGATCAATGGGTTTTTAAAAATGTTTGTAATCAAATACAGCTTTGGAATGAAAAAGATTTTTTACCTATTAGAATTGCTGTGAATTTGTCAGCAAAACATTTTATAGAAAAGAACTTTATTCAAAAAATATTTCAAGTAATTGATGAAAATAAAGTGAACATGAAACAACTAGAGTTTGAGATAACTGAGACTGTCCTTTTAGAAAACGATGATTTTGTGAAAGACACATTAAAACAAATTAAAGACCTAGGAATTCATTTAAGTCTAGATGATTTCGGTACTGGCTATTCTTCTATATTCTATTTAAGAAATTTCCACTTTGACTCAATTAAAATCGACCAATCCTTTATTAGTGAACTACCTAATAACATAAATAATAGTATGGAAATTGTTGAATCTATTATAAATCTAGCAAAAAAGTTGAATATTACAGTCATTGCTGAAGGTGTTGAAACAGTAGAACAACTAGAAATATTGAACACACTTCAATGTGTAGAGGTTCAAGGATATATTTATAGTCCACCAATAACAAAAGATAACTTTGAACAGTTTGTAATGGATCATGATCATATTCTATTAACTGAAATAACGGATAATAAATCGCTAGTAAATGAATCTATAAATTCTAATCAACTAATGGAAAATGAAACAAACAGTGATGTACTACAAAAAGCAATTATTCAATTAAAAAGTGTGTACTCACTTTCTTCTAGGGAAATAGATGTTTTAGAATTAATTGTTGAAGGGTTAACCAATAAAGAAATATCTGAACGATTATATATTAGTGAACATACTGTCAAAAACCATATTACAAACATCCTTCATAAATTTGATGCAACAGATCGAGTACAAGTTATTTCAAGAGTGTATGAAGCATGTATAAAAGTAGAGAAGGTCTAATCCATTAGATCTTCGATCGGGGTGTGTATTTATGAAAATAAAAACTAAATTTCTACTAGGGTTTAGTGTTGTACCTCTGTTACTAATAGCAATCATTATATTTGCATTCATGCAACATAATGACCTAAATCAAATTAGTCAGAGGGTTAATCATAATATTGATTTAACTGTAACAGCAAATCAAATTAGAGCTGACGTAAAAGATGCAGGTATATCTCTTCGTAATTCAGTTGTTTTTGAGGATGAAGGAAACATAAAAGATGAAATTGAAAATGTAAAAATAGAGTTAGCAAATATCTCACAAGGAATATTAGATTTAGAATCTTCAGCATCAAGTAAAGAAGAATCCGATTTAATAGAAAGTTTGAATTTAATCAATACCGAATTTAATGAATACGCAAATACGGTGATTGGTTTAATTCTGGACGGTAATAGAAATTTAGCTATTCATACAATTGAAGAAAATGCTGGTAAAACGAGAACTCTTTTCACTGATACAATAGGTGAAATTACACATGAATATGATGAACATTTAACTACTTCAATGATTTCATCGATTGATAACTTTGAAAAAGGAAATATTATTTCGTTTTCTATCCTTGGATTAGGAATCGTACTCATCATTATTGGTTTAGGTAGCACAATGGTTAAAGCTTCAGGAAGACTAGATAGAATTTCGAATTTAATGACAAGTATAGCGAATGGCGATCAAGCATTAAATACAAATGTTCCAGTTATTAAACAAGACGAAATTGATACAGTAGCCATCTCATTTAATAAATTGACGGAATCACTTCAAAATCAAATTGAAAAAGAACAAGAACTCACTTGGTCAAAAACGAATATATCTGATATAACAACGAGTATTAGCGGTTCTTATGATTTAGAAACTCTAGGTAGTACATTACTATCAAAAGTGGTACCTTTAGTTAATTCTAGTCACGCTGTTTTATATGTACAGGAAAAAAGCAATGAGCAATCTTATAAGTTAGTATCTACATATGCACATAAAGAAAGAAAACACTTATTAAGTAAAGTTCAACCAGGGGAAGGACTAATTGGTCAAGTAATCTATGAAAAAAAACCAATTATTCTTACTGAAGTTCCAAATGATTATATTAAAATTTCTTCTGGTTTAGGTGAATCTACACCTACAACTATTTATGTATTACCAATCATCTTTGAAAATGATGTAAAAGCTGTAATTGAACTCGCATCTCTCAAACCGTTTACTGAAAAGGAAAAAACATTTTTAGAAGAACTAATACAAAATATAGGTATTGTAATTGAAAGTGTCCTAAGCAGAATTCAGTTAGCTAAATTATTAGAAGAGTCTCAAACACTTATGGAAGAAATTCAAGCCCAATCCGAGGAGCTCCAAAACCAACAGGAAGAATTAAAAGCTACAAACGAGGAGTTAGAATCCCAAACATATAACTTAAGACAATCTGAAGAAAAACTACAACGACAACAAGAAGTATTAGAAGAAACAAATACAGAACTAGAAGAAAAGGCAAAACGTTTAGAAGAACAAAATATTAAATTTGAAGAAACGAATAGATTAGTAGAAAAGGCAAAGGCAGAACTTGAGGTAAAAGCAGAACAATTAGCATTAAGTTCAAAATATAAATCTGAGTTCTTAGCAAATATGTCTCATGAATTACGTACACCTTTAAATAGTTTAATCATTCTATCTAAATTATTAGCGGATAACGCTAAACAAAACTTGACTTCAAAGCAAATTGAGTTTGCAAATACCATCCATTCTTCTAGCAATGATTTATTAAAACTAATTAACAATATCTTAGACTTAGCAAAAATTGAAGCAGGTAAAACTGAAATAATACCAACAGAAGTTTATCTTCCAAATATTATTGAATCAGTAGAAAACAGTTTCACTCCATTAGCAGAGAGTAAAAACTTAGCCTTTGAAATTGAAGTGAAAGAAGGTACTCCATTAACTATATACTCTGACGGTGATCGAATTCAGCAAATACTAAATAATCTATTGTCAAATGCATTTAAGTTTACAGACCAAGGTGGAGTAAAACTAGAAATTTCCTATTTGCTTTCTCTAAATACACCTACTTTCGCATTTACAGTACTTGATACTGGAATTGGCATTCCCATTGAGAAACAACAATTAATTTTTGAAGCATTCCAACAAGCAGATGGGACTACAAGCCGAAAATATGGTGGTACTGGTCTTGGCTTATCCATTTGTAAAGAATTAGCCGCGCTTTTAGGTGGAGAAATTACTTTGGAAAGCACAAATGGCAAGGGAAGTCGATTTACACTTTATGTAAGTCATTATGTAAATGCTGAGCACAACCATGAACAACTCTATGAAGCTGCAGCAACTTCACATGAAGTTATAAGTACGAAGAAAGTATTACAAAAACAAAATCCAAAAACAGTTGTGGATAAAATAAATCTAAATAGTAAAACATCAATGAATAATCAAATTAAGAGATTATTAGTCATTGATGATGATTTAAATCAAAGAAATAGTTTAATGGAATTAATAGGCGATATGGACTTCGTTATAAAAGCAGTTCAATATGGCCATCAAGCAATCGAGTTATTAAAAGTAGATAAATTTGATTGTATTATATTAGATTTAGGACTTGAAGATACAAGTGGATTTGAACTATTAAATAAAATTAAAGAAATCGATGTTCACAGTAAAATAAAAGTGATTATTTACACAGGTCGAGACTTAACTAATAAAGAAGAACTTTACTTAAGTAAATTTACACATACAATCATCATTAAAAATGAGTATTCACCAGAACGGTTGAAAAGCGAACTTGAATTATTTTTATTAGAAAGTAATAGTAAATCCAGTTTAAAGACAGATTTACCTGTTAGTTATGATTCAAATCTCTCTGGTAAAAAAATCTTGTTAGTAGATGATGATGTTCGTAATGTTTTTTCATTAACAAGTGTTTTAGAAATGACTGGTTGTGAAGTATTATTTGCAGAGAATGGACTAGAAAGCTTAAAAATATTAGATGAAAACGATGATATTGACCTTGTCTTAATGGATATTATGATGCCAGAAATGGATGGCTATGAAGCAATCGGACATATAAGAGAAAACTCAAAATTTAAGAATTTACCAATAATTGCATTGACCGCAAAAGCAATGAAAGAAGATCGTGAAAAGTGTTTAACAATCGGAGCATCAGATTATATTGCAAAACCAGTAGAACCAGATCAACTCATTTCACTTATCAAAGTGTGGGTATACTAGTTTTATAAGGATGAAATAAAGATGAAATATAATGAATCATTAACATCAGAACTTGAAACAAATGAAGAACTAGAAAAATTTGAAATTAATTTGTTAGTTAACGGTCTATTCGATTGGTGTGGTTATGATTTCCGAGATTATGCGTACCCATCCCTAAGAAGACGTATATTACATCGTGTACAAGCTGAGAAACTAGCAACAATTACAGAATTGTTGAACGAAATACTGCATGATACTGAATGTTTAAACCGATTAATAGATGATCTATCGATTAATGTAACCGAAATGTTTCGCGATCCACTATTTTGGAAAGAATTTCGCGAAAAAATTGTACCTTTTTTACGCACTTTTCCATCCATACGAATATGGCATGCAGGATGCGCATCAGGAGAAGAGGTCTATTCAATGGCTATTCTTTTAAAGGAAGTAGGACTTTATGATAAAACAAGAATTTACGCTACAGACTTTAATCCAGAAATATTAAAAACAGCCAAAAGCGGCTACTATCCACTTGAAAAAATGAAAAGGTACACACAAAATTACTTACAATCTGGTGGAGAATTTGAGTTTTCTCGTTATTATAAAGTAACTAATTCAGGTGTAAAATTTGATACTTCCCTTATGAAAAATGTTATTTATGCTCAACATAATCTTGTGACAGACAGTTCATTCAATGAATTCCATGTCATTTTTTGTCGCAATGTAATGATTTACTTTAACAAACCATTACAGCAAAAAGTTCATGGTTTATTTTATGATAGTTTAAGTATGTTCGGTTATCTTGGACTAGGTGATAAAGAAACAATTAGTTTTACTGAGTTTGAAAACCAATTTGATTCGATTAGTTTTAAACAAAAGCTCTACCAAAAAATTAAATAAGAACATATAAAACCACCAAATTTAGGTGGTTTTTCTTATGTTCTTATTGTCGTATTTACCTCATGTTTACTTGAATAGATAACATTTCAAATGTCAATTATATAGTTAACAGAAATGGGGAGAAGGTATGTTTAACAACAAAAAAGATAAAAAGAACGAACAATCGACAAATAACCAGCAAGAATTACAAGAACCAACTAAGCATTATACTAAATCCGAGTTAAAACAGACTCTAGATACGAGAACAAAAGAAGAATTTGTCAATCTAATTAAAGATAAAGTTAGTAGTCCAGCTGATTTTATAGTTAAAAATATAAACGATGAAATTACAATTATTTATATAGAAAATTTGATAGAAGTTCAATCGTTAAATGATAATATTATTTCAACGTTACAAAGTATTTCAGAACCGACACCACAATTAATTAAAGAGAAATTATCTCTTGCTCAAGTAGACATTTCGAATAAATTAGATGTAATCATCTATGAATTAATCGGTGGTGCTGCGTTAATCCATACGAAGGAAAATGCAGACATCGTTGTAGCGAAAATCTCAAGCTATCAATCAAGATCATTATCTGCACCTGAAAATGAATCACAAGTTATAGGTACGCAAGTAGGATTTAACGAAAATCTAACTACCAATATTTCACTTATTAGACGCTTTATTAAGAGCCCTAATTTATGTAATGAGAATTTTGAAGTAGGAGAGGACACAGTTACATCAATTTCACTTCTATATTTAAAAGGTACTGCTTCTGAAGAACAGGTGAATACAATTAGACAAAGAATCGAGAGTTTAGACGTTTCTGGACTTATTGATAGTGCTATATTAGCTGAATTGATAGATGATAGTACGAAAACTGTTTTTCCGCAAATGTTGCTAACTGAGAGACCCGATAGATTTTGTGATGGATTATTATCTGGAAAAATTGGAATTATGATGAATGGTAGTTCAATGGGAATAGTGACACCAATCGCATTTATAGAGTTTTTCCATAGTAAAGAAGATCAAAATTTACGATGGCAAATTGGAACGATGTTAAGGTTACTAAGATTCTCTGCTATTATTGCATCAGTATTTTTAACACCAATCTATGTAGCCGCGTTAACATATCACTACGAAATAATTTCTCATACATTAATTGTTCCTTTAAGTGAAAGTAGAGCAATTGTACCTTTCCCACCAATTTTAGAGGCTCTGTTTTTAGAACTTATCATAGAACTACTGAGAGAAGCTGGTTCACGTTTACCTACAAAAGTTGGGCAAACCGTCGGGATTGTAGGGGGGATAGTAATTGGTACTGCTGCGGTTGATGCAGGTATCACAAGTAATATTTTAATTATTTTTGTTGCTTTAAGTGCTCTTGCCTCATTTACAACTCCTAATTATGTGATGGCAAATATCATTCGTTTTTTAAGATTTCCAATTATAATTTTAGCAGGAATTTGGGGCTTTTTAGGCATAATGATTGCAGTTTGTTTTTTACTTATTCACCTATTAAGATTATCGAGTTTAGGTGCCCCTTATCTTTCGCCATTATATCCACTAAGATTAAAGGATTTACCAAACAGCTTAATCAGACTCCCATTATCTAATATAAGTAGACAAGCTGTAAACACAAGAAAAGGCGATGATGAATCTACGAATCAAGAGAACAATGAGAAGGTGAGTGAATGAGTCAAGCTATACAATCGAAACAATATGAGAAGATCAACGCGTTTCTAGTTTTTTTTATCATTTGTGGATGTCAAATTGGAGTAGGAATACATGGGTTTCAACGAGTAATATATAAAGACGCAAAACAAGATGCTTGGTTGTCGGTTGTATTAAGCTTCATTCTTGCACATATCGTTGTTTTTGTAATGTTTAAAACATTAGAAAAGTTCGACAATCTTGATATATATGGAATTCAAAGGGAAGTTTTCGGTAAAATTTTGGGAAGTTTTCTTAATTTCGTTTATGTGATTTATTGTACTTTTGCATTTTTTGCTGTTTTAAAAAATTATATTGAAGTAGTAAATACATGGGTATTTCCATATGTAAATCCTCAATTTATAGCAATTGCTATTTTGCTTTTAATAGTATACGCTGTCACAGCTGGATTTAGAGTAGTTATAGGAATCAGTTTTTTTAGTTTCTTTTTTTTGTTATGGATTCCACCTTTATTAATTTACCCATTATATTTCACAAACATTAATTATCTATTGCCGATAATGGAGGACATAATAGGAATTTTAAAAGGGGCATATTCAATGAGTTTTACTATCGTTGGATTTGAAATTTTGAATATCGTATACCCCTATATAAAAGACAAAGAAAAGAAATCTGCGGAAAAGTACGCTCATTTCGGATTGTTATTTACCTTTTTTATTTACATTATTATTATGTTAATTACTTTAATGTATTTTAGTGGACCTCAATTAGAAAGAGTTATATGGGCCACATTAACGATATTTAATTTAATTGAATTTCCCTTTGTTGAGAGAATCGAAATTATTACCATTTGCGCATGGTTGCTTATTATTTTACCGAATCTCTGTTTATATTTGTGGGCTGCATATCGTGGTGTATCTTCTGTATATAACTTAGAGATTAAACGGTTTACTTGGATTTTTATTAGTATCATATTTATTATCACCTTTTTTATAAAAACAAGAACTCAAATCAATACTATGAATAATTACTTTGGAAAAATAGCATTTATAGTCGTATTTATCTATCCATTTATATTATTTATTTTTGCTTCTATAAAAAAAAGACGTAAAAAAGGGACGGGTGACACTTCATGATAAAACGACGAGTCCTTTTATATTACTTATGCATTTTCCTATTACTATTTGGTTGTGCTGATCCTAAAATTCTTGAAAGAATCAGTTTAGCTGTATTAATTGGTTATGATGTAGAAAGTGCTGATAAAGTTACTGCCACGGTAGCGCTAAGATCCGTCAATCAGGAATTACAAAGTATTGTGAGTATAGCATCCCAAACAGATGAAACGAGTAAAGGAACAAGAATTAAAGCAAGTCTTGATAGCACTAAAAAAATTGTTGCTGGACAGGCCCGTGTAATATTGTTAGGTAGTAAACTTGCTGAAGCAGGAATAACTCAAGCTCTTCATACAACAAAAATGAATTCAGAAATGAGCAGTGGACTTTATTTTGCTATTGTAGATGGAGAGGCTGGACCACTAATAGAACGAAAATATGAGAACATCTCTGATATTGGTCAACATATATTTTATTTGTTGGAACATAATATCGAAGAACAATACACTGTATCGTCCACTTTACATGAAACTGTCCGCGATAGTTATTCACCGTTTATTGATTTAGCATTACCATTAATCGTTCAAGATGAGGATGATGTTCATATTAGTGGTCTTGCAATTTTTAATGGAGATAAAATGGTTGGAAAACTAGTTGGAAATGAGCCTTTTTATGTCGTATTAGTAAAGGAAAAATATAATGCAGGCTCCATCCAAGTAATAATACCGGGTGCCCCATTAAAAAAACTATCTAATGATATACCTGATCAATTAGCAATTGCAATTGATTCAATTTTTTCAAATAGAAAAGTAAAATTAGTAAATAAAGATACTCCTGAATTTGAATTAGATATAAAAGTTGAAGGCCGAGTACTTGAAATTCATTCGAGTATTACTACAGAGGATTTTAATGTAATGGAGATTTTGGAAAAAGAAGTGGAAAAAGAATTTAAAAAGGAAATTGATAAGATTATTAAGAAAACTCAAGAGTTGAATTCCGATATATTAGGCTTTGGAGAAGTTTATAAAGCAAATGTTGGTACAAAGAATGTTGATAAAAAGAAGTGGAAAGAACTATACCCTAAAATCAAAGTAAATGCAAATATCACTGTTGAATTGTTAAGAAATGGCGTATTTGACTAATAGAAACACTTCGTTAACATTCCAAAATATATATTCAATTGTCCAATTCTAGAATGATTCACTTTAAGTGAAATCATTCTTTTTTTGAACATAAATATCCACTCATAATTTTCCTGAAATAAAGAAGAATAATGATATATTAGCTTTTTATAAAATTGAGGTAATGTAATGAAAAATATTGTCTTTAAACTTAGCTTAACATTCCTAATTTGTCTTAGTGGCATTGTAATGAACATAAATTGGGTTGTGTATGCAGGAACAATTGAAAAAAAAGGGAATGCTACACATATTATTGATCCGAGAACAAATGAAGTAATTACAACTATCATTCCACAACCATACCATATTGAACTTGAATTTTTGGATTTTAGAAAACAAGTTCAATTCATTGTAAAAAGAATAGCAAACGGGTCAGCGACAAAAAGTGGCTTTAATCAGACAATGATCTTAGATAGAATCGATCCCAGAACGGGGAAAATAATAAAAGGAAGACCAAAAATTACATTAAGCGAAGAAGATCTAATAGAGAAAATACTCGAACATTCCTTTACTGGTGGGAAGGTAAATGTCCCCATTAAAATTACGGAAAGTGGTTATACCGTAGAAGAAGCTAAAACTTTAAATGAGGTAATGTTATCTTCATATACAACATACTTTAATCCCACACGACAAGGAAGAAGTAAAAATATTGAACTTTCAGCAGCATCAATTAATAACGTAATAGTAGGTAGTGGAGACATTTTTTCCTTTAATGATACTGTTGGTCCTAGAGATGTTGCATCTGGTTATCAAGAAGCACCCGAATTTTTACAAGGGAAAATTGTTATTGGTATTGGTGGTGGAATTTGTCAAACTTCTTCAACGCTATTTAATGCAATTGATAAATTAGGAGTAGATATTATAGAGAGACATCGGCATACGCGAGATATAGGATATGTACCTAAGGGAAGGGATGCCACTGTTTCATTCGGAGGATTGGATTTTATCTTTCAAAACACATTAGGTATACCTGTATTAATAAAAACGTATTATGGTAGAGGATCCATTACAATACAAATAAAAACTTCAAAAGAAAATGAATTTATTTTAAGAAACTTAGAAGATTAAGGATTGCCTAAAATTTTTATTGGGTAGTCCTTATTTTTTTGTAACTTAAATTCACTATAATACGCTTAAATTATGGTAAAATAAGGTTAATAACTACTATGAGGAGGTTTAGTTGTGAATCAACAAGACCAGATTTTACAGTTAGTTAATTGGTTAAAAAGTTCTACAAGTACCATTGTTTTAACAGGAGCTGGAATGTCCACAGAAAGTGGGATTCCTGATTTTCGTTCCCAGTCAGGATGGTGGAACAAAATAGACCCGCGCACAGTTGCAACAGTTGAAGCTTTAGAGAATCACTATGCACTATTTCATGATTTTTATAGTTATAGAATTCAGTCATTAGAAAAATACACTCCTCATGAAGGTCATTACATACTTGGGCAATGGGAAAATAAGGGGGTCCTAGACTGTGTTGCAACACAAAATGTTGATGGTTTTCACCAACTTGCCGGAAATCGAAAGGTAAATGAATTACACGGGACAATTAAGACCATCAGATGTCATTCATGTAACCAACCTGCAACCTTATCGGAATTTCTAAATAAGGAAGTATGTAAACATTGTAGTGGAAAACTAAGACCAAATGTCGTTTTATTTGGTGAAACCTTACCTGAACATAGCTGGATGGACTCATTAAACCGTATACGACGAGCCGACTTAGTAATTGTTATAGGTACAAGTCTTGAAATATACCCAGTTAGCCAATTACCTGTTATGACAGAAGGTAAAAAAGTTTATGTTAATTTAGATATACACGATCATGCTAGATTTGATTTAATGATCAAAGGAAAAGCAAAAGAAATATTAAAATTGGTCAATAATATTTTATAATCAGCAATTGATTCAAATTGCTGATTTTTTTAAATTTTGATTTCTTTTAATCCATCTTTCCATTAAAATATATTTTGTTATAATAATTTTCCACATTTATACTACTTATTGTAAATTCGCACTAGTAAAGAAAGAGGTTATGAGAATGAGTAAAAAGTCTCGCGATTCTCACCGCACACACAGTATTCGAACTCGATTTATGGCATGGTTTATCATTGTTTCTTTAATACCACTTCTACTCGTATCTTTTATCATTCAACGGATTAATAGCAATATAATTGTCGATAAAGAACAACAATCAATGTTAAGTATTGTTGATACAAAAGCGAAATCAGTAGACCAGTGGTTTAATGCACAACTTTCCGAGATGGAAATTGCATCTAAAAGTGACATTATGAAATCGATGGACATTGAACGAATCATTCCATATTTACAAATGCTAGAAGAACGTTCAGATGTTTTTGAGACAATGTTTGCTATAGACACAAATGGTATAGTTGTCGCACATTCAAAACCTGAAAGTATAGGATCAGACTATAGCGATCGAAGTTATGTTCCAATTGCACTAGATGGAAATTCGAACTACTCTGACGTATTAGTATCAAAAGCTACAGGTAATCGTATTGTAGTCGCAGCAACTCCAATCGAAGATGAAAATGGAAATATCGTTGGTATCCTTGCAGGTTCTGCAAACTTTGAAGTTTTAGTAGATTCCTTACTAACCGATAATAACAATAACTCTATTCAGTTAACATTAGTAGATGGTCAAGGCATTATTCAAGTTTCACCCAATGAAAAACTGGTCGGAGTATCAGTAGATGAATCGAACATAAATGAGCAATTTGCATCGGTCTTACATAATAGTAAAAATCAAAGCGGTATCTTTAATGTTAAACATAATGATGAGAATTTCTTAATTGCTTCCACACCTATATTATCAGTAGGTTTCGGATTAAGTGTTCAAGTTCCAGAAAGTATCATTCTTTCTGCTACGAGTTCAATACAGATTACTACATATATCCTTATTGGAATAACTGCGATACTAATCGTTATTATATCGCTTGTTATTGTCCGTAGTATTACTCGACCAATACTGTCAGTAGCTTATCGTATGAATATGATTGCTAGCGGAGATTTATCCATCAAGCCTTTAGCAGTGAAAATGAAAGATGAACTAGGTGAGTTATCAACCAACTTTAATGTTATGGTTCAAAATATTAAGCACCTCGTCTCAGAAATAAGAACAGCTTCTGAACACGTCGCAAGCTCATCAGAGGAGTTAACAGCAAGCTCAGAAGAAACAGCTCAATCTGCTGAACAAATTGCAGCTTCTATTCAAACCATTGCATCAAATTCAGAGTCACAAGCTGCTATTACTGAAGATACAAAACATGTTGTTACGGATATTTCTCAGGGGATTTCAAGAATATCTACAAATATTGAGGAAACTAATACAATTACCGAAAACGCAGTACTAGCTGCAAAAACGGGTACTAAAGTTATTGATAATTCGATCAGTCAAATGAGATTAGTAGATGAAAAGACAAATATTGCATCTGTAACTATACATGCACTAGGGAAAAAATCTACTGAAATTGGAGATATTATTTCCGTCATCACAAATATTGCAAATCAAACAAACTTACTTGCATTAAATGCAGCTATTGAAGCAGCCCGTGCCGGAGAATATGGCAAGGGATTTGCGGTAGTTGCTGAAGAAGTTAGAAAGCTTGCTGAACAATCCAGTCAAGCATCTGGTCAAATTAGTGAATTAATTAAACAAATACAATTAGAAATTACTGCATCCATCAACGCGATCAATGAAGGTAGTTTTGCAGTGAATGATGGGAAAGCTTTAGTAGAACAAGCAGGAGTCGAATTTGAAAAAATAGCAAAATCAATTAGCAATGTCTCTATTCAAATGCATAATATCTTAGAAGAAAGTACAAAAATTGATGTCTATTCTAGTAAGATGGTAGAGGATATGGTTAATTTAACGGATATTACAGCTCAAGCAAAACGTAATACCCAAGAAATCGCTTATGCATCTGCTGATCAAAATGGAACAATGGAAGAAATCGCTGCATCTGCAAATACTCTTGCTTTAATGGCAGATGAACTTAAACAAGCTGCACAAACATTTAAACTATAACTAAAAAGTACTTACAAGGACACTTTAGAAGTAACGTTTCTAGAGTGTCCTTTTTGTTTAAACATTCCATACATTTATCTATCAAATTTATTTAGAGATTGAAATGTTTTCCTTTATAATAGAGTTGTTAAATTATTTTAAGGGGACAATTGTATGAGCGAACTTTGGTATGGTGGTAAAATTTACACAATGGAAAGAGAAAATGAAACAGTAGAATCCGTTTTAGTACAGGATGGGAAGATAATAGATGTAGGTAGAAAAATTGATCTAGAAAAACAAGCAGATCAAAAAATCAATTTGAACGGTGCTACTATGTATCCTGGTTTTGTAGATAGCCACCTTCACATTCTTTGGCATGGTGAAAAACTATTACGTTTAGACTTATCAAAAGCAACATCATGTGAGGAGTTGCTAGAAATGGTTACTGAAGCATCTAAACAGTCATCCAGTGACCAGTGGCTTTTTGGCGAAGGTTGGAACGAAAACAACTTTCCTGATCGCCGAATTCCAACTATTCAAGAACTAGATGCTATTCGAAAACAACCTATTGTTTTAAATAGAGTTTGTCTTCATCAAGCATTAGTGAACACAAGTGCGCTTGAAGCTGCTGGAATTACAGAACAAACAGAAAATCCTTTTGGCGGAGAAATTGGTAGAGATCAAAACGGCAAACTTAATGGGAGACTTTTTGAAAAAGCAAAGGAACTGTTAGATTCTTCAATTCCAAAAGAAGGTGAAGCATATATTGATTATTTAGAAAATGCCATGGAGCTGGCAATTCAAGATATGCATTCAAAAGGTTTAACAGGTGCTCATTCCGAAGATTTGAGTTACTTCGGTCACTATTTAAACCCACTCACTGCGTATCAACGTGTAATCGGAAAGAAACGTCACTTCCGTGTACATTTACTACGTCATGTAAAAGTATTTGAACAACTGATTAAAGACAATGTTGTGTACGATGATGCATTTTTAGAAGCAGGTGCAATGAAAATATTTGCGGATGGTGCTTTAGGTGGTTCGACCGCAGCACTTTCTACACCGTATACAGATAACCCAAATAATACTGGGATGTTCATTCAAACAGATGAACAACTAGAAGATTATGTACGACTTGCGCGGAAATATCATTCAGCTGTAGCTATTCATACAATTGGGGATGCTGCAGCAGAACAGATGATACGAGCAATTGAAAAGTATCCAGTTCCATATGGACAACGAGACCGACTTATTCATGCATGTGTACTGAGAGAAGATTTAGTTGAACGTCTAAAAAAACTCCCAATTATTTTAGATATACAACCAGCGTTTGTATCTTCTGATTTCCCTTGGGTAATGGAACGTCTAGGTAATGACCGATTGGAATGGGCATATGCATGGAGAAAATTGATTGATAGCGGCTTAATTTGCGCATTTGGAACAGACACGCCTATAGAAGATGTAGATCCACTAAAAACAATTTATGCTGCAGTTGAACGTAAAAAAGTTAGTGATACGCATAATGGGTACTTACCAGAAGAAAAACTATCTCGTTTCGAGGCAATACAGCTTTACACTTTAGGTAGTGCTAAAGCAATTTGCAAAGAGCACGAGAGAGGTTTAATAAAACCAGGTTATGATGCTGATTTTTCTATCTTTGACCGCGATTTACTTGATGGTTCTTCAGAGGATATGTTAAAGGCAACAACGCTTAAAACCGTTGTTGCAGGTGAAATTGTATACAGTATAGATTAAATATAAAAAAACCCCGAGAAGTTCTTATCTTCTCGGGGTTTATTCTACGGGTTATTATTTAAAACTTGTAGTTAACACCACATAAGTTCTCCGATACTTGCCATAAATTATGGGCAACATTTTTATCATACATTTTTTTTAACGTACTCAATTCGGATGGTGTGTTACTTTTATTTTTTGATGGACCAATAAATTCGCCACCTAATAAAGAACTACTAGTCGCGGCATACAAGACTGTAAGGGGGAATTTATGTTTCTCTTTATCTTTTACTTCATCATTAGATGTTGACTTTGAAGATTTTACTTTGCTACGTGCAGAATCAACTTTTTTACTATCTGTTGGGGTTTGGCAACATACACTAATAGTTTGGATGTTATATTCTTTAAATTTTTCATCTAAATGTTTTGCAAATAGCAAATTAGCAAGTTTACTTTGAGTGTAAAATTTATCTGGTTGATAATTTTTGGAACCTTTAAAATGACCAAAAGACAATTTTGTTTTACCTGAGAGTTTGTCTCCTATAGTTATCACTCGTGAATTTGGTGTAATCTTAAGTAAATCAAGTAATAACCCTGTTAAAGCAAAGTGACCTAAAAAATTCACTCCAAAATGAGACTCAAATCCTTCCTTTGTCTTTCTTTGTTGCACTGAATGAATACTTTCATTAAGTATCAAAATGGATAACGTTCGATAATTGGTCTTATATTCCTTCGCAAATTCATGGATAGATTCTAATTCATTTAAATCTAGGTACATAACATCTACTTTTGCATCTGGAAAAACTGAAAGAATTTTTTCTTGTATTGATTTTCCTTTATGAAAATCAGAAACCGCAAGAATAACTGTTGCACCATTTTCTGCAAATGCTAGTGAAGTTTCATAACCAATTCCTTTATGTGCCCCTGTAATAACGACTGTTTTCCCAGATTGTTGAGTCATGTCTTCTTTAGTCCAAGACAATAGCTGCACTCCTTTTTAGTTAAATACGCCTTTTAACAAGACAAACATAGTTGTTAAAAAGTAGCTTACTAAAACTATATGCGTCGAATTATAAAGAATTATAGAATTTTAAAATTCAATTAAATTACTTTCATGAATTAATGTAGAAAAAACGCTGTTTATGTAATTCGTTCAGATTAGTGATAAAATAAAACATAGATTACTTTCGAAAGTATTAGAAAGGGTGTTTAATATGAGTGTTACAAACAGCTTTGTTGATATGCTAGTAAAACAAGCACGTACAATTCTTAATACGATGAAGGACTTAAAATGGGTTGCTGGTAAAAAAGGAAGCAATCGTGGTGCATTAATTGAGCGTTTCACTGCAAATTCTCATTCGTTTAACGTATATACATATGCAAATGAAGATGTGAAGCAATATACCGAAGTGCAACTCTTTAAAGAAAATATAATACTATTTTCAAAGGAATTTGATGTGGCACGTTTTGATTTCGATGGGGAAGTCAATGTAGATCGTGTTCAAACAATTTATGAACAAGTATTAAATTCCTATAATGAAATGGTTATCTCACTAGGATTTGATAAAGAAGTCGTAAATGTGAAGAATTTTTAAATTTAAAAAGGAACTGTTTTGAATGTAGTACATTCAAGACAATTCCGCACTTTTAATGTCTAAACCTTGCATTTGTATTTTAGTTTGACTTTTTATATTCATACGCTAGTTCGTCTAGTTTAGAATTTACAATTACATGTAAGTCATGGTCATTAAAAAACCATATATCATCTCTTTCAATATAGAAATGAACGCCTTGAACAGTTGTTACAACCCCTACATCAAGTGGTGTTTCACGGTTCATTCCAAGGGAAAATGCCTCGTGAAAGGGTGATGATCCACCATACCTTGCATAAAAACGGATATAATCTCCAGGCTCAATATCCATTTCTTTTTTAAACCAATCAAGTGCTTCGTCAGTTATAACAATCTTCAACGTGACCATTCCTTTCAAAGAGAACAATTTCAAAAGAACGACACTAAATCCATTTAACTTTTGGCTCAGTACCTTCTTTTATTCGTTTAATATTTGCGCGGTGACGATAGAAAATAAATGCAGCCAATATAGCTACAACAATAAACAATGCATAATCGCCAGTAACAATCCAGTAAATAGTACTGTATACTAGACCAACAACAGCGACAGCCATTGACGAAAAACTAACCATTTTTGTAATTTTTAAAGCAATAAAAAATCCTACAATTAACACTATAAAAAATGGCCATGTATAACCTAATAACACACCACCTGAAGTAGCAACGGCTTTTCCACCTCGGAACCCTGCAAAAATAGGAAACATGTGACCAATTACTGCAATTCCTCCAAGTATTAGTGGATGAATTGTTGACTCAGAAAAATACGGAATCAAAGGTAATAATACCGCTGCTGTTCCTTTTAAAATATCAATTGATGTGACAATAATTCCTGCTTTTTTCCCTAAAACACGAAATGAATTCGTACCACCTAAATTTCCGCTACCATGTTCGCGGATATCGGTTTTATAAAAGATTTTTCCAATCCATAAACCGGACGGAATGGAGCCAAGTAAATAAGCACAAATTATTACTATTGCATTTACCATAGTGTGTTCCTTTCATGATTTATTATTTGTTTAGATATACATTGAAAGTTCGGAAGCTAAACGAGATAACTTCCACTAATACTTATTAGTTGGTACTAGTATGTAGCAATAACCATTTTACACTTTTTTTAATAGGTAAGGAAGTGTCTTTTTAATAGTTTTATAATGCATTACATTTATAACATAGAGCAATTACATATTTAACATACTTTTTTCAAAAATTGATGTATGAAAATGAAGGAATAGTAAAAATTATCGTGAATATTTCTATATCTAAATATAATATTTACTATTTTCGATTATTAGGTACAATTATAGTTTAGAATAAAGTGATACTTCATTCAGTGAGAGGTATTTATAACTCGGGATAAAGTTCTGTTTGTCGAATTTAATTTATATTTGATACAATTGAATTACTTTGACATGCTAATTATTGACAGTAAATATAAATGTCAGTACGATTAAATAGAAAAAGAGAACGGACGTTTGTTTTTTGGAGGGGATTTGAATTGGCAATTAATCAGCCAGGCATCGCATATGATGACGATGCCATACAAGTACTAGAAGGTTTAGATGCGGTTAGAAAAAGACCGGGGATGTATATTGGATCTACAGATTCTCGTGGCCTTCATCACTTAGTGTATGAAATAGTTGATAATGCAGTTGATGAAGCACTCGCAGGTTTTGGATCACATATTATTGTAAAAATACATGAAGATAATTCAATTAGCGTTAGAGATTATGGTCGCGGTATGCCTACAGGAATGCATAAGTTAGGAAAACCAACGCCTGAAATTATCTTTACAATCTTACATGCAGGCGGAAAATTTGGACAAGGCGGTTACAAGACAAGTGGTGGATTGCACGGAGTTGGTTCATCAGTTGTAAACGCTTTATCGAAATTCTTAGAAGTAACTATCTATCGTGATGGTGAAATTTACCGTCAACGTTTTGAAAATGGAGGAAAACCAGTAACAACGCTTGAAGTTATTGGTAAGACAAAGGAAACTGGAACACTCGTTCACTTCCATCCCGATCACACAATCTTTTCAGCTACAAAATACAACTATGAGATTTTAGCAGAGCGTTTACGTGAATCAGCATTTTTATTAAAAGGGCTTAAGATTGAAATCATTGACGAGCGTGGAGAAGGTCAACATGATGTATTTCATTATGAAAACGGAATCGAAGCCTTTGTTCAATATTTAAATGAAGAAAAAGATGTTATGCACCCAGTAAAGTATGTAGAAGGTGCAAAAGATGAAATCGAAGTTGAATTTGCATTCCAATTTAATGATGGATATACAGAAACAATCCTTTCATTTGTTAACAATGTACGAACTCGTGATGGGGGTACACACGAAACAGGTGTAAAATCCGCATTAACAAGAGTTTTCAATGAATACGCTCGTAAAACAGGTCTATTAAAAGAAAAAGACAAAAATCTTGAAGGCTCAGACATTCGAGAAGGTTTATCTGCTGTTATTTCTGTTCGTATTCCTGAAAATTTACTTCAATTTGAAGGACAAACGAAAAGTAAATTAGGTACTACGGAAGCACGTTCTGCTGTTGAATCTGTTGTATTAGAACAAATCCTTTATGTTTTAGAAGAAAATGCAGAGCTTTCTTCTTCACTTGTCCGTAAAGCAATCCGTGCCCAACAAGCTCGTGAAGCGGCTAGAAAAGCCCGTGAAGATGCACGAAATGGAAAGAAAAAGAGAGCGAGTACGCTTCTATCTGGTAAATTGACACCTGCACAATCACGTAATGCAGCAAAAAATGAATTGTACCTAGTTGAAGGAGATTCTGCAGGAGGTTCTGCCAAACAAGGGCGTGATCGTACGTTCCAAGCAATTCTACCTTTGCGCGGGAAAGTTATTAATACAGAAAAAGCAAAGCTTTCAGATATTATGAAAAATGAAGAAATTGCTACTATTATTCATACAATTGGTGCTGGTGCAGGTCCTGAGTTTGCGGTTGAAGATGCAGCTTACGATAAAGTCATCATTATGACGGATGCGGATACAGATGGCGCACATATCCAAGTATTATTACTAACATTCTTCTATAAATATATGAGACCACTCATTGATGCTGGAAAAGTATATATTGCAATGCCACCACTTTACAAAATTTCTAAAGGCAATGGTAAAAAAGAAATTATCGAGTACGCTTGGACTGAAAAAGAATTACAATCTGCTATTAAAAAAGTTGGAAAAGGCTATATTATTCAGCGTTACAAAGGTTTAGGTGAGATGAACGCTGACCAATTATGGGATACAACGATGAATCCAGAAACACGCACTTTGATACGTGTTACGATTGAAGACGGTGCCCGTGCTGAACGTCGAGTGACTACACTGATGGGAGATAAAGTAGAGCCTCGTCGAAAATGGATTGAGGCAAATGTTGATTTTGGTATGGAAGAAGATTCAAATACATTAGTTGCTGACTTCATCCATCATGAGGAGGAGACAGAAGTATGACCAATGCCGAACGATTTCAAGAATTACCATTAGAAGAAGTAATGGGCGATCGATTCGGTCGTTACAGTAAATACATTATCCAGGACAGAGCAATTCCAGATGCAAGAGACGGTCTTAAACCTGTACAACGTCGTATATTATACGCCATGTTCGAATCAGGAAATACGAATGATAAACCATTTAGAAAATCTGCTAAAACAGTCGGACATGTAATTGGTAATTTCCATCCACATGGTGATTCATCAGTTTATGACGCTATGGTTCGTTTAAGTCAAGATTGGAAATCTCGCCATATGTTAATAGAAATGCACGGAAATAATGGTTCAGTCGATGGTGATCCACCAGCTGCGATGCGTTATACAGAAGCGAGACTTTCCGCAATTGCTGCAGAAATGCTACGTGATATTACAAAAAGAACAGTTGAATTTGTACCAAATTTCGATGATCAAGACATGGAACCAACTGTACTACCTTCCAGATTTCCAAATTTATTAGTAAATGGTTCAACTGGTATATCCGCAGGGTACGCTACGGATATACCACCTCATAATTTAGCTGAAACAATCGATGCAGCATTAATGCGACTACAAAATGTTAACTGCACAATCGATGAATTAATGACAGTAATTAAAGGTCCTGATTTCCCTACAGGTGGAATAATACAAGGAATTGATGGGATTAAAAAAGCTTATGAAACGGGCAGAGGGAAAATAATTGTACGTTCTAAAGCAACGATTGAGCCTATAAAAGGCGGTAAGGAACAAATCGTAATTACAGAACTCCCTTATGATGTAAATAAAGCGCACTTAGTTAAAAAAATCGACGAAATGCGTGTAGATAAAAAATTAGAAGGTATTGCTGATATTCGAGATGAGTCTGACCGTACTGGTTTAAGAATTGTTGTCGAACTAAAAAAAGACGTGGACGGTAACGGTATTTTAAATTACTTATATAAAAATACCGAACTACAAATCAATTATAATTTTAATATGATTGCTATCCATAATCGTCGACCAACAATGATGACTTTACCATTAATGTTAGATGCGTATATAGCTCACCAAAAAGAAGTGATTACAAAACGTTCTGAATTTGATTTACAAAAAGCAAAAGATCGTTTACATATTGTCGATGGATTAATGAAGGCATTATCGATTCTAGATGAAGTCATTAAAACAATCCGTGCTTCTAAAGATAAACGAGATGCAAAAGATAACTTAATTTCTCAATTCGCTTTCACAGAAATTCAAGCAGAAGCCATTGTTAGCTTACAATTATATAGACTAACAAATACAGATATAACTGAGCTTCGTGCTGAAGAAGAAGAATTGCGTAAAACAATCGATGAGTTAACGGAAATATTAAATCATGAGAGTAAGTTAAATAAAGTGATAAAAGCAGAGCTTCTAGAAATAAAAAAGAAATTTGCAGAGCCTCGAAGATCAGACATCGAAGCTGAGATTGAGGAAATTAAAATTACACTTGATGTACTTGTTCCGAGTGAAGAAGTAGTTGTAACAGTTACAAAAGACGGCTATATAAAACGGACAAGTACTCGTTCCCATGCTGCTTCGAATGGGCAGGATTTCGCCATGAAAGAATCCGATTACTTATTATTTGAGTCAATGATGAATACACAACATCATCTACTTCTGTTTACAAATAAAGGAAACTACATCTATCAACCTGTTCATGAACTTCCAGATATTCGCTGGAAAGATCTAGGTCAACATATATCAAGCATCGTTCCTTTAGAAGATTCAGAAGAAATTATTGAAGTAATAGGTATTGAAGATTTCAAACAAGAGAATATATTCATTTTAACAGCAACTAAGCTTGGCCAAATAAAACGATCATTGTTAACTGAATATGCAGTCTCAAGATACTCAAAAACGATTAGAACAATGAATATAAAAAATGATGATGAGATGGTCCACGTTTCACTAATTACACCAGGCAAAGATTTGTTATTAACTAGTTATCAAAGTTATACAATCCGATTTGACTTAGAAGAATTGCCTGTAACTGGTGTAAAAACCGGTGGCGTTAAAGGCATGAACTTAAAAGATAATGACTACTTAGTATCAATTAATTCTATAGAAAAGGATACTGAACACGATTTAATCGTAATTACACATCGTGGTGCAATCAAACGTATGAGTAGTTCAGAAATAGAAACAAGTTCTAGAGCAAAAAGAGGAGTAGTTATACTAAAAGAGTTGAAATCAAATCCTCATAGAATATTTGCAGTCATCACAGTTAAACCCGATGATACTATCAAAATAATAACCGAAAATAATGTAGAAGAAAGCTTTATTGTTTCTAGTTTTGCAAAATCTGATCGATACTCAAATGGTTCACTGAAGTTAGATGTTTCAAATGATGGCGAACCTCTGTACTTCAAAGTTATAACAAAAGAGAGTAATGAATAAAAGGAAATATTTATATATTTTCTAAATCCCAAATATATGTTCCCATGATTATATTATGAAAAGAATGGACTCCTTAAAATACTGACTTTAAGGTAGTTCATTCTTTTTCTTTTTATATTAATAGTTGTTGATAAATAGTGAGAATCATACTAACATAGAATCATTCGACGGTTAATGGAGGATTATGAAAAATGGTGTTGAATGACCGCAGCAAGGGGATATTCTTAGTTTTGACCGCAGCTATGTTTTGGGGAGTTTCTGGAACTGTATCCCAATACTTATTTCAAACTTTACAAATAAGTACGGAATGGTTAACAACTGTCCGATTATTATCAGCTGGATTACTGTTAATACTGATTGCTTATAAAAAAGAAGGAAATAGAATCTTTGATATTTGGCGTCAAAAGGCTGATATACTAGCTATTATTATTTTTGGAGTCATTGGAATGATAGGTGTTCAATATACATATTTAGCCGCTATTACGCATTCTAATGCCGCAACTGCTACAATTCTTCAATACCTAGGTCCTGTATTAGTAACAAGTTATTACATTCTAATAGCTAAAAGAAAACCATCTATGAAGGAAATAGCTGCAGTTTTCTTTGCTATGCTGGGGACATTTTTACTTGTTACACATGGCAATATTGAAAGTTTAGCTATCTCTGTTGAAGGTTTTGTATGGGGAATTCTTTCTGCTTTTGGCCTTGCTTTTTATACCATACAACCTATTAAACTATTACAAAGATGGGGTTCCCTAATCGTAGTAGGTTGGGGAATGATTATTGGTGGATTTGTATTTAGCTTTGTTCATCCACCATGGATGTTTCAAGGCGAATGGTATTTTTCAACGAACTTCGCTTTTTTATTTGTTGTTATTTGTGGAACCGTAATAGCATTTTATTGTTATTTACAAAGTTTAAAATACTTAACTGCATCTGAAACAAGTTTACTAGCTTGTGCAGAACCTCTTTCAGCGGTAATAACAACAGTAATCTTTTTAGGAGTAACGTTTGGTTGGATAGATTGGATCGGCACATTATGTATATTAGCTACCATCTTTATATTATCAAATAAGAAAAAACAGAAAAATGTTACTGAAAATTAGTCAAAAAACAGTAGGGAACAACAAGCAAAAAACCTCGAGTTATTAACTCGAGGTTTTACTATTAGTGTGAAACATCTTGTACTGAAATACCAGTTTGAGCTTTTACTTCAACTTCACGGTATTTAGCTTCATCCACTTCTTTAGAAAGTAATGTTCCAATAACTCCACCTAAGAATCCAAGTGGTACAGAAATAATTGCTGGGTTAGTTAAGAACACTAATGGATCACCAACAAAGATTGCTTTACCAGCAACTGGATTCCAAACGTTTGGAGAAAGTGCTACTAGGACTAACGCTGAGATTAAACCTGTTAAAGTAGCAGTAACTGCACCATTTGCATTGAAACGCTTCCAATAGATTGTATAAATAATAACAGGTAAGTTTGCAGAAGCAGCAATACAGAACGCTAATGATACTAAGAATGCAACGTTTAATGTTTGAGCTCCTAAAGCTAATAGAATCGAAACTACAGAAATAATTAATGATCCTACACGAGCAGCAACCACTTGCTCTTTTTCAGAAATTTTGCCTTTTTTAATAATTTGGCCATAAATATCATGTGATAATGCAGATGCACCTGAAAGTACTAAACCTGCTACAACCGCTAAGATTGTTGCGAATGCAACCGCAGATACGAATGAGAATAATAAGTCTCCACCAAGTGCTTCAGCTAGAAGTGGGGCAGCCATATTACCTGCAGGGTTTGCAGCAACAATTTCAGCTGAACCTACAAACGCAGCAGCTCCGAATCCTAAGAAAATTGTTAATACGTAGAATAAACCTACGATCCAAGTTGCCCAAATAACTGAAGAACGAGCTGTTTTTGCGTCTTTTACAGTGAAGAAACGCATTAAAATGTGTGGAAGACCAGCTGTTCCTAGTACTAAAGCAAGTAACATGGAAATTGTATCAATTCCGTTAGAATATTTTAAACCTGGGTTTAAATATGCTTGTCCATGCTCAGTCACAGTAGTCATTGTTTCAAACATAAATAAGATATTAAAGTTAAATTTCGCTAATACAAGGATTGAAATAATAATTGTACCGAACATTAAAAGAACGGCTTTAATAATTTGTACCCATGATGTAGCTGTCATACCACCGAATAATACGTAGATTGTCATCATAACCCCTACGATTAAAACAGAAACCCAGTATTCAAGACCGAATAATAATTGAATAAGTGCGCCTGCACCAACAAGTTGTGCAATCATGTAAAATAATACGATAACTATTGAACTTAGAGCAGCAGCTCCGCGAACTTTCGATACATTAAATCGAGCTGTAATCATATCAGCTAAAGTAAATTTACCAAGGTTACGTAATGGTTCAGCAACAATGTATAATACAACTAAATATGCTGTTAAATAACCTAGAGAGAAGTAGAAACCATCAAATCCAGTTAATGCAACCGCACCCGCGATCCCTAAGAATGACGCTGCAGATAAATAGTCTCCACCAATAGCTAGTCCGTTTTGCCAGCCTTTTAGACCTCCACCTGCTGTATAAAAATCCGTTGCAGTGCTCGTTCTTTTTGATGCCCACCAAGTAATGTATAAAGTAATACCCACAATTCCTAAGAACATTGTAATCGCTATTGGACTCATTTACGAGCACCTCCTTCATATTCACTAATTACATCTGCCGCATCCTTATCAAAGCCGGTAGCTTTAGATACGTAGAAGTGGGCAAGACCCCATACCATTATGAATAATCCAGCAGAGTATAGCCAAACCCATGTAATTTCACCAATTGCTTTTTGGTGTAGTAAGTTTGTGTAGGAAGTTAAAACAGGTAATAGCATATAAACTGTAAAGAAGATTACCGCTACTGTCCAAAGAAATTTATTTTTCTTTTTTGTTAGCTTCTTAAACGATTCCAATTCGGCAATTTTGTCATAATCGATCACTTTTTGTTCTTTCGCCATGAACATACCCCCAATTTTGAATAAATTTGCTGCTTTATGTTTGTAAAATTCTAGTTAATAGACTTTACAATTTCCATTTTATTTACTTGTTCACAAAATTGCAATAGTTTTTAAGAAAATAAATTTAAAAAATATATTTAAAAATGAGTTTTTAAGAGAATTATAGGATATAAACGATAATATTTAGTCATTCAAACAAGGGAAAGTCAGTATTTACGCTATGTACGAGGTAGAAAAATGAAGCATAATTAAGTATTGACTTAGAAGAAAATAGCTCACAAGTTAAAGAAAATCCTAAAATTTTATTTTTGTGAAAATGTAATTAAGGGAATAAGTATTATATTTTGATATAGAACAAAAGGAAAAAATTCATTGAAATTGGAAATAATAAAAGTTACAGTGACAAGTTGTAATTAACATAAAAGTTCAAAACTTATCGGAATTTGTTATAATTTTAAATTTATCATTGATCCAATAATAAATTAATAAAAACTAGATTATTGGACTAAATAATCGGTTCCGTCTCAATATTAAGAGTATTCTTATTGCATGAGATTTAACTTTTGATAATTTATATTATGTCAACTAGAAAAATTTAAAGTTAAAGGGAATGAAATTAGTTATGATTTTCATTCCCTTTTAAATATTGGTTCATGCCATATTCGATTATTTCATTTAACTTCATGTTATTTGCGTTTTTGTAAAGTTTCATTCTTTCTACTAATTCTTTGTCAAATGTAGTTCGAAATTCTACTCGATCTTTTGGTTTCATTTGTTCACTTTTAATTTTGATACTTGTATTGATTAATTGATTAATAATTGGTTCTATTAAATAATTAATTTTCGTATTATTTGCATTTGCTACATCTCTTAATTCGTTTATAAGTGTATTACTAACATACGTTTTAATTGATTTTCTATTGTTATTAACATGAATGATTTCATTATTTTCTATTATCCATGCTTTGACTTTCCGTTTATCATCAGCGATAAATGGATCCTCAGAATGTTGAGATAAATATAATCTTTTGTAGATAATAAAATTGTCATATATACTTACATTCTTATAAATAATATTTGAAAGATAGATTACCTTATTTTTACCAGCAATGACAACTCTATAAATTTTTGTTTCATGCTCACTTATAAAGCTTCTAATTTTCGGATTTAAATTCCAATTACTAAAAACTTTTAATAATCCTTGAGCAAAACCATAACTTGCGGTTGTTATGATAACGTAATATCCATGTTTATCAACGTTTCCATCCCCATCAATCACCCCTCTTATAAACGAGGGCAAAAATTCATCTGGAACACATGGAAATGGTAATGACAATGATTTATTATTTGTTATCCCTAAAGCCTCTAAATCTTTCTTAATCTCTCGAGAATTGATTAATAATGTTGGCGTAGTTCTAGTTTTAGCGGATACTGCTAAGACAAAATCTGCATCCATTAGTTTAGCAATTACTTTTAATATTCTTTTATCTTTTTGAGAAAATGTAATTGAGTGAACAGATTTATTTACAGTTCCATCTGTTACAAATAATCCTAAAACCCAAGCCATATCGTGAGACCAAACTTTAAAGAAATCTTCGTTTACCTTATGTTTTCTAGGTTGACCTGAAGATTGCTCTCGAATTGCCTTTATACCGTGTTTATTTCTTATATAGCTTACTCCAGCAGGTGTAATTCCTACCTTTTCGGCAATATCTTTCACTGCCATACCACTTAAGTACATTTCTATGATCATTTCATCAGTTATATCTTTTTTTCTAGCCATATACAACTGCTCCTTAATTAAATAATTATTTAATAGAGAAATGGAAAATATATGTTAATCCCATTATAAGAACACCTGTTCCTTTTATCAAATATTATGTTTTATTTTTTACATGATATATCGATTTTTAAAATTAAATTAACGCATATTTATACAAATATCTACAATAATATTACATTTTCGTCAACACGGTTTACATAAATTCTAATATCATGTATTGTTTTAATAACATTTGGAGATATATTTATTTTTGGTATTTCAAGTTATTTTGTATATTTATTTAAAAATAAAAAGCATTAACCCTAATAGATTAACGCCCGCGCAATTCTATAAAAAATTAAATTAGTCCAAAAAAGTTATTCATAATTAGTACAAATAATAATAACAACAACACTACAAAAAATCCTAATTGAATCAATGTAGAAATATAAACTTTTTTATTTTCTACGTATTTCCACTCCATAAATGCTTGTAATAAATCAACTATTACAATAAAGACAATCAATATATTCCACGTTTCTAAAAACCATAATGTCTCACTAGGCTCTCTATGGATATTCACAAATGTACCTATTACAATAAAGATAATAAATGTTATTCGAATTGCCCATTCAATTTTCTTATGTCGATCATTTACATGCTGATATGAAAAGAGGCTTTTCTTTTTAACACCTAACCACCTACTCACGACTTCGTTAATAATGATGATCAAAATTAAAAAACTAGCTATCGAAATAATCAGTACCAACAAAAAATTATTACCCATCCCATACATTCTATTCTCACCTCTTTTAAAGATTGAAAAATAGACACTACTCTTCCTTCCCAATTGAAAAACCATCAAATAACCGACCACCATAAGGTTTTAATACTTCATCAGCTAATTGAGTAATTGGATTCTTGTCACCTATTTTGTAGAAAGTATCAAACGCTTCAACAAAATCATTTGCAAACTCTTCATTATAATCCCTTAAAGTTCGATATACCCATTTAGAAGCACCAATCCACTTACGATTCGTTCTTAATACAAACTCACTAAGTATTTCAGCAAGAGTATTTGCAATAAATAGTTCCTCCGCTCGAATGGAACACCCTATAAAATCATTCAATACATCCGTAATAAAATAACGTTTTAACTGGATAGTTTCCTCTGACCATTCTTCTGGACCGCGCTTTAACAAATCACTTGCCTCATTTTTAATGATTTGAACAAATCCCTCATCTTTAAGAACAATTCCTTCTGAAATCATCCTTGGCAATGATGGCCGTGCTCTTTTTGCATCCATTTCAAAATATTGCTTATAACTAGTTAAGTTATGTACAAAGGCCTCTATAGCCCACCCATAGCATAGAAGTGATTCTCGATAGGATCCTTTTAGATTGTTATCAAAAATGACAATATCTAAATCAGACGTGTTTGTTGCTTCACCGCGCACAACACTTCCAGCTAATAATGCACCTTGACAATTTGGATAATGCTCCTTAGTAAATCGATGTGCCGCATCGATTGCTGACAATCTAAAGTTATTCAACTTCAGTCACTCCCCTATATTTATGAATTAAATATATTCCTTTTGAACTGATTCATCCAATAATTGTAATATATTATTTAATTTAACAATAGTAAGCTATAATACATATAGAAAATGTGCAGCTAAAATATTCAATTTTATTATATTTAGGGGGTTCTTATGGATATAAAAGGTGTGAAAATAACAAAGGAAATTTTAGATCATTGGATTCAAAAAGTTACTCCAATGTATGACCTGTTTTTCTTTACAGATGAGAACAAGTCGTTAATTGATCATTTTGACTCGAATATACTAGTAATGACCGCGAAGGATTTTTATCAAGATGATTACTTTAATGATTTTGATACATTTAATAGCTATCAATCCTGGCAAATAAGTAAAGAAGTAACTTACGTATGCATCGCACACCCAGAAAGTATCAGCAGATTAGAAACAAATGTTCGCAACAGAGTATTTCGTATTCAAAAAGAGGTTAATAGTGGACTAGTTTACAATTGGAATATTGTTTCTAATCATATTGAAGATATACAATCCCCTTTACAGAAGGAGTCTATTAACCAGTTACTCTCATTATATAGATTCGATTTTGAGACTAATCAATATCTTATCCTACAAAATTCATTATGGATCAAGTTAAATCTTGAATTGAAATACGCCTTTTTAAGCTACATTGCAACTAATTTTGTGCATGAAGTTGACTTAAACAGTGATCGAAAATTAAGTTTCATAAAAGAATATCCGCATATTGCGCCATTCTTTAATACATTCTCCGACAATAACGGTGCAAACTGCTTAGCTGCAACACTTGCAGCTTCAAGTGGAAGTAATTCAGATACAAAGTGGCTAATTACAAAATGGGTAAGCCAGTATAGTTTCTTATATAATTTAAAATCTAATGGTTATACTTTAAAATCCGAAACGCTCATTGAACTATCTCCTAAAGATGTTCTTGTCTGGAGAGATGGCAATGATAAAGTACTACATGCCACTTACTACTTAGGAGATGGCTATTTTTTCAATAAACATGGTCAGAGTTTTATTAATCCATGGCAAATTATCACATTGGACAATTTACTAGAAATTTGGGGAAAAGATCGAATTAATGTTTATAGACAAATGTATTAAATAGTAGATGATTTAATAAAACACGCTAGTATTGTTTCCTAGCGTGTTTTAGATTTAGTTTTCTTACATACATAAATCATTTCATAGCTATCATTCGTTAATGGAGTTTTGTTCCAATCACTATATAGATGTAGGATTTTAAAACCATTATTGAACAAAATTCTCTCCATTTCTTTCGGAAATACATATCTCAAACGTATGTTCGTTTTCGTCTCTTTAATAAGATCACCATTTAAATTTCTGTATTTCCTAATGGTAGTATAATGTTGGATTTGGTTTAATGAATCATAATTACTTAATGTAAAAACATCGACTGTAATTTGAGTATCATTATCAATGTAAGATCGCCAATATTCTTCTGTAGGTGGCTGTAGTAGTTCCTCCGCGCTTGGAAACCTTGTTCCAAATATAAATACCCCTTCATCATCTAGATGTTTATATACAGAGGAAATGAATCTATCTTGTGCTTCATTCGTTAAGAAATGTTGAAATGAATTACCTACTGAGTAAATGAGTTTACTTATTGTATTTATGTTCATATTTGTACAATCTTGTTCAATCCACTCAACTTGCAAAAGGTTATTAGATGATTTACTTTTTGCTTCCTCTAACATCCCTTTATGAATGTCTACGCCAATTAGCTTGTAACCTTCTTTGGCCAAAGGAATTGTTATTCTACCCGTACCACAGGCCACATCGATTATTGGTCCTCCCATTTTGGATGCCCATTCTAAAAGAAATGGTAACTCTGCCAGATATGATTCATTTTCTTTATCGTACAATATAGGATCGTTATATTCTTCTGAATTATCTAATACCATTAAGTATAGTCCCCCCTTTTCTTATATTCTATCAAATTATTTGGAGACAAATTGGCAATCATACTTTATTCTATTAAAGAATAGGAGGAATAATTAGTGGAACCTTTATTTCATGGAATTGTACTTGCTTTTGGGTTAATTCTACCTTTAGGAGTACAAAATGTTTTTATTTTCAACCAAGGAGCAACTCACAAAAAATTTTCTAACGCTCTACCGGCAGTAATAACAGCCGGAATCTGCGATACAATTCTAATTACGTTGGCCGTAGCAGGAGTTTCATTAATAATATTAAGTTTTGGATGGCTTCATACGTTTATGTATTTGTTAGGATTTCTCTTTTTACTATATATGGGGTGGCTTATGTGGAAAGAAACACCTGAAGTTAAAGATCAAAATTCTACCCCGTTTACCACAAAAAAACAAATTTTATTTGCAGCGTCTGTTTCCCTATTAAATCCACATGCCATCTTAGACACAATCGGAGTAATTGGAACGAGCTCTTTAGTCTACACAGATTATGAAAAATGGATTTTCACAATCGCATGTGTTGGAGTTTCTTGGATTTGGTTCTTTTCACTTGCTATTGCAGGGAAAAAGGTTGGTCAAATCGATAGAAATGGAAACTTATTAAAACGTATGAATCAAATTTCTGCAGTGATCATCTGGCTAATGGCGATTTATATGTTGTATCAGTTAATGCTATCTGTAGATTTAATATAATTAATATCAAATAGATACATAAAAATCGAGAAAAGTAGAAAACTGTGACATTTAATTCTTTTAACGCAAATGTCACAGTTTGCCATGGTTCTACTAAGCTCCTTCAGTTATCTGTCTCTTTCGGTATAAATCAAATACAATTCCACAAAAACCGATTGCTAAAATAAATATGCTATAGATATTTATTTTTCCTGAAAATATGTAAAAACAACCGATTCCTGCAACTATATAACTTAAAGAAAGTAAAAATTGCTTCAAAGTAGGTCACCCTCCTCAATATAATCCTACTATAAAAAAATAAAAAGAGCACAGTTTGTCTTTAACTGTACTCTCAAATATACTTTTCTATTTGCCCCCTAGGTAATACATAGAATACATATCATTTAAGGTAACATTTCCAAAACTAAAGTCGGTTTGGTTATTTTCTTTAAGGAATACAACTATTTCTGCTAATTGCTCTACATTAAAATCAGTTACATCAATTAATGATATTCCATTAGCTAATGACTGTATATTCGTTTCTGGAAATTCATTTAAAAACTTGTTATTCACTTCATCTGCCATTTCTCTTACCCGAACTGTTGTAATTTCATTTTTTCCAAAGCCACTAGACACATCTGACACGTTTATTAATTGGCCATGTTTAAACAGGAAAATTCGATCAGAAATCGATTCTAAGTTTTCAAGCAAATGTGATGCGACGATGATGATCTTACCTTCTTCTTTTTTCTTAAGTAGAATTTTAGAAATAATATCAACATTATTAGGATCTAACCCATTCATCACTTCGTCCATCAACATGATCGGTGTATTAGAAACAATCTGCATAGCAAAACAAAGTCGTTGTCTCATCCCTAATGAGTATGTCCCAGTTTTCTTCTTTACATAGGACTCCATATTTAGTGCATTAATTGTACTTTCTATTAAACTCGGATCACTATGCCACATAGAACAATAAATTCTTAAATGCTCTATACCTGAAAGATGATTATATAAATCACTCTGATCTGGCATCATAGATACAATCTGGTGAATTTTTACTTCGTTCTTTTTACTTGTATATTGTAAATTTTCATTCACAACAACAGTTCCTTTGCTTGGTTTAACATAGTTCATAATTACATTCATTAATGTTGACTTCCCTGTTCCGTTTGGGGCAACTAAACCGATTATTTCACCAGGATAGAATGTCTCATTAATATCTTTTAATATATTTCTACCAGAAAATTGAACATTAATATTTTTCAATTCAAGCATGTCAAATCCCCCTACTAAATTAATTTATATCTCTTAATCTTGCTAATAATAAATATGAACACTACTAATACAAGCGAACTTATTCCCATCACTATTAGACCATTATTTAGTATCAATTGTGAGGAACCATAAATATAGTTACGGTAACCAGAAAGTATTTGGCCAACTTGGACATAATTTGTTGGGTACAGCTCAACCTCGTGCCAATAACCGATTCCTCTTTTGAAATAGAAAACTTCGTTTGTTATAAATACTGCACCTACTACTAAATTGGCAAACTCATTTTTAATGACCATACTACTAAGCAAAATCAACGAGATTAAGAAGATAAAAATTAGAGCGATCAACATAAAATTTTCTAATAAATAATGTCCCATTGGAATATTTACAAAATCCCCTTTTAGGAAGATAGCTACATCTTCACCCAACGTGTAAATTGGAACCGGTAAGTTGAAATCACCGAAACCGTAATTTATACCTATGAAAATCAATCCTATTGATAGTGGTAAAACCATTCCAATACTACCGATTAATGCAACAAACCCTTTTACAACAACTTTTTTCCAATCTGAAATAGGAAAACCTTTTAAAATTGTTGGATTCAATCGATCTTTTAGTACAATATCAACTGTTAAAAAGATACAACCAATCATTAAAATAAGAGGTAAATACGATTCAAGTAATCTTTGCACTGTTTGCAAAGCAGTTCTTTCTTCAAACACATTTAACGATAACTCAGATTTACCTTCTGCATATCCTTTATAGCGACTTGCAGAATATAAATAACCGTAATAACCATCATCTTCAGCATATAAATTGCCATGGGAATAGTAGCCAGGGCTATATGAGAAAAAATCACTATTATACGTAAAATTATTCGAGTAAACATACCAGCCAGAAGTTGCCTCAGAATACTTAATATAATCACCTGTATTTAATGCATCTAGGCGATCCTTTTCTAGTCGGTTCCACTCAGGGTAAATAGCTAGTCCAAATCCAGCCATACCTGAAAAACGATCTGGATTATCCCTGAACTCTGACAGAAAGGCTTCCCTTACTAAGTATCTCGATTCGATTTCCCTAGCATCTACTCTTTCAATGGGTTTATAAGATGGTGCCATCTCAAAAGCATAGAAACATGCAAGGAAAAGTAAAATGACATAAACTGCTATATTCTTTTTATTTCTTATAAATTGTGTAAGTTCAAATTTAAAATATGCCCACATACACGATTCCTCCTAAACTCTTCTAAGTTTCCCTGTTGTTAAAAACAACTTGATGACTATCCCCATAAGCACGATACTAATTACAATCGATAGAAGCCCAAAAGTTATGTCTAATTCAACAGGATGGGGAAGATCAAGACTTTTCCCACTTAAAAGGTTTGCAAAATTCATATAGTTAAACGGATTAAACGGTAATAGGCTAATTATCCTTGGGTACAATATTGGGAACGCGTATAAGAATAATTGGACAAACAATGTTAAATACATATTCTTTAAAAGAACGTTTAAAATGATAGATAATAAAATGACAAATATGCCTATACAAAACATATACAAAAGACAGACACCTATATACTGAGCAATTGAATAGATTTCGTAATTCCCATCGAATACAGCAATCGGATAGGATGCATCTCCTAAACCTCTTAAATAAATTAATGGTAAACTACATAAAAATAACTCCAATATAAATACTACAATAATTAACATGGTAGATATCCCTTTTGCAGTTACATATTGATCAAAAGGAATAGGATACCCTTTAATTAATGAAGTATGTCTGAAATCATCAATCATAATTCCACTTGTAAATAATGCTAAGAAAACAAACCAAACAGATCCAAGTATTCCAAATAAGAAAATTAGAAATTGATAGAATGATAATGAATCTGTAAAAATAGGAAACTCTAATTCTTTCAAATGATCATAGAATAATGTCTCCAATACATTTTGTGTTTGAGTAGGTAAATAGACAGCCACTTCTTCATAACCATCTAGTTTGAACGCTTCATCTCTTAATTTCGCAAGGTCGATGGCAGTGTCTACAAACATATCTGGGCGATTCATGTTCGTTGCTGCTCTTTGTAGGGCAACTAACCTTTTTTGTTGGACTATATTTTGATAGATTTCACTACTACCGCCTTCTTTGGTTGCGTCCATGACTTGGAATTGACTAACGGCAGATTCTAGGTTTTGAAATTCACTCGTCTTTTTAATGACTAAATTTCCTACATCCTCATTCTCCATATAGATTGCCAATCCAAATACGAATAGAGCGACAAATAGAAATGCAAATATATTCTTTTTACTTGTTTTCTCAATAATAAAATTGGTTTTTAACAACTTCCACATAGTCAGCCTCCTGCTATCAAATTGAAAAAATACTAAAAATAGAGTTTGAATTTAAATGAATCTTCGAATGCCAACCTTGCTATGTAAAAACACAAAGTCCCAACCAAAACTTGGCAATAAATAAGTCGTATGTAATTGGAAAAAGTTACATAATTATTTAAATTTCAGACATTTATTTATTACTATTTTAGTATTTCTTCTATGAAACTCATGATATTTAACAACTTAAACAATTATAATATTGTCGGTGATGTATGGAAAGGTAAATGTCGCAAAAATTTGAAATTTCTGTTTTTTGTTTACAACTTTATTTTTCTTCTATAACAATTCACTCAACCTATGAAATGAGAAAATAGAAAGAGTTAATAACTTCCTTCCCCAATTTCCCACGCTTAAGAAAAAAACTAAAAAAATTTCAATACGACCCCCACAAAAAATTCTTCCATTCCGAATAATAAAGTGTCCAAGTAAAAATGGACAAAAAAATATAACCTGAGGTGACTTATTATGAAATTAAAGAAAACAACTGCTGCTCTTTTAGTAGCCGGATTAACAATTGCAGGATCTAGCTATGCGTGGGCAAACGAAACAGTATTCAATTCTGAAGATGAGCAAAAGGAAGCTTCAGCAGAAGTAACTACTGCATCTGAAATCGAGTCAGTAGTAACAATTGACTCTACTGAGAACGAATCTGATGAAACTACTTCAAATACAGAGTTAAATGAAGACACAACTAAAAATGAAGATATTTCTAAAGAAGAATCTACTGAAAATGAAAATAATGAAGTAGCTAAAGAGACTAATAATACAACAAACGAAGACGAAAAAAATGAGTCTTCAGAAAATGATTTCCCTGAAATCCCAGAGGGCTATACAGCAGGTAATCTTGTTGCACTGAAACAAGCCTACGAAAATGCTGGTAATGAAAATGCAAAAAACGCAATTTTAAAAAATGCTCATAAAGCAATTGCAAAATTTGAAGCTAAACATGGAACAAAAGAGGTTGAAACTAAGGCTGAAGTTGAAGTGAATTTAGAACTAATTGGGGTTAAAAAACCTGGTGAAACGATAATCCAACCAATCATTAATGAAAATGTAAAAGAACAAGAAACTGCAGTATCTACTAAAGAAACTACAGCAAAATCAGAAACTAAATTATCTACAAAAGAACAACAAAAAGCAGACAAAAAAGCTCATAAAGAACAACAGAAAGAAGAAAAGAAAGCTTCAAAAGAAAATAAAGGTAAAGAATAAAACTATTTAAACAATATAATAACTTTAAGTAACTTACTAAAATATCTATTTTACAAAATTAACTAACTAACATTAAATAATTATTTCAAGAAGGTTAAATCCCTTTTCATTTTCCACAATTCCATATACAATCAGAGGCATTGGAAATTTGAGAACGGAGGTTACAAAATGCTTTTGTCAATTATTCAAGGAATTTTTAAGTCAAAATTAAATATGACAGAACTTGCTATCAAGGCAAAAGCAGGCAATGAGGAGGTTATGAATGACCTCCTTTTTGCTAGTAAACCATTTATGAAAAAAACAGCATCATTCATTTGTAAAAGGCCCATTGATGAGCACGATGAAGAATTCAGTGTAACTATACTTGGGTTTCATGAAGCTGTCATGGCTTATGATCCGGAAGAAAGTGCTTCATTTCATACATTTGCCCATCTAATTATTAAAAGAAGATTAGTTGACTTTATTCGCAAAGAAGCTTCTAGAAAAGAGCAGCTATTGTCCTTTGATATTAACGAAGAAGATTCTTCTGAGCAACATTTTATGTTTAACGAAAAATCAATCAATACATATAAAGAAAAGCAACAAACAGCTTCAAGGAAAGAAGAAATTTTACTATATAGTGAAATGTTAGCTCAGTTCAATCTAACCTTTGAAGATTTAACAAAGTCTTCCCCAAAACATGTAGATGCGCGGAAAACTGCCTTTCAAATTGCACAAATTGTAGCGGAACACAAAAGTTTCTATGAATTTTTGTTAAAAAATAAAAAATTGCCTTTAAAAGAAATTGAATCTTTGGTACAGGTTTCTAGAAAAACACTAGAACGCCAACGGAAATATATCATCGCCGTCGTTTTGTTATTAAACAGTGACTTAAGCTTTATGAAAGATTATGTAAAAGGAGAAATCATATAATGAATACATATAAAGGTATCGTTTGTGAAATTAATAAAAACTATATGATTTTTTTAACGGCAGATGGTGAATTTCTACGTGGCATTCCAAAAGTAGCAAACCCACAAATCGGTGATGAAGTACTATTTCAATTACTAACTGCCACTCCCCTTCCTAAAAAGAAAATGAAGTCTTTCATAATTGGTCCAGCCTTAGCTGTAGCTGCATTTTTGATATTCTTTATTACGACCTTCTTCCCTACTACAAATAGTGCATATGCATATGTACAAGTTGGGACTGACCTTGAGCTTGGAATTGATGAGGAAGGTACTGTAATTTCTGTAAAACAGATCAATCCTAATGAAAGTTACGTACCTGAAGATTTAAAACTAGAGGGTGTATCTATAGATCTCGCATTAACTAAAGTCATAAATGAAGTCGTAACAAATCAAGAAGATATTCTAATTTCAACTAAATTCATTGATGAAACTCCATCGAAAACGAAGGACAAAATTATTAATGCTGTTAATGAAGTACAAAATAAGAAGAAAAATCTACAAAAATTACAACAAAACATAGAAAAAAATCCTAAAGGTAACCAAGAGTCAAATTCTAATAAACAAAACAAGATAAACGAACAAAATCAGAACAATCCAAATAATTCTAACAGGGATAAAAATAATTCATCAGAAAACAAAGATCAAACTAAACCGAACCAACTTCAAAACAATAACGGAAAACAAAACGGCAACAAACAGGAAAATAACAATAATAATAATAATAATAATCAGAATGCTGAAAATGGGAAAAATAACAACAATAACAATAATCAAAACGAAAACAATAACAATAAACAAAATCAAGGTAATAAAAACAACAATAGCGAAAGCAAAGTAAAGTCGAATAAAGAAAACGAAAATTAATAATGAAACAGGTGGCGATTGTCACCTGTTTTTATTAATATTCTTTATCACTTAGGCATATGTAACAATACCTTTACAAATTTACATCATATACTAATTAACCGATTTATTTTATAATAATAACATTATGTCAACTAATATGAGTTAATTGCTACTACTTAACCCTATCTTTCTTATAAATTCAATAGCTTTTCACTATAGTTTTTAAGTAAAAAGTATATAATAGTCATAAATGGAGGTATCAAATGTTAAAAATTAAAAATATCGAGTTTATAAAAGCGGTTTATGATGATTCCCTATCACATAATATATTTTCAATCGCGAATATACAATTTTCAAATTATCCTCCAATCAATGGTGCGCTATTATATTGGAAAAAAAATAATAATACTCAATCTGAGTACACTTCTGAAGGCGATTATAAATTTTATTATGATATGGCAAATGGTAAGTATTTTGCATCGGTTAAGTTCCCGAAAAACGTAAAATTAACTAGAGATCAAAAGCAAGAATTAGCTTTTATCTTGTTAGATGAAAGAGGTTCAATAGGTTCATATAGTTTAAAAACCCATAGGAATCGTAAAAATTCGTTTAACCCAAAAAAATCTTTAGAGAAACTAATTTTTCCTGAATCTTTTGATGTGAAATCAATACCTTCATATGTTGGGCCTATTATTGATGAAAAAGATATGAATCTATTAACAAAGACCAACCCAGATTACACGAAGAAATTCATTGAAGATTATTGTTATTTTAGATATCAATTAGTTCGACTACATCCTACTGACTTTGAAGACTATTTAGAATACGTCGACTTTTCTTATGTTTGCTATGCATGTGATCAATTGTCAGAGAAGTATTTAATCCACAATATCAATCAAGTAGACTTTTCAACTTTACAATATAATTATCCGGTTCTTTCAAGGTTATCTGCATCATTTAAAAATTACATGATACTTGAATTAAAACGTCAAAATGCTAAAATCAATCAACACTTTGAACACGAGATTGATACATTTATAGAAGATGAAACATACTTCAGTGAATATGGTTATATTGATTTGATGGATGAAGATGATGATATTGAAGAAGAAGAAATTGAATTTCAATTTTTCGAATTTGATCGAGGACAATATAAATGGTATGGTAGTGAGCATTTAGTCAAAGGGATCCCTTCCTTTAGAAGTCAAGTGTATGATGACTTAGGGTTTAAAAATCCAACCAACAAAGAAATGGATCATCTCATGAAATCCTATACTCTTGAACAAATAAACTTATTAAGTGCTGTTTTGGAGCCCCATTGGTTACATAGATTCCGTGAAATTATTGATTGGAAAGCGGCATGTTTATACAATCCATATTTAACAGATGATTTTCTATCTGCACATTTGAATTATGTACAATTTGAAGAGCTTGGTCAAAATCTTTGGTGCGAAGTTACAGAAGAATTCATAGAAAAATACATGAATCGATTTAATCATACTAAGCCTGTACCTTTAATTATTAGACATCTTACCGAAGAAATTTATTTAAATCATAAGGATACGTTAAAAGTAGATAGTGACCTTCTCTACCAATATTATCAATCTGTTGGAGATGAAGAATACGAAAAAATACAAAGTCTTTTAGAAGACTAAAAAGGGTTGCCCCTTAAGTGTAATTACATTACCTTAAGGGGCAACCCTTTTATTATCCAGCAATTTCTTCTAATTTTTTTGAAAAATCACTAGCTGTTAAAGGTTTACTAAATAGATATCCTTGTACATATTCACAGTTATGTTCTTTTAAAATTTCTAACTCAAGTTCACTTTCTACTCCTTCTGCTACAACAGCAAGATTGAGTGCATGGGCAAGTGTAATAATTGCTGCAACTAAAGCAATTCCCGATTTACCATCTTGCATATTTACTATGAAAGAACGGTCAATTTTTAATGCATCAACCGGAAATTCTTTTAAGTAACCAAGTGAACTATAGCCAGTTCCAAAATCATCTACTGCGATAGTTATACCAAGCTCTTTAATACTTTTCATTTTCTCTATAAGCTGTTTATTATAATCCATCATACTCATTTCAGTAATTTCAATTTCTAAATTAGTTGGATCGACTTTTGTTTCAGTAATGATACTTTGTAAACGGTTGATGAAATTCGCCTCTTGAAAATGTATCGGTGAAATATTAATGGCAACTTTTAAATTCACATTATATAGTTGTTTCCAACGATTTATTTGTAAGGAGGCATTTTTTAATACCCATTCTCCAATTTCACTAATTAAACCACAATCTTCAGCGAAAGGAATAAATTGATCTGGTGGAATAAATCCTAATTCAGGATCCTTCCATCTTAATAGAGCTTCCATTCCAACCATTTCATTAGTGCGTATATCTATTTTTGGCTGATAATATATTTCCAACCTGTCTTCTTTAATCGCTTGAAATAATTTCGACTCAAACATTAAACCTTTATCGTTTAAGCCTTTCATTTTTAATTGATAAATAGAGTATTGATTTCCTTTACTCTTCTTAGCACTATACAAAGCCATATCGGCACTTACTAACAATTCTTCAACTTCATTTCCGTGATCAGGAAATATACTAATTCCCATACTTACACTTGAGAAGAAATCATAATTAGAAAAGTGAAAAGGCTTCTTAAAAACACCAATTATATTTTCAGACATTTGTTCAATTTTGGAAGTGTCATTTAGTATATAGACGAACTCATCCCCATTTAATCGAAAGAATGATTTACCTTGCTCATCAATCGCTTTTAATCTATCTGCAACTTCCACTAAAAATAAATCACCTACGTTATGACCGAGCGAATCATTTACATGACGGAATCGATTCAGGTCTAAATAAAATAAAGCAAATTTTGAATCGTCTTTTTTACTTTGCTCTATTTTGCGTTTTAATGTTTGAGATAAGTTTCGTCGATTTGGTAATCCAGTTAAATCATCGTGGTTTGCGTAATGACTAATGATTGTAATATTTTTTTGCGCAGTAATATCGGTTCTAATAGATATATATTGGTATGGCTTCGCTTTTTCATTTAGAAAAGGAACAATCGATGTTTTAACCCAGTATATTGATCCGTCCTTTGCACGGTTGCAAATTTCCCCTTGCCAAATCTGCCCTGAACCGATAGTTTTCCACATCTCTTTAAAAAATGATTTTGGATGGTATCCAGAATTTAGTATCCGGTGATTTTGTCCAAGCAGTTCTTCCCGTGGATATTTTGAAATTTCACAAAAAAGATCATTTACTTCTGTTATATTTCCTTTTGCATCTGTTACAGCTAATATAGCTGATTTATCTAGTGCTGATTTAATATCTTTTAATTCTTCATATTTTAATTGTCGTTGTTTGGTTGAAACATCCTCTAAATTGATCAATTGAGAACCTCTCCATTCTAGAGTTGTGAGAAGCTTAGTTGGTTTGAAAGTTGTTTGTCTGTTAGTTATATTTGTAATCATATTATATTATTAGACACTAGTTTACAATATACGACACAAGATTGTGATTTAAAACAATAAAATTTTGGTAAATTTTATACTAAATTAACAAAAAACCTTACTAATCTATAACACATATTAGTAAGGTTTAATAAATTTCTATTGGATTTTAAGTTTAAGCTTCAGCTCGCTTATTATATGCGTCTAACTGTTGTTGAGAGAGATTTAGAATATAATAGTAATAATTTATTGGTTCAACACCAAATTCTTCACATTTAAATACGTAGTAGTCATAGCCATCTTTATAATTTGTCATTTAACTCATCCCCTAACGATTCTGTATTATAACAGTTTTAATTTTGTAAATTTAATATAGTACAGAGTTTAAGTGATGTCAATAGGACTTTTCTGAAAAATTAAAAAAAGATGCCACCCCAACAACGTTGAGATAGCATCTTATCAGATTAAATTAGTGACTTTACAACTTTTGAAATCGTAGCACCATCCGCTTTTCCTGAGAGAAGTGGTTTTGCAATTTTCATAGCATCACCCATATTCATACCTTTAATGACTCCAGCTTCAGTTAGGATCTGAACAATTTCATCTTCTGATAATTGTTTTGGTAAAAAGTTAGATAAAATCGATAGTTTAGTTTCTTCTTTTTCAATTAAATCCGTGCGGTTTGCTTGCTTTGCACCATCTAGTGATTGATTTGTTTGCTTTATTTCTCGATTTACAATTGCAAATTCTTCTTCTTGGGTTAATTCCGCGCCTTTTTCCTTTTCAGCATTATCAAGTGCTGCTTTTAATAAGGTTAAAACACCTTTTGCTAGAGTATCTTTATCTTTCATTGCTTGTTTTAGTTGATCAAAAACTTGTGTTTTTAACATTTTGTGTACTCCTTATAAAAGTAATCTATTTTTATCTATTCTTTCCAACAATCATTGTAAAGTTTCACTTTAATTCATGCAATATTAATGGTATATTCTTATACTCAATTAATTAGCACTAATGCTCAATACTTTAATTGTTTAAAAATTGTTTTAATTCATCCATTTTTTCTATCGCGTGTTTATACCCAAATTCATAATTTTTGCGCATGACATTGACGTCTTTTTCAAGGCTCTGTATTGCTTGCTCGGGTCTGAATACGAAAACTTTTCCTTGTTCTTCTAATTTTTCGATATAACGAATAGTTTCATTATAACGTATGACACGTCTTTTCATTGTTTCTACTAACTTTGGATATCGTGTACTTAACAATTTCATAGTAAATTTACTTTGACGGTCTGTATGTTTACGGTATCCTTTAGGTCTTGTTAGAATAAGTACGTGTTTCTCAAAGCCATCGGATTCTGCTTTATTAATGGGAATCGGTTCTGCTAGTCCACCATCAAAATAAGCTTCTTCTTCTAATTTTATTTCTGGAAACATTACCGGGATTGCACATGTTGCACGTAATAGTGTACAACTTCTATCCATTTCCAATGCATTTTTATATTCAACTTGACCTGTTTTTGCATTTGTTACCCCAAATTGAACAGATCCCTCATAAGACTTAAACTTTTCCCAATCAAATAAATTTAACTGGTTTGGAATTACGTCATATGCGAAATTTAAGCCAAATAAACTTCTTTCCTTAATGAAATTTCGAAAACCCATATAACGTTTATCGTGACGATAATCTGCTATTACCCTGAAGGTACGTTCTTTTTGTTCTGATATATAAGAACATGCACTAATTGCTCCAGCTGAAACTCCAAGAATATACGGCATCATAATTTCATGATCTAAAAATGCATCTAATATACCTGCAGTATAAACAGTGCGAAAGGATCCTCCTTCTAAGATTAAACTCGTATCTTTTACATTTAATAGTTGCATTTATATACCCTCATTCATTCATAATTGTAACTATAATATTACTATACTATTACCATTCTATGGGAAGTAAAGTTTTGATTGAGTCAAAATTAATGTATATAAAATAAATCAAAACAACAATTAGTGCTAATGAAAGTAATTTTTTTGTTAACTTCCATAAAATAATAATTCCTAATACTAATAATATAATTACAAGATAATCCATAAGTTTCTCCCCCAATTTTTTGCGATATTCCATTCCTTTATTATTATACAAATGACATATGTACTTATTCCAATATGATACTAGATTTGCATTTAAAGAGTTATATCTTATGTTAAAATTAAATATAAAATAGTTAGTTTTAAGGAGTGGAATCTATGAAAATAATCCCATCAAAGAAAATGTCCTTGTATAAACCCGCAATTTTTTCAGAACTTAAGGCATTCGCCAAAAAGCAACAGCAAGATAATGGAATAGAACTTGTTGATTTGAGCTTAGGTAGCCCTGATATTCCTCCACATGAAATGTTACGTGAACACATGGCAAAATTAAGCTTGCTACCTACATCATATGGCTATACATTGTCTGCATCCACTCAGTTTAAAGAAGCTGTAGCTAGATACTATAAAAGAGTAAATGGTGTTGATTTGGACCCACAAAGTGAAGTAATTCAAACGATTGGATCTCAAGAAGGTCTTGTGCATTTACCAGTTGCATTTTGTGATCCTGGAGATATTGTGCTAACAACAAATCCTTCATACGTTGCCTATGATGCAGGAATTAAACTAGCAGGTGCAACAAGCTATTACATACCACTTGATGAAGAAAGAGGCTTTGTTCCAAATTTAAATGCAATCCCCGAAACTATTGCAGAGAAAGCAAAGCTATTGATAATAAATATGCCTGGTAATCCAGTTCCTGCTTTACCATCGATTGAATACTTTACTGAAGTAGTAGAGTTCGCAAAAAAATATAATATTATCGTCTTACATGATGCAGCTTATTCAGAGTTCTACTTTACAGGTGACCGTCCTGTTTCATTCTTAGCAGCACCTGGAGCTAAAGAGGTCGGTTTAGAAATTAACTCGCTTTCCAAAAGCTTTAGTTTAGCAGGTGCTCGTGTTGCTTACATCGTTGGAAATGCAGAAATGATAAATATTATTGGCCAGCTAAAGTCAAATCTAGATTTTGGTATTTTTGACCCTATTCAAGCGACTGCTGCTCTTGCATTAGACAACGCAGAAGAAATAACAAAAAATCTACGTACTATTTTCGCAGAACGCCATCATGTACTTACAGAAGGTATAAAGGATCTTGGATGGGATGTTGTTCCGTCAGATGGGGGTATGTTTGTTTGGGCTAAATATCCATATAACATGGATAGTGTTTCATTTGCTTTTAAAGTCATTGAGCAAGTAGGTGTCGTCATGGTACCAGGAACAGAATTCGGGACTGAAGGTGAAGGTTACGTACGATTAGCATTAGTGCAACCAGTTGAACAACTCGAAAAGGCTTTAGTAAAATTAAAATCACTTTCCATATAATCCAAAAAAACTGGATGCGTCACGATGAGTGTGAACATCCAGTTTTTTTCATAATTTAAACTTCAAATTTTTTCGTCGGATCATTCTCAAACCGGTTATACCGTCTTTTTAGCAATCGGTACACATGTGTTACAACTACTTTTAAAATTGCATATCCTGGTATCCCAAGAATAACCCCCGCTACACCAAATAGCGACCCAGCTGTTAATAGCACAAATATTATTGTAATTGGGTGGATAGATAAGGATTTCCCCATAATATTAGGTGTTATCAGTTTTCCTTCGACTAGTTGTACAATCGTCCATACAATAACTAAATATACTAACATTAATGGAGAATTTACTAATGCAATGATTATTGCTGGGGTTATTGCAATTGCAGGACCTAAGTATGGAACCACACTTGTAATCATCGCTAAGAAGCCTAATACAAAGGCATAATCTAAACCAATAATGAGGAATCCAATCGTCATCATTGCGCCGATACAAATAGAAACTAATATTTGACCTTGAATATATGAACTAACTTGCTTGTCCACTTCTCTCATTACTTGGCTTACTTCATCTCTTGCGCGGGGTGGCAAAATCTTCAAAATAAATTTTGGTAGCCCTTCACCCTCATATAATAAATAAAATAATATAAACGGCACTGTTACAAGTGATAGTAAGATGCCTGTTAATGTGGAAAGGAATCCAGTAATGCCTGAAGCAACACTTTTTGCAACATTTGTAAAAGTTCCTTGGACTGTTGAAGCTACATTATGAGTAATATCCGTAATAACCTTGTCGTAATCAAAGTTATACTCTCTAAATAAATCATTGAAACTTGAATTATTTAAAAATGAAACGATATTTTGAGTAACTGCCATAAAGTAAATAGGAAATTCTTCTATTAAATTTTTAAATTGATCCCTTAAAAATGGATAAACGGCTACTACTAGTAAAGTAATTAGCCCTATGACAATTAAATATAGAATAAAAATTGCCCAAACTCTCGGTACCTTCCAATTTACTAATATACGTAAAAAAGGTCTTAATAAATAATAGGCGATCACTGCAAGAACACCGGGTAAAATGACTACTTGAAATAAAACTTGAAACGGGTAAAAGATGAAGGATATTTTATCATACACAAAAATTACGCATCCAAGCAATAATACGGCAATCAGTGTAAATAATAGATTCTTCCCGCCTAAAAAACCAATAAATTTAGTAGAAAAAAATAAAGATTTTTCTTTTGAAAGATCATTTCCACTCTCTTTTTCTTTTTCTCTTTCTCTTTCTCTTTCCAAAAAACCACCTCACAAAACAATTCAAATATAATTCTATTTTAGCACTTCAATCCATTTTGATTAAATATTTACTTACTATCTAAATTAATAAATTCATGTAAATGCTGTTTATTTATTTCTTTATCGATTACTATAACAGAACCTGCATGACTGTAATCTCTATAACTAAATGTTCCTTCAACAGGTATTGTCATCTTCTCGATTTCTACAGTTCCTTTCATGGCAACCGAGAGAACTGTATTAATTTCTTCAGATGTTGTCAAATCAGTGGCAATATATCCTTGTAAAGCACCTACCAACCTAGGTAACTTCAATATATTTTTGGGTGATAACATTTCATCTTTAATTGCATCTATTACTTTTTGTTGACGTTCAACTCGGCCAAAGTCTCCTGCTTCATCGTGTCTAAACCTTGCATAGCCTAATAGTTCTTTCCCATTAAGTTTATGTACCCCCTGTGTTAGAGACACGTCAATGAATGCAGACATATCTTTTTCTACGTCTATTTCAATTCCATCAGGTGCAATAATATCAATTAAAGATTCAAAACTTTTAAAATCAATGACAACATAATGATGAATTGGTATGTCAAACATTGTGGCCATCGTATCTTTTAAAAGCTGTACACCGCCTAGGAAATAAGCAGTATTTAACTTATAGGATTGGTAGCCTGGAATCTCAGCATAAATATCTCTCATGAAGGAGATTAGTTTTATTTCGTTGTTTGAATGATTTCTAGACAGCACCATCATTGTATCTGATCTTGATTTTTCCTCCCCACGACTATCTACCCCGATGATTAAATAGTTTGTAATATTATTTGTCGGTTCATCTGCAACAAAGTCTTGAACTGGTATTTTTGATTCTTCTGCAATATTTACTCCTGCCCTAAACTCAAAAATGATATATACGGCAAATAAAAGAAGAATGATAAATAATGAAAGAAGAATAATTCTACCCTTTTTTAACTTCTGTTTTTGATTTTTTCTAGAACTTCTTGTTTCATGAAGTTGATTTTCTTCCATAGGAACCCCCCATTATTCAAGTACAACTCTTATATCTTTTAGTTTTAAGTGATTTATACTATTATCTATTTATGAGATTTGTCTTTTATAACTCTCAAATTTAGGATGATACAAATCTAGTTGTTTTAATCATAGAGGAGGAAATATTTTGGAAAAAGCAACGTTTGCAGGTGGATGTTTTTGGTGTATGGTTAAACCATTTGTTGAATGGGACGGCATACATAAAGTGACTTCTGGCTACATGGGCGGTACTCTTAAAAATCCAACATATGAACAAGTAAAAACAGGTGAATCTGGTCATTTAGAAGTCGTTGAGATTGAATTTGACCCTTCAGTTTTCCCTTACGACAAATTATTAGAGATCTTCTGGATGCAAATTGACCCAACTGATGATGGGGGTCAATTCCACGACCGCGGAGAACAATACAAAACAGCTATATTTTACTATAATGAAGATCAAAAACTAATTGCAGAAAAATCTAAGAAAAACCTCGCAGAAAGTAATCGATTTAATAAACCTATTGTAACAGAAATTCTAAAAGCAAGTGAATTTTACCCTGCAGAAGATTATCATCAAGACTACTATAAAAAAGAGGCTGAACATTATCAAGAAGATCGTAAACGTTCAGGTCGGGATGAATTCATCCAAAATCACTGGGAGTAAAATAATAAGCGACCATTGAAATATCCCAATGGTCGCTTTTTCATAGTGATTCATATAGTTTTATTTCTTAACGCTCCATGATATAATAGTAATTATGTGTATATAAAGGATTCCCCATTATTTGGGGATTTTTATGCTATGAATATAATTTATTTTAAGGAGGTACTTACATGATACAAGTAAGTAATGTAGGTCTTCGATATGGTGATCGTAAACTATTTGAAGATGTTAATATTAAATTTACACCTGGTAACTGTTATGGCCTAATTGGTGCTAATGGAGCAGGTAAATCAACTTTTTTAAAAATTTTATCTGGAGAAATTGAACCTCAAGAAGGTCACGTTTCAATGGGTAAAGATGAACGTTTATCCGTTCTTAAACAAAATCATTTCGAGTACGATGAATTTAATGTACTAGATACTGTTGTAATGGGTAACAAACGCCTTTGGGAAGTAAAAGCTGAAAAAGACGCAATTTATGCGAAAGAAGATTTTTCTGATGAAGATGGTATGCGTGCTGCAGAATTAGAAGGTGAATTTGCGGACTTAAACGGTTGGGAAGCAGATTCAGAAGCTGCAACATTACTTAACGGTTTAGGTATTGGTGACGAGCTTCACTACATGAAGATGGCTGAACTAGAAGGATCAGATAAAGTCAAAGTCCTACTTGCTCAAGCTCTTTTTGGAAAACCAGATGTTCTACTACTAGATGAGCCTACCAACCACTTAGATTTAAAAGCAATCAAATGGTTAGAAGAATTTTTAATTAACTTTGAAAATACAGTAATTGTCGTATCCCATGACCGTCACTTCTTAAACAAAGTATGTACTCATATTGCGGATTTAGACTTTTCTAAAATTCAAATTTATGTTGGTAACTATGATTTCTGGTATGAGTCTAGCCAATTAGCACTGAAAATGGCTCAAGACCAAAATAAGAAAAAAGAAGAAAAGATTAAAGAATTACAAGCTTTCGTTGCACGTTTCTCTGCGAATGCATCTAAATCTAGTCAAGCAACTTCTCGTAAAAAAATGTTAGATAAAATCGAATTAGAAGATATCAAACCTTCTAGCCGTAAATATCCTTTCATTAATTTCCAAATTGGTCGCGAAATTGGAAACGACGTATTAACTGTTGATGGTTTAACAGCTACTCAAGAAGGTGAAGTACTATTTAAAGATGTTCGCTTTATGGTGAATAAAGAAGATAAAATTGTATTACTTGGTAGCCCAATTGCTAAAACTGCTTTAATGGATATCTTAATGGATCAACGTAAAGCTGATAGCGGTACATTTAAATGGGGTGTTACTACATCACAAAGCTATTTCGAAAATGATCATGATAAATACTTTACTGGTAGTGAAAAATCTTTAGTTGAATGGCTACGCCAATATTCACCAGAAGATGAAACAGAGAGCTTTTTACGTGGGTTCTTAGGAAGAATGTTGTTCTCTGGTGAAGAAGTTAAGAAATCCCCTTCCGTTCTATCAGGAGGAGAAAAAGTTCGTTGTATGCTATCTAAAATGATGTTATCAAACTCAAATGTATTATTATTAGATGAACCAACAAACCATTTAGACTTAGAATCGATTCAAGCATTAAACGAAGGTTTAATTCGTTTTAAAGGTGCAATGATTTTCACATCTCATGACCATCAATTCATCCAAACAATTGCAAACCGTGTGATTGAAATTCAAGAAGACGGTTCAATTCTAGATAAACAATTAACATATGATGAATTTTTAGAATGGAAAGAAGCACAAGGAATTAAATAAATTTTAAATACTAAACGGTAGGTTTCAACTTAGAACCCTACCGTTTTTTTATTCAACAATACTTATTAGTTTACATAATAATATTATATATAATTTTTATTTTTCTGAATGGTATCAATATTTTTGTCGAATATTAGAAATAGTAATATATAAGGAGGAATTCTCAATGAAATATATACTAATAATAATTTGTTCTCTGTTCTTTTTATCAGCATGCGCTACAGCACAAAGCCCATCTGATAAAGAAAATAATATACAAGAAGAACAGGTAAATGAAAACATAAAAGAATCCAAAGATGAAAGTCAAGGTGAAAAAAAGGAAGAACAACAGGGTTCTGTTGATGAAGATATTGATTATACTAAATTCTTTATGCCAGATAATTCAACATCCTACTTTTTAGGTGAAGGTAATGAATACGCAACCTTTAATGTCCATACAAAGTGGTTATCTGATCGATTTGTTGCTCTAGTTGAAAACAATGGTGGCGCGGTTATGTTAAGAATTTATAAAGTAATGGATGAATTTAACAAAATCGATAAAATATACGATGAAATGATTGAAGATCTGCCCAATAATGTCCAATATCCTTCAGTAGACGAACTTAATAGTCTACCTGCAATTGAAACGTACTTAAATGGCCCAATTGAAGTTGGAACAACTATTGGAAAATGGAAAATTACTGAAGTTGATATGACACTTGATACACCATACCAAACATTTGAACATGTGTTTGTACTTGAGGAAACATCAGAGAACTATATTAATCGGAAATACTTTGCTTTTGGTTATGGAGAGATTAAGCGAGAGTCAATTATGCATAACGAAGGTGCAGAAGATTTTATTGTGACTTCAACATTAGAAAACATTGAAACTGCAAAGTAATATCAACTTCCCTATTAAGAAAATTAAAAGAGGCATTCATAAATGAATGCCTCAGAATTAACGATTATAATTTTAATTTATTAAAAATTAAAGTTTTACAACGTTAGCAGCTTGTGGTCCGCGGTTGCCGTCTACAACTTCGAATTCCACTTTTTGACCTTCGTCAAGAGTTTTGAAACCTTCACCTTGGATTGCAGAGAAGTGTACGAATACGTCATTTTCTCCTTCAACTTCGATGAATCCGAAACCTTTTTCTGAATTAAACCATTTTACTGTACCTTGTTTCATTTAAAAAAACCTCCAAAAAAAATTAAAGTTAACAATAAATCCACCATTTTCAGTATAAAAAAAATCACACACTACTTAGAGTACCGACATAACACCGATCACTCTTTTGTAATATGTGAATCATTTATATCCGGTCAAGCAATTTTATTGTTAATTTCATTATACCATCATTTTACACCTTGTCAAACGGATTTATTCAAAATTGTAGTAAATTTTCAATTATTTCTGTAAATTGAATAAAATTTTACTCATTCTTTTTCAATTATGATCCCATGATAAATTTGAGCATCATCTTCACACGCTTCACAATATTCGCGTTCCTCATGTGTCCAGAAAGCATAGTACTTTTGATTTTTTATATTTTCATAAGGGAACTTTTTCCTAAATTGCCCAAGTTTTTCTGCTAGAGCATTCTCAAACACTTCTTCAGCTTCAAATTCTTCAATAGAAACAATATAATCTTGCCATCCATCAAATTGCCACCAAGGCTCATAATCGGCTTTCATGTAAATGATTTTAAACATATTTATTTGATCCTTCCTTTTTTCAATAAACAGTGCTGAATTAAATTAAAATTATACTAACTGTTTTTTATACAATATTTTTGATAGAATATTGTTAATAAATTTAAACCATTTTTCTGTAAATTGCTCGTATTTTGAACTGACAATTTGAGATTACAAAGATTTTGACTGTTTAATGTTAATCAGCCTTCAGTATCATTCCATCTTTACAGTAATTCACACCGGAGTTTATTAGTTAGGGACTATCAAGACATACTATGATAAAAGCTAAAACAAATGATGTAACATATATTATGATAAGAATGGAAGCAGATTGAAACTTTTTCTTTCAAAAAAACGTATATAAGCATATAAAGTAAGGAGGTACGAGTATGTTAGGAGCAATGAATTTTATTACAAGACACGCATTTAACTTTTTAATTAGTTTAACTGTTTTTGTATTAACAGTACTAAACTTCGATTTGGGTATCTTTATCGTGCCGATGATTACTATTTTGACATATTATGTTAGTAATAAATCGATTAAATTTATACAAAAGTCCAAGAAAAGCAAAGAGCTTGGATTAACCCGTTCTGAATTAAGCCATATCGAAAAACAGTTAAAATTAGCAAGAGGTAATATTTTTTCGTTAACTCAACAATATATTAAAGTTCGATCAATTACTTCATTTAAAATTTTAAACGACATGACTAAATTGGCTCGAAGAATTTTAAATATAGTACAAACAAGTCCATCTAAGTTTTATTCTGTACAGGATTTCTTTTATTCCCATTTACCATCCGCTGTTGAATTGACGAGTAAGTATACTTTACTTACCCAGCAACAATTAAAGGATATGGAAATTCAACTTGCTTTAGAAGATACACGAAAAACTTTGAAAGATTTGCATGGAACAATGGAAAGTGATTTAAAAATGGCTTTAGAATCAGATTTAGAACATTTAAAAATGGAAATCGATTATGCAAAATTATCAAATGACAAAAACCGTAAACAAATTAATTTTAGAGGTGACATTGAATGACATTGGAAAAGAGCTCAAATCATAATTCTAGAGTGAATAGTACGAGCTCTTTTTTTGATGGTTCAAACGAGGAGGTAATTTCGAAGGAAAATACACCAACACTCTTCACCTCTCTATCAGAAGAAAATCAAAAAAACGCATTGTATATTGCCAGTACTATTGATGTATCACAATACAACTCTGTACTTCAGTTCGGTGTTGAAGCACAACATAAATTGAAACATTTTACGAATAATTTACTTGTTCAAGTTCAACGAAACGATACTTCTCCAATACGCGAAGTACTTTTTAAATTAATGGAACAACTTGAAAAGATAGATCCTGATACATTATTAGAAAATAATAAAGGCTTCTTTTCAAAATTATTTAATCGGTCGAAAACTACAATTCAAGAACAAATATCACATTATAAAAGGTTAAGCGTTCAAATAGATCGATTAAGTATTCAATTGTTACATTCTCAAAAAGGATTATTATCGGATATAAATATGCTAGAGGAATTGTATAGATTAAACGAGGAATATTATCATAATATCAATATTTTTATTGCTGCAGGTCAGCTAAAAAAGCAAGATATGATGACAAACCAGCTTCCAAAGTTACAAAATGAAGCTATCGAAAAGAATGATCTAATTAGTAAACAGAGGCTAAACGATTTTATGCAAGCTATTGAGTGGTTAGATAAACGGATCTATGATCTGCAATTATCCCGTGAAATTGCCATACAATCTGCCCCACAAATTCGGCTTATTCAACAAACTAATCGATTATTAGTCGAAAAAATTCAAACATCTGTTTTAACAACTATTCCTTTATGGCAAACTCAAATTTCAATCCTTGTAAATATTAATAACCAACGACGTATTAATATGACTGGACAGAAATTGATGGACGTTTCTGATGATATGATTCGTAAAAATGCAAGAATGCTTGAAGCGACTGCAAAAGAGTCCAGAAGACATAAGTCAATTACTCATACTGATATCGATGCATTTAAACAAACACAATTACAACTAATTGAATCGATTGAAGAAACATTAAGAGTTCAAGCTGAAAGTAATGTTCAACATGCAGAAATTGAAGCGAAAATGGAGCTACTTACACATAAGTAGAACAAAAACAAAAAACACGACTGAGCCTTTTGGCAATTAGTCGTGTTTTTTTAATTTACTCAGCAGAATCAAAATAATCTTTATAATATCCGCCAACTTTTCCAGTATTGTCTACTACGAAGATAAATTCTTCTGTTTCATTTTTCACTTCATATTCTTTACCAACTGTTAAAACGTTTGATACTAGATACTTTTCAGCGTTCGTATTAACACATTTTACTTTTCTAATTGTTGGTGCATCTTTCCATTTTAAATTTAACATAAAATTTACCTCACTTTAACTTTTCACAAATATAATTCTATTTCATATTTTATCCGATTTCCACTAATTTGTGAAATTATATCTAGTCGATTCTATTTGAAACGGTATTTTTTTCATGTTACCATTAACAAAAAGAGGTGTTTACGTATGTCTTTTGGCGGGTCTTTTAGTACCATACCAACATGGTTTTATATTGTTGCATTTATATTTGCAATTGGATTTATCATTGTTTCAGAATGGAACTCTAGAAGTTAAGGACGTTTCTACATAAAATATCCTTATTATAGATTGATTATAATATTGCATAATATACATATGAAAAAAATTGTTGAAATAATCAAACTGTAGAAATTTGCTTTACGATCACCGTATTTTTTTTCAAGATAAATAATAAATAACCCGATCATCAGGAATACTAACAAAATCCAAAAATAATGAATCACCAATTTGTAAAGGCCAATTAATACTGTAAAAATAATCAAAGAAGTTAGTAAACCATAATAGATATATTTTACCGCACTATTTTTTTCAAAATAATTTAATTTCCTTATGAGATACATTCTCTTGATAATTGAATCTGAAATTGCTCGACCAATAGCTAATGCTAAAAAAATGAATAAACTCCATGACGATGGTGAGTAAGTAAATGACCCATAAAATGCAAATCTCGTCTCGTTATCAGCTAGCTTACTATCAATGGAATACCATTGTTTTGTATCAATATTATAAAAAGTATGCTCATCAAACATCTTAAAGTGCTCGGTTTTTCCATTATCATACTTAAATAATAATTCAATAATAATTGAATCATGTATATAAGGTCTCGGATCTTCTATCTCCATAGGTTCCAATAAATCCATATACTTTTCAAAGTGCTCTAATACATGTAAATCGTTAATGGCAATAACATTACTATATAAACTTGATGGTTTCACTTTCGTTTCTTCAAAATCTGTATCTCTAACAAAATAGATTGCTTGTAATGTCGCCTGTTCATGAGCAGTTTGTATAGGTAACGTTTCATTTTGACCAATCCCAATAAGTATAAAGAGCAACCATAAAACTGCTGCAGTAACTAGACCCATCACAAGAGATTTCTCTCTATTTGTTTTCCTCATTTTCTTGTCGATAGTTTCCCAAGTATTTTTTTCCTTAATTTCACTTCGTGGAAGTTCGTTTAGTTCGTTCCAAATGGATCTCTCGTTATTCATCTTCAACAACCCCCTTCCATAGTTCTTTTAAATTCCTTATCGCCGCTCTTTGTGTATTTTTTACTTTATCTACACTCCAGCCTAAAATTGTTGCAGTTTGCTCTATAGAAAGTTCTTCAATTTTCCTTAGGATCAGTACTTCTCTATGTGGCAGTTTTAATTTTGATAGGGCATCAAATAGCTCTTTTCTTTCCTCATTATGTAAAATATAGTTCATAGCTGTATCTGGCTCACTTAAATCATATTTTTTTAGAAATGGTAGAAAGCTTATCACTTTTTTACGTCTAAAATAATCGTAAACAATGTTTCTTGCAATTTTTCGTAGCCATGTTAAGTCACTTGATTATCTTCGGAAATCATGAAGATTTTTGTATGCTTTTAAAAATGTATCTTGCATTAAATCTTCTGCTAGTTGTTCATCTTGCACAAGATAAAATATATATTTATAAATGGTTCGATTATGTTCTAAATATAACTTCTGCACAGAAATCCCCCTTTCCTAATACTATAGACGAACAACTTCCAAAAAAGTGTAAATAAAAATAAAAAAAGACAAATCCCTAATAAATTGGAACTTGTCTTCAAACTTGTATTATTTTAATGTACGTTTTAAAAATTCCTTTGTTCGATCATGAACTGGATTTACGAGTACTTGACTTGGTGGTCCTTCCTCAACAATTACCCCTTTATCCATGAAAACGATACGGTCCGCCACTTCTTTTGCGAACTCCATTTCATGAGTTACGATTAACATCGTATTCCCTTCATCTGCAAGTCTACGCATGACTTTTAAAACTTCCCCAACCATTTCAGGGTCTAATGCTGAAGTTGGTTCGTCAAATAACATAACATCTGGATCCATCGATAGTGCACGTGCTATCGCTACACGTTGCTTTTGACCACCAGATAACTGACTCGGTTTTGCATTAATATATTTATCCATACCTACAATTTCTAAAAATTTTAATGCATTCTTTTCAGCTTCTTGTTTCGAACGTTTTAACACCTTTTGTTGTCCAACTACACAGTTTTTTAATACATTATGGTTATTAAATAAGTTAAAGCTTTGGAATACCATACCTAAATGTGTTCTGTGCTTGCTAACATCATGATCTTTATCTAAAATGTTTTCGCCATTATAAATTATTTCACCGCCAGTTGGTGTTTCTAGTAAATTAATACAACGTAGTAAAGTAGATTTTCCCGAACCCGATGATCCAATTAAACAAACTACTTCACCTTTGGCAACTGAGAAGTTAACATCACGTAATACTTCATGATTTCCAAATGATTTGTTTAAATGTCTAATATCTATTACTTTTTCCATTTGTTACTCCTCCTTACGCGCTCTTTTTATCTGATTGAAAATTATAGTCTTTTGGACCATCAAGTTTCTTCTCAAATAAACGTAATAATTGTGAAGCAGTGAGCGTCATAATTAGATACATCACACAGGCAATTAAATATGAATCTGCAGTTTTATAGTTAATACTTGCAATCGTTTTAGTAACAAAGAACAACTCTGTAACACTAATTACACTTAATACAGCAGAGTCTTTTATGTTCATTATCAATTGATTTCCAGTAGCAGGTAGTATATTTCGGATTACTTGAGGTAATATAATGTGAACCATTGTTTGGAAATGATTCATACCAATAGCTTCCGCAGCTTCATATTGACCTTTTTCAATAGATACAATACCACCTCGAACATATTCAGCCATATATGCACCTGTATTTAATGAAACTACTAAAATAGCAGCTAAAAATCGGTCCATTACAAAACCATAAGCAGCAATACCATAGAATACAACCATCGCTTGTACAATCATTGGTGTACCACGGAAGATTTCTACATAAACCGATAATATGAAGTTAACGATTTTTAATAAAAATGATTTAAAGGATTTTTTACGTAATGGGATAGTATGCATTACTCCAATAAATAATCCGATAAGAGCACCAATAATTGTACTAAAAATTGCTATTAACAGTGTAATATAGGCACCTTTTAAATAATTTGGCCAGTTTTGTTCTAATATTGAGAGTATAGACTCTAAACTCATAAATATCCTCCTAACAACATACTGTTGTATTAAAGTGGACACTGACTATCATTTGATAGTCAGTGTCTTGTTAAATGTTTAGTTTTTATTTTGGTTGATTTTGAATAGCCGTGTCCATTAGTTGTTGTCTTTCTTCTTCTGAAATGTCAGCTAACGCAGCATTAATTTTTTCTAAATTTGCATCACCTTTACGAAGACCAATTGCAACAGCAGCATCTGCTTCGCTAATTTCAAAACCATCTTCTAATTCAATAAATGTAAATTTAGAGTTTGCAGAAGTAGAAGAAATTGCTTCAGGTCTTTCTGCCACATAAGCATCAATTACTCCAGTGTCTAGAGCAACACGCATTTCTGTAAAGTTATTCATAGCTACTTCTTTTTGTACATTTGGGATTTGGTCAATCACGTTATAATTTGTTGTACCTAACTGAGAAGTAACCTTTGCACCTGCAAAATCAGCTAATGTTTTTGCATTTGCATATTGGCTGTCTGCTTTTGTTACAATTACAAATTCGCTTAAATAGTAATTATCAGAGAAATCAATAGCTTGTTTTCGTTCATCAGTTGGACTCATACCTGCGATAACTCCATCGATTACATTTGTTTGTAATGCTGGAATTAATCCGTCCCAATCAGTTTTCACAATAACTAATTCTTTACCTAAAGCTTCAGCAACACGTTTAGCAATCTCAACGTCATATCCACCAGCATATTCATCAGAACCTTCAATTTTCACAGCACCATTTGAATCATCATTTTGTGTCCAGTTAAATGGAGGGTAACCTGCTTCTAAACCAACTTTGAATACTTCTTTTCCTTCACTTGTTTCTTTCGATGATCCTTCTTCAGCAGAACCACACGCAGCTAAAACTAGAATTGCAAAAAGTGTAGTAAACATAAACAGTAGATTTTTTTTCATACTTTTTCTCTCCTTTTTATATATTTATAGGTATATATGAAAAAACGACCTAGAAGATTCTAGGTCGCGTGTATGTAATATACCCTAATCCTCAGTTATTCCCGTTTAGAGATAGCACAACTCAAGTACGTTGGGAAACTATACTTGAGACAGTCCTGCAGTTATTCACTGCAGACCCAGCATAAAGCATTGAGCTTACTTTACACTTCGGCGATATCTCCTTCTTTTTCATTTCATCGTTTGCTCGAACTCTATGAAAAACTAATAAATATCGCGCCTCTACCTCACATGTAAATAAGTGAGGTTACTATTAAATTGATACCCTAATATTACGCTAGTGTAAACATAATGTCAATATAATTTGTCAAAAAACTATCTTAAATGTCAGAATAGTATATTGTTAGAATATTCCCACTAGTTAAATTATACGTATTCATTGTATTTGAAATTACGATAAAAGCTCTAGCGAATATGTTCGCTAGAGCTCGGAATTTATTATGAATTTAATAAAAGATCTTCTGGATTTTCAATTAATTCTTTTACTGTTTTTAAGAAGCCAACTGAATCTTTACCATCAATGATTCTGTGGTCATATGATAATGCAACATACATCATTGGGCGGATTTGTACTTCACCGTTAACAGCAACTGGACGGTTTACAATTGAGTGCATTCCTAGAATACCAGCTTGTGTACCGTTCATAATTGGTGTAGACATTAATGAACCAAATACACCACCATTTGTAATAGTGAATGATCCACCTGCCATATCGTTAAGTCCTAATTTTTTGTCGCGAGCTTTTTTAGCTAAGTTTGCGATATCTTTTTCAATTTCAGCAAAGTTTTTGCTATTAGCATCACGAACAACAGGTACTACTAAACCTTCTTCTGTTGATACTGCAATACCGATATCAAAGAAGTTATTTAAATGAATTTCATCGCCAACGATTTGTGCGTTAACGTATGGATATTTTTTAAGTGCTGCTACTACAGCTTTCGTGAAGAATGACATGAAACCTAATTTAATATCGTTTGATTTTACGAATTCTTCTTGTTTACGTTTACGTAATGCCATAATATTTGTCATGTCAATTTCGTTAAATGTAGTTAACATTGCCGTAGATTGCTTAACTTCTAATAAACGTTTTGCAATCGTTTGACGACGACTCATTTTTTCGATTGTTACACGATCAGATTGAGCTGCTGGTGTAAACACTACTGGACCATTTGTTGTAGCTACAGGAGCTGCAACTTGTGCAGCTACTGGTGCTGTTCCGTGAGCTGCAACGTCTTGAACTCTTACGCGACCTTGTGGGTCAACTGGTGAAATTGCATTTAAGTCAATGCCTTTTTCACGAGCTAATTTACGTGCTGCTGGTGAAGCTACTACACGGTCATTAGAAGTTTCTTCAACTACAGGTGCAGCTACAGGTGTAGCAGGTTGTGCAGCAATAACTGGTGCTGGTGCTTCTGCAGGTTGAGCTACAGCTTGTGGAGCTGGTGCAGCTCCCTCACCTGCTTCAACAACTGCAATTACTTGCCCTACTAAAACTGTATCGCCTTCTTCAGCAAGAACTTGAGTTAAAATACCTGCTTCTTCAGAGATTATTTCAGCATTTACTTTATCTGTTTCTAATTCAACGATGAACTCGCCTTTTTCAACGCGATCTCCAACTTTTTTTACCCATTGGGCAATTGTTCCTTCTGTAATCGATTCTGCTAATTCAGGGACTTTAATTTCAGCCACTTTCATATCCTCCTTTAATTTCATGTATGTTCAACTAAAACATACATGCTTCACTACTAATAATAGCAGTAAAACTATCTTTTATATCATTTACTTACGCGAAAGCGTCTTCAATTACTTTAGCTTGAGCTATTTTATGTGAATCTGCGTCACCTTCAGATGTTGATGACATTTCTGGACGACCTACATATTTAACTTTTTTGCCTTCCGCTAAATCTAATAAATATTCTAATGCATACTTCCAAGGACCTTGGTTTTTAGGTTCTTCTTGTACCCAACGAATTTCTTTTGCATTCGGGTATCTAGAAATAATTTCAGATAATTTTTCTGAAGGGAATGGATATAATTGTTCCACACGTAAGATGTGAGTATTTTCAAAGCCTTCCCCGTCTTTTACATGTTCAGCCAAGTCGATTGTTACACGCCCTGAACCAATTAAAATACGCTCAACCTTTTTAGCGTTTTTACCTAATCCTGGTTGCTCAATTACTTCTTGGAATGCACCTTCAGATAGATCTTCAATAGATGCCGCTGCTAAAGGATGGCGAAGTAATGATTTTGGTGTACCAACAACTAAAGGACGAATTGCATCCGTTTCTAACATTTTTGCTTGTCGACGTAATAAGTGGAAGTAGTTCCCTGCATTTGAACAGTTTGCAACAATCCAGTTGTTTTCAGCAGATGATTGTAAATAACGTTCGATACGTGCTGAAGAGTGTTCAGGACCTTGACCTTCCATACCAGTTGGTAACAGAATTACTAATCCTGTTTTTTGTCCCCATTTAGAACGCGCAGCAGAGATGAAATTATCAAACATAACTTGTGCCATATTTGCAAAGTCACCGAATTGACCTTCCCAAAGTGTTAAAGACTTGTTATGTTCTAAATTATAACCATATTCAAATCCAACAATTGCAGTTTCTGTTAATGGTGAATTATGCACTGCAAATGTAGCTTTTGAACCTGAAATGTTGTGTAATGGTACAAACTCAGCACCACTGTTTTTATCGTGCAATACTAAATGGCGTTGTGAGAATGTTCCACGCTCTGCATCTTGACCAGTAATTCGAATTGGGTTTCCGTCACGTAAAGTTGCTGCAAATGCTAACGTTTCAGCATGACCCCAATCAATTTTACCAGTTTCAACTGCTTCTACTCGTTTATTTAAAATTTTAGCTAGTTTACTTTGTGGTTCAAAGTTTTCTGGCCAACCTAATAATTCATTATTTATTTGAAGTAAATCTTCTTTTGGTACCGATGTATTAAATGCAGGAATGCTGTTTTTCACTGCATCTGGCATTTCGATATCTAAATGATGACCTTTTTCTTCGCCAACTTGTTTCACGTGGTCATAAGAAGCTTGCATTACACCATAGATTTCTTGATCTAGTTTTGCTACATCCTCAGCTGTAACGATACCTTCATTTGTTAATTTTTCACCGTATAGAGCACGAACAGTTGGATGTTTAGAAACGATTAGGTATGTTAATGGATTCGTAACAGTTGGATCATCCGTTTCATTATGACCAAAACGACGATAGCCGATTAAATCAATTAGAATATCTTTTCCAAAAATTTGGCGATATTCAAATGCAAATCTTGCTACATTTGTTACTGCTTCTGGATCATCAGCATTTACGTGAACAACTGGTATTCCATATCCTTTAGCTACGTCAGAAGAATATCGTGTTGAACGAGAATCATAGTGTTCAGTTGTAAATCCAATCATATTGTTTGAAATAATATGAACAGATCCACCTGTACTGAATCCTTTCGTATTTGCATAGTTGAAAGTTTCTTGAACGATACCTTCACCAGCAAACGCAGCATCACCATGAACTAGAACAGCAAGAGCTTTCTTCGGATCATAAGTAGGATATCCAGGTTTTGATGTATCTTCTTGTGCTGCACGAGTAGAACCTGTCACAACAGGGCTTACAACTTCTAAGTGTGAAGGGTTATAAGCTAGTTTTACTTTTAAGCCAGATTTTTTTGTATGTGTAGCACCCATATGGTACTTCACGTCACCCGTCCAACCTTTAGTAATTTCTAAAGAACCATCTTCCGGTAAGAAATAATCATTTGGTACATGGGCAAAGTCCGCAAACATCATGTCATAAGGTTTGTTTACAACGTGTGTTAGTACATTTAAACGTCCACGGTGTGCCATACCGATTTGAAGTTGATTCATTTTTTCTTCATCAGCTAATTTCACTAACTCATCAAATAAAATGACTAATGTATCTAGTCCTTCAATTGAAAATCGCTTTTGACCGACAAATGTTTTATGAATGAATTTTTCAAAGTCTTCAATTCTTGTTAATCTTTCTAAAATTGCCTTTTTTTCTTCAGTTGTTAAGTTTTGTTTTAATGAACCTGATTCAATTTTTGATTGAATCCAGTCGCGTTCGTTTTTATCATCAACGTGAGAATATTCGAAACCGATTTTATCAGTATAAATTGAACGTAAAAATTCAATTGCTTGTTTCCCATTGGAAACGTTTACAGGCGTAATCGTAAAGAAAAGTGAAGCAGGCATTGCGCTTAAATCTGCATCAGTTAGACCATAGTAATTCAAATCTATTTTAGTAGTATCTAATTTACGATCCTTTAATGGATATAAATCAGCAGCTAAATGACCATAAGAACGAATTGCATCTGCTAATTGTACAGCTGCAAATACCTTTGTCATGTTACCAGGTTGAGCGCTAACACCCTCTGTAGCAACATAACCTTCTTCTTCCACAATAGGAGCACCAAATTGTTGGAATAATGCTATTAATTCTGGATCAACTTCTTCAGGTGATTGTAGGTACAAATCATATTGTTCCATTACATAACCTAAGTTTGGACCTGAGAATGCTGACCAAGGAGAACCAACAGCTAAAACATTGTTCGACATGAGAATAACCTCCAAATTTGCCACATGGCAGTTCCTTGTTTCATTTTAGTTATAACAAATTTCACCATGTTTCACCAATCGATTTTTTCAATCAATTTGATATCCAAAAGGAATTGTTTAACATGATGAACGTTATTTTTCAATTCAATCTTACTACTCTACACAAAAAATACAACTCTTTTTAAATAAAAAGGCAATATTATTTAATTATTCCAAGAAAAAGGTACATGTTAATTAAGAAGATTCTAAAATTAGAGAGGAATACGTAATGTAAATATTGTTCCCACCTCTATTTTACTTGAAACCTCTATTTCTATGTTATATTTTTCAGCTAGCATTTTCGTTATACTTAACCCTAATCCAGTCCCACCTCCAGTATATTCTCGAGAATCGTCAACACGATAAAATCGATCGAATATTCTATGGATATTTTCCTGTTCGATACCTATTCCATTATCTTTAATGGTAATAAAAATATTTTCAGATAAATAATGTACTTTCACTTCTATAAGTGGTTTTTTAACGTTATATCGTATGCCATTTTCCATTACATTGCGAACAATTTGTGCAAGTGCATTATCAGTTATTGGTGCAGGTTTTTCTTCACCAATAGATTGAATTAAAATTTCAGCACCTTCGTGAATTACTTGAAGTTCAGTTTTTACTGAGCTCAAAACTCTTTCCACATTTGCAAGTGCATATTCATCTCGTTTTCCCCTTCGAGCTAAATCAAGCAGTTCTTCTATCATTTTTTTCATTCTTTGCACTTCTAAAATGGATGTTGTCAAAGACTCTTCTAACACATCTGGGTCTTCCTTCCCCCACCTCTTAATTAAGGATAAGTGACCTTCTATTGCTTGAATTGGCGTACGTAATTCGTGTGATGCATCAGAAACAAATTGTTGTTGTTTATCAAAAGATTGTTGTAATTCTTCCATCATTGAAAGATATATCTTTAGTAGATCACCAATCTCATCATCTGCTTTATAGTTAAATTGAATGGGTTCATCAAAACCCTTTTCCTTTACAGTAATCATCGAGTCGCGTAGATCTTCTAACGGCCTCATCAATAAATTTGACAAATAAGAACTTATTAATCCTGCAATAAAAATTGCACCAATACCCGCTATTAACATCACTGTTAGCATATATTTCATCATTGAATTAAAAGTGGCCAGTGGGTGAACTAATTGCATATATCCATGGAATACACCGATCTGAACAACACGGCTAACGACAATCACACTTTCTCCGTTCACAGTTTCGTTTGATACAGCAGTATTTAATAATTCCTCTAATGTAAGCTGAACTTTGGCTGCTGGCGACTGATCATTAATCCTTAATACTTCATAGCCATCCATATTAAAGATGCGTACAGTCTGATTTTGGTTAATAATTGACTTCATTAAACCTGTATTATTTTGTAATTCCCTTAAACTCATCGAATTACTTTGTGTATCAAAAAAAGTCGATAAATCATCTACTGTACGAATTGCATTTGTTTGTTCATTATTATATAACCACGTGTGCAAGGCAAAATAGATCACTGTACAAATTGCTGCGTAGCTAATGAATAAGACTAGAGCTGTTAATAATGTCCATTTCTTTTTTAATGAAAGGTTCATAAAGTACTTTATAAATTTCATTCCCTCACCACATAACCAACACCGCGCACCGTTTCAATAATTTGTTCTTCATCAGTTTTTAATTTTGAACGAAGGTGTCGAATATAGACATCTACTACATTCGTTTCTACTTCAGATTCATATCCCCAGACAGATTGTAAAATCATCTCCCTAGTACAAACTCTGTTTTTATTTTCACATAATAATTTCAGTAAATCATACTCAGTTTTGGTTAATTCAAGCTTGTTATTCCTAAAATACACTTCATATGAACTAGGTTTAATAAGAACTTCACGCACTTGGATTATATGTTCATTATCATCATTTGTTTTCACTCGTCGTAAGATTGAACGAATTCTAGCAAGTAACTCTTCTATTGCAAATGGTTTTACAATATAATCATCTGCTCCTGCATCTAAACCAGCAACTCTATCCATTACTTCATCACGAGCAGTTAGTAAAATAATTGGTACATCTGACATGGCTCGAACTCTTCTACATACCTCGATACCATTAAGTTTTGGTAACATGACATCTAGTAGTATGCAATCATATTTATCCGTCAACGCCTTGTCCAACCCATCTCTACCTTCAAATGCAACTGTTACATCAAACTGTTCATGTCGCAATTCAAGTTCTATAAAACGGGAGATTGTTTTTTCATCCTCCACTACAAGTATTTTTCTAGTCAAAGTATTCACCTTCCATCTAGATAAGGATTTCTACCTACATATAATAGAATGAGCCACATTTTTAAGTTTAACTTAAAATGTGACTCTTTTACATTTTGAACTCTTGAGTTAAGAAAGGAAAGATGCCGTTACTTTTCTAACCTCATTGATACAATCTTCATAAAGTAATTGCTCATGAGTATACTCTTTACTTTTCAGTTTGTACTGATCTTCTTTTATTTCGAAAACATAACTAGCAATAATTGTCGCATTCCCAATTAAAGTTAACTCATAATCGCCATTATTTTCGAATACTCTACATTTCACAAAACCGCCAGGATTAAAAACAGTAATCGTATCGCCTTCTACTATATGATTCATTTTTGCTACTAAAGCAGATGCTGTCATAGCTGTACCACAAGCGTTTGTAAATCCAACTCCACGTTCAAAAGTTCGGACAAAAATTGTGTCACTTTTCATAGGAAATGCATAACTTACGTTTATGCCATCAGCACAATAGTCATTTGGTCCATTTAAGGATCTGGCTAATATTGATTGGTGAGTATTACTTGCAATATGTGACTCGTCGACTATTCCTATTAAATGCGGATTAGGTACTGAAACAGCTGTAAATTTTATATCGGGTGAAAATTCTTCAATAATCTGATGTTGAATTTCAGTTTCATCTTTATAAATCATAGGTAGACTAGTTAATCTAAAAGACACGGGTGAAATTTCTACTGCATATGTGGGAATTGTACCAAAAATAGGTTCTTCTTTTTTAACTTTTAAATTCGCTTTCATAGTCTCGATGATTGCTTCATCTTTTCCTGTTTTTTCACAAACATGTCTTGCAACACAACGTAAACCATTTCCACACATTGATGCTTCAGAACCATCAGCATTTATCACTCTCATTTTTGCATCTGCTTTTTTAGAAGGTAAAACGAGCAATAATCCGTCTGCTCCACCTTCATTTCCCTCATTGCATAGCCATTTTGTTAAACTTGCCCAATCAAATTCCATTTCATTATCTGTTTCATATAAATAAAAAGTATTTCCAGAACCATGCACTTTAAAAAACGTTCTTTCCATACAACACACTCCTCAAAATAAGATTCTTCTATCATAATGTTAGAAAATTACAGAATCAACTTATTTTTTATAAAAATTTGTTCTTAACATAGTTTACATCCGTTAACAAAGATTTCACATTTTTTTAGCTAAATTCCTATTGCAATAGAATATTTTTTTATTATATGATACTTCTACAAATCACTTATTTTAGCTTATTAATAATTAGTTATTAGGTAAGCAAAATAAGGACTTCATTTCTCCAATTATGGATTGAAATGAAACATGTAAATGAAGATAGAAACTCTAGGGAAACGATGGAGGATGATTCTGCCATAGTTTAACGCCTAGTTTTTTTTAGGTTATTTTTATTGACTGTTGCCCAAAGATTATTAGCAACAATCCTAAAAGGAGGCGTAAGAATGTTAAAACACCGTGATCTTTCAGAAACAAACGAACTATATCAATTAATGAGTCATCCTTCAGTTTTTCCATATGTTCGTCAGAAGGCTACTTCAGCTGAGGAGTATTTGTTTATGACGAAACAACTAATTGAAGAAGAACAATTAGGTTTGACGATTTCCCGAACAATCATAGACAATTATGGTCAACCGATTGGAACAATAAACTTATATGATATTGAAGATGGAGCTGGATTTTTAGGAACGTGGATTGGTATTCCATTTCAAGGTATGGGTTATAACCAAACTGCAAAGAAAGAGTTCTTAACTGAACTTTTCTTTCAACATAATATTCACACGGTATTTTTAAGAATTAGAAAAGGAAACGAAAAATCAAAACGCGCCTCCTTGAAATTGCCGTATATTATAGACGCAAGTGAAACTCATCAAGCACTTTACAATGAGATTAATGCCGGTGAGGTAAAATTTGATTTATTTAGAATTCCAAAAGATCTATTCTACTTAGTAACAGCCCATGAAATGAACGAAGAAGAAGAACAAGCAATGTAGAATAAATAATAAAAGGGGTGTACTGAAAGTTTAACTTTCAATACACCCCTTTTAAATACTTATTTTTCGAACTTTACTATTAACTTAACCATTTCGTCAGGTGTTTTTGGACTTTCTGCGACTGTCATAGATTGAATCATTTTTGGTTTTTGCTCTACAAGTCTTTTAATGGACTTTAGAAAAGTATTTTTTGTTAATTCTTCTTCTTCTAAAACTAAAGCGAAGCCTTGTTTTTCAAAGATTTTTGCATTTAATATTTGGTCACCACGACTTTTAGTTGCAGATAATGGTATGAGCAACATTGGCTTTTTTAAAGCTAAAAATTCGAAAATCGAATTAGATCCTGCACGAGAAACAATAAAATCAGACAATTGTAGTAAATCAGGAAGTTCATTTGTTACATAATCAAATTGTTTGTAGCCTTTTAAACTACTTAGTGTTTGATCAACATTTCCTTTACCACATAAGTGAATAATGTTAAATTCAACAAGTAATTCTGGTAGATTGCTTCGTAGAGCTTCATTAACGACTACCGATCCTAAACTCCCCCCCATGACTAGGAGAACTGGTTTATCGTTATCAAATCCACAAATTCGAAGTGCAGTACTTTTTTTACCTCTAAACAATTCTTGCCTAACAATTGACCCTGTACAAGTTGCTTTTTCACTAGGTAAATATTTTAGTGTATCTTCAAAAATTGTAAATATATGCGAAGCGAATGGTAGTGCAATTTTATTTGCTAACCCAGGAGTTACATCCGATTCATGAATAACTACTGGGATTTTCGCCATTTTTGCTGCAATTACGACTGGGACAGATACAAATCCCCCTTTTGAAAAAATTATCGTTGGCTTAATTTTCCGAATAATAGACGAAGCTTGCATAATTCCTGCCATTACTTTAAAGGGATCTGTAAAATTCTTCATTGAAAAATATCTACGAAGTTTTCCACTTGATATACCGTGGTATGGAATTTCAGGAAAACTCCCAGTAATTAGTTCTTTTTCAATTCCATCTTGTGACCCTATATAGTGTACATTATAACCCTCTTTAAGCAATGAGGGGATGATGGCTTGATTTAACGAAACATGACCGGCTGTTCCGCCACCAGTTAATATAATTGATTTTTGTTTCACAGTTATTCTCCTATCTAAGTAAAACTTGACGATATCACAAGGATAAAAACAGATGTTGATTTATTAATTTTCATTATTGTTATCTATGCAACGAACATTCCGTAAATGATGCAACTATCAATCAGATTTTAACATATATATGGTATGTATAAATAGGGCAAGATTTCAAAGTACATAAGAAAAGCCCAACAAGTCAGGAACTTGAGGGCAAGTAAGAACCTTATAATTGAATAAATTGTTGTGTCCAGTAATATCCACTCTCTACGAATCCTACACCAATATGAGTGTAACTAGGATTCAAAATGTTTTGTCGGTGACCAGGTGATGCCATCCAAGCTTGAACAACTTGTTGTGGTGTTCTTTGCCCTTGAGCAATGTTTTCACCCGCTGCACGATATGAAATACCTGCTGCTTTTATTTGGTCAAATGGACTACCATAAGTTGGACTTGTATGTGAGAAGTAATTATTATTTGACATATCAACTGATTTTGCCTCTGCCACATTCATTAATGGTGAATGAATTTCTAAAGGTGCTAGACCTGCTTTGGAACGTTCAACGTTTGTTAACTCTACTACTTGTCGCTCAAAGTTGGACACAGCCGCACTTTCACTTGTTGGCTCGGTTGGTTTTGATACTTGTTCTTGCTTTGTATTTGTTTGTTGGTTATTTGATGGTGTTTGATAGTAATTTGAATTATTTTGTTTTGGTTGTTCGTTTTGTTGTACGGGTGCTTTAGTTGTTGTGTTTTGTTTAGGTGTTACATCAGTCTTAGCTGTTTCTGTTTGCTTAGGCGTTACATTAGGTTTAGCTTCTGTTTTCGGTGCTGCTGAAGTTTTAACTTCAGCTTTTTCTTTTTCTATAACATTCGAATTCTCGTTGGTAGATTGGTATTTTGAAACAATACTCGTTACCTCAATTTTATGTAATGCTAGATTCACAACCTGCTCTAGTTCTATATTTAACAGTCGCTCTAACGTGTTTTTAGTCATCGTTAATTTTTTATTAAAACTTTCATATTGGTTGCCTTCACTAGCCGATAAGTTTTCAATAGAATTTACTATAAATTCTTCATATTGATCTAAATTCACCGCTTGGGCATTAAATAAAAAGGATTCGTTTATAGCCAAATTATTAGTTGCCGAAGCGGCGTTTGCAGTAGGGATTTGTGTTGCAAATAATGCTAATGCACAAAATGGGATAAATATTTTTTTCATTTTGTACTCCTCCTTTCATATACCAATCATAAACCAGAATTTTTGTCATAATTGGTCCAATATTTGGAGGAAGTTACAATTTAACAATATATAATTGATTTCAAGGGTTTTTTCGTATAAATGAATGAAAATGTTTCCATTAAATCTGATTATTTCTAAGTAAAAGCTATTGACAGTTTGGTAGATTACAATTAGATTCTTTAACTATTACAAAATTACATTAAGATTACTGCGAATCTTGTCCAAATATTTGAATTTGATCTAAATTTTCTCCAATCATAACAATTTTCGGCTGCATTCTTATATATTCAGGTAACCATTGAACTAATCCATAAGCATATTGGAATAGCATAGGATTTTTCATCCCTTCAATGGGTACATACCCCTTCATTCGATAAACTGTACTTGGTAGTGTACGAATCCATTCTTCAAATTGATCTTGGGTAAAGCTCTTTTGAAATTCAACTAAGCGTGAAGTTAAATGCAAATGAACACCAATTTTAGCCGAGTGAATGTCGTTTTTATTATTTGTTACTGTAGAATGCAATTTTTCTAGTAAATGTAAAGGTACACGGCCATTCGTAGTTTGTAAGATAAATGCATTCGAATTTACATTTTGAATTTCAAATACTACTTTTGCTTGCTCTGATTCAGTTAACAAATCTATTTTATTTGCTAACAATAGATGTGCATGTCGAATTTGTTCTAAAAATAAGCTTTTAACTTGGGGTGATAACTTATCTCTGTCTAACCAAAGCTTACTATCTGCTACAGTTACAATTCCTTTTATATTTAGCTGTTCCGCAAACAAAGGTGAATATACCGCATCTAATGCTTCTACAGGATGAGCCGCACCTGTAGTTTCAATGAGTAAAACATCAAATTGTTCGTTAGCTAGCAAAGTTTGGATCTGAGCTTCGGTTTTTTCACTACCTGAACAACAAATACATCCTTCTAGCATTTCTTTTAACGGAATATCTTCCTCAACAGATTGTGAGTCAAAATTCAATTGACCAAATTCATTCATAATTACTGCTGGTTTAAGTCCTTTTTCTTTCAATTGTCTAATTACATCAGTTAACATAGAGGTTTTTCCACTACCTAAAAAACCACTAAATAAATAAACATCTTTCATAATTTTCCACTCCATTTCGTTTCTATAAAGAAAGAGCTGTTCATGTTCTAAAGGAACAATGCAGCTCTTTGTGTGTTATAAAAAATTATTCATTTTCGTTTGCAGTTTCTTCCGCCAATAGTTCTAGTGCTTTTAAAATATGCGGATCTTCATCTTTAATTTTCTGTCTTAATGCGTCCATGATTGCATATGTTGTATCTCCAACAATTGTGCCTGTTTGCTCCAAATTATGATCTGCTTGGAATTGTTCAACAGCAGTTGTTGTAGACTCATCAAATTCATTATCTACTGTCCCTACATTATAGCCTAAAACTTCTAACATTTTCTCAGCATTATTCACCGTCGTTGACATAGTGCCTTCTTTCAACTCAGAATTAGGGTCTATAAATGTAAGTTTTGCATATTCAGGATATTGTACTTCAAAATCAGGTGTGATACCTTTTTCATTTACCCAATTTCCATTAGGTGTCAACCATTTACCAGTAGTATATTTTAAATTTGAACCATCTGGTTGATAGCTCACAGTTTGTACTGTCCCTTTACCAAAAGTTTTTAAACCAACAAGCTTTGCTTTTCCAGATTCACTTAAAGCACCTGCTAATATTTCAGAAGATGATGCACTTCCGTTATCGATTAAGACTACCATTGGAAGGTCATATTTTTTTCCACCTTCTGCAAGTATTTGTTCAGTTTTCTCATCACGCCCTTGTACTTGTACAACAGGCTTACCTTTTTCAATAAATAAATTTGCAATATCAAGAGCGGATGTTAAGTAACCACCTGGATTTTGGCGTAGGTCAAGAATAATACTCTCCATGCCTTCTTTTTCGAATTGCTCTAGTAAAGCTTTCATATCAGCAAACGTTTTTTCACTAAACGATGTCAATTGAATATGAGCAATTTTGTCTTCTCCCATTTCGCCATATACGGTTTCAATCGGAATTTCATCGCGAATAATTGTAATTTCTTGTAGATTGTCACTTTCACCACGTTGGATTGTTAATGTTACAGGAGTATTTTTTTCCCCACGAATTAACAACACAGCTTCTGTTGCACTCATCCCTTGAATACTTTCACCATCAACTAATAAAATAACATCTTCTGGAAGTATTCCCGCTTTTTCAGCTGGTGAATTTTTAATTGGGGAAACAACTACGATATTTCCGTTTCTTTCTTGGATTTCTGCACCAATCCCTTCAAAACTTGAAGATAAGTCTGAATTAAATTGGGCTGCTTCTTCTTTATTCATATAATCTGAATAAGGATCACCAAGTGCGTCGAACATTCCATTAATCGCACCATGGATGATTGTGTCATCATCGACTTCAATATAATACTTTTCTTTTAGTTCATCGTAAGCTTCATATAACTGCTTAAATTCTTCTCTGTCAACCTGCTTAACTGTTTCAACCACTTCAACAACTTTTTTATCACCAAAAGTTAATGCAAAAATTGTTAAGCCAGCTGTCAATAAAATCGTTATAAACATTACCATTATGAGTGTGAACGGTTTTATTTGAATATAGTTTTTTGCTGGTTTGTTTTGTTGTTCTTCTTTCTCTCTATCATTCTCTAAATGATTTTGTTCTTTTTGGTTTTGTTCATCCATGTTTTATTCACCACTCTCATTTACACTTAACTAGAAAGACGTATCTCCATATTAACAGTTTCACATCAATACGAAAAGAAAAGACTGCCAAATAATAGACAGTCTTTCACCTAGACTACTCAGGTAGTGTTAGCACTTCACTTTAAGAATCAATATAGAACTTATACTTTAAAACAACTATTTACTCTTGAATAGCAGCTTCAAGTGCTACGACAATCATATCATTGAAAGTTGTTTGTCTTTCTTCAGATGTCGTTACTTCGCCTGTAATAATGTGATCTGAAACTGTTAATACAGATAATGCCTGACGTCCAAATTTCGCAGCAAGTGTATAAAGTGCAGCAGATTCCATTTCTACAGCTAGAACACCATATTGAGCTAATTTTTCGTTTTGATTTTCGTCTGAATAGAACATATCTGCTGTCATAACGTTACCGACTTTTAAATTAAGACCAGCAGCTACACCTGCATTATAAGCTTTTAACAATAAGTCAAAATCTGCAATTGGTGCATAATCTAATCCATTAAAAATAATCTCGTTCATTTTTGAGTCAGTTGTAGCACCTTGCGCTAAAATAACGTCTCTCACTTTAACGTCCTTTTGAATAGCACCACATGTTCCAACACGAATTAGCTTTTGTACACCATATTCCTGCATTAACTCTGTTATATAAATAGATATTGAAGGTACACCCATTCCTGTTCCTTGTACAGATACGCGTCTTCCTTTGTAAGTACCTGTATATCCGAACATGTTACGAACTTCATTATAAATAGTTACATCTTCTAAAAATGTTTCAGCAATATATTTTGCACGTAATGGATCTCCTGGTAATAAAATAATATCTGCAATTTCACCTTGTTTAGCACTAATATGAATACTCATTATGTCCCTCTTTCTTTTGGAATTTTCTTTTGTTGACATTCATTTAATGTGTTAATTCTAATTGTTTTCTCAAATGAAAGATTTTCTCTCATTTTCCAATATACTTTTTTTTAAGTCATTGTGCAATGCAAAGCCCCTAATTAATATAATACTTACTTTTTTAAGGTGCAATGATCTTTTAATTTTCGTATTTTAGACGATAAATATCCCAAAGTTCATCGAATGCAGAGGTAGATAACATATCATCAGCTTTTGTTTCGATATAGCTTGATATTTCCTCAAAGGAAGTACTTGTTTTTGGAAAGCCATGGTCATCAAAAGCACTCTCTGCAAATCTCGATTTTTGATCTGACCAATCGCCCCCTCTATAAGTCAGTACAAAATGATAAAAACTTTTTCTCATACTAGTATCTCCTTCTAGCTACACGGATTATAATCGGTAATTTTACAAAACTTTCATAAGATGAGCAAGAGGATAAATAAAAAGGTATATCAACTATGTAGATGACATACCTTAAAGTTTAATTTTATTTGTTGAAAATTGATAAATATTCTCCATACCCTTCATCTACCAATTTATCTTTAGGAATAAATCGTAAAGAAGCTGAATTAATACAGTAACGTAAGCCACCTAATTCACGAGGTCCATCAGGAAATACATGCCCTAAATGGGAGTCTGCAGATTTACTTCTTACTTCAACTCTTCTCATGCCATGGGAAGTATCGAATTTTTCCTCAATTTCTTCTTTTACAATCGGTTTTGCGAAACTTGGCCAGCCGCATCCTGCATCAAACTTGTCTTGTGAACTAAATAATGGTTTCCCAGAAACGATGTCCACATAAATTCCTTCTTCAAAATGTTGGTCATATTCATTTTGATAAGGTGGCTCTGTACCGTTTTGTTGAGTTACGTAATATTGCATTTGTGTTAATTGCTTTAATCGCTCTTCTTTATTCATGTTTCTTCCCCCAATGCTGTTCAATAAATGCTGCTCTCCCTGAACCAATATGGTATCGTTCGTAGTGCAAAGGATTTTTTTGATAATATTGTTGATGATAGTCTTCTGCTGGATAGAAGGTTTTTGCTGGAAGTATTTTTACAGCAATCGGCTTTTTAAATTTACCTGACTTTTCTAATCTGTCTTTTGATTCCTCGGCGATTCTTTTTTGCACATCATTATGATAAAAGATAGCAGTTGTATAAGATTCCCCACGATCGTAGAATTGTCCACCAGGATCAGTAGGATCAATAAGCGTCCAATATAATTCAACTAATTTTTCATAAGAATAAATTTCAGGATTAAACGTAATTTGCACAGCTTCTAAATGTCCCGTTGTTTCAGAACAAACTTGTTCATAGGTCGGGTTTTCAATATGTCCACCTGTGTAACCAGATACAACGGACTCAATTCCTTCTGTTTGGTCAAAAGGCTTTACCATACACCAAAAACAACCACCGGCAAATGTTGCAATATCTTTAGTCAAATGTGCTCCCCCCTATTTGTTTGGTACAATGATTTCTAAAATAATTCGGTCATTTCGTAAATCTATTTCCTTAGCGCGTACTTTTGATCCATCCGCGACAGTTAATTGAGATAAATCTACGAATATTTCTTGTTCACTTGGCCGAACTATAACCCATTTCGGAAATTCAATCGTCTCTGCTAAAATAGTTAAAACCATTGATGGCTTAATATCTAACTTTCCTACATATATTTTGGAATATTTTAAATGCAAATTACCATCATCATTCACAATCGGTTCAAAGTCAATTTGGACTGGAAAAACTATACCAAGAGCAATTACTTCACTGAAAATTTGTATTTGGTCATTCATAGATATAGCGATTGGTAATGTTTCAGTATTTAAGGCTTCACGCAAATATTTTAATGCTAGCGCTTCAAAATCTTTGGTTGTCGTTTCAACTAAAAGTACACTACCTTTTGCATCTGTTACAGGTGGAAGTGGTACATCATTTTTCGGTGAAGTCGCCAATATTAGAATGGTAGTAATACCTGCAATGATTGCACCTGCTAGCACAAAGAAGGCGACTTTCCATTTATTCATCCTAATTCACTCCCATATTTTTTACAACAAATAAGCTTTGTTTACGTCATTTAAATCTGTAATGATTTCTAGAATATAACATTGACTACTAATATTATAATTATATGTATAAAACTCTCAACTAATCTCTTAGTATTCCCAAGTTTCTATATTCCATTCCTATCATTCCAAAATTAAACTGGATACAATTATGCAAAAAAGCGCAAATCCTTAAATTGGATCCACGCTAATGTACGACTTATATTAAATTCCACTCATAATATAAAAAATTGTGAAAAAGATCATTACAAAGGCGAACACAATTCCTATAGCAACAGCAATTATATTTGATTTCCAAGTATAACCTTTCATATCCAACTCTGAGACTGAACGATCCACTTTACGATTGTGAATCATTAAACTAATATTTAACATTGTTAGAAATACAAATGTCATAATAATCATTAACTTAAAATCTAGTTGTACAACATTACCTGTATATCCCCTATTGGTGAATGATTGTAGAAAAAGAATACAGCTTAAAACTAGACTCCAAATATAACTTACTTTTCTTTGTTTGTACCATTCTTTTCCCATTTTTTGTTTTTCATATATTGCCACTTTTTCTAAAATAGGAAAAATTGATTTCGTGGAGTCACCCTTTACCAGCCCAAAAACTCCTTGAATTAGCACCAAAATCCCTAGAACTAAGAAAAATTGTGAAAAAGATATTATAAAAAAATTAGTAATTAAAAAATAGAGAATCATTACAAATAATAAAAGTCCATTCAAAACAGCAGTTTGCTTCAATCTCATATTCCTTAAATTTTTTCGATCCATTTTTCCCCTCCATCTATTTCTGATAGTTTTACAAATTGATAGACAATATATTATTAATTCAATAAAAATGTGTACTTTCAATTCGCAGGGTATATAGAGCGGTTGTGTATCATTGCAAACAAAAAAGTGCCAATCTCTTTTTGATAGACTATGGCACTTTTAATATTTTTATTCTGCAAAATAAATGAACCCTAATGCACCGGGGCCTGTATGGGTACTAATAATTGGCGAAGTAAATTTCACTTCTATGTTTTCAAAACCAGAAGTTTTAATTTTTTCGATTAGAGCATTACCCATCGTCTCTAAGCCGTCAGCGTGAGAGATTCCTACTGATTTTACTGTCTTACCTTTTGTATCTTCTAAAAACTGCTCGTACAAATGTTTTACAACTTGTTTGTGACTTCTTGCTTTCGCGACAGGTGTGTAGGCTCCGTCGTCTAAGGTTGCAATTGGTTTAATGTTTAATAACGAACCAATCATACCTGTACCTTTACCAATACGCCCACCTTTTATTAGATTCTCTAACGTATCAACAACTACAAATAACCTTGAATTTTTTCGAACTTCTTCTAATCTACTAACAATTTGTTCAACAGTTGCACCTTCGTCACGCAAACGAATAGCTTCACGAATTTGTATCGCTAACGCAATGGCAATATAACGAGAGTCAACTACTGTCACATCTGAATTAGTCATACTTGCAGCCTGTCTAGCTGATTCCACAGTACCACTCATCGATCCAGTCATATGAATAGATATAATCTGATCACCATTTTTTCCAAGTTCATCGTAAAGCTCTTTAAATTGTCCTGGAGCTGGTTGCGAGCTTTTTGGAAGCGTTTTCGATTCTTTCATCAATTGTAAAAAAGATACTGGTTCGACATCGACACCATCTATATAATTTCGATCACCAATTTGAATCGAAAGTGGTACCACATGAATATTTGATTCTAGTAATTCCTCTTTCGATAAATCACAAGTAGAGTCAGTAACAATATGAATTCGTCCCAATATTACACATCCTTTAATAGCATACTTTATTATAATTATTTTTAATAATCACTGTAAATATGACAAATGTAATTAGATTTGTTAAAAATGCACATATCCACAGTGAAAATTGGATGATTCATGACAATATTAACAAGCAATATGTGACAAATGATAGTATTGATCCCTTTAATATTTCAGTATAGTAACATTATCGGAGGGATTTTCATGAATAAAACTAATGCATTTGACTATAAAAATTTTAAAGAAGAACTTTGGAATGCAATCACACACGGATTAGGTCTCCTTATCAGTATCCCTACATGTGTTGTTCTAATTATACTTAGCGCTCATACAGGTGACCCTGTTCAAGTTGTATCAAATAGCATTTTTGGAGCATCTCTTGTATTGCTATTTTTAATGTCGACTCTTTTACATAGTATGCCTGAAAAATATAAAAAATTGTTTTCTATCTTAGATCATTCTTCCATTTACGTATTAATTGCCGGAACCTATACACCTTTTTTATTAATAGCAATTGGAGGAACGCTAGGAATTGTACTACTTAGCATTGTTTGGGGTATCGCAATTTTTGGTATTATTTTTAAATGTTTATTTATTCATAAATTCGAAACCTTTTCATTGATATTATATATAATGATGGGTTGGCTTATTATTTTTGCTATTAAACCTTTATATGAATTTTTACAGTTTGACGGGTTTACTGTGTTATTAGCTGGAGGCTTATTGTTTACTTTTGGAGCTATTTTTTATATGTGGAGAAAACTACCGTTCAATCATGCAATATGGCATTTATTCGTTATTGCTGGTTGCGGGTGTATGGTCACTTGCGTCATAGTCTACTTAATTTAAAATGATTAAAGGAGTCACGAAACAATTCTTTCGTGACTCCTTTATTATAGATATGGCTACGTTCTTGTTAGCCAAATTAAGATTTAAGTTTATACTTCAACTTTTTCTTTTTCTTCTTGTTCTACTTCTTTTTCCTCTTGCTTTAGTTCAATCGTATTAGCGATTGATCGTTTTCCAGCAAAGTTTTCAATAAGTTCTTTCACATCGATCCCTGATGATGCTTTTAATGTCTCTTGTAAAGTTGACATTAAGTTCGTTGCATAAGAAGTTACGCGATTTGCGCCGCCTCCTTCACCATTACCAGTGTCGACAACAGTGATTTTATCGATGTTTGCAAGAGGACTTGCAACTTCTTTCGCATATTGAGGAAGCATTCTAACTAACATATCAAGGACAGCTGCTTGACCGTATTGTTCAAATGCTTCAGCAATTTTGCGTTTTGCTTCCGCTTCAGCTAGACCTTTTAAGCGAATAATTTCTGCCTCTGTTTCCCCTTGTGCACGTTCAGCATCAGCTTTTGCAAGACCGTCTAAACGAATTTTTTCAGCTTCTGCCTTTGCTCGAGCTTCGATACGGTATTTTTCTGCATCTGCTTGTGCTAATTCTTTCATTTTCTGGGCAGCAGCATTTTGTTCGATTGCATAACGATCAGCATCTGCTTTTTTCTTAACTTCTGAATCATATTGCTTCTCACGACGTAAAATTTCTTTTTCTTCTAACTCAATCTGCTTTTGACGTTCAATAATTTGCACTTGCATTTCTTGTTCTGTTACTTCTTGTTTTGCTCTTGCCGTTTCTAATTCATAGGCTTGGTCGGCACGAGCTTTTGCAATATCTTGTTCACGACGAAATTCTGCTACTTTTAATTGATTTTCTTTTTCCGCTTCGGCTATTTCAGTCGCACGTTGTAATTCAGCTTTTTGAGCTTCTTTTTCCGCTTCGGCTTTTTTAATACGTGTTTCTTTTTCAGCCTCAGCTGTAGCAATATCAGCATCACGTTTCACTTGAGCAATTCTCGGTTTTCCTAATGAATCTAAATAACCATTTTTATCGCGAACATCTTTTATTGTAAATGAAACGATTAGTAGTCCCATTTTCGCTAAATCATGAGATGCGACTCGTTGTACTTCTTGAGAGAATTTGTCACGGTTTTTATAAATTTCTTCTACAGTCATTGAACCTAGGATCGAACGCAAATGACCTTCTAATACTTCTTTTGCTTCGTTTTCACGGTCTGATACTTTCTTTCCTAAAAATTGCTCTGCAGCAGTAGCAATTTCTGAGATTGAACCACCGATTTTAATAATTGCAGTCCCATCTGCCATCACTGGAACACCTTGTTCTGTGTATACTTCTGGTGTTGTTACTTCTAGTTTACTAGATAATAGACTTAAGTATTCAGCTTGTTGGAATACTGGAAATACAAAAGTACCTCCACCACGAATAATTTTTACGCGATTTCCCGATTCGTCTTTATGAACATTTTTAGAACCTAGGAAACTACCTGTTACAATAAGTGCTTCATCTGGACCGACTGTTTTATATCTTGCAATATAAATCCCAATAATTGCTAAGATTACAAACGCAACAATCCCAATAATAACTAACATTTCCATTTGCATAAAATTTCCCCTTTACGGTTTATTTGAATGGCGATTGGTACTTTTTCACATGAAGCGTGCCATCTTTAACCTCAATAATCAGTATTTCATCATTGTAATCGATGGCTTCGTTATCAAATCCAGTTGCACGCTTCGAAATAATACCGGCTGCCGTTTCAATCACTACTTCACCAAATCCATCTTTCGGAATCGGTACAATTACTTTCCCAATTTGGCCTTCTAACGATTGCTCCGTATAAGCTAGTGAGACCTCGGCAGATTTTAGAGGAACAAGGATGAAGAAATAGAGCAAACTACTAAGAATTGCAGATAGCGTACTTGAAATGATTAAAACAAGGAGACTCGACATTGGACTAAACTGTTCTAATAAATAACCACTTGCAGAAGTAATTGTTATAAATGCCAAAATCACTGAAGGATTAAAGAATAAAATCCCATCTACTACTCCGTCTAAAGCATCGGAGAAAAGAATATAAAGAACAGTAATACATCCCGCTACAATTAAAGTAGTTAAATACACTGTTTGTATTTCTATACCGAAGATCAGTTTCACCACCTCCAAACCAGTATTAGCAGTTGTTACCATATATACGGAAACTGGTTACAATAAGTTTCAATATTTTAAAAATTCTTTTAAATAAAAAATACGTCTTACTGTTCGAACCAGTAAGACGCATTTCCTTATCTTCGTTTTATTTCTTATCATATATACAATATTTATAAGTATAACCTTGATTGGTTTCAATAGGTTCGCTACATGAAGTAAGTGTCCAATCATCGCCGTACTGCGGGAAAAATGTGTCACCATTAAATTCATGTTCAATATGTGTGATGTAGAGTCGATCGGCTATTGGTAAAGCTAATTTAAAAATTTCCTCACCACCGATAATCATAATTTCCTCAGCTTCGCAAGCTTTCTCTAACGCTTCGTTTAAGCTTGTGGCAACTTCAACACCATCTTGTTGGTATGCATTATTTCTCGTTACAATAATATTTTTTCTTCCTGGTAATGGTCGACCAATGGATTCAAATGTCTTTCTGCCCATTATCATTGGTTTTCCCATTGTTGTTTCTTTGAAATATTTTAATTCTCCTGGGAGATGCCAAGGCATTTGGTTCTGGTAACCAATAACTCGGTTTATATCATGAGCTACGATAAGTGATATCATTTTTCTTCTCCTAACATTTTTGGCTGTATATTAATAATACAAATTATAAGAAGAAATTCAAAGCATTGAAACGATTGAGCATTTTAAAAAGAAAGTGTTAATACGTACATCTTGTTATTTTGCTAGCTATAGATTAATAGTTTTAATGATTCATCATACCAGGATGATAAGTATTTTCTCTGAATCCACGATTTTTGTATTCATTTTCATAGTAAGGGGTTGGTAATGGTTTCGAAGCGATTCTTGTACGACCATACTTTTCTAAAATCCCGTTAGATGTTATACGTGCTGATTCAATTATAATTGGTAGTCCGCTACCAGGATGGGTTCCCCCACCAACTAACCAACAATTTTGTAATTCTTGAAACTTATTGTGTGGGCGGAAATAGAGCATTTGGGTTAGTTGATGACCGAGATTAAATAAAGCCCCTTTATATACATGAATATCTTCTTCCCAACTTTTTGGCGAAATTATTTTTTCGACTTCAATATAACCTTCAATGTCTTCAATTCCTAATCTTTCTTGTACAATGTTTAACATTAAATTACGGAAGTTCTTTTCTTCCTTATTCCAATCGATTTCACTAAAATTATTTGGAACTGGAGCCATAATGTAAAGGGTTGACTTCCCTTCTGGCGCGACTGTTGGGTCTGTTGCTTTTGCATTCAAAACATAGATGGACGGATCTTCGGATAATATTTTTGAATTTGATATTTCTTCTACATTTTTACGATAATCGGAGGAAAATATAATATTGTGATGTGGTAAATCGAAAGTTCGGTTTAAACCTAGGTAAATAACCATTGCTGAACAAGAATAAGGTTTCTTTTCTAACTTTTCAGGCGAATATTTTTTTAATACACCTGGTTCAACAAGTTTTGTCATGGCATTTGCAAAATCCGCGTTAATGATTGTATCGTCAGCTTCAACATGTTCTCCAGATTCTAAAATAACACCTTTTACTTTCTTTTTATCTAACCAAAGCTTCCTTACGCCACTGTTTAAGAAAATTCTACCACCATTTTCCTCAATGATTTTTGCCATTGCTTTTGTCAACTGATTTAGTCCGCCTTTTATATATTGAACTCCATAAGCATGTTCAATGTAAGAAAGAATTGAAAATGCTCCTGGGCTCTCCCAAGGGGACATTCCTAAATATTTCGCTTGAAATGTAAATGCAAGTTTTAGTTCTTCCTCATTAAAGAATTTAGATAATGTTTCCATTAATGACCGTCCAAATTCTAACTCTGGTAATGCTTTTAAAACTTTCGTTTGCAATAAATCTGTAAACTTATTCATGTCTGACTGCAAAACAGGTCCTAATTTTTCTAATTTCTTCCCTGTTTTATGAAGGTATTGATCGTATCCATCTTCATTTCCAGGAAATAGTTCTCTTATTTGTTTTACCATTTTGTTTCTATCGTGAGTCATAACCATTTTTTTGTTATCAAATACAAGTTGATACATCGGATCAAGATCAGTCACTTCAACATAATCATAAATATTACGCCATGATGCTTCAAAAACTTCTTCTATAATATAGAGCATTTGCAAAAATGTCGGTCCCATATCAAAAGTATATTCACCAAGATGGATTGAACTTGTTCTTCCACCAACATAACTTTGTTTCTCATACACTTGAACTTGGTACCCTTTTGATGAAAGCAGCATAGCAGCTGCCAATCCCCCTGGTCCCGCTCCAATTACTACAATTTTTTTATTTTTCATCATTTTTTCCCCCCAGTAAACCTTTTAAAAGATTATACATACCTTATACAAACATTATACGTTCCGTTAATTGAAAAGCAACTAAAATTTCCAAATTAAACAAAATAATTGTTGGAATTCCTTAAATTTGGGGAAAATACTAAATAAACTGTATAACTTTTTGTCAAAGGCATGTATAATGTATTGTTATAATTAGCTAAGTTGAATATCGAAAACAAATCGAGGTTGATCGAATGTTTAAACAGAACGCAAAAATACAGTATACAATTCAGCAAGTAGCTGAGTTAACTGGATTGTCAAAACAAGTTATACGGAAGTGGGAAGAAAGATATGGACTTATCCAACCTGAAAGATTAGACAACGGGTATCGTGTTTATTCCTATGAAGAAGTGGAATTGTTACAAAGGATGAAAGAATTAACCAATGAAGGGATGACCATTAAACAAGCCATTTCAATTTTGAGTGAAGGAACGAGTCAAAAAAATGTACAACTCTTTTTTGAAGACCAAGGCGATCAGAAGACGAATCCTTATACAAAACATTTAATTAACCAACTGTTAGAAGAAGGCTCAAAAGGGAACGAAGCAAATGTTCTAACACTTTTAAAAACCGCACATCATTCTCTGAGCATGAACGAACTCATTGAGGATTGTATCGTACCTTTTCTGAAAGAAATTGGTGATCGTTGGTCTTCTGGGGAATGGAGTGAATACCAAGAAGCGATTTCAAGTCAAACGGTACGGGACTTTTTAGCAAGTTTAAGACGTGACTATCAAGTTAAAGAAAATGCTCCGATTATACTTGGTAGTTGTTTGCCTAATGAACGTCATGAAATTCCAGTCCACATCTTATTGTTACAGTTTTTATTACTTGGTTATAGTCCGATTATGTTAGGGCCATCCCCAGCACCTACTGCTATTCAATCGACAGTTGAACTGAAAAGTCCTAAAATAGTATTATTATCGGCGATAACGACAAATCCTTTTAAAGATAATTTCAAGATGATTAAAGAGCTTGATCGATTTGCATCAATTCATCCAAATACAAAATTTTATTTAGGTGGTGAAGGTGCACTTCAAGCTTTAAAAAATCATCCACTAAAAAATATACACCTTGTCAAAGATGTACAGGATATTATGAGGGATCTAAATAAGAACAATGTTTCTACAGACTGAAAGATTTGAAACACTGAATTTATTTCAATATATTTTAAACTTTGTATCCGTTTTTGATCACAAGCATAGATAAAGCGTATTTAAACACACGACATATTTAAAATTAAGCGCTATTGCACATAATTGTGAATATGTCGTGTGTCAAATCCGTTTGGAAATAAATATTGCATTAAAAAAAGTGACTTTTATTGAAAGTCACTTTATTTTTTATACAGCAACAGGTGCTTTAATTGTTGGATGTGGATTGTATCCTTCCATTGTTAAGTCACTTAATTCTATATCAAAAATTGATTTCTTTTCTGGGTTAATAACAAGCTTCGGCAATTCGCGTGGTTCCCGTGACAGTTGTTCATTCACTTGATCTAAATGATTTAAATAAATATGAGCATCACCAAAGCTGTGAACGAAATCACCAACTTCTAAACCGCATTCATGTGCAATTAAATGAGTTAACAGCGCATAGGAAGCAATATTAAATGGAACGCCAAGAAAAACATCTGCACTGCGTTGGTATAGCTGGCAAGATAGTTTGCCATCTGTTACATAGAATTGGAAAAGTGTATGGCAAGGTGGTAAAGCCATGTCATCTACTTCAGCAGGATTCCACGCAGAGACTATTAGTCTTCTTGAATCAGGATTCGTTTTTATCATATCAATGACTTTTTTTAATTGATCAACGGTTTCTCCCTTTTCGGAAGGCCAAGAACGCCATTGTTTCCCGTATACAGGTCCTAAATTACCAAATTTTGCAGCAAACTCATCATCTGTTAATACTTTTTCTGTAAATACTTTCATTTGTTCATCTAAGGTTTTTGCAAACTCCTCATCACTTGCTGCACGCAAACCAAAATTCGTCATATCTGGACCATCGTATTCATCAGATTTTATCCATTTATCAAAGGCCCATTCATCCCAAATGTGATTATTATTTTGTAATAGATAACGAATGTTTGTATCCCCTTTTATAAACCATAGCAATTCACTAGCTACTAATAATTTAAAAGGAACACGTTTTGTTGTTAGTAAAGGAAATCCTTTGTTTAAGTCAAATCGCATTTGATAGCCAAAAACACTAATTGTACCAGTTCCAGTTCGATCTTCTTTTTTAACTCCATTGTCTAAAATGTGCGTTAGTAAATTCAAATATGCCATTTCGGGATGAGTCATAATATCACTCCTAGTAAAATTTTCTACTTTTATATATATTCTAATTTTATAGAATGAAAAAATAAATGCTCATCTATGTACATAAGATGAGCAATCACGCTTCTACTAATTGACGATGTACAAAACAATTACGTCCATTTTCTTTTACAATATAGAGCAAATCGTCTGCTTTTCGAATGCTAGTTTTAATTTCAAATGAATTTTGTATGACTGTCGTACATGCTCCCACACTAACTGTTACATATGGTTCAATATGGGAAGAACTATGATCTATTTTTAGGTCTTTTACATTATTAATAATCTCTTGGCAAATTTGGTTGGCGCATTCTTCTGAATGGTTTATGAGTAATAGTGTAAACTCTTCTCCACCCCATCTTGAGGCAAAGCAGCCATATTTGTAAGAGAGATCATACAATTGATGTCCTATTCTAGCTAAGACATTATCACCTTCTGTATGTCCATACGTATCATTATACAACTTAAAACAGTCTACATCTACCATAATTGCTGTAAATAAAAAAGACTCATGATTCGCTTTTTTTTCTAAGTGTAAAACATACTGGTCAAAAGCTCTCCGATTAAACAAATTGGTTAAAGGATCTAAATTCGCTTGTAACTCTAATTTCCGATTTGCTTCCCTTAACTTCCTAGTTAAATCACGAGTAATATGAGCTTCTTTAATAAGTTCTGATTGAAAGTTCAATGAGCGATGAAAGGAATAATAAAACGAACGCGAGATAAAAAAAGTAATAGGAATTAGTGAAAGAATGTACACTACTTGTTGCTTGAATAATTCAGTATCATAATTTTGAATATAAAGTCCCAATAAAATTGTAAAACTTGAAATTAGCATAGAAATAATCAGCTGGTGAACGCGTAACACAATTACTGAACATGTAATACAAAGGGTTAATGTATAAATCATTAGCTGATTATAAAATCCATGATCACTAATTGTAATTAGTGATCCTAGAAATGTAAGTGTGACAACATAAAAACTAATAAAAAGATCTACTCTTTTTGTATTTTGCTCTGAAATCCTAATTTTTTTAATATCTGTTATAAAGTAAACAAAAATATTGAATAGTATCAAAAGAGTATATACAATCATTTGGAAGGAAAACGTCCAAATATTTATAAGCATCGTTTCTTTTGAAATGAATGACATAGTAACTAATAAAAACACTATGATAATGGTAGAAACTTTGCTAATTAAACTGATTTTTTGTATATTATGCTTTAGGATTTCAAGCTTCGTTAAACTTTTTTCATCAAGAAAATCACTCACCTTAACTTACCTCATTTCCCTATAGCCATCATAATATTTTGTTTTCATACATATAACATTATAAAACTCCTAATCTAACTATCTTAACTTTACAATAAGTAACAAAGAAAATAAACACTTTTTTACTATTTTATAGTAAATTATTCACTCCTTCGTATTAGATTACAAGGAATATTGGACTTCAAACAACATGGTACAAAAGAACTATACTGTACATAAACGCAGAGAATAAGGACAAAATAAAAAAGCTACAATCCCAAATAAATTTTTGTGGGAGTTGTAGCTTAAATATTTTATGACAACCATTTTGGTGGTGTATTTTTTGACCAATATATATCTCCAACATTGTGATGGGCTACAAATTGATCATCATTTGTGTGGTAATGGAAATTATAATAGTACCCTTCTTGCGGTCTTTTCTCAGTTCTCACATGAAATCGAATTAAATCTTTTCCAGATATTCCATCTGAAAGATTAAAAATTTTTTCACTATAATTGCCGCTCGGTTGTTCTGTTATTTTTATGTATTTCAGAGATTCAGAATCTACAGATGCAAGTTTCCCTTCAATTACTTCCTCAATTTTCGGGAAAATATAACTTTCAAACTCATTTCCAATGACTGGAGCTATTCTTGAGCCAAATTTAACATATGATTTCTCTTTCGCTTGACTAACGATTGTTTCAATATAAGATTCATCGTTGGAATCTGAATGATAATTATCATGTTCGACAATACTATGATCGTTAACTGAATTATTAGGAATTTCACTTTTCGAATCAGCAGATTGATCGTGATCTAAGAGTTCCCAGATTTCATGACTTGGTGATATAATACCAAAAGTAATGAATGCAACGAAAATGACGATAATCTTTTGTAACCATTTCTTCATATACATTACCTCGAGTCTTAAAAATTTCAAAAATTCTACTTATTATTACGATTATAGCATTAAAAGGTTTCATCTTTCAGTATTTCATTGTAAAATAATAGTTGTAAATACAATTGTTTTTTTAAAGGGAGGTCCACTTCTATGGAAATGTATGAAATAGCAGCAGGTTTTGGTTTTGTTTTATTAATTGCTTACTTAACTTCATTATGCTTTACATCTAATAGCTAATTATTGAACTCATAAATTATTTTTTTAAAGCAATTAGACAAGGGGTGCCCGAATATTCGAGCACCCCTTTAGTATTCCTGAGTATTTCTTATAAATAAATTAAGTCTCAACCCTATCATCAGGGGAATTTTATATGAAAAGTCTTTACCGCGGTAAAATCCCACTAAAACGCTCTCTAACTTAAGCAATGCAAACCCAACCTACTTTTGCATCCTTGCAAGCCTTTACTTGCTCCAGTATGAATAAGTGTCTTCAAAAACATTAGCGAAACGCCAAATTTATTTATTGCTACTCAAAAATAGCACCTACTTACTGTAACATGCTTTTATAAAAAAATCTATCGAATTCTATTTTCAATGGTTATATATTTCATTCCAAATCATAAAATTTATCATAATCCACACTACATGATAAAGGAGAATAATAGAATGTATAATGTTACTTTTTATGAAAACAAAGCTTTAATTATGAGTAAGTTAACAACAACAGTTCCTTCAGAGAACGAAAATATTCAGATAAAAGGAAGAAAAGGAACTGTAGTCAAAGTAGATCGAATTAATGAAAAACATGTCCACGTTCATATTCAATTAGAAAAGGTAGTAAAAAAATCCGCAATACTAGAGCCTAATAAGAAAAGAAAATAATTCGTGGATTTAATATTTTTCTATAATGCCATAATGGAATTTTGAAGTAAGACGAATATCTCGTTTAAAGCTAAATTGATCGAAATAAGATGATTTGTAATGAGCTTTTAATACGACCCTTTTCCTAGCAACTCTTACCGCTTCTTCGACCCATTGTCTTGTCAACAGATAGTGACTCCCTGCATCGCGGAGTGGTTCAAAATTATTTGATTCTTCTATTATTTCTTCAAACATAGGATCCATATAGACTATATCAATTGACTCATTCGAAAGCTTACTTAAGAAATCTACAGCTTCTGCACAGATTACTTCAATATCTCTCATACTCGATGTTAAAGGAAGTTCTGAAAAATCATAGCTTTGCATTCCTTGTTTTACGATAAACGCAACATTTTGATTTGCCTCAAGACCAATTACTTTTCCCTTTTTTCCAACGACATAAGCTGCAACGATGGCATCAGAGCCAAGGCCTAACGTACAATCTAAATATGAATCGCCTGGTAATAGTTTACAAGCTTCTAAAAAAGGATCGGATTCTCCTCTTGCAATACGTTTAAGTCGGAAAGCAGCAGAATTCGGGTGAAAAAAGAACGCATTTTTGGCGCCAACAGGATAATATTCATATCGGTTTTTACCTGCAACAATAATATTAGCGTTCAGTAGCTCACTAATTTTTGCTACTGAACGCTTTTTTCTTTGCACAAAAGGAAGTTCAAGTTCCTCACATGCAAATTGTGCAAGTCTAAGTGATTCGTCATCTGGTCTTCCCGCTGTTGTGACAACTGTTACTTCGTGCATGTTTGTTTTAATACACCAGCAAGATGGTCTCGAATTTGTTCAACAGGGTGATTTTCAATTTGGTCACGTGGGATAAAGTATTCTAATTGACCATCTTTTAAAATAGCTATTGATGGTGAGCTGGGTGGCACTTCTTCAAAGAAACCGCGCATTGCTTCAGTTGCTTCACGATCTTGTCCAGCAAATACCGTTACTAAATGATCCGGTTTCACTTCTTCTATAGCCTCACGAACAGCAGGTCTAGCTAATCCAGCAGCACAACCACATACTGAGTTAATTACCACTAAAGAAACTCCATTAGCTGTAGCCATAAATTCATTTACATCTTCCGGAGTTGTTAATTCAGTGAAACCAACATTCACTAACTCCTGACGCATTGGTTGAACAATACCCTTCATGTATTCATCGTAAGCGTTCATATTATCTACCTCTTTCATTGTTATTAGCATAAAAATTATATCAATGTTTCTCAATGTTGTACAAAAATAGGATTTTGAATGGATGTAAACTTGAAAAAATAAATAAAATTTAAAATTCTTTAAAGGAAAATTCAATTATATAACTAATTATTATACTATCAAGTTTTTAAGGAGTTTAAGAGTAATGGAAAAACGACATGACATTCTATTTAACCAATTAAAAAGTTATCGTGAGTATGTATTATTTTTACTAGAAGATATTTCGGAATCATCTGCAGATATTATACCTATAGGTTTTAATAACAATGTTCGTTGGAATGCAGGACATATTTATTTAGATCAATTTTTATGGATTGAGTTTTTAACTAAAGAAAAAACCCAAGTTCCTGATGAATTTCGAACTTGGTTTGGCTATGGAACATCGCCACTTAATTTTACGAAAGAAACACCATCTTTAGAAGAACTAAAGAAATTACTGAAATCCCAACCAGATCAAATAAAAGAATTATATGGTCACAGACTTGAAGAAGAATTCCCTACTACCGAAATGGGCATGTTTACAATTGAACAAGTTTTAATTCGTACAATTTTCCATGAAGGTATGCATTTGCAAACAATAATTGACATTAAGAAATTATTGAAACAATAAAATGCCACCATCTTTTAATTGTTTTCAATAAATTATTTCGTTAAAAATATGAACCTAAGAATTCTGTTATTAATGCAATCACAGTGCCAACAAACATTGCCAACACCCTTATAAGTCCTGATTTAATAAGTACGACGATAATTAAAAGTATTAATAAAATTGAATTGATAATAGGCATTGTTTTGGTGATTCTTGTAGAGACTCTTAATTTTGCAAGTATATAAAAGGCAATGTATAGTATGATTCCAATTAGTAATAAATGTACCAAAAATACACCTCAATTCTTAGCTTTCATTTAGAGTTTAAATAAACACGTTGTGTCATCTTTCCACACAACGTGTTTATATTATTCTTCTTTTAAGTAAATGACAAGTTCTTGGCGAAAGACCTCATTTTCTAAATAATGGTCCAACGTATGAAAATCATATTTATAACTTCCAAAGGGAAAAGTCACATTTTCTCCCTGAACTGCAGCAAGTAGACCGGCTACATCATTCGAAACCATTTCTAAAACTTCTTCACTAGTTTTAGTTAATACAAATACTACATTCATATCTTCACCTACTATTACAATTATTTGTTAATTTTAAACATACTATTTTAAACTATTCCTTTTCTAAGTTCCCCCAAGGTGTACCTAGTTTTTGCAATACATAACGGTCTAAACCATACCACCCTGCTAACTTCCACGCAAATAACTAATATTATTTGGCATAAAAATAAAACTCTGTATGAGTTAATATCACATACAGAGTTTTGGAAAATTTATTTTAATAAACTGTTATGGGCGTAAAAAATTCACCATACAAAGCAGTTAATACTTCGTTCTCAACATCTGATAATACGCCAAATACTAAACTTACTTCTGAAGACCCTTGATTAATCATTTCAATATTGGATCCTGTTTTCGAAATAGCAGAAGCAGCTCTAGCAGCAAGTCCAGTGTTATTGCGCATACCTTCACCTACGATAACAATCATAGAAAACCCATGACGGAAGTATACATCATCTGCGTGTAATTCTTCTTTTATACGTTTAACAATTCTTTCTTCAGCTTCCGGCGTAATTTGATTTGAACGAATAATTACAGAAATATCATCTACACCTGATGGAGTATGATCATAAGAAATATGCTCATCTTCAATAATATGGAGTAATTTTCGTCCAAAACCAATCTCACGGTTCATTAAATATTTAGAAACATATAGTGTTGAAAAACCACTATCAGCAGAAATACCAGTTACAGGGCGACTAGATGAAGTTGTTCTTGCTGGTAATATTTTTGTTCCTGGTGCTGATGGATTATTCGTATTTTTAATGTTTACCGGAATACCTAGTTTAAATACAGGCATTAGGGCTTCATCATGGAAGACAGAAAAACCTGAATAAGAAAGTTCCCGCATTTCTCGATAAGTAATTTCCTCAATACCAACTGGGTCTTTAACAACTTTAGGATTTGCCGTAAATACACAGTCAACATCTGTAAAGTTTTCATATAGATCAGCTTTTACTGCTGCTGCTAATATTGAACCAGTAATATCTGAGCCTCCGCGGTCGAAAGTTCTCAAAGTACCTTCTTTTGTATAGCCGAAGAATCCAGGGAAGACAATGATTTCTTCATTATTCTTCATTTTATTTAAATTTTCAAATGCTTCAGGTAGAGCAACCGTACGTTCTGGTGGATTGTTTACCACTAATCCTTCTTGTGGGCTTACGTATTTCGCAGATAGTCCGATTGAATTAAAGTAAGCAGCAATTAATTTTGCATTATTATCTTCTCCACTTGCTTTTAAGCTATCAACAAATAAATCAACATTCGATTTGTCTGAATCGACACGTTCACGTAAATCTTGTGTAATGATATTTGAAATGGATTGATCTAACCCAAGATCATCCGCAATTGTCTTATATCTGTTTACAACATTTTGAAGTTTTCCTTCTACATCGCCATTTTTAAGTGCAGCATTTGCTAAATCGATTAAAAGATCTGTTACTTTTATGTCATCACCATAGCGTTTGCCAGGTGCAGACACTACAATAATTTTTCTTTCAGGATTAGACTTCACAATGTTTGCTACTTTTTTGATTTGTTCGGCACTCGCAACCGAAGTACCACCAAATTTACATACTATCATTTCACCAGATCCTTACTTTTCTAAATTGTATTTTCTGAAAAAACATTTGACTTATCACAGTGTACAAACTTTATATTCTTACGTCAATAGTACAAATAAAAAATAATTAAAATCTTATCATACTTAGTGTTATCGTTACAAGTCATTATATAATATGTAGGTTTGCACAACCTGGTTGCATAATTGCCCATCCACGTTCGCCTGTCAAAAGAAAACCGTGTACACCAATACACATATGTACACGATTTTTAAGTTATTCCTTACAAACTAATAGGATTTCCTAATTCATTATATAATTTTTTTAGCAAATTACTAGATTGAAAATATTACTAATCAAGTTCAATTTTATTTTAAATTGAGTACTTTTAAATAACAAATGGACGCAATGTCGATTTCACTTTTTGTCTTTTTATTTTGAATATGAATTCTTCCTTCATTTACATCAATTAACGTTCCTGAAAAAAACTCGTCTATTGTTAGTATCTTTACTTCTTTACCAACATATTTATTTAAAGCTTTGTATAAAGGAATCCCGAAGAATAGATTCTCAATATCTGAGTTTTTCGATACATATTCGCCAAAGTTAAACGCAAGTTCTCGTCTTGTTTCCTGGTCAGAATTTATAAATTTAGGGTCTCGTTCTTCTTCATCACATTCGTGTCTTGTAATAGAATGAAGGCGACTATACAGTATAAACAGCGCACTACCTACAGGATTAATTTGAACAAAATCACGCCCAGCAGTTGCAAGTTTACCTTTTTTCAAAAGTATCTTGGGTGAATTCACTTTCGAGTGATCTTCGTTTCCTTTTTTCCTATTTCTTGTTTTCTTTATTTTCGCTGCCATCATTATTTCCAACTCTACATCATCCGCTTCGGTGATGTCCTCAATGTCAATTAATTCGGCGTTAACTAGAGAGGCTTCATCTTCTGCAATTCCAAAATCACATAAAATATTAGCTTTTACACTAATCCCTTTTAAATCAAGAAAATGTAGTTGGAGTTGCCTCGTATTATTTGGAACACTTTCAGTACCTAAGGACCTGAGTATATGGTTAATTGCTTCAATACAAGCTTGTAACTCATCTAATTGATCTTGAGGTAATGGACTATTTGGTGAAGTAAATCTCTTTGTTCTCAGTTGTTTTCTACAATCAAATGGTGAACCAAATAAGTCAACTGGATTAACTGGAACAGTCTGATTACAGAAACATTGGTACTGATAGCATAGATTACATTTAATCATAATAGACCACCTTCACCCTGATTCCGATTAGAAGACTCCAGTAATAACAAACCAAGTCTTTTTTCATCGGTTTCAACAAACTTAGCTGAATGATTTTCTTTTAATAGTTTTACTTTTCCACTTGTTTTCTTTAATGGTGCTAGAGATCTAGTTCTTCTATTTAATACGCGTAGAATCCCCCACATTCCTAACTCAATATCCCAACGAATATTTCCTGAACGATACATATAATCTCCTGGTTTGCTTAAAAGGCCACCAGCACCGTAAAACAAATGCAAATCATCACTTGAACCGACTGTTAGTTGTGGCCTTTCAGAAATGATTGTGGAATTAAGATCATCTTCACTTCTTAAGAATTTATGACCATGTATAACAAATGTTCGTGTTCTAGGTCTATCTGCAGGATGCGTTAACCGAATGGTAATTGGATCACCGGGATACGCTAATAAGACTGGTGTACATGGATCTCCAAACACCTTTGAACTGAATACTTTATGAATATCTCTAAATTTCTTTACACGACTTCTAAATGGTTCATAACGGTAGTTAAATCCTCTAGAACCTTGATCTTCAAAGTCTGGTACTTCTTCTTCAAGTTCTACTTCAACATCTTTAAATATTAGTGGTTTAGGGTCAATGATTAATTTACCCTTCTTATCTAGAAGCCTTACACCATCGTGCATTATTAATGCATATTCTCTAAATTCAGGTAACATAGGATTTGAAATGATTACTTGCTCACCTGTATCAGTGTGCTCTCTCGTTTTAGAATCTAAGAATTTAGATCCTCTAGGCTCCGCTATAAGCATGCCAAACGCTCCGTGGTGTCTATGATTTCGAACATCAGCCATATCTGTAAGATTGACTGAACCGATGTCTTGGTCGATATACCAGCTATAGGTGATACATTCCCCTGGTCCAATCGTCTGGTCATAGTTGAATCCAACTGTAGCACCATCAGAATTTCGAACATCATATTCAACTAGCTGAGCATGCATGGATATTCGATCAGATGTTGGGAAAAAGGCTTCGACAGGAACTTCTGGATAACCATGTTGTCCTTCATGATGATCTTTACATCTTAACAAATTGGTTAGTGTAACTTCTACATATTCTCCAACGTTCCCTCGAATGATTAGTGGTTTAGGATTTTTCTTTCTAGACAATATTTCATCTACATCTTCTTTTAAAGCATAGACGATACCAAACGGGTCATGATCACCATTCTTGTGATATTCGATACACGCATTTAATGCATAGACATCATATTTTCTAACGATTGCATCTTTCGGATATGAATATTCACCATCACGAACTCGTGGAGGCTTTTTACCTGTTCGTTTTGGTAATGGCTTCTCTCTATCTCGTAATGGATTCCAATAATTATCTCTTAATGGGATTAGATGTGGTACTTTCTTTTCATAAGTGCGGAATATTCCCCAATTTCCTAACCAAATATCATCTACAGAACCAAAATGATAAAGCATATCGAAGTCTCCTTCACCTTCCATATTAAATTCCAACGTGAAGGTATCAGCAATTGCGATGTGTTGTTGCTGAACAAGATTTGAATCTAAATCACCCCGTTCCATATTCCAACGTTGGCGATGTAAATTAAAACTATGAGATTCCTCATGTGAACCTTGTATTAATCGGACACGAACCGTGTCTCCGTTATACGATTCTAGTAATGGTGTACATGGGTCTCCATGTACCCATGAACTGAAGACATATGCTGGATCACAATCTGGTTCTTTTAACCGGAATTGTAGTGGTTCACACCGATAATTTATCGCCATTACTCCTGGATCATCGGGTGAACCTGGGAATGGTGGAGGATTTAATGGATTTCCATCTTTGTCGAATAATAATGAAAAATCGTGAACAAATAAGTTAATTTCACGGAAATCCGGAATTATTGGATGCTCAATTCTGGCCTGTGTTCCAGACTTAATAATTTCATACGAATATGGACTGAAATATTTAGAACCCCTTGGCTCAATATTTATTGCAGCAAAAACACCATGTTGTTGATGTTCATTAGCAAATAAATGGTCGTGGAAGAATACACATTTCAATTCAACATCCGCATACCAAGCATATTGAATCGTTTCGTTTGGTGTTATACCTGAGTTATAGTTCCATCCAACATTCGCTCCATCAGAACATAAAACGTCAAATTTTACAAAGTGGACATGCATACCTACTTCATATGTTCGATTCACTAGTTGGAATGCATTCCCCCCAATGGTTTCTGGCAGTTTATTCGTATAGGTAAATGTAATAAGGTCTCCCGCATTTGCTCTAATTACCAATGGCTCAGGTATCTTCCTCCCAGCCTTTACGTCTTCATAATCTTCTTTTAATACATAAAATCTACCTTCTGGATCATGCCAGCCTTCACGATTATAAACAAGAGGTGCTTGCATAATAACGATGTCATAATGACGTGTAGGTGCATCTGGTGGTGCGGGATTCACAAAAGCTGCTCCTGGAATCGGTCTTTCGGCAAAGTGATTTTCCTCAATTTTTGTTGGCTGTCTACCATATTTAATACCAAGTGGTGGTCGTGGTGCTTTAAATCCAGGTATTCCAGGGATAAAGTTGGGGAATCCTGGCTTATCTGGTGTTGGTTTTGGAGGATACGGACGGTCTGGAAGTGGCTGGAGAGCCTTAATTTGAACACCGTTCGGGTAGCACATACTTCCATCTTGTAACGTATCAAAGTTTCGTTGCATCCCCCACATTCCTTCACCAAAATGCGGGTACAGGTGACAGTGAATAATTGCATCTCCAATTGCACCATGTAAGCTTCCAGCACCATACATTGGAGTTACTGTATAATGAGCTTGAGGTGAAACTGCCTGAACGTCTACAATTTCAGAATCTACATCAGTGTGTTCAAATAACCATTGGTGTACATGATAGTGGAAGGAGTGTGTTTCCTGTGCTCCAGCGTGAACAAGTCTGATTTTAATAGGATCTCCAACATATGCACGTAATATTGGTGTATCTGGGTCTCCAAATACCCATGAATCATGGTGTACTTCCTCACCTTCACAATCTGGACATACGACTCCTTCTTGAATAAGCCGCGCTCGATTTCGCATCGGCTCGGCACGATAGTTAATAAGATGAGTTGCTTCAGGTTGTAATGTATGTGGGCTAATTGGAGCCTGACCTGTTAAGTCATCAATTTCCTGCTCATCGTGGAAGAACCACCCAAACTCCCTAAACGATGGTAAAAGTGGATTATGCACATCAGCAAAATTACCACTATTGATTGGTTTTCCTGTTTCAGGATGTGTCCACCAAGAACCTCTTGGCTCTACAAATAATGCCCCAAATAATCCATGAACGTTACTACCTAGTTCACTTGATAATGGATTTCCTAAATCGGAAAAGAAGTCAATGCCTTCCTCAAATACTTTCCATTTATAAAGTATTTTTTCACCTTTCCTAACGGTTGTGTCTCGATTTAAACCAACAAAAGCACCATCTGCAGTCATTACTTCGTAATCGGCTCTTTGAATATGCATTCCAGTATTGAAAGGAAGTTGGTTTTCAAACAATACTTCAATTTCATCGCCTACACACGCTCTAATGACTAAAGGTTCAACTAAATCGACAGGTGTATAAGGATTTTTCTCTACTTGTTTTTTTACAAGACTTTCGTTCTCTTTTAACACATACATCATACCATCAGGATCATGGTCACCGAATCTGTTTACTACGATGCGAATGGGAATAGCTACAATATGAAATTTCCTAATCATGATGATCATTCCTGTAGCGAATATCAGGAATTGGTGGTTTACCTTCTGTTTCAATATAAAATACTTCAATCGTATCTACATGCACACGGAATATCTCATCATCGAGTTCATTTACGTTAGTTACATCTGCTTTAATTATTAAATAATCCCCTATTACATTTTGGATTTCTCCAATGATTAAAAATGGGAACTGGGAAATAAGTAGTAAAGCTTTGCTATCGATACGGTCTCTAAACTCACGAGTTACTACAAACTCCCTGACTGCATTAATATCTGGACTTCCAAATCCATTAATTACAATATTCTCTAGTCCATTATTCACTTTTTTCATCCTTTCTTTTATAGATTTTCAATAATAATTGACTTTAGATTAGCGGAATTTTACGGTTCGGATCAAAAGGAGTAAATACAGCGATCTTTTCAATTGGAAAACTTAATGGCGTAGGAAATTTATAAAATGGTGCATTATGCATTTTTATTATGACAGGAAATAAAGTAATGAAACCATTTGTAACTTCGGCAACTTCACCTGCAAATATCGGACGGAACGTTTGACCTAAGATACTTAATTGTTTACTTTCAGTTACTAATAAAATAGTATCGCCTACAAGTAGCTCAAAAACTTTATTTTCTTCAAGGATGGGCTCTTTCATTTAAATTCACCTCCGTCATTTCCAATGATTTACCATATTCTATAAAAAAATAAAGATATGGGTTAAGCGAAAGCACAATTTACTAGGAAATAACACAAAAAGACATTTATTAAAACAAGCAGCTAAAATGGTAACGAAACTGTGTATCTATTTTGCAGTGCGTTTGTTTGATTTTTTAGTAAACCACTTTGAAAAAAGACGTTGCCAAAAAGAATTAATTCGAGATTGTTTAATATAATTTATCTTTGAAATACTAATTTCATTTCCATTATTTAATAGCACTTTTCCGTTACGTACATCTATAATTTTTCCAATTGTATTTTTTTTCGTGTAAATGGTTACTTTTGTGCCTTTCCAAGTTTTTAAATTCGTCTCAAATAACTCCTCATAAAATTGCTGTCTCAGCACTTCCTTTTCTGCAACAATCGATCCAAAATTCGTTAATAATTTATTTCTAAGTTCTTGATCATAAGCAACATGTTGATGTGTACCAGAAACATCAGGAATTCCGAAAGGTGATTTTGCTGACTTAATTGTTGGGTACGGAATCCAATATCGCACAAACAATGTTTTTAACATGACAAAGTTTCGACCAATTGCTGCTACTTTTCCAATGGTGTGTATAATGTCATCACCAATTGACGAATGAATTTCGACTAATTGGTTCTTTTTCGATTTAAAGAACTTTAGTAATACCATTTGCTGTTTCGAGTTTGGAAGAACAGTTCCAAGATTTTGTAAATTAGCGCTATGAATATATTCTTGTAACATTTTTAGTTCATACATTGGTAGACCACTTGGAGGGGATGTAAATCTTCCATCTTTCTGTAATTCAGGATAATTCTTTTCAAACATTTCACTCATTTCACATTACCTCCTTTTCTAAGGTGATTTAGGCTAGCAATCTATTCATACAATACTTTAGAAGGAGTGAATTCTCTTGAGTGTTTTTATCATTCTTATCTTATTGAGTTACTTTTTAGTTTGTGCCGTTTCTTACTTGTTCTTAAGAAAAATTAGGTATCAGATTAGCTACCATTTAGGAATGAATGTGGCCATGACGAGTAGTGGGATTATGGGGATAGCCGTTGGAACTATTTTGGTCTATGGATTTCCTGGTCATTATACTCTAATCACTATTGTTTCAACGATTGTAGCAATATTTATAGGTGTAGTGTTTGGTGCTTTAGTAGATTACCAAACATTACTTTCCGGTATATCAAGTGGAATAATGTCCGGACTTATGGGACCCATGATTGGAATGGCCGCGGATCTTCCTCTTGTTGCATTTTGTACAGTTCTTGTTTATGCATCTTTTGCATTATTGTGTTTTTCTGTCCGTTCATAGTTATTGTGTTGGACTCAAATAAGTTAAAACAGATACAATTACTAAAATAACAATTATAAATAAAAAGTCTATTCTGATCCATGTACCTATTGTAAGATGGGAGCCTTTTATTCTTGTCCGTATCACATTTGCTATTAGAACAACAATTGCCACTAAACATATCTTTGCAATCAAAATGATTCCCCAACTACCTAATATAAATGGAAACCGTGGTGAGTAAATAATTGTCAGGATACTTCCAGAAATCACAAGTAGGATAAAGCTAATAAGTGCATTACTCGAAAATGAGGGTAAAAATTCTTTCACATAAAGTGTGTGCTTCCGCCAAAATATAACAATAAATGATAAACCAGCTGCCCAAATTGCTGCAGCAATTAAATGAATACTATTTAATATTATCGAAAGTTCAGTGAATGAAAATGCACTCGCATGACCATTAATGCTTTTGCATATAAACAGAATGGAAATCCATATCAAATCTATCCAACGATTTTTAAATAAACATAAAAATCCAATTAATGAAAGTACTAAAGAAATTAGCCAGAATAATCCAAAGCCTGTATCAAAAGGGAAACCAGGTGTGAAAAATAAGCCCTTGCTAGTAAAAATATCAACTTGAATTAAAATGATAGAGATTAAACCAACTAGATGAACCATTTGAAGAACGATTCCCCATAACAGGTACTTCCTTCTAATATCAATAGAATAGTTTTTAATCGTTTGCCACCAAAAAACCCATCCAATGACTAAAACTAATCCAATATAATAAAGAGCCTTTAAGACATAAATGATGATTTCTAATACATTGGAGCTACCCCAAGTATCGTTAGACAGTGAATTTCCGCTGCCTTGATTCAATAGTGGTTCATTGTTTTTTCCTACTAATATATTGTAACTACCTTGGATTGTGTGCCCGTCATTTGATGAGATAATATAGTATTCTATTTTATAAACCCCATCTAGTAATGTAGGGAGTTGAATCGAAATTTCCTTACGATCATCACTTATGCTAGGGGATTCACTTTCTACAACTTGATTCTCCTCATCGATAACTTTTATTGAAAAATTAGTCTCGACTTCACTGTTGAACGTAATTTTAATCTGTGTTGGAGAAATTTCATGTTGACTATTTGGCAATGGAGTTTGTTCTACAACATAGGCATGACTCCAAGCTGTTTGTATGTCAAAAACAAAAAATATGAGAGTAAATAAAAATATAAATAATATTCTTTTTAAAAAAATTATGGCTATTATCCTTTCATCATTTTAGTCCTATCCTATTCAAAAGATTAGAATTTGACATGATGATGATGGATAATAGCCTGTCTTAACAATTATCTATTAATTATTTGTACCAACGAACGTGGTCAATTTTATCTCTTAGTACTGTTACAATAGTGTCCTTACTACTTTTAACATCTACATAATCAATCCCGATTTGATGTGTTTTACCTGGAATTCGAGATCCACCTGTTGTAACCATTTCAAGCGGTACATTTCGGTTATTTAATAGTTTAGTATTAAAATCGTTTCTTAAGCCATTAAAATTTATATTAAACCAGTCATCACACTCATAGCGATGCGTTTGTTTATGACATTTACAATCATGGTGCTTGTAACGACATCGGCAGCAGCAATGGTGTTTGAAATGACAATCTTCGTGATGAGGTTGTTTATGACATCTACATTTAGGAATCATATCATACCTATCTTCGTCCTGATGGTGATGTTGTTGGCATCTACAATGATTATGGTAATCGTGACAATCATCATGGTGATGTTCATCATGACACTTACAATGATGATGCGAGTGGTCCCAACTATCATCATTGTGGTACTGATGTTTACATTTACAATGATGGTTCATGTCGTAATTGTCATCATCGTGGAAATTGTGATCGTAGCATCTACATTTCCGATATAAGTCATGCCAATCATCGTGATGTTTATGATGGCACTTGTCATCATCATGGTGATTATGATGGCATTTACATTCATGGTGTTCATGCTTTTCATGATCATGCTTATGATGACATTTACAGTCTTGCTTCATTTCATACATGTCATCATCGTGATGTTTATGATGGCATTTACATTCATGGTGTTCATGCTTATCATGGTCATGATGATGCTTATGATGACATTTACAGTCATGCTTCATTTCATGCATGTCATCATCGTGATGTTTATGATGGCATTTACATTCATGGTGTTCATGCTTATCATGGTCATGATGATGCTTATGATGACATTTACATTCATGCTTCATTTCATGCATGTCATCACCGTGATGTTTATGGTGGCATTTGCAATCATGTTGACATTTACAGTCGGGCTTCATTTTTTTGCAGTCATCATGGTGGTGCTCCTTGTGACATTTACACTTGTGTTCCACATAGTGGTGATGAATATGATGACATTTACAGTCACTTTTTTTTACAACTTTGACAATCTTGACAAAATCGTGATTAAACATCCCACTACAATTATCACACTTATTGTCATGATGTTGGAATTTTTTGTGCTCCTTTTTACGTTTGTGTTCTTTTTTGTGTCCTTTTTTGTGTTCTTTTTTGTATTCCTTTTCGTGATCAAATAGCATTAATATTGCCTCCTTTCAAATAAGATTAATCCAATATATTCATAGATTCTTATCTAAAAAGAGACAAAGACACACGTGATTGTTAGTTTTTTGAATTAGATGTGGCAAAAATAAACTCTAATTTGCCATGTAGCAGCTTTAGTTTTGCTTTACCTTTTTTTCCACTTTTCCAAGTGAAAAGAATTTCACGTGTTTCTTTTCCACTTAATAACTTCTTTGCATCAACGATCGATATTCTACCTTTCATAATTGTTTTACTAATGGAAAATTTACATTCTTTATTTGTACAATGATACGTCTTAAACCCTTCGATAACAGAGCTTTGACAATTTACACATTTACCAACTACTTTTACTTGTTTTTCTTCCACATCCATCGATAAATTGTTAAACCGAGATGTCGTCTCTCGTACATATTGCAGCATTTCTTTGTAGAATAAGCTTGAATTCAATTGACCATCGACGATATCTTTTAATTTTTTACTCCATATGGCTGTTAACACAGGTGAAACAATATCGTGATTACCAAGACTTGAAATGACATCGATTCCAAATTGAGTGGCTAGAAATGTTTTCCCATCCCTTGCAACCATCCCAATTGTAATAAGCTTTTCAATAATCTCTGCTCTAGTTGCAGAAGTACCAATTCCTTCTGCATCCTTTAAAACTCTTTGTAGCTCCTTATCTTCTACAAATCTTCCAGCATGAAACATTGCATCAAGAAGCGTACTATCGGTATAACGACTAGGTGGTTCAGTTTGTTTTGATAGGATCTTTTTGTTTTGTATATCTAAATCCATATTTAACGAAAGAGTAGGTAGTGGCTGCTCCTGCTTCTTTCGAAAATTTTCATACAATACTGTATAGCCTTTTTGGACAACCATATTCCCATTTGCTTTAAATAAGTGATTATTCGATTCTAAGATTGCAATCGTTTTGTCAATTACATATGGAGGCATAAAAATAGATACTAGTCTTTTTGCAATTAGATGATAAATTTTCAGTTCACTCGGTGATAAGTTTTTCTTTCCTAATGGAACTTCCGTTAACGTAATAGCATGATGGTCGGTTAATTTTTTGTCATCAACGTATTTTTTGGAACGAATAACATCTTCAAACTGCTTTTTATTTTGAAGTAGTGCTGGAACTATATCTTTGTAATCTTCTAAGTTTTTTAGATGTTGGATGTTTTCATCAATAGTTTTAGCAAAGTTTGTTGGTAAATGTTTTGACTCTGTTCTCGGATATGTAATTAACTTTTTCTCATATAAACTTTGGGCTATTTTCAACGTTTCAGAAGATGTAAACCCATAAAACTTATTTGCTTCTTTCTGCAACTCTAATAAAGAATGTAAAGGTGGTGCAAATATCGTTTTTCTCTCTGTTTTAATATCTCGAACGGTTGCATGAGTATTTACTTGGGATAGAACTTCCTCTGCCAATTGTTTTGATTTGATTTTATTATCATTAGATTTAGCATCAAACCATAACGCTTTAAAAGATCCAAAATCTATTTCTATTTGAAAATAAGGCTCTGGCTTAAAGTTTTGAATTTCTAATTCCCTCTTTACAACTATAGCGAGTGTTGGTGTCATGACACGTCCAATTTTAATAATACGTCCACCTTTTACTGTTGCCGCTCTTGTTAAATTTAGCCCAATTAACCAATCAAACACAGATCTATACATCGCTGCATTACGTAAATTTCTAATTAACCCATCATTTTCATCAATTAATTCAGTAAGAGCTTTACGAATTGCTCCGTCTGTCGTTTGTGAGGTCCAAAAGCGTTTAACCGGAAGCTTACAGCCCATCTTTTTATAAAAAGAATAAAAAATGTTCTCCCCTTCCATTCCAGCATCGCATGCATTAATAAGAAAATCATAATGATTGGATTTTAGTAATTGTTCGATATCTTTATACACTTTATAGGCTGATTTTTTTATTCGAAATTCATACCGATCAGGAATCATAGGTAGTAGACTAATATCCCATTTTTTCCATTCTGATTTATATTCATGTGGTTCTTTCAGTTCAACAACATGGCCAACGAATGAAGCGAATTCTATTTCATAAGGTAAATGCATCGTTTTATATACTTTTTGTATGTCACGCATGAGCGATGGCTTTTCAGCGATTAATAATGCTTTCTTCATGTCATCCTCTCTTTCTATACTCTAGTATAAATTGTTTTATAGGGAAAAGTAAAAATAAGATAGATCATTTTTGAGTTGTTATTGCTATTTAAAATAACTATTTCAGTAGTGTGAATTTTATAGACAATTATATTTTTATGTAAATATACAGATATTATCAATCTTTTCTAGCGAATTTCGACATCTATTGATATAATAATTTTAGTAGTTTTTAGGGGGAATTGGCTATGCAAAATGTTTCAAAAAGGACGTTTCTTTGGATCGTACCGATATTAATTTTAGTGATTTTTTGGTTCGTTTATGGTCCAAAAGAAGAAATCACGGATAATGAATACATAACTTTTATCAAAGAACAAAAACTTTATGAATCAAGCAAATCTTATGGTGAAGCTTTTGCTCAATATTGTGAAGATGAGAAATGGATTTATTTCAAAACGCAAAAAGAACAACACGTTGTTGAATTTAAAGGGTCATGCCCTCAAAATAATGAGTTGAAAAAAGTAAATTTACAATTTGTCGTTGAAAATAATCAAACAGGTTATGAACGCAATGTATTACTTTTAGACGATGAACAACAATCAGCTGAACAACGTGATGAATTTTTAAGTGAAGTTGTTTTTTAAGCATAAAATTTAAACCTCGCATTCAATATAAAGAATGCGAGGTTTTATTGTCTTATAATTTTTTAGAATCCTGCAATTCCTGGGCGAGTCATTGCATATGGATCTAAGATTTTATCTAGTTGTTCTTCTGATAGGACATCATATTTGATACAAAGTTCACGAATTGACAGATTTGATGTATATGCTTCACGAGCAAGTTTCGATGCAGTTTCATAACCAACGTGTGGATTAATTGCTGTTATGATTCCAACACTTTTCTCTACATATTTCTTCATACGTTCTTCGTTTGCTTGAATTCCTTTTAAGCAATTATCAGTGAATGTTTTGAACACATTACTCATTATTGAAATCGATTGAATTAGGTTGAAGAATAATACTGGTTCCATTACATTTAACTCAAATTGTCCAGCTTCAGAAGCAGCAGAAACTGTTAAATCATTACCCATTACTTGGAACGCAACTTGGTTCATAACTTCTGGCATAACAGGGTTCACTTTACCTGGCATAATTGATGAACCAGGCTGTCTTGCAGGAAGTACAATTTCACCTAAACCTGTACGAGGTCCTGATGCCATTAAACGAAGGTCATTCGCAATTTTAGACATATTCAACATACAAACTTTTAATGTTGAAGATACTTCTGTATAGCAATCTGTATTTTGTGTAGCATCTACTAAATGTTCTGCACCTTTAAGTGGTAATTCACTTAGTTCAGCTAGGATTCTAGTAACTGCTTCAATATATTCTGGTTTTGCGTTTAATCCAGTACCAACAGCTGTTGCTCCCATATTAATATCATACATATGTTGTCTTGAGAATGAGATTCGTTCGATATCACGTGCAATTACTCGACTATATGCTTCGAATTCTTGGCCGAGTAGGATTGGAACAGCATCTTGAAGATGTGTACGTCCCATTTTAATAATGCCCGCAAATTGTTTTGATTTTTCGACAAATACATTTTGCATATATCTTGTAGAATCAATTAATTGATTTAATAGATTTAGAACGGCAATATGTGTAGCAGTTGGAAACGCGTCATTTGTCGATTGAGACATGTTCACATGAGTGTTCGGGCTAATAATACTGTAATTCCCTTTTTCTTGGCCCATTAATTCCAATGCGCGGTTTGCAATAACTTCGTTTGCATTCATGTTAACTGAGGTACCTGCTCCACCTTGGATTGGGTCGACGATAAATTGATCGTTCCATTTTCCTGAAATCACTTCTTCAGAAGCTTTAACGATATATTTACCAATCTCTTGGTCTAGTAAATCTACTTCCATATTCGCTAACGCAGCAGCTTTTTTCACAATTCCTAATGCTTTAATTAGCTCAGGATGGATTCTATAACCAGTAATCGGGAAATTTTCTGTTGCACGAACTGTTTGAACTCCGTAATAAGCATTTACTGGAATTTCCTTTTCTCCTAAAAAATCCTTTTCAATACGAAATTCACTGATTGTCACCATATATGTCACCTTTTTTCGAGGAACGGTAAAGTAACCGCTTCCATGTATTTAAATCTATCTCAAAATTAGATTACATTAATCTCACAAATAGAACAAGTACCTTTTGTTGTTTTTTTATTTTAAAATTTTCCACAATGGAAGGTTCATATTGCTAAATTGCCATTAATGCTCAATAATTGAGTGTAAATATATTGTTAGAATAGTTAATAACTTTATAGATTAAAGTTTTTGATTTAAAGGAAGGACGAGCCTATGAATATTTCTGCGATGATAAAATTAACCATTTCAATGGCCATATTTGGCTCAATTGGCTTTTTCACTATTAATACTGGTGTGCCAGCTGTAGAACTTGTTTTTGTGAGATGCATTTGTGCTACTCTTTTTTTAAGTGGAATGTGGTATCTTACCGGGGGACACAAGATAGAAAAATGGAACAAAAACGAAATATTAAGGACATTTCTCTGTGGGATCTTTCTAGTTCTCAATTGGGTGTTTCTATTTAAAGCCTTTGAAGAAATGTCGATTTCAATTGCGATCTCCATCTATAATTTAGCACCCATATTCGTACTAATTTTAGGGACTTTATTTTTAAGAGAGAAAATGACCGTTTCAGGTGTATTAGCTACAGTCATTTGTTTTATAGGAAGTATTTTTATAGTTGGGATAGAAAATTTCCAATCAGTTGATCAGTTATTAAATTCAGGATTTCTATGGGCAATACTATCAGCAATTTGTTATGCTTTAACGATGTTTACTAGTAAAACAATTCATGGTTTATCACCTTATGCAACGACATTTTTACAAACAATCGTAGGTATCGTAATGTTACTTCCGTTTAGTAATTTTGAAGTCTTTATGGATTTAACCACTACGAACTGGTTATTTATTTTAGGAACAGGGATTATACATACCGGGTTTGTTTACTATCTGTTCTTTGACAGTATTCGAAGTCTTCCTACCCTTATTATATCTGTTTTAGTTTTCGTTGACCCTGTAGTTGCCATATTATTAGATACAATTTTACTAGATTTTAGACCAACTTTATTGCAATCGCTTGGTATAATCTTAATTTTTGCGGGAATTGTATTTACTGTGTTTAAGCCTGCGAAGAAAAGTACGTTGAATGTTGAAGAAAAAGAAGTCGTTTCTTAAAGTTAATACGATTATATTATTCATTTCCGGTCACGTAGAGTATCTCTATGTGACTTTTTGCTTTAGATTTTGCTCTCTTTGGGCACATAGAGGCTTTCTATGTTACCTTTCCCTGAAACGTTTGCTCTCTTTGGGCACATAGAGGCCTTCTATGTTACTTTTCGCTGCATCGTTTGCTCTCTCTGGGCACATAGAGGTCGTCTATGTTACTTTTCGCTGCATCGTTTGCTCTCTTTGGGCACATAGAGGTCGTCTATGTTACTTTTAACTGAATCGTTCGCTCTCTTTGGGCACATAGAGGCCTTCTATGTTACTTTTCGCTGCATCGTTTGCTCTCTTTGGGCACATAGAGGCCTTCTATGTTACTTTTCGCTGCATCGTTTGCTCTCTTTGGGCACATAGAGGCCTTCTATGTTACTTTTCGCTATTACTTTTGCTCTCTATGGGCACATAGTAGCCTTCTATGTTACTTTTCGCTGCATTGTTTGCACTCTTTGAGCACATAGAAACCTTCTATGTTACTTTTCGCTGCATCGTTTGCTCTCTTTGGGCACATAGAAGCCTTCTATGTTACTTTTCTCTGCATCGTTTGCTCACTTTGGGCACATAGAAGCCTTCTATGTTACTTTTCGCTGCATTGTTTGC
>NZ_JPVN01000010.1 GCF_000772945.1 Ureibacillus manganicus DSM 26584
CACAGTGGACTTCCACCACCTAGATAGTTGCCATGCCTGGCACACATAAGAAAGACGGGATATTTCCCGTCTTTTTTACATTTTTGCTAACAATCTTTTTGCAATTGCTTGGAATTCTTCTGGACCAATTCCTGGAGCAAATTCTTCTGGTAGTTCATCTAAATTCGGTACTTTACCTGAATCTTCAGGTATTCCCTCTTTAACGATTAATTTTGCTCCTGTTTGAGGATGTGGACCTTTCCAAATTTTATTGATATCTGTATAATCACCAACATAATTCCAAGTAAATAACACATTGCCATATCCACGATCTTCATATTTTCTAGCAGCATCAAATACTCGGTTATCAAGATTTGGTATAGGTAACATTTTTCCAACATCGACCCCTGTTGCCATTTCAATAGCCTTAGCATAAGCAACTATGTGAGTTCCACCGCGCACAAGTAAGTATCCAATCATCTCTCTTGCCACAGGATGATCTGTCATTTCATATACTCTCATCTTATGTGTTCGTGCACCACATTCTAAGAAGAAATTATGCAATAAATCTAGTACTAAATTTCCGCTTGTGAATACATTTTCTCCGGTCCAAGGTAACCCCATAGAATCATGTGGAGATGAAGTTTGGGCTGTAGCAATAAAAGCTTTCGCATTTCTCATATTTTTGCCGTTTTGTAGCGGTGCAAGATCTGGTGCTCCAGGGAATGATGCGCCTTTATTTAATAAATTTATTGTTGTAGCAACTAATTCGACATGACCGAATTCTTCTGCTGTAATACTAGCTATTAAATCATAGAAGGGCTTCAACTTCACTTTTCCACGAAAATTAAAAGACTGATACATATAATTATTTAACGTACTCATTTCACCAAATTTACCACCAAGCAACTCTTGTACAGCAGATGCTGCATTCACATCTCCATATTCAACCTCGGGTAACTCAATTGCTAATCTATTCACACGTTGAAACAAAAAAACACCTCCTAATTGTCACTTGTAACATATGACTGAAAAGAGGTGTATATTCTATAGATATTGAATCAAATACGCCTTGGCGTATTTGCACCTGCCGCAAGCTTTCGGTGCAGCTTAAAACACGTGCGCCTAGATTTTATCGAGCTTGCTCGATAATTACCTTTAAAAATCTGTGGCATCCGCCGGAGGCTTTAACTTCATTCAGTCTATTTTAAACCCAATAGAATGATTTAACTCAGTGAATTATTCTCACCACATATAGAAGCAGAATACTTCTACTGAATGAAGTTAAACTTGTCGACCTAAAGTCACCCAAACAATTTCATCTGTACGGATAAAGAAAGGTACATGACAGATATCTAAAACAATATGATCTGGATAAACATGTGTTAAAAATCCATGTTGAAGTGTTTTTGCTGTCGTTTGAACTGCTACATAATTCCCAATAAACCCTTTCATTGTTTCAGAATAATAAGGGCTAGTTAAACCACTTACCATTACTCCACTCCTTTATAATCAATTCCCTTTTATAATATGGAATGGAAGAACGTAGTGATACTAACTACTTAGATTCTACAATAACAGTTACAGGTCCATCATTAATTAAAGAAACATCCATCATGGCACCAAAAACACCTGTTTCAACTTTTAGTCCATGTTTTTTCAATTCGTCATTAAAGGCTTCCCATAATGGTAACGCTGCTTCCGGTCTTGCTGCTTCAATAAAACTCGGTCTTCTGCCTTTCTTTGTTTCAGCATAAAGGGTAAATTGAGACACAGATAAAATATCTCCTCCATGTTCTATAATAGAGTGATTCATTTTACCTTCCTCATCTTCCCAAACCCGCATTTCAGCAACTTTTTTTGCTACGTATTTCACATCATCAATTGTATCAGTATGTGTTAATCCAACTAATAGGACATATCCTTTGTCAATCGCACCAGTGACTTTCCCATCAACAGTCACCGATGCCTGTTTGCTTCGCTGTATAACTACTCTCATTAATCTACCTCTACTATAAAGTTAATTGATTACTCGTTGAACTGAATATATATCAGGTAGTTGTTTAATTTTTTCAACTACTTTGTGCAACGCTGTTATATTTGATATAGATATTGTTAGATGAAGGGTAGCAATTTTGTTATAATCTGCTTTCCCTGTTACAGCTAAAATATTTACTCTCGTGTCAGTAACAGCATGCATAACATCATTTAATATTCCAGGACGATCATAAGCATATACTTCAATATCAACTGGATATTCTTTTCGTGACTGAATTTCACTATGTTCCCATTCCACTTCAATGAGTCTCTCATGTTCGCCTTCATTTACATTTGGGCAATCCGCACGGTGAACTGATACTCCTCTACCCTTTGTAATAAAACCAACAATCTCATCTCCAGGTACAGGTGTACAACAACGTGATAAGCGAATTAATAAGTTATCAATTCCTTTTACAACAACACCAGTCTCTGTGCGTTTTTTTGTTGTTGGGTTTTGCATTTCTTTCACAATTTTCGAAATCGCTTCTTCTTTTTCACGTTCTCGACGTTTCTTTTCTGCAAGACGGTTGACAAGTTGAAGTGCAGTAATTCCACCTACACCAACTGCTGCATATAAATCTTCTTCATTTGTGAAGTTTAATTTCTCGAGTACGCGTTTAACATTTTCAGAAGATAGCACATCTTTTGGATCAAAATCTTGAGCTTTAATTTCTTTTTCAACAAGTTCTTTACCCTTTAGTATATTATCCTCACGTAAATGCTTCTTGAAAAATTGCTTAATTTTATTTTTTGCTTGTGAGCTTTGGGCAATCTTCAGCCAATCACGACTTGGTCCAAAAGATTGCTTAGAAGTTAGAATTTCAATAATATCCCCAGTTTTTAAAGCGGTATCTAAAGGAACCATTTTGCCATTGACCTTAGCGCCTATTGTTCGATTCCCTACTTCTGAATGGACACGATAAGCAAAGTCTATAGGTACAGAACCGGCTGGCAGTTCAACCACTTCACCTTTAGGTGTAAACACATAAACCATATCGGAAAACAAATCGAATTTTAACGATTCCATAAATTCTTCAGCGTTCGAGGATTCATTTTGGAATTCTAATATTTCTCGGAACCACGTTAACTTTTGATCGATATTTTCTTTATTTTGTTTAACTGTTTTGCCTTCTTTGTATGCCCAGTGAGCAGCAATCCCGTACTCGGCAATTTCATGCATCTCTCGTGTACGAATTTGAACCTCTAACGGATCACCATAAGGCCCTATCACTGTTGTATGAAGCGATTGATAAAGATTTTGTTTTGGCATAGCAATATAATCTTTAAATCGCCCTGGCATTGGTTTCCATAAAGTATGAACAATTCCTAGCACTGCATAGCAATCTTTAATACTATCTACTAAAATACGAACCGCTAGTAGGTCGTATATTTCATTAAATTGTTTGTTTTGAAGGACCATTTTACGATAGATACTGTAAATATGCTTTGGACGCCCATAAATATCAGCATCTATTTCAACTAATTGTAGTTGGTCTCTTATTTCGTTCATTACATCTTCTAAGTAAGCTTCACGTTCAACACGTTTTCTCTTCATAAGACTTACGATGCGATAATACTGTTGTGGATTCAAATAGCGTAAAGCTGTATCTTCTAACTCCCATTTTACTTTGGAAATCCCTAGGCGATGAGCAAGTGGTGCGAAAATTTCTAACGTTTCATTTGATATTCTACGTTGTTTCTCGGAGGAAAGGTGTTTTAGTGTACGCATATTATGTAAACGGTCAGCTAGTTTAATTAATATCACTCGAATGTCTTGCGCCATAGCGACAAACATTTTACGATGCGTTTCTGCTTGTTGTTCTTTCTTAGAACGATATTTAATTTTTTCAAGCTTTGTCACACCATCTACTAACATTGCCACTTCTTCATTAAATTCGCGCACTAAGTCATCTCGTGTTACAGGTGTATCTTCAACCACATCGTGAAGAAACCCTGCTGCTACCGTTTCAGGATCCATTTGTAACTCTGCTAAAATGCCAGCTACTTGAATGGGATGTATAATATAAGGCTCACCAGAACTTCTAAGTTGCTCCTTGTGTGCTTCTCTTGCAACTTCGTACGCTTTTTTTACGAAATCCACATGTTCATCGTTCATATACTCTTTGACTTTCGAAAATACGTCCTCGGGCGTCAAAATTTGCTCTTTCGCCATTAGTTGTCCACCTTGCTAATAATTTTTCAAATTCGCCTTGGCGTATTTGCACCTGCCGCAAGCTTTCGGTGCAGCTTAAAACACGTGCGCCCAGATTTTTTCGAGCTTGCTCGAAAATTACCTTTAAAAATCTGTGGCATCCGCCGGAGGCCTAACTTCATTCAGTCAGAGTTTAAACCATCGCACATATGGGTTAACTGCTTGCATTTATCCACTAAGTATAGAAGTGCTAGACTTCTACTGAATGAAGTTAGATATATAAAGTTAATTGTATAAAAATTATGTATAGAATGTAAAGTTAAGTAGCTAATTACTTTGTTAAATCGTAGAATTATGAAAAATATACGAACTTTTTGTCAATATAAACAAAATCTTTCCAAAAAATTGTATAAAAATACCTCTTTTATTCTTTTTATAAAGATAAAAGAGGTACTAAAGAAATACTTTTTAAATTAATAAGAAATTAACGTTTTTACAGGGTAGCTGCCAATTTTTTCACGGCCATTTAAATCTTCTAGTTCAATGATAAATGCACAGCCTGATACAACGCCACCTAATTTTTCTACTAATTGGATTGTAGCATCCACTGTTCCACCCGTTGCTAATAAATCATCAACGATTAATACTTTTTGACCAGGCTTTACAGCGTCTTTATGCATTGTTAAAACATCCGTTCCATATTCTAAACCATATTCTACGCGAACAACCTCACGTGGTAACTTTCCTTCTTTACGAACTGGAGCAAATCCAATACCATGTGCATAAGCTACTGGGCAACCAATGATAAACCCTCGAGCTTCAGGTCCAACAATGATTTCTGCTCCAACTTCTTCTGCAAATTTGACAATTTCATCTACTGCATATTTAAATGCTGGTCCATTGTCCATAATTGTCGTTATATCTTTAAAACTGATTCCTTCTTTTGGCCAGTTTTCTACTGTTGTTACATACTGCTTTAAATCCATTAATAAATCCTCCTACTAGGAATATTGATATTCCTCTGATGTCAATTTTTCATGAAACCACTGTTTCAATTCTTGATAGTTTGCATATAAAAACTTTTGTTCGATTTCTAATTGTTGTACACGTTGTTTATATGTAGTTGCTTCTTCAAGAGTTTGTTTTGGTGCTCCTTCTACTACAGAAATCAGACCATTACTTATTGTAACAAATCCAAGTTCAAAAAACACGTTTGTCATAAATTTGATTAATTCAATATTTATTCCACTACTATTTGCTAATTGGTTAATGGAACCATGCAAATTAAAGGAAGGTCTTTGTTTTAAAAATGTATAGTACTTTGCAAACTGTTCGCGTGTAGGCATACCTGTAAAAAATTGTGGATTATGAGTATAAAATACAACATAAATTCTTTTAGGTCTTAGTTCTATTATTAACTGTTCCAACTCTTCAATTGTATTAGGCAAGTCTAAAAGGACAATATAAGAAGGGTCATGAATTTGTGGAACATTGTCAAATAAGTGTATCGGTTCAGAAATTAACTGTTGCAAGTTATTTGTTGTTTCTTTGTTAAATGCAAAATAACTTACATTTTGTTTTACAATTAGTTCAACCCACCGATTAGATTGTATCTTCCCACGTAAATCAAACAGCTGCCACTCATCGGTTTTTATATCTGTAATTAGTAACTGTGGTTTTTTCTTGCCCTGCCACTCATTAATTTGTAAATCACCAACAATTGATAACTTTACACCTGGAGAAATTTCTTCATGTAAGGCACCCTTATTAAATCCAACGGCATCAATTAAACCATATTGATCTTCTAATTCCATTTTCAAATGATTTTCAGCAGCGCCAATCTTTTTCATAGAACGTACGTTTACATCTTGTAATACATAAATTGGCTTAGAAAAACCAGTTCCAAATGGACCTAATTGTTTAATTTCTTCTATTGCCTCAACAGTAATTTCAGATAGTTCCAATGGTACATCAACCGTTAACTTTGGAGTTAACAGTTCTTCTGTTAAACACTGTTCAGCTTGTGAGTGAAGACGATTGCGAAGCTCATCCACATATTCATAAGCGAATGTCATACCAGCAGCCATTGGGTGTCCACCAAAATGTGGTAGAATGTCGCGATTTTTCGCTAACTCATTATACATGTGAAATCCTTCAATACTACGGGCAGACCCTTTTGCAGTCCCTTTTTCACGGTCAATCGATAAAACAATCGTTGGTTTATAATAGATTTCTACGAGTCGTGAAGCTACAATCCCAATAACACCTGGATTCCAACCTTCCTTTGCAATAACTATAACTTGTGAATTAGCAATTATTTCATCGGATTCAATAATTGCAATGGCTTCTTCTGTAATAGTTTTTACAATTTCTTTTCGTTCAGCATTTTTACTATTAAGTAATTTGGCCCCTTCAATCGCAGAATACGAATCATCACTGATTAGAAAATCAACTCCAGGTGATGCACTTCCAAGTCGACCAATTGCATTTAGTCTAGGACCAAAATAAAATCCTATACTGTCTTCATCTATTTCATGCTGGGATACTCCAGAAATTTCACAGATTGCACGAACCCAAGGATTATTAGACTTTCTTAAATATTTGATACCTTGTTGTACTAAGTAACGGTTTTCTCCTACTAAAGGAACTAAGTCTGCAACAGTTCCGATTGCAACAAATTCGAATAAGTGCACAGGTACCTTTCCATATAGAGCATGTGCAAGTTTAAATGCAACACCTACACCCGCAAGCTCACCAAATGGATATTGACCTTCTGGTACTCTTGGATGGATTATGACATCGGCTGGTGGCAATTCCTCTGATGCCTCATGATGGTCTGTGACAATGACATCCATACCTAATTCTTTTGCAATACGAATTGGTTCTATTCCACTAATTCCATTATCGACTGTAATAATTAAATTCACACTTGCCTCATGCAGCTGTCTAAAAATTTCCTCGTTCGGCCCATAACCATGGGTAAACCGATTTGGAATTATATAATCTACATTTGCACCTAAATCCTGCAAAGTTCGTAACATAACAGTTGTACTTGAAATACCATCGGCGTCATAATCGCCATAAATACATATGTTTTCTCCAACTTCAATAGCATGTTTAATCCGATCCACTGCTTCTTTCATTCCATGCATAAGAAACGGATCGTGTAAATGGCTATCATCCATTTTTAAAATTGATAGCGCATCATGCGCCAGTTCATAACCTCTTGAAATGAGTATCTTTGACGCAATGGATGAAATACCTAATTCAGTTTGTAATTGTTTAACGAGTTCTTCATTGTTTTTTTGAACAATCCACTTCTTTTGGGACTTAATCAATTTACTCACTTCCTTAACATAGTCCATTATACAGAAAAACTATTAGAATAAGTTATTTTTAATATTTTTAAAATATTTGAGAAAATATAAAACATACTTAATGAAAATGAAAATCCCAAAGACAATATTTGTCTTTGGGATTACTTTTAATTACTTTTAGTTATTATACAACTGGCTCATCTGAACCCCATTGTTTTTTCTCTTTCATAACAACTTTTGTACCTTGTTTCTTCATTTGACTTACCTTTAACGTGTACCAAATTTGAGCTGCAATACAAATAGATGAATACATACCAGTTACTAATCCAATTAGTAAAGCAATAGAGAAGTTTTGAATAGCAGGAGCACCTAATATTAATAATGCAACCACCACTATAATTACTGTTAAAACTGTATTGATTGAACGACCCATTGTTTGTCTTAAAGATTTGTTTACAATTTCAGCTAATTCTTCAGGTGTTGAAATTTCGCCTCTACGATCAACATTCTCGCGAATTCGGTCAAATGTAACGATGGTATCGTTAATAGAATATCCTACAATTGTTAAGATTGCTGCAATAAATGTGATATCTACTTCGATTCTAAAGAAACTAAACAGTGCGACGATAAAGAATACGTCATGTAATAACGAAACAATGGCACCTACACCCATACGCCATTCAAATCGTATCGCAACATAAATAATAATACCTAATGCTGCAATGGACAATGCGTAAATAGCATTTTTTACTAACTCTTGTCCTACTGTTGGTGATACCGTACTAACACTTGGTTCATGGCCAAAATCTTTCAATACGAATTCTTTAAATTCTAATATTTCAGCTTGAGTTAAATCATCTTTATAACGGATTACTGCTGTATTTTTATCTTCTCCAGAAATGACAATATCCTCTGATGGGTACCCAATAGTTGAAATATAATCACTTACTTCTTCTTGCGTTATTGCTTCATTTGATAATACTTCCACACGTGTACCACTTGAGAAGTCAATTCCTAAGTTGAGTTTGAAAATACTAATGATTACAATACCGATAACTAATATTAACACCGAGAAAATATAAAATTTCTTGCGATGATGTACAAAATCCAAGCGATCAAATCTTGTAGTTAAGTCTAAAGATATTAAACCTTCAGATTCATTATGAATTTTTGATTTTTGAACACCGTAGAAGAATGGACTATCAAAATAACCACTTTTTACTAGTAATCCTAATAATACACGAGATAACCAGACCGCTGTAACAAAGCTTAAGATAATTGAAATCATTAATGTTGTGGCAAATCCTTTAACAGAACTTGTCCCATACCAGAATAATACCGCAGCAGCTAGTAACGTAGTTAACTGAGCATCAATAATTGCAGATAAAGACTGTTTTGATCCAAGATGATAGGCCTCTTTTGCGCTTTTACCAACACGCATTTCTTCACGAATACGTTCTGCAGTTAAAATATTAGCGTCAACTGCCATACCAATACCTAAAACAAGGGCTGCAATTCCTGGTAAAGTTAAGACTGCTTGAATTGAATTGAATACCCATAGTACTAAGTATGTAAAAACAGATAATGTAATAATAGAAATGAAGCCCGGTAAACGGTAATAGAATAACATGAAGATAAATATTAATAGTACACCTATAACACTTGCATAAACTGTACTTTTTAATGCTTGCTCTCCAAATTGAGCTCCGACTGATGTGGAGTAAATTTCATTTAACTTAACAGGTAGAGCCCCTGCATTTAATACACTTGCTATATCTTTCGTTTCTTGAACAGTGAAGTTACCTTCAATCATTACATCTGTAGTATTTAATACTTGTCCAACACGTGCAGCAGAAACAAATTTCTGATCCTCTACAGGTTTTAAGACTTCTTGTACATAAGAGTCTACACCTTCTTCAAAATCTAACCAAACAACAAGTAAATTTTGACCTTCTGGCATTTGTGATACTTGTCTTGTTACTTCAGCAAATTTTGAAGCGTCTTTCAATGTTAATGTGACGATTGGTTGGTTTGTATCACTAAACGTACCGTTTGCTCCACCTTCAACTAAATCAGTACCATCTAATAGTATGTTATCATTCACATCGCGGAAAGTTAACTCAGCTGTACTTGACAACAACTCACGTGCAGATGATTGGTCGTCAATTCCTGCTAATTGAACTCGTATACGGTTTTCACCTTCTACTTGAATGCTAGGTTCACTAACACCAAATTGATTTATACGATTTCCTAATGCAGTTGTTGTATCTGCTACCATATCGGGAGTTATTTGTTGGTCATCTTTTAGTGGTAACACTTCATATAGTACTTCAAAGCCACCTTGTAAATCTAAGCCGAGTTTTACATCATCTAATATCCCTTTAACTGTTCCGCCCATTGCTGCAAATATTACAACAACAACAAGTAGAAAAGCTAAAATACGGCTTTTTAATTTCATGCATAATCCTCCTTGGGTGTATGTATACAACTTTGTCATACAAAAAAGCGCATAATGCGCGTCTTTAAGATGCTATCGTTAATTCTCGGACTAGCATAGTACGTAATGACAAAACAAACTTAAATATCTTTAAGTGCGACAGACTAATTATGTAACATGTATATCTTGCTGTCAAATCAAGACAAATAGCAATTTAAGTTGTTGTATATCTATTCTTTTTTAGGCTCTTTTCTAAATAGTTCATTTAATTCTGCTTTATTTAGTTCCGCGAACCAATCAGCTGTTTTAAAAGAATTAATTTGAGTAAAACTCACAATTTCAGACGCTGAAATTGAAAATATTGTTTCAACCACTTCATGTAATTTTAAATCTTCGATAATCTTTTTTCTCCATTTTTTATTTACACAATAATTCCACACATCTTCTATTGAGATGTGTTCATAACCAAAATGCTGAAATTCTTCGATTTTACTTTGTAAAGCTGGTAAAACTTTGTCATATAAATCAGGATGTGCATTGATCATTTGTTATCACCCCAAGCATTTGATTTGTTTTAACTTGTGTAGTACGAGCATACAAATATTGTAGCGGAAATTTCTTGAATTGAGAAGGGATTGAATAAATGGGATCGTTTGTTAGAGGGACCGTTTTTTTAATGATTGTTATTTTCTTATCTAAGTTGTTCGGCTTTGTATATAGAATGCAGTTTATGAAGGTTGCAGGTCCAGAAGCTGTAGGGGTGTACATGACTGCCTATCCTGCATATATCTTTTTTATCTCACTTGTCCAAATTGGACTACCTATCGCTGTTGCTAAAATAATCGCAGAATTTTACGCAAAAAAACGAATTGGACAACTTAAATCGGTAATGGCAACTTCGATTAAGTGGTCAATTGCTTCAATGATTGTATTTATACCAGTTCTATATTTCTTTATACCATTTTTAGCAGGTACACTATTACATAATGAAGCTACAAAAGTAACATTGTATATCGCGTTAGGTGCAGTTCCTATTGTTGTCTTTTCAGGGCTAATTCGAGGCTATCTTCAAGGGGTTACTAAGATTTCACCAACAGCTTGGTCTCAAATGATTGAACAATTAGTTCGTATTGCATTAATTTCAATGATTTTACCTGGTTTTATAGTTCCGGGTAATCCAGAGCTGACTGCCGCTTACGCAATGGCAATTACAGCTGTTGGTGAAGTAGTAGCTTTCTTATATTTATATGTGCAGTACTTATTTACAAAATCAAAATTAAAATCAACCGAAAAGGCAAAACCATATCCAGCGATGCCTTTACTTAGAATTGCAGTACCTTCTGCTGGTAGTAGATTATTTGGTACGTTTACTTGGTTTTTAGAACCTATTATCTTTTTAAAAGCGTTAACGATCGCAGGTTTAACTGCTGCAGGGGCAACCACTTTGTATGGAGTGATATCAGGGGTTCATATTCCTTTACTGCTGTTCCCTTCATTTATACCGAACGCTCTTGCAATTGTACTGATTCCTGCAGTGAGCAGCGCAATCGCAAGAAATAACTATTCTCTTTTAAATGACCGTATTGAAATATCTTTACGAATGTCTTCATTAATCGGTTGTTACGCAGCGGCATATTTCTTTATACATGGAGATGAACTTGCATTAATGCTTTTTGGACTGGAAGATACGAAAGGCTATATGCGAATATTAGCGCCAATTTTTTATTTTTACTATATACAAGCTCCCCTTCATTCAATTTTGCAAGCTGTCGATGAAGCAAAGGCTGCAATGATGAACTCAATTTATGGTGGGTTAGGTAAATTGTTTATTATGTTTGTTTTAGCTTCTCAAGCTTCCATCGCTGAGTATGGTGCAATAATAGCTATCGGATTTGGTGTTTTAATGACGTCATTTTTACACATAGCAACAATTCGCCAACATAAAATGATTTCTGGAGGCTTCCGCTTCTTCGTTATTCCATATGTGGTTTTTATCGTAACATGTATCATTCAAAGCTATTTATTACCTATGCTAAACTTTAATTTTTGGACAAATAGTGCCATTACATTAACAATCGTAACCGTCTTGTTATTATTATTACACCAATTCCGTTTAAGTGATTTCAAATACCTAAGATCTATTGTTTCCCGTCAATAGGGGTTCCTTTTAGTTGAACATGTAAATCATAGTCTTGGTAACAACAATAAAAGATTTCATTACTATTTGTATATCCTTTAGTTTTTAATGTTTCAAGGAGCCACTGTTCATCTTTTTCAATCATCTTAAGGTGTCTTTCGATAATATCACCATCTACTATTAGAGGTATTATTAAAGGGTCATCGTCTTTTAGAAAAATAGATAGTTTGCCTGAAGGTTCTAAATAAGCGTAAGCAATATTTTTTATAGACGGAACCCTTTCTTCACGTAATTGCTGAAATAAGTCATCTAAGTTATATCTTTGTTTTCTCATTTCTTCTTCGTTGATGATACCATCTTTTACGACTAATGATGGATCACCATCTATTAAATCTCGTACCTTTTTACTTTTTAAAGCGAGTAACGAGTTAAGATACTGGATTAGAAATAATAAAATGATTGGAAAAATCTGAGGAAATAATTCCTTTTCCATATCTTCTAATGCAAAAGCAACACATTCAGCGATTAAGACAAACACAACTAAATCCATAATACTTAACTCGCCAACTTCTCTTTTTCCCATTAATCTAAAAATAACGAGAATTAAAAGATATAAAATAACGGTTCGAAAAATGATTTCAAAATATTGTTCCATCTCAAAACTCCCTTTCTAATCTCATTGTTTGCACTCAATAAGGGAACTATTCAATTTTTTCAAAATGAAAAAAGCTTACGAATGAAGGAACTTGTCCCAATTCGTAAGCTTTTCTATTACTTATTACTTATTCTGTAATTACGCGACCAATTGCTTGACGCTCAAATTTCATACGAGTATTTCCATCAACTAGGATATACACCGCTGTATCTTCAATAGCATCGATTTCACCATGAAGTCCACCAATTGTTACAACACGATCTCCGCGCTTTAAGCCACTTTGCATTTGAACAGTTGCTTTTTGTCTCTTTTGTGCCGGACGAATTAAAATAAACCACATTGCAAGGAATAAAATAATTATCGGTAGTAAATTAACTAAAGTTTCCACGTTGAATAGCCCCCTTTCTAAATCTCACTTAAATAGTATAGTATAAAACCAATAGAAAAAGCGATTTGAAACTATTATTTTCCTCGAAATAATATATTTCTCATAAAAAATAAGAGTTTTTCATTTTCTATATTATACATAAACTAGAAGTTTTTTGCATCAGGTTTATTAAATCCGTATTTTTCGAAGAATTCTTCTCGGAAATCGCCTAAACGATCTTCACGTATTGCTTGTCGAACTTGCTCCATTAATTTCAATAAGAAGTGTAAGTTATGATAAGTCGTTAGTCTAATTCCAAAAGTTTCACCCGCTTTAATTAAATGGCGGATATATGCACGTGAATAATTTTTACATGTATAACAATCACAGTTTGGATCTAGTGGCCCAAAATCTTTTGCATATTGTGCGTTTTTAACTACCAGTCTACCTTCTGATGTCATCAGAGTCCCATTACGTGCAATACGTGTCGGTAATACACAGTCAAACATATCTACTCCACGGATAGCACCATCAATCAGCGAGTCTGGAGAACCTACTCCCATAAGATAACGTGGCTTATCAAACGGCATGAGTGGTGTAGTAAAATCTAGCACTTTATTCATTACGTCTTTCGGTTCACCAACGGAAAGTCCACCAATCGCATAGCCTGGGAAGTCAAGTTCAACTAGCGCCTCAGCAGAACGCTTTCTTAAATCCTCAAACTCGCCTCCTTGAATAATACCAAATAATCCTTGGTCCTCAGGACGGCTGTGAGCCTCTTTACAACGTTTTGCCCAACGAGTCGTACGATCTACAGAAGCTAACATATAATCGTAAGTTGCAGGATAAGGTGGACACTCATCAAATGCCATAATAATATCCGCACCTAAGTCATTTTGTACTTGAATTGACTTTTCTGGGCTTAAAAACAGCTTGTCCCCATTTAAATGGTTGCGGAAATAAACACCTTCTTCTTCGATTTTACGAAAATCACTTAAAGAGAATACTTGGAATCCACCAGAATCAGTTAATATTGCTCGATCCCAGTTCATGAATTTATGAAGTCCACCTGCTTCTTTTACGATTTCGTTGCCTGGTCGAAGCCATAAGTGATATGTGTTAGATAATATGATTCCAGCACCCATCTCCTTAACTTCTTCTGGCGACATCGTTTTTACAGTGGCTTGTGTACCAACTGGCATAAATGCAGGTGTTTCAAATGATCCATGCGGAGTGTGAACAATCCCTAGTCTTGCTCCTGTTTGTTTACAAGTTTTAATATGTTCATATCTTATTGCTGGTTGTGTCATAAATAATTCCCTTTCTTGTGGAGTAGAAACAGTACTCCGTTTTTTCCTTTAGGTTTCCCCAATTTAAAGCATTCTTAACAAATTTTTAATCGCGATCAGGGCGAATAAACATAGCATCGCCAAAGCTAAAGAAACGATATTTTTTTTCAACGGCTTGTCTATATGCATTTAATATTATATCTCTAGACGTTAGTGCACTTACTAACATTACTAGAGTAGATTTCGGTAAGTGGAAATTTGTAATTAGACCATCAATTGCTTTATAGTCAAAACCTGGATAGATAAAGATGTTTGTCCATCCTTGCTCTGCACGAATCTCACCATTATACTTTTGCGCAATCGTTTCAAGTGTCCGTGTAGACGTTGTTCCAACAGCAATTACTTTTCCACCATTTGCTTTTGTACGGTTTATGACCTTTGCTGCATCTTCTGATACACTATAAAACTCAGAATGCATGTCATGATTTTCGATGGAGTCTACACTTACTGGACGGAATGTTCCTAGTCCAACATGAAGTGTGATAAATACTATCTCCACACCATTTTCTTTTATTTTTTCTAATATTTCAGTAGTAAAATGTAAGCCGGCTGTCGGAGCGGCTGCAGAACCAATTTCTTTAGAATATACAGTTTGATAACGCTCACTGTCATCTAATTTCTCATGAATATATGGTGGGAGAGGCATTTCACCTAATTGGTCCAATATCTCATAGAAAATACCTTCATAACTAAACTTAAACATTCGACCACCGTGGTCTAGTTCACCTGTGCATGTTGCTTTCAATAAGCCTTCTCCAAATGTAAGTTCAGTCCCAACCTTTACACGCTTAGCTGGTTTCACCAATGTTTCCCATTCATCATCTTGCCCTTGTTTTAATAACAATAATTCGATATGGGCGCCTGTCTCCTCTTTAACACCAAAAAGTCTTGCAGGCATTACACGAGTATCGTTAAGGACAAGACAATCTCCTTGTTGTAATTCAGCGACTATTTGTGGAAAATGATTATGTTCTACATCCCCAGTCTTACGATCGACAACCATTAATCGACTTGCAGTACGATCTTCTAATGGTGTTTGGGCGATTAGTTCTTCAGGTAATTCAAAATCAAAATCTTCTACTCTCATGTTGAAACTTCCTTTTTTATGTTTGTTGTGGATAACCAAAGTGTTCATAAGCTAAGGGACTTGCGACACGACCACGAGGAGTGCGTTGAATAAATCCGATTTGCATTAAATATGGTTCGTATACATCCTCAATTGTTACCCTTTCTTCACCAATTGATGCAGCTAGAGTATCAAGTCCTACTGGTCCACCTTTAAAACCTTCAATCATACTTTTTAATAATTTATGGTCAATATGATCCAATCCCAATGGGTCAACTTGAAGTAGTTGGAGTGCTTGGTTGGCAATTGTTAGTGAAATTACTCCGTCCCCAATTACTTGTGCATAATCGCGAACTCGTTTTAACAATCGATTGGCAATTCTAGGTGTACCACGTGAGCGACGTGCAATTTCCCTTGCAGCTAACTCATCAATAGTAACTTCAAATAGTTTAGCACTTCTTATAACAATTTCAATTAGTGATGGTACATCATAATATTCTAAACGAAGCATTACACCGAAACGATCTCTAAATGGGGCCGATAAAGCACCTGCTCTTGTTGTGGCTCCTACTAAAGTAAATGGAGGTAAGTCCAAACGAACTGTACGAGCCTCGTGCCCTTTTCCAATGACAATATCTAATGAATAATCCTCCATAGCAGGATATAGAACTTCTTCAATAGCCCTTGAAAGTCGGTGAATTTCATCGATAAATAATACATCTCCTGGCTCTAGCGAACTAACGATTGCAGCCAAGTCTCCAGGTCGTTCAATGGCCGGGCCACTAGTCATTCGAATATTGACATTCATTTCATTTGCAATAATACTTGCAAGAGTTGTTTTCCCAAGGCCTGGTGGTCCATATAGCAGTACATGATCTAAACTTTCTTCCCGTAATTTTGCCGCTTGTATAAATATTTCTAAACTTTCCTTCACTTTAGATTGACCAATATATTGTGTTAATTTTTGTGGTCTAAGTGAAAGTTCGTATTGCTCATCTAATTCATTTGCATTACTTGAAATAATTCGGTCAGACATTCAATCTCCCCCTTACTTCAATGTTAATAATAGTTGCAAAGCCTGTTTCATATAGCTTTCAGTTGTTGTAAGTGAGTCATTTTCTTCAAGGTGCGGCTTAATTTTTGACAATTCTTTATCTGAATAACCAAGAGCACTTAAAGCTAAAATTGCCTCATCTAATTGATGTTGGTTTGGATTTACTCCAAATAACGGTAATTCATCATCTTTACTTGGAATAATGATTGTTTGGTCTGTCATAAGACTTCCAAGTTTACCTTTTAAATCAAGTATCATTTGACGTGCTGTCTTTTTCCCTACTCCTGGGAATTTAATTAAAAACGATTCGTCTTCACTTTCAATAGCAGTAATTACTTGAGATGGATTACCGCTTGCTAATATTGCTAGTGCACCTTTTGGGCCAATTCCTGAAACCTGTATTAGTTTTCTAAATAGTTCTCGCTGTTCAAGTGTTTTAAACCCGTATAACTGTTGTATATCCTCACGTACATGCATATGTAAAAATACTTGCTGATTGGTATCGGTAATTTGAAAAGCAAAAGGGTTCGGCGTATAAATGCACCAACCTATTTGGTTTTGCTCTAATACAATATATTCAGGTGTTACTCTTATCACTTGTCCAATAATATAGTCGTACATTACAATCCCTCACATTTCACATCCTCCCATTATACCATATTAAAACTAGAATACTAAACGGCACTTATGTAAAAGAAAAGACCGTCCTAATTAGACGGCCAAAGATTGCATCCTCTATTATTTTATTTTTTCACTTTTTGCAATTAATTCAGGCCAATGTCTTAATGCTCTTTCTGTAAATGGCATTATATAGTCTAAGAAGGCTTCCTTTTCCATATCTCCAAGTTGTAAAATATACAACCATTCCCTTAATAATTCATTTGGATATTGGAGATAGTGCAATTTATGAAGACACATTTCTTGTAAATATCGATTTTCATTTAATAATTCAAATAGATCATAATTTACTGTCGGAAGTGCACGATGTAACCATAAAATTAACTCATCAGCCGGATCCCCAATGACTGATAAATCAAAATCAATTAATTTCATACCTTCTCTTGTTATTAAAAAATTATGATGCACAACATCACCATGTAATAATGTGAGATTTGATGACGATTTTTCACCTTTTTTCCGCATTTTCCGTAGTGTCTTTTCTGCATATAATGTAATTTCATAATAAGCATGTTGTAAATATGGAACAAGCTCTTTTTCATGTGATAGAAATCGTTCAAGCCTTACAGTCCACTTATTGAATAGATTTTGAGTTGGTATTACTGGGTTACCTTTCCAGTTAACTACTTTATTCGTTTCATGTAAAGCTTTTAAGATTTTTATAGCTTGTTTTCGATGGTGTTTGTCAGAGAAGTCAGAACTATAGCTTCTATGCTGCCAGCTTTGAACTAATAGGTTAGGTTCGTTCGTTTTTTTTAAAGGTATTACATATGGAAACTCAATATCTTCTAATTGTTTATGGATAAATTTCACTTTTTCAGCTACTATATCATTTTCATATTTTTTTATAAATAATGTTTCATTTGGTGTTTCTTGCTTCCATATATTGTTCTTAATTTGCATTTTAGTAAGTCCAAGGCTTGAAATTTGAAGAGTTATGATTTGTATTTGGATAATAAGGGTGAGATTGATAATCCATATGTTGTTGTGGCATCATATGCTGTTGATCCATCGTGTGCGGTTGTTGCATCATGTGTTGTTGATCTATCATATATGGTTGTTGCATCATGTGTTGTTGATCCATCATATACGGTTGTTGCATCATGTGTTGTTGATCCATCATGTGCTGTTGATCCATCATATATGGTTGTTGCATCATAGGATAAGACATTGGTTGCTGCATATAATAGTCAGGCATATTGTAGTTGTAATGTTCTTGCATTGTTTGGTCTGGCATGTAATGTGTTCCTGGATAATTCATATCATGCATTCCGTATGTTTGTTCTGATGGACGATAACTATCTTCAGTTTTTCTCATTTGATGATAGTAGTCAGCTACTTTCCCATCTTTTTCATCATACATTTGTTTGTCGTTCATGCTTCGTTTTGGTTGTTCATGACTTACCCCCATTACAGGATGAGAAGACGAGTCAACTAACCAATCTGGTAAAGTAGAATCTTTCCCGTGATCATGATCATCCATTACAGGTGCTATATCATAATTTGGTTCGAAATATTGTGGTTGCATGAAATCATATCCCCTTGAACCTCCACAACCACATGGCGAAGCCATATGCATTGGCATTTGTTCCATATGCATTGGCATTTGCTCCATTTGCATTGGCATCTGTTCCATGTACATTGGCATTTGTTCCATGTACATCGGCATTTGCTCCATTTGCATTGGCATTATTTGATTACCACCACAGCCACATGGTCTGTGTTTTTTATGGCAACGATGATGTTTTTGGTGACACGAACATGGTTGTGGCATTGGAACAGGTACATGTTTTACATGTTCTACAACATGTGGAACGTATACTAAATATGGTTGAGGTATAGGTATGAATTCTGTCTTAGTAACTTCTTTTTCTTCAACCTCAACTTTAACCTCTTGTTTTGGAAATTCAATCATTATCGGTTGTGGCATCGGCATAGGCATCGGTTGTGGTTGTTGCACAATAATTGGCTGCGGTTGTGGCATCGGTTGTGGTTGTGTCATTATGATTTTCTCCGATGTTGGCATAGGCATAGGTTGTGTCATTATAGCTTTTTCAGTTGGTGGCGTTGGTTGTGTAAAGTGTAATTGTGGTGCAAAATGAAACTCAGGTTTCATCTGAGGCATTGGTGCTGGTGTTGGCATAACAGGTAATGGTTGTGTTAATTTTTCTTTTGATGGCCTAACTTCCCTAGTTGGTGACACAGGCATTGGCATTGGCTTTGTCATTTCTTCTTTTGATGGTGATACCTTTTGAACAGGCTTAGTTGATGGACTAATTTGTTCTGTCAGTTTTTCTTTATTACTAGTTCCGTGCGTGCTTTGAGCTCCATGACTGCCTTGAGTTCCTCGAGTGGCTTGACTTCCTTGACTGCCGTGTGAAGCATGGTCTGGTAAAATGATTTCCATTCCAGGAACAATATAATCAGGGTTCGCTAAATGTCCATTTAGTCGTTTTAATTCATCAAAACTAATGTTATACTGTTTGGCAATTTTCCAAAGTGTATCGCCTTTTTCAACAATATGAGTTTGCACAATACATCCTCCTTTTCTCGTTTTATAATATGACAATCAAATGAAAAGGACACAAAAATATAAGGATGATTTCATTCCTCGTGATAAACTATGTATGAGGTAGTATTTTTTATTCATTAGAAAAACATTTCGACTCAAATTTTGTCGAAAATAATTTCATTTCTGTGTGGATTATAATAGCGTTTATAATTTACTATTCGCTAAATATTATGGAAGGAGGATTCCCATGAAAAAATTGTTAGGAGACGAAAGAAGAAACGAGCTACTGAGACTACTTAAAAATGAGAAAGCACCTATAACAGGCACTGATTTAGCGAAGTTTGCAAATGTTTCACGACAAGTAATTGTAAATGACATGAATTTATTGAAAGCTCATAATGAACCGATTGTTTCAACAAGCCAAGGCTATGTCTATTTAAATTCAGATCATAATAGCGCTCTTTTTGAGCGTAAGATTGTATGTTTACATACCGCAGAACAAGCTGAAGATGAAATGTTAACGATTGTAGATTGTGGTGTTACTATTAAAAGCGTCATTGTGGACCATCCTGTTTACGGTGAGATTACCGCGTCTATGATGATTTCCAATCGATTAGATGTACAGAATTTTATCGAACGGGTAAACGATACACAAGCTACTTATTTATCTCTTTTAACCAACGGAACGCATCTCCATGTAATTAGCGCTCCAACAAAAGAACAATTAGATCTTGCTGAAAAGTTACTTAGGGAAAAAGGATATCTTGTAGAAAGCTAAAAAAGAAGTTGCGATTTTGTCTTATTGGCAATTCGCATCTTCTTTTTTTGTCATTAACTCTATTAAGTTTCAGGTGTATTGTAAGTATAGTAAGTTCCAAGAGATTTTACTGTAACGCCGATTGACTTTAATTCTTCAAAAGCTCCTCGCATCATTACATGATTTTCATCTGCCAATACGTCAGCTATAAAGAAATATTGACCTAAACCAGTCTTTAAAGGTCTTGATTCAATTTTACTTAAATTAAGCTTTCTCCATGCAAAGACAGATAAAACTTGATGTAATGTTCCAGATTCATCTGATGGTAGGGTAAGCATTAAAGTTGTTTTTGGTTCCCCGATTGATTGTTCTATTGGTAAACGTGAATTTTGTTTTGATAAAACAAAAAAGCGAGTATGATTAAAATGAAAGTCATGAATATTTTTTTCTACTATCTCTAAATTGTATTTTTCTGCAGAAGAAGAATTTCCTATAGCAGCTATACAACGATCTGGGTTCTCAGCAACAAATTTAGCAGCTGCAGACGTTGAAGAACTTTGAATTAGTGGAACACCACTAAAGCGATAAGATAAATATTTATGGCATTGGGCTAATGCATGCGAGTGCGAATGTATTTCTTCTACGTTATGCCAGTTCGCAAGTTGCACTCTATTTACCATCAAATGCTGCTGGATTTTTTCTAATATTTCCCCTACAACAAATAAATCTACCTCATGGTACAAATAGTCTATCGTCAAGGGCACTATCCCCTCTAAAGCGTTTTCCAGTGGAACAACGGCATACTTTACCTTTCCTTCAACAACTGCATCAATGCATTCAGGGATTGTTGTCATCGGTATATGTTGTTCTTGTGGAAATAACGACTCTGCCGCTATATATGTAAATGAAGCTTCTGGACCTAAATAAGCAATTTTTTGCTGCGAATACTCATGTATCACTCCTATGCCCCCAATCTATTTCTCTTTTACTTTATAACGCTCCTGAACTGATTACTTCAGCTGATTCCACAAATTCTAACTTTTTCATTTTTTCTATCAATTCATTTAAATCAATGTCCATGCTTGTAACATCTAAAGAAAGTGTCACATTTGCTCGCCCTTGAATGGGAATTGTTTGATGTATTGTCAAAACATTGCAATGAGCATTTGTAATAATCCCTAGTAAGTTGGCAAGGGTACCTTTTTGATCTTGCAATTGAATACTAACTGTTAAAATACGTTCTTTTACTATAGAGTGAAAAGGGAAAACTGCATCCCGATACTTATAAAAAGCACTCCTTGATAAATCGACTTTTTTTACCGCATCCCAAATAGAAGAGACCGAACCACTTTCCAGAAGGTGTTTTGCCTCTAATGTCTTTTGCATTGCGTCTGTTAGAACATCTTCTCTAACTAGATAATAACGCTGATTGGCAATGTTTTTCATACATATCCCCCTAAAAACATTTGCTAATTAAATAAATGTGAGGCCAAATAATAGTATTTGACCTCATATTCATTAAAACGGCATAGATCTTAATAGTTAATCTACAAATTCAAATTCAAATTCTAATAAGCGAACGATATCCCCATCTTTTGCGCCTCTTTCACGTAAAGCGTCGTCAACCCCCATTGCACGCAGCTGTCTTGCAAATCGACGTACACCATCTTCACGGCTGAAATCAGTCATTTTAAATAGACGTTCGATTGAATAGCCAGTTATTACGAAAGCACCGTCATCATCACGAGTAATATCGAACTCTTCACCTTTTTTCTCATGTTTATAAAGTACAGTCGCATTACTTTCTTCTTCCTCAATTTCATGCAATGTAAACTCAGGTGTTACTTCTAATAAGTCAGCGATTTCATATAAAAGAGGTTTTAACCCTTGTCGAGATACAGCTGAAATTGGATATACTTTTACCGATTCTCCAACTTTCTTTATAAATTCCTGCAGATTTTCTTCAGCTTCAGGTATATCCATTTTATTTGCAACAACGATTTGAGGTCGTTCCGTTAAACGAAGATTATATTGTTTTAGTTCTTCATTAATTGTTACGTAATCTTCATAAGGGTCTCGACCTTCCATCCCACTCATATCGACTACATGGACAATAACACGTGTACGTTCAATATGACGAAGGAATTGCATACCTAAACCAATCCCTTGATGTGCTCCTTCAATTAATCCCGGTAAGTCTGCCATTGCAAAACTTCGACCATCTTCTGTTTCAACCATCCCTAAATTAGGTACAATTGTAGTAAAATGGTATGCACCTATTTTTGGTTTTGCTGCTGATACAACAGATAATATCGTTGATTTACCAACGCTAGGGAAACCTACTAGACCAACATCTGCTAAAACTTTTAATTCTAATATAACATTTAATTCCTGACCTGGCTCACCTTTTTCTGCAAGCTCAGGTGCTGGATTTGCTGGAGTTGCAAAACGAGAATTCCCTCTTCCACCACGGCCTCCGCGCGCAATAATTGCACTTTGTCCATGCTCCACTAAATCAGCAATGACCGCGCCAGTTTCCTCATTGATTACAACAGTTCCAGGTGGCACTTTAATTACTGTATCCTCGGAATTTTTCCCATGCATTCCTTTGCTCATACCGTGTTCTCCACGTTCTGCTTTAAAGTGTCGCTTGTATCTGAAATCCATTAATGTGCGTAACCCTTCTTCAACCTGGAACACAATATCTCCACCATGGCCTCCATCACCACCGGCTGGTCCACCCATAGGAACATATTTTTCGCGGCGAAAGGCTACCATACCATCTCCTCCATCGCCACCTTTTACGTATATTTTCACGTGATCAACGAACAATTGATTTCACTCCTATTCTGAAGTTAACTCATACTTCCAAGATTGTTGTGTCTTTTCATATGTCTTAACTTTTAGTTTTTTCAATTCAATTGGAAATGTCATATTAGATTCCCAATTTCCCTTAAGATGAAATTGTAGTTTAAATGTATCTTGCTTTACATGAACATCAATAGCTAATTGACTTTCAACAAAAGGATCTAGACTATCATACACATGTTGAATTGCTTTTTCTAAGTATTCTACAATTTCATTGTCATTTTGCAGATTATTTGTATCTTCTATAGAGCTATTTAATGTAAAGTAAATCGCTGGAAATCGAAAGGAGAATGTATATAGCCATTCTACTGTTTTTGGTAACGTTAGTTTATTTAGAGTTGAAAATGATTTGTATGCCTCCGAGATTTCTTTAATCATTATTTTCGTTTCTTCAACCCTACCCAATTCTAAATTCATATGGATGAGCTGCAGATGATTAAAAAAATCATGATTTGCATATCGTAGTGATTCTACAATTGTAAGTGCTTTGTTTTTCATAATTCTCTCCCAAAATGTGATGTGGCATTATAGGAACCAGTATTAAAATGAACTATTTTCTAGTATACCAATTTTATCTATTTTTTTCTTGTCCACATACTTTTTAGAAGTTAAATTATACTTTTAGAAAAAAAGGACTGCGCTATGCAGTCCTTTTCATTCAAGATTATTGCAATATAAAAGGACTGCAGACTGCAGTCCTTATTATTATTATGCTTCTTGAGCTACTGGGTATACACTAACTTTTTTCTTGTCACGGCCCATACGTTCGAATTTCACAACGCCGTCAACTTTAGCGAAAAGTGTGTCATCTCCACCACGGCCTACGTTAGTACCAGGGTAAATTTTTGTACCGCGTTGACGGTAAAGAATTGAACCACCAGATACGAATTGACCATCAGCACGTTTAGCACCTAAACGCTTAGATTCAGAGTCACGTCCGTTCTTTGTAGAACCTACTCCTTTTTTCGAAGCGAAAAATTGAAGATCTAATGTTAACAATAATTTCATTCTGTTCCACCTCCTACTTGATTGTAGTTGATACGAATATATTGCCCGTAACTCTGCACCATAGAATAAACTTGAGCAGTCATTACTTGGACAATTAACTGTAGTTTTGCATCAATCTCAGAATCTATATCAGATGGAAGATCTATTCGCAAATAGCCTCCACCTTCATTAGCCTGTTCAATTTTAGGTTCAATATTTAGTAAAGCGTAAATGGCATTGACTGTACCAAAGGCAATCGTCGATGCACCTGCGCATACTAAATCTTTACCTGTTTGATCATACTCAGCATGACCTGAAAATTCAAATGCAGATACATGTCTATTTTCATCGTGATGAATCGTAACAGTAATCATCTCATCACCTCTAATTAAGCGTTGATTGATTCAACAACTAATTTAGTGTAAGGTTGACGATGACCTTGTTTACGACGGTAGTTTTTCTTCGCTTTGTATTTGAATACAGTGATTTTTTTAGCGCGACCTTCTTTAACAACTTTCGCTGTAACAGTTGCACCTTCAACAGTTGGAGCTCCAACTTTTACTGTTTCGCCACCTACGAATAAAACTTTATCAAAAGTTACTACTTCGTCAGCTTCAACACCTAGTTTTTCAACATAGATTTCTTGTCCAGCTTCTACTTTGATTTGTTTACCACCAGTTTCGATAATTGCGTACATTTAACTGCACCTCCTCTTAGACTCAGACTCGCCTGCTTTGAAAGGTGATCATTAAGATGCTTAAACCTTCCCAGAGCGGTTGTAGCACGGGTGCTACAAACAATAACATTAAAATACTAACACAGCACGTATTTTAAGTCAATCTTTTCATTACATGTTTTTCAAATGCTAATCGGTATTTTCGAAATCTCCACTCTTGAACAATTTTTATTAGTAAAAACAAACTTAAAACAAAGATAAAAAGTGAATTAGGTAAAAGTATAAAAGAAATAAGGGCAACTAAAAAGATTAATATTAATGAAATCAAAAGGAATAGTTCATAATTTTTTGATTTTGGGCTAAACATTAGTATAAGAGATAGCACAATTCTACCTCCATCTAATGGCCAAATTGGTACTAAGTTAACAATTAATAAGATTAATTGGATCTTTAAGAATGGATCTGCGAATAATGGATCCATCCATGGTGTAATCATTATACAAAAACAAGTTGCTATGGGACCTCCAATAGCAATTATCAACTGTTTTTTTGAATTTAGTGAACTTCCACTAGCTAGTTCTATCTCTCCACCATAAGGCATAATAACACATCTCTTAACCTTAACTCGAACAAGCCAAGCTGCAAACAAATGCCCAAGTTCATGAACAATTAATGACGTTAAAATCATCGCATAATACGCTACATCACCATATAAGACCATACCAAATAGTAAAGGTAAAAATAATGGATGAATGACCATTTGAGTCACGTTTGTACGAACTCTCTCATCCACTTAATCGTTTCTTCTAAATTCAACCGTTTACCATTTGTTTCAATTTGAATATATAAGTCCCCTGGTTCCTCTTTATTTGCGATGGTCTGTCCTTTTCCGATAGATGTATATGGTAGTATTGTAAAAGCATCAACGTATCCGTAAGTTACCGTTGTGTTATTTTCATAAAATACAGAAATCGTTTTTCCGGTATAAGTATTATGTCCAGTGTAAACTACTAGACCGTTTTCAATTGCGATAATCGGAAGTGTTTTTTCAAATGTCAATAAATATCCATTATTATATGGTTTTACTGCAATGAAAGAAAGCAGTTCATTGTTAACCGCTTCTGAAGATACTGCAATCGTTGGATCATCTTCAGTCACAAATACTTCCCTCAAAACATTCCGCATTAAATTTAGATCTTCTGAGCTATAAACTACACTTTTAATATTTAAATTAAAATGTCCTTTTCCCTGTAAGTCATTTACTACAAGGACTGTTATGCAGAGAATACCTGCAGCAATCCACTTCCATTTTTTAAACACCCTATCATCCATTCCCATTTTTCATAGTATATGAACAATAGAAATATATGATTCTACGAGAAATCAAAAAGATTATGTCATTATTATATATACATATCCAAAACAAATGTACATCTCACGTTTAACACATTAAATCTATTATTTTTCACATTAGAAAATAAAAAAATCCCTTAAGCTATAATACTTAAGGAATTTCATTTTAATTATTATCTTGAAAAAAGAGATTTAATCTTTGCAAATACGCCTTTTTGATCATCATCAATTGACATTAATGGTACAGATTCACCTAGAATTCTTCGAGCTACATTTCGATAGCCTAAGGCAGCTTTGTTATTTGGATCCATAACAATTGGTTCTCCCTTATTAGATGCACTGATTACATCGTCACTTTCTATTATTATTCCTAATAGATCAATAGATAAATGAGTTGTAATATCGTTAATGTCTAGGTTGTCTTCCTTATTCATAAGCTTTTTTCGAATACGATTAATGATTAAACGCGGTGGCTCAATATCTTCTTGTTCTAATAGACCAATGATTCGATCTGCGTCACGAACTGCAGATATTTCGGGAGTTGTTACTACAATCGCACGATCCGCACCAGCAACAGCATTTCGATATCCTTGTTCAATTCCAGCAGGACAATCTATTAAAACATAATCATATTCACGTTTAAGTTCTTCTACAAGACTCTTCATTTGCTCTGGATTGACAGCATTTTTGTCTGTCGTTTGAGCAGCAGGTAATAAAAATAGTTTTTCATCAACACGTTTGTCTCGTACGATTGCTTGATGAACTTTACAACGGCCTTCGATAACATCTACTAAATCATAAATTATTCGATTTTCTAGACCTAATACAACATCAAGATTTCGTAAACCAATATCAGTATCAACTAAACATACTTTCTTACCTTGAAGAGCCAATGCAGTTCCAAGATTTGCAGTAGTTGTAGTTTTACCAACACCGCCTTTTCCTGAAGTAATTACTATAGCTTCACCCACATTAGCTTCCTCCTTGAATAGTATTTAAAGATGGACGTAAATTTTTTGCTTCTTGTAAACGTTCATATGCAATAACGCCATTTTGATCGATATATGCAATGATTTGATCAACATGTTGACTTATAAATGTTTTTTCGTTTGACATGATATCAATTTGGTCAGCAATAAAGACATGTGTTGGTTCAAAATGAGATGCAACAATGATTGCATCCTTATTACCTTCAAATCCTGCATGTACTTGTCCCTTTAGTTTTCCAAGAACATAAATGCTTCCGCCCGCTTCAACTCGCCCATTTGGATTGACATCCCCTACAATCACGATATCTCCGGTTGCTTGAACTATTTGACCAGAGCGTACAATTCCTATATAGGTATCTCGCTTACTTGCAAGAACCATTTCATTACTCTCATTTACACTAATTACTTCACTAAACACACTAGATACATGCATATTACCAGATTTCTCTACAACTTGAACTAAATCATTTTTCTGTTCTTTAGTTAAAAAGCGAAATCCTAAATCAAGTTGTACATCAACTCTATTATCAAGACCGCCTTCAGAAACTCTATTTTCAAGTTCTTCTAATAAATCCGCGTAGGCGCAACAGTCATCCAGTCGAAGTACCAATCCTTCTTTTGTCCCTTTAATATGGACAAGCTGTTTTTTCATATAAAGTGACACCTCACGCATGGTTAAGTATTTTCACGTGCACGTTGTAATACCCGTGCATTGATTAAGTACTTGAATACCCAGCCTAACATAACTAAAAATAGTAAATTAGCTACTATTGTCGGTACTAAGCGGGTCATCATAAAGACTGTAAATGTAATAGTTGTAAAATTAATAAAATAGAAGAAATAGTAAAGAATGATTTCCATAATGGCCACTAATATTAAAGATAATAGTGTAGTAATCACCAAATGCTGATGTATAAACTTAACAGTAGAACCAGCTATTAAACAGATCAATGGGTACAAAACACTATATAGTCCAATAATATCAATGTAAAACACATCATACAATAGCCCAAAAATTAATCCATATACTACAGCTCGCCTACGATTGTAGTATATAGATACAAAAATTAAGTAAAGAATTAAAAATCTTGGAACTAAAAAAACTGTTTGCCCATTTAATTCAATTGGAGAAAATAGTGCAAATTCAGGTTCAAGTAAAAATAACAATATAGCTATAAATGGAATTAACAATCGAATAACCATTATTATTCACCTGTTCCTTGCGTTTGTTCAGTTGGCTCGTTTATTAGTTCCTCATGTTTATCGATTGTAATTATATTGCGTTTTGCAATGATCACATCTTGTAACATTGAAAAATCAGCGGCTGGTTTAATGTAGGCCATCTTTGTTAAGCCAAAATCATCCGTTGTAATTTCAGTTATTTCTCCAATTAAAATGCCTTTAGGGAATATCCCACCTAAACCAGAAGAAATAACAAGTTCCCCTTCTTTTACTTCAAAGCTTGAATCGATTCGCTTCATTATTAATTCATTACGTTCAACATCAAATCCTTCTATTAAACCGAAAATCTCTTCATTTTCCCCTTGAATCACAGCAGATACTCGAAAATTAGGATTGTTCGTTTGGATTAACTCCACTTCTGATGTAAGTGGTGTTACTAAACTTATTTTACCAATTAATCCTTGAGCTGTCATGACTGCCATATTCACTTGTACACCTTGGGTAGATCCCTTATCTAGTATAATTTTTTCTTCCCATTGGTCAGGATTTCTTGCAATTACAGTAGCTTGAATCGGAACATATTCTCTTAAACTACTTTCTTTTTCAACAATGTCTCGTAAAGATTTATTTTCATTTTTCAACGTATTTACTTCTGATTGCAATGCTGCAAAGTCTTCTAAACGCATTTTTAATCGTTTATTTTCTTCGTAAGTATTTAGTAAAGAATTAATATCGTTAAAAATTCCAGTTATGTAATTTGCTGGTTTAGCTACAAGACCTTGAACTAAACCAACAGTATCTTTAATGAATTGTTCGGGTAACGTTGCATTTTGACGGTCACGTAACGAGAAGCTAATCAATGCCACAATGAAAATCATGCTAACAAGTAGCAATATTAATTTCTTGTTTGAAAAATGTGGCATTGTTATTCCTCCTTATTTTTTCAATTGTTGTGAGCGAACTAAATCAATATGATCTAACGCTTTACCAGTACCGATTGCGACACAATCTAGTGGGTTTTCTGCAATAAATACAGGCATTTTCGTTTCATCACTAATGACTTTGTCAAGATTTCTTAGTAACGCTCCACCACCAGTTAAAACAATCCCTCGTTCCATAACATCTGCAGATAGTTCTGGAGGAGTTTGTTCTAGAGTCTTTTTAACACCATCAATAATTGTAGCAATGGCTTCTTTTAATGATTCAGAAATTTCTTTTGAAGAAATTTCAATTGTTTTTGGTAACCCTGTTACTAAGTCGCGTCCACGTATATCCATTTTTTCAACTTCTCCATCTACACGAGCAGTACCAATTTCAATTTTTATATTTTCAGCAGTACGTTCACCAATCGTTAAATTATATGCCTTACGAATATAGCTAGTAATTGCATGGTCTAATGCATCTCCACCAATTCGAACAGAATCACTTGTAACGATACCACCTAGTGAAATAACAGCGACTTCTGTCGTACCACCACCGATATCAACTACCATTGACCCCGTTGGATCCCATACAGGTAAATTAGCGCCGATAGCAGCAGCAAATGGTTCTTCAATCGTAAACGCTTCTTTTGCACCAGCTTGTCGACTAGCATCAATTACTGCACGTTGTTCTACTGATGTAATTCCGTATGGTACACAAATCATAACATTCGGTTTTTTCCAATTAGCACCTGAATTTTTTAAAGCTTGTCTTAAATAATATTGAATCATTGCTGTTGTAATATCAAAATCTGCAATAACCCCATCTTTCATAGGACGGATTGCAACGATTGAGCCTGGTGTACGACCAATCATATTTTTTGCGTCATTACCTACTGCGACAATATCACCAGTTTTTGTATTTTTAGCTACTACAGAAGGTTCGCGTAACACGATCCCCTTCCCCTTTATAAACACTAATGTATTAGCTGTGCCAAGATCGATCCCGACATCTTTATTTCCTAGTCCAAACAAGTTTTGTACTCCCTTTCTCTAAGCCAGGACACTAACAGTCCCTAAATCATACGATTTATTATAGCTGATTAATTTAAAAAATTATAGTGTAGAAGCTATCCTTCACTAAAATTTGTAGAACGTTGACGTTTAACACAATGAAATATGTGGTTTACTCAATGGCATATGAAAACATACATCCTCGAAAAAACTCTAAAAGTTTTTGTTTCAATTCAACATCTTACATTGTATTTCTATTTTGCCCTAAGAACAATTAAAAAATTTATTTAACTTATTACATTCATAAGACTAATTTCGACTATTTACATGACGAATTAATAATAATTAGGTTCTCTCGACATGTTTATGTAATATTGTAAAAAAAAACGACCCGAAATGGGCCGTATATATATCATAATATACTATTTCATTAAATTTTTATAAAAATTATTACATATATCCCTTTTCTTTTAAGCTAATAAACTGATGATCACCAATGATAATATGATCAATTAAATCTATTCCAATAATATACCCCGCCTCTTGAAGTCGTTTTGTAACATCAATATCTTCAGGACTTGGTGTTGCTATTCCACTTGGATGGTTATGAGCACAAATGATTGATGCAGCCGAACGCTTTACTGCTTCGCGGAATATTTCTCTTGGGTGTACAATGGAGGAATTGAGACTACCAATAAAAATGGTTTGTTTATGAAGCACTTGGTTTTTAGTATTCAAAAATAGCGTCACAAAATGCTCCTGATTCAAAGATGTCATTTCAGGCATAAGGTAACTTGCAGCATCTTGTGGAGATTTAATAGTAAAACGATTATTTACTTGCATCTGAGCTAATCTTCTACCAAGCTCTATAGCTGCTAACAATTGAACTGCTTTAGCTTCTCCAATCCCTTTAATTGAAACAATTTCCTCTAAAGTAGCATGTTTTAATTCATGAATTTTTTCAAAATAGTTTAAGATTCGATTTGCTAGTGTCAAGACGGACTCACTTTTTGTACCCGTACGAAGTAAAATAGCAATTAACTCTTGGTTGGAAAGGCTTTGTGCTCCTTGTCTCATTAATCTTTCCCTAGGACGATCATTAACATGAACATCACGAATCATTAACTCCGGTAACACGTTTACTCCCATTCATTAATCACTCCCGAATATGTAAAATATTTAAAGTGATCAACTTTTCAAAAACCGTAGCTAGTGGAAATCCTACAACGTTATTATAATCTCCTTCTATTCGATCGATAAATAGGGCACCACCTGTTTGGATGCCATATCCACCTGCTTTATCAAAGGGATCCCCAGAATCAACATACGCTTTAATTAGAGCGCTAGATAGTTTCTTAAAATATACTTTGGTTTCTTCTACAAACGTTTCTTCCGTTCCATTCTCAGTGAGTATGGCTATAGCAGTCATTACAGAATGGCAATTATTTGAGAGTTTCTCTAAATGAGATATCGCTTCTTCTGTAGTTTTTGGTTTATGGAGAAGTTGATTTTGAAAAACAACAATGGTATCTGCACCAATAATAGATTTGCCTTTTTCTCTTTTTGCAATGTCTCTAGCTTTTAATAATGCTACTTCCCGCACATAGTTTTCCATAGTACTCATCTTTACGGATGTTTCTTCAACATTACTCGCTATAACTTCAAAGGGTACTCCAAGTTTTGAAAATAATTCTTTTCTTCTTGGCGAAGCTGAAGCAAGCACGATACTGTGATTCGTAGTAAATTTCATGACCATTCCTCCTACTGCTATCATACCTCGAGAAAATTGTTTTGGAAAATTCCGCAGAACGTTAATAATCTAGTTTTAGTCAAAATCCACACTGTTAAAATTGAATTTTAAGACAGTCATTCAACTCGAAATAATGCTTTAATAAATGTACACGAGTCACATCTAGATCACTTGAAAGATTCGCCATTGCTACAGTAATCGTTTGCCAATCTTCGGGTAAATTTTCTGGGATTTCTGTACTTTCAAAATAAAATTTTGAGCGATCTTCACTAGATAGTAAAATTGGGATATTTTGAATCGATGGATTCGTACAACCTCCAGCAGAAAAATTTAATTCTTTTATAAAAGATTGTGGATTATCTGATCTAGTAATCCCTTCTTTTACCGTTGAAAGTTCTGACCAAATATAATAGTTATTCTCCACTTTAATGATGGCACTTGTATTTAAAGTGGGATATGCTGCCATATATTCCGTCGCTCCATTAAATGTTGAAAAAACACCGTACTGATTTGCATAAAATTTTTCAACAAATAAATCACTAGAAGGTGTATTTGTTTCGGTTCCATTTGACTGTACAGGGATAGTTTCTTCTTGTCCTTCTTGATTTGGTTCAACTGTCTCCGGAAGTTCCACCGTATTCATAGAATTTAAAATAAACACAAAAAATATTACACCTATTACTCCCGCTACTGATCCGAATATTGCAGCTTGTATCAGTTCTGTTTTACCGATTACTTTGTTAAATTTCATGCATATCACCTCTAGTCTACCGTATCAAAACTATAACAAAAAAAGACAAGGACGGTGTCGCCTCGTCTAAAAAAAATATCGCATCTTCCCCCAATATTTGCGTATAATTTACAAAAAACCGCACTACATTTCAAATACTAATAGGATTATATAAGTGTAGTATACCCACTACTAATTCATTTTCTACTTAAAAATTGCTGACGAATTTCAGCTAATAAATACAGTGAACCCGTTACAATAATTTTCTCTCCTTTTGAATTTAACTTTTGAAATAGAGAGTCATTTTTCTCAATAATATATTTCTCGTTTGCATTCGACAACATTACTAATTCTTCGGCATTCATTGCACGAGGGTTTGAAAAATCAACAAAATAAAACTGATCACTAATCGTTTCTAAAATGGAAAGTACAGCTTTTACATCTTTATCAGCCAACATCCCTATAATAAATATGATTTTTTCATTAGGAAATTGCTGCTTAATGGTTTGAACTAATTTTTCCGCACTATCAGGGTTATGTGCACCATCAAAAATTATGTTCTCAATTATTTCTTCAAACCGCCCTGGTACTCTAGTATTAGCTACTGCTTCTAGAACTTTCTCCGGTTCAATTCTCAAGCTGAAATGATTAGCCACTTCTATAAATGAAGTAATTGCTATTGCCATATTTAAGCCTTGATGATTCCCTAAAAGGAAACGTTTTAAATTGTTGATCTGAATCCCTTTTAGGTCATTTCTATAAATATCACCATCTATCGCTAGGTCCACTAGAAACTCCTTCCCTAAACGATATAACGGTGCTTTTTTATCGTTTGCTTCCATTTCAATCACTTTTATCGCTTCAGGAGGTAGATCACCAATTACTACTGGTCGATTCTCCTTTATAATACCGGCTTTATGTTTTGCAATACTCTCAATGGTATTACCTAAAAACCGAGTGTGTTCTAAAGCAATACTAGGGATAACGGATACAATCGGAGTAATAACATTAGTGCTATCTTCACGACCTCCCATACCAGCTTCTAATAATACTAAATCAACACCATTTTTATTAAAGTGAACAAATGCCGCGCAAGTAAGCAATTCAAAGTCAGTCAATAATTCACTGATAGAAGACTTTTTAAATAAATTAAAGATTTGATCCATTTCCTCTTCTGAAATGGGGATCCCGTTAATTTGAATTTGATCATGAACGTCCACTATACAAGGAGACATAAACTTACCAACTGACAGTCCATGACTTCTTGCTATATTTTCAATAAACGTTAATGTCGATCCTTTACCATTTGTTCCCGCAAGATGAACTACATTTAAACCTTTATGTGGTTGATTTAACAGCTTTAATGCATTATTTATTGACGCAAGTCCTGGTTTAATGGATGTATCACTGAAGACACCCCATTTTTCTTTGTATTCATCGAGTTTTGGAATCATTAGTAATTATCCTTCTTTCTTTAAAAAGTTCTTGAGAAATTGCCGCACATCTGCAATGAAATATAGAGAACCAGTAACAATTAGAATCTCATCTTCACATAGTTCAGCTAGTTCATTTTCAATTAATCTTCTCCAATTTTCATCTACCGCTATTGTATGATGGTTAGATTGGGAAGCTAAAATTTCAGCTTTCGCTCTACGTGGTAGTGAAATTTCAGTAAAGCTCATTTTATGTGCAACTTGATCCATCATTTCAATACTCTTATGATGGTCTTTATCTTGAAGCGCAGCGTAAACAAATTTATATTTTTTGTTTGGTTCAACCTCTTTTAAAGTGTTTATTAATGAACTTGTCCCTTCTGAATTATGGGCACCATCAATAATTACTTTTTCACCAATTCGTTCAAAACGTCCTTCCCACTTTGCATTTCGTAAAGAAGTACGAATGGTTTCCGCTGAAATGGTTAAATCAAAAAGAATTGAAGCCGTAATCGCTAATGCTGCATTTTCTACCTGATGTTCTCCTACCATTAAAAGAGGAATATCCATTATTTCATGAGAATTAAAGCTAAAGCTAAATTGTTGTGGATTGCCTTTCACAACATCAATTATTTGGATATCTTTTCCTAGGAAATAACTATCTGATTTCATTGCTTTTATTCTATCTTCTATTACTAGAAGAGCTTTTTCATTTTTTGCACCAACAACTACAGGTACTCCTTCTTTAATAATTCCTGCTTTTTCAAAAGCAATCTTTTCATAAGTATCCCCTAAAATTTCTGTATGCTCTAAAGAAATGGTTGTGATTACAGATACTTCTGGTGTAATAATGTTCGTTGAATCAACCCGACCACCAATCCCAGTCTCAATCAATGCTACATCCACTTCTTCATTCGCAAAATGTTGAAATGCAATTAACATCATCATTTCAAAAAATGTTGGATACTTTCCATCAAGTTTATCTTCAATGACCTCAGTTATTAAATTAGCATAATGTAAAAACTTTTCATCTGTTATTTGGTTTTTATTAATCGTCACTCGTTCGTTAGCTCTTTCTAAATGAGGAGAAGTAAATGCACCAACCTGCAATCCATGGGTCATTAAGATCTCACGAGTAGCATTTAAAGTAGAGCCTTTTCCATTTGAGCCTGCAAAGTGGATGAATTTCGTGGTGAAGTGCGGGTTCCCCAGTTCTTTTAATATGATTTGAACCGCTTCTAATGGCTTCCCTTTATATTGACTAGCTTTTAATTGAAAAATAAAGTTTGTACATTCTTCTATTGAACGAAACATGTAGAATCACCTCTATGTGTGTAAGAAATATGAAAAAAATGCCCTAGTTTACACTAGGACATCTTTAATCATATTACATATTCTTTAATTCTGCTAAACGTTTTTCAACTGCTTCGTGTTTTTCCTTATAATCTGCTAGTTTTTCACGTTCTTGAGCAACAAGTGCTTCAGGAGCTTTAGATACGAACTTCTCATTCGAAAGTTTTCCGGAAACTAATTTTACTTCCTTAGCCCATTTTTCAAGCTCTTTCGTTAAGCGCTCAATTTCCTCATTTAAGTTAATTAGACCAGCTAGCGGTAAGAACAACTCAGCTCCAGTAACGACAGCAGTCATGGATTGACTTGGAACTTCTAAATTCACACCAATTGTAAGTGTTTCTGGATTACAGAATTTTTCAACATAAGCACGGTTTTCTTCTAAAATCGCTTTTGTCTTTTCATCTTTTGCAGCAATGAATAAAGGTACTTGCTTACTCATTGGAGTATTTACTTCTGCACGAATATTACGTACCGCACGAATGATCTCTGTAAGTAACTTCATGCTTTCTGCATCTTGTGCAAAGTTAAATTCTTCTTTAACTGTTGGCCAAGCAGCTACAGTAATAGACTCTCCTTCATGTGGAAGGTGTTGCCATATTTCTTCAGTAATGAATGGCATCATTGGGTGTAATAATCGCATTGTATTATCTAAAACATATGCTAATACAGAACGAGTTGTTTTCTTCGCAGCTTCATTCTCACCATAAAGCGGAAGTTTCGCCATTTCAATATACCATGAACAGAAGTCATCCCAAATAAAGTTGTAAAGTTCACGACCTACTTCACCAAACTCATATTTGTCTGATAAAATTGTAACTCGATCAATTGTTTCATTCAGACGAGTAAGAATCCATTTATCTGCAACATTTAAATTACCAGATAAATCAATTTCCTCAAAAGTTAGACCTTCCATATTCATTAAAGCAAAACGGGAAGCATTCCAAATTTTGTTTGCAAAGTTCCAAGTAGATTCAACTTTTTCAGTTGTATAACGTAAATCTTGGCCAGGTGACGAACCAGTTGCAAGGAAGTAACGAAGTGAGTCTGCACCGTATTGATCGATCACATCCATCGGGTCAACACCGTTTCCAAGTGATTTACTCATTTTACGACCTTCACCATCACGAACTAATCCGTGGATTAATACGTCTTTAAATGGACGTTCACCAGTGAATTCTTTTCCTTGGAAAATCATACGACTTACCCAGAAGAATATAATGTCATAACCAGTTACTAATGTATTAGTTGGGTAGTAACGTTTAAATTCTTCGTTTTCAGTATCTGGCCAACCCATCGTAGAAAAAGGCCATAATGCAGATGAGAACCATGTATCAAGTACGTCTTCATCCTGCGTCCAGTTTTCGCTATCAGCTGGCGCTTCTTTTCCTACATAAATTTCACCAGTTTCATTATGGTACCAAGCTGGGATTTGATGACCCCACCATAATTGACGAGAAATACACCAGTCGTGAACGTTTTCCATCCAACGGTTATACGTATTTTCAAAACGGTTTGGTACAAAGTTTACTTTTTCTTCATCATGATTTTGAATTTCTAAAGCTTGCTCTGCAAGTGGTCCCATTTTAACGAACCATTGTGCTGATAGGTATGGTTCCACTACTGCTCCAGAACGTTCTGAATGTCCAACTTGATGTGTATGTGGTTCAATTTCTACTAACACACCTGCTTCTTGAAGATCTGTTACAATTTGTTTACGACATTCAAAACGATCCATTCCAGCATATTTTCCAGCTAGGTCGTTCATAGAGCCGTCTTCATTCATAACTAAAATACGCTCTAGGTTATGGCGATTACCAACTTCAAAGTCGTTCGGATCATGGGCTGGAGTCATCTTAACAACACCCGTTCCAAATTCCATATCCACATAATCATCTGCTACAATTGGAATTTCCCGACCTACGATTGGGAGAATTACCGTTTTACCAACTAAATGCTTGTAACGCTCATCTTCAGGATGTACAGCAACACCAGAGTCCCCCAACATTGTTTCTGGACGTGTAGTTGCTACACGTAATTTACCTGAGCCATCTGCTAAAGGATATTCCATGTGATAGAATGCTCCTTCAACCTCTTTATGAATTACTTCAATATCAGATAGTGCCGTTTTAGCAGCTGGATCCCAGTTGATAATACGTTCACCACGGTATATTAAACCTTTTTCATATAATTTAACAAATACTTCTTTAACGGCATCTGATAGACCTTTGTCTAATGTGAATCGCTCACGTGTATAATCTAATGCTAAACCAAGTTTAGACCATTGTGCACGAATATGACTAGCATATTCTTCTTTCCATTCCCAAGTTTTCTCAAGGAATTTTTCACGTCCTAAGTCATAGCGTGAAATTCCATCTGCACGTAATTTTTCTTCTACTTTAGCTTGAGTAGCGATTCCCGCGTGGTCCATACCAGGTAACCACAGTGCATCATAACCTTGCATGCGTTTCATACGAATAAGAATATCTTGCAAAGTCGTATCCCATGCATGACCTAAATGTAATTTCCCGGTTACGTTTGGAGGTGGAATTACGATTGAGTAAGGTTCTTTCCCACTTTCAGGTTGTGCTTCAAAGTATTTACCTTTTAGCCACCATTCATAACGTCCTGTTTCGATACTTTGTGGATCGTATTTTGTTGGCATTGAAATGTTTTGTTCTGTCATATCGATTGACTCCTCCTTTTAAAAGTTTGTAAAAAGAAAAAAATAAAAAAACCCCTATCGTCACAAAAAGGACGAAGGAGTTTTTAATTTATTTTCCGCGGTACCACCTTTATTCTAAGTCGAATGACATGGTTTTTAAAACCAACTGACATTTCGTCTTAGCTCTCGAATCGATAACGGTGTTTAACCGACATTTTGCTACTATCGTTCACAAAAGTTGCTCTTAGGCTACCTTCAAATGATTGCATTTGCGGAAACTTTTCAGCTACCGTTTCCTCTCTTTTGCAAGCAAGGTCATTTTACTCTTCCTATTCATCGCATCACATATTGAACTAAATTTTGAACTGTTCATATTGTATAATATACCACTAACAGTTTTCAAGTGACAACAATTTAAAAGGAGAGAAAATAATTGAAACGGAAAAAAAGAAGAGGTTATAACCCTTATTTGTTACCGCCCTTTTTACGAAAGATAAGATTTTATTGTAGACATTGCATTATTATTCCAATCGTGGTTTTTCAAGGATTTAGAGTATTGATTATACCAACGACAGGCGATTTCTTATTGTTACTGTTTTTAATGTGCATTGCTATTTTATTCTGGACTGACCTTATTTGACTTTAAATCTAAAGGTGTATACGATTCACTTAAGCTTGCTAAGAAATCATCATCATCAAAGAAATAATCACTTGGGTCTTTCCTCTGCATTACATTTTCTGTGTTAACTAACTCTTCTATTGTATCTTCTTGCGGTAAAACTTGTGCTACTTCTTCAGTTAAAATTTCATTTTCAGAAACATGATTTATTGTTTGTGCATTAATCTCTTGCAATTGCTCTTGCTCTCGTTCAACATAGTTTACACTCTCCACATAATTTGGAGCATCATCAACTTCAACTACTTCCGCTACTTCTTCTACTTGATCATGTTTAGTAAGTGGCTTTAATTCTTCTGTTTGATCCTCTAGAATAAGTGGTTCTAATCTTTCTGTTCGATCCTCTAGAATAAGTGGTTCTAATTTTTCTGTTTGATCATCTAGAGTAAGTGGCTCTAATTCTTCTTCAACAACTTCTACAACTTCAAGGTTTGTAGATTCAGGTTGTTGAATCAGTTCTGCAAATGCCGAAGCACTTGGAATTTCTAGTGGTATATTATTCGATTCTAAATATGACTCGAATTGAATTACTTCATCTACTTCGTTAACCGGCTCCATAACAGGGTCAGTAATTGTGCAACAAACATCCCAATTATATGTAGCACTTGATCCATCATAAACATCATAACGAACATCTTCAATATAAAGCTCAGGGTGACAACCAGTTGGAACTTTTTCTTTAGGGAAATTCACTTCTAATGGTAATGCATATTCAAAATACCCATTATTCCCTGTTAGCTCCAAATGTTCAATCAGTGTACCTTCGCTGTAATCTGGAAGCTCATGCGGGTCAAATTGAACGACTGAAGTAATATGATATATTCCAACGAGTCTAAGTGCCTCTTCTGTTTCAATTAGTTGAAAGCGTGGTTTTATATCAACAGAAACAACATCTTCTACGACCCCATATTCTTCAGGAAACACAAATTGTGTCTTTATATCCCAGTTATAATTTTGCATTATATCCCTCCCGCTAATACAATATGCGATAGGATTTCAAGTATGCAAAATCTAATAATCAAAATTATAGAGAAAAAAGCATGGATATGCCTGATTATTAAAAAGTGCCTTTCTCAAAAGTAGAGAAAGACACTTTTTGGTAGTGATTCAATTTTAGCGAGCTAGTTTTTCAAATACAGTATGGAATGCTTGTATTGTTTTATTAATATGTTCTTCTGTATGAGCAGTTGAAATAAACAATCCTTCAAATTGTGATGGTGGTAAATAAATACCTTCCTCAGCCATCAATTTAAAATACTCTGCAAATAAACTTAAATCAGACGTTTTAGCAGACTCGAAATCAACTACATTCTCATTAGTTAAGAATAAGCCAATCATGGAGCCGGCACGGTTAACTGTATGAGGAATGTTGTATTTCGTTGCAGCTTCACGTATTCCCGCTTCTAGTAAGTCACCAAGCTTTGTGAAATATTCATAAGATTCTGGTGTTAAACGTGATAATGTTTCAATTCCTGCAGTCATTGCAAGTGGGTTACCTGATAATGTACCTGCTTGATACACTGGTCCTGCTGGAGCAATATGTTCCATAATGTCACGACGTCCACCGTATGCGCCAACTGGAAGTCCGCCTCCCACCACTTTACCTAGGCATGTTAAATCAGGTGTAATACCGTAATAACCTTGAGCACAAGTATAGTCAACACGGAATCCAGTCATTACCTCATCAAAAATGAGAAGTGCGCCATGTTCTTTTGTGACTTTGCGTAAACCTTCTAAGAACCCAGGTTGAGGTGGTACAACACCCATATTTCCAGCAACTGGTTCAACGATTACTGCAGCAATTTGACTGCCATATTTTTCAAATACAACATTTACTGCATCAATATTATTATAAGGAACAGTCAATGTATTTTTAGCAATGTCAGCAGGAACTCCAGGACTATCTGGTAAACCTAGTGTAGCAACACCAGAACCAGCCTTAATAAGTAATGAATCACCATGTCCATGGTATGAACCTTCAAATTTTAAGATAATATCTCTACCAGTGAAGCCACGAGCTAAACGTAAAGCCGCCATTGTCGCTTCCGTTCCAGAAGAAACAAAACGTACCATTTCAACAGATGGAACACGTTCAATGACTAATTCTGCTAATTTATTTTCAAGTAAAGTAGGTGCTCCAAAAGATGTACCTTTAACTGCTTGTTCTTGAATTGCTTTTACAACATCAGGGTGTGAGTGACCAAGGATAAGTGGACCCCAGCTCAATACATAGTCGATATATTCATTGCCATCAATGTCTTTAATAACTGCACCACTACCTGATTCCATAAAAATTGGGTCAGTGTTTACAGATTTAAATGCTCTAACAGGGCTATTCACCCCACCTGGCATTAAATCAAGGGCTTCTTTAAAAGCATTAATAGATTTCCCAAAAGATTTCATATTATTTCTCCTCCAACCAACGAACTACATCTTTTGCATGATAAGTTAATATTAAATCTGCACCAGCACGTTTCATACCTAATAACGTTTCCAATACGACTGATTTTTCGTCAATCCAACCATTTTGTGCAGCAGCTTTAACCATTGCGTATTCACCAGAAACATTATAAGCAACAATAGGAACCGGGAAATTATTGCGTACATCTCTAATAATATCTAAATAAGATAAAGCAGGTTTAACGATTAAGAAATCCGCACCTTCATCAATATCAGATTGTGCTTCACGAATTGCTTCTAATCTGTTTGATGGGTCCATTTGATATGTTTTACGGTCACCAAATTGTGGTGCTCCGTCTGCTGCTTCACGGAATGGACCATAATAGCTTGATGCATATTTCACTGCATAAGACATGATAGGTACATCATGGAAGCCAGCTTCATCTAAAGCTGTACGAATAGCAATAACGAAACCATCCATCATATTTGATGGCGCTATGATATCTGCACCTGCTTGTGCTTGGGAAACAGCAGTACGCGCTAGAACATCAAGTGAAGGGTCATTTAAAATTTTCTCACCTTCAACAACTCCACAATGTCCATGATCAGTAAATTCACATAAACATGTATCAGCAATGACTAGTAGTTCAGGATGACGTGATTTAATTTGACGAGTTGCTTTTTGGACAATACCATGGTCATGGAATGCGCCAGTTCCAACCGCATCTTTTTCGGCTGGTATACCGAATAAAATTACTGCAGGAATACCCATTTCAACAACTTCATCTATTTCTTCATCTAACTTGTCCAAAGAAAATTGATAAACGCCAGGCATCGAATTGACTGGGTTTTTAATGTTTTCACCTTCCATTACGAAAAGTGGGTAAATTAAATCTTCTTTGTGTAAATAAGTCTCTTTCACCATTCCTCGCATAGTAGCTGATGTACGTAATCTGCGGTGTCTTCTAAAGTTCAATTGTGTCATATGAAACTCTCCTATTTCACGATTTCTTCTAGTACTGCTTCCATTGTATAAGTTTTAGGCTGATATGTAACATGAGCACCAGTTTTTCGTAAAGCATTACTTGTTATATGCCCAATGCTTGCTATCGTTACTTTTTCCCATCCCACATATCGTGCAATATGTGTTGCATATGCATCCACTGCAGACGGACTTGCGAAAATCAATATAAGTTCTTTTCGGGTTTGGATTAATTGAATAAGTTGTTGTATATAATCCATACTTTCAACTGTTGCATACACATTCCACTCAATAACTTCAAATGGTAAACCATCTTTAATTGTATTTTTCGCTTTTTTTCCTCTGACAAAGAAACATTTTGAATTAGGATGTGCAACCTCTGGAAATTCTTTCACAAAAACATCTGCACTAAAAACTGAAGGTACAAAATCCACTCTTAGCCCATTAGAAAGTAACTTATCTTTTGTTTTTGACCCAACAGCAGCTATTTTCCCTTTAAAGTGTGAGGGAGTTAAATTATACCTTACCATTTTAGCACAAAATGCCTCTACTGCATTTTGACTTGTAAAGATTAACCAGTCGAAATCCCTTCCCAGTTCTAACTGCGTAAAATCATCAGGATGTTCTATTTCTACTACCTTAATTAGTGGACATGCTATAGCATCTCCACCTAATTGCTCAATTTTTTGTAAAACAGATGTTGTTATAGTCGAACCTGTAACAACAACTGTTTTTCCTTGTAACGGTTTATCAGTTTGCATCAAGCTCAGCCTTTACCTGCTGAATTAACTCATATGCGCCTTGTTCTGTTAATTTTTGTGCTACTTCTTTACCTAATTCAACTGGATCTGTCCCTGTCATTGTTTCACTATAAAATACAGTTGCGTCTGGAGCGGCAACTAATCCAGTAAGTGTAATAGAATCACCTTCTGATTTTGCAAATCCAGCGATTGGAACTTGACAACCACCATCCATAGCAGCTAAGAAAGATCTTTCAGCAAATGCTTCATCCCAAGTAGTTTTGTCTGTTAATTTTGCTAGTTCAGCTAACAGTTCTTCGTCGTCAGCTCGGCATTCTATCCCTAATGAACCTTGTGCAACTGCTGGTAAACATGTTTCTGTATCTAAATATTCAGTAACTACATCGTCATTCCATCCAAGACGTTTTAAACCTGCTGCTGCTAAAATAATCGCATCGTAATTTTCATTTTCTAGTTTTGCTAAACGTGTATCAACATTCCCACGAATCCATTTAATTTCTATATCAGGACGCACTTTTTTTAACTGTGCACTTCGACGAAGCGAACTAGTTCCTACGATCGCATATTGTGGTAGGTCTTTAAATTTCACGTGTCCTTTAGAAATAAACGCATCACGTGGATCTTCTCTTTTTGGTATACAACCAATTACTAACCCATCAGGTAATACAGCAGGCATATCTTTCATGGAATGTACTGCAAAATCGATTTCTTTATCATATAAAGCTTGTTCGATTTCTTTTACAAACAACCCTTTTCCTCCTACTTTAGACAGCTGCACATCTAAAATACGATCTCCTTTTGTAACAATTTCTTTCACTTCAAATTCAAAAGGTGCTCCTGCTTTTTTCAATTGATCGATAAACCAATTCGTTTGTGTTAACGCCAGTTTACTTTTTCTAGAACCTACTATAATTTTTCTCAATATGCTCAAACCTTTCTAACTATAAATATCCGCAAGTTTATTCTTTAATGGTCACATTTTAGTGTCCCGTTTCTCGTTTCAAAGGGTATATGTTTTCAAATCTCACCCTTAATACCATAAATGGAAGCTTGAAAGTTTACTACCTAAAAAGAAATTAACAACTACAAGTAAAAATGTATAAATTTGTGCCCAGGAATAATTGATGCCGGAAAGTTTACCTTTTTGATGTAATATTAAAATAGTAAAGTAAATTACAAAAATGATAAATGATCCGATAATTTTCGCATCAATGATTGATAAACCCTCTAATGTAAGAAATGCCCATTCTAGGCCCAAAATTATACTAATTAAAAATATTGGATTCCCTATTAATATTGAGCCATTTACCCATTTACTAAGCTGCTGTAAAGACGGCAATCTACTCCATAACTTTGTATATTTTTTCCCCTTTAAAAGCTTATATAATATTAAGTATAGAACAGAGAACACAAAGGCTAGAGTGAACGAAGCATAGGATAAAATTGCAAAACTTATATGAATTATCAGCATCTCAGATACTAACGTCTCTCTTAATGGATGTTGTACATAATCTGGTGCAAATAAGTGAATCGTAACGAAGATAAATCCTAAAATATTTATAAAAAATACAGGTAAATCAACTCGTACAATACAATGTAATATGATTGAAATGGTTATTAATAACCATGCATAGAAGTATACTCCTTCTATCAAAGTTAGAACTGGGAATCTCTTCATTTCAATAATATATAGTAAAAAGAAAACTGTCTGCATAACCCATACAATCGACACAAGCCAAAACGCAACTCGACGTATTTGAACTTTCCTATAAAAATAGTCGATGAAATAAAGAACGATACTAATTGCATATAAAAGTACCATTATTTCATAAATCCGTGACATTGTTAGGTCAATCATTCGCAACCCTTCTTCACCTAAAATTAGATTTTATAACTAAGCCATAAATAAAAGCGTTTTTCGTATCTAGTCTAACATATAGATACGAAAACGCCTCAGAAGTTCCTTATAGCTAAATATCGAAACTGAACTTAATTAATAGGACAATTTAGGATTACCAACTGGCTCAGTTCGATCTAATTTTTGTTCTGCTTTTTGTTGTTGCAGAAGTAATTCTTCATTTACCTCATTTTCAATTCCAAAAATTTGTTGGAATAGTTGAAGTTGCTCATTAGCCTTTTTAGCATTCGCTAGTTCTTTTGCCTGAAGAATTGGTTCCTTCAACAATTGATTGATAATGGATTTCGTATGCTTATTTAATATTTTTCTTTCACGATCCGTTAAATTAGGCATCTTATTTTCAATGCTCGCCATTGTTTCTTCTTGAATAGTACTTGCTTTTTTACGTAGAGCTGAAATTATTGGTACTACTCCTAATGTTGCAATCCAATCTTTAAATTCGATTACTTCAGTAGTTATCATTTCTGTAATCTCCTGAGCTGCCTTCTCACGCTCAGCAAGATTTGCCTCTACAATACCTTGTAAATCATCGATATCGTACAAGAAAACATTCGGTAGGTCACCAATTTTTGGATCTAAATCTCTTGGAACCGCAATATCAACCATAAATAACGGTTTGCCTTTTCTTAATCGTTCTACAAATTCCATTAGCTCAAAGTCAATAACATAGTCAGTAGATCCTGTCGAGCTAATTAATATATCTGCCTCAAGTAAAGTGCATTGTAGTTCCTGCATAGATTTAGCTTGTCCATTAAACTTCTCAGCGAGCATTTGAGCTTTTTCGAAAGTACGATTTAGGACCGTTACTTTCCCAACACCACTACCTGCTAAATTTTGTGCAGCTAGCTCCCCCATTTTACCAGCACCTAAAATCGCAACGTGTTTATGTTTTAATGAACCAAAGATTTTCTTTGCTAGTTCAACTGCCGCATAAGAAACAGATACTGCATTTTCATTAATAGTTGTTTCATTATGTGCACGTTTTGCGAAAGTGACTGCTTGCTTAAATAACTGATTGTAAACGGTTCCAGTAGTTCCGACTTCTTGAGCTTCCAAGAAGCTTTTTTTAACTTGTCCAAGAATTTGAGTTTCACCTAATACCATAGAGTCAATTCCGCTTGTTACTCGGAATAAATGATTTAATGAATCATCATTTTCACGAATGTATAAGTGTTGTTCAAATTGTTCGACAGGGATATCAAACCATTTTGCTAAAAACTGTTTAATATAATAACGGCCAGTATGTAATTGGTCTACTACTGCATAGATTTCAGTTCGGTTACATGTAGAAACAATTACGTCTTCCAATATGCTTTTTTCTTTTTTTAACGCTGCCATTGCATTCGGTAATTCACTTTCAATAAATGATAACTTTTCCCGAATTTCGACAGGCGCAGTTTTGTAATTCAAGCCTACGACAAGTGTATGCATTGAACTTTACACCTCACATTTTATTTTCCAACCTCTATATTATCATAAAGAATGCCTCACCCAACATCAAATTGTGAACATGCTATGAACGGGTTAGTTTTAATCAAATCCGCCGGAGGCTAGTACTTCTTCACTACCACTACCTATTATTGTGCCAAACTTATTAACCTAAGTAAACTTTTGTTTTATAAAAATAATATTAACGAATGGTTATTAAGTAATTTAGAATTATTCTAATCTGAGTATAACAAAATATTTATCAAAATTCAACGTATTAAGTTATGTCATGATATTTTCCTACTAAAAAAAGATGTTTTGAAAACCGATAAATCGATTTAATTCAAAACATCTTTCGTAGAAATCATTCGGGTATGTACATCCTCTACATTCTTTTTTGTATTTCATTCCAAGCTTGATCAAATCCAAGTCCTAATTCAGAAGAAAAAACAATAATCGGATCATTAGGATCCATATCCAACGTTTCTTTAACTACCTTTTTATGCTTGTCCCATTTCCCTTTAGGAATTTTATCAGCCTTTGTAGCAATAACGATAGTTGGTATGTTGTAATGCTTTAAAAAGTCATACATCATACAATCATCATTGGTTGGGACATGCCTTAAATCTACAATTAATATTACAGCACGTAAAACATTACGCGCTGTAATATATCGTTCAATCATTTCTCCCCATGCTTGTCGGTCTGATTTTGAAACTTTTGCATAACCATAGCCAGGAACATCAACAAAAAACAATTTTTCCTCAATCTTATAAAAATTTAAAGTTTGAGTCTTACCTGGCTTAGATGACGTTCGAGCTAAGGCTTTTCGCCCAATCATTTTATTTATAAATGATGATTTTCCAACGTTAGACCTGCCTGCTAATGCAAATTCAGGAAGGTCATCAATTGGATACTGTTCTGGTTTTACAGCACTAATCACCATTTCAACATTATTTACTTTCATTTTTGAAACCTCCAACTAGTGCTATATTAAGCACTTCGTCAGCAGAAGATACAGGTTTAAAAGTTAGCTGTTCACGAATACTTTCTGGAATGTCATCAATATCGCGAATATTATCTTTTGGAATAATAATTGTTGTTAAACCAGCTCTGTGTGCACCAAGAGATTTTTCTTTTAGCCCACCAATTGGCAAGACTCTTCCGCGCAATGTGATTTCACCCGTCATACCAACTTCCCTTTTAATAGGTGTGTTTGTAATTGCTGAAACTAAAGCGGTACACATTGTAATACCTGCGGATGGTCCATCTTTTGGAACTGCACCTTCTGGGACGTGAATGTGAATATCATTTTCATCAAAATAGTTGTTATCAATTCCTAACTGGCTAGATAACGAACGAACATAGGATAATGCCGTTTGAGCAGATTCTTTCATTACTTCTCCAAGTTTTCCTGTTAGGAGAATCTTTCCTTTACCAGGAGTTAATGATACTTCAATTTGTAATGTATCGCCGCCAACAGTTGTGTAAGCAAGCCCTGTTGCTACACCAATTTGATTTTCTGTTTCTGCTTGACCGTAATGGAATTTATATTTCCCTAACATTTCTATTAATACTTTTTGGTTAACTGTCACACGTTTTTTATCGCCTGAAACAATTACTTTTGCTGCTTTACGACAGAGCGTAGCAATTTGGCGTTGTAAATTACGAACTCCTGCTTCTCGAGTATAGTAACGGATTAGGTCAACGATTGATTCATCTTTAATAATAAATTGTGACTTTTTCAATCCATTTTCTTCAATTTGCTTTGGTATTAAATGATTTTTTGCTATTTGGGTTTTTTCCATCTCTGTATACCCAGCAATCGATATTACTTCCATACGGTCTAAAAGCGGACCAGGAATTGTACTTAAATCATTAGCCGTTGCAAGAAACATGACTTGAGACAAATTGTATGATTCTTCAATATAATGATCACTAAAATTGTGGTTTTGTTCAGGATCTAGTACTTCTAGCATTGCCGCAGAAGGATCCCCTCTAAAATCATTAGACATTTTGTCAATCTCATCTAGTAAGAATACAGGGTTGATTGTTCCAGCTTTCTTCATGCCTTGGATAATACGTCCTGGCATAGCACCAACGTAAGTACGTCTGTGACCACGGATTTCTGATTCATCCCTTACACCACCAAGTGAAACACGTACAAATTTACGGTTCAAACTTTCTGCAACTGAACGTGCTAATGACGTTTTCCCTACTCCAGGTGGTCCTACTAAACAAAGTATTGGTCCACGTACTGACTGAGTTAATTGACGTACCGATAAATACTCTAGAATACGTTCTTTAACTTTTTCTAAACCATCATGGTCTCGATTTAATATATCTTCTGCATGCTTTATATCAAGTCGATCTGTAGTAGCTTCTGTCCATGGAATAGAAACTAGCCATTCAATATAGTTACGAATTACACCACTTTCTGCACTTGCAGCCGGTAATTTTTCGTAACGATCCAATTCTTTAAAGGCAACTTTTTGTGTAGATTCTGGCATTCCAGAGCTTTCAATTCTTTTACGAAGATCGGCTATTTCCCCAGTTTTCCCTTCACGGTCACCTAGTTCAGATTGGATTGCTTTCATTTGTTCACGTAGATAGTACTCTTTTTGAGTACGTTCCATTGCCTGCTTTACTTTTGAATTGATTTTCTTTTCAAGGTTTAAAACCTCTTGCTCATCATGTAAACGAATAATGAGATGATCTAATCGCTTTTTAATATTGTAGATGCTTAATATTTCTTGTTTTTCTGCAATTTTTAACGGTAAATGTGATGCTATTACATCCGCCAGTCTACCTGGTTCATCGATATCTGTAACGGAATCAATTGTCTCTGTAGTAATTTTGTTAGAAGACTTAGCATACTTTTCAAAATAACCTAATAATGTACGCATTAACGCTTCTGTCTCTGCATCTTTAGTTGTTGGATCTTCTTGTACTTCAACACTAACCGTTGTGAAGTTTTTTTCCTCAGAATAACTTTTTATTTCTCCTCGGCTAATTCCCTCAACTAAAATTCGCAAAGTACCATTTGGAAGCTTTAGCATTTGTTTTACATTTACTAAAGTACCAATTGTATATAAATCTTCTTTCTCTGGTGATTCAATTCGTAAATCTTTTTGAGTTGCTAAAAATATTTGGTTATCATTTAGCATAGCGTACTCTAATGCTGCAACTGACCTCGCTCTACCTACATCAATATGTAAAACCATTGAAGGGTAAACTAATAATCCACGCAAAGGCAATAAAGGTTTATTCTCTAATCTTTTGCTCATGCGCGTTTCACCTCCATCTATTTTCTCCGAAACATTTCGCACACTTAGTATGTGAAAAAAACATAACATTTCTCTAGGCTTATTGTTAGCAATTTTTAGAGTGTACATGTACAAAAAGCCATAACTTTTTATGTATAATGGTAAATTTCTAATAAATGTTATGAAAACTGTAGTTTTTTGTTAGAAAAAGCTGACTTACGACCATTACACGTAAAAACGCATATTGCGAAGTCAGCTTCCATATTTACTACCATTGATGTTAGTTCTTAGTTGCTATTTATGCTGAAGTTTTTTCATTAAAATTTTTTAGCTCAGAACCATCTTTCAAGAACAATTTAGGTGCTTTTTTATTTAAAATTGTGTCTTCCGTAATAACACACTTCACGATATCATCACGCGATGGTAATTCGAACATCATTTCTAACATTGTAGATTCAATAATCGATCTTAAACCACGTGCACCTGTTTTACGTTCAATTGCTTCTTTCGAAATAGCAGCTAAAGCAGAATCGTCAAATTCAAGCTCAACTTTGTCGAGCTCAAGCATTTTTTGATACTGTTTAACTAATGCATTTTTAGGTTCAGTTAGTATACGAACTAGTGCTTCCTCGTCTAATTGCTCAAGAGATGCTAAAACTGGAAGACGTCCAATAAACTCAGGGATTAAGCCGAATTTAAGTAAATCTTCTGGTATTAGATGAGCTAATACGGACTCATTTTCGTCAACTTTTGAAGTAGTTGAACCAAATCCAATTACTTTTTGACCTTGTCTGCGTTTAATAATCTGTTCAATACCATCAAACGCCCCACCAACGATGAATAAAATGTTCGTTGTATCAATTTGTAAAAATTCCTGATGAGGATGCTTACGCCCACCTTGTGGAGGTACGCTTGCAACAGTACCTTCAAGAATTTTTAATAATGCTTGCTGAACACCTTCACCAGATACATCACGTGTAATCGATGGGTTTTCAGATTTACGTGCTACTTTATCGATTTCATCAATATAAATAATTCCTTTTTCAGCACGTTCAATATCATAGTCTGCAGCTTGGATTAGTTTTAATAAGATGTTTTCTACATCTTCCCCAACATATCCAGCTTCCGTAAGTGATGTTGCATCTGCGATAGCAAATGGTACATTTAGTATTCGTGCAAGTGTTTGAGCAAGTAATGTTTTACCGCTACCAGTAGGTCCTATTAATACAATATTTGACTTCGATAATTCTACATCATCAATTTTACTGTTTGAATTTATACGTTTATAGTGATTATATACAGCGACTGAAAGTGCTTTCTTTGCACGTTCTTGTCCAATAACATATTCATCTAAGATTGATAATATTTCTTTTGGTTTTGGAATATCTTGAAATTCAATTTCTTCTTCCACACCAAGTTCTTCAACGACAATTTCAGAGCAAAGCTCGATACATTCATCACAAATATAAACACCAGGTCCTGCAACTAATTTTCTAACTTGTTCTTGAGGTTTACCACAGAACGAGCATTTTAAATTGCCTTTTTCATCATTAAATTTAAACAATTTGCTTCACCCCTATTCAAGCAACTATCTTACAAGATTCTGTTATCTTTATCAAATAAGTTGTCTTTATTTATGTTATGCAGCAAATAACTACTAACATATTTATGTATAAAAGAAAAATTTTATATGTTATAAAACAAGGCACGGGAATACCGTACCTTGTTATTTTCCACTTATTTTACCAAATAGTGAAATATTATTCAGTAATTTTTGCGTTTTCAACTAAAAATTCTACTGTTTTTTGAGTACGAACATCGTTCTCTAAAATTTCTGTAGTTCCACCTAAAGCTGTTAAGATTTGGTCTTTAGACATACCGAATTGAGCACCCATTTTTTCAAGTTCTGCATCGATATCTTCTTGACCTACTTCAATACCTTCTGCTTTAGCAATTGCTTCTAAAGTTAATGAAATACGAACGCGTTTTTCTGCATCTGGACGCATTTGTTCATGTAATGCATGCTCATCTTGACCAGAGAATTGATAGTAAAGATCAAGTGTCATACCTTGCATTTGTAAACGTTGACCAAACTCATCGATCATTCGGTGAATTTCGTTATGAGTCATTGCTTCTGGAATATCCATTTCAGCATTTTCTGCTGCTTTTTCAACTAATTCGTCACGTAAAGTAGCTTCTGCTTCTGATTTCTTTTGTTCAGCAGCTTGTTCTTTTAGTTTTGCACGTAATGCATCTAAAGATTCTACTTCTGGATCGATTTCTTTTGCGAATTCATCGTTAAGTTCTGGTAAAACTTTAGTTTTAACTTCTTTCACAGTTACTTTAAAAGTAGCTTCTTTACCAGCAAGTTCTGCTGCATGGTATTCTTCTGGGAATGTTACAACTACATCTTTAGCTTCGCCAGTTTTTAAGCCTACTAATTGTTCTTCAAATCCAGGAATGAATGAACCTGAACCGATTTCTAGTGGATAGTCTTCACCTTTACCACCTTCAAATGCTTCATCTCCAACGAAACCTTCGAAGTCGATAACAGCAGTATCACCTTCAACAATTGCTTCGTCTTCTTTAATTTCTAACTCAGCTTTACGAGCTAATTGAGATTGAATTTGTTCTTCAATTTCTTCGTCAGTTACTTCTGAACTTGCTTTAGTAACTTCTAAACCTTTATATTCACCAAGTTTAGGTTCTGGTTTAACTGTAACAGTTGCAGTAAATGTAAATGCTTCACCTTTTGCAAAAGATTCAGTTCCATCGATTTGTGGGTAATCTACTGGAACAATTCCAGCTTCATCGATTGCATTAGAATATGCATCTGGAACTAAAATTTCAAGAGCATCTTGGTATAATGCTTCTACACCAAAGCGTTTTTCGAAAAGTTGACGTGGCATTTTCCCTTTACGGAAACCAGGTACGTTAATTTCCTTTACAACTTTAGCAAAAGCTTTATCGATTGCTTTATTTACTTCTTCTGCTGGCACTTCAATTGTTAATACGCCAGAATTTCCTTCTTGTTTTTCCCATTTTGCTGACATATATAAATACCTCCAAAATTAGATTACAGTTTGACAAACATCTCGTTTTACCCCGCAATAACGGGCAGTAAATATCCCACTATGGATTTAAAGTTAGCGAATTGGGTCTACGGCAATTTAACTGCCTTTAAAGGTCCAATTGGTACAACTAACCATCCAAGTGGTTGAAACTCCTCGAATGGAAGTTTCAATTTATACGATTTGACAACCATTTTAGTATAACATAGTCTTCGATAGTTTCAACTTTTTTCATACTCCTCGTAGTTCTGTTATTTCTTCTAACTTTTGCAAAAAATCAATTAGCTCATAGTCTACTTCCTGAACACTTCCAAACATTAAACTGACAAAATCTATATAAGCATAAGCAATATCTTCTGATTCATAGTCGAGCCATTCAAATGGATAGTTAGCTATTGCATGTTTAGAAATCAAATATTCTACCATTTCAAGTTTTGAAGGCTCTTGTTCTAATCGATCAATAACAATCGATAAAACCTGCTGGTATTTTGGTAACTTTGTTGGTAATAAAAGTTTAGATGGGTTCACTTCCATTGTTCGTTGAAATTTACTAATTGTTAGAGTCACATTAACTTCTTGTTCTACAAGTAATATTAAAATTAAACTTTTTACAAATGGATGAGTCCATTCATGTTCAACAATGTCTTTCAAATTCTCAACAATTGGTCTTATATTTGACTCAGTTAATTCTTGAATTAGTAGTAACTGCTGATTAGACGTTAGAGATTGGAAATGGTTCAGTTCGAATTTTTCAGTTTCCTGTACCTCATCTGAAAAAGCTACTTCTTGGAAATGCTCACTGGATCCTACAATATTTGCATTTATATTTTTCAATCGCTCAAATTTATCAACTTGACTTGCAGGAATTGCTCCTTCTTCTAATAATGAAGAAATAATTGTTTCAACCTGTCTGTATTCTTTTAATTGCATAAGAATCGTTAAATACAATTCCATCACTTCTAAATACATAGTAGGTCCTATACTTAAAAGTTGGTCACATACTTCTTTCGCTTTTTCAAAAGCTTTAGATTCATACAATGAATACGCATACACACTTAACGTTAGATCATCGCCTTCTGTATATTGTAAAGCTTCTTGAAAGTGTTGATTTGCAAGGTCAAACTGATGGTTTTCTACATATTGATGAGCCGTTGAAATTAATCTATCAACTGTCCCAGGGAACACGACGACATTTTCATACTTTTGTATTTTCTTTTTCTTCTTTTTCAATGCCATCACCCCAAATCGAAACTTTTTGAAATAATATCCATAACAATTGTCATTCTAACGTTATTTTCATATCGTAACAATACTTTTTTTTGAAGTAGTACACTATGTAAACAGTTATTAATCAATGTTACCAGTGAAATGAAAATTTAATCTCTATATAAAATATTTAGATGGAGTGGCGTATTAGGGAGGCTGTGAAAAGATAGTTCAGTTCGTTTTATGTGTGTGAAATGTCTTGTTGTTTTATTATTATAAGCGACACTTCAAGCAGCTTTTCCTTGGTAAAATGTCTTTCATCACCCCTATGAACGACATTTCAAACACGTTTCCTCGGTCAAATGTCTTTCATTACCCCTATGAACGACATTTCAAACTCGTTTCCTCCGTAAAGTGAGTTTAAATATTCTAAACAGCAAAGAACAGAGCATCTCGCATGGAGAATGCTCTGTTCTTATCAATTTATGAAGCAGTTTTTAATAGTCTTGGTGCACTTGTAAATATAAATGAACCGACGATTGCAGTTAGAATTATTGCAGGGATCATGTAGGAACTATTATAGCTTAGTGTGTATATCCAAACGTTTTGATCTCCAGCGTATTCATAGAAGAAGATGGCTCCCGCAAGTGAGTGTGCAGCAAAACGAAGTAGTCCCCCGATAACAATTCCTAAAACAATATATATACTAAGTTTTTTCTTGTTTAACGATTTAGCCGCTTCAATAATTTGGTATCGGAAAAGTCCAGCTAAACCAACGACAGTGAAGGCAATTACATAGTCGAGTAACGCTTGCGCCCAATGCAAAATATAGGCACCTAAAGCCATTTGCAATACTCCGATTAACAATCCTGTTGTAAGTCCTGCAACTAGGCCCCAACGAACAGCCATAATTAATATTGGTAACATGACAAAGCTAATGGAACCACCTTGTGGCCATAATGAAAATGAAATTTTGTCTAACACTAGACCGACTGCCACAAATATAGCAATCTCCACAAGCATAAGTAATCTTAATTTGTTCATAACAATTCTCCTCTCTTTTATTCTGATGTAGAACATTTGAGAAGGAATAAAAACCGGTACTTAAATCAAAAAGAAAAAAATGACATCAGGACAGAGCCTGACGCCATTTTGGAGTCGGTTTCTATCCACATCCCTACGCAAGTACTAACTTACAGGTTCAAAGGGTTAGCGCAATTACGTGCGCAATCTCAGCTGACTTCATCAGCTCCCCCTGTGGGTCATACATCAAGTTATTTTTGTTCGAACACTTTTATTCTAGCAAATTATTACTTTTATTCAACTATTTTGTACTAATCATTCTTTTAATAAATTCAGGTTTTCATATACTCGTTTGTTTTCTATTATTTTTATCAAAAAACTACCTTGCAGATCATTAAGACCAATAAGGTAGTATCATTCTTCATTTCACTTCACTTGCTAATTTCTGTATTAAATTTGGCAACCATTCATTTAAATGAAGAAACTCATAACCTGCTTCAAAAGCTTTTTGTGGACTCATAAACCAATCTTTTGGTACACCAAATGGTGAACGACTTTCATCATCACCTACTAGTGTTATTTTCGCTTTTTTCCCAGTTGCATCTTCAATCAATTTAATTAACTCTTGCATTGAGTAAGAACCTGAAGAAGTTGCATTGTATGGTCCATCGATGTTAGAAATTCCAGCAAATCTTAGGAATCCTGCAGCATCGTCCGATAATATATAGGACATTCTAGCATTCATATTTGCAAAACCAATAACCTTTTCGTTTGCTACTCGTTCAATGTGGAAATGTAAACGTTTCGTATAGTCGTCTTCACCGAGGACAATTGGGAATCGAACAGCGACTACAGGAAACGACGCTTTCTGGAAGAAAACTGCTTCTGCTAAACGTTTTCCTTCACCGTAAGAAAAATCCTCTACGTCGCCATATCTAATTTCATATTCGTACGGATTAAAATCATCTTCAATTAGATCTGCGCCTAATTGTTGATCCAATGTTGAAAGTGTTGACGTTAAAATATATTTTTTCGTTTTCCCATCAAATATCTCACAGGCAGCTAACGCTTCGTTTGGTGAAAAACATATATTATCGTATATAACGTCCCAATTTTCTTCTCCTACTGCAAGTTTCAATGAATTTGTATCTTTACGATCAACCTTTACTTGTTTTACTTGTGTACCGAAAGTATGTTGAACATTCCCCCGTGTAGCAATCGTCACATCATGTCCTTCTTCTACAAGAAGTTGTACTAATTTCTTCCCAAAAAACCTAGTCCCACCTAGTACTAAAATCTTCATGTGTATCCCCCTTAATCAAGTGCACCAGCTAGCTGGCGGTACAATAAAAGATCGCGAAATCAAAGTTAAACTTCCTGCATACTGGCTGTAATTACTGTTATTCGGCCGGAATCTGTTTTTAACCGTATAGGGATATTACCTTCGCCAAACACAAAGCTTTTTCCTTTTTCTCCGTATACAGAAATTCTTCCAAAGTCAGATTTCGCTGTTAAAGTAGCGTTTTCAATTTTTTCATCTGTTTTCAATGTAAGACTTCCATTATCTGATTTGAACACGATTGGTTTAGTGATTGTTGGAATATATCCTTCAATTCGACCGTTATCAGTAGTTGCGTGTATTTCACCAAGTACTTCATTTAATTCTATTCTTCCATTGTCTGTTGAGAACTCAAACTTTTCTGCTTTCGAATTTTTTGCTGCGATTCGACCATTATCTGTTGAAAACACTCCATTTGTTACATTGCATTTTTCAATTTCAATTCTGCCATTATCTGTTTCAGCCTTCATTTTACTAGCTAATAGCGATTTCAAAATAATTTTCCCATTATCAGTTTCTAAGTACATCGATTTAGCCTGTTGCTCAGCCATTTGAATTTTTCCATTATCATTTTTAATCATAATTTGTTCATACAATTTTTGAGGGAGCTGAATAATTACGTGTACATCTGATGAGAAATTAACGTTAATTTGTATAAAGAAAAACTTTTTCACCGCATTTTCACGACTAATGCGAATTTTTAATGTATCATTTACAACATCCATTTTTGTAGTAGTTTTTCCATCTTTATCTCTTACATTAATATACGGCTTATCGTCTTTTGAAGGGATAATCGTTAAATCTGCAGAATCAGAAACAATGTCAACATTTCTAAAAGTTGGTACATTAATTGGTTCCATATCCACCGTTGTTTCAGTAGGTGGTTCGGCATATGCCTCTAACAATTCATCCGCTAATAAATCTACAGGACCAAGGGCTTCAATAATTTCTACATCTGTTTTACCTTCTGCTCTTGCACTCGCAAAATGTTCTCGAAAATCTCGAATAATATCCTTTTTTTCATCTTCACTTAAAGAACTTAACCCTTGTTCAAGTTGTATATAGAATTTTTCCTCTGTCATGACCTTTCCTCCCCATCAATTAATTCATTGACCCCTTTTATAAAATTCTTCCAATCAGTCTCTAGTTCCTTTAAATTTTGTCTACCCAATTCCGTAATTTGATAGTATTTTCTTGGTGGTCCTTCTGTTGATTCTTTTAAATAGGTAGTAAAATAACCTTCTTTCGTAAGCCTTCTTAAAAGTGGATATACAGATCCCTCAGAAATTTCAATCTGATTTGAAATTGCTTGAACCAATTCATAGCCATACATATCTTGCCGTTCTACCAAAGCAAGCACACACAAATTTAATACACCTTTCTTAAATTGAACGTTCAAATACCACACCTTCCTCACTACTAATCATTATATAGTAGTGTAACATAACGGTACTATTCATTGCAAGGTACTAGTTTATTTTCAGTATCAAGCAAACTAATTATTTTATCAATTTGTGCTAAAGTTAGATTATCGTTTTATTAATAACGGGAGGTCTATTAATGAATCATTTTCAAAATAAAGTTGTTGTTATAACAGGTGCAGCACAAGGTATTGGAAAAGAAGTTGCAAGACAATATGCAAAGCATGGGGCAAAAGTAGTTTTAGCTGATATTAATGAAGAACTTGGTCTTAAAACACGAAAAGAAATTAGCATAGAACATGATTCTATTATATTTGTACCTACAGATGTCCGACTTGAAACAGATGTCATCCACCTAATGGATAAAGCTGTTCAAGACTTTGGTAAAATTGATATCTTAATTAATAACGCAGGTATTTTCCACCCCGGATCACTTTATGACCTTTCACTGGAAGTATGGGACAATGTCATTAATACAAATTTAAGAAGTGTATTTTTATGTTCGAAAGAAGCAGCTAAATTTATGAAATTAAATTCAAATGGTGGTTCCATCATATCCATGGCATCTACACGTGCATTTATGTCTGAACCTAATACAGAGTCCTATGCTGCAACAAAAGGCGGGATTATCGCCCTTACCCATGCACTAGCAAGTTCATTAGCACCTGATCGTATTAGAGTGAATTGTATTTCCCCAGGTTGGATTGAAACTGGTGATTACGAACAACTAAGAGAGATTGACCATGAACAGCATTTTTCTCGCAGAGTTGGAAAGCCTGATGATATTGCAAGGGCATGTTTATATTTGACAGATGAAGGAAATGATTTTGTTACAGGAATCAATTTAACTGTAGATGGCGGAATGACAAAGAAAATGATCTATGAGGATTAATATAGTCTCATTAAAGAAAATAAATAATTCGAACTAATTGTAGCTATCCAATATTTAGTATACTTATATTAGAAAAAGTATCTAGAACACTTGCGTATCAACTTTTTAAAGATTGGAAGTGTTTTTTATGGAAGATTTATTCGCTACATTAATAGGATTTTTTGTTGTAGGGGGGATTATTTTACTTTTCACTATGTGGATTGTAACACTTATCCGGCTAATTATCGGAAAAAGTAAAGCCTTTAAATATTGGTTAAGTTTGACCCCTGAAAAAAGAAAAAACAATCGAAAAATGAATAGAACAGTTAAGCGGATTAAAGGTAAATCTAAGTATGGTTCAAGTTACGGGGATGGCGGATCTGGTGCTACTTACTATTCAAGTGGTGATAGTGAAAGTGGCGGAGACGGCGGTGGTGGTTGCGACTAATATATTGCTTTTGGAATCTTAGGAGGATAACGATGAAAATTATTAAATATGGAGTTCTAATTATGCTTGCACTCGGTTTATCTGCTTGTAGTTTTAACACAGAAGATTCACCTATTAAAGATATTACTGATGCAGTATCCGAAACTGTAACTACTACAACTGGCATTTTAGATGGTGCTGGTGAAGTTTTCACATATGTTCAAAATACTCAAAGTACTTTTGGAGAAATTATGAATCTTAGTGGTCAGTGGACAGAAGCATTCAACGCAGTAACAAATGGCGAAATGACAAATGCAGAGCTAACATCAATCGTAACAAACGAGATTCTACCTGCGAACGAAGATTTAATGACGCAAATTAAAAATTTCACACCACCTAATGAAGCTACTACTATCATCAATGATCTATTAGTAAATGCAGTGACAACTCAACAGGAAGCATTATTAAACGCAATCAATGGTATTCAAAATGGGGATGTATCTGTACTCAATTCAGCAAATCAAATGATTTCAGAAATTAAAGGTTTTGAAGGCCAATTTACAAACATGATTCAAAATATTATTACCGAATACGGATTTTAATTAGAAAAACACATCTCGACCCAAATTAATGAACAAAGCCTAAGAGCGCCACTTATCGTGGAAAATGCTACTTATTCCCGAAAACTCCACTTGTCGCCTAGAACGCTACGTCCTGTAGCAGCAGCGACATGACCAACTTCCTGTTGGCCTCTTTGGCATTGAATGCATGACCGACTTCCTGTCGACCCTCGTGTTGGCCTGAGATGATGTCTTTTCATATGCGGATTTCCTTAAAAACTTATACTTTCATATCCGCTAAATAAAACTCCAATGTTTAAGATTGGTCCCTCGCCAAATCTCACATTGGAGTTCTTAATTAACAATAAAGGTATATTGCAAAATACATAAACACGCTTCCACCCATTACAAAAACGTGCCATATCGCGTGATTATATGGAATCTTATTATTTTTATAAAAATAAGTTCCAACTGTGTAGCTTAGCCCTCCTGCAAGCAACAGCAGAACCCCATTTATTGTAAGGTAATTCAGTACTGGTTGATAGACAAAAACAACTAACCAACCCATTCCGATATAAACAAGTAATGAAACTCTTTTAAAACGGTGTACAAAAAACTGCTTAAGTATTATTCCAATAGCAGCTAAACCCCACTCTGTACCTACAAGTATCCAGCCAGTCGAACCACCTATGGCAATTAATGCGACTGGAGTATATGTACCTGCAATTAAAAGAAAGATTGAGCTATGATCTAGTTTTTTTAGTAAATTTTTATTAGTTGGTAGGCAATGATAGAGTGTTGAAGCTAAGTATAGGAGAAACATTGACAGTCCAAATATGATGTAACTAACGAGTGCTACATTTGATTGGTTACTAAATGCCTTTTCTACTAAAATAATTGTTGCTGGTATTGCTAAAATTGCACCAACACCATGTGTCAAAGCATTCCAAAACTCCTCTTTTTTACTATAAGTACTTTTTAAAGCTACATATTGAGCCATCTTCTTCACCTCTTTCTTTAGTATGTCAAAAAATCTCAAAAAAATATAGAGCGAGATGTAATGAATAAATTATGTTAAATGTCATATTCGATATCAATTTTTATTACTCTTAAATATATAGAACCCTATTAAAATAATTATAAATAGTAGTATTGAGATTAAAGTTATATTTAGAAAATGATTATTCATTTGGTTATCTTCATCCACTTGAACTTTTTCAGTTGGAGGTGCCCCTTGCCCGAGTTCGTTTAGATCTGTACTTGCATTTGCCAAAGGTGCTGTTCTAGAACATAGGTTTACTTGATAGTATCCTTCTTCGCCATTAGTATAGATTAAATACTCCTCATTTAAAGCAAATGTATATCCACAACTAGCAGAATCTCGTGATGTTTTTACCACAACATCTGAAACGCTTATTCCCTTCCATGTCTCGATAACTTGAAAATGAATTTCCAGTGGATCAGCAGATGATTTGAATATTACATTTTTATTATTATCAACAATCTTAACAACTTTACCCGAGAATACCGCGCTACTTTTATTTAATTCTTCACTTGGGGAGCCAGGTTGAGCACAAGAACATGCATATGTTACTGACACTGAATTAACGAAAACAAAGATTAACATGATAGTAAAAACAATTATTAACTTTAATATTTTCAAGATTCATCCCCTCCTTTTATGAATCCGACTACAATACCTTTAAAAAGTTACATAATGATATTTTTTTGAATGTAAAAACTCCAATTACTTATAATTGGAGTTTGAATAAGTGGACTATTAAAAATTAAGAACGTACAACAAGAACATCATATTTTGCTTGTCGTACAATTCGTTCTGCAACAGAACCGATGAGCATTTTTTCGATGGCATTATAACCAGTGGCACCACAGATAATTAAGTCTACATCAAGCAATTGAGTGAGGATTGTTTTTGTGGAACCTTCTCCAACGAACACTTCAACATTTTTTACTCCAGCAGCTTTTGCTTCATTTTTATAATTTTCTATATCTGAAACGCTTTTTTCTTTCAATTTTTCTGCATATTTCAAATCATAGGCTGCAATCGATCCAAAAGATTTTGTATCAACCACATGTGCTAATTGTAAAGTAGCGTCATTTTCAATGGCTATGTTTATTGCACGATGAAAAGCTCTTTTGGATTGGTCAGAAAAGTCAATAGCTACTGCAATTTTTTTATATGACATAATAATCCTCCTTTTAAATACTTTAATTATATCAATATCCAGGTGCTTCTTGCATTATTTTACATCACCATTAACAGATTAAAATAGTATTAAACACTTTATTTGCATAAAAAAAGCGCAGTTTTACCTGCACTTCATTCACCAATTTAATGCGAATTAGACATTTTAATGTACTAATTCCTTTGCAAAAAGACTTCCTACAGCTGTTATTGTTGTGGCTAAGTCTTTTCGATAATGAGGATGTTTTTCATTTAAACTATTTACACTTACTTCGTTACCACCTAGTGAAGAATGAACATATAGATCATCACCCATATACATAGCTATATGTCCAGGGAAATACAATAAATCCCCCTTTTGAATTTGTTCAAGTGTAATTTGTTTAATTGGGAAACCATCAACAATCTTGGCATCTCGGTAAATCAAGACACCATTTAACATATAAGCCATTGAACAGAGTCCAGAACAATCGATACCTAAAGGTGATTTACCACCCCAACGATATGGTGTGGTTAAATAACTTAATGCTGTTTGGACAACATTTTCTCTAAATTCTTCTTCTGAAACTGTATCGGCAATCGCATGTTGGATCCAATAGGATCTAGTATATCCAACATCACCAGATGCTAATTTTACTTTTGACCACTCTTGATTTAGGTCATTTTCTTCTACCACTATTACGACAGATCCTTTAACTAAAGTAGCGATTTTTGTACTTTGAATTTTAGGTCCTACCAGAATGTCAGCAAAGTTTTGGATAATGACGTTATTTGCTTCCCCTTGCCATTGACTAGCCTTTGCATCATCAATTATTAACTTTTCCTTCAAACAATATCCTTCATAACGATATGCAGTTTGAACTCGTACCCATAATTCATCGCAAAATTCCAAAATATTCACAGTCATCCCATAAAGTATTTCATCGACTAATTCCGAAGTTGTATCTGGCTTTCCATGTAAATTCACAATCATGTCATTTACAATTGCTTTCATATTGAAGACCTCCTTTCATTAGATCCAAAATATTCATAAGCGATTTTTGAAATGCGCCCAATAAGTCTTTTTCCAGCTTCAACGTCACTTAATTGAGTAGTAAAAACACCTATGATGTAATCCTTGGAATCGAGATAAACAATTCCTGTATCATGAAATACCGAATCAAGACTTCCTGTTTTATGCGCCATCTGAACGTCACCAGAAATGTATCTCTTTAATCCTTCATGAACTCTTTGTCTACTTAATATATCTAGTACTAGGTTGCTATATTGCTCTGATAGTAAAGTTTGTTCATATATACTTGTGAAAAGATAAGCCATATCGCGAGCATTCGTTACATTGTCATACCCTTGTTGAAGTCTTTCAAAATCCATCATTTTTCGTTGTAGTTTAGTAGCCTTTAAACCGATTCTGTTAAAATAGACATTCAATTTTTCCATACCAATAAAGTCAATTAATACATTTGTAGCTGAATTATCACTTGTAATGATCATCCATACTAACAATTCATAAAGGGTACATTCGTCTAAATCTTGTTCAGTTACTACACTAAAATCAACCTTATTTTGAGAATGGATTTTAAGTTCACTGTATAATGAAAGTTTGTTTTGCTCGATATAATCTAGTACAGCAACTAAAATAGGTACCTTAATTAGACTTGCACTTGAAAAACCATCATCAAGATTTTCACTTAAAATAAATTGTTCACTTTCCATCTCTTTTAAAAATAAATGCACCTTGAAATCGACTTCTTCAACTAAAGGACGTATTTTTTCCAACAATCAGCCCACCTACTCAATGACTGTAATTTTCTTCGTATCCGCATTAAATGTAATTGTTTTCCCTAAAGGTAATGTCAATGTTGGTAAAACATGACCACAAGTAATATCCATCAATACGGGCTTTCCAACTGGTACAAGTATTTCTTCAAAGATTGTTTGTAAACGCAAGCTGTCCTCAGGTTTTTCTGGGTTTGGTGCACCACAATTTGTCCAAGCCCCTAGTAAAATTCCTGCAGCATCATCAAGTTTACCTGCTAATTTTAGTTGAGTTAACATCCGGTCTACACTACGTTCGTATTCATCAATATCTTCTAAGAATAAGATTTTTCCTTTTGTATCTATTTCAAAAGGAGTTCCAAGTGAAGCTGTAACTAATGTTAAGTTACCTCCTACAAGAATACCGGTAGCTTCACCAGGTACAAGTGTAGTCGCTTCAGTTCCCTCAGCATTTTCAAGATCGTAGTCTTTTCTTTCTGTATTCATCACTTGAGTTATGAAGGAATTCCATGTGTACTCATCCATTCCAGGTTTTATAAACTCCGTAGATGGCATTGGGGAGTGATACGTTACAAAATCGCAAAGTTGATTAAAAATAATATGAAGTGCAGTTACATCACTATATCCAGCAAATACCTTTGGATTTGCTTTGATTAACTCTAAATCTAATAATGGTGTGATTCTATGAGCACCGTATCCATCACGAATACAAAAGATGCCATCAATATTTGGGTTTCCAAACATTTCGTTCACTTCATGTGCTCTTAATTCATCATTCCCTGCTAGGTATCCATGACGTGACGAACAAGTTTCTCCAACTACGACAGAAAATCCAAGGTTTTCAATAGCATCGATTGCTTTTTGTAAATTTTCAGGGGGTGTTGGGCTTGAAGCTGCAATTAAACCAATCGTATCCCCTTTTTTTAATGCTTTAGGTATTCTCACTGGCTTACCCCCAATTTTTGTGTTTCACGGTATCGCTCAATCTCTTCTTCATTTGCAAGGACAAAATGGCCTTCTTCTACCTCAACAAAGGAAGGTGGATTTTTTTCATAGTTATGTTGAGAAGGATCATAAATTTCAACTGTTTTATTACGTTCTTTATGCGGATTTGGTTCTGGTACTGCTGATATTAGAGCACGAGTATATGGATGAATTGGATTATTAAACAATTTTTCAGTTTCAGCTAATTCAACAATATTCCCTTTGTATATAACAGCTGTCCGATCCGTTATGAATCTTACAATGGATAAGTCATGGGCGATAAATAAATACGTTAAATTGTTTTCTTGCTGTAATTTTGATAAGAGATTTAACACTTGTGCTCGGATGGAAACGTCTAATGCAGAAATTGGTTCATCAGCTATTACGAACTCCGGTTCCATTACTAAAGCACGAGCAATCCCAATCCGTTGACGCTGACCACCAGAAAACTCATGTGGGAAACGAGAAGCAAATTCTGGTAATAATCCAACTTGAAGTAGTGCATTTCGAACTTTCTCTTGTCGTTCAATCTCGTTCGAAAATTTCTTTGTGTTTACTAAACCTTCACTAATGATATAGTCTACTTTTGCACGCTCATTAAGTGATGCCATTGGATCTTGGAAAATCATTTGGATTTTTTGTGTGATTTCGCGGTCCCAATCTCTTGGAATTTTTCCATTGATTTGTTTCCCTTTAAACAAAATTTGACCACCAGTTACTTCATTAATACGCATAATGGCACGGCCAATTGTTGTTTTACCAGAACCCGATTCACCTACTAAACCAAATGTTTCACCTTTATAAATTTCGAAACTTACATCTTTAATGGCTTCAAATTGGCTTTTTCCTTTACCAAAAGTAACATTTAAATTCTTAACTTCTACTAAAATTTCTTTTTCAGCCATTTGTGTATTGTCTCCCTTCTTCGAAGAATTTTTTCAACGTTTCAGGAGGCTCTACTTTAGGCGCACTTGGGTGAAGCAACCATGTTTTTGCAAAGTGAGTTTCACTTAACTTAAAGTATGGAGGACGTTCGACGTAATCGATCTTTAATGCATAAGGATTACGTGGAGCAAAGGCATCTCCTTTAATTTCTTTAAATAGATTTGGAGGTGTCCCTTTAATCGAATATAGTACTTCACCTTTCACCCCAAGTTGAGGAAGGGAAGAAATTAATGCCCAAGTATACGGATGTTGCGCATTAAAGAAGATTTCATCAGTCTTACCTACTTCGATAATGTCACCTGCATACATAACTGCTATACGATCTGCAACTTTCGCTACAACTCCTAAATCATGGGTAATATAAATGGTAGTAAGTAAATACTTTTCTTGAAGATTTTTTAATAGCTGTAAAATTTGCGCTTGAATGGTTACGTCAAGTGCAGTTGTTGGTTCATCACAAATTAATATTTTTGGGTTACAAGCAATTGCAATTGCAATTACGATTCGTTGACGCATCCCACCAGAGAATTCGTGAGGATATTGTTTGTATCTTTTTTCTACATCATATATTCCAACATCTCTTAGTAATTGGAGAACTTTTTCATATGCTTCATTCCCTGTTAAACCTTGGTGCAGAAGAACTGCTTCTTCAATTTGTTTTCCAATTGTTTTTAATGGGTTTAAGGAAGTCATTGGGTCCTGTGTAACCATCGCAATTTCTTTCCCACGAATTTTCAACCAATCTTTTTCTGTTTTGAATTGTGATAAATCATCGTCTTTATATATGATCTTTCCTTGGTCGATATATCCGTTTTTATCGAGCAAACCCATAATTGACTTTACTAAAACTGATTTCCCAGAACCAGATTCACCTACGATTGCAAGACTTTCTCCTTTATATAAATCAAGAGAAATATCACGAATAGCAGTAAGCACTTGTCCACGTAGTTTAAATTTAATAATTAAATTTTCGATAGATAGTATTTTTGTCTTTGTTTGTGTTTCTCCCATCGTAAATCCCTCCTATACGTGATTTTTCGGATCAGCTGCATCAGCAAATGAGTTTCCTATAATATAGAAGGAAATTGTAATTATACTTAACACAACACTCGGGAAAATGAGCTGGTAACGTAAGTCTGGAGACATCATTAGTACCCGACCTTCATTGATTAAGTTACCTAAAGAAGGCTCACTGATAGGCAATCCTAAACCGATATACGTTAAAAATACTTCTGCACCAATTGCAAATGGTATTGCTAAGCTCATACGTAACATAATAATCGAAACTAAGTATGGTAATAAGTTTTTCAAAATGATACGGTGACTCGGCGTACCTAAAGTTCTTGATGCTAAATTGTATTCACGATCACGTAAAATTACAATTTGGTTTCGAAGGAAACGCGCCATTTCTACCCAACCCGTTATACACATTGCAATAATAATTGTAGAAATACTAGGTCGTAGTATTAATGACATTAAGATTAAAACAATTGTTGTTGGAATATTCTCAATGACGTTATATGCATGGGAAATTGGTGTTTCTAGTCTTCTAGAATAGCCCCATAATGCACCGATTGTTATACCGACAATTACCTCGACAAAGGCAACGACAACTCCAATTAGCAAGGAAGTCCTAGTTCCTGCCCAAATACGTGACCATAAATCTTGACCAATTGAATTTGTTCCAAACCAAAACTCATCATTTGGTGATAAATTCCTTACTTGATACCCTGTTTCTTCGTCCAAATAGATCTCGGTTGGAGACTTTTGGTATGGTAAATAAGGCTGAATAAGTACAAAGAATACAATTCCAATTACTAAAATGAGTAAAAACACCGCAAGCTTATTTTTCAAAAATGACTTCCAAGTTGATCGCCAATACGAATAATTGGAGTAGCCTGACTGTTCTGCTTTGCTTTCATCAGACGATGCAAATTCAAACAATTGCTCACTTGATTTATCTGTAATATTGCGTATTTCTTCAGAATATAAGCCCATTAGCGAACACTCTCCCCTCTACCTAACTTAATACGAGGATCGACAAGCGCCATCGCAATATCACCTAAAAATAATCCGATGATTCCTAATGATGAGAAGATCAATACAAGACCTTGTACGACAGCGTTATCTTGACGTTGAATGGCATCAACTAGTAAACCACCCATTCCTGGAATGGAATATAAAGATTCGATATAAATGGAACCAGTAATTGTAAATAATATCGTTGCTGGTAAATATTGAGCAAGTGGAATAAATGCGTTTCTCATAACATGACTGAACATCAACGTGCGTTCTTTCACGCCTTTAGCGCGAGCTAACTTTATATAATCTTTATTTAGCTCATCGACCATATAACGACGCATCCACATCGCATATGAAGCAATTGGTCCTAAGGCTAGTGAAATGAGTGGTAACAACCAACTTATAGGTTTATCTTGGTCAAATAACATTGGCAGTTTAAAGATGTCAGTGATGTATACTTGTATTAACAAGAAATAGACCATGGAAGGTACTGCAACTATGAAAACTATATAGCCTGTCCCTAACCTATCAAGCCATCTACCTTTCATTTGTGCCATTAATATTCCAAGCGGTACCCCGACTAAAATTGATAATGCTACAGCTGCTAAACCAAATGATAAAGAGTACATAATTTTATCAGCAATAATATCTAGTACTGGTACATCCGTTCGATATGTAATAGATTTTCCAAAATCCCCACGAACTAAATCAGAGTAAAAGTTTCCTAACTGAACGAGTATTGGATCACGTAAACCTAAACTTGTTAAATATACTTCTTGTTGCTCTGGTGACATTTTATCAGCAGCTGCCCCTAAATAACCTTCTTCAGGTAATAAGCGTAATAGTAAAAATACTATTGTAATGATTACTAATAATGTAACTACTGACTGTAATAGCCGCTTTCCGATATACCCTAACATAATGGAACCCCCTTGCTACCTTGAGTAAGAAGGAAGGAGATGGTATAAGGCCATCTCCTTCCTCTTGTTAATACACTACGAAACTTCTATTTTTTTAATAGACTCGCATAATGTATTAATGTTTTAGTTACCTGCTTCAGCTAATGCTTCAGCACGTGCTTTCTCCCATTGCGCCTTTGCTTCTTTGAACTCATCATTACTCATTGGTTTTTCTAAAAGTTTTTGGCCTTTGAATTTCTCCATTGTTACACCGAATGGTGAGTATTGTGCTTCGAATGGATTTAATTTAGAAGCAAGGTAACCACTACCACCTACAGCGTAAGGAACTACAAATGCTTCTTCAATTAAGAATGCCTCAGCCTGAGCAAATAATGGATAACGTTCTGCTGGATCAATCGCAGCTTTAGCAGTGTTTGCTAAATTTTCATACTTTGGTTGACCGTTTGAATCAGTGTAACCTTCAGCAAGTTCTGGTTTGTTATAACTTCCACCGATCGTAAACGGATCTGTGTAAGTAGATGGGTCAGCAAAGTCTGGGCCCCAGTTTACTTCCATGAATGCATACTTACCTGGACGACGAACTTCTCCAAGGAATCCAGTTGAAGGTCCTGCATAAACGATAATGTCGATATAATCTTTACCTAATAAGTTTTCCATTTGTTGCTCAATTACTTGTGAACGGTTAGCCCAGTCTGGACTACCAGAGTTATAAGGCATTAACACTTTGACTGGGAATGTTGCTTTTCCAGCAAGTTCTGCCATAGCTTTTTCCTTAAATTCAACAGCTAACTTCGCGTCAAATGAATCTGTATTACTAAACTTAGCTAATGCATCTAATTGTGTATAATCTACACCGTCAACATCAACGAAGTTTTTTGGAGTAATTGTGTTACTTAATAACGTTTCTGGATTGTATGGCTCTACCGTCATCATTGCAGAAACACGGTCAAGACCGTGGAATAATGATTTACGGAAGTTTTTATTGTTTACTACTACTTGCCAGTTTTCTGGCTCATACTCAGCATCAAATTGTGGATTAAAGTTCAATGCATAGAAATATGTGTAGAAACTATTTGAACTTTGACGAACTAGATTTTTCTTTTCTGGATCATTGAACCAGTCGTCTAAAATCGCAGTTGGGATTGCAGCAGCATCAATTTCTCCACGAACAAATAACTCAGGTGCTACAGTTGCAGCCTCTTTGTTATATTTGTACTCAATTTTGTCAATTAGGACATTGTCTTTATCCCAATATGTTGCATTTTTTGTTAACACACGACGATTTTGTGGTTCAAATTCACTTAAAACATATGAACCGTTATATAAGAAGTTCTCTTTTGTTGTACCGAAGCTTTCCCCTTTTTCAGCTAAGAATTCACCATAAACTGGGAAGAAACATACATAGTTCAACATAGAAAGGAAATAAGGTGTTGGTCCTTCTAATGTGTACTCAACTGTATATTCATCAGTAGCTTTTACTCCTACTTGAGAGAAATCCGTAATCTCACCTTCATAGAATGCATTACCGTTTTTCACGACAGTTGCAATCCACGCAGTTGAAGACTCATTTTTTGCATCAAGTACATAATTTAAACCATCAACAAAGTCTTTTGCAGTAACATTCGCAACTTCTTTACCTTCATGATCTACCCACTTTACACCTTCACGAAGTTTGAATGTCCAAACAGAAGCATCATCATTTGATTCCCAAGATGTAGCTAAACCTGGTTGTACAATTCCGTACTTGTCATACTCGATTAAACCATCAACTAAGTTTGCTGCAACCGCAAACTCATTTGTGTTAGAAGTTTTTAAATAGTTTAATGTCGTAATTTCTCCTGAGTAGATAGTGCGGTAAACAGATTCTTCGCCTGCTCCTTCTTCACTTCCACTACAAGCTGCTAGAATGACAGTTACACAAGCTAACAGCAATAATAGATATTTCTTCATAGAAACCCTCCCCATTTATATCTCTATTTTTATATTGAAAATCCTATTCCAGGTTCTTCAGACATTTTAATCCACTGATTTTCAAATGTCGGTCCGCCCGTAACTGGATCTTTCAAACATAGGCTTGGCCCATCTAAATCAACCATCGTGATGTTTTTCTGTGAAGCGGCAAAATGAGCAGCTGCACTTACACTAATTTTTGTTTCTAACATACAACCAATCATGCACTCAATTCCATTTGCTTCTGCAATATGTGAAATTTTCTGAGCTTGATAGATTCCACCAGTTTTCATTAGTTTGATATTTATCAAATCGCATGCACGTATCTGAATTAGCTTCAACGCATCTTTTGGTGAAAAAACACTTTCATCAGCTAATATGTTTGTTTGTGTATGCATCGTTACATATTGCATTCCTTCTATATCAGAATAATGTACGGGTTGTTCCACTAATTCGATATTTGAACCAGCGTCCTCTAATTCTCTTATAATTCTGACCGCTTGTTTCGGAGACCACCCCTGGTTAGCGTCAACACGAATCGTTACGTTAGAGCCGACAGCCTTACGAATTTCTACTACGCGTTGAACATCAGTTTCAGGGTCTTTCCCTACTTTGACCTTCAAAATTTTAAAACCCCGTTTGACGGCATCTAAACTATCTTGGACCATCTCAACTGTATCGTTCACACTTATTGTAATATCAGTAATAAGCTCGTTTTTGTATCCGCCTAATACTTTATATAGTGGTGCGTTATAGCGCTTAGCAAATAAATCATAGATTGCCATATCTACCGCAGCTTTTGCACTTGTATTTTTATAAAGACAAGTGTCTATGCGGTCCATAATTAGTGCAATTTCTTCTATATCCATACCTAAAATTGATGGTTTGATAAAGTTTGTAATTGCGTGGGTAATTGATTCTTTCGTTTCACCAGTTATCACTGCAGTTGGAGCTGCTTCTCCAATTCCTACTTGCCCAGTATCTGTATATACATAAACACCAATGTTATTAATTTGATGTACTGTTCGAAGAGCTGTTTTAAAAGGTGTTATAAGTGGTGCTTCGACCTCAAAAAGTTTGATGTCTGTTATTTTCATATGATTCACCTAAATTTCTTTTAAGTTAAAAATTGTAGAATGCGTAATACATCGAAGTAATTTTCTGTTTCATATTCAACTGTATTATGCGGTTTGAATTTTGCTCCAGGATAGAATGAATTTCTAAAAGCACGTGTGTGATCACGATAAACGATCTCCACAACGAATTTCTCTGGTAAGTTAACTTGTAGAGAATTTTTTTCAACTTTCATAGCTTCTTCTACTAGCCTTTTTGTTTCACTAATGGCTAATTTCGGACTAACACTTAATGTTGCTCCGCCGATTCCCTCTTTTGTCGCATAGGTAACGATGTTTTCATTAACCGTCATAATTTCCTCAGTAAGGCCAACATCTCCACTTACAAAGGCTACTGGTACCCCATGTAGTGCTGCTGCATATGTATTAATTAAGAATTCACTTGCATACTCGCCATTAATTTTCACATCTGCGTTAACAACCAATGTATGTGCTAGTGGATTACGGTGGCTTCCGCCTTTACTGTGATATCCGATAAAAATTGCACGATCAAAACTTGCATCTAGACCTGCAACCATACACATTGGATCTCCCGTCCAGCCGCGAATAATTTTCACATTTTCAGGTAAATTTGAAATGTCTATATTTCTAGCAGAATCATGTGCATCTTTTAATAGTATTTCAGTTGCACCGCCAGCTATTGCACCTTCAATGGCTGCTTCTACTTCTTTAGTCATCTGTTGTTGAAATGGTGCATAGTCAGGTGTGTTTTTCTCTGTTTCGATCCATGTAGTAGATCCTGCAACTCCTTCTAAATCGGCACTAATAAAAACTTTCATATAAAACGATACTCCTTTACTTCATTATTTTGAATTTCAGCTACTATTGGACCGTACAGTACAATGTCCGATTCTAAACGTCTTGCCCATGAGACATTGCCATAATCATAGTGCCACCATTCTTCCGAATAGTTATTAAATCCAACATTTGTCATGCAGTTATATAAAATCCGCCTATTTTTAAGCGCAATTTCATTAACACCCGGATGATACTCAAAATAGCTTGTGGCGGACTTTTCACTCATTTCATCAAATTCCGTTCCAAGATCAAGAGCATTCCCAGTGAAATCACCTAAAGTTAAATCAACAGCACCTCCTGTAATGTGCGGTGAAGTTCTTGTTGGCTCGACACTTGGAATAGCAACATATTTTAAAGTTTCTTGATATACTTGTTCATTTGTCAAATCCGGGTTTCTTTTTTTTATATTTTCTGAAAAAATACGAAAGATTGATTCCTGAACCTGGATCGGTCGATAGCCATCATACAAGATAAAACTATATTCTTTTGGCAATAAATCTAGAGCTTTCTTTAATCGAAGATAAACACCTTCTCGTAGGTAAATTTCCTTTAGACTTGAGGGAATTTTTTGCTCTATGTAAATCGGCTTAATATAAAGTCTGTTTGGCTCAGCTTGAACTTTTATAAGTGGTTCCTTATTGTCAATAATTTTGGGATTTTTCGGATTGTAATTAGTTTGTATTTGATCAATTGGTCTCAATAAAAAGTTCTGTATGATTACCACCCCAAAATTTTAAGACTTGCATTATGTCATATAATACAATATTTAGACAATTCAGTATTTAAAATAAAATCTATCATACTTTATATATTTTTACTAGTTATAATTTGCATTTTTTGTAACTATACTAAATATTTTGTAAAAGCTTTATAGATGCATTATTAGATTTAATTCATATGTTTACATTGAATAAATACTATCCTTTTGCCACAAAAAAAGTTATTCAAGCAAAATAATAGCTTGAATAACTTTTTAACTAATTACCAAATATATAAGAATTAACTGTATGCTTATCCCTACCAGTTGTTGTAGTTGCCTGTGAAAGGGAGTTGATAATTGCTTCTTCAGTTGCTTCGGCTGCAGCTGTAAACAAAAGATTCATAACTACGTGATCCTCTCGTAGCTGCGTTCTAGTTTCAATAAACGCCTTAGTTGAATGAGGTATTTTATGTGCTGTTGTAAATCCAATGACAATATCCCCACTACCATGTGAGTAATGGCTACCAGTCCTACCTAGTCCAATACCACAACGTTTTATTACACGTTGTAATTGTCTACTACTTAATGGCGCATCTGTTGCAAGAACGATAATTATCGAACCATCTGTAGGTTTTATTGTAGATTCTTTTTGTTCTGGTATCGTTTTGTATCTTTCTGCTTGAAACTCTGTGCTCTCTCCAAAATTACTTAATACTAAACAACCAACAGTATAGGACAGATTTTCACTTTCAACCGTAACAAGGCGTGATGAAGATCCAATTCCACCTTTATATCCGAAACAAATCATACCTTTACCTGCCCCTACCGCTCCTTCATCTGCCACATTACTCGTTGCGTTCTGTATCGCTTCTTTGGCATGCTGCGGTGTAACAGGACATGAACGAATAGAATTTAAATAGCTATCATTACATTCACCTACAACAAGGTTAATTGTTCCTGTTGATATTCCTATTTCCGGATTATCTTTTAACATATACTCCAGAGTACCTTGTGTGACTGCAGGAACTCCAAATGTATTGGTTAACATGATTGGCGATTCTATAACTCCTAACTCATTTACTTGAACTAGTCCCGTTGTTTTACCAAATCCATTAATAACGTAACTTGCTGCTGTCACTTTTTCTTTAAATAAGTTACCACTATGAGGTAATATTGCTGTTACCCCAGTACATGCATATGTATTTTTTCCATCAATAGGAAAGTCTAAGGTTACATGGCCAACACTAACTCCCTCAACGTCTGTTATACAGTTTTTACTTCCAACAGGTAACTTACCAATGTTAACACCTAACTCCCTAATTTTACTTCGCATGAACATAAGCCCCATTCTATTATTTTAGCAATATTTTACTGGTAATTAGCAAAAATGAATAGAGGCTATTGGATACTATTTCTTTTTTACATTTATATATATAAATAAAAAACGCCCAAACTCCTTTTATTAAAAGAGCCTAAGCGTTGAGATAACAATTATGTATCAGTATTAACACAATATGATAAATTCAATCATCATGCAATGCATATACTCCTTTCTTCACATAACTTTCAAACTTTTAGTAACTTATAATTATTTTTTGCAATATTTCTTGAAATCCATGATATTTTAGTATTTAATTTATCAATTTCTAAAGATCACACATGAAGGATTATTTATATAAACTCTATTTCCAAAAGCTTAAAACTGTAAGATAATTATTATGGAGAAAACAATTTAAAATTGGAGAAATTTTATTATTATGATATCAAGAAAATATTTTTGGATTATTATTACAATTTATTTACTAATAGGATCTTATATTTTTTATGAGAGTTATCAGTCGCCGATAGTTGGAATTGAAGTTGAAAAAGAAGATAACGATTGGATTATTAGTGGATTTAAATTTTCTGAAATTGGAGAACTACATCAAATTCATAAAGGTGATATCCTTTTAGAGATTAACGATATAAAAATCGATGAAACTACGAAGTTAACATATGACAAAATGATTAGTTTTGCAAATAGTATAAAACTAATCACCTCCGATGAAGAAATTCGTTACATATATTTTAGCCATCATGATTTACCAACACAATTTTTTAATAATTATATTTTACCCCTTAGTTATTTTCTAATTGCCTGCTTTCTAGCAATATATTTATATCAACATCAAAAGGGAAATAAACAAGCTTTAAACTATTTAATTCAATTTATTTTAACTGTTGCAATTGCATGCGGAAGTATTCCTTTACTTATTCGTCTGAATTGGTTTGGACTTATTATTAATAGTGTATTTACAGTACTAAGTCCGATTTTATTACTCTCTTTTTTAAAACACTATTATAGTTTTCTCAATATCCGATGGAAGTTTTTTAATTTTATTCACTATTTATATGTGATTCCTATAATAGTATTTCTTTTAACAATTTTAGAGAAGTTCTTCACGTGGATGTACAGTATCGATACGGTTATTATATTATTATTCTTCTTTTTATTAGTCATTATTAACATAATAGTAATCTGTATCGGTTATGTGAAATATCCTAAATCCCAGATCAAAGTGTTATTATGGGGAATTGTCTTTCCATTTCTCCCCTTTTTAGTAATGTATGTAATCCCATTGATATTTTTACAAAAATACATATTCTCTACTTCAATACTAACTATCTTTTTCTTGTGTATTTCTTTCGGATTTACGTTTGCCCAATTCTCTGAACGTTTATTTGATATTGATTACTATATTTCTAGATTAAAATATTATTCACTCTATTCATTAGTAATAACAATGGTACTAGGAATAGGGATCTATTTCATTATTTCTATATCTATTCCTCTATTACTTACTATATGTATATTTATTTTTATAGTTATCTTGATAAGTTTTTATATTAAAGAGAAGTTGGATTATGTTAATCGCAAGGTTCTATTTACACCACATGGGAATTATATTCACCAGCTCTACTCTACTATTGAAGTGATAGGAAAAACAGTTGATATTAATGATTTATTTAATAAGTTATCAACTATACTTTCTAAACAACTCGAGTTTGAAGTCGTATATGTAGTAGCTTTTAACGTTAAAGAAAAGAAATTTGTTGAAAACAAAAAAAGTATAGTAAATCCAATACATCAAACTCTCCCTATATCTCTATTTGAAAATCTACATCTAATGGAGATTTTGAACACCGATGCTTGTTATGTAACATGTATACATCAAGACGTTGAGATGAAGCAGATTTTAATATTAGGAAATCGAAATCATTCGTCTTTAAAGCATGAGGAACTACTTTCTTTAGAACTACTAATTTTATTTACTAATAATTTTATTGATAATACAAAATTAGTTGAGGACTTATTATCGAAGTTAAATACGATGGAACAAAGGGATCAAGGCCATCCTTATTGGTTTGAAAAACTTGTTTTACTAAAACTAGAAGATGAAAAAAATCATCTGGCCCAAGATCTACATGATACTATTTTGCAAGAGCAGATTTTTCTAATTCGAGAAATGGACAGTATGCTTTATGAAAATAATGTGGAATGTTTACAAACAAAAATAGGTGATTTTCATCAGCAGCTCGTCTCTATTAATCACCAATTACGGGCTTATTGTGAAATTTTAAAACCACCATTGTTGGATACTTTAGGTTTAAATGCGGCTTTGAATAAGCTAGCTATACAAACAAAAAAACGCGCTAATTTTACATTAATTTTTTCGATTGAACAGATTGAAACGACAAATAAGTATATTCCTTTATTAATTTATCGATTAATCCAAGAAATGTTAACGAATGCTATTAAGCACTCTCAAGCCACATATGTAAAGATACAATTGTTAAAATATGAGGGCGGATTTGAAATATCATACATGGATAATGGTATTGGCTTTGATCAATCCATTTTAAAGAATTCAAAATCTATGGGGTTAACTGGCATGAGAGAAAGAATAAGAACATACAACGGATATTTTGAAATAGATACTTACCCAAATGAGGGAGTGCAAATTCAAATACGTGTGGGAGATGTCTAATAATGATTAAAATTATGATTGTTGATGATCATCAAGGTGTCTTAGAAGGAACAAAAAATCTTTTTCAAGACATTGATGATATTACCGCAGAAGCAAGTGATGATATATACGGAATACATCGAATGTTAAATGAAAAACAAGCGACTTATGATGTGTACCTAATTGATATAAATATGCCCGAGCAAAATGGGATAGTGTTATGTAGTAAAGTTCGTTCTTCCCAACCTACTGCAAAAGTAATTTTATACACAGGGGATAATATTGAAGATTACTATTCTTTACTATTAGATAAAATGGTCCATGGCTTACTATCTAAAACTGCAACGAAAGAGCAAGTAGTAAATACAATACGCGAAACTGTTAAAGATGGTCTTGTTATCCCTTTTAATTTTATCGACTTTGTGAAGGATCATTATAATGATGATGAGAATGAGGAATCTTTAAAATTGAATGACAGGGAACAGCAAATTCTTAAATATGTGGAGATGGGGTATTCAAATAGTGTTATTGCCAGTGAACTTCATGTATCACAGCGTACTATTGAAAGAAATTTGTCCCAAATTCTAGACTTATTAAATGTCACTTCACGTACGGAGGCTGTCATGGTTGCACGAGAAAGAAACTTAATTTAACTACTTTTAAAGAAAATTAATAGGCGCTGCTCAGAATTAATGTGCTAGAGCAGCGCCTTACTCAAATGAGTCTATATCATCATAACATTCAATTTGCTTTTCCAATTGTTAAGTGGCCTCCCGTAAATATGTTTTGTTATTTTCTAAAATTTTTATCATTTGTTGAAGAATTTTTTCTTCTACCACTGGGGTGGCATTTAATTCTTTACTAATAATTGTATACAAATCTAATACTGAGCCTACGTCGAGTCTATGTTTCTCCGCTAGTTGAAACGCTCGCTCTAACTGACCGGTTATCATCGGCAGTCCTCCTTTTTTGTTTGTTATTTCTATTTTATGATGTTTTAACTAAATTTTCATCTTAAATAGCAAAATTTTTTTATTTTTTTTATTTTTAGTGTGAATCGCCCGAGTCGAACGTGAGTAACCGGGCGATTTTTATTAGTATAGGCAATTTTTTAATTATTAATATGACAATCCAAAGTTATATTGGTAATCGTTTCCATCCTTATCTTGATAAACATAACCTTGCCCCTTCCTGAACCCAGGAATATCACCAGCAGAATTGTTTACTGCTTCTTGACTTGCTGGGATTGTAAATGGAAGTTTTCCTACGGGATTGAATTTACCACGAATTACTTCAATTAATATTTCTGGTTTCACGCCAAAGGTTGCTATAAAACTTGCTGCATTTGGTTCAATTTTATTGATTAGCCATGGATTTTTAAAATCAACTGCAGTAATTGTTGGAACTTTCTGCTGAATTTCACTGACACGTTCAATATTATAAATACCTGTATCTGGACCAATTGTTAATGTAATTTTACTTTTACCGAATAAATCCATGCTTGGTAGTATCCAAACAAAGGCCTGTGTTGCTTCATCCAAAGTGTCTACAATGGTGATATTCGGTTCTTGTTTTCTAATTAACTCTTTTAAATTTTGGGTATTTTGTCCATTTTCGCCGCCTGGGAATACTTGAACATATAATTTCATGTTTTGTAGCTTATTGTCCGTTAATGGTAATAATTTCGAATCATTTCTTAACAAGACAATGGATTTTCGATGGGCATCGTCTGCACGTTGCTGTGAATCAGGATCATCAACAACTTGAAGCGCTTGCTCAGGGTCAACATAAGGATTTTCAAACAGCCCTAGCATCATCATTTCAGTTATTAAGTAACGAGCAGAGCGGTCCACAACTTCCTCACTAACTAAACCTTGACTTACTGCATTAACAATAGGTGTTGGATTTGTAGCCCCAGAAAATATATTTGTTCCCGCATTTAATGCTTTCGCAAAACGTTCTTCAATCGATAAGTCAAGTGCTCCCCATGCTTTATCAATAACCGCAGTTGTATCTGAGTTTACATACCCTAAAAATCCAAGTTCAGCTCTTAAATAATCATTGATAAAGCTTTTATTTAAAGCAAAGCCAACTTCCTCAAACTGTTGCGTCTCACTAAACCACTGTAACCCTTGATTTGCACTCATATTACTCGGGAATGCATAATACGGCATAATTGAGGTTGTATCCGCCTCGATTGCCGCTCTAAATGGTGGTAAATGGTATCGTAATAGGCTTCCTTCTGTAGGGTAGATGTTATATCTGCCTTCCTCAAAATGAGGATCTTTTCCTTTTTCTCTAGCACCACCACCAGGATAATGCCTCACTGTTGTTGTTACACTTCGATTGTTGAGAATATCTCCCTGATACCCTTTCACAATTCGGTATATAATATCAGAGACTAATGCAGGGTGTTCTCCAAAAGTTTCATCAATCCTTGACCATAGTGGGTCTGTCGCGATGTCTGCTGAATAACCGTAAAGTTTTCGAATACCTGTTGCACGATATTCATTTGCAGTTATTTTTGAAAAATCTTCAATTAATCTTAAGTCACGTGTAGCTGCTAATCCTAATGTGTTTGGCCAATACGAAAATTGACCAGATTTACCTGGAGATTGATCGGCAAACGCCTGAATTGAATTTACATGATTTCTTGGATTGGAAATGATCATGACAGGTATTCCTAGTCTCGAACTCTCAGCAGCTTGTTGCAGCTGATTATTATAATCGGCGATTGTATTTACAGTTGGTGTTTCGCGAAAAATAAAGTATCTCGTATTTTGATCTAAATGGGTATTGGGTAAAACTAATTTACCATCTCTAAATTTCGGAAACTCAGGAATCATTAACAATCCAGCTTTTTCTTCAAGTGTCATTTTAGAAACCAAATCTCTAGCCCGTTCGTCTGCGGAAAGTTGCCAATTTTCATAAGGATCTAACTGTCCATTACCATTTAGGTCTTTAAAGGTTTTGTCATTTACTGTTAAGGTTGGCTTTACTTTAACAACAAGATTAGGTTGAGTTTCCTTTTGTGCTAATACTTTATGCAATGGAATGAAAGATGATAACGATAAAACGATTACGATAGAAGAAACTAACAATTTATATAGTTTAATCATTGATTCCCTTCCTTTACTCCTCAATATCCATTATTCTGTCGTTTCTTTCATTATTTATGTATGTAGCAATTGTTAAAAATTAAAAGCCATACTAACCTTTTAGATTAGGTTAGTATGGCTTAGCATGACTTTATTGTGGTTAATTAGAATTATCTCGTTCTTTTCGAATAACAGGAAGTAAGGATAATATATTATCTATTAAAAATGACCTACGAGCTTTTTTTACAAAACAGTATGCAGTAATTGATTGATTCGAAACATGAATTACCTTAATTTTACGTTTCGAAATCTCTCCATTTTTTGCAACATAGATTATTTCTACCAATTGATTGCGCATCATGCTTTTGACCAACTGTTCCTTCAATTATCCAGCTCCTTATAAGCTATTTCAGAACAAACGCTCCCAAATCAAAGGGTTTCTATACCAATTTATTATAAAACTAGTTATTTAAGAACTTTATGTTAGGCTTATAAGGGAATGTTGATATCTTTTCTTAATGCAGATTCTACTAAACATTATCTTCATGTAACAATAAAAAGGTGACTTCTTTGTTTTAAAAAGAGATCACCTAACTAAAATATGTAAGTATATTACATTTTATTCTTTATTTATTATTTTACTTCTCTATTCCACTAACCTTTTCGTAGGACATAACGGAAGTTGCAACACAATCGAAAAACTCATCAAATCCACTCAGGTCGCGTTTAGAAAAATTATCTTCTTTGTGATTGAAGGTAATAAATTTGATTAGGTAAAAATCGTGCCCTTCTTCATGAATTACTACGTCTAAACTACAAAAGAAATCTTCTAAGTCAGTTATTACTCTATCAATATGCATTGTCTTGATTAGATAAGATACAATTTCCAACTTAATCACCTCCCTTTATCCAAATTGAAAGTGGTTATATTTAGAAATATTCACATTTATTATAACAACAAATTTTATACAAATTTTTACAAATATAGCAACTTTATTTAATATTATTATTGCTGAGAAGATATTTTAGTTGCAATTTGCTATTGATATCGTATATATTTTATATTTTTAGCAAGAAATATCTGATTTAAAAAGTTTTTACTTCAATTATTAAACTTTTAGAATATTTTGATAAAAATTGATTTTTACCACCAATAATATGTTAATATAGCTTAAATAGTAATTCGTTTGCTATTATAAATTATTTAAATAAACTAACATAAATAAAACAAACTAAAGTCAATACGTGAAGGAGAAGTTCTATGAAACCAAATGTAAAAATTATCGATTGTACCATTCGAGATGGCGGACTTGTAAATAATTGGGATTTCAGTATCGAATTCGTTCAAGATTTATATAATGGATTAAATGATGCGGGTGTTGAATATATGGAGATTGGTTACAAAAACTCGCCTGCACTTTTGAATTCAACTGAGCCGAATCCTTGGAGATTTTTAGATGACGATTTTTTAAAACAAGTAATTCCTGAGAAAAAGACAACAAAATTATCTGCATTAGTGGATATTGGACGAGTTGATCCAAATGATATTTTACCTCGTGAGGAAAGTATTCTAGATATGATTCGTGTAGCATGTTATGTACGAGAAGTTGATAAAGGGTTAGAACTCGTTGAAATGTTCCATAATTTAGGATATGAAACTTCTCTTAATATCATGGCGCTTTCTAGTGTACCAGAACAACAATTGATTGAAGCTTTTGATATGGTACGTGAAAGCTCTGTAGATGTTGTTTACATCGTGGATTCCTTTGGTAGCTTAGACCCGAGAGATGTCATGCATCAAGTTAAAAAATTCAGTGAACTAATTCCTAACAAAACACTAGGAATCCATACTCACAATAACTTGCAATTAGCATTTGCAAATACTTTAACAGCAATGAGAAATGGCGTAACTTACCTTGATTCATCGATCTACGGTATGGGTCGTGCAGCTGGAAACTGTCATACTGAACTACTAGTAGGCTATATTCCAAAAACAACTTATGAATTAAAACCATTGTTGCATGTAATTGAAAAACATATGCTTACTATGCGTGAAAAATGGGAATGGGGTTATATTATCCCTTACATGGTTTCTGGCATTCTGAACGAACACCCACGCGTAGCAATGGCTTATCGTAATAGTGACGAACGTGATCAGTTCGTAAACTTCTACGATAAAGTTACAACACCTGAAGCATCGCATTCTCCAATGCCAAAATAAGAACATGAATTGTAAAGGGCGACACCTAGATTTGGAGTCGCCCTTATTTTTATATACTAAATAATTTGATACACAACTTCAAAATCTTCAAAAACTACTGGCATGTCTTCTGTGAATTCATAACCAAGTGATTTTCCCTCAGATTTGTAGAACCGTTCATGCCCTCTTTGCCAAGATTCTAAAGTATCGTCTTCACCTTCACGTTTACAAATATCATAAGTAATTTCTTTATAAGGTATAATTGTAACTGCAGTTGTCTCAATTACACACTTTGGATTTCCTTCCCAATCTGTAACTATACTTAAATCACCAACTTCAGGGACACGTGCACCTTCAATTTGATAAGCAAATAAACTACTTGCAGTAGCCTTTTTCTGGCCAACTAATACCAACTGTAAAAGTTCATTTGCCAATTTCTCAGTTAGTTCAAAATGAAATACATCAATGTATTTACTCGTTTCATTTCTGCCAGTTTCCGCTAAAAATTTATTCCAAAATAATTCTACACTTTTCTGAATTTGTTCCCCTTTTACCATCACTTAATCCCCTTTTATGTTATTTACCAAATATATATGTTTTTAGTAAAGCTAAACGCTCTCTCAACAGAGATTTTGTTCGCACGCTATTCGGAGTTGGTGCACCGATAACATCTGTTTCCAACCCGACAACTTTGGCTAAGTATTTAGCTCTAGTGAGATGAAAATCATTTGAAATAATAGTCACTTCTGTTACACCTTCAGGTAATAATTTCTTAGAATATAGTAAATTCTCATATGTTGAAGTAGAATTTTCTTCAAGATGAATACGCAAAGGGTCAATACCAGCATTTATTAAGTAATTTGCCATCACAGAGGCCTCTGTTGCAGGTTCATCGTGCCCTTGTCCACCAGATACAATGACTTGTACGTGTTCATACTGATTGAGATATTCAATTGCCACTTCTAGCCGATTTTGCAACGATAGTGATGGTACTCCACTCGGCTTCACTTTGGCACCGAGAATAATTAAGTAATCATTTGTTCCATCTGCTGTAGTTGTTTGTCCCTTCTCTATTTCAGCCCCTAGCCAAAAATATCCAAGGAAAATTAAGAGAACAAACAGTATGATCCCACTAATCCAATATTTCATAGACTCACCTCTCAATCATTTTAACGTTTTTGGAGTGGAAAGGCTCCGGAATTTTTCCAAGTATGTAATATTTTATTTTTAGCCTCTAAAAATTTGTTCAACAATTTTTTAAAATTCATTCTTATTAAATTTGATAGGTATAAATATTACGATAAATTCAAAACCAAAACAATTATTCCTAAACACTAAAAGGGTGACTGCATATGATACATCTAAGTGACTATGTTAGGAGGATAATTTGATGAAATATAAAAATCAAAATCAAAATATTAATCAAGAACCTAACACACTAAGTCAAGCCGATAAACTAGCAATCATCGCAAGCTTGATATCCACTTTTGGTGGTGGGCTAGGGACAATCGCTACTTTAGTTGCAATTCAAGAAGAACAACAAAACAAAGAGCAAAGTAAACAAACTAATGGAAATAATGATTATGTTATTAGTGAATTAAACAAAATAAAAAAGCAGGTAAATGCTTTAGAGGTGGAATTAAAGCAAATTAAAAAAATGTTATCTCGACTTACGTAATAGGTAAATTCTATTTAACTTTATATGCATGACTACATAAAATAACCTTTACCATTAACAAAAAGCATCAAATCATTGTGTATGATTCAATGCTTTTTGTTTAATTCGAGATCTATGTTGTAGAAGGAAGTAATAGGGATAAGCGATTATTTTAAAATATCCCCAACTTTTTCAATTGTTTTTTCTGAATTTGCGCATCGCTTTCGATGCCTCACGATAGCCCTATTCAGCTTAGGAGTTTACTTATGAGAAAATAACTCTTTTTCTATGTTTATAGGAATTTTGAATAACGCTTTGCACATGTTGGTCAACGGTTTTGTTATAAGTATCAGCTTGCTCGATATTTGATAGATGTCCCGTATTTTTTAATACGACCAATGATGAATCTCGAACAAATGATTTCATTAACATTGAATGGTGAAACGTAACTATTCGATCTTCAAGTGAGGAAATTATCGTTGTTGGAACATCAACGGAAAAAAGAGTAAATGCATAATTTCTTCCAAATGCAGCAGAGGTACTCTTTAAGAATGTATCTTCTCGTATTAAGAAAGCTTCTTTTGACATTGATTGCAGTGTTTCATCTTGTAATTGATAAAAACATGCATTAATAGATCTTTTTTGAAACTCCCCATACCCTATTCTATTGATTAATCGCTTATATTTTTCTAGTTGATATATCCCTAAAAAATTTGGAATATAAAAAGTTGTATTACTTAGGATCATGGACTTTACTCTGTGTTTTTGCTGTTTATATATTTCCTGTACAACTAATCCGCCCAAAGATAAACCACAAAAGTGGGACTTTTCAATATTTAAGTAATCTAAGACTTCTAAAATATCTTTGGCAAATGTTTCAACGTTTAAGTTTTCATTTTTATCTGATTGACCATGCCCTCGCAACTCAACTAAAATCAGTCGGTACTTTTCACTTAATATTAACTGAGGAAACCATGTTTCTTTTCGATTTCCTAAACCATGAATAAAGACAATAATTTCCCCATGTTTAGGTCCTACATCTAAATAGTTTAACATCTATTCCCTCCTTACACTAACACCATTCCACTTTAGCTTTAAGTGTTGGGGCTAGTATTAGTGATGCTCTATGCTTCTAAATTTAAGAGCTAATCACTAGTTAACAATTTTATATAAATAGCCAGGCCGTTTTAACCACAATCCACCTATTCCATTCATTTATAAGTATTCGCAATTCGATAATGCTTTTAAACACAAGATGTTCAATTATATAGTGCAATCGTTTACATATTGTTACTTGTAAATGTAGCTTTCATATATAGTATGCAAACATCTTCATTTGCATTGTATTAGAACTACAAATTATGACATTTTTTTGATTTTTTACACAAACCGTATCGATGTAACGTCGATTTTGACTAAAAAAATCCTTCATTCTAGTTTGAATGAAGGATAAAATTCATTATTAAATGATAATTGTTTAAGAAGGGATTTAAATAAGGGGGACTTCATGACTTTCTGGTTTTAAAGTCATTTGGACAATGCATTATTTGATTAAGTAGCAAACCAAACGAATTTCATTGACTATAGAGAAGATACAGAACTTTTGAATTGAATAAATCCTTATTTAAATAACACAGCTTGAATTTTGTTCACATTTCATTAACATTACTATGGGAAGATAAAGTAAGGAGTGATAATAATGAAGCGTCCTATAAAAGTTTTAGCAATTGAAGATGATCCAAATATTGTTGAACTGATGGATTTATATATAACAAAGATAGGGTTTACATTTATATCAGCATATGATGGTGAAGAAGGATTGAACCAATTTTACAATGAGTCTCCAGATTGCATTATTCTAGATATAATGCTACCTAAAATGAATGGCTTTGAAGTTTGTAAAATGATTCGTTTAGAAGATAAAAAAATTCCTATTATTATGCTGACAGGTAAAGGTGAAACCTACGATATCGTTAAAGGTTTAGATACCGGTGCAGATGATTATATCGTAAAACCATTTGACCCTAATGAATTAATCGCACGTGTAAAATCTGTATTAAGACGAACAGTTTTATCTGAAAGCGAAGATGATGTTCTTCAGTTTTCCAATATTGTGATTAACATCAATGAATATCGCGTAATAATTGATGGTAAACAAGTGTTGATGGCTCCAAGGGAAATGGAGTTATTCTACTTCTTAGCAATGAATCCAAATCAGGTGATTTCAAGACAGCAGTTATTGGACCGCATATGGGGTTATGATTTTGAGGGAGATCCTCGGACTATTGATGTACATATTAAAAGTGTTAGAGATAAGTTAACTGTGCATAATGCAGATTGGTCTGTAGTTACGATTCGCGGTGTAGGCTATCGTTTTGAGGAGAATATGCATGCTTAAAAAAAATACAATCTTTTCAAAATTGTTTTTAAGTTACTCTTTCATTATTGTAACGTCTCTTTTATTATTCATAGGTGTTTTTTCTATTTATTCCACATAACTCTTTACGATGAATATGAAGAAACCTATCAGCATCAATATGAACAAATAGAAAAGCAGCTATACAGTCAAAAAAATTTAAGTAATCATGAAACTGCAGAAAGACTTAGCTATGCTTTAAACCAGCCACGTTATCATATTTATATTATTGATGAAAATAGACGACAAATTTTCGGGCCGGATCCTAACCAAACCTCTCAGATTATTAGTATTCCGAATGAAATTATTAAACAAGTACTTGCCGGTAAAAAAATATCTGAGGGGAATTTTTACAATGGAGAACTTCGTTATATTGTATCTTCAACCCTCCCCTTTAGTATAAACGGAGTAAATACTCCCATTATGGTAAATATCTTTCACGATTTGACACATGAATATCAGCAGGTAATTTATATGATTTTATTTACATTCACTATCGCAATTGTTTTTGCAGGGTGCATTTTATGGTTTATTTCTAAAAAAATCACAGCTCCATTAAGAGAAATGAATGACATTGCAAGACTTTATGCAAAAGGAGATTTTTCAAAATCAGTTCATGTTAATTCTAATGATGAAATCGGACAGTTAGCAAATTCCTTTACGTATATGGCAAAAGAATTAAATCAATTGGAAAACACACGTAAACAATTTATTTCAAATGTATCGCATGAGTTACGTTCCCCTTTGACTTCAATAAAAGGATTTATCATTGCTTTAATGGACGGGACAATACCGAGTAATAAACGAGCAATGGGTAGCCATGTTGCCGTTGTGTTAAAAGAAGGAAACAAAGATGATAGTGAAAAGTTAGATGTATCAATCCTTGGAATTGAACCTGGTTCCTTTTTAGAACCTTCAGTCGTAGAAGGTAAGCCTTTAACAGAAGGTGACAATTACCAAGTTACCGTAAACAGTTCATTGAAAGATAAAGGTATTGAACTAGGAGATATATTAGAAATCGAAGGATTCGATGAAACTCTTGAAGTAATCGGGTTTGTTGAAGGTGAAACTTTTAACCATTTACCATCAATTTTTATCGACTTAGAACCATGGCGTTCGATACATTTTGCTGCGCCTGGCTCTGATATGGGTGTAGAATCCCCTGTTAACGCGATCATGCTACAAGGTGATACTATTGACACGGAGAAGCTAGCTAATTCAATCGATGGAATTGAAATTGCTACTAAAAAAGAAGCAATTAATGGATTACCAGGGTATACAGCAGAAAATGGAACGATTATGATGATGCTAGGATTTTTACTTGTCATTTCAGCTTTCGTTATTGGCGTATTCTTTTATGTTCTAACATTACAAAAGGCAAATCAATTCGGTGTAATGAAAGCAATCGGTGCAAGTAATGGATTTTTAGCGAAAGCGATTATTTCGCAAATTACTTTACTAGCAACAATTAGTATTGGTATCGGAATCATATTTACATATGGTACTGCTGCAATTCTTCCCCCGGGTATGCCGTTTGCATTAGATTCTTCGTTAGTATTTAGTTATGCCATTATTCTATTAGTAGTGTCTGTACTAAGCTCACTCATCTCTGTAAGAAGAATTACAAAGATTGATCCGTTACAAGCAATTGGGAGGGTAGAATAATGAGTGGAATTCAGTTTAATAATGTCACAAAATATTATCAAGATGGAGCAGGTACTAAGTTAACGATTTTAGATAATGTATCATTAAATGTACAGCCAGGTGAACTTGTAGCTGTCATCGGACCCTCTGGTTCAGGAAAAAGTACTTTCCTATCAATTGCAGGAGCCCTCTTACAAGCTTCAAGTGGTGAAGTAATTATTAATAATACTAACCTTTCTAAAATGTCGCCAAAGCAAGTATCTCAATTACGCTTAGATCAGATTGGCTTTATTTTGCAAACATCTAATCTAGTACCTTATTTAAATGTTCTTGATCAATTACTAGTTGTTAAGAAAATGAAGGGAAAAATTACAGGTGCTGACAAGCATTTTGCAAAGGATTTGCTTAAAGGCGTTGGATTAGAGAGCAAATTGAAAAAGTATCCTGAACATCTATCTGGAGGTGAGCGTCAACGTACTGCAATTGCTCGTGCATTTATGAATAATCCAGATATTATCCTTGCCGATGAACCAACTGCGAGTTTAGATAGTAAGCGAGCATTTGAAGTAGTTGAGCTAATAGCTAATTTCGTGAAATCTAGAAACAAAGCGGCCATTATGGTAACCCACGACGAAAGGATGCTTTCTTATTGCGACCGTGTTTATCATATAAATGATGGAAAGTTGGTACTAGTAGAGCATTAAGATTGGGTTGTTACTAAGCGAGGCTTCGTGCAATTATTATTGAAGTTCATCTTTAAATTAAGAAATGGAGTATTTGCTTCTAAGCAGTATTCCATTTTTTAATCTTTTATACTGCTTTTGAAATGAAAAACCTCGACAAGTATAAGACCTAGTCGAGGTACTAATTTTAATTACTGAAAAACAGGAGCGACATACGGCTAAAATTGAACTTAGAAAAGTACAACTGGAAAACTAAGTTAACAATCTTGCGTTTTTATTTGATAGATTAGGTGTTTTTTACACCATTTGTACTCAAAATTTAGAAGAATAAAAAACCTATACTGATAATAATCCCTGTAAAAATAAGAACAAATAAACAGAATCCCATGATATCTTTTGCTCTTAAGCCAGCAATAGCTAGTGCAGGAAGCGCCCAGAATGGTTGAATCATATTTGTCCAAGCATCCCCCCATGCAATAGCCATTGCTGTTTTCGCATAATCAGCACCCATTGCTTGAGCAGCCTCGATCATAACAGGTGCTTGAACAGTCCACTGACCTCCACCTGAAGGAACAAAGAAGTTTACCAAACCAGCGGAGAAGAATGTAAATAGATAAAATGTATGCTCATTTGATATTGCAATGAACCACTCAGAAAATACAACTGCTAATCCTGATGCTGTCATCATGCCCATAATTCCAGCATAGAACGGGAATTGAAATACGATACCACCAGTTGTTTTAATGGCATTTTGTACAGCAGCTAAGAAACGTTGTGGCGTACCGTGAAGAATTATACCTGATATGATGAAGATTGTATTTACAATATTTAAATCTAAAGCAAAGCCTTTTGTTGCAAAGTGATAGATTAAATAAGTTACACCAATAAGGCCAATTAAAATTGTTAATAGATAACTTCTTTCTGCCCAAGAAGCAAATGTTTTTTCAGCTGGAGGGAATTTTTGTTCTTCCTCCACTAATAGTTTTGGATCAACTTCAACAACATCTTCTTCTTTAGGCATCATGAATCGGTTAAAGAATGGTAATGTAATAATGATAACGATAACGATAAACAGGTTATATGAAGAAAAGATTGTTTGAGTTGTTGGGATTACACCTACTAAGTCTTCATAAAAATGCCCACTTGTTGCAATTGTCAATGGAATTGATCCTGCTAGACCTCCATGCCAAATAACAAATCCAGAGTATGCACTTGCAATTAATAATCGATAGTCTACCTTTTTCACATGACGTGCAATTTCTTTGGCAAATAGTGCACCAATTACTAAACCAAAGCCCCAGTTAATCCAACTAGCAAGCAAAGATACAAAAGTAACCACAATTATAGCAGTGCTTGGTTTTGTTAATTTACTAGCAGAAAAAGTTAATAATTTTTTAAACACAGGGCTATTTGCTAGAACATGTCCAGCAGCTAGTACAACAACCATTTGCATTGTAAATGCTAATATCCCCCAAAATCCATTTCCCCAATGAACAACCATATCTAATGGTGTAGATGGAGTTAAAACAACACCTAGAAATAATACGAGTACGGTTAAAATTGCAACGAAGATATAAGGATCTGGTAAGTATTTTTCCATAATTGTATTTGCGACCTTAGTCATAAACTTCATCTCAAATACCTCCTACTACGTTATTTTAAATTACATTTGCTGAGTATTAAGTTTAGTATGAAAGGAAAAGTATTTGGTTCATTTAAACAAGCTGTTGCAGATAAATAGTTTATGGATTCTATTAACAGCAGTAAGTTGTCCAAATTTAACAAGAACTCAACTTTTCTCCCAAATAAACTTTCAAGTACTCCCTTACCTTCTATTAATCTAGCTAACTACATTTTCTCTCTCCTAAGCTAAACTATTTTTTGTTTATATAGTTAGATAGGACATGATTGTGATTTTTTATCTCACTCTCGATTACAATAGTTTTATTATTATTTTTTAATAGTATCCTCCTTTTTATAATTTCGAATTTTCTGATTTCAACTATAATTTTACAATAATCGAAATTAATGTCAATGCAAAAAATAGAAATAAAGCTACTTATTGTAGAAAATTTATTATATTTACAAAAACTTTATATTATACCGATAATAGATTCATTAAATAGCAGAATATTAAAAAATATGAAATTTAGATGTTGTAATGTGCAATTGGTTAGTGCAATTATCATTTCTAATTTGTATGTAATGATTCTTCATTTTCCTTTCCATTTATAACGTTTGAGGGCTTATTAATTAAATAAATACTAAATATAATCAATACCATTCCTATAAATAAAGTTATTGTAAATGGTTCATTTAAGAAAATTGTGCCGATTAATACAGCTATCAAAGGAACAAGAAATGTAAATGAGCTTACTTTCCCCGCCTCGCCTTTGCCGATTAATTGATAATACAAAATAAAAGCTAATGCTACACCAAAAATCGCACCATAAACTAAGCAAACAATAAAGGAAACGTTCCATTCAATTGTACGTATATCCTCCACTCCCAAGCCATAAAAAAACATACAAAGGCCACCAATTACATTATGTAAAGCAACCAACCATAGTGCATGCACGACATTACTTTTTACTTTTACATAGATTGTACCAATCGCCCAACCGATCGCCGTTATTAGTGCAAGCACAAATCCAATAGGTGCAATCTTACCGCTAATTCCATCTAAACTAACGATTACAACACCTAAAAATCCTAGAAGTACTCCGATAAGTTTGATTCTAGTAAGTGGTTCTTGCAATATTGCCCAAGCAAGTATCACGACAAGTACTGGTTGTAAATATACAATGACCGAATATAAACCCGCTGGTAAATATTGCAGACCAATCGATTGAACTCCATAGAAAAGAATGACATTAAATATACTTGAGATTACATAGACGGACCAATTTTCTTTCCAATTAATTAGTTTCCATTGAGGGATTAAGATTATAGAAAAGAAAAGTCCTGCAATAATTGAACGGATTCCTGAAAATAATACTGGTGGTGAAAACTGTAAAGCATACTTATAAATAGGCCAAACAGATCCCCAAATACAGACAATCGACACTAGACTAATAATGGTTTTAATATTGCTATTTTTCACGTTAATTTATCCCTTCATCAAAGTAATACTTAACAATCCCCAAAAATTAGAAGATATTAACATTTAAAAAAGCTTCAAAACCTTATCATTAAGGAGTTGAAACTTTTTTGTTAAGCTCAAATCTCATTTGAACTAAAAGTACGTCCAGAAGGGTATCAACAAGTGAACAAAACTATCTATTAAATTAGTGCAAAGTTAGTAGTATTAAATTTAGCTTCTGTTTTCTCTTTTAATTCTTCTAGAGTTACACCATCAGCGAGTTCAATTAATTCCATTCCGTTTGGGGTAAAGTCGAATACAGCTAAATCCGTGATTAACCGATCTACCACACCCTTACCAGTTAAAGGTAATGAGCAACTACTTTTCACTTTAGACTCACCGTATTTGTTTACATGTTCCATAATAACAACAACACGTTTAGCACCTACAACAAGGTCCATTGCTCCACCCATACCTTTAATCATCTTGCCGGGTATTACCCAATTCGCTAAATCACCATTTTCTGAAACTTCCATCCCGCCTAAAATGGCAACATCAATATGTCCACCACGTATCATAGCGAAGGATTCAGCACTATCAAAAAATGATGCACCAGGATTTGCAGTTACAGTTTCTTTACCAGCATTAATTAGATCAGCATCAATTTCAGCTTCTGTTGGATATGGTCCTATACCTAGTAAACCATTTTCTGACTGTAACATAACATTGATATCAGGTGAAATTGCATTAGCAACTAAGGTAGGTAAACCTATACCTAAATTCACATACATACCATCTTTTATTTCTTGTACTGCTCTTTGAACAATTGTGTCTCTACTGTTCATACAATTGACGCCTCCCTTACTGTACGACGTTCAATAGTTTTTTCATAATTATCTCCAAGTAAAATATGCTGAACATATACACCTGGAGTATGGATTTCATCTGGATCTAGTTCTCCAACTTCAACAAGTTCTTCAACTTCTACAAAGGTAATCTTCCCAGCAGTTGCAGCTAATGGATTAAAGTTTCTAGCAGTTTTACGATAAACTAGATTTCCAGACTTATCGCCCTTCCATGCTTTTACAAAGGCAAAATCTGCTACAATGGCTTTTTCTAAAATGTACTCTTTTCCATCAAACACTTTAGAATCCTTGCCATCCGCGATTACAGTTCCCACTCCAGTAGCTGTATAAAAGGCTGGGATGCCAGCACCACCTGCACGAAGTCGCTCTGCTAATGTACCTTGCGGACAAAGTTCTACCTCTAAATCGCCGTTTAATAATTGTTGTTCAAACGTTTTATTTTCACCCACGTAAGAAGCAATCATTTTTTTTACTTGTTTGTTTTCCAATAATACGCCTAAACCATGATGATCCGTTCCACAGTTATTACTAATAATTGTTAAATTTTTTACACCTGTTTCTTTAAGTGCATAAATGAGTTTTTCTGGAATTCCCGATAAACCAAATCCACCAACAGCTATTGATGCTCCATCTGGAATTTGTCGAACGGCTTCTTCAAAAGAATCTAATACTTTACCAATCATATAATTCCACCTCACTTTTTATTCATTATAACAATTTTCATAAAATAACAAAAATTCATAATAATTATATGGTTTATTCTAAAATGGAATAAATTACACAGACTATTGCTAATTAATACACTCTAACAAGAATTTTTGCACAGCATAGGGAATATAGGCATTGCGTTTGGTAATGACCCCCACTTTCCATTCCATTCGTTCAGACAACTTAACTATTTTTATTTTAGGATTAGATTGTTTAGTATAAATAGCACGTGGTAATAAAGTGACCCCAAGATTCGCAGCGACTAATTCAATAATTACATCCCATTGAGAACTTTCAAATGCTATAAAAGGATTAAAACCAGCTGTATTACAAGCATCAATCACACGATCATGAAGCGTAAAATCTCTGTTAAATAAAATAAATGACTCCTCTTTTAACTCTTCAATTGAAATAATCTCCCTATCTGCAAAAAAGTGGTCATCACTAACAAATAATACAAACTCATCTTCGATAAATACTTTCGTATCAAATTTTTGTTCATCTATTGGCAATACTACAAAACCAACATGTACTATGCCTTCTTCTACAAGTTCTCCTATTCTTTTTGCTCCCAGCTCAGTTAATTGTAAAGTAACATTTGGATAAACAGTATTAAACTTTGAAGCTATTTTTGAAAAAAAAAGTGTACCTATTAAAGGTGGTATACCAACTTTCACCTCTCCAAATTCTACTTTTTTTAAATCACTCAATAATACCTCAAGCTCATCTACTAGCTGAAAAATCTTCATGCTTTGTGAATACACAATACTCCCTGCATCGGTTAAAGCTAGGGATTTTGTTGAGCGCTCTAACAATTTTACTTGCAGTTCCTTTTCTAATGATTTTAGGCTCTTACTCAATGTTGGTTGTGATACATACATTTCTTCAGCAGCCTTTGTAAAACTACCCTGTTGTACTACTTTTAGAAATACGTATAAATCTTTAAGTTCCATAGAAATCTCCTATTCACTTTTATAGATTCTAAAAAAAGCGAGTAAAACATTATCTTAAATGCTTACTCACTTTTAGACTTACTATTTAATAGACCATATTCAAACCTATTTTAACATAAATACTAATCTCTTTAATTGTATTTATCTGAATTTTTAGTTACTGATAATCAATTGATAAACTAGATCATTCCAGAAAGTTAATTTTCTTTAAATTATATTCACAAGCTTTTAAGAAATATTGTAACTTTTATGTTAAAATACGACATGTATTTACAGAAAGGTTAAATCTAAAATGAAGATAATAAAAAAGCAGAAAAAGATATACACTGAATATTTTACGATTATCATTGGATCAGTATTAGTTGGATTAGCCTATAATATGTTTTTTTTACCGGCTAAATTGGCAGCGGGTGGGGTATCTGGTATAAGTACAATTCTTTACGAAATGTATCTGTTTAATCCCGCTTATGTACAATGGTTGATTAATATTCCATTATTTTTTATCGGTCTTATTCTTCTAGGAAAAGACTTTAGCTTAAAGACATTAGTTGGGACTTTTTTCGTCCCTTTTACGATTTGGATTAGTGCTGATATTCCCTTTAAAATCGATAATCCTTTGCTAGCCGCAATCTATGGGGGGATTCTCTTAGGGGTAGGTCTTGGTATTGTTTATCGTGGAAACGGATCTACAGGTGGGTTAGCAACAGTTGCTCAAATCCTAAAAAAATATACGGGGTTCTCAAGTGGGTATTCCCAGTTAATCGTCGATGGTGTTGTTGTTATTAGTTCTGCTCTAGTATTTAACTTGGAGTTAGCTTTATATGCAATGATTGCCATATATGTGACAAGCAAGGTAATTGACTTTGTCCAACTGCAAACTTCGCCATCAAAACTCGTCCTAATTATTACTGAACAGGAAGAACAAATACAAGCCATTATTAATGAGGAAATTGATCGAGGTTTAACTAAAGTACGTTCTATAGGTGGATATTCGAACAAAGAGAAAACAATGATTTTATGCGTAGTCGAACAGCAAGAAGCGATCTATTTGAAAAAAGTATTGAATGAACAAGAACCGAATTCCTTTGTCGTATTCCTTAATGCTTCTGAAATACTTGGTCGTGGCTTCTCTGTACCAAAGTATTATGAATAGTTTTTTGACGAATTACCCTTCGTGAGCTAGTAGAGTCAATTTACTTACATTACACAATCTACGGTATTGCTCTACGCACAAATAAAAATGGAATACACGCTACTAGCTGTATTCCATTTTTTATATTATTTAGTTTGGACTTACTAGAATTTTCCCTAGGTTTTTGTCTATTAATATTGAAAGGGTTCAAGCCCATTTCTATTTTAATCTGTAGCTTTTTTCTATAGCACGTGCCAAGAAGACTGCGAATTCTTCTCTTTTAATAGTAGATTTCGGATTAAACGTGGTAGCTGTTGCACCACTTGTAATACCTGCTGCATACAGACGAGCTACTGAGTCGGCGAACCACTGGTCTTTTATATCAGTAAATGGATGGCTACTAGATGGTGCTGGAAAATTATAAATTCTTTGTAAAACTGCTGCCATTTCACTTCTTGTCAGTATTTTATCAGGTTCAAATGTGCTAGCACTATAACCCATAAATAACCCTTCGTCAACCGATGCAGCAATTGCATCATAATATTTATGATCCTTTGGAACGTCCTTAAATCCAGGATCAGGTCGGTTGGCAAGTGAAACATTTTGCGCACGGTTGATCAATAATACGGCTTGCCAACGAGTTAAACCTTGACCTATCCCAAAGTTGTCTACTGAAACTCCTTTTATAATGTCTTTTTCAGCTAAATAATAAATTTCCTCTTTAGCCCAATGATTGGTAGGTACATCTTTAAAAGTGATAGTCGGAGTTGGTGTTGGTACTGTTGAAGTAGAGTAGTCTAAATAGCTAGACGCTACATATCCCACTGTCCCGTTACTTGTTTTCACAGGATACCAAACAAAATGGTTTTTATTCGTAGCTCCTTCGTCATATTCAAATGGACCTGTTATCGTTACAATTTCGCTTTCACTCAAAGTACCTTTAATGGTACTAGTTGAAGTAGTAGGACGTGGTCTAATTTTCACATTATTAGCAGTTACTTTAACCTGTTGATTTGTATTAAATTGATGCTTGGATTTTGTAAATGGTGCATCAAAGTCATAATTCAAAGTAACAAATTTAATATTTTCACTACTGCTAGATTCATACTGGAAATTTTCCCGTGAAAAAGGCAGCTCTGCTAAATCTATTAATCCGAAATTCTCAATGATTCGGAAAATCTTTTCTTGATACGCACTTGTATTTCTTTCACCAGTTGCTTGGACAATTGGACTATTTACCGGCTTAGTACCGTTATAAGCCATGACAGCAAAGTACCAATTTTCCAATACATCCCTGTCTCCATCATTTATACGAGGTAAATCCTTTCGGTCAAACATACGAGCAAGAATTTCTACCCCCGCCTGTATATTATAGACAATATCATTTTTTAGGCGATCTTCATCATAGCCAGCCTGATTGGTAATCTGCATAATCCCGATTCCGTTGTCGGCTGTTACAATCACTTCACCGTTTTTATCGAAATGTCGCCAACCACCGCTTTCACCTTCAGCTATTGCCTTCACTATTTCAGGAGGAACATCATAGTGTAGCGCAGTTTCAGTTAACAAACAGTTCATCATAGAAAAATCTGGGTTTATCTTCGCTACCGAATCATACTCACATGTGTTGGTAATATCATTAGCAAATACATTGTTTTCTACATTAATCGATAAAGAAAAGGCGCCAATGGCCATAACACTAATCAAAGGTTTCAACATTTTTTTCATATTTGACTATAACACTACCTTTCATATTATCTTAAATTAAGAGCCTTTAAATTAATGGTAACATAAACCCAAAAGTTGGGACAGAGGAATATATAATGTTTCATTAGGGAGTTGGTTGGGATAATGGACATAAAAAAACCTTCCATTTCAATTGAATTGGAAGATAATTTATTGAAGATTTTATAAAAAAGGGTACTACTAACCCAGTACAAAGATCAAATGCTTTTTACTCCAATTTCTCAATATATCCATGTTTTAAACAAACTGAAACCTGAAATTTTTTAATTTCACTTTCGAAACGTATTTCTAGTACTTCAGAATTACAACTAATTATTTCACCTTGTCCAAATAATATATGCTTTACAAACATCCCTACTTTTAGCAAAGTTCTGTCTTGAATAGTATTTGAGTTAAAGATGAATTTATTTTTAGGTTCCTGTTTTGAAAAGACTTTTTTAGGTTTCGGTTGAGGCGCTTCAACTGGAGTGACTAAATTTTGAACTTGTTTAAAAAACTCTGATAGTTTTACTTTTTTATCAAATCTTTTAAAATAAGTAACTAACTCTAAGTTTAATTTTGCCCTAGTCATACCTACATAAAATAATCTTACTTCTTCTTCCATTTCTTCTTCTAAATTTAGCAGTTCTTCCTCAAGGATTTTACTTTTTTCATCTGATTTTTCACTCTTTGATGTAGATGGAATGATTCCTTCTATTAAATCAATCATAAAAACCGTCTCAAATTCCAAACCTTTTGAACTGTGGAGTGTTGAAAATGTAACTGCATTTTCACCCTTATTAAATTTGGATGATTTCATTAGGGAATCCAGATACTTAATACGGTTAGCAAATTCAATCATCGTGTTTGTAGATTCGGAAATTATTTCGAGAGTATTTACTATTTCAAGAGCATACTCGAGGTTATATCCCTTACTTTTACAAATAAATTCAAGTGAACTTTCATAGCCTAACTCATTTCTAATAATTTGCATTACACTTTTTGGGGAGGCTGTTTTAATTTTATTATACGAATCCTTAAATTTTTTTACTTTTTCAATTTGATAATCTTCTAATTTTACAAGAGAGAGTAAGTTATCAAAAACAGATTCTTTAGTAAGAGGTTGATTGGTATAAAACTTTTTCAATTCCTCGAATTGGGATTTTTTTATATAAGCATTAAATTTTGAGTAGATTGTTTCAAATACATCTATACGGCTAAAATCATAAGAAAGCCGCATAAAATTGAGAATATCTTGAACTACCCAATGAGTGAAAAAGCGATTGTCTGAATCTTTCATGTAAAATGGGATATTCGCCTTGTCGAAAGAATCTATTAATAGGATTGCCGATGAATTATTTCTATATAATATTGCTACTTCAGCTAAATCTTCTAATTTTAAGATTTGATTTACTAAGTAAACTGATTGAGTTTTATATTCTGTTAAAGCCTTAAACTTAATCGGTTTATATTGTGGGTTACTAGTAAACATATTTTTCTCATACCGCTTCTTGTTTTGCTTAATAAACACATTTGCAATATCAACTATATCTTTCGAGGATCTGTAGTTTTGAAGCATCATTAAAATTTTCGCATCTGGATATATACTTCTAAAATCCAACAAATACTGAGGTTCAGCTCCGCGCCAACTATAAATGGATTGGTCCTCATCTGCAACTACACATAAGTTTTTATGCTTATCGACTAGTTTTTGAATAATCGAATGTTGTACAAATGAAGTATCCTGGCTTTCATCCGTTAGAACATAATCAAACAATGTTTGATATCTAAATAAAATGGCATTATCTTTTTCTAATACCTCATTAGCAATCGTAAGCATGTCATCATAATCAAGTAGAAGTTTGCCAGTCCCGTATTTCTTATAGTTTTCATATTCTTTCACAATCAGTTCTTTTTTAGGTACGTTTATTGGAACTAGTGCCCATTTAGATTCAGGTAATAACTTATTCTTTATAAAGCTAATAAAAGTAATCAGTTCTTCCAATTGATCTTCTGTTGCTGGTTCGCCATTTAACGATTTATATATATTTCTAATAATCTGTTTCTTATTTAGCTGTCGTTGTTGAATATGATTATTTTGGCTGGTGAAGTTATTATTTCCTTCTATCAACTGATACTCAATTCTTTGTTTAGCAAAATATTCACGCACCACTTGAAAAGCCAAGCTATGAATTATTGAAAACTCAACCATAGGAAGATTCGGAAAAAAACGCTTAAATCTCTCTTTCATATCGTTTGCCGATGCCCTGCTAAACGTAACTGCTTTTATCCTTGATGGAACAACACCGATTACCTCTATTAAATAACCTATTTTCATAATTAGTGTAGTTGTTTTACCAGAACCAGGCGAAGCTAATAAGAGCAGTGGGCCATTATTAGTTATCACCGCTTCTTGCTGAATATTATTTAGCGATACGCCCAATTCCCTTTTCTTATTATCAAAAAAATCATTACTTGAAACCATAAGCGACCCCTTTGGATAGAAAAATATATAAATATTATCTGCAATTTATTATTAATACTATCTTATCACAGTAAATGTAAGTGAAATCCAATAAACAACTTGAGATGAACTACAATCCTTTTATAGCTTATATATAGATTCAATTATTCTATTAATAGTATTGAGTGCATAATATATTTTGACAGCCTAGTATACGCTTTTAAGTTTAAGAGTTTATAGACTCGTAATGACTAAATGGGGAGGTATTTTTGTGGGGAGATTAGAAAACAAAGTAGCGATTATTACAGGGGCAGCCGGTGGACAAGGGGCTGCAGAAGCAAGATTGTTTGCAAGTGAAGGAGCATACGTTGTTGCAACAGATATGCAAGAGGAATTACTTTCAAAAACAGTTGAAGAAATTAACAAAGAATATAGTGGTAAAGTAATAGGATTAAAACATGACGTATCCAAAGAAGATGATTGGAACACAGTTATTGAAGAGACGATCAAACATTTCAAAACAGTAGATATTTTAGTTAATAATGCAGGGATTCCAGGAAAGATATCTGCAAGTGCTGAGGATTATGAAAAGAGCGATTGGGCAAAAGTTTTAGATGTAAACGTAACAGGAAATTTTTTAGGTATTAAAGCAGTGGCTCCAATTATGAGAAGTAAAGGATCGGGTTCGATTATTAATATTTCATCTATCGCAGCAATTGTAGGAGAACAAGGAGGATTACCTTACCAAGCTTCTAAAGGTGCAACCCGTGTATTAACAAAAGCTGCAGCCCTTGATCTAGCAAAGGATGGAATTCGCGTAAATTCAATACATCCTGGTCTTATAAAGACACCAATGTCCGATGCAGCACTAAATGACGAAACAAGAGAGCACATGATATCTACAATACCATTAGGCTTTATTGGAGAACCAGATGATATCGCATACCCTGTCTTGTTTTTAGCATCTGATGAATCTCGTTTTATGACAGGTTCAGAAGTCGTTGTTGACGGTGGTACTATCGCACGATAAAAACAACCAATGACCTCATATATTCAATTAGCGTGAAAACAATTTAATGTATATAGGATAATTTGAATGAAAAAAGAGTTCAGCTATATTTAGCTAGAACTCTTTTTTATTGTAAAAATGAAGATTACTTGCTGCTATCGAAATTAACATAGTTATGCAACTCTAATAAATTCCTGAATAACAGCAACCTGGAATTTGTGAGTTGAAATTATTGTAAATCACTGCATTTGTACAAAGGAAAATCTTCTTTTTAAGAATGCCAGTTCTTTAAAAAATCTAAAAATAAATTTACATGTCGAAGATTTTGAACATATTTGTTGTAGTATAAATTTGTTTCACGAAAATATTCTTCATCACCAAACTCATTAAGCGAAATTTTATATAAATCTTCTCCTTCAATACTTATCTCTGATAATACGGCGATTCCCATCCCGTACTTGACCATTTCTTTGCACGTTGCTGCTTGGTCGGTTTCAATAGATGGTTTAATAGGCTGTGTAAAATTCACGCGCCACCATTTATCGATCATTTGACTTAATGATAAATCAGTTTTATATGTAATGAATTGTAAATTTGGAATGTCTTCCTTTGTGAATGGAGTTTTGGATACAACATATAGTTCTTCCTTGTTTAGTAGATGTTGCTCAGTGTTAATTGTATAATTCCCTCGAATAATTGCTACATGAATTTGCTCTTGAGTAAGTGCCTCTTTAATATCACTACTCCAACCGGTTTTCAAATGAATATCAATAAGTGGGTACTTATTTTTAAATGCATTCAATAATTTTGGAAGTTTATATAAGGAAAAGAGTCCTGAAGCACCTATTTTAATCATCCCTCTTACTTCTGCAGAAGCATTTGCAAGTTGCTCAATAAATAATTCTTCATTCTTAATAATTGTTAATGCATGTTCATGTAAAAGTCTCCCTTCCTCTGTAAATTCAATCCCCTTTGAGCCTCGAACTATAAGTGACACTTTATACTTTTTCTCTAATTGCTTAATACGATATGTTAAAGCTGGCTGTGAAATATAAAGGTTTGCTGCTGTATGTGTAATATTTCCTGTTTTATATAAATCAATCAATAATAGAGAATCATATAAATTCATTGATTTCACCCCGAAATAAAAAAGTTTTATAGTAATATTCAAAAAATAACTATTTTATTTATCTGAAAGTATCATGTATTCTGAATCAAGACAAGAGAGTCTTCCATTTTGTTGAAGAAAATTGAAGCTTATGTATTGGGTTAATTTCTCTAGATGTAATGGAGAGATGACTCTTGGGGAGGACCAGTTGAACGTACAATCGTTTCAATAGGTTCCGATTTTTTGGAGTTTTTGCATCACTAATCTCAACAGTGACTGTCGGTACTTTTTGGGTATTGTTATTGCATTTGTTTTAGGTAAAAGTGAACAGAACGAATCAGGATTCATTTTACTAATCACAAAATACCTACTTTATTAGGACGATTAGTATTTGAATTGAAAGGGTGAGCAATTTGCATGTAGTTTTCCCTATTATAACAGTATTTTTAGTAGCTCTTTTAGGTGTTAGTATATTTAGTCTCCTCTCCTTTCCGATGCCATGGATGCTAGGATCCCTATTTGGTGTCCTTTTATCTCAGTTTCTGCTTAAAGTTCCATATCAGTGGCCAGTTTCGTTTAGAAATATTGGACTAGCCATTGTTGGCACTGCGATTGGACAACTTTTTACTTTAGAACTTTTATTATTGATAAGACATTCACTTATTTTTATTCTCATATTAAATATATTTCTTTGCATATTTAGCATTTTTTTAGCATTTATCATCCATCGTGTCACAAAGATCTCATTGCCTACTGCAATTACAGCTAGTATCCCAGGTGGAATCTCCCAGTTAGTAGTGTTTGCGGAAGAACAAAAAAATTTGGATGTAACTGTCATAACATTCTTTCATATCGTCCGTGTCATTTCTGTTGTCGGTTTTATTCCTTTTATTGTCTCAATAACGAATCAGACTAACACAGCGGTTACTATTGAAACTCCAGATTATTTGTATAACCTGTTTATTATTTTTCTTGGCTTTTTAGTTATACCTATCGGGAAGAAACTTCGACTTCCCGTACCATATTTTTTAACGCCTGTTATTTTAGGACTATTACTTAGTTTTACTCCTCTGGAACCAGTGGCAATGAATGATTCATTTTTACATATTGCTCAGCTAACGATTGGTGCTTACATTGGATTAATGTTAAAATCACAATCTTTACATTTAAAGAAATCAATTTTAATAAGCGGCGTACTGAGTGCCCTATTATTAATAACACTGACATTTGGAATTGCAGAGATTATGGTTTGTTTATATGATATGGATTTTAAAACGAGTTTTCTAAGTACAGCCCCTGGTGGCATGGATCAGATGGGATTAATTGCAACTGCTGTTCATGCAGATGCTACCCAAGTAACAGTATTCCAATTGTTTAGAATGCTTTTTATTTATGTTGTAATTTTACCGATTTTGAAATGGTATTTCACTAAGGAATAGAAAAATTTTATGGTCAACATAAAAAAGTTGTATTTAATTTATTACAATATATAAACTATGATAATTTTAATAACCAAGCAAAGGGGAAATATACATTGTCAAACTATGATGTAATCGTTGTTGGTGCTGGTAATGCAGCTTTATGTGCAGCCATTTCTGCAAAAGAACAGGGGAGCCGTGTATTAGTATTAGAAAAAGGTCCAATTGAAAAACGTGGAGGTAACTCATTCTTCACAGACGGCGCTATCCGTGTAGCCTATAACAATTTTAATGCTATAACAAATCTTATTGATTTAGATGAAGAAACGTATAAAAAAATTGATATGCCCGAATATTCAGCGCAAGACTTTTACGATGATATCATGCGTGTTTCACAAAACCAAAGTAAACCAGAACTAATTAACCAACTTGTAACACAATCACTTCATACGATTGAGTGGATGAAATCCCATGGTGTTGAATTCGAATTAAACTATGCTAACCAATCATTTGAAAAAGAAGGTAGAATTCAATTTTGGGGTGGCCTGCCAATTAAAACAGTTGAAAAAGGGATTGGTTTAATGCGTAGCTTATTCAACCGCTGTGAAGAATTAGGAATTGATGTTTGGTATGAATCTGCAGCTACGAAAATAATGACAGAAAATAACGAAGTAACAGGGTTAGAAGTAAAGACAAAAGAAGGTACACAAAAGATACCTTGCCAAAGTGTTGTGCTTGCTTGTGGTAGTTTCGAAGCTGACAAGAAAAAACGTGCAGAAGCACTAGGTGAGGAATGGAATGCAGCACTTGTACGTGGAACAGAGTTTAACACTGGTGATGGTATTGATATGGCTGTTGAAGTTGGTGCACAAAAGTTTGGTCAATACGATGGCTGTCATGCAATTGGTACAGATGCAAACGCACCAAGAGTTGGTGATTTCCAAAAACCTGGAGACATTTTCAAGAAGCACTCATATCCGTACAGCGTTATGGTTAACGTAGATGGTAACCGCTTCGTTGATGAAGGTGCAGATTTCCGTAATTACACATACGCAAAATATGGTAAAGAGGTATTAAAACAACCAAAAAATATTGCATACCAAATTTATGATGCAAAAGTTCGACCAATATTACGTGAAGAATATAATTTAGAAGAAGCAACATTTTTTGAAGCGCCAACTATAGAAGAACTAGCTGTAAAAATTGATATTAATAAAGAACAATTTTTACAAACCATAAAGGAATTTAACGAAGCTGTACAAGAAGGTGTGTTCAATCCTTCTGATAAAGACGGCAAAGGAACGAAAGGTATTACACCGCCAAAATCAAACTGGGCACAAACAATTAGTGAAGGTCCGTTTTATGCATTCCCAGTAACATGTGGTATTACGTTCTCGTTTGGTGGTTTAGCTACTACACCAGATGGAGAAGTCCTTCGTGAAAATGGGGAAAAAATTGAAGGTCTTTTCGCTGCTGGTGAAATGATTGGTGGTATTTTCTATGAAAACTACCCAGGTGGATCTGGTTTAATGTCGGGATCTGTATTTGGAAAATTAGCTGGTAAATCAGCTGCAACACATGCCCAAGCGGTAAAATAATTAAATCTTAAATACAAAAAAGTATTAACTTTGTTATTAAATAAAACGACCTTCCAAAATTGGATTGGTCGTTTATTTTTTCAAAAATAGTATTTCGAGCTTTTTCAATTCTTGAAATAATCGTTATTTGACTAACACGGTCAAAATGTAACTCTTGAATCTGCAACAAATAATCACTAAAAAACCTTCTGTCTTAAGTGCCATGCTTCTTAAATTATACAGAAGGCTATAGATGATTAATTTAAATAGGTAGAATATTGATAGTATTCATACTACTCTATTGACCAAAAGTAAATACAGAAATACTATATTATAGTATCTAGTAGATTAATGTAAAAATCCACACTATAAATCGAAAGGAGATTACGAATGAATATAAAGGACTGTACTCTTTTAGTAACACTATTTAATGAAAAAAGCTTAACTAAAGTTGCAGATAAACTTTTTATCTCTCAGCCGGCAATTTCTTATAGACTTCGCCAAATTGAGGAACAATTTGATGTTAAAATTGTAGGTAGAAACAACAAGGGTGTTATTTTCACTCCTGAAGGTGAGCATATTGTGAAGTTTGCCCAGCGAGTGCTTAACGATTATTCTACGACTCGAGACTATGTTCTAAATTTGAGTAATGAAATTCGCGGTGTTCTACGACTCGCAGTAACTAGTAATTTTGCTCATTACGTAATGCCCAAAATATTACAACGGTTCTCAGAAATCTATCCACTTGTACAAATAAAACTTGAAACTGGCACTAGTATAAATGCGCTTAAAATCTTAAATGATGACGAAGTCCATATTTCCATACTTAGAGGTGAACATTCCTGGTTTGAGGGAAAAAGTTTAATACAGCGAGAACGGTTACATTTAATTTCCTCCACTCCTATAGACTTTGAAAGTTTACCTCATCAACCTAGAATATATTACAGAACGGATCCATTACTCAGTCAACTTATTGAGAACTGGTGGACAGAAAACTACGAAGTACCATCAAATATTGTCGTTGAAGCAAATAAAGTTGAGGCATGTAGAGAATTAGCTAGAACCGGAATGGGCTATACAATCATTCCAGAAATTTCACTAAATCATACCCATTTTAAAGAAATGTATATATATCCACTTAAAAATGCATCTAATGAATTGATTTTAAGAAATACGTGGCTCTTTTATAAGAATAAGTCTCGAGGTCTTACTGTGGTTGATGCATTTATAAAATTTATTGAAAATGAGATTTCTATTGGGCAACTGACAAAATCGTATGATTTGAATGAAAATGAAAATTTGTAGTATTAATTTACAACTGATTCTTTTACCAAGATTCCTTTACTGTTTACTATTGGATAATGGCAGGAAACTGAATGACCTTTTTCAAATTCTAGTAATTTTGGAGTCTCATTTTTGCATAATTGTGTTGCATATTGACAACGTGTATGGAAGCTGCACCCACTCGGTGGATTTACTGCGCTAGGCAAATCGCCTTCCAATACGTTTCGATTTCCCCTTTTTCTAAGAGTTGGATCTGGAATTGGAATAGCGGCTAGAAGACCTTCAGTATAGGGGTGGAGCGGTCGGCTAAAAATCTGCTCCTTTGTTGCAATTTCAACAATTTTTCCAAGGTACATGACAGCAATACGATCACTTACATGTTTAACTGCAGGTAGTCCATGCGCAATGAAAATATAAGTCAAATTGTATTCCTTTTGTAGTCTGGCGAGCAAATTTAAAATTTGAGATTGAACCGACACGTCCAATGCTGAAACTGGTTCATCACATATTATCAGTTTCGGATTTAATGCAAGCGCTCTTGCAATTCCAATTCTTTGTCTTTGGCCACCACTAAATTCATGTGGATAGCGATTCAACTGATCCTTTCTCAACCCAACCGTTTCTATTAATTCTTGAACTTTTTCCTTTAATTCTTCTCCTTTAAATAAATTATGTGATATTAACGGTTCTGCAATAATATCAAATACTTTTAATCGGGGATTGAGTGAAGAATAGGGATCTTGAAATATCATTTGAATATGTTGACGTTCTTCACGTAACTCTTCTTTCGATATTTTACTTAGGTTCTTTCCGTTGAAAAGAATTGAACCTTCCGTGGGCTCTAATATATTCATTATTAAGTTTCCTGTTGTCGATTTACCACAACCTGATTCCCCTACAATTCCTAAAGTCTCCCCTTTTTCCAAATGAAAACTTACTCCGTCAACAGCCTTCAAATATTCTTTCTTCCTATTAAACCAGCCCGAATCCAAAATGAAATATTTTTTTAAGTCGGTTACTTCCAACAATACATCACGCTCAGTTTCAATGCTTTGCTTTCTTTCTTTACTTGGCATATTCACTTTGCTTCACCACCTCTTCATTTTGTAACCAACATCGGACAATATGATTTTCGTCCCCTAGCAATTCAGGCGCATTATCGTTACAATGATTCAATCTCATTGAACAACGTGAATAAAAGCGACAACCCTTAGGCCAATTTGAAGCACTTGGCACCGATCCAGGAATTGATTTCAGTTCATCTTCTAATTCATGAACTTTAGGAGTACTCTCTAACAATCCCTTTGTATAGGGATGTTTAGGGTTCTTAAAGAGGGTAAAAACATCGGATTCCTCGACTACTTGTCCTGCATACATAACAATAACTTTATCTGCCATTTCAGCAACTACACCCAAATCATGGGTAATTAATATAATTGATGTTCCAAACTCTTTTTTTAAGTCCAACATCAAAGTTAGGATTTGTGCTTGTATACTTACATCTAGGGCCGTTGTTGGTTCATCCGCAATGAGAATTTTGGGATTGCATGATAATGCCATAGCAATCATTACTCGTTGCCTCATACCTCCGCTTAGTGAATGAGGATATGAATTAAATATTTGTTCTGCACGCCCGATACCTACCTTTTTCAAGAGTTCTATACTTTTCTTCTTCGCTTCTTTTTTGTCCACGTCTTGATGCAATAAAATAGTTTCCGCAATTTGATCTCCTACTTTAAACACTGGATTTAACGAAGTTAGAGGTTCTTGAAAAATCATTGATATATCATTTCCTCTAACATCGCGCATTTGGCTCTCTTTTATCTTCGTCAAATCTTTATTTTCAAATATAATCGAGCCTTCTTCTATTTTTCCAGGGGCTTTAATAAGTCTCAATATTGAAAAAGAGGTTACGCTTTTCCCGCAACCCGATTCCCCAACAATTGCCACCGTCTCGCCTTTATTTACATTAAAAGAAACCCCATCGACTGCCTTTACTACTCCATCTTCAGTGTGAAAAAAAGTTTTCAAATCCTTTACTTCTAAAGCAACGTTCTCCATAGTCATCATCTTTCCCCCTTACTTTGTTAACCGCGGATCCAATACATCGCGTAGCCAGTCCCCTAAAAAAATTATCCCAAGAACGGTTATAGTAATTGCAATTCCAGGAAATGTAGAAATCCACCAAGCAGTAGCTAGAAAATTCCTTCCGCCTTCTAAAATCCCTCCCCAGGAAATCATCGGAGGCTGTATTCCAAGACCAAGATAACTCAATGAAGCTTCTAGCAAAATAGCAGTTGCGATACTTAATGTAGAAACTACTATAAAGGAGGAAATAACATTTGGTAAAATATGTTTAAAAACAATTGTGCGGTCTTTAGTCCCCAATGTTCTTGAAGCTTTTACAAAATCTCTTTCTTTTATAGATAAAACTTCACCTCTAACTAAACGGGCATATGTAACCCACTGGGTTGCACCGATTACGAGAATAAGTGTAAGCAAACCAGGCCCAAACACCCCAAGAACGACTAACATAAACAAAATGTTAGGAATAGCTAGAAAAGAATCTACTAATCTCATAAAGAAATTATCAATAAACCCTCCATAAAATCCTGATACTAAACCAATAATCATTCCAATAAAACCAGCAATAGCTATTGAGCATACGCCGACAATTAAAGAAACTTTAGTACCTATAATTATTCTACTTAGTAAATCACGACCAAGATTGTCTGTTCCAAGAAAGTGTGCAAATTCCCCACCTTCAAGCCAAGCGGGTGGTTTGTTAATGAGCATTGGATTTATCGCATTTGGATCAAAAGGTGCCAATTGTTCGGCGAATATACCGATTATTGTGACAATTAACACAATAACTAATCCTATAAGACCTGTCTTACTTTTAATAAGTAATTTTAACATTCGATTTACTGAGTTCTTTTTATATTCTGGGAGTGAGTCCTCTACTAATTCACTAACTTCAATTTTGTTTATTTGCATAAACATTCTCCCTTCAGTTATATTTTATCCGTGGATCAAAGACTTTGTATAACAGATCGGCAAGTAAATTCAACAGGATTACCATAATTGCTACGACAAAAATTGCTGCTTGTATAATGGCCATGTCTCTTCCGCTAACTGCTTGTACTAGTAGTTGACCTAAACCAGGATAAGCAAAAACGACTTCAGTAACAAGAGCACCACTTACAAGCGTAGATATTTGTAGAAACATAATTGTAATTACAGGAACTAAGGCATTTTTAAAGCCATGTTTTAAAATTAATGAAAGTGGCTTTACTCCCTTACTTATAGCCGTTCGTATATAATCTTGCTGTAAGATCGCCAACATATTGGAGCGGACTAATCTTGTCATTTCTGCAGAAACTGCTGTACCTAATGTAATAGATGGAAGTACTAGATGTGCCCATGTTCCATTTCCTGAGACAGGTAGAATTTTGAAAATGACACCAAAAATCAATATGAGCATAATTCCAAGCCAAAAACTAGGCATCGCTTTACCGAGAATGGAAAAGCCCGTAACAAAAACATCCGTGGCTGAATTACGTCTTATTGCTGAAATGATTCCAGCTGGGATTGCTATTAATACAGCAATAATCATTGATGTAAATGCTAATGTTAGCGTAGAAGGTAATCTTTCAAGAACAATTGGCAAAGCATCCTCACCATATCTAAAGGATTTTCCAAAATCTCCTTGAACTACATTTGATACAAAATAACCAAATTGAACGAGCATTGGTTCATCTAGCTTTAGAGCACTTCGAAGATTTTCAATATCCTCTTGCTTAGCATCTTCTGGAAGCATAAGCGCTACTGGATCCCCCACCCAAAATACAAGAAAAAACACTATGAAAGTTATAAATAGTAAGACAGGGATAATTTCTAACAATCGTTTCCTTAGATACTTTGCCATTTCAGCCCTCCTAAAAGAAAGAGAAGTGAAGAAAAGAAATTATTTTCTTTTCTTCACTTGTCCTTTTTATAAATATTATTTCAACGTAATATTTTCAATTAAAATCATTTCATCGATCCGTGGCTCGTAGTTAATACGATCATTTACACCGGTGAAGCTATAGATTTGGAATAATGGTATAATCGGAACTTCTTCAGCAACAATTTCCTGAACTTTTTGATATTGTTTCTCACGTTCTTCAGTATTTAAGTTCTTATCTGCCGCATCCAATAATGCATCCACTTCAGGATTACTATAATCATTAATAGTGGACGATCTTTCTGAGTGATAGTAGTCCAATGCTTGAGCTGCATCGAATAATGAATTTCCTAAAGCTATGAAATAAGCATCTTTATGCTGTTTTGCAGTTCTTAGGTCAACAAAAGTACCCCACTCCATAAACTCTAATTTTGCAGTTATTCCAACTTGAGCAAGCATGCCTCCAATCATCTCTACAGTTTCCTTATCTTGGAAATACCTTCCACTCGGTGAGTGGATTACAATTTCTACTCCATCTTCATATCCTGCTTCTTTAAGTAGCTCTCTAGCTTTTTCTGGATCGTAATTTGATCTATCAAATAAACTCTCGTTAAAGCCAAAGTTTCCAGGATTTAGCCTTGTTAATGTAGCCTTACCTCCGCCGCCTAAAATGGACTGTATAATAGTATTATCATCAATAGCATAGTCAATTGCTTGGCGAACTCTTACATCAGAAGTTGCATATCCCTCAGTGGCCCTTAGGAAAAGCATCATTGTCCTATTAACAGGTCCTTGGGTTACTGAAGTACCATTGTTGTTGTTAATTCGATCCCAATCTATAGGTGGCACTTCCGTAGCTATATCAATCCCACCCGTTAAAAGTTCACCGACTCGTGTTGAACTTTCGAGAATAGCTCGGAAGACTACTCTATCCCATTCTGTAGTAACACCATTAAAATAATCGTCATTTCTTTCCAATACTACACGGTCATCTTTTTTCCATTCAACAAATTTAAATGGTCCTGTTCCAACAGGATTTTTCAAAAATTCATCAAAACCTTTTTCTTCAATATACTTACTCGGTATCATACCCGATCCCAATCTTGACACACGATTCAATAGTACGGGATCTATTTCATGAGTAATAATCCTAACCGTATATTCATCAATAATTTCAACTTCCTTAATTTGCTTGTAATTAGGATGTTCGCGAAGTGAATCATCTTTTGCTACTCTTTCCAAACTAAACTTAACATCTTCTGAAGTGAATGGATCACCATTATGAAACTTTACATCATCCCGAAGTTTGAACTCCCAGGTTTTATCGTCGATTAGTTCCCAACTCGTTGCCAAATCGGGGGTAATTTCACCGTTGTTATTTTTGACCAAATAATTATACATATTAATATGAATTGTCTCTGTTGCCGTTGTTTGGTGATTATGTGGATCGAATGTTAACATGTCTGTTCCCATTCCAATTGTAATCGTTTTAATTTCATCAGCCTTAGCATCAGCCTGTTTATCACCACTAGTCGATGTAGTCGATGTAGTCGATGTAGTCGATGCGTTCTCCCCTGAACATGCGGAAACAATAAGAATTAATAGTAGTAATAACGGAAATACTCTCACAATTTTCATAAGCCTCATCAAACTTCCCCCTATGTTTTAGTGTATTGCCTCTTTATCAAAGTATTTTTCTTTGTTGTCTTCAAACTCGCTGAACTCTTTCATCACCTTACACACAAATTTTATACCCTCGATATAATCCATAACTCGGATATTTTCATTAGGTGCATGAATTTTGGAATTTTCATAACCTACACCAAAGCTAACGGCTGGAATATTGTATTGTTTTGCTAGTTTATACATTGGGCCTGTTCCAGGGGACATGGACAAAACTTGTGGTTTTTTTCCATAGAATTCTTCCGCTTCTTTAATGACAACCTGTGCTAGTGGGTCATTAGGATTAGTCTTCGCCGCCTTTTTTTCACTTATTTTCAATATCTTTATATCATTGAAACCGTGATCATCAAGGTGTTTTCTCAATAATCTGACTATTCTGCTCGGATCTTGACCAGGTACTAACCGGAAATCAATTTTTGCTTTTGCTTTAGATGGAAGTACTGTTTTTGAACCTTCTCCTGTATACCCAGAAACGATTCCACAAATTGTGCAAGTAGGTTGGAAAATTAGTTTTCTCTTTAAATCAGTTCCTTTAAGATTGAGTAAATACCCATCCAATCCAAGATTCTCCTTCATATGATCTTCATGGTATAATATATTTTCTAATATTTTTTCTTCCAACTCATTCGGAGGCTCAACATTATCATAAAAACCCTTAATATTTACCCTTTCATTTACATCTTTTAGAGTACTAAGAGCCCAGACTAAACGCCAAGCAGGATTTTTAATTATGGCTGCATTGGAGGAGTGTAAATCAGTATTCGCTCCTTCTGCCTGTAATTCAACGTAAAGCATTCCCTTCAATCCCAATCTAACAGAGATTGCACCGTCAGGGGTTTTGTAACCAGACTCCCAAATGTAGCCATCCGTTTCAATAATTTCTGGAACACTTTCAATTGCGTCATGTGTATATTGGCTACCAGTTTCCTCTTCACCATCAACAAAAAATTTTATATTAACTGGTAATTCTCCATAAACTTGTTGATACGCATGTATCGCTGCAATTCTAGCCATCAAATTCCCCTTATTATCAGCCACTCCACGTGCGAATAATTTTCCATCATGGATTTCGGCAGCAAAAGGAGGGTAGTTCCATAATTCAATTGGGTCTTCTGGTTGTACATCATAGTGGTTGTAAAAGGAAAGTGTTTTCTTTTTATCTTCCATTATTTTTCCATAAACAACTGGATGCCTTCCGGTCGGTACTATTTGCACTTTGGCATTAAGATTTTTTAAATAATTTGCTACTTTTTGGGACATCTCAGTAATGCCTCGATTTTGTGTGGATACACTCGGTTGCCTACACGCATCTTGCAACCATTCAATGTACATGTCTTGGTTCTCATCTATATACTTAAATAATTTCTCCATTTATTTGTCACCTTTCCAAACTATTTTTTTGATGATAAGTAAAGCAATCGCTTTCTATCAATATAGCAAATATTTTGAATATTTAGTAATATCCATTTCTTTGGCTTGGCCATAAATTTATTTTATAAAGGAATAAATTTCATAAATTGATTTTTTAGTAGCTTAGACTACCCCCATGTTTAAATTGAAAAAATGAATGGATTGAAAGAAGTAATATTTTAAAAACCCCACAATGGTAGAATCTTCTACCATTGTGGGGTTTTTAAAGTTATTTGCTAATTAAAAATAAGGTCAGTTGACATGTTTTTGAGGAACTACAAGAAACCGCAACTTATTATATATGCTATGCATGATATAACTACTATAACGAATTACTATTTTACGCCCCACTTCAGAAGAATGAAGGTTTTCCCTCTATATAATAAAAGAAACTTACTAATCATGGCTAACTGATTTAGTCATTGTTTTTGAAAAGGTATGGGAATGATGGAAAAGTTCACGTCATGACAAGTTATCACGTGAACTTCTTTCCATCATGCCCTGTGTACTTATCGCATTTGACAAAAATTTATACATCTCTGTCGTAGATTCAACTACGACAACAAGCTTAAATCGCTTGCTGTGGCAATCAAATTTAACATAGTTGTGCAACTCTAAAAAATTCCAGCACTATGTGAACCTGCACCATCGTACCGGAATTAAAGAGTTAAAATTTTTATAAAATCATTATAATTTATTTTTATCCAAATTTTTGAATATTATCCTATCACTCTTTAACTTCCTCAATTAAAAAGTGTGCCACTACAACCTCAACTGGCTCTACTAGTATATAATTTCTATACAAGAGCACTGTTGTTCGAATAGCTATGATTGTATGCATAAAAACTTACCGATTAATAGAAATCATATAGTAAATTGTAGTAAAAATAATTTAGCGGTCGTTTATTGGTTCAATAAAATTCAATATAATTAAAGCCTTCGTTAGTTCAAGAAGAAAGGGCATTTCTTGTTAAAGAAAAGCCCTTCCTATTTTATAACCTTTATTTCCGTAGCAGTAATATCTCTTTTATTTACGCTAATATCTGCTATTTCTTTTAAAATAACATTAACCGTTTGTCCTTGTTGCAAGTCCTCAATTGTTATAGATTTCCCTTTATTATCAGTTATAAGAGTATCTTCAGTGACGTTAACATTGCAAAAATATCCTATGGATGGAATATCTCCTTTTTTATCTCTATTAACAGCATCAGTACAATCTACCTCAATACTATTTTGATGAACATTACCAATAAGCCCTTCAATCGAGGAAATTGGCGAACTACAACCCGCTATTAACAGAAGTAACATAAAAGTTGATAAATACTTCGTTATCCCCACTCCTTTTACCTTATTCAATTAACCTGCCCCGTTAGCCATACATGAATCAAAAGATTCACCACAGAGAATGAAAGATAATTACGTTCTTTCATGGTAGTTTAAGTGAATTTCTTCACAATAATATGAAACATTATAATCAATAATCATGTTTTAATTTAAACGAACATCTATTCAAAGTTAGAGTTAAAATGTGCAGCAATTTATAATGGAATTCACATTATTTTAAGTACAATTCATATTAAAACACTGTAGAAAATGTGTAGAATTTGTGTAGAAACTTTTCAACTTCTATCTTTTTCTTTCGTAATCAAAAATATAAAAAAAGCTTCAAACCCTCATTGTATAAGGATTTGAAACTTTTTTAGTTGGTTCAAAATTCTTCTTTCTGAACCTTATTACGTCCCAGGAGGGATTCGAACCCCCGACCGTACGCTTAGAAGGCGTATGCTCTATCCTGCTGAGCTACTGAGACATGGTATTCAAGAGAATATTTCCCTTAAAGACAAGATTTATTATATCCCTAAAACAGATAAGTGTCAACACTTTATGAAAAAGTTTTTTAGGAAATTTAAAATCTTTTTATGAAGATTTCTTTCCCTTCATCAGTATAGCCTGAAACGATCCATTGGTCATTAATATACTCCATGATCACATAACTTTTATCGTCAATTCCTCTAGGCTTTAAAAGACTACCTGGGTTCACAAATAATACGTTATCCAAAAGTTCGCAGCCTAATACATGTGAATGACCGAAAAATACGACATCAGCTTCAAGTTCTTTTGCACGATAAAATATATTCATTGTAGTTGATTTTACATTAAATAGGTGACCATGTGTTACAAAGATTCGCTTTTCCGAGACATCAAATAGTTCTTCTTCAGGATATCTGGAGTCTCGATCACAATTTCCACGCACACGTTTTACTCTCTGTAAATATTCATGATCAAACGGTAATTCACTGTCACCACAATGTATGATGGCATCTACATCCATATGCCTTTCTCGTACTTGTTTAATGACTTCAGCATCTCCGTGGGTATCACTCATAACTAGAAGTTTCATAACATCACCTCAATTAAAATTACAAAAAAAGCTCCATCCCCAATGTGCTCTTGTTTTAATTATTTCAACAAATTTGGTAATTCATCTGCTAACTTACGAATTGCATTTCCACGGTGTGAAATCGCACCTTTTTCTTCAGGTGTAAGTTCTGCCATCGCACGTCCTAGTGCCGGAACATAAAAAATTGGATCATAACCAAAACCGTTTGTACCACGTTTTTCATTTAAAATGACACCTTCACATGTTCCGAAAACCGTGTAAGTTTCAAGGTTAGGACCAGCGATTGCTAATGCGCAACAGAATCGAGCTGTGCGTTCTGCTTCGGGAACACCTTGTAATTTATCTAGCACTTTAACAATATTTGCTTCGTCATCATGATCGCCAGCATAGCGTGCAGAATATACCCCTGGTTCGCCTCCTAAAGCATCTATAGCAAGTCCGCTATCATCTGCTATTACAAGCTTACCAAGCTCACGAGAAAGCGTTTCTGCCTTCAAAACCGCATTTTCTTCAAATGTAGTTCCTGTTTCTTCAATTTCCATATCCGGAGCTACATCAAACATTGTTACTACTTCATATCCAAGTGGTGCAAAAAGTGCTTCAAAATCTTTTGCTTTTCCTTTATTTTTCGTTGCAATAACAACTTGCTTCATTATAATTCCTCCTAGATGTTCTATCGATTAGATTTGACGATTCAAATCATTATCATTTTACATATCCAACTAAATTTGCTGATTCTCCAAGCACTTCTTTCTGTAAAGAAATTAATTTAGTAATTCCCACTTCGCCTAATGCGAGTAAAGAGTTTAATTCCTCACGTGAAAACGTTGCTTCTTCACCAGTCCCTTGTATTTCAACATAACGACCACTGCCAGTCATAATAAGGTTCATATCTACCTTTGCTGAAGTGTCTTCAATATAGTTTAAATCTAAAACAGGACCTACTTCGTCAATAATACCAACACTTGTTGCTGCTAAAAAGTCAGTCACTGGAAACCTTGAAAATGGTTTATTTTGATGAATTTTTGCAATTGCTTGAGTCAGTGCCACAAATGCTCCAGTAATAGAAGCTGTACGTGTTCCACCATCTGCTTGAATGACATCACAATCCACCCATAACGTTCTTTCTCCAAGGGCTTCTAAATCGACGATCGAACGTAAAGCACGTCCAATTAGACGTTGAATTTCCATTGTACGCCCATTGATTTTCCCACGAGTTGCATCGCGTTGTGTTCTTTCAGCTGTAGCTCTTGGTAACATGGAATATTCCGCAGTAATCCAACCTTTGCCTTGACCACGTAAAAATCCAGGAACCCTTTCTTCAATTGTAGCTGTACATATCACTTTTGTATTCCCTACTTGTATTAATACGGATCCTTCTGGATGCATTAAATAGTTTGGTTCAATGGTTACAGCTCTTAATTCATTTGATAATCTTTCATCATGTCTGCTCATAGTTTGTCCTCCTAAAAAGAATCTTCAAATCAGAAGCCAATTGTTTCTCGTCTTAGTTACTGCTTGTCTAAATTTAGAGATAAAATCGTGCCTAGTACACAATGGTACCAGGCACTAATTTTTTTGATAATATTGTTAACTTTACCCACTCTCCGAAAGAAATATTATAACTTTATACGGCGAATGTCTAGGTCGTTTATATCTAACCACTTTTCTGCAATCATACGAAAAATAGGTACGGATCCTGTTGTATGAAAAACGTGATGAGGTTGTTCACCACAATGATTCAATTGGTTGTTATATGCTAACCATTCACCCACTTCTTTTGCTGTTTCCTCAGCAGAAGAAAGTACTGAAACATCTGGTCCAACTACTTTTTCTATATGTTGCTGTAAAATTGGGTAATGAGTACAACCTAAAATAACAGTATCAAATTTTTTATTTGCCAGTGGTTTTAATCCATTTGCTACTAAGTCGAATGCAAATTGCCCTTCGTACTCTCCACTTTCAACAAGTGGTACAAATGTAGGACAAGCAAGAGGAATTATTTTCGCGTTCGAACTTAAAGAAAGTAATGCATTTTCATATGCGCCACTCTTAATTGTTCCTTCTGTTGCTAATACGACAATTTCATTTCGTTTTGTCTGTTTCTCAGCGGCTCTTGCTCCTGGATTAATGACTCCTATTACAGGAATTGGTAATTTCTTCTGCAAACTTTCCAATGTAACAGCAGTGGCAGTGTTACAGGCAATGACGAGCATTTTTATGTTCATGCGTTGTAATGCCTTTGCCATTTGCCATGTAAAGATGCGTACTTCCTGTTTATTTCTCGGTCCATAAGGACATCTCGCAGTGTCACCAATATAATAAATAGATTCTTGTGGTAAAACTTTCATAATTTCTTTTGCTACAGTTAAACCACCAACCCCAGAATCAATTACGCCTATAGGGGCATTCATAGTACCGCCTCGATCCTTTACCTTTACATAGTCACAAAGATAAGAGAATCCTTATACAGAATTCTCGAATCTTGTTCATATAAATTGTGTCTAATTGTTTTGAATGATTGTTACATGTATTGTAGATAACATTTGGTTTCTAACGAAAATACACTACTTTTTTATTTCATTTACATGTCTCGGTTAGGTTTTAAAAACACACGATTTAAAAACATCCCGATTGTCATATTGCCCGATTCAGTAACCAACCTTGAGTGACTATTGCTTAAGTAGTTTCTCATCTTTCACTGATTAGGTTGCAATAATTTTGTTTAAAACTTGAAAAGTGAAGTTTTCGTAAGAACAAATCCTTATATGAGTTCTTTCAACCTGCTCAATAGTAACACTTCTTTTATGACCTTGTCACATTCACAACTTAAAAGTTAATCACTTTTTATTATTGGTGCGATGTGACAATTACTTCATTGCCTAAATACTCTTCTTAAGACACTATAGACCAACACCATTTTTTTGTATGTCTCAACTAAATGGTGAAAAATTTATATAAATGAAGTTAATACTATTTTGAAGTGTTTTCTTGGAAATAGCAAGTATCCTATCAGTGTAATGATAATTCGTCTAGCCTCAGCAATTCAATCAATGCCTGTGATCTGCTTGATACACCTAGTTTTTGAATCGTGTTTGAAATATGATTACGCACCGTTTTCTCGCTAATATTCAGCTTTTGCGAAATTTCCTTCGTTGTATAATCTAAAATTAGTAATTGGAAAATTTCACGCTCTCTTTTCGTCAAAAGCGAACGATGCTGCGGGCTATTCATAAGGCAACACCCTCCTATCTCCTCTTCTATGTAAAGTATGTTGAGAGTGTTTATGCTGTGAGGGCATTTTCACTATTTCCCGTGCAATATTATTTTTTCTTTTTCTGTCCAAGGGGCTCCCTTTCCTGTTGATTTATTTATTTGTACTAAAGCACCGCGGCCAGTAAATACAGATTTGTCTTCTGCATTTTTAGCTAAGTAATGAATATCTACCGAAGAAGTCCCAACATGTGCAGCTTTAACATAGATTTTGAGAATTTCATCAAAATAAACTTGTTTTAAAAAATCACATTGAAGATCTGCCACGACAATAATTTTTTCAGAATTAGATGAGGCCCAGTTGTAATAGCCAATATGCTTTAAATATTCAATCCGAGCTTCTTCAAAATAAACAAATGGAACGGTATTATTTAAGTGACCATACATATCTGTTTCTGAAAACCGTACTTTCACTTCAATATGAAATGTAAATTCTTCTTCCCATTCTATTGGATTATCAATGTATTTTGTTCCCAAATTTCTACATCTCCTTTTGTAGCCATTAAAATAATTATCAATTAGTTTAACTTCTTTATCTATACCCATTTCTCCTTGTTGCTTTTGTTGTATTAATGGTACTTTAATCTCTGCTATTTTTAAAACTGAGTCAATGGCGTTGATATCTTTAGTGTTTTATTGTATTCAGAATAAAATCGTTGAGTTACTTAACGAAATCCAATTTCATGAGAATCATACACTCAGTTTATGCAAGAAATGAAAAGAAGGACATCTAAAGTCAAAACTTTGACTAGATGTCCTTCAAAAAAATAAATTTTGTTAAATTAGTCTACCATATGGTCTGATCCGAAGAAGTTACGGAACATTTGTACAGTAGTAGCACGGTTTAAAGCAGCAATAGAAGTTGTTAAAGGAATACCTTTTGGACATGCAGCTACACAGTTTTGTGAGTTACCGCAGTTTGCAAGGCCTCCATCCCCCATAATTGCATTTAAACGTTCGTCTTTAGTCATAGCACCAGTTGGATGGGCGTTAAATAAGCGTACTTGTGAAAGTGGAGCTGGTCCGATGAAAGAAGCACTTTCAGAAACGTTTGGACATGCTTCCATACATACACCACAAGTCATACATTTAGATAATTCATATGCCCATTGACGTTTACGTTCTGGCATACGTGGACCTTCACCTAAATCGTAAGTACCATCGATTGGAACCCAAGCTTTTACTTTTTTAAGAGCGTTGAACATACGACTACGGTCTACTTGTAAGTCACGTACAACTGGGAAAGTTTTCATTGGTTCTAAACGAATTGGTTGTTCTAATTGGTCAACTAATGTTGAACAAGATTGACGAGGACGACCATTAATAACCATCGAACATGCGCCACATACTTCTTCAAGACAGTTTGAGTCCCAAGTTACAGGAGTAGTCTTTTGACCTTCAGCTGTAACAGGATTTTGTTGGATAACCATTAATGCTGAAATAACGTTCATACCAGGGCGGTAAGGAACTTCGAATTTTTCCCAACGTGAAGATTCACCTGTTTTGTCTTGACGCAGGATTTCAAGTTTCACCGTTCTACTAGTAGTTCCTACGGCTGTTGTCATGATTAAAAACCCCCTTTATTTTTTATGAAGAATAGTCACGTTTACGTGGAGGAATTAATGAAACGTCTACTTCTGCATAGCTGATTTCAGGTTCACCAGTTTGTGGATTATACTTCGCCATTGTTGTTTTTAGGAAGTTTTCATCATCACGTTCTGGGAAATCAGGTTTGTAGTGCGCTCCACGAGATTCGTTACGTAAAAGTGCTCCTTTAGTAATTACAAGAGCAAGGTATAACATGTTTTTCAATTGACGAGTAAAGTGAGCACCTTGGTTACTCCATTTTTGAGTATCGTTAACGTTAATATTTTCCCAACGTTTTAACATGTCAAGTAAAGTATTGTATGTTTTTTCTAGTCTATCGTTATAACGAACTACTGTTACGTTATCAGTCATTAATTCACCAAGTTCTTTGTGAAGTAAGTATGCGTTTTCAGTACCGTCCATTTTAAGGATGTTGTCCCACTTCGCTTGTTCTTCTTGAACACGAGCGTCATATAGAGACTGTGGAAGATCTTCCGCATGCTTTTTCAAACCTTTAACATATTTAACAGCGTTTGGACCTGCAACAGATCCACCGAAAATAGCAGATAATAATGAGTTAGCTCCAAGACGGTTTGCACCGTGTTGTGAATAATCACATTCACCAGCTGCAAAAAGACCTGGAATTTCTGTCATTTGATTGTAATCTACCCAGATTCCACCCATTGAGTAGTGAACTGCAGGGAAGATTTTCATTGGTAATTTACGTGGGTCATCTCCTACGAATTTTTCGTAGATTTCGATAATACCACCAAGTTTAATATCTAATTCATGTGGATCTTTGTGAGAAAGATCTAGGTAAACTACGTTTTCACCGTTAATACCTAATTTTTGGTTAACACACACGTCGAAAATTTCACGTGTTGCAATATCACGAGGTACTAGGTTACCGTAAGCAGGGTATTTTTCCTCTAGGAAGTACCAAGGCTTACCATCTTTATAAGTCCAAATACGTCCACCTTCACCACGTGCTGATTCTGACATTAAGCGGTTTTTGTCATCTCCAGGAATTGCAGTTGGGTGGATTTGGATAAACTCACCATTAGCATATGTAGCACCTTGTTGATATACGATAGAAGCTGCAGAACCAGTGTTGATAACTGAGTTAGTAGATTTACCGAAGATAATACCAGGGCCACCAGTTGCCATAATAACAGCGTCTGAACGGAATGATTGGATTTCTTCAGTTTGCATATCTTGAGCTACGATTCCGCGACAAACGCCTTCATCGTCAATTACTGTTCCAAGGAATTCCCAATGTTCGTATTTAGTTACAAGTCCAGCTACTTCATGACGTCGAACTTGCTCGTCCAATGCATAAAGTAATTGTTGACCAGTTGTTGCACCAGCAAATGCAGTACGGTGCATCAATGTTCCACCGAAACGACGGAAGTCAAGTAAGCCTTCTGGGGTACGGTTGAACATAACACCCATACGGTCGAATAAGTGAATGATCCCAGGTGCAGCATCACACATTGCTTTAACTGGTGGTTGGTTTGCTAAGAAATCTCCACCATAAATTGTATCGTCAAAGTGAATCCAAGGAGAATCCCCTTCACCTTTTGTATTAACTGCTCCATTAATTCCGCCTTGTGCACAAACAGAGTGTGAACGTTTAACGGGAACTAATGAGAATAATTCTACTTCAGTGCCTTCTTCGGCAGCTTTAACTGTAGCCATTAAGCCTGCTAATCCGCCACCAACGACGATTATTTTGCTTTTCGCCATGATTATTCCTCACTCCTCATTATTTACTATTGGAAGTTTATGCAAATCTATTAAACGAATGCTAGAATTGCTGCCACACCAACGATACTAATTACTACGAATAATACCATTGTAATGTAAGTAGCAATTTTTTGTGACTTCGGTGATTGCGTAATTCCCCAGCTTACTAGGAATGCCCAAAGACCATTAGCTAAGTGGAACGTAGCTGCTAAAATACCTACAATGTAGAAACCTAACATCCAAGGATTTGCTACTATTTCTTCCATCATATTAAAGTTAACTTCAGCACCAAGTGCTTTTTGAATACGAGTTTGGAAGATGTGCCATGCTATGAATATTACTAAGAATACCCCTGTAAAACGTTGTATAACGAACATCCAGTTACGGAAAGTACTAAAGCGCTTTACATTAGGAGTAGCAGTGAACGCGATATATACCCCATACAAACCATGGAATAAAAGTGGTATGTAAATTACTACCCATTCAACAATTAGTAATAACCAATGTGGAACTAGTTCCATTAGTCCAGTTGCATTGTTGTAAGCCTCTTCTCCACCAGTAGCAGTGAAGTTAAGTGACAAGTGGAACACCAAGAACAAACCTACAGGAATTACACCTAATAGAGAATGTAAGCGGCGCCAATAAAACTCTTGATTCTTCGACAAGATGGTTACCCCCCTCTAAGTACATTTAAAATACTGAGTCAATACTCTTAACAATTTTATACCATCTAATATTGACTGCATATTTCATCATGTTACAATATTATGACATGTCCATTGTACTCTCATCGTGGATGACCGTCAAGGCAACTTGGGATTTTTTATACATAATTTAGACAAAGATTTTGTATACTTTTCCGGAAAAAACTGCATAAAATTTAATAAAATACAATTTACATACAGGAACGAGGTAATCCGTATCATGAATTCTCACCACAAAACTATTCCAGCTTTCGGTTATGAAATTATAAGAGACTATGCACTACCAACAATACTAGGGAAACATGAAGACGATGTTCTTTACTGGGTAGGAAAAGATATAGCTAGAAAATTCCCTTGCAGTGACTTGCAGTTAATCGTTTCATTTTTTAACGATACAGGTTGGGGATCTCTAACAATCGAAAAGGAATTGAAAGACGGTTACATCTTACAACTTACAAATGAAGATTTGGATCTACTTAACATTAAAAATCGTAAATTCCGACTGGAAGCAGGTTTTATCGCCGAGCAAATTCAAGTATTTAAAGGGTATTTAACTGAATGTTATGATGAGAAGAAAGAAAAAGCTAACGTTGTTCAATTTACTGTTAAGTGGGATGTTAAGGAGAAAATGAGTTAGGGGTTGGAGCGAGAGTGTCCCAACTTTGAGAGGATCGAACTACTGCGAACGGGTAATAGTTGTTCGTAGTAGTTCGGTTTGTATTTTTTTCTGTATCTTGTTCGCTATTCTTATGTGTTTGGAGAACGCTTGGTTGATATTCAGATCAGTATCAGATTCCTTTTTTCGCGACAACTCAACAGTATTTTCAACCACTACTGTCTCGTAACTCACGTTTTTAGGACAACTCCGTGGCTTTTTCCACCTCCACTGTCCAATAACTTAGGTTTTTTGGACAACTCCCTGGCTTTTTCTACCTCTACTGTCCAATAACTCACGTTTTTGGGACAACTCTGTGGCTTTTTCCACTTCTATTGTCCAATAAGACAAGTTTTCGGGACAACTTCGAGGCAATTTATACCTCTACTGTCCAATAACTTAAGTTTTTGGGATAACTCAGCACATTTCCCCACCTACACTGATTCATTCCGGGTTACTAGACACTTTACATCACTGTTCGAAAATCGACCCCCTAGCCACACTTTACAAAATCAACAAAACAATCTATTAAACTAATTCTTCAACTAGATTAAATTCATCATGTAAAGCATTTGCAGCTCGAACCATATCATCTTGAGGGACTACTACAGAAACTTTAATTTCTGAGGTACTTACCATCTTCACCTGGATGTTTTCATTTTTTAAACGATCGAACATGCGTGCAGCTACTCCTGGATTTGATGCCATTCCCGAACCAACAATTGATACTTTCGCTAAGCCCACTTCAAAATCGGCAAAGCCAAAACCAAGCTGCTTTTTATTTGTTTCAAGAACACTGATAGCTTCTGCAAAAACTTCTTTTTCAATTGAAAACGAGACAGTTGGTTTCACCCCATCAATTACAGCTTGTACAATAATATCTACATTTATATGATTTTCGGCTAATGTCGTAAATAAACTAGCTAATGAGGCATGGCCATAAGATTCATATCCAACTGTTAAACGAATGATATCCGTTTCATATGCAACTCCACGAACAATTAAATTTCTCTCCATCTCTAACTCTCCCTTGATAAGTGTTCCTGCTACGTCCTCTATACTTGAACAAACATTTAATGGCATATTAAATTTTTTTGCTAATTCTACTGCCCGAGGATGAATAATCTTTGATCCCAGCAAAGATAGTTCCAACATTTCATCATATGAAATTTGCTTAATTTTTTTTGCTGTTTTTACTATTTTTGGATCGGCGGTGAAAACTCCTACCGCATTTGTGTAAATATCTACCCTTTCAGCACCAATCGCAACTGCAACCCCAACTGCAGTTGTCTCAGGCCCACCCTCTCCTAAAAGAGTAATGTTATTTTCCTGATCTACCCCTTGACCACCAGCAATTATTGGAATCACACCGGTTTTTAAATAATTATTTACTTTTTCACTTTCGATATGATCTATTAACACATTGCGGTTAGGAGTAACAGTGGAAATACCTGCTTGCCAACCAGTGAGTGAAATTGCCTGAAAACCATTTTTATTTAGTGCAATGCTTAGTAAACTACTTGCAATTTGGGTGTTTGTTGAACGAATTGAATCGATTTCTCGCTGAGTCGGCTTTTCAGATAATGTATAAGCATATTGTCTTAACTTTTCATCGATTAAATGAATGTATGGGACAACTACAACAACATCCACCCCTTTATTTTTCTCATTGATAATTCTCTTAGTTATTTGATCTATTCGATCAGGCGATACAAATGTATGCTCATCTAGCTTTATTACAATTCTCGACATTTAAAATCCCCCTTTAATTACTTCAAATATAATTACTCGGTTAATTCTGAATCTTTATGAAAATATTGATGTATCGATTCAGCTAGTTTAGCCGGTATTTTTGCTTGTATTAAATCTTCTTTAGAAGCTTCTCGAATTTTCTTTACTGAGCCAAAATGTTTTAACAATTGCTGTTTACGTTTTGGACCGATTCCTTCAATCTCGTCAAGAACAGACTGAATTGCATTTGTTTGATGTTGCTGACGTAAAAACGTAATCGCAAAACGGTGAACTTCATCTTGAATACGTTGCAATAAATAAAAGCCATCACTTGTACGCTTCATTTCGACAGGAACAGGAGGGTCGCCAAATAGCAATTGAGACGTATTATGTTTATCGTCCTTTGCAAGCCCTGCAATTGGGATATATAAACCTAACTCATCTTCAATAACTTCACGCGCGACTTCCATTTGCCCCTTCCCACCATCAATAATAATTAAATCAGGTAAAGGTAAATTTTCTTTTAATACACGCGTATATCTGCGACGTATTACTTCTTGCATTGCACCGTAATCATCATGTGCTTGTGATTCTCTTAGCTTATATTTTCGATATTCTTTTTTTGCAGGTTTTCCATCGATAAAAACTACCATAGCTGAAACTGCATCGGTGCCGTGCATGTGACTATTATCAAATGCTTCAATACGTAAAGGTGTAGCGATATTCATCGCATCTCCTAATTCCTCAGACGCACCGATTGTTCTTTCTTCTTGTCGTTCAATTAGTTGGAACTTTTCACGTACTGCAATTTGTGCATTCTTCATGGCTAGGTCAACAAGTTCTTTCTTTGAACCACGTTTTGGCGTATACACTTTCACTTCAAGAAGTTTTTCAAGTAAGGACTTATCTATTTCATTTGGAATAAAAATTTCCTTTGGTTTAATATGTTCAGCAATATCATAGAAACGGCCGACATATGTAAGAAATTCTTCCTCTGGATCACGATAGATTGGAAAAATAGAGACGTCACGCTCGATTAACTTTCCTTGTCGAACAAAAAATACTTGAACACACATCCATCCTTTTTCTACTGCATATCCAAATACATCACGGTTTGACATGTCTCCACTGACCATTTTTTGTTTTTGCATTACAGTTTCAATGTGTTGAATTTGGTCTCGAAGTTCCTTTGCGCGTTCGAACTCTAAGTTTTCTGCCGCTTCGAACATTTTCTTCTCTATATTTTCCTTAACTTCTTCATAGCCACCATGTAGAAATTTTGAGATTTCATCTGTCATTTCATTAAACACATTTTGGTCAATCTCTTTTACACAAGGAGCTAGGCATTGGCCTAGATGGTAGTAGAGGCAAACACGATCTGGTAGTTTGTTGCATTTTCGGTAGGGATAAATACGATCCAACAATTTTCGGGTTTCATTTGCTGCACCTGCATTTGGATAAGGTCCAAAATATTTTGCTTTGTCTTTTTTTACTTTTCGTGTAATGAGAACACGAGGATACTTTTCATTTGTAATTTTTATGTAAGGATAGGACTTATCATCCTTTAACATCACGTTATATTTTGGGTCGTGAAGTTTGATTAGATTTAACTCTAATATTAATGCTTCTAAATCACTAGAAGTAATAATATATTCAAAATCCTCAATTTCACTCACAAGTCTTTGGGTTTTGCCGTCATGTGAACCAGTAAAATAAGAACGCACACGGTTTTTTAATATTTTTGCCTTACCCACATAAATAATGGTGCCTTGTCGATCCTTCATCAAATAACATCCAGGTTCATCGGGTAATATGGCTAATTTATTTTGAATGTTTTCATTCATAAACGATCACCTATTAGGGTATTTTTCATAATTATAAGTTGTGTGACACCACAAAAGCGAGAAAAAGTCATTTATTCTTTAAATTGTAGGAAATTATCGGGGTTTTGTTTGCAGTTTATGAGTATAGGACTATTTCAAGGAAATATTTTTTTACCTAAACTAGATTATAAAAATAAAAAAACCGAGTACTTTAGCACTCGGTTTGTAGTCGTAAATTATTTATTGCTGTTAATGAACTCAATTAAAGCTTCTTTAGGTTGGAATCCAACAGTTTTTGCAACTTGTTGTCCGTCTTTAAATAATAGTAAAGTCGGAATTGACATTACTTGATATTCTGCTGCTGTCGCTTGGTTATTATCAACGTCTAACTTAGCAATTTTTACTTGGTCACCAATTTCAGCATCGATTTCTTCTAGTACTGGTGCAATCATTTTACAAGGTCCGCACCAAGTAGCCCAAAAGTCTACTAATACAACGCCATTAGCGATTTCTTCATTAAAGTTTTGATCTGTTACATGTACAATTGCCATTTTCATAGCCTCCTTAAATCTAACATCTTAATGTAGTATAGCACGCAAAAAAAAAGAGAGGTAGTAAAGTGAACTGAAAAAAGCACAAAATATTTACAACCTTTTTACATGCTTAAAAAAATAAAAGGCCCTACTATAAACCTATAGTAGGGCTCATTATAAAAATATTAAGATCCAACTTTTAATGATTTAATCTCTTCAATCATTAACGGAATGACTTCAAATAAGTCTCCAACGATTCCATAATCAGCTACTTTGAAGATGTTTGCTTCTGGGTCTTTATTAATAGCGACGATTACTTTTGAGTTTGACATACCAGCCAAATGTTGAATCGCACCTGAAATACCAGCAGCGATATATAAATCTGGAGTTACCACTTTACCTGTTTGACCAATTTGTAGTGAATAATCACAATAGTCAGCGTCACATGCACCACGGGATGCACCAACTGCCCCTCCAAGTAATTTTGCTAATTCTTGTAATGGCTCGAAGCCTTCAGAAGATTTCACACCACGTCCACCAGCTACTACAACTTTCGCTTCTGATAAATCTACACCTTCAGTTGTTTTGCGAACCACTTCTTTAATAATAGTTCGTAGATTTGTAATCTCTACAGATAAAGATTCTACTGATCCAGAACGGCTTTCGTCTTTTGCAAGCGGTGCAATATTGTTTGGACGAATTGTAATGAATACAATTCCCTCTTTAATTTTAACTTTTTCAAAAGCTTTTCCAGAATAGATTGGGCGAACAAATAATGCACTAGCACCTGAACCCTCAATTTCCGTTACATCTGAAATTAGTCCAGAATTTAATCGAGACGAAATTTTTGGTGATAAATCTTTTCCAAGTGATGTATGACCGAAAACGATTGCCTCTGGTTTTTCTTGATCACAAACTGCTAAAATTGCTTGGCTATAACCATCAGATGTATAAGATTTCAAATGCGGATGCTCCACCGTTACTACTCGGTCTGCTCCAAATGCGATTAAATTAGATGCTAAATTAGCAACGCTATCTCCTAATAATAATCCAATGATTTCTCCACCATCAGCAATTTGTTTTGCTGCTGCAATGGCTTCATATGATACGTTACGAATAACCCCTTCACGAACTTCACCTAAAACTAATACTTTTTTAGACATGTATACCCCTCCGTTTCCCTAATAACCTATTAGATTACTTTTGCTTCTGAATGAAGTAGTTGAATTAATTCTTTTACTTGCTGTCCAATATCGCCTTCTAATATACGTCCAGCAGCTTTTTGCTTTGGTAAATAAACTTCAACTGTTTCAACTTTTAACTCAATATCATCTTCATCAATATCTAAGTCGTCTAACTCTAATTCCTCGAGAGGTTTTTTCTTTGCTTTCATAATTCCAGGCAAAGAAGGATAACGTGGTTCATTTAACCCTTGTTGAGCAGTGACTAATAAAGGTAATTTAGTTTCGATTACCTCAGAATCTCCCTCAATATCACGTACGATTTTTACGTCAGTGCCATCAATTTCTAAATCAGTAATTGTTGTTACGTAATTAATTCCTAAAAGATCTGCTACACGTGGACCTATTTGACCTGTTCCACCATCAATTGCAACATTACCAGCTAATATTAAATCAGCCTCTTTATCTTTTAAGTATTCTGCTAGAATATAAGCTGCAGTTGATTGATCTAACTCATCTAGATCGTCTTCTGTATTTATAAGTACTGCTTCATCAGCTCCCATTGCAAGTGCTGTACGAAGTTGTTTTTCTGCATCTTCCCCGCCAATAGTTACAACAACTACTTTTCCACCTTTTGCGTCTCTTACTTGAATTGCTTCTTCAATTGCATACTCGTCATATGGGTTGATGATGAATTCAGCACCATCTTCTTGAATTTTCCCACCTGAAATGACAATCTTTTCTTCCGTATCAAAAGTTCGTTTTACTAATACGTAAATATTCATATTAAATACCCCCTATTCGAATTATTTCCCCGTGAAATTTGGCTTACGTTTTTCAATGAAAGCCTGAATTCCTTCTTTTGCATCTTCTGAAACGAATACAGTACCGAAACTTTCTGCCTCCGCTTTTACCCCTTCGTAGAAAGAAGCACTTTTACTATATTGAAGCATTTGGATTGCCGCTTTTAATGCAATAGGACTTTTTTCTGCTATCTTCTTAGCAAGCTGTAACGTATTTGGTAATAGCTCATCAATAGGATATGCTTTATTAGCTAGTCCAAATTGCACTGCTTCAGTACCGGATATCGGTTCAGCCGTAAACAGCATTTCCGCTGCTTTTGCTGTACCTACATATTTGGGTAATCTTTGCGATCCAGCAAATCCTGGGATTAATCCTAGAGCTAACTCAGGTAAGCCTAGTTTTGCATCTTCAGCTACATAGCGAATGTGACAGCCCATTGCGAGTTCAAGACCTCCACCAAGTGCTGCACCATGAATAGATGCAATAACTGGTTTTGGGAAAGATTCTAGTCGTTCAAAAACATTTTGGCCATGTGCTGCTAATTTTGAAAATTCTGCCCCTGAAGTAACTTCCGTGAATTCTTTAATATCGGCACCTGCTGAGAAGAATCTTCCTTCTCCGTGAAGGACAATGACTCTAACTGACTCATCATGTTCAAATGTATTTAGCATTTCATTTACTTCTTGGATCAGTTGTCTTGAAAGTGCATTTGCTGGTGGTCGATTAATCGTGACAACAGCAACCTTATCTTCAACTTTCCATGATAGAAATTCCATTCCCCATTCCCCCTTTGCGATTACCCTTTTAGCCCATTTATTAATAACTTCTTCACTTTTGGTGCACTTTCTAATAAGTCATAACGAAACTCATTCATCACCCATGTTGTAATATTTTCATCGATTGTTCCAAAGACCATCTGACGAGCAACGCGTACGTCCATGGTAGGGTCAAAATCACCCTTTGTCATACCTTCGATTAATATCTCATCTAATAATCTTAAATATTCTTTAAGAATCATATTTATTTTCATTCGTATATCTTTATTGGATTGCCTCAGTTCTAATTGTGTAACTGTTGCAAGGTGATGATCATTTGCTAAAACTTGAAAATGGTTATCGATCATATTTGATAACTTTTCAATTGGTGTTTTCCCTTTTTGAATGATTTCGGTTAAATTCTCAACGAATACACCCATTTTTTCTTGGAATACAGAAATTAGTATATCTTCCTTATTTTTAAAATATAAATAAATTGTACCATCTGCTACCCCTGCTTGTTTAGCAATTTTCGAAACTTGTGCCTGGTGGTAGCCGTTTTCGGCAATTGCAATGACAGCTGCATCGACTATTTGTTTATATTTCGGTTTATCACGATTCATGTTATTACACCGCCATTTAAAACTTGATGTGTTACTAAAACTGCTAACAAGAGCAATTCCTTTGCTGTATGAAAGAAATAATTTTTTACAAAAAAATACGAAAACATAAAATGAATGACTATTCATTCATGTTTTCATATTATAATCTATTCAATTTTCTGTCAACAGTTGTAGCCGATTATTTTGCTTGTAATTGCTCCATTTTTGCTTTTTCTTCATCAATTAACGTACGACGAAGGATTTTACCAACAGCAGTTTTTGGTAACTCTTTACGGAACTCATAGAATCGAGGCACCTTATATGCTGCAAGATTTTGTCTGCAGTATTTATTTAATTCTTCTTCTGTAGCAGTTTTACCTTCCTTAAGAACAATATAAGCTTTTACTGTTTCACCACGATAAGGATCTGGAATCCCAGCTACTACACATTCCTGAATAGCCTCATGTTCATATAAAACTTCTTCCACTTCTCTTGGATAAATATTAAACCCACCCGCTATGATCATATCTTTCTTGCGGTCAACTACATAGAAGTAGCCTTCTTCATCCATATATCCTAAATCGCCCGTTAAGAACCAACCATCACTAAAAGACATAGCCGTGTCTTCTGGTCGATTCCAATACCCTTTCATCACCTGTGGTCCTTTAATGGCAATTTCACCAATTTCTCTAGGAGGTAAAATCGTTCCATCTGAAGATTGTAATATAACTGCCTCTGTATCTGGCCAAGGAACTCCAATTGAACCTTTCACACGTTTCCCCCAAATAAAGTTCGCGTGAGTCACCGGTGATGTTTCAGTTAAACCGTAACCTTCAACAAGTTTTCCACCTGTAAGTTCTTCGAATTTATCTTGCACTTCAACAGGTAGTGGTGCTGAACCACTAATACATGCCTTAATGGAAGATAAATTATACTTAGCAAGATCAGGATGATTTAAAAGTCCGATATACATTGTTGGTGCACCTGGGAAAAGTGTTGGCTTTTGTTTGTCGATTGCTTTTAATGCAGTTTCTACATCAAACTTTGGTATTAAGACCATTTTGTTATTTTTCATAATAGTTAATAATAATACAGTAGTCATACCATATACGTGGAAAAATGGCAGCATTCCGAGAACAACTTCTTCACCTTCAACACATTTAAACAACCAGGCATCACACATTTTCGTGTTTGCAATTAAATTCTTATGCGTTAACATAACCCCTTTTGGATAGCCTGTTGTACCACCTGTATACTGAAGAAGTGCTAAATCATTAACTTCATAGTCGAACCCATCTATTACTTTTGCTTCAGTAACACGCATGATTTCTGTAAATAGGTGATTCATCCCCTTATGTTCAACTTTCACACTAAACCCGTATTGCTTTTTTTGTATGAATGGATAAATTAAGTTCTTAGGGAATGGTAAATAGTCTTTAATACCCGTTATGATAACGTTTTCAATTTTAGTGTCTTTAAGTACCTTCGTGACTCTTGGATACAAAATATCCATTGCTAAAATTACTTTCGTACCGGAATCTTCCATTTGATATTGAAGTTCTCGTTCTGTATAGAGCGGATTTGTTTGAACCACTATTCCACCCGCATACAAAATCCCAAAATACGCAATCACTGCTTGTGGACAATTCGGTAGCATAATTGCTACTCGATCCCCTTTTTCCACACCCAGTTTCTTCAAGTAATTTGCAAATTTCAGCGATGACTCATAAAGCTCTTTGTAATTTAGCTCTTTTCCCATAAAGTGAATTGCAATTTTTCCTGGGTTGTTGTTGTAAGCTCTAGTCAGTAAGTCTTGTATAGGCCTATCTTCATACGTAAGTGTGGATGGTATTTCTTCCGGATATTGCGAAAGCCAAACTTTCTCCGACATGAACATCTCCCCTTTGTTCAGAAAATTCAATTTTCTGAATTTATTATAATTGAAAAAGATTTGTATATCAACTATATTTTTACTAAAATTTCATTTATTCGCTAGAAAATGTAGAAAAATTCTATTTAATACAAACAAAGTATCTCTGTTTATTATTATTTTCATAGATTACTTATGGTGAATTTTGTTATAGAAATATATCTTATTTAAGTATTTTCTAAAAATAAAAAAGTTAGCAAATAGTTAATTACACTATTTACCAACTTCTATTAGTCAAAAATTATTTACAATTCAATACTATATAGTGGCCATATAATAGATGCCAACTATTACGAATAATATACAAACGATAATAAGTACTTTCGCTAATTTTTCCATTCAATCGCCCCTAAATAATACTAGCCCCTATTACAAATGATAACCCTAATGATATGGTAAAAGAAATTAAACCAACAGATCGGTTATCCTTAGCAATTTCTTCATCAACGTTAATTCGTGGTGTTAAAAACTCAAATAAGAAGTATGCACAAATGAGTAATAAGAAACCAAACAATCCCCATCCCAGCATTTCTAATAATGATGTATGGCGTTCAATAGAGTACCTGAAAATATTACACACACCTAATATTTTCCCGCCGGTAGCTAGAGCGACTGCAACATTTCCTTTTTTGATTTCTTCCCAGTTTTTATATTTTGTCACAAGTTCAAATAGTATCATTGAGACAATTAAACAAAGGATGACCACACTAAAATATCCCGCGGTTTCAACAACTGGATGATTCCAAAAGCTTGAATTTTGCAAATTGTCATCCCCTTCACGATTTGCGCTTGATTAATAACTTTTCTACGCAGTATTTTTACTTTAACTCTACAACAGTTACTCCAAATCCACCTTCGCCAGCTTCCCCGTAACGATATGACTTGACCCTTTTGTTGCCTTTTAAGAACTGTTGAATACCTTGACGTAATGCGCCAGTTCCTTTTCCATGGATGATCGATACTCTATGATAATTTGCAAGTAATGCATCATCAATATATTTTTCTGTTTTTAAAATGGCATCTTCGTATCTTTCACCACGTAAATCTAATTCAAGTTTCACATGTGAATTCCGATTCTTAACATTAGCCATTGTGACTGTTTGTTTCTGTTTTTCCGGTTTTACATATTCAAGGTCAGATTCATCGAGTTTCATTTTCAATATTCCAATTTGAACTATCCACTCTTGATCAGCTACTTTTTCTATTAATGTCCCTTTTTGACCATAGCTAAGAACTTTTACTTCATCGCCTACTTGTAAAACTTGAGCTCGCTCTCTAATTTGTGCTTGTTTTTTCAGCACTGGATTTTCTATAGGCGACACATTATCTAATCGTTTTTTAGCGTCGATCAATTCGTGTTCTTTAACGATATGGCTTGCATTTTCTCGCATTTTTCGTAGCTCGTAAATTACCTTTTCAGCTTCTACTTTTGCATCGTCTACAATTTTTCGCGCTTTTTCTTTTGCTTTCTTCTCTAGACTTTCTTTTTTCTCATCATAGGCTTTAATTTTCGACTCAAGCTCACTGTGTAAAGCTTTAGCCTCTTCTAATAATGCATGAGCTTCTTCAGCTTCTCGTTCTGATCTGCGTCTTGACTCCTCTAGTGAAGCAATCATAGATTCAACTTCATGACGATCCGAACCAGTGAAAGATTTTGCTTGATTGATAATAGATTCGTTCAGCCCAAGTCTTTTTGAGATTTCAAAAGCGTTTGAGCGTCCAGGGACACCTATTAATAATCGATAAGTAGGGCTTAAAGTTTCAACATCAAATTCCACACTCGCATTTACAACACCTGGTCTGTTGTACCCATATGCTTTTAACTCTGGATAGTGGGTTGTTGCCATTACCCGCGCACCACGACCTACAGCCTCATCTAATATTGAAATGGCAAGGGCAGCACCTTCTTGAGGATCGGTACCTGCCCCAAGCTCATCAAATAATACAAGTGAACTTGCATCAAATTTACTTAAAATATCTACAATATTTACCATGTGTGATGAGAATGTGGAGAGAGATTGTTCAATCGATTGCTCATCTCCGATATCTGCAAAAAGCTGTTCAAAAACAGCAAGCTCCGAGCCATCTAGAGCTGGAATAGGTAACCCAGCTTGAGCCATTAACGTACAAAGCCCAACCGTTTTTAGTGTAACCGTCTTACCACCTGTGTTCGGTCCAGTGATTACGATTGCTGTAATATCTCGGCCAAATTCAATTGTATTTGGCACAGCCTCATCTCTAGAAATTAAAGGATGACGTGCACGAACTAATCGTATATAACCGTCTTGATTCATTTTTGGCTTAGTACATTTATTTACTTGTCCGTATTTAGCCTTAGCTAATATAACATCAATTTCCCCTAGTAAATGAACAACTACAAATATTTCATGACTTACTTCTTGTACTTTTAAAGAAAGATCCAATAAGATTTTTTCAATTTCTACTTGTTCTTTCACTTTTAAACGTTGGATCTCGTTGTTTAGCTGTACAATTGCTTCTGGTTCGATAAACAGAGTTTGACCAGAAGACGATTGATCGTGTACTATTCCTCCGTAATGGCCACGATATTCTTGTTTAACAGGTATTACGAAGCGCTCGTTACGGATAGTAACAATTGAGTCAGAAAGCATTTTCGCAGCATTCGCACCTCGCGTTAAACTTTCCAACTTAGCCCTTACTTTTGCTTCCTCAGATCTTAAGGACTGACGAATAGACCTAAGTGCAGAGCTCGCAGAATCCATCACAGTGCCATTATCATCAATACAGTCATTGATTTCGTGTTGTAAGGCAGTTAGAACTGGCATTTGTTCTTTTCGTTCAATAAAATGAGGAATTTCAATATCGTCTTCCTCTTGTATATCCTCTATGAAATTACGAAGAATTCTACTTGCTCTTATCGTGCTAGCAATTTCCATTAATTCAGTGCTGCTTAACATACCACCAATTTGTGCACGTTTTGCATGTGGACGCACATCAAAAATACCACCCATTGGTACATTTCCTTTTACACGTAAGATGGAAAGACCTTCGTCCATTTCTTCAAGTAGCTCTACGACTTTTTCAAAATCTGTTTCTGGAATCAGTTGCTCAATTTGCGCTTTACCTATTGAAGAAGTACAAAGTTTAGCAACTTGATCTATAATTTTGTTATATTCTAGTGTTTTCAATGCTCGTTTTGCGATCATTTGCGAACACTCTCCAATCTAATTCAAATTCGTGCACAATACTATACTTTACTTGTTTTTATATAAAAAGGTTTCAAAATCTTTTCTTGCCCATGTATTAACAACCAATTCTTTCTTCAACCAAGCTTTTTGTGCATAGTTTGTACCAAGTTTCATATATCGTAATTGTTCTATGGCATGGGCATCTGTATTTATCGCAATAGGAACATTATATTCCATGGCCATTTTTAAATGTTCTACACATAAGTCAAGTCGATAAGGACTTGCATTTAACTCCAAAATTTTACCATACTCTGCTGCCCATTCAATTAATTGCGGAACATCAGGGTTGTAGCCTTCACGTTCTCCAATAATCCGTCCTGTTGGATGTGCAATCATGTGAACATAAGGATTTTGAACAGCAGTTTGTAAACGTTTCATTATTTTGTCTTGTGATTGTGAAAAACTTGAGTGGATAGAAGCAATAACGAAATCCAGTTGTTTTAAAACTTCATCATCAAAATCTAGGGATCCATCAGGTAAAATATCCATCTCCGTCCCTGCATATAATCTAAATTCTGGATTTTCATCGTTGAACACATATATTTCTTGTCTTTGTCGTAAAAGACGTTCCGGTGTTAATCCGTTAGCTACCTTTAAATATTGAGAATGGTCTGTAATGACACCATGCGTATATCCCCGATCAATTAATGCTTCACCCATTTCTTGAATGGAGTGTGCACCATCTGACCAAGTGGTATGCATATGCAAATCAGATACTATATCATCAAGAGTTACTAAGTTTGGAATCTCTTCAAGTCGCTCTAACTCTTGTCCACTTTCACGTAACGTTGGTAGTATATATGGTAAATTAAAATGAGCATAAAATGCTTCTTCAGATTTGAACGTTTTTACTGTTCCATCAGGTTGTTCTACTCCATACTCACTAATCTTTTTATCTTGCTCTTTTGCTAGCTGTCTCATTTTCACATTATGATCTTTAGATCCTGTGAAGTGATTAAGGGTAGTAATGTATTCTTCATCACTGACAAGACGAAAATCAACATTAATTGCATCATCAAGATCTAGTACTACAGATACTTTTGTGTCACCATCTGCAACTACTTCTTTTATCACAAGATCCTTTAGGATTTTTTCCTTTACTAAATCCCGGTCATCAGTTGAGATTACGAAGTCTAAATCTTTACTCATTTCATTAACACGACGAAAACTTCCTGCAACTGAGAATTGTCTAATTTCATATATAGAACTTAATAAATCATTAATGTCTCTTACAATCATCTCTAGTTGCCAAATTGGGTGTCTTTCACTTCGTTCCCCAAGATGCTCAAGTTCTTTAAGAATTTTTTCTTCTGTTTTCTCACCAAAACCAGCAAGCTTTTGAACTTGCTTATTCTCACATGCAGTACGAAGGCTGTCTACACTATCAACTCCAAGTTCTTGATAGAGCTTCGCTAATTTTTTCCCACCAAGTCCTGGTAATTTCAGTAATGGTATTAATCCTTTTGGTGTGTTTTCTTCTAGCTCTTTAAGGACAGTAGATTGCCCAGTTTCCATTAATTCATGGATAACCGCCGCTGTTCCTTTACCAATTCCTTTAATCTTTGTTATATCATCCATTTCACTTAAACTTCTTTGATCTCCTTCAAGGGCAGCAGCTGCTTTACGGAATGCTGAAACTTTAAAAGGATTTTCACCTTGTAGTTCAAGATAGAGAGCAATTTTTTCTAATGTATTAATAACAATTTTTTTGTTCATTTTGTCCTCCTCGCACGTTTACTTTCTTCTATTTTAACCTTCTGCATTGAAAAAACTTCTCCCAAGACTTGAGAGAAGTAACAGTTATTCTAATTATTTTGTATAGATATACCACCAGTTTTGGAACATACTTGTAATAAGTGGTGTATGCTCGAGCATTAACCCTGTTATAAATGAGCCGCTTAGCAAGTTCTGTATAGGTGCTAATGGTAATAATGCCAAAACATAAAGTATAATAAAAGCAATTAAGTAAAATTCGATAAAACATAAGACTGCACCAAGTAAACGGTTCACAGATTTTAAAACAGGTAAATAAGTTAAAAAATCAAATATCGACGCAATTACTTGTAGAACTACTTTTGTAGCGAAGAAAATGATTGCAAAAGCAATAATTCTATAGAAAGTTTGGTCTACGTCAATCGCTTCAAGCATTAACGTCTTAGAAGTATCTTCACTTATTCCTGGATAAGGAATCCAAAGCACAAAATTGTCTGCTAGTGGTCTATAAAAAATGTAAGCGACTAATAATGAAACAAAGTAACTTACTAGATGGATTACTTGAACGACAAATCCTCTTTTTATACCAACCATTAGACTAGCAATAAATATTATAATTAATAGTAAATCTAGCATATCATTCAATCCTTTAGTTTTCTTAATTCATCTTCAAGCTTCTCAACTTCTATTTTTAGCTTTAGCATTTCGTTTACTGTGTTGACAGCCGTTAGTACCGCAAGCTTTCCACTATCCAAGGAAGGATTAAGAAGACTAATTTCACGCATCTTATCATCTACTATTGAAGCTACTAATCGCATATGTCCGGTAGATTCGGTCCCTACCATTTTATAAGTATGACCATATATTTCCACTGATATTCGATTTTTTTCTTGTTCTGCCAAAAGAGATACCTCCCACAAATCGTAAACGACAAAATACTTAGCAAATAATCAAATGCGCCTCGGCGCATTTGCGCCCAGATTTTTTCGAGCTTAGGCCAACAGGATGTTGGTCACTTAGACGTTGCCACAGGACGTGGCGTTGTTAGTCTAAGATCATCTACTAAACCTATTAAAAATCTGTGGCATCCGCCGGAGGCTTTAACTTCATTCAGTGGCGGATGAACCCTGCTAAATGGATGAACTCATTGCATTCGTCACACCACCTATAGAAGTTGGAGACTTATGCTGAATGAAGTTAAATTAGAGATATAATAACATTCTTAAATTGACATTATTTATATACTATTAGAATATTCTAGCAAAATTTCATAATACATATCATAACATCTTTGGAATACATAGCACAACTACTAAGAGGTTAGAAAACCAATGACATCAACATTTTAAACAATTATTAAAATACTAACTTTTTAATAACAATTGATTTATATGAAAGTAACAAATAATACTAAAAAATAACAGATTCAATATTGGAGTAATTTGTATAAATATTACTTGTCGAATGAACAAGCCCTAACATCCCTTTTATTACTAGACTTATCAGCAACCTACTAGGTATAGTTAATTTATTATTTCGAAAACATTCGAAAAATAGCATGAGTGAACTTCCATTTCGCATTAAAAAAATCGAATTAACATCGAAAGGAATTAATAGATGACAAATATAGTATTAAAACTGTCGTTGGATCAACTAAACAAAGTAAAGTCCAATTATGCAGCCAATAAAGTAGATCGAAATGCCCCTGGTGTAGTGTTTGCAGCTAAATTATCAGATGTTGCAATAACGGTTTATAACTCTGGAAAAGTTATGTTTCAAGGTGTTGGAGCAACACGGGAAGCAGCTAAATTTGGGGATGTTGTAGAGAGTAAAGTAGATAGTAAAATTTCAAATCAAACCATTAAAACAAAAGGTGACAAATTACCTGAAGACTTTGCACAAATGTCAGTTCTCGGTTCAGATGAGACTGGGACAGGAGATTATTTTGGACCTGTGACAGTGGCTGCAGTTTATGTCCCAAGTAATAAAATCAAGTTGATCCAAGAACTCGGAGTAAAAGACTCAAAAATGCTTACTGATGCGAAAATGATCGAAATGGCACCTGACATTATGGCTGCTTGCACATACAGTATATTGACATTAAAAAATGAGAAATATAATGAAATCCAAGGAAAAGGTTATTCCCAAGGGAAAATTAAAGCGATGCTTCATAATCAGGCGCTTAAACATGTGTTAAATAAAATTGCTCCAGAAAAGCCAGACTATATCTTAATCGACCAATTTGCTGAAAGGGATACTTACTATAAGCATATACAGAAACAAAAAGAAATTGTTCGTGAAAAGGTTCTTTTTTCTACAAAAGCAGAACAATTACATGTTGCAGTTGCTGCAGCCTCCATCTTAGCAAGATATGCCTTTTTAACAGAAATGGAGAAACTAAGTAAAAAGTGCGGAATGGATTTACAAAAAGGTGCGAGTGGTATAGTAGATAAAATGGCCGCACAAATATGGATGAAGCATGGAGAAGATTTTTTACGTTCCATCTCAAAATGGCACTTTGCCAATACTGAAAAGGCAAGAGTTCTTGTAAATAAAAAAAGAGGATAGAAATGAGGAAAAGGCTATATTGAAATTTGTTTTCAATATAGCCTTTTTATTATAAGTTATACTTTTTGTTTTGATTTTGGTTTTGTTGATGTTTTGTGTTCGTACTTCCGCTTTCCATCTCTTTAAATTCTTTTTTGTAAGTTACTTCCTGCATTTTAGTTAAGCCATTATCATTGGTTATTAACTGTTCATGGGGCTGTTTCCCTTTCATTTCTTACACTCCTTTCATGTTATAAGTTTAGTTTTGCCTGTTATGCAAATGATATGTAACCATTTATTAAAATCATTTACCTACTAAATGAAGTTAAAAAAACGGAAACTACATTAACTGTAGTTCCCGTAAGTTTAAATCAATATTATTTTTTGATGAACATTTGCGTCCAAATGTTACCATTTGAAACATAACCTACACCCATATGAGTAAAGTTAGAACTCATGATGTTTGCACGGTGACCAGAACTATTCATCCACGCATTTACTACTTCTTGTGGTGATCTTTGGCCTTTTGCAATATTTTCACCCGCAGCTTTATAGTTAATACCGTAAGCTTTCATCATATCAAATGGTGATCCATAAGTTGGGCTTGTATGGCTGAAATAACCTTTTTGAGCCATGTCTTCTGATTTATCTTCAGCAACTCTTGCAAGCTCCCAATCATTTTTCAATGCTGGAAGACCAGCTTTTGCACGCTCTACGTTTACTAAACGAAGTACTTCTTGTTCATATGCAACGCCTTCTTGAGTAGGAACGTTAATTTGTTGACCTGGGTAAATTAAATTAGGATTTTTTAATTGTGAATTTGCATTTATTAATTCTTGTACACCTGTTTGTGTTTTCACTGCAATTTTCCATAAAGAATCGCCTGATACTACTGTATATGTTGAACCTGCCGCAAATGCAGATACTGGAATCAATAATGAAAGTGATAGAACTGATGCTACTACACCTTTTTTCAAGTTTTTAAACATCTAATCAATCCTTCCTGTTTGGTATGACTCTATGATAATAGCAATCTAGTACTATTTCATTGCAAAAATTATGGTAGGATTGTTTCATAACTGTTACAAAAGTTTCAATTCACAAGATGATACTAGCCGCGCCAACGGTTTGTAATTATTCGTTTTTGTAATATTACTCATAAATATTATAAAAATATTTTTTTGGATTTCATAAATCTATGTTAAAATTCCATATCTTATTAATAAAAATTCCAAAAAAAGAGAGAAAGCAAGTTTTTATGCCTTCTCTCATACTATTTACATACAAATATTACAGCCGTGTTATTTAATAATCTTACTTATCGCTTTAAACTCATCGCCCTTAGCAATTTGTTGCATTTCAAACAAAGCCATTTCCACTGTCGTTAACTTTGCTCCGAGTTGTTTCATTTTTTCAAGTCCAACTTCACTATTAAATGCTGTTCTTGAAGAAACGCAATCAGCCAACACTTCTACTTCATAACCATTTGCAAGCAAGTGTGCAGCTGTTTGATAAACACAAATGTGCGTTTCAATTCCTGCTAGCAACACTGTTTTACGCCCAGTTGCCTCCAACTGCTCGACAAACACCGGTGTTTCATATCCACTAAATGTAATTTTTTCAATTGGTTTTTGATCTGGTAATAGTTGAGCAATTTCTTCTACAGTTGGTCCAAGTCCCTTTGGATATTGTTCCAGCCAAAGAATTGGTAAATTCAATACTTTTGCTCCTTGCACAACATTTGAAATACTTTGAATTACGAACTCACTGTTTTCTGCGATTCTTGCCAGTTTCCCCTGAATGTCAACTAATACTAAAACTGTATCTTCTTTGTGTAACATCTTCATTTCCCCCTTTGTTAAAAACATCTATTACTCTTATATTATATATGGAAATATATATAAATGAAATTCATCGATTTTAGAAACTTAAATAGTAGTGAAGCTATCATTCACTAATGTAATACTTCAAATGATCGCACCCACACTGTGCAATATATTATAATATGTTTTAGAAAGGATGATTATTTTGCTTCGTCTTAGTTGGTTAATTAGTTTAGGTATCTCATTACTAGGTACTTTAATAGTAGGTAATTTGTACATACAATCAGATGATAATGCGAAAAGCTTCGGCTTTATTGGGATGGTGCTGCTAATTCCCTTTTTATTACTCAGTTTATTTATTACGTTCCGTTTTTTTCTTGTCGCGTCTCGTAATGCAGATGATAGACTAATGCGTTTATTTTCTTTTGTTGTAGGGGTCGTTTTAATAGGGGTACTAATTTATTTTATTATTGATTATAAAAATGATGCGCTATCGGATATTGGTTTACCTATGTTAGATCAGCAAACCTATTCGATTTACTTTAACTTTTATACATTTGCCCTTATCCATTCGATTAGTGGTTTTGTTGGAGGGTTGGTTGGGCTTGGTAAAAAAGAGAGTCAGGTAGAAGGTTGATTTTTTAGATTTTAACTAGTTTTTTAGTTGGCTTTGTTTTCGAGATACGGACTCGGGGACATTTTTATCAAAAAATCATGAATTTTGTCCTCGAGCGGTCTCGAGGACATTTTTTTCAAAAAGTCATGTATCTTGTCCTCGAGAGGCGATCTCGGGAACATTTTTTTCAATTAATCATGAATTTTGTCCTCGAGAGGCGGTCTCGAGGACATTTTTTTCAAAAAGTCATGTATCTTGTCCTCGAGAGGCGGTCTCGAGGACATTTTTTTCAAAAAGTCATGTATCTTGTCCTCGACATGCGGTCTCGAGGACATACTTTTCAAAGAATCCCTAAATTTGTCCTTGAGAAGTGATTCAGTCAAAAGAAACTTATCAACTAGCTAAAAAAAGATGACCCAATTTCACTTGGGTCATCCTCATAAATATAACGATTATCTTACTTCTGCGCCAGACTCAGCTAACGCTTTTAAGACTTTATTGTGTGCGTTTGTTACTTCTTCGTCAGTTAACGTACGTTCTGGATCGAAGTAAGTTAATGAGAAGGCAACAGATTTTTTACCTGCCTCTATTTTCTCACCTTCGTAGACGTCGAATACTTTCACTTCTTTTAATAACTTAGCTCCTGCGCCGCGAATAACACGTTCGATTTCACCTGCTGCTTTTGAACGGTCAAGTTCTAATGCAATATCACGAGAAATCTCTGGGAAGCGAGGTACTGGTGAATATACTAGAGCTTCAGTTGTCGCATTAATAATTGCATACAAATTCAACTCAGCTACATACGTTTCTTTTAAATCAGCTTTCTTACGTTCTGTCGGATGTAGGCCACCGATTACTCCAACCTTTTCACCATCTAAAAGAACAGTTGCTGTCTGTCCAGGATGAAGTCCGTCAACCGAACCTTTTTCAAATGATACACGATCAGATAAACCTAATTTATCAAATAACGCTACGACAATTCCTTTTGCAACAAAGAAATCTACATTACGTTTTTCACCCTGCCATGCGTTGTCTACCCATTTACCCGTTAGTACAATCGCTAAATGTTCTTCTTCATATGGAAGTTCTTCCGAAGTCTTACCTAGGAATACTGAACCTACTTCATACAATGCAACAGAATCTGCTTTACGAGCAACGTTATAGCTTGCTGCTTCGATTAAATGAGGAATAAGACTTTGACGTAAAGTCGTACGTTCTTCACTCATTGGCATTAATAATTTCGTAGTATCTTCTACTTTTAAAGCGAATTTTTGCGCTAATTCATCAGAAGTTAATGAATAAGTAACTGCTTGTAATAAGCCAGCACCTTCCATTACGTTACGAACTACACGACGTTTCGCTTGATAAGGTGTTAAACCTCCAACATTCCCCATTCCTTCAGGCAATGTCATTGGGATTTCGTCATATCCATATAGACGAGCAATTTCTTCGACAATATCTTCTTCAATATTAATATCTTGGCGTCTTGTTGGAGCATCGATGATTAATAAACCATTCGCAGCTTCAACATCAAACTGTAAACGATGTAAAATCGAAAGCATTTCTTCTAAAGAAATTTTCATACCCAGTCTTGCATTAATGAAATCCGGTGATACGACTACGCGAGTTGGCGTTTTATCCAATTGATCAACCAATACAGTTCCTTGTAGTACTTCTCCACCAGCAAGATCTGAAAGCAATTGAGCAGCTCTTTCTGCAGCTAGTAGAACACGGTTAGGATCGACACCTTTTTCAAAACGAGCAGATGAATCAGAGCGTAATCCTAATTCTTTTGAAGTACGGCGAACCGAGAACCCATCAAAATAAGCTGCTTCTATCACGACTGTTGTTGTATCACTAGTAACTTCTGAGTTTGCCCCACCCATTACACCAGCAACTGCAACTGGCTCTTTACCATTTGTAATAACAAGGTTGTGAGAATTTAAAGTACGTTCTTGATTATCTAATGTAACAATCTTCTCGCCTTCGTTTGCTAAACGTACAACGATTTCGTTTGAATTTAATGAATTATAGTCAAACGCATGTAATGGTTGGCCATATTCCATTAGAATGTAGTTCGTAATATCGACTACATTGTTGTGTGGACGAATTCCAGCAGCCATTAAATAGTGTTGTAACCAAAGTGGTGATTCAGCAATTTTCACATTTTTAACTACCTTAGCAGCATAAAGTGGATTCAAATCAGATGCTGCAGTACTTACTTTAATATAGCTTTCAGCACTTTCAGCAGTAGTTGGATAATTAATTTCTGGCAATTTTACTTCATCGGATAAAATCGCTGCTACCTCGTATGCAACACCTAACATTGATAATGCATCTGAACGGTTTGGTGTTAAACCAAGCTCAAGTACGATATCTCTTAATCCTACTAATTCTAGTGCATCACTTCCTGGAACTGCATCTTCAGGTAAAACATAAATTCCATCAGCGTATGCTTTTGGCACTGTACGGCCTTCAACACCTAATTCTTGTAGGGAACAAATCATTCCGTTAGATTCTACACCGCGCATTTTTGCCTTTTTAATTTTCACTCCGCCAGGTAAACGTGCACCTGGTAACGCAACAATTACTTTTTGACCTGCAGCAACATTTGGTGCTCCACAGATAATTTGACGGACATCACCAACACCTACTTCAACTTGGCAAACGTTTAACTTATCTGCATCTGGATGTTTTTCTTTTGAAACAACGTGACCTACAACAACATTAGTCATTCCTTGAGAACGATCAATGACTGCGTCTACTTCAATACCCGAACGAGTAATTTTTTCAGCTAATTCTGCTGGCTCTATTCCATCTATATTTACATATTGTTTTAACCAATTTAATGATACTAACATTTTTTGCGCCTCCTTACCCTTCTGTTCGGTGGAATTGAGATATGAATCGAGCGTCATTTGTATAGAAATGACGAATATCTTCTACACCGTATTTCAACATGGCGATACGTTCTGCACCAATACCAAATGCAAATCCTGAATATTTCTTTGAATCGTAGCCACCCATTTCAAGAACATTTGGATGTACCATACCTGCACCTAAAATTTCAATCCAGCCTGTATGTTTACAAACGTTACATCCTGAGCCTCCACATTTGAAACAAGAAATATCCATTTCAACAGATGGTTCGGTGAATGGGAAAAAGCTTGGGCGTAAACGGATTTCACGGTCAGAGCCAAACATTTTTTTCGCCATTGTATCAAGTGTTCCTTTAAGGTCACTCATACGGATATTTTCACCAACGACTAATCCTTCTACTTGCATAAATTGGTGTGAGTGTGTCGCATCGTCATTATCACGACGGAATACTTTACCTGGACAAATAATGCGGAATGGTTCACCTTTTTTCTCAAGCATTGTACGTGCTTGAACAGGTGAAGTATGTGTACGAAGCAAAGTTTCTTCTGTTATATAGAATGTATCTTGCATGTCACGAGCTGGGTGACCTTTAGGTAAGTTTAAAGCTTCAAAGTTATAGTAATCTTTTTCAACTTCGGGACCTTCTGCAATTTCATAACCCATACCCAAGAATAAGTCTTCAATTTCCTCGATTACGCGTGTTAAAGGATGACGGTTTCCTACACGAACAGGTCGACCAGGTAATGTCACGTCGATTGATTCTTTTTCTAATTGTTCTAATATTGCTTGTTCTTCCAGTACAGCAACCTTTGCTTCTAGTTGTTCAGTTACGTGTTCACGTACTGTGTTAACGAGAGCTCCCATTTTGGGACGTTCTTCTGGAGATAACTTCCCCATACCTTTTAATAAATCTGTAATTGGTCCTTTTTTACCTAAATAAGCAACACGAACTTCATTTAACTCTTTCAAGTTCGATGCAGCTTCAATTTTCGCTAGAGCTTCTTGCTCTAATTGCTTTAATTGTTGTTCCATCTTTTATTTGACCTCCTTAATTTTTGTGACTGTGTTCACTTGAAGTGTTGGATGGGTTTGAGTGAGTTAGGTCGTTTGTGATCGATCTGTTTTGTGACAGAATGGATCTACTTTGTGGCATTATCGACCTACTTTGTGTCTGAATCGACCTATTTCTGGCTTAGTGATCCACATTGTGACAGATTCGACCTACTTTGTGTCAGAATTGCCCCACTTTATGGCGGAATCGCCCTACTTTCCCTAAACCAAAAACAAAATAAAAAACCTCGCCCCAAAAAGGGACGAGGAATATTCGCGGTACCACCCTAGTTAATGCAAAAATTGCAATCACTTCATTTACATAACGACTTTTCTGCCGGCCTTCCTTTACAGCAAAACGCTGGTCCCGGAAGCTGCTTGCGAGGTGAACTTCAATAGTTAAATCTGTTATGTAAGCTTCCAGTCTATGGCTTACAATCCCTGAGAACATTTAAATATTTACTCTTCTCGCTCAAACGCATTTTTAGTATAGTATTAAAAATAGTCTGAACATATTTTACGATATATTATTCATCGTTTCAAGTAGTTGCTCCATTAACGACGCATATTTACAATAATTTTGCCAAATTTACATTAGAATTGAAATACAATCCGCAAGCCAATATACCTTAGTGAGCTTTAATAGATTCTGCAAGTTTCATTAAATAATACTGTTCTTCCCTTGCCATATGGTCTGCCATCGGAGCAGTAAACGTTCCAAGCACTTCTGCACTTAACTCCATTTCTTCTAACTCTTGTAAAAAAGTTTTAAATAACGCCATTTCTAATTCCACTTCATGATTAAATCTCCTGAGTGCAGGAAATGTTCTTATATTTGTTCTTAAATACCCTGTTAACTCAACTGCTTTTAAATAAAATTGTTCAAAGTGTTTCGTAAATTCATGACTTTTATTCTTCAATCTTTTTTCTACTCCGTCTAATTGGTCATTAATTGCTCCTGAATGGCCGGCTGCGTCAACTAACCAGACTAAATGATGATGTAATTCATGGAAAATTGGTGGGGTTTTCTTTTGTTTTAGGTAAGAGAGTACACGAAGATATTCTTCTAATTCGTTAACCATATGGTTTATAAAAGTGGGTGTAAGATGGATATTCATTTGACCTGTTATATGACGTTCTATGAGGGAAAGTTTAAATTCTCTTAGTGTATTGGCTGCTTGTTCACAAGCGTTAGCAAATACAACTGCATTTGCATCATTTAATGATTTTACTTGAGAAAGTAACTGATCAAAAAGTTGAATAAATGAATTTGCTTGTGCAATATCTGCTTTCTCAGAAGGATAGAGGGAATCATGGATAAATCTCGAATGATCTCCAAGTACATGAAGCCAAAACTGATGTTCAAACATAGCACTCTTTAAATAATTCGACAAGCTGTCAACATCCCCTTTTTGTTCACTTCGTACCAAATATATGTATTAATTTATTGAACTATTCTTTTTCACAAATAAAGAAAAAACCAAATCAGATGAAGAACTGTTAATGGATTGGTTGTCCAATGTACCTAGCGCTTCATGATTTGGTTTTCCGATTATTTTATTTTTTTACAAGCTGATAAAGAAGTATTCCTGTAGCAACGGCCACATTTAACGATTCAGCTTGTCCAAAAATTGGGATTATAAGATTCTGGTTTGTTTTATCTAAGAGCTGAGGATGTATTCCGCTACCTTCATTTCCAAGGATCACAGCAAATTCATCTGAACTTTTTACTTCAGTATATGGGATAGCGTTTTCTAAAGCTGTTCCATATACAGGAATGTCTTGTTCTTGTAAGGATTCAATCCATTCTAGAAGATCACCACGAACTACTGGAATATGGAAGTGAGAACCTTGAGCAGAACGAACTGTTTTCGGGTTAAATGCATCTACACTACCCTTTCCTAAAATAACAGCATCAAGCCCTGCAGCATCCGCTGTACGTATCATTGTTCCAATATTTCCTGGATCTTGAACTGCATCGATGAGTAAAACCTTTTTCCAGTTGTGCTTTTCTTCCTCAGAAACCGCACGTTGTTTGCAATGTGCAAATACACCTTGTGAGTTTTCTGTTTCGGCGATTTCTCTTGCTACTGCATCTGTTACTTCTATCATCGTGACTTCATCAATTGACCATAAAAGTGGCAAATCCACTCCTTCACGAACGATTATCTGAATAATTTGGTCTTTATTTTTTAATGCTTCTTCCACTAAATGAAAGCCTTCTATTAAATATTCACCAGTTTTTTCTCGCTCTTTGCGCATTGTTACAAGTTTCTTCCAATGCTTCACTAAAGAATTTTGTGTTGATTCAATTCGTTTCATTGCTATATCCGCCTTTATAATCTTTATTATTGCTACATTTTACACGATACTTGGTTTGCAGTACAAATTACTTTCATTTTTTCTCTTATTTTTATGAAATTCAATTCACATATATTGCGAAAAAAAGAAAAACTCCCTCGAAGGGAGTTTATCCACTATGTAATTATCTTCCTTTTGAGCTGAAAAATACACCTGCTGCTAAACCTACAAAAGAGATTAACATTACATACATTCCAGTAGATGCAGCATTAACTGTTACACCAAAGAATGTTTCTGTTTTTGACATGATAAATAGGATTACACCTAAAATACCAATTAAAGAAAGTACATAGCCACCAATCTTATTAACTGGTTTGCCTTGATAAGTACTGATTAATGGATAAATGAAAATAAGAAGGAATAACCATCCTTGTTGTTGGAATCCATCCACACTTACGATACCTAGATCAACCCATTTTAAAAATAAAGATATAATTGCTAATAAGAATGAGCCAATAATTACTTTTTTACTTAATGACCAGTTTGCCATTTATATCACCTCAAGATTCTTTATCGGCAAAAAGTACTATCATTTAATAGTTTTTAAGGAAATTTTTTAAAAATCGAACTATTTTTTCAAGAAACATCCTTACTTTTATCCTATTTAAAATTTACTATTTTTCTAGATTCTTGTGACACGAAAATTACATCACCTAGATATGACTAATGTATATTTCGTTTTTTGAAAGTTCCGCCCTTAACTTCTGCAGCCTCATAGACTATGACAAAAGAAGTAGGATCAATGTCGCGGATAATTTCTTTCATTTTACTATCTTCTAAGCGGTTAATGACACAAGTAACCTCAATCGATTTTTCCTTTGAGTATCCACCATAGACTTCTCTATAAGTAGCTGTTCTTCCTAATCGGTCGCGAATTGTTTCGACCATTTCTTCAGGTTCTTTCGTAATAATATGAAATGTTTTCGAACCACTTAAACCTTCCTCAACGATTGTAACAACTTTGGAAGCAATATAGTAAGCTATCCCAGATAGTAAAGCACCTTTTAGTCCAAATACAGTTGAAACAATAATGAAAACAAATACGTTAAGGAAAAGTATTAGATCACTAGTTCCAAAAGGAAGCTTTCTCGAAAGTAGTACCGCTAACATATCAATTCCATCTAACGCACCACCATTTCGTAGTGCTAATCCCATACCAAAGCCTAAGATAATTCCTCCAACTACAGTAATTAATAATGTATCAGCATGAATGATTGTAGGTACATGGTGCATAAGGCTTGTTCCAATTGATAAAGAAGCAATCCCGAGTACAGATAATATTGCAAAAGATTTACCGATTTGTTTATAGCCTAAAAAGATAAATGGTAAATTCAAAATTGCAATTAGTATACCTAAAGGAATATCAAATAATTGAGATCCAACGATACTAATCCCTGTCACTCCACCATCAGATACAAAATTTGGTATCAGTACTGATTCTAATCCATAAGCTGCAATAAGCCCCCCAATAATTACCATAATTGCTCTTACAACAAACATAAGTTTATTGGGTTTATGTTGTACATTTCCCATCAAAAAACCTCGATTCAAAAAAGTGTGTAATTAATTATATAAAAGGATTACTAAGTCAGTAAAATCAAAAGTAGTGTTTTTACAAGATTTTGTAATAAAACCTACAATATACAATACTTTATTTCTTAATTATGTATAGAATTATTTTTTTGAAGCAAAATACTCATCGAGGAGGAGATTGTTATGAGTTTTATGATTAGAGAAGCAATTACACAAAATGTAATTGGTGATAGTGCAACTGAATTTAAAGACACTGTAGAAGATGCAATTTCTCGTGGAGATGAGCATTTACTACCTGGGCTTGGGGTTTTCTTAGAAAAATGGTGGCAAAATTCAAGCGCATCTGAACAGGAAGCTTTTACAGAAAAACTGTCTCAAGCTTTTAAAAATTAATACCTTTAGATGAAAGTGGACAAAGACGAGACGTTTTGTTCACTTTTTAATTTGGTCAAAATAATAAAAGACAATCTAGCGTCCCCCAGATTGTCTCCTCTTATGTAGCGATGTTTCATTCCATCTTGAATTCCACATCACTATTAATTATTAAATTATGCTAGTAGTGATACAAGAACCGCTTTTTGTGCATGAAGTCTGTTTTCAGCCTGTTCGAAAACAAATGAATTAGGGCCATCAATAACTGATGTAGCTACTTCTTCTTCTCTGTGAGCTGGTAAACAGTGTAAGAACATATAATTTGGTTTTGCATATTTTACTAATTCATCATTAATTTGATAGTCTTTAAAGTCTATTAAGCGTTTTTTAGATTCTTCTTCTTGACCCATTGAAGTCCATACATCAGTATAAATTACATCAGCATTCATAGCTGCTTCAACTGGATCATTTGTAACTGCAACGATACTTCCATTTACTTTTGCAATTTCAATTGCTTTTGCAATAATTTCAGGGTTACATTCATAACCAGGAGGTGTTGCAACTACAATATCCATTCCTACGTGTGCTGCTGCAATTATTAACGAATGGGCTACGTTATTTCCGTCTCCAACATATCCAATTTTTAAACCTTTTAAAGCACCTTTGTTTTCTGCAATTGTTTCAAGATCCGCTAATGCTTGACATGGATGGAAAATATCAGTTAACCCGTTGATTACTGGAATTGTTGCATGTTCTGCAAGTTCCTTCACCATCACATGAGAATTCGCACGAATCATAATACCATCTAAATAGCCCGATAACACTTTTCCAGTATCAGAGATCGGTTCCCCACGGCCAATTTGTAAATCACGTGAGTGCATGAACATTGCCTTACCACCCAGTTGATTCATCCCTACTTCAAATGAAATACGAGTACGTGTAGAATGTTTTTCGAAGATCATTCCAAGCGTTTTGCCTTCAAGTAATGTTGGGCATTTGCCCGCTTTTGTCATTGCTTTTAGTTGAGTAGCTAATTTAATTAAATCTTGAACTTCTTCACTTGTATAATCAAGCAACGTCAATAAGTCTTTTCCTTTTAAACTAGAAACTAATTTTAGTTGCACCTCTTCTAACAATTTCATGCTGTAACCGCTCCTTATTGGTAAGATGTAATTCATTATACATTTGCATATTTATAAAATCAAGTGCATTTTTATTATATTTTTCAATTTAACAAAAATGATAAATATTCATTAAAAACAAAGAATTATTAAGAATAAATTAAATATCTTCAGAATATTAATAAGTATTTGTCTATAAAAATTCACATTGAAATTGATTACTTTCGAATGATTATTCACCAAAATGAAACGTTGACCAGCGAATTTTTAGAGGTACCCGGCTTTTGATTGATACAAGAAGATGTAAAATATTGTCTAGTAACTTTCCCGAAAAAAATAGAGTAGGGTGACCATTTTCATGGCCACCCCCTCATCAAAC
>NZ_JPVN01000011.1 GCF_000772945.1 Ureibacillus manganicus DSM 26584
AAAAAGACTGTAGGCAAACTCGAAATTTTCGAGTTTGTCTACAGTCTGACCAGAAGAAATGAATTTCTTCTGGTTTTTTCTTATTTATTATTAAGCACGTGATACGTAGGAACCGTCAGTTGTGTTGATGATTAGTTTATCGCCTTCATTCACAAAGAATGGTACGTTAACAACTAAACCTGTTTGTAATGTAGCAGGTTTAGATCCGCCTGTTGCAGTATCACCTTTAATACCAGGTTCAGTTGCTGTTACTTCTAGAACTACTGTATTTGGTAATTCAATACCTAACATTTCACCTTGGTACGTTTGAATGTGAACTTCCATATTTTCAAGAAGATACATTAATTCATCTTCAATTTGGTTTGCAGCAAGCTCAGTTTGTTCATATGATTCCATATCCATGAAAACATGTGAATCACCTTGTGCATATAAATATTGCATTTTACGGTTTTCAACCATTGCTTTTTCTACTTTTTCACCAGCACGGAAAGTTTTTTCTTGTACGTTTCCGTTACGTAAATTACGTAATTTCGAACGAACGAATGCTGCACCTTTACCTGGTTTAACGTGTTGGAAATCTAATACACGATATAGGTTACCGTCTACAATGATAGTAAGACCAGTACGAAATTCGTTTACTGAAATCATTAATATTCCTCCATTACAAAATAATTAGTTCTTTTTTCGAATGAGTTAATACTTCATTACCTGTTTCTGTAATTAGTATGTCATCTTCAATTCGAACGCCACCAATTCCAGGCAAATAAACTCCAGGTTCAATTGTTACAATCATATTTGGTTCTAATACTGTATTTGAGCGGAATGATAGTCCCGGTCCTTCATGAACTTCTAATCCAATTCCATGACCTGTTGAATGACCAAATGCTTCACCCAAACCTTTAGACTTTAAAAAATCGCGTGCAATTGCATCTGCTTCGATTCCAGTCATGTTAGGTCCAACGTTTTTAAGTGCTAACAGTTGTGCTTCTAACACTGCATCATACATATCAACTAATTGCTGTGAAGGCGTTCCAACCGCAATTGTACGAGTAATGTCTGAAACATAGCCATTATAGTATGCACCAAAATCTAATGTTACAAAATCACCCTTTTCTATCACCTTATCTGTTGCGACACCATGTGGTAGTGCACTGCGTAATCCACTAGCAACAATCGTATCAAAAGATGAAGAATCGGCACCTTGTTTTCTCATGAAAAATTCTAATTCATTCGATACCTCAAGCTCAGTCATTCCTGGCTTGATGACATTAAGAATATGTGTAAATGCATTATCTGCAATTTCACATGCAACCTTAATAATATTAATCTCTTCATTTGTCTTTATCAAGCGAATTTTTTCAATTAACCCAGAAAGAGGTATTAAATCCGCTTTAATTTTTGATTTATATTCTTCGTAAGAAGCAAATGTTACCGTATCTTTTTCAAATCCTAAAGATTTTATACCCATTTGTTCTACTTGAGATGCTATTTCATCACCAATAAGTTTTTCGTGTTTCACTATACGGAAATCTTTAATTTGTTTTTTTGCCTGTTCCGTATATCGGAAATCAGTAATAAAAACCGCATCATTTTGAGATACGATTGCTACACCTGCAGTTCCAGTAAATCCTGTAATATAACGACGGTTAAATTCACTAGTGATTAATAATGCATCAACGTTTTGATCTACTAAAGCACTTCTTAGTTTTTCTAATTTCGTCATAGTAAGTTTCCCCCATTTAGTTCTCTAAAAATTTTCTTAAAGCTAAATCGTATCCCAGTGTCCCTAATCCACATATCTGACCAACACATTCTGGTGCTAATAACGATGTGTGACGGAAAGTTTCTCGTTTATGTATATTGGATATGTGTACTTCAATGACAGGAACTTCAATTCCTGCAATAGCATCACGAAGTCCAATACTGGTATGTGTGTATGCACCAGGGTTGAATACAATACCATCAACACCAGTATCTTCTGCTTCATGAATCCAATCAATTAGAACACCTTCATGATTCGATTGTCTGAAATCTAGTGAGGCATTAAATTCATTAGAAAGTTTTAATAATCTTGCTTCAATATCTTCTAATGTCTCTTTTCCATATATTTCAGGCTCTCTTTTACCTAATCGATTTAGATTCGGTCCATTCAAAACTAAGATTTTCATCTCATTTCCCCCAATCAAACCATTAACCGCGGCGTATTGCACCCGCGAATATAGCGATAAATGGCACTTTTTGCGTAAATTCATTATTAAACATTGAAAAATCTGTGGCATTCACCATAAATTACTACTTTATTTTATCACAGTGTCTTCATACGGCAACTCATTTTGTTTTTCATTTGAATTCGCTTGAAAATGAAAACTTGCTGTCTCAAAAACAAATCTAGCTGTTACGATGACTGTGATCATAAATGGTACTGATAATTTTGTAAATGAATTCAATTCTGCAGGCAACTCAAAAATAAACCACTCTACAATTAATGCGATCAAACCACCAATCAGTAGTGATGATACAAAAGCAGGCACTAATACAACGTATTGCATAATCCAATAGAAAATAAAAATAATAATAAAAAGAATGATCCCTAAAAACAACCATTGGAAAAACCCGTGACTATTTTGAAGAATGTGAAATCTCTCAGTATAATCTAAAGGTTTCCATTGAATGAATTTAAATAGGGATAACCCACTCAATGCTAAAGTAAGAAAGATTGCCGCTGCAAGACTTGTGTATAATGCTGTTCTAAACATAGAAACACCTCATTTTTTTCTTATAGTTTCACCAAAACCTTAATTTCATATGCTTAGACGTAGTGCTTTTTATGAAAATTTAGTACAATGTAATAGTTACTATTTTTAGATTCTTGTAGAGAGTGGTGTACATATTGAGCAATAAAACACCTGTATATGGGGGACAAGCACTTTTAGAAGGTGTTATGTTCGGTGGAAAAGATCATACCGTTACAGCAATTCGTCGTAACGATGATTCAATTGAGTATTATTATGCAAAAAAAGAAAAGAAACCTTTACTTCAAAAGTTAAAGAAAATACCCTTCTTAAGAGGAAACATAGCTTTAATTGAATCTGCTGGGATTGGTGCAAAACATATGCAATTTTCAGGAGATCGTTACGATGTAAGTCCTGGAGAAGAAGAAGAAAATGTTCAAGAAATGTCAAAGCTGCAAATGATATTAGGTGTTGCGGTTGTTGGAGTTCTATCTTTTTTATTTGGAAAATTTGTGTTTACTTTGGTTCCAGTATTTATCGCTGAATTATTTAAAACTTGGATTCCAGATAAAACAGGACAGATACTACTTGAAACAGTTATTAAACTAATTTTACTTTTTGCTTACCTGTACTTCATTTCAATGATGCCAATTATTAAGCGGGTTTTCCAATACCACGGCGCAGAACATAAGGTCATCAATTGTTACGAAAACGGCTTAGATCTAACAGTCGAAAATGTACAAAAACAATCTCGCCTACATTATCGATGCGGGTCAAGTTTCATCTTATTTACAGTTATTGTCGGGATGTTTGTATATTTCTTTTTCCCAACAGATCCCCTTTGGTTACGTGTTGTGATTCGAGTATTATTAATTCCTGTCGTAATCGGAATCTCATTTGAAGTATTACAAGCGACGAATGCTGTAAGAGAAGTTCCTGTACTAAAGTATTTAGGCTATCCTGGTTTGTGGCTTCAATTATTAACAACAAAAGAACCAAAGGATGACATGGTTGAAGTATCAATCGCATCATTTAAGAAACTTCATGAAGTAGAAAAAAATCCTGAAATTGCAAAAGTTTTACATCACGATTAAGTTCAAAGAGAGTTTGGAAAGTTACCAAACTCTCTTTTTTATTTTTTTGTAATGGTATATTTACATTTTCCGGCAAATTAGATAAGATTTCGATATTACTTTTTATAGGGGATAGCATCATGGAATTAGATTTTTTCACTTGTATTATTCTTGTATTTTTTGGCTTTGTCGGCGCATTTATTAATGCTACTGTCGGGGGTGGTGGGTTAATAACATTGCCAGCATTGCTATCAGTAGGATTACCCCCTTCAGCAGCGATTGCAACCAATAAATTAGCAGCGACTATGGGGAATTTAACAAGCACTATCACTTTTTTTAAAGCAGGAAAAGTAGATTTAAAACTAATGGGGCCAATTGTTCCTTTTGTGTTTATCTTTTCCATGTTAGGGGCTTATACAGTACATTTAATAGATTCAAGTATTTTAACCCCCTTAATTATTGTCATGCTAATCGTAGTGCTAATTTTTACAGTTTTAAAGAAAAATTGGGGTTCTACTGATGCTCATAAACCATTCACATGGAAAACCGGTACTCTTTTTGTCGGGAGTTTATTGTTGTTAGGATTTTATGATGGATTTTTTGGACCAGGAACAGGGTCTTTTATCATTTTTGTGTTTCTCTTGATGGGGTTTGATTTTTTACAAGCTGCAGGAAATGCAAAATTATTAAACTTTGCTAGCAATATCGCAGCCCTCATTATGTTTTTAATATTAGGGGAAGTAGTATTCCTATATGGCTTAATTATGGGCGTTTCAATGATTGTTGGAGCGTTTATAGGGACGAAGTTTGCACTAAAAAAAGGGACTTCTTTTGTACGCATTTTGTTTATATTGATGACAATTGTATTGATTGTGAAAAATACATACGATTATTTTTGGGGTTAAAAAAGGGAGATGCTCTGTAAGTAATACTTTCAGAGCATCTCCCTATTATTTATTTTATAGACCGCATTTTAGTTGCGCACCACAGCTTGTACAAGTGTTACAACCACCTAATTCTTCGACTGTACCTTGACGACAAACTGGACACGTATTCCCTACTTCAGATCCAATTGTTACATTTGTAGTTTGAAGCGGAGCAATTGTATCAACTAATACAACTGGTTGCTTTTCTTTTATTTCTTCTTCTTTTAGCTCATCAAATGATAATTGCTCATCATGAGAAGATTCTGCTTTTAATGTAAGTACTTGTGTATCACGACTTCCATCGACATAAACAGTACCACCTTTTGCGCCACCTTTGTACAAACGTTCGTAAACTTTTTGTACTTGTTCTACAGTGTAGCCTTTCGGTGCATTAACAGTTTTAGAAATCGATGAATCTACCCAACGTTGGATGACACATTGCACATCAGCATGCGCTTCTGCAGATAATTCCATAGAAGATATGAACCAATTTGGTAGATTGTTTTCATCTGCTTCAGGATGACGATCTAAATATTCCCTTACAATTTCAGCCTTTACCTCAATAAACTTACCTAGGCGGCCTGAACGGTAATAAACGAACGAGAAATAAGGTTCAAGCCCTGTGGCAACTCCAACCATCGTCCCAGTCGATCCTGTGGGAGCAACTGTTAAAAGATGAGAGTTGCGAATGCCATTTTCAAGTACGCCTTGACGCACGTGTTCTGGCATTTTACTCATATAACCTGTGTTAATGAAAGCTTGTCTTAAACGATTTGTTTCTTCCTCCGTTTGACCTTGTAAGAATGGGAAGCTACCACGTTCTTTACCAAGTTCAATAGATGTTTCATAGGCAGTTACTGCAATCGTTTCAAAGATTTTATCTACAAGTTTGTTACCTTCTTCAGAACCATACTCTTTTTCACAGTAGATTAATAAGTCTGCCAGACCCATAACTCCAAGACCAACACGACGTTCCCCTAAAGCTTGTTTACGGTTTTCTTCTAAGAAGTAAGGTGTTGCTTCGATAACATTATCTTGCATACGTACGCCCGTACGTACTGTTTCTTTAAGGGCTTCGTAATCAACTGTTTGTTGATCTTTAATCGCGAATTGTGCTAAGTTTACAGCTGCTAAGTTACATACTGAAAACGGAGCGAGAGGTTGTTCACCACATGGATTTGTAGCAACCACTTTTTGCCCGTATGCACGAGCATTTGTCATGTCATTAGCATTATCAATGAAGAAAATACCTGGTTCCGCAGCATATGTGGCACAAACATTGATCAAATTCCAAAGTTCACGTGCACGAATTGTTCTATATGTGCGAACAGGATACCCAAGTTTTTCCCATTCTCTAACGTCCCCTACTTCGTGCCATTTTTCATTATATATAGCCATTTCCTCAGGTGTGTAGTTTGCTACATCAGGGAAACGAAGTTCATATTCTTCATCATTTTCTACTGCAGCCATAAACTCTTTTGTTAAAGTAACTGAGATATTAGCTCCAGTTAAGAACTCAGAGTTATGAACGCTGTAAGTTCCACCATCACGAAGTTTTTGTTCAGCTTCTTTTATGATAGCTTCGTTAAAGCCACCCAAGCCAGGAAAGTTCTTATAGTTTACAATACCTTGATACATTGCTTCTTCTTGAGCAGTAAAAGGTTTAAATTTTAATTTTTCTTGTGCTAGACGAGTGATTAGCTCTTCATTTGTATTTTCGATTAAATAACGCAAAATACGTGGATTTTGCATTTTCGAAATTATAAATTCAACAATATCAGGGTGCCAATCTGCCAGCATAATCATTTGAGCTCCGCGTCTAGACCCACCCTGTTCTACAAGATGTGTCAATTTAGCTATGTCATCTAGCCAAGATACAGAACCGCTTGATTTACCATTTACACCGCGCGCTAACGTGTTACGTGGACGAAGTGTTGAACCGTTCGTACCAACTCCGCCACCACGGCTCATGATTTCCATTACTTGCTTACGGTGATCACTAATACCTTCACGACTGTCAGGTACAAATGGCATAACATAACAGTTAAAGAATGTTACATCTGTTTGTGAACCAGCACCATATAGGACACGACCAGCTGGTACAAATTTCAATGAAACTAATTGTTCATAAAACTTATTGAACCATTTTTCTCGATCTTCTTCGTTTTTTTCAACAGAAGCAAGTCCTGTGGCATTACGTTTAGCAATTTGTTCATAGTATATTTCTAAAGGTTTTTCAATTACGTCTAGTGAACGTAGAATAACTCCCGTCTCTTGTTCATTAGGATGATCTAAAACGTGACGATATTCTTCTTCAATTAAAATTTCTGCTTTTTTTGTCTCAATATCAATCGATTGAATATATCCTAAACCACGTGCTGGAAACTTAGGATCTTCTTTAATCGTTAAAACTACAAAATCTCCAGCTTTTAACGTTTTCTTTTCCGTATCCTTAAAAGAATAACGGTCAATCATGACTAGTCTTGATACACCTTTGTGTGTAATATGCATATCTGGTGTAATTGGATGGACTTGAGGAAAGTTCTCAATATCTTTGTTTAGTTGATCTACGAGGATGGTTGCTTCTTTTGCATCTACCAATACCATCAGGCAGCCTCCCTTTTCTAAATTCTACATCTAGTATACTATCATCTCTCTACCAAACACAATATATTGTGTTATAGCATTTTATAGCAACACTAGATGTAGTAAAAATATTCACTTAGAAAAGATTACCTCATAAAATATTTCAATGCAAGGGGTTGATTTTTTTGAAAATGTTAAAAACCAATAAAATACAAGGATTGGAACTATTAAAAAATTTTTGTAAATATTTTATAACAAAAAGTAATATAATTTATTTTCTATAATTCCATTCATCTGACATATATTTTGATTCCTCTAAATGGTTTACATATATCTTTTGGTCATCGGTTAATTCATAAGGTATAAGCTCAATATCCAAAGAATCCTCAAAACCTTTTTTAAACGCTTCTATACATTGAGGAATGGTAATGTTTCGATCTGTTAATCGATTAATTGCTACAGCCTTTTCTGGTAACTGCAATCGCATCTTTTCTTTTGCTTCATCTGAAGAAAAATTAAATACTGAAAGCAATTTATCTTCGTCAAGGTCTAATAAAATCGCACCGTGTTGTAATATTACACCTTTTTGTCGAGTTTGCGCACTTCCTGCTACCTTCTTACCTTCGACAACTAGTTCGTACCAGCTTGGCGCATCGAAACAAACTTCACTTTTCGGTTTCTTTAAATCCATTAGTTTTTCCTCAGAATCAGGTATACTAAAATAAGCATTTAATCCTAAATTTTGAAATCCTAGTAGTAAACCTTCACTTAGTACACGATATGCTTCAGTAACAGTTGCAGGCATATTAGGGTAATCTTCCGTTACGATTATACTATAAGTAAGTTCGCTATCATGTAAAACTGCACGTCCTCCAGTTGGACGACGGACAAACCCTAAATTTTGCGACTTTACGGCATTCAAATTTATTGCTTTTTCTGCACTTTGAAAATAACCGATTGATAGAGTAGCTGGATTCCACTCATAAAATCGAATGACAGGTGGGATTTCACCTTTACTGTGAAATTCTAATAATGCTTCATCTAAAGCCATGTTATAAGATGGACGACTAGGACCAGAATTAATAAAATACCACTTCGTTTTCATATCTTCATCTCCTCACAATGTAATCTATTTTATCAAACTGATTGAACTATCGCTACTTTCTCTTTTATAATGGAGTAGAGATAGAAAGGAGAAATAATCTGTGCAAGTACTTTATACGATTGCGATTATACTTGTTGTAATAATTGTGTATGTAGTAGTAAATTCTTTACGCTTGAAAAAGGCGGTTTCGAACCTAACACAAGATCAGTTTATACAAGGATATCGAAAAGCCCAATTAATTGACGTTCGTGAAACGAAAGAGTTTGATGCTGGACATGTTCTTGGTGCCAGAAACATTCCTTCCACACAGCTTCGCCAACGTTACAAAGAAATCCGTCCTGATTTACCAGTATACTTATACTGCCAAAATTCTGGACGTAGTGCGAGAGCTGCACTATTCCTTAAGAAAAAAGGATACAATCAACTTTACCAGTTACAAGGTGGTTTCAAAACTTGGACAGGAAAGATTAAAACAAAAGCGTAGAATTGTTCAACGCTTAAATGGCTTGTATTAATGTTTATTAATACAAGTCTTTTTTTAATAAAAATAACACGTAATTAATAGAATCAAAATTCTACTATATAATAGAGGAAACTCTCGAAATTTAATTACTGCGATTAGTACTAAACTCTCAATTTCCAACTAAATTGCTCGCAAAATTTCAGTTAAAAAGTAAAAGGGCTGTTTTGAAAGTATAACTTTCAAGACGAGCCCTTTGTCATTTTACTATAATTTTTGATAACGTAAAACTGGAGTTCTCGCTGCTCGTGTCTCATCTAAACGACTTACAACCGTTGTATGAGGTGCTTCTTGAACGATTGAAGGGTTTTCTTCTGTTTCCTTTGCAATTTGAATCATTGCATCACAGAATGCATCTAACGTTTCTTTAGATTCAGTTTCCGTTGGTTCTATCATCATACCTTCTTCAACATTCAATGGGAAATAGATTGTTGGTGGATGATAGCCAAAGTCAAGCAAACGTTTTGCCATGTCTAATGTACGTACTCCCAATTTCTTTTGGCGACGACCAGATAATACAAATTCATGTTTACAATGACGGTTGTATGGAAGATCAAAATAAGGTTCTAAACGACGCATCATATAGTTTGCATTTAAAACGGCATATTCAGTTACTTCTTTTAGTCCTTCTGGCCCCATTGTACGGATGTAGGTATATGCACGAACATTAATACCGAAGTTACCGTAATATGGTTTTACACGTCCAATTGCTTGCGGACGGTCATAATCAAAGTGGAACGTACCATCTTCTTTTTTCACTAAAACAGGTTTTGGTAAGAATGGAATTAAATCCGCTTTAACCCCAACTGGACCTGAACCAGGGCCTCCTCCACCGTGTGGACCAGTGAATGTTTTGTGTAAGTTTAAGTGAACGCAGTCAAAGCCCATGTCACCAGGACGAGCCTTAGACATTACTGCATTTAAGTTCGCTCCGTCATAATACACTTTTCCACCAACACTATGAATAATGTCTGCCATCTCAATAATGTTTTCTTCAAATAAACCTAATGTATTTGGGTTTGTTAGCATAAGAGCAGCAGTATCTTCTCCAACAACTCGACGTAAATCATCAAGATCCACTAAACCATCTTCATTAGATTTTACTGTAATTGTTTCAAATCCAGCTACAGCAGCTGAAGCAGGATTCGTTCCGTGAGCAGAGTCAGGTACGATTACTTTATTACGGTGACCTTCACCATTTGCTTCATGGAATGCACGAATCATCATAAGAGCCGTCCATTCACCATGAGCACCTGCTGCTGGTTGTAAAGTTACTTCATCCATACCTGTGATCTCAACAAGAGATGTTTGTAGATTGTAAAGTAATTCCATTGCGCCTTGTACTGTAGACTCATCTTGTAAAGGATGGATATTAGCAAATCCAGAGATACGAGCTACATTTTCATTAATTTTCGGATTATATTTCATCGTACAAGAACCTAGTGGATAGAATCCAGAATCAACACCGTGGTTACGACGAGATAACGCTGTATAGTGACGCATAATATCAAGCTCTGCAACTTCTGGAAGTTCTGCAGCTTCTTCGCGAATTGATCCTTCAGGCAATAGTTCAGATAAGTCAATATCTTCAACATCTAACTCAGGTAAACTATAACCAACACGGCCTTCTTTTGTTAGTTCAAAAATTAGTGATTGGTTTTCGTTATGCATTGTAAGCCCCCATTTCCGCTACTAAGCTTTCAATTTCCTCTTTTGTACGTAATTCAGTTACTGCGATTAATACGTGGTTTTCTAGATCTGGATAAACACGACCTAAATCGAATCCACCAATAATACCTTTTTCCAATAAATTTTTATTTATTTCTTGAACAGATTTTTTCGTTTTCACAACAATTTCGTTAAAATGTGCACCTTGGAATGGAACTTCAAAACCAGCAGCTTCAAAAGCATTTTTTGCGAAACGAGTCTTTACAATATTTTGTTTAGCCATTTCTTGAACACCTTTTTTACCTAATGCAGTCATAGCAACAGATGAAGCAAGAGCTAGTAATGCTTGGTTTGAACAAATATTAGAAGTTGCTTTTTCACGACGAATGTGTTGCTCACGTGCCTGCAATGTTAATACAAATCCACGGCGCCCTTCTTGGTCTACCGTTTCACCTACTAAACGGCCAGGTACTTTACGCATTAATTGTTTTGTTGTTGCAAAATAACCACAGTAAGGTCCACCAAAGCTTTCAGGTATACCAAATGGCTGCGCATCTCCAACTGTAATATCCGCTCCAAGTTTTCCAGGTGGTGTTAAAATTCCTAAAGCTAGAGGGTTAGAAGATACAACAAATAGACCTTTTGCATCATGAGCTAGTTCACCAATTGTTTTAATATCTTCAATTTGACCAAAGAAGTTTGGATATTGTACCATCACTGCCGCAGTATCACTATCGAGTAATCCTTTTAACGATTCGATATCTGTTACTCCATCTTTTGTTGGAATAGTAACGACTTCAATTGATTGACCTTTTGCATAAGTTGCTACGACATCACGATATTCTGGGTGAATTGCTTCAGAAACTAAAAGCTTTTTACGTCTTGTATGAGCTGCTGCTAACATTCCAGCTTCAGCAAGAGACGTTCCTCCATCGTACATCGATGAATTGGCTAAATCCATACCAGTAAGTTCAGCAATCATTGTTTGGAACTCGAAAATAGCTTGTAATTCACCTTGTGAAATTTCTGGTTGATAAGGTGTATAAGCCGTATAAAATTCAGAACGTGAAATGACATGGTCCACAATGATTGGTTTATAGTGGTTATAAATACCAGCCCCTAAAAACGATACATTTGCATCTGTATCACTATTTTTAGCAGCAAGTTGTTTTAATTCTTTTAATAAAGCAGACTCTGATTTTGCTTTAGGAATGTTATATAAACCGTTGAAACGAACTTTTTCTGGAATATCTGAAAATAGTTCATCAATGCTATTAATGCCAATTGTCTCCAGCATTTCTTTTTTATCAATTTCCGTCATTGGAAGATAACGATGTGTCATATTTTTTAGACCCTCTTTCCTTTTATTTTGAGCGTTTATAAAAAGGTGTTGCCACAACTTTTGATTTTAGTTTTTTGTTACGAATTTCAATTTCTAGTTCAGTTTCTAGTTCTGTGAAATTAGAGTTTACTAGAGCATAACCGACATTTCTTTTTGTTGATGGCAATTGAGTACCTGTAGTAATTTCCCCTATTTCGACACCATCTTTAAATACTTTGTATCCATGACGAGGAATTCCTTTATCGATCATTTCGACACCAACAATTTTACGTGGTAATCCAGATTCCTTTTGTTCTGTTAGCGCTTCTTTTCCGATAAAATCACTTTCTTTTTGTAACTTCACAGCAAAACCTATGCCTGCTTCAAGAGGAGTGATATCTTTTGATAACTCCTGACCATATAATGGTAGACCAGCTTCAAATCTAAGGGTATCACGTGCTCCTAATCCAGCAGGTACAACCCCTTGTTCTTTACCCGCATCCAAAATCTTGTTCCATAAATCAACAATAGCTTCAGGAGCACCATAAAGTTCAAAGCCATCCTCACCAGTATACCCACTACGAGAAACAAGAACTTTATTACCCGATACATCCACTTGATCACGGAATTTGAAAGGTTTAATTTCTGAAAGATTTTCATTTGTCAACGTTTGTAAAACTTCTTCAGCTAATGGACCTTGTAGTGCTATTTGTGCAAATTCACTTGATTTATTTGTAATTGTTACTTCACCTTCACTGTGACTTAACATCCAATCAAAATCTTTTTCAATATTTGCAGCATTCACACATAATAAGTAACGGTTATCTTCAAGTTTGTAAACGATTAAATCATCTACCACTCCACCATTTTCATAGCACATTGCATTGTACTGAGCAGCACCAATTTGAATTTTTGAGATATCATTTGATAATAGTTTTTGTAGATAGTTTAGTGAATCATTGCCTTCCACAAATATTTCACCCATATGTGACACATCAAAAAGTCCCGCGCGATGACGTACTGCATCATGTTCTTCCTTTATTGATGAAAACTGAACAGGTAATTCCCAACCACCAAAATCAATCGTTTTCCCACCATATTTTGCATATTCATCAAATAATGGCGTTCGCTTTAAATTGGTTTCCATATTATCTCCCCTTACAAAATAATTTTAAATTCCTATAAAACTAATTGAGGGACCATAAAAAAAGACAGAAGAATCCCTCAGTTACTGAGAAATCCCCTGTCCTTGCACCTGAAAGTTACACCTATTCCTATGAGATAAATTAGGTTTATATAGGCTTTCCTCGTTGGTGGCTGTTATGTTGATTGATAACAATAATCAATAATATTATAATAACAGCGCTCTCCAGAGACGCGTCCTGTACGAGTCTTTTTGCCTGAGAGATTCATAGCTAAACTACTTGCTCCTTCGGCGACGTTTTTTTATCTTCACTACAAATATGTACCCATTAATTACTAAGAACATTCTCTTAACATTAAGGGATTCGTAGGATGCATTATGCTTAGCATAACTTGTTCACGTTCTCTCCACGTACATTCATCCGCACAGTATTTAAAATTCAATGTTCAAAATACTATTTACAGCTATATCCTAACATTACATTAGGTAAAAAGACAATCCTTTTATAAAAATAAAGCAAAAGACGAATATTACTTAGAATTTTATCGATTTCATTCGCCTTTAAGTCTATTAACCTGGAATGCAATATATTCAACAATTTGCCTAATACTTCTATTTTCGGTTAATACTCTAATGTGCCCTGCGGATCTATAAAATTTTCTTCTATAGAAGAATAATTGCTCCAATTCATTTTTTGTGGATTTTTGAACAATTGGTCGATTTTTATCATTTTTTATTCTTAGGTATATATCGTCAAAAATAGCGTCAAGAAAAAATACTAACCCAGTTTTCCGCATAATTTTCCGATTTTCTTCATTGAGTGCAACACCACCACCAGTTGAAATGATACATGCCTCGTCTCGGAAATTACGCAAAAAATCGGTTTCAATCTTTCTAAAGTATTCCTCGCCGTATTTTTCAAATATTTCAGGAATTGACATCCCTTGCTGTTTAACGATTTCTCGATCCATATCGTAATAAGGTAGCTTTAGGAAAAAGCTTAATCTTCGCCCAATTACACTTTTTCCACTACCCATGAATCCAACTAAATAAATTTTTCGCATGTTTCCACCTACTTTGCTACAAAAGACTTAATTTCTATTTATTTCTGCTAGTAAGTTTATCGTAGCACGAACATTGACGAATTCCAATTGATTATAAATATTTATTTGGGATTGATATGATTGAATATAGTAACTAAAAAAAGTAAGGGAAACAAATAGCAAAAGTATTCCTAACAAAAAACTACTACCCTTTTCATTTTGAATGTATTTGAACAAAAAATGTTCTCTCCTTTACTTTGCCGTCTGGAAATCTAACGATCATCTTTAAGTCATTCCCTTGTATTTCAAACTTTAAATTTTGTATACCTATCAACATTGGTACGTTTCCTAAATGTCTAACTTGTTTTCTAATAACATCAGTTAGTTGACCGATTTGAATGCTGGCACTGTCATCGATATAAGTTAGTTCAATTTTATCTTGATGTCCTGTAACTTTTATTTCTTTAATATTAACTAGATAATTTTGAAAGTCGTTTATAAATATCTCCCACATTGTATGTTCAGCTGTTAAATAAATATCATTTTGTTTTTGAATCCATAGAAAAATAATTATAATTAATTGTGAAAAAAGTAGAAAAACAACCAATTGATATAACGCTTCAAGTATTGTATATCCACGTTCTAAATGAGCCCATTTTGAGTGAAACATTTCATTTCAACCTCTTTAAATAATTGATAATTCACACAAAGCTTTTGTCCATCGAATGACCACTGAAAATTATTATCGTCAATTTTAACAGAACCAGCGTTTATACCTTTGTCTTTAATTTGTTTTGCTGCATTATAGGCAACTTCTGATACATGTAAATCTAGTTTTTTTATAAATAGTGATTCATAAAGTTTTGAGCTTAATGGTATTAGGAAACCTGTTAAAACAAGGATAATTGCAACGGTTAGTAAAGTTTCAACAAATGAAATTCCTTTATTGTTCAATTATTCTTAACCTTCCTTTTTCAATATTCAAAATTATTTCATGACGTCCATTAGGCGAGAAGAACACTAATTTTCCAAAATGTGCGATATCCCCATACTTATTAAAACTAATTCTTCTAATAGTGCTATTTTCAAAGAAAGTAATTCCTTCTGGAAGCCACTTCTCAAATGTGGGATTTAAATATTCGTTTTGTAAAAAACCCTTATAGGAGTTATCATCATAAAATTCAATAACAGTATAGATGTGTTCTTTCATGGCTAACGTTTGCATTTGTTGAATATCAAGTGAAACCTGAGCAATAAATTGATCGATAGCAATCTTTTCAAAAGTCCTTAGAGTTAATTGTGATATTATGGCGCAAACTATGAGAAGGATGAACAAAACAATTAACATCTCAATGAACGTAAAACCACGCTGATTATTTAAACTATTCAATTGTCTACATTCACACCTTACATTTACAAACTATTATGATATTTATCTTCAATCCTGATTCGGCTCATCATTTTTTTCAACAACGTCAACCTTACCATCAACAATAATAATTGAACGACCATCTGGACACTTTGCATCTTTATCTTTTATAAACCCACCTGTTGCTAATTCCTCTAAGGTTGGATAATTATGAAAATCTATTTTATATGCCTCAACTTGTCCTTGAACCATATTTACAAAAGCTTCACAACCTTTTGAATCAATTGAGGCGAAATGTTTAGTTACATTGGGAATGGTAACAATTATTAAAACTGAAATAATCAATAACACTATTAACATTTCTACTAAAGTAAAACCCTTTTGATTTTTCACCATTGTTTATGCTCCTTTATTATATAATTTCAATTATGTTATACATTGGAAGTAGAATACTAAGATAAGCGGCAATAATCGCTAACGCAATTAAGATAAAGAATAGTGGTTGTACAAATGATAGTCCGGTCTTTAATGTGGAGTGCAATTTTTCTTCTAATAAATCACTATAAATAATCATTTCTTTTCCTAAATAACCGCTTTTTTCCCCATGTTTAATGAAGTCCTGGAATTTAGGGAAAAAGTATCCTGATAATTGAACCGCACTTGAAAAGGAATCACCGTAAATAATCTTATTTTCAATACTTGTTGCTAAAAAATTTAAATATTTATTTAGCTGCTGTTCTTTTAATATTTCTAATGTTTGTTGCAAGGAAAAACCTCCGATTAACAAACTTCCTATCATTCTTGAAAACTGCCTCGTTATATGCATTTTAAAAAAGTAACCTATTATCGGAATAGTAGTGAGAATTTCTAATTGGAGATGAATAGGTTGTTTTTTAATTTTCAAAATAATAAAGGCACTAAGAACTGTAATAAGTATCAGACAACCGATCAGTATTTCAGGGAAATATAAAAATACTTTAGAAATAGTAAAATTTGAATTATCATTTGGTGTTCGCGAATTTACAATTTGTTCAATGTTTGGCATAAAGTAAGTTCTAAATCCAACAAAAATGGCAGCTAAAAATAGAAGTAAAAAAATTGGATAAACAAGTAACTTTGTCAATTTCTTTTTGAGTTTTTCATGAAAATCCATTTGTTGAGCAATTAAATTTAAAGTTTTTGCCAAATCACCATTTGCTTCAGCTATTTGAATTGAAATTAAATATTGCTCTGGAATAGAGAAACTTTTAAAAATTGAAATGATGTTATCACCATTCCTCAATTTATCTTCAATCATTTTGTACCAATAATCGTTATGATCAACATGATATGGCAAAAGTATATGAATCGAATCGGAAAGAGTATATCCTTCATCTAATAGAGTGCTCATCCTCTGTAAGAATGAAGGAAGATCTCTCAGCCTTTCCATTCTTCTTTTTATTTGTTTGCTAATACTAAATACTTTTTGAAACAAGTTGTTTTTTCACCATCCTAATTGACTCCATTTGATATATGAGTGTATCAAAATTTGGTAGATTATAGGGTTGACCGCGCATTGTTGCTAAAATAGCCTCATAAAGAAAACTATCACTTAAAATTTCATATACTGCTTTTCTTTTATCCTGTTCAACTTCAACTAAGCACTGGGCAACTATTCCCACTAGTGCTTGTCTAATTTCTTCAATAGTGATGCCTAAATCCATTAATCGATAAATACAATTCACCGAATCCTTAGCATGAATCGTTGATAGTACTAGATGACCAGTAAGGCTTGCTTCAATGGCAATCTTAGCTGTTTCATGATCCCTAATTTCACCAATCATAATCACGTCCGGCGAATGTCTTAAAATTGCTCTTAGTCCAGCTGCATATGTAACTCCTGCACGCTCGTTCACTTGAATTTGAAGTAAATTTTCCTGACTGTTTTCTACTGGATCTTCTAAAGAAATAACATGACGAGATAATACTTGACTACTGTAATTTATTAATGAATACATCGACGTTGTCTTGCCAGACCCAGTCGCACCACAAAACAATAGTAACCCTTGTCTATTTGATATAAGACTTATTAATTTTTCAGCTGATTTCTGGTGATAGCAAAGTGAGGAAATTGGATGTGTAGCATTTTGCAACATAAGACGAATGACGAGGCTTTCCCTTTGGAAGACTGATGGCAATGTAGATACTCGAAAAGCGTATTGCTTCTGTTGCATTTCCTTTTGAAAGGAACCACTTTGAGGCTTTCTTTTTTCACTTATATCTAACAAGGATAAAAATTTAAAATAGGATATCATTCTAGTTCCTAAATCTAAAGAAATTTCCCCAGCATTAAATAATTTTCCATATTTTCGAAAATGGATTGAATAATTGTTACTTGTCGGCACTATATGAATATCCGATGCACCAAACATTATTGCTTTCAATAATAGTTGTTCACTTCTATTTTCTACTACAATTTCTACATTCACACTTCAACACCTCAATAATGATAGATTTTTCGACCGCGATTATTTAGCAATAGTATAATTTGAAATATTTAAATATTAAATCCTTTTTCCCAACATATTTGTTTGACTAAAATAATATAGTTCAAACTAGATTTTTAAGCCGTAAGTACACATCATTTTGATATTTACCCGTTAAATCTACTTTTTGAAGATATTTCTATAATTGAAATTTATTATTTAATTCCCTATCATTTCATATTTAGAACATATAAAATGGAAGGTAGATGCGGGGCTAATGAAATGAGGTGAATTAATGAATAATTTAAAAGTAATGAATATTTTAGCTGATGAAACTCGCTATCAAATTTATCAATATGTACTACGAAACCAGAAACCATTCACTGTACAAGAAATTGCTGAACAATTCAACATACACCCAAATGTTGCAAGATTACACTTAACAAAATTATGTGAAATAGGAATCGTTCAAGCAGAATTTGTGAAGTCAGGAAAAGGTGGTCGCCCTGGAAGAGTTTATAATGCAACTGAACAAGGAATAAATATTAGCTTTCCTAAAAGAGATCCCGAAAAATTGTTAAGTTGGACGCTTTCATATATTTCACAAATTGGCGATTCTGCAATTGAAAGTATAAAATCAATCAGTTATGAAGATGGTTATAATGAGATGTCGTCATTATTAAATAAAACGAAGTTAAAAAACTCATTAACTTTTGAGGAAAAAATCGACTTATTATCCGAGGCAGCTAACCAAGTCGGATACATACCATCAATCATTGAAAAAGATGGTGTAAAACAAATTATTTTATCAATTTATAATTGTCCATTTATGAATCAATTACATGGAAATGCACATGTTATTTGTGCATGTCATGAATCTTTTCTAAAAGGACAAATCGATGTATTGTTTCCAGACAGCAATATAATTCAAATTGATAGTATGTTAAATAGTTGTGATAGCTGTAAATATAAAATAAATATAAAAGTTTCGCATAAATATTAATAATTTCCACTTGATTGTCACAAACTATTGAAAGTATGAGTTTACATTATTGTTCAAAATCATTTATAATAAAACGTGAGATAATTGTGTCGCATGGCAAAAGGAGGGGATTCTTCATGGCTAACATGTATAAAGTTATGGCTTGGTTTACAGGTATATTTGCCGTTTTCTTCTATCTCGGAGATATGAATGAGATTTCGCTATTATTTATAGGTAATACTGGATTATTTTTATTATTAGGCTTCTTAAACCTTTCTGAAAGAATGTACATGTATATTTTCGGAGCATATTTAACAGTCTTCTGGGCAGGATTTACGTACTATACAACGTTCATTCACATGCCTGGTGGAGGTCACTAAATCTCATAACTAAAACACCGTTTGCTTAAATGCAAACGGTGTTTTTCCTTTTCATCTAAAATCCATTTAAAAAAGGATTCATCTCCATTTCAGCTTCAGGTGTAGTATAAGAGCCATGACCTGGATAAATAATGGTATTTTCTGGAAGTGTTAAAAGTTTTTCATGAATCGATTTTAATAACACTTCGTGAGAGCCTCCAATTAAATCTGTTCTTCCTATACTTCTCTCAAATAAAGTATCACCTACAACCGCAAAACCGTCATTCGGAAAAATATAAGAAATGCTACCTGGAGAATGTCCCGGAGTAAATACTGCATTAAACTCAAATCCACCTATTTCAATCTTTTGTTCTTTACGAATAATATGCTGTTCATCGGGTAAATTAACTATATAATTTGGAAGCTCAGCATATTTTCCAGAACCATTTTTCATTGGATCATTTAGCCATTTAACTTCTTTCTCGTGGACATAGAGTGGCAAATTATACTTATCTCTTATAGAATCCACCGCACCTATATGATCGAAATGTGTATGAGTTAAAAAAATTGCTAATGGTTTATACTGATTTGTATCGATTACCTTTATTATTTTTGCTGCTTCTTCCCCTGGGTCAAAAATAATACATTCTTTTTCTTTGTTACTGACAATATAACAATTCGTTTGAACAGGACCTAATGAATATACTTTTACATTTAACATTTATATCACCTCTTCAAATAGTATACTGTTGTCTGGGAAAAATTACAGCAACTGTTCATATAAACGTCAAGATTAGTTCTCGACAAAACTATTTTGTTGCTTTACAATAAGAATGAATATTGTCTACCGACATTCATTTTCTGATGTCGAAAGGAGTGTCTAGTTTAATGAACTTATTAATGGTTATTTTTGCTTTAATCGCAGTTTTATCTCTAGTAAGCGCATTTAAGTCAATTCGTAACAAGAATGTACTTGCGCTAATTTTCGGTATCGCTTCATTTGCGATTTTTGGATGGTTTACAGTAATGACTGTTTTAAACCAAGGCTATCCACCAACATTACACTAATTATAGAAAAAAAGGACGTCTCAATCTAATTGAGTCGTCCTTTTTTCTTTTCCATCATTTTCATAAAATAAACTGCGACTTGTTATCAAAACAAGTCGCAGTCTATATTATTGCACAGCATCTTTCTGTAAATTACCTGTCATTTCGTCATAAAAACGGAGCAAATCTCCATTAATAATTTTATCTGAGTAACTTAATTCAACTTGCGCACGATCTATATAAGGTTGACACGCTGCAATGTCTACTTCCTCACCTGATGGACGCTCAAAACACGTTTCACCAGCAAAGATAAGTTCATCTGTTACAAATCGACCATCGCGGAATATAACAAATTCTTCGTGCTCCTCAGAGAATAGATCTGCACCTAATTGCATGTCATTCGAAGTATCAATTCCTAGTAAATGGAGAACTGTAGGTCGAATATCAATTTGTCCTGCAGTTTCATCAACTACTTTCCCATCTCCTGAACCAGGAATATGGATAAATAATGGAACTGATTGTAATAATGCACTATCGTAAGCTGTAATTTCCTCTTTATCTAAGTACATTGCCATTGCTTTATTATGGTTTTCAGAGATACCGTAATGGTCTCCATACATAACAATGATTGAGTTTTCATATAACCCTTTTTCTTTTAATTGTTCGAATAGTACTTTAATCGATTCATCTAAGTAACGAACTGTTTGGAAGTAACGATTTAATGTACCGGAATTAGATGTATATTCAGGTATCATCTTATCATCTTCATTTAAATAGAACGGGTAGTGGTTCGTTAACGTAATCAGACGAGAATAAAAAGGCTGTGGCATTTCTGTCATCAGTTCTACGGATTGCTCAGCAAATGGAATATCTTTTAGTCCCCAGTTCACTGAATTTTCATCTGTTACTGAATAAGAATTTACATCATAGAATTTATCTATATTAAGAGCTTTGTACATCATATCTCGATTCCAGAATGAATCGTTGTTAGAGTGCATTACATTTGTAAAATACCCGTTGTTTCCAAGGCGTTCAGCCATGGAATTATAAGTATTACCACCATGGGTAAAGAATACTGCCCCACGACCTAATCCGAATAATGAATTCTCAACGATGAATTCGGAATCACTCGTTTTTCCTAAGCTTGTTTGGTGATAGAAATCATTGAAATAGTAAGTATCTTTGTCATTTGTTAGGGAATTTAAAAATGGAGTTACAACTTCACCATTCATTTCATTATTAATAACAAAATTTTGCAATGACTCTAACTGAACTAAAATCACATTACGACCTGCGTACTTCCCAAACATTTCTTCGTTTGGTGAAGCTTGATTTGCCTGAACATAGTTGTCTATTTCAACAAGCTCACTACCGTTTGCAAGTGCACGTTGAGCTGACGATTTCGACTGAATATAAAAATCATATAAGTGATAATTATATGTCCCAATGTTTTTCACAAGTATTTCACGATCAAAACTACGAGTTAAAAGCTGAGGTCTTTCAGTTTCAGCTAATCCTAAGTTTAAGAACGCTATTGCCAATGCGATTACAAAATATGCACGTCGAACATTTTTTCGAATTGCAATTTTGTTATCCAATTGAGGAATAAAAATCATAGCAATAATTAATACTAAAACATCAATGAAGAATAAAAAGTCATACCAATTTACAATTTCTGTAATCGAAGATCCTAATTGACCAACATTATCTGTTTGGAATAATACCGGCAAAGTAATAAAGTCGTTATAAAAACGGTAAAAAGCTACGTTTGCATAAAGTACAATCGAAAGTAAAGTACTTACAATTATTAAATAACTATTTTTAACCTTTGGCGAGTTGAAGAACAATGATATTCCATAAACAAATAGTAAAAAGCTTAAAGGATTTATAATTAAAATAAATTCTTGCATTGCATTTTCAATGTCAATTTCAAAACTTGTATGGTAGGTGATTGCTGTTTTAACCCAAGTAGCAATTATCGCTATTAGCAAAATGGAATGTTTTGGCCATTTTGTTGACTTCATCATTCCTAATCATCCTTTCTAGTATTTAAGATAAAAATTTCACAGATTTCAAAAAAATTTTACATTAATTTAACATTCATCCCGAGAGACAAAGATTATCATAATATTTTTTTCGCTATATTGCAATAGGTTTAGGATTACACGCAATATGCTGAAAATTAGAATATTCAAGATGTTTTTTACAATTCCCACATATAATATTTACGTTCTTTTAATAAAAAGGTTCCCTTCGAAAGACACAGTTCAATCAAAATACGTTGAACTGATGTTCTTCCCTAAGTGGAATTCAAAAACACATTATAATTTTTTATCTACCAAAAAGAAAACAGTGATTTCATATCACTGTTTTCTAATATACTAACCAAAAAGAATCACTTCTAATTTGAATGGTCACATTATTTAATTATTATTTTTTGTCTCAAGTTTTGTTACTTCGTGACGAATAATTAACAGTGCCGTTTGAAAATCCTTCACATCTAATACTTGCGCTTTATAAAGTTCTCGAATTTCATCTTCCATTAACATTAAATCACCAATTCGATCCCCCGTATAAATAAACGTTCCATATTGTTTTAGTAAATCATATATATCAATCATTGATTTCATTTGAGAGCTCCTTTCGATTGGACGAACAAGCAATCCTGCTTTTTTCAGAAATGATAATATCAACAGGAACATCATGTGATTCTCGTGGTACTTCTTTTCTAATTTGTAAATCAAATGCTAAAGAAATAAGTGTCCCTGTATAATTTACAAGATAGCGATCATAATATCCACCACCAAAACCGACACGATATCCGTTTAGATCATATACAACACCTGGGACAATAATTACATCTATTTCATCGGAATTTCTTAGGATGGTTTTCTCTGGAATAGGCTCTCGTAAATTCATATAAACAGTTTCAAGTTGGTCAAAATTTTGTATTTCATAGAACTGCATTGAACGGTCAATTGGTGAACATTTTGGTACAACAACTTTTTTCTTTCTTTCCCATAGCTTTTCTATTAACGAGTATGTATCTACTTCAGGTCTGTTAGATAAAGTAATTGCAATTGTTTGAGCGTTTTGTATAGCAGTTTCCAACAAGAGCTTCTCTATAATAATCTTTGATAACTCAAAATATTGCACGTCTGTTAGTTGTGTTAAATTTGACATAACAAGTTTACGCAGTTCTTTCTTGTCCATTTGAAAACTACCCCTTTTTTATGTATATAAAACAAAAAGCCAAAACCTTGAGTGGTTTTGGCAATGACGCAAAAACTTATTTTGTTTCGCGGTGAAGAGTAACTTTCTTCTCGCGTGAGCAGTATTTTTTAAGTTCAAGACGTTCTGGATTATTACGTTTGTTCTTTTTAGAAATGTAATTACGTTCACCGCAATCAGTGCAAGCTAATGTAATGTTTACGCGCATCATTAACCCTCCCACTCTATATGAAAAGTTGTATTTATTTTGAGCATGATTTATACGACTTACCCATTATAACATAATCTAAAGAAAAATCTACTATGATTTATTATTAACTTTTCTTATGTTAAAATTATTTAAAACACATAATTAGTGGAGGAAGCAAAGTGGATTTTTCAATCATATTGTTGATAATAGGTATACTTTTAATGATTATATCATTTTTCATAAAAGATACTTCAAAAAAAATCGAAAAAGATGTAGAAGAACTTTCTATTAGTATATACCAAGAAACAAATGCATTAAAAAGACGTTTAAAGGTTGTCGAAGAAGAATTACTGCTAGATTCTAGTTTTCATGTTAAGTCACCGACTAGTCCAAAAAAAGGCGCTTTAAATAGGAATAAACCCAATTTAACAGAACAAATCATTTCTTCACAAGACCATAGTAAAAGTACGGTAAAAAAGTCCAAGCCTATTAATGAAATTCTTGTACGCCAAGTGATTGAACTTGATAAGCAAGGTTATACCTTTACTGAAATTAGTAAGTTGTCTACTTTATCTGAAGAACAGATTAGAGACATACTAAAAAATAGTGGAGGTAATAAATGAACAGGTCCTCTATCCGAGCTTTTGGAATAGCTTGTTTTCTAATAGGTGCAAGTTTAGTTTTATTTGATAAATTTGGGAGTACAAAATCAGATAATAACGAAATAAAATATAAAGAACAGATTTCAGTTTTACAACAACAATTAGAGAAGGCTAATGAACAAATTGCTTTACTAGAAAATTCGCAGCAAACTGACGGAACAGCGATTAAACCTTCCAATGAGGTACAAGATGAAACAACAAATACTTCAAATGGCAAACCAGAAGCTACAAAAACATCTAATAACGCAGTTGAAGCAACACTACATATCTATTCAGGTTTAACCGCCTATGATATAGGTAAAAAACTCGAAGATTTAGGTATTGTAAAAAACGGCTTAGAATTGGAGCTATTTTTAGCGAAACCCGAATATGCAAAATATATTCAAATTGGCCAATTTGAATTGAATTCATCCATGACAATTGAAGAAATTGCAAAAATTCTTACTGGTAAAAAATAGGTTAACACTTGCAAGTGTTAACTTATTTTTTCTTAGCCTTGAAGTAGGTACGTATAAATTCTAAAAATTGTAATGTTACATCACTTAAATATCGACCATTAACGTAAGCAAGACCAATTTCTCTTTTACAATCTTTCGAATTAACACGAATAATCTTCAAATTATACTGGTCAAGCCCTTTAATTTTAGGAATTAATGAAACCCCTAACCCACTTTCAACTAATCCTGCTACTGTATGTATTTCTTCCCCTTCAAAAGCTACATTCAATTTATAACCATTATTGTTAAATAACTCATCGACTGATTGTCTTAATGAATTTCCTTTTTTAATTGAAATAAACGGATATTCGGCGAATTCTTCAACACTAACTATTTTTTTAGCGATTAGCGGATGATTTTGTGGAACAATTAAGAAAAGTTCCTCATCCCAAAGCTTTTCCCAAACGACGTCCCTATTTGTATCTAAAGAAGATATTAAACAAAGATCTAATTCTCCATTCTCAAGCTTCTTCATTAGCACACTTGAATTGCTTTGCGTTAACTGGAACTTCATATGTGGAAAAGGCTTCTTCACATGCGTCATTAACGAAGGTATCACTTGTAAACCAAGCGTATGCATAAAACCTAAAGATACTTCCCCGAGTCCTGGGGCTACCATATTTTGAAGGTCTTCTTTTGCACGTTCATATTCTCTTAAAATGAATTCAGTTCGTTCTAAGAAAAACTTTCCGTATCGATTTAACTTAATGGAACGGCCATTACGATCAAACAATATGACCCCTAAATTTTCTTCCAAAAGTGAAATGGATTTACTTAATGCCGGTTGAGAGATGTGCAAAATTGCAGCTGCACGAGACATATTTTCATATTTTGCTACAGTTTGAAAATAAACAAGCGAAGTAAAATCCATCTTCAGTCTCCTTATAACTTATTTTTATAAGATGTATAAAAACAATCAATTTTCATTATATGATTTATCTTATTATAATAAACTCAGGCTCCATGTTCAAAAAAATGTCATAAACTGACGATTAAAATGAGGCGAATCATCATGACTTATCTTAAAAAAGGTACGAAAGAATTTAAAATGGCAAATCTAGCTTTATTTGCTGCTGCATTTATTGTTTTTGCAAACTTATATATTACACAACCATTATTTCCGCAATTTTCGTTGGAGTATGGTGTATCACCAACAATAGCTAGTTTATCACTCTCTTTAGCTACCATTGTTCTTTCAATAAGTTTAATTCTATTCGGCTCACTTTCTGAAAGCTGGGGACGAAAACGATTGATGACTTTTTCCATCTTTGCCGCATCATTATTGACAATTGCCCTTGCATTCGCACCAACCTTTGAAATATTACTTTTTTTACGCGTCATACAAGGATTTGTATTTGCAGGTATTCCAGCAATAGCAATGGCCTATTTAGGTGAGGAAGTAGATCCGTCAAGTTTAGGTATTGCCATGGGGTTATATATAAGCGGAAACTCAATTGGGGGCCTTTCTGGTCGTGTAATTATGGGAACGATGACCGATCTATTTAGTTGGCAAACTGGAATGATCATATTAGGAATTATTAGTTTACTAGTATCAATATATTTTGTTTGGGCGTTACCAGAATCTAAAAACTTTGTTCCTAGAAAACTTGAATTAAATGGCCTATCAAAATCTTTAGTAACCCATCTAAAAGACCCCGGTTTAATATGTTTATTTGGTATTGCATTTACATTAATGGGTGGCTTTGTAACACTTTATAATTACATAAGCTACCAGTTAGTTGGGTCGCCTTATAACCTAAGTGCTGGAATTGTTGGTTGGATATTTATCGTCTATTTGGTTGGTACTTTTAGCTCTGCTTGGTTTGGTAGCCTTTCAGATAAGTTTGGCAGACATAAGGTTTTATTCATCGGAATTATCATTATGTTTACAGGGGCTCTTATAACTCTTAATGTGAACCTACTCTTAAAAATAGTAGGGATTGTTGTTTTTACTTTTGGATTTTTTGGATCACATTCCATCGCAAGCGGTTGGGTAAGCTTTCGTGCGAAAAAAGACAAAGCTCAGGCATCCTCCCTGTATTTATTTGCTTATTATTTCGGTTCTAGTGTAGGTGGAACAATTGGTGGAATCTTTTGGTCAATGTGGGGATGGAATGGAGTAATTGCATTTATCAGTGCTTTTTTAATTACTTCCTTCTTATTTGCTGTTATACTCTTCGTATTGAGTAAGAAAGCACATACAAAACTGGAAGACCATCTGCAATACTAAGGGAAGAAAGGGATTACATGAACATTTATGACTTTAAAGTCACTACTGAAAATGGTGAACAATACTTACTTGAACGGTACAAGGGAAAAGTTTTACTTGTTGTAAATACAGCTACAAAATGCGGTCTTGCTGGGCAATTTGATGATTTAGAAGATTTGTATAAAAAGTATCGCGAACAAGGATTTGAAGTTTTAGGGTTCCCTTCGGATCAATTCAAACAAGAACTTTCATCAGGTAGTGAGGCCGCAGAGGCATGTCGATTATCTTATGGGGTTACGTTTCCAATGCATGATTTAGTAAAGGTTAATGGAGAAGCAGCACATCCATTATTTAAGTATTTAACCGAAAACACAAAAGGTCTACTCGGTAAAAATGTAAAATGGAATTTCACAAAGTTTTTAATAGATCGTGATGGAAACGTCGTAAAAAGATTTTCTCCGACAGATAAACCTTCGAAATTTGTAAAAGAAATTGAACAATATTTATAACAGGCTGGAACATAAGTGAAAAAGTACAATCCATCATTCAATTTGGATTGTACCTTTTTGATATAGCGACGTTCGTTTCCGATGCATGCTTCGCTTTCCGCAGGGAAGCCATGAGCCTCCGGGAGCTAAAGCTCCGGGGTCTCATGACTGCTTCTACATCCTGCAGGAGTCTTCGCATGCCTCTCCAACGAACGACTTTCTAATATAGCGTTAGCGGATTTTTATTATACGTAATACTGACTTTTGGTTGAAAGTTATCTTTTGTCCATGCCTCTTATTTGAACATTAACTTGAAACTACAGCGGTATTTAAAAAAGTTTCAACCATTTTCGTACCTGTTTCTGTACCTATTGATTCGGGATGGAATTGCAATCCGTAAATTGGATAGTGTTTATGCTGTATAGCCATAATTTCTTGATCATCCAATGATATGGCAATAACCTCTAAATCTTCATGTAGGGTAGACGGTTCAATGATTAGAGAATGATATCTCATAACACTGATTTCACCATCAAGATAACTGAACAGCCCTTTTTTCTCATATGACAACTTAGAAAGTTTTCCGTGCATTATATTTTTTGCACGAACAATTTGTCCTCCAAATGCTTCACCAATTGATTGATGTCCCAAGCAGATCCCTAGAATCGGAAATTCTTTATATAATGCTTTTACCACATCTACTGTAATACCTGCCTCTTTTGGCGTACCTGGCCCTGGGGAAAGTATTATTGCTTCAGGTTTTAGTTCACGAATATCTTCAATTGTTAAAGCATCATTTCGAACTACTTTCACTTCTTTACCGAGATTTGAAATTTGTTGATATAAATTGTAGGTAAACGAATCATAATTATCGATTAATAAAATCATCTTTGGACCTCCAATAACGCTTTTGCTTTGTTCAGCGTTTCCTCATATTCCGATTCTGCGATTGAATCATACACAATTCCTGCACCTGCTTGAACATACGCTTTTTCATCTTTTACAATCATTGTACGGATTGCCAACGCAAGATCCATATTCCCATTAACTGAAATATAACCTATAGCACCTGCATAAACTCCGCGTTTTTTTTCTTCTAAATTATTTATAATTTGCATTGCACGTATCTTAGGAGCACCTGATACTGTTCCGGCTGGTAAAGATGATGTTAATACGTCTAATACATGTATCTCATCTTTTAGTTCGCCAACTACTTCAGAAACGATATGCATGACATATTTATAACGTTCAATGTTCATATATTTACTTACCTTTACTGAACCTATTTTACTCACACGCCCAATATCATTCCTGCCTAAATCCACAAGCATTCTATGTTCTGCTATTTCCTTTTCATCTTGAAGCAAAAGTTTTTCTAATTCTAAATCTTCCTCAGAAGTTTTACCTCGAGGTTTTGTTCCGGCAATGGGATTTGTTGTTACCATTCGATTATTTACTTTTACTAAACTTTCTGGCGAAGTACCTAAAATCGTATATTCATCATACTCTTGATAAAACATATATGGTGAAGGGTTCGATGTTCTTAATTTTCTATATAAACTAAAGGGATCCCCATTATATGAAGCATGGAACCTTTGAGATAACACAACTTGGAAAATGTCTCCACAAGCGATATGCTCTTTTGCCTTTTCAACCATTTGAATAAACTGCTCTTTACGAACCGTTGGATGAAATTGAACAGAAGCTAGTTCATCTTGTTGAAATGTTTGGCCGCTTTTAATTTCTTCTTCAATTTTTTCAATCGATTGATTCATATTTTCAGTAGTACGATTTTGTTGAAACAAATCAATCGAAGCAATTGTAACTGTTTGTAATAAATGATCAAAAACAATAAATGTATCATAAAAATAAAGATGCACATCTGGCATATTTAGCTCATCTGGTAATACTTCACCAATTTTTTCACTATAAAAGGCAGTATCATAGCCAAAATAACCAATTGCTCCACCAAAAAATGAAAATGGATAACTATTATTTTGAATCGGCATGATTTCACGTAATTTTTCGAGTACAGAACCTTCTTCAATAGCTACTTCTTCATTTTCAAAACAATACGAGTAAGTATAATTGTTGCCTCTTAATTCTGCAATAGGGTCAACCGCTATAAATGAATATCTACCACTTTCCTCATGTTTTGCAGATGATTCAAATAATACCTTTCGTTTACCCTTCAAACTTCGAAAAACAGAAATGGGTGTCATCATATCCCCTTGTAACTCACGGATAACAAAATGCTGATCTGTACTAATCATTCTCAACTAACTCCTCTCGGCTCATGTTCTATTACTAAATTTGGATAGAAAAGACGCAACATGGTCCATTCTATTACGGATTCTAACATTTTAGGTTGAATAATCCGCAAATAAAAAAAGGCTTTCCATCACAAAAAGGACGGATAAGCCGTGGTGCCACCTTTATTGACTAAAACAAAATTATCTGTACGTAACTGTCTTAGTCCACTCTACTTGTTATAACGTAACTATACGCTAGTACCTACTATAATTTCAGTACCAGTAGCTAGAAAGCCCATTCATATTATGTCATGTACTAGCTCCCACCTTATGCTAGCTCTCTGAAACACTTCATAATATTACTTTTTTTCATCATCGCTTTTTAAATATACAATTATAAATATTTTAAACGATATAGATTAACTATTCAAATAAATTTGAAAGTTAAGCCGGAAATTACGAAAAAGGACTCCTCTTTTAAAAAAGGAGTCCTCAAAAATTAATTGTTTAGGTCAAATCGTTGACCTTTTTTCAAATACAGTAAATATTCAGCGATATTTGTTGCAAGATCTGCACAACGCTCTATATAACGGCAAATGAAAGCTAGATTAGTAATTTGTGGAACACTTTCTGGTTTCAAACTTGAAAGTTGCATTAATTGTTTAATCATATTTCCATACATTTCATCAACTTGGTCATCCAGTTCAGCAATTTCTTTAGCCTTTGTCGTATTTTCTTCAACAAAAGCATCCACAATTTGTCTTAACATTTGAGTTGCTTTTAAGCACATATCTTCTAGTAACTCAACCGAAGTAATAAATGGCTCATTACCAATACGGATAGTTTCTTTAGCAATATTTACAGCATAATCACCAACGCGTTCCATATCGGAAGCGGCTTTCAACAGAACAACCATTCTACGCAAATCAGTAGCAACGGGTTGTTGTCTCGTTAAAAGTAAAATTACTCTGTCATTAATACCCTCTTCAAAACGATTAATTTCAGCATCACGTTTTACAATATCCTGTGCTGTATCAATATCCTTTTTGATAAGAGCAGAGAATGATTCTTCAAGGCGATCAATACTTTGATCACATAATTTTAAAAAGTCTTTTTGTACTGATTGCATTTCTGCCTGAAAACGTTCACGACTCATAACGACACTCCTCCTAAAATTAACCGAAGCGACCTGAAATATAATCTTCTGTACGTTGATCTCTAGGCGTAGAGAAAATTTTATCTGTATTATCGAATTCCACGACTTCACCATTTAAGAAAAATGCAGTTTTATCGGAAATACGGGCAGCTTGTTGCATATTGTGCGTCACGATAACAATTGAATAGTTCCCTTTCAATTCTTGGACAAGTTCTTCTACTTTTAATGTAGAGATAGGGTCAAGAGCCGATGTAGGCTCATCCATCAGAATAACATCAGGTTCAATTGCAAGACAACGAGCAATACAAATACGTTGTTGCTGTCCACCAGATAAACCATACGCATTTTGGTTTAAACGGTCTTTTACTTCGTCCCAGATTGCCGCTCCTCTTAATGATTTTTCAACAATTTCATCAAGAACTTTTTTGTTTTTAATACCATGGATTCGTGGACCATATGCAATATTATCGTAAATTGATTTTGGGAATGGATTTGGTTTTTGGAAAACCATTCCCACATGTGTACGTAACTCTTCAACTTGATAATTTGCATCAAAAATATTTCGTCCACGATAGTTAATTTCACCATTGGTTTTAACTATTGGTACTAATTCTACCATACGGTTTAATGCTTTGATATAGGTAGATTTTCCGCAACCCGAAGGACCAATAATGGCTGTAACATCATTTTCTTTAATATCTAAATTAATTTCTTTTAGTGCATGGTGTTCACCATACCATAAATTGAAATTGTTAGTTCCGAAAACCGTATTTTTTTCATTTGTAGCAGTTATTTCTTCACCGACATTTTGTGACGATTGAACATTTATTTTAATATTATTTTCATTTTTCATCATAGTCTGTACCACTATTCCACTTCCTTAATATCTTTTTGAGAACTTATTGCGAATGAAAATTGCAATAGAGTTCATAATCACTAGGAACAGCATAAGAATAATAATCCCTGCTGAAGCGACATATAAGAATTCTTCTTGTGGACGTTTTGCCCAGTCATAAATTTGCATTGGTAGAGCAGTAAATTCACTTAGTAGACTATCTGGTAAGAAACGCAAAATAACTGGAATACCAATAACAACTAATGGTGCTGTTTCACCAATTGCACGTGATAACGCCAAGATACTACCTGTTAAAATACCAGGAATAGCGGCTGGTAGTACAACACGTGTGATAGTTTGCCATTTTGTTGCACCCATACCATAAGATGCTTCCCTTTGTTCTTTCGGTACTGCACGAATCGCTTCTTGTGCAGCAACGATAATAACAGGAAGAATCAATAAACTCATCGTAAATCCAGCAGCCAATAAACTTTTCCCTAAAGCTAGAGCACGAACAAAGATCGTTAAACCAAGTAACCCGAATACGATTGATGGTACCCCAGCTAGGTTTGAGATATTCATTCTTATAAAATCATTAATTTTATTTTTCTTTGCATATTCTTCTAAATATATTGCTGTTGATACACCTAGAATCATGGAAACTGGCGCTATAATACACATCATGTAAATTGAACCAATTAGAGCTGCTTTAATACCAGCTCTTTCTGGAGAGCGCGATGCAAAACTTGTGATAAAATCCCAATCTAAATAACCAATTCCTTGAGTAACAATGCGAACTAATAATATAACTAAGCATAATAAAGCAAATAAAGTACCTGTTAGAAAAAGTGCTTTCCAACTTTTGTTTTTATTTAATCGGGTTTTCATACGCTTCATTACGACAGAATCATCGATGTATCTCATATTAATACTCCTCTCTGAAGCGTTTTGAAATGTAATGTGCAAGTAAATTCATGATTAATGTAAAGATAAACAGCGTAAAACCTACTGCGTAAATAGAATAGTAAATTGTCGTACCATAACCAGCATCACCTGATGATACTTGAACGATGTAAGCTGTCATTGTTTGAATAGAACCAGTAACGCTAAAGTCAAATGACGGTGAAGCCCCACCTGCAAGTGATACAATCATCGTTTCACCAAGAGCACGGGAAACTGCTAATACGATGGATGAAATGATCCCTGACAATGCGGCTGGTAGTACAACTTTAATAGCGACTTCGAATTTGGTTGCACCTAGAGCGAGTGCACCTTCTCGAATTGAATTTGGAACGGAACTCATCGCATCTTCTGATAATGATGCAATCATAGGGATAATCATAATCCCTACCACAATTCCTGGGCTAAGCGCGTTGAATATTTTCAGTGACGGTATCAATTGTTGTAAGATCGGTGTTACAAATGTTAAAGCGAAGAATCCATAAACAATTGTTGGTACGCCAGCTAAAACTTCTAATACCGGTTTAATAGAACGGCGTGCTCTATCCGAAGCGTATTCACTTAAATAAATAGCAGCCGCTAATCCTATTGGAACCGCAACAATTACTGCGATTACAGTTACTTTTAATGTACCCATAATTAGAGCTAATACACCGAACGTCGGATTATTCCCTGAAAATGGATACCATTGAGTACCGAATAGGTAATCTGTAATTGATACTCTCTGAAAAAATTCAAAGGTCTCGAAAATTAATGTGAAGACGATTCCTATTGTTGTTAATACAGAAATAAATGCAGCTATAAATAATAATATTGGCATTGTTTTTTCTGTAATTTTTTTACCTTTTCTATTTCGAGACTTTGCGATCAAATCTTGTATCGATTGACCGTTCCTTAAGTCTTGCGAAGCCATAATATAAACTCCCTTCATATACACGTGAGAAAATGTGTGGGCGCTAGATTTACCCACACATTTTAAAAAATCTAGTTTATCAAGTTAAGAATATTATTTTAAACCTTCTAAAGTTTTTAATCCTTCTTCATACATTGCATCTGGTAAACGTACATAGCCTACTTCGCCAGCCATGTCACCAGCGTTTTTCAATGTAAATTCCATGAAATTATAGAATGCTTCATTGTCTTTAAGTGCACTGTTTTTTGCGTAAACGAATAATGGACGAGAAAGTGGAGAATATTCGCCTTTTTCAATTGTTTCACTGTTTGGTTCTACACCATTAACTTTAACTGCAGTTAATTTGTCAGTGTTTTCTAAGTAGTAAGCATATCCGAAGAATCCAATTGCATTTTTATCTCCAGCAACACCAGTTACTAGAACGTTATCGTCTTCTGATAATTCAGCCGATTTCACTAAATCAGCACCATCTAAAATTACTTCATCGAAGTAGTCATAAGTACCTGAGTCAGTACCCGGTGAGTAGAATAAGATTTCTTCAGCTGGCCAAGATGGATCGATGTCAGACCATTTTTTAGTTGTTCCATCTTCAACCCAAATTTGTTGTAATTGTTCTACAGTTAATTCAGTAGCCCAAGTATTTTCTGGGTTAATTACTACTGTTAAACCATCATAAGCAAGTAGGAATTCTGTATAGTCAATACCAGCTTCTGCTAACTTAGCTTTTTCTTCATCTTTGATTGGACGAGAAGCGTTTGAGAAGTCAGTTTCACCAGCGATGAATTTTTCAAAACCTCCACCAGTACCTGAAACACCTGAAGATACTCGAACTTCTGGTTGTTCTTCTTCATATATTTCTACTAATGCTTCTGTAATTGGAGCAACTGTAGATGAACCGTCACCTGAAACTGAACCAGTAAGTTGTGCTACTTCATTATTTGTAGTTTCAGAACCTGTATTAGTTTCTGTTCCTTTGTTAGTATCAGTTTCTTTTTCTCCAGCTTCGTTAGATCCACAAGCTGCTAAGAATAAAGCTGAACCAACTACAGCTGTCATCGTTAAGTACTTCCATTTTTTCATGTTTTATTTCCTCCATCAAATTCATAGTAAGTTGTCTTACAAGGAATACTATAAAATTTTTTTGTTGATGTCATATAAACGTAATGTTAAGAGATTGTGCGAAATGTTAAGAGATTGTAAACCTACTAGTTTTTTTCTTTGAGCTTAGTGATTATTTTTTGCTTTGAATCATATATTAATATTTTGTTTAAAAAATAAAAAAAGACTCAAAAGGAAAAAATCCCTTTTGAGTCTAACTGAATATTTATTCTTCAACGATTTGTTCTTCTGTTTCTTCATCAATTTTTTCATCAGTTGTTGGTGGTAAAATTTGCTGTTCTACAGTGCTTGATGAAAGTCCATTTTCTGTGTATTTCTTTTTAAGTTCGAAATAATAATCTAAAATTTCTCTTGCAATTTCATTATTATGTGGCAAGTAAATATTAAAATTAGTTGACGCCCACGGAATCATTACCGCATATGCAACTTCTGGATTATCATAAGGTGCAAATCCAGCATGAGATAAAGTAACCGTATCTGTTCCCCATTCTTCTCTAATTGGACCAAAATAAACTACCTCGGCTGTTCCTGTTTTACCAGCAGCTGTGTAAGGAGCGTTTGCGAAATTACCACGAGCAGAACCTTGCGATCCTATATACACTTGTCTTAGACCTTTTTTAACTTGTTCTATTTCTTCTTCTGTATTAGAAATCCGATTTAATACAGTAGGAGTGACTTCCTCTACTAATAAACCTAATTTTTGACCATCTTCTGAAGGTTCTCGAACTTCTTTCAACATTCTCGGCTGAATGCGATAGCCCCCATTTGCAATTGTCGACATATATTGTGCAAGTTGTAAGGTTGTATAAGTATCATATTGTCCAATAGCTTGGTTTAAGATGACACCTGCATTATCTGGAATCCCTTTAAAACCAGATGCTTCACCTGGCAAATCTACTCCAGTATTTACCCCAAGACCAAATTCAGCATAACCATTACGCATTTTACTTAAAGTATTGTCTCTAATGATAAGCGGCATGTTATAAGTATAGTTCGTACCGCCCATGAACATAGCTATTTGGAACATATATGAGTTGGAAGATCTCTCCAATGCTTTAATATCATCCATAGGTATTGCACCAGAACGGTTAAATATTGAGCTTTTTGGATCTGTATTTAAAAGTTTAATTGGTTGATCTATTAATCGAGTTCCAGGGTTAATAACGCCTTCTTTATACCCCATTAATATTGTTGCAGCTTTTATGGTAGATCCAGCTTCATAAGCTGATGTAAATGTACCGTAGGAAAAGTCAATAACATAATTTTCACCTGTTGTAGGATCTGTTTCAATTTTTTTTCCTACCATCGCTAACAATTCACCCGTATTAGGGTTCATCATAACAAAAAATGCCCGATCCAATAATTTAGAGCCACCCATAGATTTTAATTCTAATAACTTTTCTTCAACGATACGCTCTGCTTCTAATTGAAGCTCAATATCAATTGTTGAAACTAAATCATTCCCTGGCTCACCTTCATAGGTAGTGACAGTATCGACAACTTGACCTTGTTTGTTTGTAATATTTTTTACTACTGATTTTTTACCTTGTAGTAATTCTTCATATTGAGCCTCAAAATAACTTTCCCCAACTCGATCGTTTCGTGAATAGTCTCTAGCTAAGTAATAATCAAGTTTTGTTAATGGAATACCTTTGCTAGGTACCGTAGTTCTTCCTAATACAGAAAGAGGTGCTAGCTTTACTCGTTTCCAATCAGTCGTTGTGTTTACACCAGGTAAATCTGAAAGACGCTCTGAAACACGAGCAAATTCCTCTGGTGTAACATCTTCATTTTTAATAATTTGTGGAGAAAGATAATATCCAGACGTCATTTCACGGTAAATTGCTAATACTTCTAAATCATATTCCGTCAATTCTGCTAATTCTTCATCTGTTATACGTTCACGTACTAATCGGTCGATTTCTACCTGTACTTCTTTTGCCTCTAGTTCTTCATTTGCTTTAAGTTCTGCTTCTTCTTCTTTTGAAACTTTTGCGTATGCTTCATCTTTATTACGTAATATCCAAAAATCCAGTTTATCACGGTATGTAATTCGCTTCGTTGGTTGTTCGATAAGCATTGCTAATTGTTCAGCAATGGAAAGCATCTCACTAGAAGTTGTACTAGGCATTTTTGTATAAGTAATGGCATTTTCAGGTTCATTATCAACAAGAATTCTGCCAAAACGGTCATAAATTCTACCTCTAGCAACACTTGTGTTTACTGAAATTTCTTCTGTTCTCTCTATTGCACGAACATAGTCTTCTCCTTTAACAATTTGCAGGTAGCCTAATCGAAAAATCAAAAGAGAAAATAAAACAAAAATAGAAAAGAACAGGACATTCATACGAAAAGATAAATTCGCACGATATTTTGCCTTCACACTTGTCGCTCGGTTATTTTTTGGCAATTTCCTCATTTGCAACCTCCTTTTCACTTAATAAACTGAATCAGTTAATCTGTATTCATGCATTACATTTTAGTATATCATTTAATTAAAAAGAAGTACTAGCTATCATTTAAGACGGATTATTCCTTACTTGGTTTCTCAATTTCAAACTAATTTTTGAAGTAAAGTAAATGTAAAAAGAAGAGAGTAAATACCCTCTTCCAACAGCTATCTTTGTTCTTTTTTCTCTAAAAAGTTTATACCTAATCCCATGAGCAGAACAGTCATAAACAACAAGACACTAATAGGTTCTATCATGGCAGTTAGTGGCTCACCAAATAAAGTGACTCCATATAATAAATCCATTCCGTATTTAATAGGCGAAATATAAGAAATAGCTTGCATGATTTCTGATGTAACGATCTCTAACGGCCAAAATCCTCCACCAATCATTGCAATGGGAACTGCAACTACAGATATATATGCGTTAAATTTACCTGGCGTATTCGAAATAGATGCTATAAATATTGACAAAGCCACGATACATAGTAAATATGGTATGACAGCAATTAGCGCATTGATATAACCACCGTAGAAATTAACTCCAACACCAAAGTTAAATATTGATAGAACTAATGCCACTTGAATATACCCAAGTAAAAAACTATATGTTAGATTCGCTAAATATATTTTCGTTTTACTCATAGAAGATATTGTCAAGCGATCCCATATATTATTCCTACGTTCTATTACAATATGGAATACACCGTTTGCTACTGTATAGATCACCATATACAAAGTAAATCCAAATAGGCTTTGAAGTTTAGCATCCCATATAAAACCCTCATCATTTGAAAAGTTGGAATAATGAACTTGGAAACTAGGGTGTTGTTCAGCTTCATTAAGTACAGTTTCAACCTGAGATTGCATTCCTAAAGGAAACGAATTTAAGATAGCATCCTTCTGCATAATTTCCCCATATAATGTTGTCAATTGATTTTGTAAGACTGGTGCTTCCATATAATCCGGAGCAATTATTAAGTCAAATCCTTCATTTTGTAAATGAATTGTGACATCTACTTCACCATCTTCAACCTTTCTCAACGCTTCTTCTTCCTCGTAAATAGTAAATTTAGAAAGAGGGAATTCATTTAACTTTTCTACTATATCATTTGTAAGATCTTCTTTTAAATCAGAATATACCGCGATTGGTACCTTGGCTTGTTGTCCTAATCCTAATACAAAGGCAAAAACACAAATTACAATTGTAATAATGATAAAGCTAGCGGGTTGTCGTGCTAACAGTAAAAACTTAGATTTTAATATATTCATCATGCAAGACCACCTCTTTTCGGGAACAACAGAAATGCAAGTAAAATAAAGACAAACGCTAATATTCCAAGGTTCAGTAAGATCTGCTGAATACTGCTAATCGTACCGTCTTGAATAAGTCTTAAATATCCTTCCAACGCTGCACCATTTGGCGTCCATAAACCGATTTCCGCTAATACAGGTGATAATCCACTTATATTAAAGAAGCTGCCTCCTAGTAATGCTAGAATCGCCACGAATGCATTTGAAAAAAGATTAGATGCCGTAGCAGAATTACTTCTATAATTCAGTGAAGAAAGTAGTGCACTGATTCCACCTATTACGAGTGAAACCATAAATGTAATTAGTAAGTATAAAAGTAAATTTGTAAATGGAATTTTAAAAACGTAATAGCTAAATAGGAATAATATACCGATTTGTAGCATCGTTAAAATAATAGTAGAAACGACAATACTTGCTAAATAGACTAAAGGATGAACTTGAGCAAGTAGGATCCGGTCAAAGATATGTGAATCCTTCTCTAAATAAGCTTGGCTAGCAATAGTACTAGCTAGAAATAATATAAACATCACGCTCATACTAAAGGTATAATAAGTGCTCGATGTAATGTGCTCTTTTGATGCAACCGTGCGAATCTCAGAAGTTAAATCTAGTGTTGGAACCGATATTTCTTCAGTAAATAATTGATTTTTTCCGAGCTGTGAAAATAACGAGTACTGGTATTGATAGTAATCTAATATATTTTGAAGAATTACCGAAGTCGTCTGTTCAGATTCATTTAAATAGACTTGGAACGACGGTATATCTTCTTCATCTTCTAAAAATAAAGAACTTAGGTAATCAACCGTGAATCCTTCCGGAATTTCAATTATTGCATTGTATTTTCCGTTATTTCTAGCCAATTCTAGTTCATTTACTTCGAGTTGTGTAACTGTTATAAATTCTTGGGCTTCAGGGTTACCAAGTACTTGATTTAGCAGTGTAGATACGGGTAACATTTCTTCTATATTTTGAACCATCAAATCATTTACAGGAATCCTTTTACTTAGAGTATTTAAAAATTCTTCCATTTGCCCTACTTCATCATTATGTTGAACTACTGCAACTTCTATTTTTTTAAATTCTGAATTACCATCCCAAATTGAACCAAGAGCAAAGCTTAATATTAGGATTAATCCGACGGGCATTGCAAGAAGTAATAATAATTCTGAAGGGCTACGTAAAAACAGTTTAACTTGTTTTTTTATTAATGATAAAAACATCCATTCTCCTCCTAATTACGCAATGCGCGCCCAGTTAAATGAAGAAATACATCTTCTAATGTTGGTTCTTCAACTTGGAAACTGTTTAGGACAACTTTATATTGATCACATAGATTCATTAACAAAGGTAAGAAATTCGTATCTTTTGCAACCGTAAAACTAACCTCCGATTCTTTCACGCTCACATTTGAAAGTAAAGGTTGATCCATCAATTCTTTTATTAATGAATTTGAATGTCTATTAAACTTTACAACAATAATTTTTTCAGAAGAAAGTATGGATTTTATTTCCTCTTTTGTACCCGAAGCAATTATACGACCTTTATCCATAATGTAAATTCGGTTACATAAATATTCGACTTCTTCCATGTAATGACTTGTATAAATAATGGCTGTTTTCATCTCTTGGTTCAGCTGTTTAACCGTTTCTAATATATGATTACGAGATTGTGGATCAATTCCAACTGTTGGTTCATCCATTATTAAATATTGTGGCTCGTGTAAAAGGGCTACACCAATATTCAACCTTCTTTTCATTCCACCTGAATAATGTTTAACTAGCTTTTTATGTTCATGTTCTAATCCAATTTGCTTTAAAACGACTTCAATTCTTTCCTTCAATAATTTCTTAGGCATTTTATGCACACTTCCAAAAAACTCTAAGTTTTCCCGGGCAGTAAAATCTCCGTACAACGCAATTTCTTGTGGTACTACACCTAAAATTTCTCGTAGTTTCGTTGGATCCTTAATCACGTTATGATTTTGTAATAACACATCACCTGCACTTGGAGAAATCAGTGTAGAAATCATCGCAATTGTCGTTGATTTCCCCGCACCATTCGGCCCAAGTAAACCAACAATTTCACCAGGTTCAATATAAAAGTTCACTTGATCGACAGCCTTGTTCTTTTTATAGACTTTTGATAAATTTACAACTTCAAGCATACTTTTCGCCATCCTTTCCTCTCTATGTAGAACGATATCAATATTTTCTTTTTATCAGAAGTCACTTGCGTCATCCATTGACATGACCTGAGTCACAAAAAAATAAAAAAGTAGCCTCAAATCATAAGACTACTCCTTGTTTTTAATATGAATTCCCATTGCTCACAGCCTATACTAGACTAAACTTTATTAGTCCTCATCCTTATTAAGTTAAACGAGACCATTTTTAATAGCATAAATGGCGATCTGTGTTCGATCTCGTAACTCCAACTCTTGTAAAATATGTGTAATGTGATTTTTTACAGTTCCAACAGATAAAAATAGTAAAGTAGCAATTTCTTTATTTGTTTTACCTTCCCCAACCAATTTTACAATCTCTAATTCACGTTCAGATAAGTTGATAAGTTGTTCATCTATTTGTGGCTTGAGTTGGTGCTGTAGGAGTTTCGGCATTAGTTTCGCTGCAACATCTTCTTGTATGACTAATCCACCTTCTCGAACACTTCGAATAGATTGAAGTAGTTTTTTGGGATCAGATGATTTTAATATAAAACCCATAGCACCATCTTTTAACGTTTGGTAAGCATATTCTTCATCATCAAACGTTGTTAAAATAAGTATCTTCATCGAAGGAAACCGTGCTTTTATTTTTTTTGTTGCTTCTATGCCGTTCATTTTGGGCATTCTTACGTCCATTAATATCAAATCGATATGTACTTTTTCTAAAATTTCTAATGCTTCGAATCCATTACTTGCTTCTGCAACAATTTGGTATTCTTTATCTTGTTCTATAATCATTTTCAAACCATTCCGAACAATTGCTTGGTCTTCAACTAGTAGAATATGAATTGCCATTAATCTTCTCTCCTTAATGGAAATGTCCCTTCAACTATAAACTGTTGATTGGTATTATTTATTCGTAAATCACCGCCAATCTCTTGGAGACGCTCCTTCATATTTGTTAAGCCAAATCCAAGAATTATTGGGTAGTGAGAAAATACTTTATTTTTCACAAAAAACTGTACTTGTTGCAAAGAGTTCATCGCTAGGATTACTTCAACTTCTTTCGATTCACTATGTTTCATAGCGTTTGTTAATGACTCTTGTAAAACCCTATATAAAACTATGGATTGGGCATTCGATAATGGAATAGAGAGAATTCCTTTTTCTAATGTGAACTTAATCATTAGATGACTCTCCATCTCTAGTTTTCGAATTAATTGAATGACAGATTGAATACCAGTTGTTTCACTTGATTTTAATTGATGTACTGCAAATCGAGTTTCTTCCAAACTTTCTCTAGCTAAACTTTTTACATTTTGTAAGATTGAACGACTTTCATTTTGAAGGTCCATCACTTCTAATTGCATCAGTAAAGCTGTGAGTTTATGGCCAACTGAGTCATGCATATCCCTTGCTATTTTAGTTCTTTCTTCTGCACGGACAAGTTCTTCCTGTTCTACAGATAACCTTTTTAATTTTCTATATTGCAATAAAAGCTGTTCATATAATTCCTTTTTCTCCTTATTTTCAATCACTGCATGATGTAAGAAACTAGCACAGATAACAAAAAGGATGATGAGTAGAAGACTGTTTATTGGAAGATAAGAAAAGAATGCAATAACAATGAAAACGATCATTGAGTAGGAACTAAAAATATAAAAATTGCGAGTTGTTAAGTTTAAAGACCCTTCAATTAAAAAGAAAGAGAGTAAAAGTAATAAATACTCCATATTGTGATTTAAAACAGCTGAAACTGGTATAACAGAACTAATTATTATGTAATTGATGAGTGGTTTTTTAAGTACTGGAATTAAAAAATAAGAGAGTAATAGAATTGTTAAAATAATAATTAAACTAACAATTGAACCATTAACAGCATAAGATTGAAACAAAACAATAAAGGTTAATACAGTTAAACTACCGTATCTAAACAACAGTTCCAGCATAAAATTACCTCAATTTTAAAAATTTCTAAAATTATTATAACATGAATAAAGGAAGCGTTAGGATATCTTTCCAAATCGCCTCCTTTAATTTTATTTATTCTTTATTGTATCTTCGATAGTTTTTATTCTTTCAATCATCGGTGGATGGGTATATCTAAACCATTTCACTAAGGCAGGTGGATTCACTTCACTTAAACCTGCTTTTGCTAGCTTTTGGAACCCTGTAATTGCAGCTTCAGGTTCTTGAACAATTTCTAGGGCAAACTGATCTGCTCTTGCTTCTTGATATCTTGAAACCGTGTTAAAAATAGGATTCGAGAAAAAAAGTAAAAAGGAAGATAGTAACAGTAACAACGGCAATGAATGAATCTGGTGAATGTTTGTAATCTTAAACACTTTTCCATATTTTTTAATGAACCATGGCATAATTTTTGAAATCAACCAAAGACCAACGAACATCATAAGTATATACCCGAAGATTCCTATATAAATATGTTTCTCGACATAATGGCCCATTTCATGACCCATGATAAAAAGAATTTCTTCATCTGTTAAACGTTCTAAAGTAGTATCCCATAGAACAATTCGCGAATTATCCCCTACTCCAGTTACGTAAGCATTTAAGGCATTTGTTTTATCTGCCATGTTCACTTCGAATACATGTTCAGCAGGAATATTTGCTTGCTCTGCTAAATGTAATATCTTTTCTTCAAGTTCTTTATTTTTTAAAGGATAAAACTCATTATACAGTGGGTCAATGATTACAGGCTGTAAATACATTAAAAAAATTGAAAATGGTATTGTTAGTAGCCATGCATATAACCACCATCTCTTTGTACTTTTCTTAATGATCCAATAAAGAACAGAAATAACAATAACAGTAATCACAAAATTTACCCAAAAATCAATTACATTATCTCTCATCCAAGATGAAAAGTCTTGTGTACTAATTCCATATCCTTTACTTAATGTATAACGTAAATAGTTAATTGGAAAAAAGACTGCAAATGTTAACAGTGATAATAAAAACAAATAGATTGAATTATGAATTACTTTCCATTTAGAAACCATCGACCATTTTTCGAAAAGATACGATAACCCAGAGATTAAAATAAAGAAATACATTAACCATTCAAATGGTGTCAAAATGAAAAATAAAAAGTTTCTAATTTTTGAATATTCTTCACTTAAGATTAGTTCTTGTCCAGTCATGAAGGTTTTAGGATCACTTGTTGAACCTAAAAGTGACACTGGAATTCCCCCATCGTTTAGGTGAAAAATATACACATACATAATTAGTAGATAAATCAAAAAGGCCAATACCGCCCGGATTCCCCATTTTTTTGCCATAGTCACCCACCTAAATTTATCGCTTACTTCACTAATATAAGCAAATTGTTAAATTTATAGAACTTCTATACTTTATTAAAACTTGTGAACCCGTGAGTATTGAAACCTTATACAAATTTTCATTTTTTAAATCAAATCAATATTGTTTAATGAAGTATTGGCTCATACTTTTTTATATTTTTAGATTCTTGTTTAAGTTGTTCATAAATAAGTTCGACGATGTGAACCGCTTGAATAGTACTAGTCAAACCTTCTTTACTAATTCCTGCTTTCATTTGCATTAAACAACCAGGATTAGAGGTTACAATGTAAGTAGGGTTCACTTCCTTAACATAGCCCATTTTTGTAGCTAATATTTTACCAGCCATTTCAGGTTGTAATAGATTATAAATACCTGCTGAGCCACAGCAACTATCTGCCTTTGTCATTTCTTCATATTGTAATCCTGGTAGATTTCTAAGTATCAATCTAGGTTGTTCAAAGACTTTATTCACATTGCGTAAATGGCAAGAATCTTGATATGTTGCAACAACTGACGATTCAGAAGAAGGGAATGTTTTTAAATAGTCGATTATGCCTAACTTAACAAGTAATGAAGAAATATCAATTAATTTACTTGAGAAACGTTTTGCTTTTTCTGCATACAAAGGATTATTGTTTAGGTGTTTTTCATATTCACTCAAAAATGCTCCACATCCACCCGCATTGTTAACAATATAATCGTACTCATCGCTATCAAATGCTTCAACGTTTAATTTTGCGTTTCCAATACCTTTCTGTAATTCTCCACTATGAGCATGCAATGCCCCACAACATTGTTGGTTAGCAGGCACTTCTACTTCTGCTCCTAGTAGTTTAATCAGTTCTACTGTCTTGTCATTGATTTCTTTAAACAAAGAATCCATCAAACATCCAGTAAAAAATGCCACTTTAGTTGTTGATGTTTTTATCGGTTTTAAATGTTCAACCTTTTTCGGTACGTCAGGAAGAGCCTTTTCCATGTCTTTCATAAAAGGGGGAAACAAATTTAAAAAGCCTATTTTTCTTGTTACCTTTTGAAGTCCAGACTTTTGATAAAAGCGAACTAATTTAACCGCTCGATTTAACTCTTTTTTATTTGCAAAAAGGTGGTTAAAAGTAACGTTACGAACGGTTTTCACTAATCTTCTCTGTGGCTTAACTTCCTGAATGGCCTCTCTAGTTTGTTCAATTAAAGCGCCATACTGTACACCTGCTGGACAGGCTGGTTCACATGCACGACAACCTAAACACAAATTAAATGATTCCTCAACAGATGAATCCCATTGTACTTTTCCATCTCTTATCGCTTTCATGAGAGCAATTCTTCCACGTGGCGATTGTGTTTCGTCTTGTTCCGAATGGATATATGTTGGACAGGATGATAGACAAAAACCACAACGCATACAATCTAGTAGCAATTCTTCATCGATATGCTTTTGAAAAGATTGTTTCATTACTAGATTACTAGACATGTTGCAGCACCACCCTCTTTTTAGTTTCCTTCGCAAATATTTTTCCAGGATTCATGATGTTATTTGGGTCAAAGGCTGCTTTTAAACCTTTCATCAGTTGAATCCCTGCTTCTCCAACTTTCCATTCTAAATAAGGAGCTTTCATTTCACCAACACCATGTTCCCCTGTAATAGTCCCCCCCAAAGATAGTGCTACTTCAAATATTTCTTCTAGAGCTAATTCAACCCGTTTTATTTCTTCTTGATCTCGTACATCTGTAAGGCAAGTTGGATGTAGATTACCATCCCCAGCATGACCAAATGTCGCAATTGTAAGTTGATATTTTTCAGCAATTTCATCGATTCTTCTAACCATTTCAGCTATGGCAGAACGAGGTACTGTCGCATCTTCTAATATAGTTGTAGGTCTAAGTCTTGATAATGCGGATAAAGCTACACGACGTGCAGTTTTAAGTTGTTCAGCTTCGCTTTCATCATTTGCAATTTTACTAAAGGTTGCACCATGTTTTACTGCTATTTCCGTCATCAGCTTTATATCTTGTTCCACCTGCTTTAAGTCTCCGTCCTGTTCAAAAATAAGCATCGCCTCTACGTCTGTTGATAACCCTATGTTCATGAATTGCTCAACGGCATCGATTGTCTTTTTATCAAGAAATTCAAGTGTTACTGGTATGATTTTATGTGCAATGATTGCTGAAACTGTTTTTGCTGCTTCCTCAAGTGATTGAAAATAAGCAATACTTGTCATTTTGTACTTAGGTAGAGGAATGAGTTTTAACGTTATCTCGGTTATAACTGCGAGGGTCCCTTCAGAACCGACTAATAACGATGTAAGGTCATAGCCCGCAACGTCTTTCGCAAGTTTTCCACCAGTTTTAATAATTTCACCATTTGGGAGAACTGCTGTGAGTCCTTTTACATAATCCTTTGTTACACCATACTTAAGTCCGCGCAATCCACCTGAATTTTCGCTTACATTTCCACCAATTGTAGAAATCTTCATAGAGCTTGGGTCAGGAGGGTAAAAAAGGTTTTCTTTTTCTACAAAGTTACAAATATCCGCAGTAATCATCCCTGGTTGAACTGTAATGGTTAAATTCTCTTTATCAAAATCTATTATTTGATTCATATGGTTAAATAGCAAAATGATTCCGCCTTGATTTGGAACTGTTCCTGCAGCCAAATTTGAGCCAGATCCTCTTGGCACTATAGGAATCTTGTATTCATTACATATTTTTAGAATTTCTGAAATTTCTTCAGTATTTCGCGGAGACAAAACTAAATCCGGCAAAGCCTGAAAATTCGCTGTTGCATCGTATGAATATGCAAGTAATTGTGCAGTTGATTGTTTAACATTTTTTTCACCAACAATATTTATAAAAAGTTGGATAATTTGTTGATCCATATACTCACCCCTAGACTTTCTAGTATATTGATTTCTTAATTCAGAATATTTAAATATTATACACTAATTATAATATATTGGTATTAAAACTGCTCTTTTGATATGTGCTTCAAACAAAAAAAATAGAGCTAGTAATCCATTCTAGCTCTAAAACTTTTCCTATTTAACTCTTTATTTTAAATGCAGCCACAAACGGAATTATTGATAGGAGGGCAAAAGCGATAAAATATAGCTCATAGATTGAGAAATATAACATTGGTAATAGATAACCAAAAACGCTAAAGAAAATAGTTGTAGGTGATTTTTCTTGAAAACCCCTTACCATAAAAATTAATGATACGATCACAATGAGCCAAAGCGTTATTCCTAGTAGAAGAAACTCCATTTGCTTCACCACCTAACTGTTGGTATGTACAAAGATGAAAAGTTAGGTAGTACATTAAATTTGTTCGGATATGTATTTTTAATATATTATATTCCTAGATTTTATTTACGTTCGTGTTTTTATTAGATCACACGATATTAATTCACATCATTTCCTTCCAAAAAAAATCAAACCTGATAGTTGACATACTTGCACAGTGATTTTGTACGTGTTTTTTTGATATCAATGCAAAAAAAGCTAGTTTTGATTAATTTCAAAACTAGCTTTTCATAGTGAAGTTTTATTCGAATATTAAATAGGAAAAAATAGTAATTACAGGTCTACAATTTTTGGGTCTTCCCCTTTTGTATTCATTAAACGGATTTGTGAAGGTGTCACTTTTAAAACAACCATTTTCGGATCTTCTGGGCCATCGAACCAAGACTCTAAAGCTTTATTCCAAACTTTTTCCTTCATTGAATCATCCGATGAAATTTCTACCTTTCCTTCAATTTCTAAAAATTCATCACCGAGTCCTTTTCCATCATAGCCAATAAGTATATGTGTATATGGGTTTTTCGATAATTCTTCGACCTTGTGGGTATCTTTACTTGTTACAGTATATAAAGTTAAGTTGTTATTAAAAAACGTCATGTATCTTGTATGAGGTTTGTTACCTTCAATTGTTGCCATTGTTCCAACCATATTGTCTTCTAAAATTTTTTCTGCAATTTCTCGTGCTGTTTTTGCCATCCTATTTGTCTCCTTTATGAAATACTACATTTTAGTATTGCTAAGAAAGAGTTACTTTATCCGATATAATACGTCCTCCATTGGAATCCAAGTTTTTAAAAACTTCTCTGTTCTCTCTCTTCCAATTTTAAGTAATGCTTCTTTAGAATTTATATCTAAATCAAAATTTGTAGCGCTATATTCATCAACAGGAATAAATATTATATTTTTTTCATGCTTCCTAGAAATGTATCGTTCATCATGGGCATCTTTCATTGTTGCAAACAGGGCTTCAAATAAGTTTAATCCATTTTTGATTGTATGGGGTTTTGTTTCTTCGCTAGGATGACTAAGTTTCATACCGAGTAATGGACGTTGTTTATCTTGGTCAAAAATCCAAAGTGGGAAGTTACTTAAAACACCACCATCTACAAAAATACATTCTTCTTTCTTTTGATCTCTTAATTTTACTGGTTCAAAGAAGAAAGGTATTCCACAGCTCATCCTCAGTGCTTTTGCAACGGAAAAGGATTTCCAATTAAATCCATACGACGGTAAATCATCAGGAAGTATAACCATTTTGCCATTTGTTAAATCTGAAGCGACCAATTTTAGTGATCCTCTTGGCAAGTCATCAAATGTCCGTATATCTTTTGCTGCAAGTTTTTTATAAAACCACTTTTCTAACGCTTTTCCTTGGTATAATCCCATGCGAAAATATAAATTTAACCATTTTAAGAAAGGCAATGTACGAGAAAGTTTGGGAGGGTCTAGTAGTGATTTAAGATCAAGTTCATCTAACAAATCTTCAATTTCCGAAGCATTGTATCCAGCTGCGATAAAACAGGCTAAAATAGCGCCTGCGCTAGTTCCAGCAACACGTTTGAATTCAATTCCCTTTTTCTCTAACACTTGCATGGCACCGACATAGGCAAATCCTTTTATACCACCACCTGAAAAAACTCCATCGATGATCACAGCAAACTCCCCATTCTTAGTCTTTTTACACTTTAAGAAAAATGAGGAAATATTAGAACTTATGTAGTGAAACTTTAATTTAAAAAACATAATTTGACCAAAAATTGGGTTATTTTTTTTAAAATGAAAAAGTATTTGGCAAAACAAAATGATTTTGTCATGGCCAAATACTTTTATCAACTATTCGTTTAGTCTTGATGGATTATGTCTATTATCAGGTTTGTCCTTATTTTCATTTTTGTTCTTTCTTTTTGCTTCGTCATTTTGACCGATTACATCAAAATCATCTGGACTTAGGTCAAAACCATATCCATATTCTTCGCGATCTAATCCTTTTTTACTTTTCTTCTCTTTTGACAAAATGGTCACCTCCACAAAAACAATATGCACTAAATTTGATTGTTTTATGCTAGACCTTTCAAACCAAAAAGAAGTGCAAACTCCCTAATATGGAAGTTTGCCCTTCTATTTTACGTTCATTATTTTGCGACTGACGCTAAGCTTTCGTCGCAGAAATAATGAAGTGCAAGCATTTTTTTATTTTGCAGCAGCGAATTTCTCAGCTACTACATCCCAGTTTACTACGTTCCAGAATGCAGAGATATAGTCAGGACGACGGTTTTGGTAGTTTAAGTAGTAAGCATGCTCCCAAACGTCTAAGCCTAATACTGGAGTTTTCCCTTCCATTACTGGAGAGTCTTGGTTTGGTGTAGAAGTGATTGCGATTTCGCCGCCATCAACTACTAACCATGCCCAACCTGAACCGAAACGGCCAGTTGCTGCTTTTGCAAATTCTTCTTTGAAAGCATCGAAGCTACCGAATTTAGCATCAATTGCAGAAGCTAATTCGCCAGTTGGTGCTGTAGCGCCACCTGGAGCTAAAATTTCCCAGAATAATGTATGGTTAGCATGTCCACCACCATTGTTACGTACTGCAGTTTGTTTGTCAGCTGGAAGTGCATCAATATTTGAGATTAACTCTAATAAGTCTTTACCTGCAAATTCTGTACCTTCAACAGCAGCGTTTAAGTTTGTCACGTAAGTGTTGTGGTGTTTTGAGTGGTGGATCTCCATCGTTCTTGCATCAATGTTTGGTTCTAATGCATCATATGCATAAGTTAATTTTGGTAATTCATAAGCCATTTTGTATTTCCTCCCTGATTTAGAAATAATGTTAATTACACTAGTAGGTTATCAAATTAATCTGATACGTTCAAATAATTGACACTTTGGTTGCCCAAATTTCAGTCTTTTGACTGAAATAGAGAAAAAAACTATTTTTATAACCTAATAGAGATGATTCCACATCCCCCCTATAGACTATCCATCCCCTCTTTATTTATTCAGCATATAAAAATCAATTCATTAAAACTTTTTTAAATATCTTTAAGCGAAGTAGTTGTCAATTCAATTCATTTTTCGTTTATTTCATGGTAAAATTCCAAAGGTGGAGGTGAAACAATGGTAAAACATTCACAACTTTTTCTTGATGGTTTATTTCACCCGAAAAAATTAGCTGGTTATAGAATGCTTTCGATTGGAAAAGTAATTCAATATGTTTTTATTTTGACTACTTTAGTGACAATTTTTTACTATATCCAATACATTACCGGGGTATCCAATGAAAATTCGTTCGATATAGAAGGATTCACACAATATGTGAAAGAAATTCAATGGTTATTATATCCATTTGCGCTTTTCATATTATTCTTAACCACTACAACTATATTTTTAATTCAAATTAGTATTTTTGCACTTGTTGGAACTGGATTACTCAAAGTTATGAAAAAGCGTGGAGAATATCGTCATATGTGGAGATCTTCTGCGTTAGCGATCACATGGCCAGCCCTACTATCTATTCTATTTCCATTTCTACCAATACATAATTTAATAGGCACTTTGCTAGGAATTCTTGTTACAATTCTTCTATTAATCATTGCAGCTACAAAATATCCTAAATTGCCAGTAAAATAGTATGCATGAATCCCTCTTGTCTTCATATAGTGGAGAAAGGAGGGATATTTTTATGCGATATATTATCATAACTGCTATTATTTTTATCATTGCTTTTGCTGTAAAAGTAGATTTAACTGAAGGAACTCTACCAATTGCAGCATTTGAAAATCCTAAAGTTATCCAAAAATGTGAGAAGGAATATACGATTAAAACTATACCTGTGATAACTGAATTAGGTGATTCACCGCAATCGCTTTTTGCTACATACCCTTCCGAGTTAAACATACCTTTACCAGAACGATTATCGAAGTTTTATCAACTAAATCCACATTTACAGAAACAGTCAATGGTACCTGGTGAACTCATTAAAATACCTATTTATGTTAATGAATATAATAATTGCACAAAACTATAGCTTCTATATCCTTGTCATTTCCTTTAGAAGACTGATAAAATAGATTGGCGATGGTACAATTAAATATGCGTCTTATCCACGTACCTTTATAAAGGAGAGAATTTTTCATGAATGAAATGACACACCGTACAAAAACTAGACCAGTCCGTGTCGGTAATTTAACAATCGGTGGAAGTAACGAGCTATTTATTCAAAGTATGTGTACAACAAAAACTCATGATGTTGAAGCAACAGTTGCAGAAATTTTACGATTAGAAGAAGCTGGATGTCAAATTGTCCGTGTAGCTGTTCCTGATGAGCGTGCTGCAAATGCAATCGCTGATATTAAAAAACGTATTAATATCCCATTAGTAGCGGATATTCATTTTGACTATAAGCTTGCATTAAAAGCAATTGAAAACGGGATCGATAAAGTTCGTATTAACCCAGGTAATATTGGTCGCCGTGAAAAAGTTGAAGCTGTAGTAAATGCTGCAAAAGCAAAAGGCATTCCAATTCGTATTGGTGTAAATGCTGGATCATTAGAACGTCATATTCTAGAAAAATATGGTTATCCTACTGCTGACGGTATGGTAGAATCCGCTTTACATCATATTAAAATATTAGAAGACTTAGATTTCCACGATATTATCGTGTCAATGAAAGCATCAGACGTAAATCTAGCGATTGAAGCATATGAAAAAGCTTCTAGAGCCTTTGATTATCCACTACACCTTGGAATTACAGAATCCGGTACGTTATTTGCAGGTACAGTTAAATCTGCGGCAGGACTTGGAGCTATTCTTTCAAGAGGTCTTGGTAATACTCTACGTATTTCATTATCAGCAGATCCTGTTGAAGAAGTTAAAGTAGCACGTGAGCTATTAAAATCTTTTGGCTTAGCTTCAAATATGGCAACGTTAATTTCTTGTCCAACATGTGGTCGTATTGAAATCGACTTAATCTCTATTGCAAATGAAGTTGAAGAATATATTTCTAAATTGAATGTTCCTTTAAAAGTGGCTGTTTTAGGATGTGCGGTTAATGGTCCTGGTGAAGCACGTGAAGCGGACATTGGTATTGCAGGTGCACGTGGCGAAGGGCTTCTATTTATGAAGGGTAAAACTGTACGTAAAGTTCCAGAAGAAACAATGGTTGAAGAATTGAAAAAAGAGATTGATAAACTTGCTGTAGAAATGGCGGAAGAAAGAGCAAAAGCTGAGTCCGCTCAAAACTAATCGGGAGTTTTTTATATGCAAATGAAACCTCGTTTTGGAATAGATATTGATGGTACAGTAACAACTCCAGATACGTTAATTCCACATATTAATAAGCAATATAAAACGAATATTGTTTTAGATGATGTGGTTGAATACGATTTCCTTAGTGCTTTTAGAGAACCTGTGGACCGTTCCGAGTTTTCACGATGGTTTAAAGAAAACGAAGCCTATATGTACTCTGTTAGTGAAATTGCAAAAAATGCTAAAAGCATTTTAAGTGAATGGCATTCATTGTATGAATTATTTTATATTTCTGCTAGGGATCAGAGTGTATACCCTATTACAAAGAAATGGTTTGAGGAAAACAATGTACCTTTTCACCAAATCGAGTTAATCGGGAGTCATGACAAGTTAGAAGTAGCTAAAAAACATCAAGTACAAGTCTTTTTTGAGGATAAACATGATAATGCAGTATGTTTAGCTGAGGAATTGAAAATTCCAGTAATTTTATTTGATACCCCATATAATCGAAAAGCTGTGCCCAATAATGTGATACGAGTACATGACTGGTTAGAAGCTAAGAGCTGGATCCAACGCCTTTTTTAAAAGAAATCAAGAGCCGTCTAGAGATTAACATACTCTAGACGGCCTTTTTATTTACATCATCTTGTTATACATCCAAAATTCCTCTTAACCAACGATCGACAAATGTTTCAAACGTAATTCCATAGCGATTATAAATATCGTGATAAACAAAGTAGACCCCTAATTTATCAAGAATCACATCATCAATCTTCACTTTTTCTTCCTTTCGTTAGATAGAGTAAAATATTTAACCTTTTCAATACTAGTTTCTAGCCATTCCGAAAGATTATAAGTTAACAATCAAATATAAATTCATACTTTTGTCTTAAATCAATTGAAATTTAGTGACCGTTCTCTATTTAAATTAGGGTAAGATTAGATTGGAAAATATTATATATGGAGGAATTATTATGCGAAATATAAAACTACTATTAGTAACTTTCTTTCTAACAAGTATATTAGCAGGTTGTTCCGATATTACAAATGCACTTTCGGGAATAGACGATCAAGCACAAAAAGCTGCAAACGCACTTACACCAGAAGCCAAAAAAGCAAAATCCATTCAACTAGAATATAAAGGTGAAGGTTATTCAATAGATGAATTATTTACAACTATATTACGTGATACCCAATGGGAATATGAAAAAAATAATCATTTGGAATTTTTAACAGTAAAAGGGAGTTGGAAGGAAGGTTTATTTGAAGAAAATAATTTCTCAGGTGATATGAAGGAAGACTTAAAAATAGATGGAAAAATTACAATTAACTTGGAGATTGAAAACGGCCAATTAATAACAAACAAAACATATGTACAAATGACTTTAAACGGAAAAAAAATAATTGATGAAAATGGTGACCAAGCACTAAATAAATTGCATGAAGCATATTTAATGCGTTAAATTACTACAAAAAACTACTTAAAAAAACAAATTTCAATAGATTAAAAGAATCTTCTCGGCAAGTTAACATAGATTTGATATAATACACTAAAAATAAGATTATTTTCCAATTTAGGGGGAACAATAATGTACATACCAAATAAGATGCCCCATACAAAAGAACAATTAATATCTTTTCTTATGTTTTTATCCGAGCAAGCAACAATTGGTATAGCAATCGTTGATCAATCTGATTGTCAACAATCTTTTTTATATTGCAATGAATCATTAGTACATTTAACAGGGTTTTCCCGACAAGAACTAATTGGGAGTAATCTGAAACAATTTAGAGGAACGAAAACAGATTCTGAAATTGAATCAGAAATACAGATCAATATTAAATCAGAAACACCATTCGAATTGAATGTAATCCACTATCATAAAGATGGCTCACCATTTTGGAATTGTATTAATTCTTTTCCTATCAAAGATTATACAAATAAAGTCCAGTATACACTTTTATACTTTAAAAATATTACCGATAATTCATTAGATAAGATGCTTTCTAAATTAGAAAGAGAGGTTTATGCTGGGCTTGAACAAGGTTCAGATTCCACCAATATTTTACAGTTAATAACTGAAAAAATTGAACAATATTATGTTCGTGATATCTATTGTGCTATAAGAGTATTAAAACCAACAAATGATTTAAAAGTTGTAGCTACCGGCTCTTTACCCATCAAGGTAGTTGAAGATATTAATGAGCAATTACTAGAACCAAATATAGGATTTAATGAAAATGCAATTTATATTGATAACTATTCATCAAAGTCTGAAAAGCAACTTGTTTCTGACCAACTACATACTTATGCTGTTATTTCTAGCTGGTCAAAACCAATAGTCAATCAAGATAAGCAAATTTTAGGTAGTATTACAATCTATTTAAAAAATGAATCTTCCTTAAAACAAACAGATATAGAATTTCTAAATAAACTGACACCCATTATTTCACTATCGTTAAAATATGCTGAGCACAAAAAAGAGTTAAAAAAACTAGCATTCACGGATTTAAACTCTGGTTTACCTAATCAAAATTATTTTTATACAAACCTATCGAATTGGCTAGAACAAAAATCTTCCGGTGCATTACTGATTATTCAACCTGTTGAATATGCTGGAATTGTTGATTTATATGGTAGAAAAAGCGGAGATGAATTATTAAAACAAATTGGTTTACGACTTAATTCGATACAAGAAGTTCAGAGTGACTTAATTTACGGTCGTTTCTCGAATTCCTCTATTGTATTGGCACAAAAGATGATCAAAGATGAAGTTGAACAATTTGTAAATAACTTGAGACAATTACTTACACAAACTCCATATAAATTTATCGAAAGAGAAATGTTTATCGATTTTAATATTGGCGTTTCGTATTTTTGTAATCACGTAGCTTTAGAAGAAAGTATTCGCCGAGCAGATATTGCCCTCACAAGCTCAAGGAAAAAGCACGGTACGGTTGTGACTTTCTTTGAAGAAGAAACAAATAATATTATGCAAAAGGAAATGGATACTTTAAACCAGTTGATTTACGGATTGAAAAACAATGAGTTCACTGCTTTTCTACAACCAAAGGTAAATTTATTAACTGAGGAAATCGTAGGATTTGAGGCTTTAGCTAGGTGGAATTCACCTGTTCTAGGCTTTGTATCTCCGGCGGCTTTCATTCCTATTGCAGAGTCAAGCGGTAAAATTCGAGAAGTTGATAATGCAATATTGAAACAAGTATTAGAATGGCAACACAAAAGGAAAGTAAAAGGGTTAAAACTGTTTCCTGTATCGGTAAATATCTCGCCTGTTCATTTTTATCACGAATCATTTGTTGATGATTTTATTCAACTAGTAAGCCAATATGATATTAGTCCAGATTTGATCAATATTGAGGTTACAGAAAACTTTGAGCTTGTTGATTTTGAAAAAGCGAAGGAAATTTTACTAAAGTTAAAATCCTATGGTTATCAAAGTTCTATTGATGATTTCGGTGTTGGATTTTCTTCATTAAGCTACTTACAACAACTACCATTCTCTGAAATAAAAATTGACCGTTCTTTTGTTAATAATATGAATAATGAAGAAATGTATTATGTTGTACAAACCATTGTCCAACTCGCTGCGAATTTAAAGATGCATGCTGTCGCAGAAGGAATTGAAACGTTAGATCAATATAACTTCTTAAAAAGTATTGGCTGTCTTATTGGTCAAGGGTTCTATTTCCACAAACCAATGCCACTTGATGATGTTGAAAAGCTATTAAGTTCAATTTAAAATATTGAAAAATCCACGTAACCATTAATATTGTTACGTGGATTTTTTTAATTTATTTTATTAATTTCAATAAATGATAGAAGGTCTTGCAAATTTTCCGGTGATACACCATGTCCAACAGGATATGTTTTAAAGGTCACATGTGCTGAGTATTCTTCGAAAAATTGCTTACTTCCCTCTCCCCAAGTTATTGGGTAGTCATAATCATACTCGCCATGTGAGATGAAGATTCTTGCATTTTCAAGGTTAGTTTTTCTGTATTCATTCTTTACAAACTCGGGAACAAAACCACTTAATGCAACAGTTCCAGCTATTTCATTTCCTAGGAAAAGTGCTAAAGTTTGTGCAACTACAGCCCCTTGATTGAAACCGATAATATAAACTTTATTTCTATCTAGTTTGTATTCATCAATTGCTTCCTTTACAAAGTCCAGTGTAAATGAAATCATTCGATCTAATACTTCTCTGGTCGGTTTTCCCTCTTCTTCAAATGTATAAAATGCAAAACCAGGATGATGGGTGATTGGGCCCCTTAAGCTAAAAATATGACACTTTCCCTTTAATGGCTCGATTAATTGAAGTAAATCTTCTTCATTACTACCTAGTCCATGTAACAAAAAAATAGCTGTCTCGTTATGATTAATGCTATTAGATGGAGCGATGTGTTTAAACGTAAAAGGTGATTTCATTTTCTCTATATTTCCTTCCTAGATCTTTACAAGTTTAATTTTATCAAAAAATTTACTTTTTCGAAATAAATCGTACTTAAAGGATGAATAAGTTTGAAGTAACATGAATGGTTATTTAAATATTGCGAAAATTAAACTAGTAATTATACAACAATAGTTATAAAATTAAAGTATTCTATTTTTCCATAATTGCTAATTACTAGTTAAGAGGTGCACTAAGTGCAAGATATAATATCGGTTGAGAGAAGCTTACTTTATATACAACAACATCATGTAGAGCTGTTTAATTGCACTGCACATGAAATGAAAGAGTTTGAATATCTTATTAAAAATGGTGGCTTAAATGAAAATGATGCATGGATAATCGCTTTTAACATTTGGTTACTTTTAATACCAGATAAAAATGATATCATCTATTCAGCTGAAAAAACACTTTATTATCCAGCAAACTTTTTAATTATGAACGAACTTGTTCTTAATTATTCTTTCAAACAATTTAAACGCAATCATCATCAAAAAAGAACCATTTTTATCGTTGCATTGTCTATTGCTAATGGCATTAACCAATGGATTTATTTGGTTATGGAAAAATACAATTTGATGGATCTTTATGAGAGAAATAAAGCACGGAGATATTTCGACTCCCATCTTGGAAACCCAGAAGAAATTAAAATATTAGCTGAGAATCAAGCGCGTTTTGTCAAAGCATCCGTTAAAGAGCTAAAAACTAATTCATTTAATCAGATGATTAAAAATTGTTGTGATGAAGCTATTAACATTTCAATGCAATATTCTCATATTTAGCAACCCAAGTTAAAATTACATAATAAGAAAAAAACAGGCTGAGACATAAGTAAAAAGGTACAATCATTCAAATTGGGATTGTACCTTTTTGATATAGCGACGTTCGTTTCTGATGCATGCTTCGCGCATCCAGGGGAAGCCATGAGCCTCCGGGAGCTAAAGCTCTCCGGGGTCTCATGACTGCTTCTACGTCCTGCAGGATAAGGAATGCTTCCTTGAAATATCATCGCAACGAGAAAATACTTTAGTATTTTCGAGAGAGTCTTCGCATGCCTCGGAAGCGACGACTTTCTAATCTAGCGTTAGCAGATTTTTATTATACATAATACTGACTTTTGGTTGAAAGTTATCTTTTTATCTAAATAACTTTTTCTTTTCTTTTTCCATAATTTTAATAATAATTGGGCCGAGTACTAAAAAGAAAAAGAAATTTCCTATTGCATGATAGATATCGAATGGTATGCCCGCTAAATAGTATGCAACGAACATGAGTCCATCACCTATAAACAGCATATTTAAAGAGACCATTAAGCCAAAGAACATCCCCATCAGTGCAGAATACAATGCAAGGATGAAAAATGGAATCTTTTTGTATATCTTACCTATCAACCCTGAAACAACGGCTACAGAGCCCCAAGCAATCAACTGCATAATCAAGAATGGTCCAAATCCTAAAACAAGATTAGAGCCAAACACTGTAATTATCGCTAAAGTTAAGCCAACTTTTATGCCAAAGACAAGCGATACGCAGATAATTATGGTTGTAGATGGTTGCACATTCGGAATACCAACTGTATATATTCTACCAACAATACTTAATGCTGCAAGACAAGCGATAATTGTCATAACTCGAGTAGATTGTCTAATTTGCATTGTCGAACGTAATTGAAGATTTTTATCTTCCAATTTTTCACCTCATTCAAATACGCCAAAACGTATTTACACCTGTCACTTCTCATTCGAATCAGTAAAAAATGTGTTAGCTAAATTGTTTCGAGCATACTAAATCCTTAAGGAAATTTATATCGAGAATGTCATTCTGACGAAAAGCAGCTATCTTTTATTCAACTATCCTCTATTATGTGTGGCTAAATATTAATAAGATGTTAACTCCCAAGTGATTTTATCGCCATCTTTAAGGATAACTTCCGCAGCGCCTACCATTGACATTTCACCATTTACTGATAATGCCCAGTAAGTTTTCGTTTCTTCCCCTGCTTCTACCCCGTTAATTGTAGTGACAAAACCGCCTTCTTCAATAGCGTTTAACTCTCTAACTGTTACTTCTAGCGCATTTTCCCCTTCTGTAAATGCAGCTTCTTTTACATCTGATTTACCATCATTAATAACTTCAAGTTCAACTGACAGTTGCTCTACGTTCGATTCAGTTGTTTCATTTGTTGTTTGTTCTGCTGGTTTTACTTCTTCCTGTGCTCCATTTGAACTACAGCCAAATAATGCAATAACGACTAACATTAATAAAGATATTCTTTGTAATAATTGTTTCATTTATATCTCTCCTCAAGTGTTCTATAAATTACTATGTAGCAAAAATCGTTAGTTCCACTTCCCCCAATACTAAAGTAATAAGTGAATGGTGCCTCTTGGATGGAATCTAGATAGATTAAGATGTCCGTTTTATTTAAGTGATGACTTACTGTTTCGAGTTTTTAAAAATACTAGAGACTAAAAACGCAAAATAAAAAGCCACCCAAGAATGGATGGCAAAAGAACAAGTTTCAACACAAATAATGTGTGATTTAAGCATTTCGCCGTACATTCTCTTTAATTCCGAAGAGGTTTGTTACGATCAGAAAAAGACAGGTCTCCTGGCTTGTGCATTTGCGTTTTGAAGCCTTCCCATCATTAGACAGTGGCATATTCCAAAACTAGCACTTACAGTTGCGGATACAGCTTCGGTCTCTAACCGAATTCCCAATTAAGCATTAAGCGTCTTCTTCCTGCATGATTATTCACTTGACTATCAATTTATCATACTATTCATAAAAATCATAGTGAAATTTAAAGTTTTAGTAATTTCATGAAACACTAAGCGCAATTTGAACACTTTCCGTAAATTTCAAACTTATGCGATTGGATTTCATATCCTGGTAATTTTTCAGTGAGCATTTCCATAGGACATACTTCAATTTCTCTCACATTCCCACATTCCATACATATAAAATGATGATGGTGGTGGTCTGATTCACATTGCATACGGAAGTTTCGTTCTCCATTTAACTCAGTTTCTTCTAAAATACCTAGCTCTACAAAAGTAGAAAGATTGCGATAGATTGTATCGAAGCTCATCCCAGGAAACTCCAACTTCAAAACATTTAGTAAGTCACGTGCTGTTAAATACTTTTCCGTCTCCTCAAACATATTTAAGATTAGTTCGCGTTTGTCTGTTTTTTTATAGCCGTTTTCTTTTAATATTTCCCATGCTCGTGTAATATTCACTGTTCTATCCCCTTTCTACTAAAATTCAATACCAGTTTTTTTATAGAAATAACTGCGAATAAAATGATAATCGATGTTACTACAATGGTACCTCCAGGGGCTAAATTTAAATAGAAAGCTCCCACTAGTCCAATAATGACAGCAGTTTCCCCGAAAATTATAGAAAATAGTATTGTTTCTTTAAATCCTTTGGCAAAACGCATAGCTGTTGCAACTGGTAATGTAATAAGCGAGGAAACTAGTAAAATACCTACGATTCGCATACTTGCTGCAATGACTAATGCAACGACTATCATAAATAATAAGTGAATCGACCTAGAGGGTAATCCTGTGGCTTTTGCATATTCTTCGTCAAAGGATAAAACAAACATCTCTTTAAAAAATAACGATAAAAATATAATGACAACTAATGCAATTAGGATGACTACTACTAAATCCTGCCTTGACACGGCAGAAACAGAACCAAATAAATAACTCATTAAATCTGTACTAAAACCACTTGCTAGAGATATAAAAATTGCTGATAATCCAATTCCCGCTGACATAATTATAGGTATAGCTAATTCTTCATAATGTTTATACAATCTTCGTAATCGTTCTATTAATACAGAACCCCCAACAGACGCAACAATCCCAAGGTAAATTGGATTAAGCAAAGCTAAGCTTGCAAATGTTTGACTTAAATAAAGGCTTCCCGCAATTCCTGCAAGAGTCACATGTGACAAAGCATCTGCAATTAAAGACATACGACGTACGACAATGAAAACTCCTAATAACGGCGCAATAGCACCAATAATTAATCCAGAGAGAAAGGCATTTTGTAAAAATTCATAGTTTAATATAGCTTCGATCAATGTCCTTCTCTCCTTTAATGAATTTTTCGAACCGAATGTCCGTACCAATCATTTAACTGCTCATTTGAAATGGCATCAAAGTCTTTTTTATATCCATGAAAATGAATCGTTTGATTTAAACAAGCAACGTGACTAATACGATTAGAAACCGTATCAACATCATGTGTGACTAAAATAATTGTCTTTTTTTGTTCCTCGTTCAATCTCACTAACATATCATAAAATGATTGAACATTTTCATGATCAATACCTACTGTCGGCTCATCTAAAATTAGTAACTTTGGTTCAGCAATTAATGCTCGAGCGATAAAAACTCGTTGTTGTTGACCGCCAGATAATTGACCGATATTACGTGATAAGTAATCTTCCATACCAACAGATTTTAATGCTTCAATAACTAATTCCTTAGAATTTTTTGGCATTCGCTTAAATAAACCAACTTTTTTAGTTAAGCCACTTTTTACAACTTCTTCTACTGTTGCAGGGAAACTTGAGTTAAATGCGTTTGATTTTTGTGAAACATACCCAATCCATTCACGATTGACAAATGAATTCGTTGATACTCCAAACAAATTAACTTCACCTGTAAGAGGTTTTTCAATTCCTAATATAAGCTTTAATAATGTAGATTTTCCTGATCCATTTGGACCGAGCAACGCTAAAAAATCACCTTCAGAAACACTGAAGGATATATTATGTAATACTTTTGTATGTTCATATTGAAACGAGACATTTTTCAATTCTATTAATGATTTGGTCATAATTTCGCTTCTTTCTAATTCTAATTCATAATCATTACGATTTACATTTTGTAAGTATACGTGTTTCTTTTTCGTTTGTAAAGAAATCCATCTTAATGAGAAAAGCGGAGAACGCCTGCTCAGCTCCGCGTCGGTGAAAACGCAACGTCGTGCTCCTGTGCTGCAGTAGCTGCTCGTCGCAAAATGCTTTTGTTGCATCTCCGACATGACCAACGGCAGTCAAAAGCGCAACGTCCTGTTGCATTGACTGCATGACCGACGTCGTGTCGGCCCTCGTGTTAACCTCTGTCGCACTACCGGCACTCGTACATCCATGTACTTCGGAGAAACCGACAAAATGGCGCTCTTTGCCCTTACAGGCGGTTTTTAAGTTGCTGAGGAGCTGGGTTCGAAGCTAGACATTACTCAAAAATGTTATACATTCTTATACTTTAAGAAAGGACATGAAAATATGCGTGCAGTTGAGATATGGGAATCCTTGTTATCTAAGCCTGATAAAGAAGTCATCAAAATTGCAAGATACTACGGAGTAGAACTAACTATTGATGAAGTTCGCCAGTTAAGACCTTTAGCAGAACAAGCTAATATAACTTGGTTAGTAACAGGTATTCCAAAGAGTGTATTAAAAGAGGCTGAAAGAATATTAGGGCCGAAAAAGTTTAGACAATATAAGAAGCTTCTTGATAGTTATTCGTCGTAACAAAACATTGAAAGTGGTTGAAAATATGAAGTTCAACCACTTTTATATTTAATATTGATCTATAAACATTTTTACTAATTCATCTATTGAACTAAGTTTTATTGTTTTTTGATTTTGTGTCAGTATAGTAAAAGCATATTCCTTCCCACTTTTTGCAGTAAAGTAGCCAGATAATGTATAGACACCTGAAATATAACCTGTTTTTGCAACAACTTTGTTCATTAAGTTAGGTGTGCTAAACCTTTCTCTTAATGATCCTCCCACTAGACGGTCCGGTTGTCCTCCAATTGGTAAACTATTATAAAATACTGAATAATACGGTTCATTTCTAACATTATACAGTAGGTTAGTTAATTGGTTTGCAGTTACTTTATTATTATGGGACATGCCTGAACCATCCTCAAAATCCCACTCATTCATTTGTAGGCCTAACTTTCTACCATAATCATTCATCACCTGTAAACCATGTTCCAGACTTCCTACACCAAAGTTTTCTTTTCCCATTGTTTTAACGAGAATATCCGCTATGTTGTTATTACTCAATTTTAAAAATGGAACCATAATTTTTTTTAGAGGAATTGATTTTTTCGTGTAAAGTAAAGTTGCATTTGTTGGTACAACTTTTCTTTCAATTTTAGAAGTTGTGGAAAAGGAAATACCAGTTTCCTTTAGTACATTTTTCATTGCATACAGTGTGTTTACAGTCGGATCTTGCAGGGAAATCCATTCTTTTGATGTGTTCCCCACAGGAATTTGACCAGAAATTACAATCTGGTTCGTATTATACTCACGACTTATTTCTAAAGTATCCTTTTCACTTTTTGAAACAGTCAATGCCTTATTGAGTATGACCATTCCACTCAGATTTGGTTCAATTTGAACAATTGGAGTTTTACCTACACTTGTTGCATTTACTTGCACTAGAACTGTTCCAGAGTCATAATCATCATCTGGCGACATTGTTATCGCTGAAGTTCTAGCAGCATAATAATAACTTTCATCATGTTTTGCAATTCCTGGTGTTAATTGTGGACCAATAAACATTGAATCATCACCATAGAGATTCCCAGAAATTGATGTTATACCATGTCGTTTTAAAGCATTACCAAGTGTTTGAAAATTCTCCGCTTGTAAGGTTGGATCTCCCCCACCTTTTACATAAATGTTACCATTAAGTACTTGGTTTTTTATCTCACCATCGTAATATATTTGTGTTGTAAATCGGTATTCTTCTCCTAGTACATGTAAGCTACTTACAGCTGTTAATAACTTTAAAGTAGAGGCTGGTTTTATCCCAATATCTCCATTACTTTCAAATACAACTTGTCCAGTATCAATCGCTCGCACTGATACACTTATATTCGTTGAACCTAACTGATTTGTGATTGCTTCATTAATGGTTGTAGCGTACATTGTCATGGGAAAAAGAATATTACTAGCAAGCAAAAATAAAATGAACCCTCCTACTATCTTTTTTCTCATTAATTTCCTCCAAAAGTTTGCATTCACTGTTTTTTAATGTTATTTCATAGTATGAATTAAAGACAAAAAAATTGCTACTTAAGAGAAGATTTCCCTTATGTAGCAATCTTAATTCAAATTTAGTCCACTATACATAATCTTAGTTGTTGATTGATGTTAAATTCGTAATAAATCTATTTGTTCTGGATTATACATTCCAGTACGAAGCATTTCTATTTCTTCTTTATATGGAGCTTTCTTATTTTTAGCGTCAACACCAACCCAAGGTGTTTCTAGTATTTTAGGTATATCTTTAAGAACATCGTGATGGACGATTGTTTTTAATGCGTCAAAACCGATATGACCAAATCCAATATTTTCATGGCGGTCTTTACCTGCTCCACATACATTTTTACTATCGTTTACATGAACTACTTTAATGCGATCCAATCCGACGATTTTATCGAATTGCTCTAATACCCCATCAAAATCATTGACAATATCATAACCAGCATCATGAATGTGGCATGTATCTAAACAAACTGAAAGTCTTTCGTTATTTGTCACACCGTTAATGATTTGTGCAATTTCTTCAAAAGAGCGACCAATTTCAGTTCCTTTTCCAGCCATTGTTTCTAACGCAATTTGAACAGGGTGGTGTGTAGCTAGTACTTCATTCAAACCCTCAATTATCTTTGCAATCCCTGCTTCTACTCCTGCTCCAACATGAGCTCCAGGATGTAGAACAATTTGTGTTGCTCCAATTGCAGCAGTTCTTTCAATTTCCTTTTGTAAAAATTCTACACCAAGTTCGAAAGTTTCAGGCTTTGTTGTATTAGCAATATTAATAATATAAGGAGCATGAACAACAATATTCGAAAGGCCATTTTCTTTCATATGAGTGAGTCCTGCTTCAATATTTAACTCTTCGATTGGTTTACGACGAGTATTTTGAGGTGCACCTGTATAGATCATAAAGGTTGAAGCTCCATAAGAAGCAGCCTCTTTACTTGATGCAAGCAACATTTCTTTTCCACTCATTGAAACGTGTGAACCAATTAACATTCTAATTTCCTCCATTAATTAAATTCGCTGTACCGTATGAAGTTACGAATTTTTACTCTCTATTTAACTTCGGGGCTTTTTATTGTCTTGTTTAGTTCTTTTCTTACGTTCTTTCTTTTTAATTATATCCATTTCCCATTTCATTGCTCGTTTGTAACCTGGTTTTACCTTTTTCGGTTTACGAACTTTAGCTTTTGCAATTTTTTCTATTTCGTTTTCTTTTTTTACACGGTTTTGACGTGCATGGCGTTCTTTTAATGGAATCCATTCTCCATTTTTAATATCCATTTGCTCAAAGGATATTTCCATTTTTTCAATACGGTTAATTTTATCTTCATCTTCTGGTTCAAATAGTGTAATTGCTGTCCCTTTATTACCAGCTCGTGCAGTACGTCCAACACGGTGGATGAAAAACTCTAAGTCTTCAGGGATTTCATAGTTGATGACATGTGAGATCCCTTGGATATCAATACCACGAGCAGCTAAATCAGTTGCAACGATATATTGATATTCTAGATCCCGAACTTGTTTCATCATTTTTTTACGGTCACGGGGGCTCAAATCCCCATGAATTTGACCAGTTTTAATTCCTTCTTCTGCTAAGTATGATGCTACAGCTTCTGCTGTTTTTCGCGTATTACAGAAAATTACCGCTAAGAATGGATTAATACCCTCAATGACTTCCAGAAGTCTTTTATTGCGGGATTTCGAACGAATTGGAACTAATTTAAAATCAATTCCTTCTGCAACAGGACGCTTATCATTCATATGGATATGAATCGGTGAATCCATATATTTCTTTAAAAACGGTTGCAGTTTTTCTGGAATAGTCGCTGAAAAGACATACATCTCCAACGTCTCAGGCATTTTGGACGCAAATCCGTCAATGTCTTCAATAAATCCCATATCAAATGCTAGATCTGCTTCATCCACAACTAGAATTGGTGCAGTATGAACAAGTAATGCATTTTCTTGAACAAGATCCTTAATACGACCTGGTGTTCCAACGACGATTTGGGGTTGTCCTGATTTTAATTTATCGATTGTTCGTAATTTATCCGTTCCACCAATGAATAATTTTGTTTGAATAGGTGTTCCTTCAATCAGTTGATTTAATGCATCAAAAATCTGCTGCGCTAATTCTCTCGTTGGTGATGTAATCACCGCTTGTACTTCTTGTTTGTCTTCATCAATTCGCTGTACAATTGGTAGTAAAAAGCTATGTGTTTTACCTGTTCCTGTATGTGCTTGTCCGATCGCACTTTTTCCTCTTAGGATTAGTGGAATCATTTCCTTTTGTATGGGTGTTGGCTCTTCAAAACCAATCTCAGCGAGTTTTTGACGAAGAAATGGTTTAAAATCGTAATCCGTATACTTCGACATATTTCGTTCCTCCTAACTAACATGTTTCATATTGTAACATTTTGCGGTTGTAAAGCACAATTATTCCATGTTCAATATAACAGTTTTTTCTTATGTAAATATAAAAAAGACTAGCTAATTTATACTAGCTAGTCAGTTGTAAATCATTTATATTGCTTTAAGGCATAATTTTCTCAACAGGTTTCGGCTCTTTAATTTTTGGTAGTATTTTATCCATCGTTACCGTTCTTGTAATTTCGTGAGTTGAAGGATCTTTAGGATCAAACTTCTCTAAAAAAGCAATTACTTCTTTTACAATTGGGGTAGGAGTAGAGGCACCTGCTGTTACTGCTATTTTTTCAACCCCATCAAGCCACTCTAGTTTCAGTTCTGATATATCCGCTATTCGATATGCATTTGTACCAGCAATTTCTTGTGAAACTTGCGCTAAACGGTTTGAGTTGTTAGACATTGGGTCTCCAACAACAATCGTTAAATCCGCTTCGCCAGCTTGTTTAGCAACAGCTTCTTGTCGCACTTGAGTTGCTTGGCAAATTTCTTCATGTACTTCAATGTGTGGATATTTCTCTTTTAAATAATCCATCGCAGCTTTTACATCCCATTGACTCATTGTCGTTTGGTTTGTAACGAGCAATTTTTCGTTATCTATCTGCAATAAATCTACATCTCCAACATTTTGTACTAAATGCACATGGTCTGGCGCAACGCCGATTGCACCTTCTGGCTCTGGATGGCCCTTTTTACCAATATAGATAATGTCGTAGCCTTCTTTTGTCTTCTCGCGGATTAAGTCATGAGTCACAGTAACATCTGGACATGTTGCATCAATTGCTACTAATCCTTTTTTTCTAGCAATCTCCCTAATTTCAGGGGAAACTCCATGAGCCGTGAAAATGACTGTTCCCTCATTCACTTGCTCTATAATTTCTTTACGATTATCTCCATCAAGAGTAATAATTCCGTCTTTCTCAAATGCATCTGTTACATGTTTATTATGAACGATCATTCCTAATATATATATAGGTCTCGGTAATGTTTTATCTAATGAAGCGTTACGCGCAATTACCATAGCATCGACTACCCCGTAACAATAGCCTCGGGGATTAATCTTAATTACTTGCATCATGTCAACTCCTTTTGTTGTTACATAGTTTTATTATATAGGAGAGTGACATTTAATACAAAGCTTCATTGCTACAAAAGTATATTATTCATCAAAATGATATGGAGGTTGAAAAATTCTAGGTACTGACGGCTTTGTTTTTAGTGGTCTTGCTATTTTCTCAACAGCAACAGGTTCTTTTTCTTTTTCACGTCTACTTTCATGTCGAACAGGAAAGAAGCGATTTCCTCCACGTTTATGATTAATATCTTCTAAGGGTCCAGATTCATATTTATGTCGAATAGTTTTATCATGTTTATGTTTGTCATGATGGTGTTTTTCTTCATATTTATGCTCGTTTTTAACATCATGTTTTGATTTATGTTCATGATCATCATCTTTGTACACATATTCAAAAGATGAAGAATCTATATTAAATTCGGAGGATTCATTGTCATAGTCATCATCAATTTCTCTTTCTTTCGGAGCTGCATTAAAACCTTTATATAGTCTCCATAGTGCTGGAATATTACGAATTAATGGAGTTGCTTGAGCAATATAGGGCTGAAATCCTTGTGCTGTTGCTAAAAAACGATTACAAGTTTCCATAAACGATTCAATTTTAGATGGAGCTTTGGCACCATTTGGTGGTATTCTCCCTGAGTTAAAGCCAGGCGGTGGTGGAGGCGGTGGATACCCATATCTTGGCATACGACCTGGCCCATGATAGTAATTGTTTGGTCTCACAGGTGGCGGTGTTTGCCGATAAAAATTATGCATGTAAATCTCCTTTCTTCTAAATAAAAATCAAATGGCGTAGGTTGTTCTATCAGCTATCATATGCAAAGACTTGAGCATATGTAATAGGTTAAATGCCCAATTAAAAAATGATGACTATGAAAATACATAAGTCATCATAATGAGTCAAATAAAATATTGGTTTATTGGTCTCCCAATCCCTCCATAGTGAACATCTACTTTAATAAGTTTTTGTTTTTCAAGGAAATCTAAATAGCGTCTTGCTGTTACCCTTGCAACACCTATATTTGTAGCAACTTCATCTGCGGAAGAACCTTGTTCTGTTTGTTTTATATAATTTAATACCTTCTCTAGAGTCGATCGGTTAAACCCTTTAGGTAAATCAACGATATCATCTAAAGTTGATTCTTTTATTTTATCACCCTCACGAAAATGATGAATCATTTCATCTAGCTCTTTCTGAGAAACATCTTGAACACCAAGGGACATTCGTTTAAATCTTAGGAAGTTTTTTAATGTCTGCTGAACCCGCTCAAAAGTAAATGGTTTCATAATATAATCATAGACACCTAAGTGTAAAATTTGTTGGATTGTTTGCATATCATTTGCAGCCGTGATGGTGATAACGTCAACTGGTATGTTTTCTTTTCGTATTTTACGTAAAGTCTCAATGCCATCTTGCTTTGGCATAAAAATATCCATTAATACTAAATCGGGTTTCAATTCAACGATACTTTTAAAACCTTCCTCCCCATTACTACACATTCCTATCACTTTGAATCCTTCAACTCTTTCGATAAATTGTCGATTTACCTCTCTTACCATCGGATCATCTTCAATAAGCAGTACACTTGTCGTCACAATATCACCTCTATATGTCAAATGTAATGATAAATGTTGTTCCTTTGTTCAACTCGCTAGTTACTTCAATCGTTCCTTTGCCTTTGTTAACGATTTCTTTTATTAAATAAAGTCCGATTCCTCGATTTTCTTTTGCTTTTGTTGAGTAACCTTGTTCAAAAATATAATTCATCATTTCCTCAGTCATGCCTATCCCATTATCACTCACCATAATTGCAAGGATGTCATCTTGGTCATCAATTGAAATAGTAATTTCTTTATGGTCCACATTTAAAGATGTTAATGCATCAAAAGCGTTTTCGATTAAATTACCGAATATCACGACAAAGTCATGATGATCAAGCTTTTGTGGATACTTTGTAAACTTACTCTCTTGATCAATTGTTACTTTAATACCAAGTTCTTTTCCACGACTAATTTTACTTAATAATAACCCTGATATATTTTCATTATAGATTCGTTCATTTAAAAATTTTGTGACACTTTCTTGTTCTTCCTGTACTTGCGAAATATATTCCATCGCTTGTTTTGTATGCCCTAAATGTAGCAGCCCAGAGATTGTATGTAGCTTATTCTTATATTCATGTGTGTGAACTCGCAAAGCTTGTACATAAGCTTTTACACCCGTAAGTTCTTCCGCTAATTGTTTGAAGTCTGTTAAATCTTTAAAGATTGCAACTGCCCCAACCAATTTGCCATTAACTCGAATGGGGACTCTATTACTTAAAATACTATGTTTATTTACATAAATTTCTTGGTTGTAAACTGATTCACCTGTAAAAACAATTTCGGGTAGCCGAGTATCGGGTAACACTTCATGAATATTCTTCCCAATAAAAATGTTAGGATCTTCCCCTACACCTAGAATTTTAGCAGCAGTCTTGTTAAAGATTGTAATATTAAGTTTACTATCAACAGCTACAATTCCATCATGCATTGCATTAAAGGTTTCTGTCCTTTCAACATACATCTGAGAAATTTCATGTGGTTCTAAACCAAACATTTGTTTTTTTATATGCCGCCCTAATGTTAGTGCTCCCCATATGCAAAAGAAGGTGGATAATGCTATCGTCATTAATATCTCACTTCTAAAATCATGAAAAGCCTGTCCAATTGTAGGTAATTTACTACCGACAAGCGTAACACCAATCTGTTCATTTTCTTTGTTCATAATTGGAACAAATGCTCGGATCATAGTTCCTTTTTCGCCTTCCGCTTTTGAAACATAATAATGTTGTGCAAATGCAGCATTCATGTCTGTTGAGTTACTAATTTGACCAATGGAGTCTTTTAAAGGGTGGGAAAATCTTACCCGATCCATATTCATAACAACAATATATTCTAAATCATTGATAAAACGAATTTCTTCTGCTACTTCATTTATTCTTACATAGGATTCTTCTAAATTACTACTCATTAATAAGTTTTTTATTTCAGTTAAATTAGAAACAGTTCTTGCTACTAACATCGCACGCTGTCCTAATTCTTCCTCTTGTTGTTTTAGAAGACTAGTTAAAACAAATGTGCCAGCCATTAAAAACGAGAAAGCAATGATGAAGAAAGTTAAAAATAACATTTTGATATTTATGGAAAGTTTATGTTTCAATACATTTCCTCCATCAAGTTTTAATTGTTACTTCGATACAATTATCGCTATAATTTAAGAAAATAATATATTTGTGGTGAGTAAATTGAGAAACTTTTTCATAGGCTCTATGATAACAATCATAATACTAATTGTTCTTCTTGGATATCGTCAAAATATTTTTTCACAAGGAACACTTCCCTATGATGATGAACAGGTTGGAATTGAAGATCAAGTAATTATTAAATTTAGCCATGTTGTTGCGGAAAACACTCCAAAAGGTATTGCCGCAGAAAAATTCGCTCGTTTAGTAGAAGAAAAGAGTAACGGAAGAATGGTTGTACAAGTGTATCCAAACGGAATGCTGTATAACGATGTGAATGAATTACAAGCATTAAAAGAAGGGGATATTCAAATGATAGCCCCAACCTTTTCAAAAATGACTGATTATTTACCAAACTGGCAAGTGCTAGACTTGCCCTTTATAATTGAAAATGAAAAACAGCTAAAAAAAGTTTTGACGGGTTCTTTTAGTGAAAAACTAATTGCAGAATTAGATGGGTTAAATATAAAGGGACTCACTTTCTGGAGTAATGGTTTTAAGCAAATTGCCTCTAGCTATTCACCTATATTAGAAACCCATCACTTTTGGCATAAAAAAATTCGAATGATGCCTAGTGATATATTAAAAGAGCAATATTATTTATTGCGGGCTAAACCGATTACTAGAACTTTTGACGAAGTGTACAAAGAAATTGAAAAAAATTTAGTGGATGCACAGGAGAATACAATTTCAAATATTTTTTCCAAAAAGTTTTATGAAATGGAAAACCATATTACTTTATCTAACCATGGAATTCTAAGTTATGTTGTCATGATGAATGAAGAATTTTGGAATGATCTTAGTATAAGTGATCAAAAAATCATTACAGATTCTTTAGATGAAATGGAAAATTGGCAATTTGAACAGGCGGAAAATATAAATGCTATAAATCTTCAAACATTGGCCCATAACAAAAATGTATTCATTTATGAACTAGATGAAAAAAATAAGCGGAAGTGGCAAGAAAAATTGAATCCAATCTATGAATACTATAGGAAAAACATTCATCCCAATTATCTAAATGAATTGTTAAATGAGATTAATAACTAATTTTATCTATTTATTGAACAAAAAGACCAAAAGAGAAACTGTCGATAAAAATCGACAGTTTTTTTATATTTGTTCTATAACAAAATTTCGGTAATTTTAAACAGTATTATAACAGCTAGAACCCTCTTATTTATTGGGTTTTCAAAAATAAACAACTAATTTTTGAACAAAATGAACGAAAAAATCTTTAAAAACGAAACGATATATTCAGATATTATTTTGATAATATCTATCTATGAAAACGATATCATGGTTTTAGACACATAGGAGGACGGTATATGAAACTAGTAAAAAACTTAACTTTTCAAGTTGTTGCAGCAATCATACTAGGAATTATTGTAGGGGCAATTTGGCCAGAGTTTGGCGCAAGTATGAAAATATTAGCGGATTTATTTATTAAATTAATTAAAATGTTAATTGCACCAATCATCTTCTTAACAGTTGCAATCGGAATCGGTGCAATGGGTGATATGAAGAAAGTTGGTAAAATCGGCGGTAAAGCTTTACTGTATTTCGAAATCGTTTCCACGATTGCATTAGCTATTGGTATTGCAGTAGCTTTAGTTATCAACGCGGGTGATGGTTTTGATACATCAGCAGCAGAAAATGCAGATGTTTCTAAATACACATCTGCTGCTGCAGAAGAAGATTTTAGTATTGGTGGTTTCATCGCAGATATTATTCCTACTAACTTTGTAGGTGCATTAGCAAACGGTGAATTATTACCAACTTTATTTGCAGCAGTTTTGTTCGGATTAGCAGCTGCAGCAATTGGTGATCGAGCAAAACCAGTGATATCATTTTTTGAAACGGTATCTGAAATTTTCTTTAAAATTGTTGGTATGGTGATGCGCTTCTCTCCAATAGGAGCATTCGGAGCAATGGCATATACAATTGGTAACTTCGGTTTAGGATCATTAAAGAGCTTAGGGTTACTAATGGCTGCCGTTTATATTACAATGTTTTTATTTGTTGTATTTATTCTAGGATTAATTGCCAAATATTATGGAATTAATATCTTTAAATTTATTGCGTATATTAAACAAGAAATTTTCTTAGTAGTAGGTACTTCATCATCTGAATCTGCCCTACCGTCTTTAATGAAAAAATTAGAGAGAATGGGTTGTTCTAAGTCTACTGTTGGTCTAGTAGTTCCAACTGGTTATTCATTTAACTTAGATGGTACAGCGATTTATTTATCAATGGCTGCTCTATTCATAGCTCAAGCATATGGTGTTGACCTTTCATGGATACAAATTTTAACGCTTCTAGGTATCTTAATGATTACTTCTAAAGGCGCAGCAGGGGTTACAGGTTCTGGATTCATCGTGTTAGCAGCAACATTAGCAGCATTCCCAATGATTCCAGTTGAAGGGATCTTCTTATTAATCGGTGTTGACCGCTTCATGTCAGAAGCTCGTGCTGTAACAAACTTAATCGGTAACGGATTAGCTGCAGTTGTTATTTCAAAATCAGAAAAAGAATTTGACGAAGCGAAATTTGAACATTTGAAAGAAGAAGGTTCACACTCACACGCATAATAGAAGCTGTTTGTCCCTTTATTATAAAGTAGATATAAAAAACAACTTGCCATAAATTTGGCAAGTTGTTTTGTTTTTATTAAATAAATTGAAATGGTTCGGTGTTGATTTCTGATTGAATAAATTCAACATCAAGCTTTTTTTCTTTACATAACAAAGACATTTTTTCTGCAACACCTTTAATCATTACTTTTTCAACATGATGGCCAGGGTCAACAATCGTCAAGCCTAAGTTTTCTGCATCTTGTGCTACGTGAAACTTTATATCACCCGTTACAAATACATCAGCACCTGCTCGCTTTGCTGAGTGTACATATGAATTGCCGTCCCCACCAATCACCGCAACTTTAAAAATCTTTGTTTGTAGATTTCCTACAACTCGGACCGCAGGAACATCTAATTTCGCTTTTATGTGATGGGCAAATTGCTCCAATGACATCGGTTGTTTTAAAGTTCCAATGCGGCCTAAACCCATTACGTTTGTTTCTACTGCCATTGTATAAAAATCATACGCGGGTTCTTCGTAGGGGTGCACATTTAACATTGCTTTAAGTATTTTATTTTTCATTGAAGTTGGAAAAACAACTTCAATCTTCACTTCCTCGGTTACTTCCATTTCACCAATTTCCCCTATATAAGGGTTTGCTCCATCAAGCGCACGAAAACGTCCTTCTCCGCTACTTGAAAAGCTACAAGAATCATAATCTCCAATATGTCCAGCACCAGCCTTAGCAAGTGCAACACGAACTGACTCGGCATGCCCATCTGGTACAAATACGGCAAGTTTCATTAGATTTTCACTATATGTTTCCTCTAAAACTTGTCGATTTTCAAGATCTAATGCATCAAATAGTAAATCATTTACGCCACCATCCGCTACATCTAGGTTCGTATGAGCTGCATAAACTGTAATATCATTTTTAATAAGTTTTTCGAATAGTTTCCCTTCAGGTGTATCAGTCCTTAAATTTGATAACTTTCGAAAAATTGGAGGGTGATGGGCAATAATTATTTGACAACCTTTTCTAATTGCTTCCTCTGCTACTTCATGGTTTACATCAAGTGTAACTAAAACTTTTGATACAGATTTATTTAATGTACCAATAGCAAGTCCAATAGGGTCATTTTCCATACAAGCTAGTTTTTTTGGAGACCAGCTTTCAAATAATTGTATAACTTCATTTCCATTAGGAATTTTCATTGTGCAATACCCCCTCTACCAATGAAATTAAGTGTAAAATTTCCTCTCTTTTTGCAACAACATCTGGTGTCGATTCTGCACCTTCTAAAGAAGACAATACACGTTTCAAGTTATCGATTTCCCTTTGCCATTTTTTTATGAAAACATCAGATTTTTCATTCATTAGATGTTTTCCTAGCAATAATTCTTGCTCTGTTAGGTTCATTTCACCACGTTGTAATACGAGAATTTCGTATATTTTAGCATCTTCTTCTAAAATAACCTCATCTAAAAGAGCCCAATTATTTTTCATTGCCCACTCACGAATCACTTTTGCATGAATATTTGGCTGTAAAATTAATCGAGTTACATTTTTTAATGCTTCCGGTTGTTTTTCTAAGATTGAGACGATTAAAGGACCACCCATACCGGCAATCGTAATCGTATCTACTTTGTCACCATCTTCAATAGCCTCTAATCCATCTGCTAGTCTTACAGAAATTTTATGGATTAATCCTTCTTCTCGAACCTGCCTAACAGCTGATTCAAACGGACCTTTTACGACCTCTCCTGCGATGGCCTTTTTTGCAATTTTATTATTGATTAAATAGCATGGCAAATAAGCATGATCACTACCGATATCAGCTATAACTGCTCCTGTAGGAACAAAAGATGCTACTGTTTCTAATCTTTTTGAAAGTTTTTTTGCATTCACAACAAATTACCGCCTTTACTACTTCGATGTCATTATTATAGTAGAAACTAGAACATATCACCAATGCTTTGATAGTAATCAAACATAAACAAATTATATTTCATTACGAAAAAATAAATCCTTAGTTGTCTAAACAACTAAGGATTTATTGTTAAATGTTATTTTAAACTAGTAATGTAATCAGCAATTGCTTGTGCTTCAGCATCACTTTTACCTTGAGCTGGCATTGTACCGAAACCATTAATAATTGCATCTTTAATATGTTCAACATCAGTTAAACCTACTAATGATGGACCGAAACCACCAGTTAAGTCACCACCGTGACAACCGATACAAGATGCAACTAATTCAGCTCCACCTGCACCTTCTTCAGCAGTTGCACCGCCTTCTTCAGTAGTTTCACCACCGTGAGCGATTTCTTCTTTGTTTCCAACGCCTTCCATAGACATGAAGAAGATAAGACCGATACCAAATGCCATAATAAGGATATAAGGAATGATTGGATTGTTTTTCATATAAGTTACCCTCCCTTTTACTTCATATATGCTTCTATTTATTATAGAATCTAGTCAACATCTATAATTGTACTTCAATCTGTCTAAAACGAAAAGACCTAAACGAGAACTTTTTCTCTAGACTGTAACAATTTTGACAAATGTGTGTTAGTTGCCCAATATTTTCCAAGGTAATACTATTTTCTGTATTTTAGATGTACCTTCCCCTATCACTATAAGTTTCTCATCTCGTAAATATCTTTCCACTTCAGACTCTTTCATATACCCATAACCGCCATGAATTTGTATTGCTTCATCAGTAACTTACACTTTATCCATATTTCTTTATCTGCTTAAATTTTAAAAAAAGAATTGATAGCCTATTAATACGATTAACCCAAGGGAACCTGCAATAATGAAATAAATTAACTTACTAAGTATTCCTGTTCCTAACCACAATAGACAGTTAGCAATTAGTAATGAGTACAAAACATTTAAATTATCAGGAAAATAAGAAATACTAATTTTTACGGAAAGACTAAATATTAGTAATGCAGCTACAATTTGCAGAATTGGTGCTAGAAGGCCTTGTTTTTTTGAAAAATAGATAGCTCCGACTAAACTTAAAACAGCTACAATTCCTACTACAATCAATAAATATAATGTAATTTGATCAAAGGTAAAGAGTAGTGTGATAAGAACCATTGCTATTAAAAATAGTAAACTATTTAGAAAATAGTTTCGATTTTTTTCTTTAGCCTTTACAGCTTTTTTTGCGTTGTTTTCTTCGTTCCCAATCTCTGTTCCCTCTGAATATAAAGTCATTAAAAAATCGCAATAATGCTCTGGCAGTAACTTATTTTGTTTCCAAAAAAGAATTTCGTTTAAAATAATTTGTTTTCGTGGATTTGGCATCGATATTTTTCTCCAAATTTGATGAATTATGTATATTATAATTATATTGTATATTACAATTTTGAATTTTCCTATACTTAGAAAGTATCAATGTTTTATATAAAAAATTCTAAATAAGATGAGAAAAAGACATCCAAAGGATGCCTTTTTATTAATATATATTTTATTCTAAGAAATCTTTTAAACGTTTACTTCTAGAAGGATGGCGAAGTTTACGAAGAGCTTTCGCTTCGATTTGACGAATACGTTCACGAGTTACACCAAAGACTTTCCCAACTTCCTCGAGTGTACGTGTGCGGCCATCATCTAAACCAAATCGTAAACGTAAAACATTTTCTTCACGGTCAGTTAATGTATCTAGTACATCTTCTAGTTGTTCTTTTAAAAGTTCATATGCTGCGTGATCTGAAGGAGATTGAGCTTCATGATCTTCGATAAAATCCCCTAAATGCGAATCATCTTCTTCACCAATTGGAGTTTCTAATGAAACTGGTTCTTGAGCAATTTTTAATATTTCTCGGACTTTTTCAGGAGTTAAATCCATTTCTTCTCCAATTTCTTCTGGAGAAGGTTCGCGACCTAAATCTTGCAACAATTGACGTTGAACACGTATTAATTTATTAATCGTTTCAACCATATGAACCGGGATACGAATTGTTCTTGCTTGGTCAGCAATAGCACGAGTAATTGCCTGACGAATCCACCAAGTAGCATAAGTTGAAAATTTAAACCCTTTTCGATAATCGAACTTTTCAACAGCTTTAATAAGTCCCATGTTACCTTCTTGAATTAGATCTAAGAAAAGCATACCGCGTCCAACATAACGTTTTGCAATGGATACTACTAAACGTAAGTTTGCCTCAGCAAGACGTTTACGTGCTTCTTCATCACCATTTTCAATTCGTTCTGCCAGTCGGATTTCTTCTTCAGCAGTTAACAGATCCACTCTACCAATTTCTTTTAAGTACATTCTTACAGGGTCGTTAATTTTAACACCAGGAGGAACGCTTAAGTCATTTAAATCAAATTCTTCTTCACTTGCTTCTTGTTTCGATAAGGCTTCTTCTTCAAATTCTTCTTTTCCATTAACAGTTACATTGAAATTGTTTTCAAGTTCTTCAGCAAAATGGAAAATTTCTTCACTTTCTAATTCAAATGGAGCAAGCTTATTTGCAATTTCACCCATTGCAATCTCTTTATCTTTTGCCTGTTCTTGTAGAAGTTTTTTTACTTCTTCCAATTTTTGATCACTAACTACTTCTTTTGAACGTTCTGACTTGTCAGCCATAAACCTTCCTCCTTCTAACCAACCGTATCAAGTTAAATAGCCGATAATGATTTTCGCAAATTTATAATTTGTTGCGCAATTTCAAGCGCTCGTTTATGCTCATGCATTTTCTCTGCTTCTTTAAAATCATGAGTTAACTTATTTATTTCAGTTTCTATGCCATATTTTTCTAAATGTTTAATGCAATCTGCAATTTCTGCTTCCATATGTTCAGGATCTCTTTCTGAAAGGGCAGCTTCCATTACAATTTTTCTTAATACACTATCATCTAGAATTTCTAAAAATCTTTGATAATCTGCTGTTTCATGTTCTTCATAAAATCCAATTAATCGAACAAAAACGGCTGCATATTCATCATGAACAAAGGGCTGTGGATTTGTACTATTCAAAATTCGATCAACAACATCAGCGTTATATAACATATGCGAAAGAAGTAGTCTTTCTGCCCTATCTGTTGCTGTCAACTTCTTTTTTTGTTTAATAACAGTATCAACAGTTTGTCCATCTTTTTGATAATTACGTTTTATTATTTTTGCTTGTTCTGCATCTAATTTACGATATTGCGTATAAATTGCATCTTCAGAAATATTTGTTTCACTTGCTAGCTGTTTTATATATAAGTCTCTTTCAACCGGTGATTTTCCAACAAGTTCTTCGAGAACTTCTTGAATATACTGTAAAATGTCATTCTCGAATTGAAAATTTTTATTGCGTCTAGCATGCATCATACTAAATGCGATATAACTTTGGGGCTTGTCCAAAATCTTTTTATAAGAATCAGGACCATATTTTCGAATATACTCATCTGGATCAAGTCGATCAGGCAGTACAGCAACTTCTACTTTTAGTTTTTCAGCTTGTAACAACTCCGCGGCACGTTTTGCTCCTTCTTGACCAGCATTATCACCGTCATAACAGATAATCACTTTTTCAACTAAGCGCTTGAGCTTTGTGATATGCTGTGGTGTTAAGGATGTCCCCATGGTGGCGACAGCATTGAATATGCCTGCTTGATTTGTAGCTAATACATCCATAAAGCCTTCCATAAGAATAACTTGACCTGTTTTTCGAATAGTTCCCCTCGCCTTATCTAAATTGAATAAGACTTGGCTTTTATGAAAAATTGGTGATTCAGGACTATTTAAATATTTTGCATCATTTCCTGTTTGATGAAGTATTCGTCCTGAAAACGCAATTATCTTTCCAAATTCGTCCCTAATAGGAAACATAACTCTTGAACGGAAACGGTCAAAATAAGATTGTTCGTTCTCTCTTTTGATGATTAATCCACTTTCAGTCATTTCATCCAAATCGTAACCTTCTCTTTGTAACAAAATCGAAAGTGTATCCCATGAGGATAAAGACCAACCTATACCATTCGTTTCGATATCTTCCTTCGTAAATCCTCTTTTTAGAAGATAATTTAATGCTTCTTCGCCTTCTTCGGTATTCATCAATAAATGATGATAAAATTCAGCAGCAAATTCATGGGCATTCAACATATTTTCATCTGACTTTGAATAATTTCCTGCACTTTTTTGCATACTGTCTTTTTGTATATCAATATGGATTCCCAAAGAAGTACCTAGTTTAGCAACAGCATTAACAAAAGGAATATTTTCTATATCCATGATAAAAGTAAAAGCATTCCCACCTGCACCACATCCAAAGCAATGGAAAATCTGCTTTTCTTGAGATACTGAAAATGAGGGTGTATTTTCACCATGAAATGGACATAATCCAAACCAGTTACGTCCTCTTTTTGTTAACTGAACATATTCACTGATAACATCGACTATATCTGATTGAGATCTAATCTGTTCAATCAGTTCTTCAGGAATCTTACCAGTCATTGCATCACCATCTTAAGTTAACTTATTACACAATTCGGGATAAATTTTAAAAATCCTTTATTATACGACAAAAAATTTAAAATTCAAATAAAAAATATACTCAATTATATTTTTACCACAATTTTATTATTATAAAACAAATTCTTTTAAAAATCCACTGTTTTTTTAAAAAAACTAATAAAAACCTCCTCTAATGGGTCTTAGAGGTGGTTTAGTGACTATCTACCTTGTTCTATTTTATGAATAATTACATTTGCCGTTTCTTCGACAGCTTTATTTGTGACATCGACAATTTCACAACCAATTTTTTCAACGACTTTATAAAAATGCTTTAGCTCATCTTCTATCCTTGCATGTCTTGCATAGTTAGCATCATCACTTAAGCCTAATGCCTTTAGTCTTTCTCTACGAATAATATTTAACTTTTCCGGTGAGATCACTAAGCCAAAACATTTTTTTGGATCTACGAGATATAATTCTTCTGGAGGATCGATTTCTGGAACTAAAGGTACATTCGCAACTTTTAAACGTTTATGTGCCAAATATTGTGATAATGGTGTTTTCGAAGTTCTAGAGACTCCAATTAATACAACGTCAGCTAGTAGTAAACCTCTAGGATCACGTCCATCATCATATTTTACCGCAAATTCTACTGCTTCTATTTTCCTAAAATAATCTTCATCTAGTTTATGAACAAGACCAGGTTCCTCTAATGGTTTCTGATTCGTTTCTGATTCGAACATCGCAATCATTGGACCTAATAAATCAAACGATTTTACACCTTTTTGGTTGCAAACTTCAATCATATTCTTGCGCATAGATTCTTCTACTAATGTAAATACAATGATTGCATCTTGAGCTTTTGCAATTTCAACGATATTTTGAATATGATCTTTGTTCGTAATATGAGGAAATTTCCGAATGATTGTATGATCGAAATTTGGACGAAATTGAGTAGCAACAGCTTTTACTACCTGTTCACCAGTCTCACCAACGGAATCTGATACAACGTACACTTGTAATTTTTTCAAAATAGCACTCCTTATAAATCATGCGTTTCAGCTAATGATATAAATGCTTTTGTAATATTCGTTTTTGTTATGCGCCCGACAATTTCAAATCCATCTTCTTTCTCGTTAACTACTGGAAGAGAATCTACTTGTCTTTCAATAAGTTTCTTGGCTGCTACGATAAGAGAATCTGTTTTTTTACAAAAAACAATATTCGGCATTCGAGTCATGATAATATGCACAGGGATCTGATTTAAATTTTGAGTACCAATACTAGTTCTTAATAGGTCTTTTCTAGACAAAACACCTTGTAAAAATGATCTATGATCTACAACAAATAAAGTTCCTACATCTTCTAAAAACATGTGAACTATTGCATCGTATACCATCATGTTTTCAGAAACTACAACAGGAACTGATTGAAAATCCTTAACTTTTAAATTCATCATAGATTCTGTAACGCTTGCCATTGTTTTTTTACCCGAATAAAAATACCCTACACGTGGTCTTGCATCTAAAAAACCAGCCATAGTTAAAATTGCTAAATCCGGTCTTAATGTTGCTCGTGTCAAATTGAGACGTTCTGCAATTTGCTCACCGGTAATAGGACCATTTTCTTTTACAATCTGCAGAATCGTGTCCTGACGTTTATTGAGTTCTATTGGACTCACCCGCCTCAAATAGTGTTATACTTATTACCTGAATATTATATACTATATTCTATTGAATTGCTAAGAAAAGTAGTACATGATACAATATTGACACAGTTACGAATCTTAGCATAAACTAAGGGTAAACTTAATATTGAGGCAATGATAGGACAATAAGTATCTTTTCCACATTAGCGAGTAGGGTTTGGTGAAAGCCTACACGAAAAGAGAAACGGCCCCCTTGAGCCAACTATTCTAAAAGAGGATTGTTCAATAAGACGACGTTTGCAATTTCGAATGCGAACGCTTGATTTCAGACCGGTGAGGCCTAAAGATAAGCGTTTGTCATTCTAGGAACGAGGAACAAATCAACCGCAGTGAACATTATAGATGTTCACGGACTAAGAGCGCCACGTCCTGTGGCAACGTCCGTGTGACAAACATCCTGTTTGCCTCATGAGGATTGATTTGTGACGAGTGACAACGAATGCGAACGCTTGACTTCAGCCGAACAATCAATCAGGGTGGAACCGCGGGTAAAGCACTCGTCCCTGGGCATAAATCTATTGTGCCCGGAGACGGGTGCTTTTATTTCATTTTATAGGAGGAATAATCATGACAAACAAATCAATGGAAACAATCGTAGCTTTGGCAAAACATCGCGGTTTTGTATTTCCTGGCTCTGAAATTTACGGAGGCTTAGCAAATACTTGGGATTACGGTCCACTTGGAGTAGAACTTAAAAACAACGTTAAACGCGCTTGGTGGCAAAAATTCGTTCAAGAATCACAGCACAACGTAGGTTTAGATGCGGCAATCCTTATGAACCCACGCGCTTGGGTGGCATCTGGTCACGTAGGCAACTTCAATGACCCTATGATTGACTGTAAATCATGTAAAGCAAGACACCGCGCTGACAAATTAATCGAAGAAGCATCAATTGCAAAAACAGGCAATGAAATCGTTGTAGACGGTATGAGCTTTGACCAAATGAAAGCGAAAATGGAAGAATTAGAGGTTGTTTGTCCAGACTGTGGTAAGAATGACTTTACAGATATTCGCCAATTTAACTTAATGTTTAAAACGTTCCAAGGTGTTACAGAATCTTCAACGAACGAAATTTATTTACGTCCTGAGACGGCTCAAGGTATCTTTGTAAACTTCAAAAACGTTCAACGTTCTATGCGTAAAAGAATTCCATTTGGTATTGCTCAAATCGGTAAATCATTCCGTAACGAAATTACACCAGGTAACTTTACGTTCCGTACACGTGAATTCGAACAAATGGAGCTTGAATTCTTCTGTAAACCTGGTGAAGATTTAGAGTGGCAACAATATTGGAAAGAATTCTGTAAAAACTGGTTACTAAACTTAGGTATAAAAGAAGATAGCATTCGCCTTCGCGATCACGGTGAAGATGAATTATCACACTATTCAAATGCAACAACTGATATCGAATACCGCTTCCCATTCGGTTGGGGTGAATTATGGGGTATTGCAGACCGTACAGACTACGATCTAAAACAACATATGGAACATTCCGGGGAAGATTTCACATATATCGATACTGTAACGAATGAACGTTATGTGCCATACTGTATCGAACCTTCAGTTGGTGCAGATCGTGTTACATTAGCATTTTTAGTAGACGCATATGATGAGGAAGAACTTGAAGGTGGCGATGTACGTACAGTTCTACGCTTCCACCCAGCTTTAGCGCCATTTAAAGCAGCCGTTTTACCTTTATCAAAAAAACTTGCTGATGAAGCATCTGACGTTTGGGCTGAACTTCGTAAAGCATTCCCAGTTGATTATGATGAATCACAATCTATCGGTAAACGTTACCGTCGTCAAGACGAAATTGGTACTCCTTTCTGTATCACGTACGATTTCGATTCAAAAGAAGACGGTCAAGTTACTGTACGTCACCGCGATTCTATGGACCAAGTTCGTATGCCAATCGCAGACGTGAAAGCGTATATTGAAAAGCATTTACAATTCTAATACATTTAGGAGCATTTTTCGCTAAAGCGAGAAATGCTCCTTTTTAAATTACCTACTACATTCCTAACAATAAAATCGCATTTTCAGAAATTTCAATTTTTTAATGAATAGTTTTTTCCAATTAGGTATATTAGTGGAAAGGGGATTTTTCATACTAGGGGGAAGTAGGATGTTCTTTCAAGCAATATTAAAAAAGCAAATAGAAAATGATACGAAAAAAGATTTATATGAACAGTTACAATTTACTGTAGTAACACTATTAAATCGTGAATTACCAACACATTATCAAGGGAATCATATACTCTACACAGCTAATTTAAGATTAGCCGAACTAAAAGAATTAGCCCTATACCATCGAAAAAAAATTGATATGTACACGGAGGTGGGTCAATTTCATAACGAAGCATATGAAATGACCATTAAACTAGCAAACCAACTTGAGTTAACAATTGATTCTTATATTGCTTTACACATTGATTCCGACCGAGATCGTATCAATCGTCGCTTAGGCTTTATGAAAGATAAAATAGAAACGGTTTACGAAGAATTTATAGAGTTTAATAAACAAAAAGTACTTCCTAAGTTACAAGAATCATATTGGAGTGCTTTAAAAAAAGATTTAATGCCAATATTAGCAGAATTAAGATAGGAGGATAGCTATTTGCTGTCCTCCTCTTTTTCGTTCGCATCAGAACTCCTCGGTAAAAGCTCTGGCGTTCGTTCTAACTGTTCGATAAATGTTCTAGATTTCAATCGAATGCCTGTTTGTTCTTCATAGATAGTTGTTACTATTTTTTTAATAAACCTTTTTGTTTCACGTTTTAATTCAATTTTCCCCAATTGTTCAATAGGTACCATATAAAACATACGAATTAATTTCAATTGTGTTGGTGTTAAGCGAATAATATATGGATCAAGATGGAAACAACGATGGCATAAAAAGCCACCTTGCGTAAATGAAAAAGCAAACTCTCCATCTATTGCGCCGCAAGAAGCGCATGCATGTAAAATGGGTTGAACCCCGGTATAGGGTAGCATTTTCCAATCCACAAATAATGTAATAGCCTCAGGATCATACCCTTCTTCTATTGCATTTAAAGCTTGTTGTAACACGTCAAAAGCATACGGTTCCGATTTACCTTCTTCTACTAGTCGGTCGACAATTTCAACGATATAACTTGCATACGCAGTTAATGTAATGTCCGTTAAAATATGTCGCATTGAATTCAAATGTTCCCCCTGTTGAAGTGTCCCCATTCCGCTCGTTCTCTGACAGACAAACATTCCATGCATAAACGTTTGAGTAATACCCGCCAGTCTGCTTGTTGGTTTTTTTGCACCTCTTGCCATTACGGTTACTTTACCTGCTTCTCTTGTAAAAAGCGTAACAATTTTATTTGATTCTCCATAAGCTCTAGATTTTAATACGATGCCTTCCCATTTATGTAACACATTGGCACTTCCTTCAATAATTCATTAACTTTATTATACATGAGATTCTAAAGAACTGGAGTAACTTCAAAAATGCCGATACAAATTTTACTCTGTTCATATATAAACAACATTTCTTTCAACTACCGAATTTTTCATACGATATATTTATTATTAAGTGCAAATTTCACATAACTTTTAATATGTCGTATGTCGTTTACAGTGACTTGAGAAATTTTTCTATAAAAAAGAACACCTACGAAACGTAGGCATCCCCCATTAAACAACCGGAATCAATTTTGACTTAGCTTCTTCATATTCTTTCTTCAATTGACTCGCTACGTCCGATACTTTATTGATTGACTTGATTGTCGTCACGCCATGACCTGCAGACCAAACGTCGCGCCACATTTTCACTTCACTCATGCTTGAGAAATCAATTGATTCTTCTTTTCGTTTTAAGTTCGTTGGATCCAAATTGTTTTTAAGTAAACTTGGGATTAGGAAATTCGCATGAACTCCACTAATAGCATCAGTATAAAGTACATCTTCAATTGTTGTATCCACTAACATTTGTTTATAGTCTTCAAACGCAGCACTTTCTTCTGTTGCGATAAATTTTGTCCCCATATAAGCAAAGTCTGCGCCCATTATTTGTGCCGCTAATACATCTTTTCCGTGGGAAATTCCCCCTGCTAAAATTGTATAACCAGTCCAAAATTCACGAACCGAGTCTAAAAATCCAAACGGATTTAGAGTCCCTGCATGTCCCCCTGCTCCAGCAGCAACTAATATTAATCCATCTACATTTGCTTCCGCTGCTTTCTTTGCATGTTTCACACTAGCTACGTCTGAAAATACTAGTCCTCCATAACTATGCACCACTTCAGTTACCTTACCAGGATGGCCAAGTGATGCAATCACAATAGGTGGTTGATAAGTTTTAATCAATTCTAAATCTACATCATGACGCTTGTTCGATTTATGAGCTATAAAATTCACAGCCCAAGGTTCTGTTGGTAACGCTTTTTTTAGTTCCTTTAACATATTTTCAGCATCTTCAGCAGTCCTTGCATTTAACATAGGAATGGAACCAACGAGCCCATGCTTGCATGAAGCAATAACCATTTCAACACTGGAGACTAAAAACATTGGTGCAACAATTACAGGTAATGATAATTTATCAAACATAACTATTCCCCCTTTTCCCCTTCTTCATTGTCATATATTCAACAAAGGCTACAAATATCCCTTTTGAGACTAAGATTTCTATAAAACAGCAATTTATCTTATATCTTCAAAAATTTCATATGGGTGATGAAGGACATTTGGGGGCAAATTCCTGTTCGAAATGTCGTTCATTAAGGCGACCAACGACTTATGAAAGCAAAATTCAACTTGAAGTGCCATTTCATACTAGAGATAATGCTATTTTTCCTTCGATAAGCATTCCCTAATATAAAAAACACCTACAGCATTCACTGTAAGTGTCCCTTAATGTTAATATTCGTCTTCACGATAGCCAAAGTCTCTTAATTGAGTTTGTTTATTGCGCCAATCTTTTTGAACTTTTACCCAAAGTTCTAAATATACTTTTGACCCTAGTAGCATTTCAATATCTTTTCGTGCCTGTGTACCAACTTGTTTTAACAGGGATCCTTGTTTTCCAATGACGATTCCTTTTTGTGAATCGCGCTCAACCATAATCGTTGCTTGTACACGAATTTTATCTTCATTTTCTTCGTCACGTTTAATTTTGTCAATCACAACAGCTATGGAATGTGGGATTTCTTCACGTGTTAAGTGTAGTATTTTCTCACGAATTAACTCTGAAATGATAAAACGTTCAGGATGATCGGTAACCTGATCTGCTGGATAATATTGTGGGCCTTCAGGCAAATAGCTCTCAATTGTCGCTAGTAGATTTTCAACATTATTACCCTCTAACGCTGATATCGGAATAATTTCTTTAAATGGATACTTATCTTTAAAACTATTGATGAATTTAGCTAATTCATCTGGGTGTACTTTATCGATTTTATTCACTACTAAAAAAACTGGTGTTGAATTTCCTTCAAGCATTTCAAGGATAAATTCATCACCCTTGCCCAACTCTTGCTCTGCATTAACCATTAACATGACAATATCGACTTCACGTAAAGTATTCTTTGTTACTTTAAACATAAACTCACCTAGTTTATGTTTTGGTTTATGAATTCCAGGTGTATCGATAAAAACCATTTGGCTATTCGTTCGAGTTAGAACACCTTGAATTTTATTGCGTGTAGTTTGTGGTTTATCGGACATAATTGCAATTTTTTGACCAATTACTCTATTTAAAAATGTAGACTTTCCTACATTCGGTCTTCCAATTATTGAAATAAACCCTGATTTATAATTCTGATTTTCCTGCTGCATAATCTATATCCCCCGCTGAAAAGGCAAATGGTATTAATTCGCCTACTGTAGTTTCTAGTACGTCACCTTTAAGATTTGTTAAGTATACTGGCATATCTGGAGCACAAAATTCACTCATTACTTGACGACATGCACCACATGGTGAACATGGGCCTTCAGTATCCGCAACAACTGCAATAGCTTTAAACTTTGTTACACCTTCTGAAATTGCTTTAAAGAATGCCGTTCTCTCCGCGCAATTTGTCATACTATAACCCGAATTTTCGATATTACATCCGTGATAGATTTTTCCATCTTCACCTAAAAGCGCAGCACCTACTTGGAATTTTGAATAAGGTACATAGGCCTTTTCACGCGCAACTTTTGATTGTTCTAATAATGTATTTTTATCTACAGTCATCTTATATAACACCTCACAATTTTTGTTAACTGTTTAACCATTTGGGTAAAAAAATGATCAATCCAACCACTACACTACATATTGCAAAAATTAATACAGCACCAGCAGCAATATCTTTTGCTTGTTTTGCAAGTGGATGGTATTCTTTTGAGGCTAAATCAACAACACTTTCAATTGCACTATTAATCATTTCTGCCCCAATTACTAGTGAAATCATTAAAATAATTATTAACCACTCAAACTTTGAAATACCAGTGTATATTCCTGCAACGATTACGATGATCATACTCGCAAAGTGTATACGCATATTTTGCTGCTTTAAAGCTGTAAAAATCCCTTCAAGTGCATACCCAAAAGATTTAATAAGCTTTTTCAAATCCATTTTACTACCGACCTAAACCAAAAGATGATAATATTTCATCCTGTTTACCGAACATTTCTTTTTCATCTTCATCAGTCATATGATCATAACCTAATAAGTGTAAAAAACCATGTACTGCTAAAAACCCAAGTTCTCTCTCAAAAGAATGCCCGTATTCTTCGGCTTGTTCTTTTGTTCGATCGATAGAAATAATAATATCTCCTAAAACTCTCGGCATATCTTCCCCTAGAATTTCGATTTCTCCTTCACCTAATTCCTCAAGTGCAAAGGAAATTACATCTGTTGGTTGATCTTTATCACGATAAGTGCGGTTGATTTCATGGATTGCCTCATTTTTTACAAAGGTAATCGAGACTTCACTATCATCTTCAATGTTTTCTGCTTCTGCTGCATGTTGAAGTAATTTTTCAACTAGGGCAATATGATCTTCCTTTACTTCATTTGTTTCATCTAAAAAATCAATATTAATCGCCATGATTTCCTCCAATTGTTCATGAACTTAACCTTCTTTTGGATATTCAATTCGCGAGTGGAATATGCCATTTAATGTATTACACAGTGCTTCTTCAATAATTTTCAACTCTTTGATGGAAACATCGCATTCATCAAATTGATTTTCTTGAACTCGACTTTGAATGATGGAATGGACTAAATTACGTATTTTTTCGCTATTTGGACTCTTCATCGAACGTACGGCTGCCTCTACACTATCCGCAATACTAATTACAGCTGCTTCTTTAGTTTGTGGTTTAGGTCCCGGATAAGAGAATAATGCTTCATCCACTTCTTTGCCCTGTTCTTTTGCTTTGTGTACAAAGAACTTTAATGTACTTGTACCATGATGTTGTAGTGCGATATCAATAATTTCTTTAGGCATTTTATGTCTAGCTAATAGCTCTGCACCATCTGTAGTATGTGCAATAATTATTTCAGCACTTCTTTCAGGTGGTAACGAGTCGTGGGGATTTATACCTGACATTTGGTTTTCAATAAAGAATGCAGGCCTTTTCGTCTTTCCAATATCATGATAGTAACATCCAACTCGTGCTAAAAATCCATCTGCACCAATAGCTTCACAAGCTGCCTCTGCTAAATTGGCTACCATCACACTATGATGATATGTTCCCGGTGTTTCTGTTAATAGCTTTTTCAGCAACGGGTGGTTTGGATTTGATAATTCGATTAATCTCATTGTCGACAATAAACCGAAAGCTGATTCAAAGAATGGCAATAATCCCATTGTTAAAGCACCAGAGAGTAATCCTGATACTACAGCAGCTATACCATAGAATAATAATTCCATTAAGCCGAAATCTGTTTGAATCATTAATAAATAAAATGCGATAAATGCTACGTTTATAATTGCAACTACACCACAAGCTTTAAGAAGATCAGAACGCTTTTCGATACTGCGCATAAAGAATATACTTGCAAATCCACCAAAAGTAATATAAAGCGCTATATCCATTTGGAGTACAGCAGCATATCCTTCTTGAAAAATAACTCCTGCAGAAGTTGCAATTAAAACAGTTAGTAAACTTGCTATTTTATCATTACATAATAATCTTACAATCATAGTTGCTAATGCAGTTGGGTAAAGAAATGCGACGGTTACATCAAATTCATCGACAATCAAGCTCATCAATTCCATTAAAACAATTGATAATGAATAAACAATCGATGTTACAAGGACCGCATTCCGTTTCTTCGTAAGCTCCATTTTAGAGCGATCGAATAAAATATATAAAAATGACATTTGAATCACAATTAAGATCATTAAGCCTATAATTGGATTGAATGATTCGTGATTATCTAACATTCCTAATAATTCTAATTCACGGTAAACTTCCCTATCAACAAGCTGACCTTCTTGGACAATAATTTGACCTTGTAAAATACGCGTCGGCTCAACTGATTCACGAGCTTGTTTTTTCAGTTCATCTGTTTTTGCTTGATCTAAGAGGTATGTTTCAACTATTGCCCCTCTTGCAATAACAATTGAAGCATTAATGAGTGTATCATCTATACTCGTATTTTGACGGACTTCATTTTCAATTTCGTTTTTTGCTGAATTAACTTGCTCTTTTGTTATTTGATTATTTAATTTCTCTTTTACTAAAGTTTGAATCGTATTATTTGCTATTTGCAAATCTGATTTCGGGCTAGATAAAAGGGACCATAAATGATCATCTGAAAAAGTTAACTGTGATTGACTTACTGTAATTTCTGCAAGCTTTTCACGTAATGCTATTATTTGCGTTTCTTTTGAAGGCTGTTGAACTTCTACCCCGACACCTTCAGGTTGTACTGGTAGTATACTACTTCTTTCAAAATTAGTACGAACATCAAGTATTATTTCAAAAATAGAGTTTATTAACTCCATTCTATGTTCTACTGTTTCATTATTAAAGATGAATACTTCTTCTACTAATTTTTCAGCTTCATCACGTTCTTTTTCCGTTTTAAACGTATCTTCAACTGTTTTAGCGGATCGAATAGTCTCAGGTGCTAATTCAAATGTTTCTATATCGTAAGTTACGCTTCTCACATTTTCAAACATTAGTATAAATTGTAGTAAGCCAGTTATTACGAGGACTATAACTAAAAATGTACGAAAGTTTATAATGTTTAAAAACCTGTTATAGTGCAATTATAAGCACCCCCAATAGCATATATATACTAGTTTACCAATTTATAATACTAATTTCATTGATTCACATAAATTTTATTATATTTTTCATAAGAAAGATGCTAATCAAAAAGCTAAAGTAGGTTCAAAATTGTTTAAGGCAAAAAAAACGTGTACCAGAACAGTACACATTTTTGAGCCATATTAGTTTATATACATCCTGATAATTTCTATAATTCCTGTTCAGTGTAGGCTTGAATAATTCTAGCTACTAAAGGATGGCGAACAACATCTCCAGCTTCAAGCACTTGGAAATTAATATCTTTTACATACTTTAATGAGCGCTCTGCTACGATCAAACCAGATTCTGTATTCTTTGGTAAATCAATTTGAGACTTATCTCCAGTAATGACCATTTTAGATCCAAAGCCTAAACGTGTAAGAAACATTTTCATTTGTGCATGCGTTGTATTTTGTGCCTCATCTAGAATAACAAATGCATCATCTAAAGTTCTACCGCGCATATATGCAAGTGGCGCAATTTCAATAGTGCCTCGTTCAATTAATCGCCCGGTTTGTTCTGCACCATAAATATCATTTAACGCGTCATATAATGGACGTAAATATGGGTCCACTTTCTCTTTTAAGTCTCCAGGTAAAAATCCTAAAGATTCGCCTGCTTCCACTGCCGGGCGTGTTAATATAATCCGTTTAACATGACCATTTTTTAGCGCCTGGGTTGCCATTACAACAGCTAAATACGTTTTACCTGTACCTGCTGGACCAATACCAAATACAAGATCATGGTGACGAATTGCACGAATGTACTCTCGTTGACCGATTGTTTTCGCCCGAATAGGTGTACCTTTATTATTGCGGGCGATTTCTTCATTATATAATTCTGCAAAATATTCAATGGTCCCTTTGTTCACCATTTCAATTGCCGTCGCTACATCGCGAGCATCAATATTGATTCCTTTTCGAATAACTTTAAGAAGTTGAGATAGAAGTGCGGTCGCATGTTTCTTCCCTTGGGCATCGCCTGTTATTTGAATAACTTCTCCACGAGTTATTATTTGTACATGAAATGTTTCTTCAATTAGTTTAATATTTGCGTCTTTCATTCCAAGTAGCATCACTGCTTCATTTGGATTTTCAACTTGTAGCTCTGATAATTGTTCTGACATTAAATCATTCTCCTTGGGAAATTGGGTATGGTTTAGCTATATTTTCATTTACCAAAAATAGGACTTTCCCTTTCACTTTATCACCATCGAAAGAAACCTGCAAAATGTTTTCTTTTTTGATAATGGTTTTTGGTGGTAAAGACTTTAAGATTTTTTCGTGCAAGAGTGGCAAAATAAATGATTCGATTTGTTTTTCTGTAATTTCTTGGGTGGAAGTAATGTACTCTTGCGTCTCTTTGATTTCGAGTAAACCTGAAAGCCACTGTGGTAAATTGACTTCTCGAAACGATTGTTGACTCTCCTTCTCGTCATTTGTTTTAAAATGAATGGTCCATTTCCTTTCTGTTGAAGAAATGAATTGAACTTTTTTTGGTATAGTAAATTCCGTTTCCAACCAGTAATCTGCGTAAACCTCACCTACAGCACCAATAGGAACAGATTTATCCCCAACAGTAATGACACCCGATACGAGCGTCTCACCTTCATAAACAGTCGTATTCGGCATTACTCGCCTTTCACCACTTGTTAATACGAAATGTGTGATGACCCCGCTCTTTGCAGCGACTAGATGACTTACCTGTTCTGGTTTTTGCTCTCTAATATCTGTAATTGGTGCTAATTGAGGTTCGATTGTAATTTTACTTCCCTTTTTAAAAATATGAACCCATGAAAGATCACGCAATTCTTCCATAATAGTTTGTCTAATTTCAAAATCCGATTCTATGGCATTTTTATATACCGGATTATCGAGCGTTAACTTTTCTGCCATCACTTTTTCAACTGCCACTCTTAATTCAGGAGTATCTGCGACTACTTCCACTTCCCATATAAATTGTGAAAAGACAATTGGAATGATGATTAAAAAGAGCAGTCCTATTAAAGTTTTAAATTCTTTTTGAAAAATCTTTGATGTATGCAAATAACGAATTTTAACCTTTAAACGATATTTTTTACGTACTTCTCGAAGAATTTTTATATCGCTTCTTGCAATTTCAAAAGTTACGTTTTGATCTGTTACAACTACATTTTTAATCTTGACTTTCCTTTGATGTAAAGCTTGTATAAATTGATGAACCTTTTCATGCTTTGTTATTTTTATTTCAACAGGGCGATGGTCAATAATCATAATGAATCACCCTGCTTCTTCATTTCAATGGACTCTAAATCTTCAACATGTAATATTAATTCTTCCACCTTTAACACATCAATATGTACTTTTTTCGCTTTTACTTGTATGTAAAATTGTTCATACAAAAAAAGACAATGCCCGCTTGATGCTTCTAAAAACTTATATTGGCCAATTATTCTTAATTCATTACAATTGAATAGTTCCAATAAAGGTTCGGTTTGAAACAATTTTTTCAATTAAAAACGCCCCCCTTTCGCAAAAGTATATGCTTTTGGAAAGAGGGACATGATGTATTTTACTTATTAATTTGTTAATAATTCGTCATCTTTGTTTTGCTTTCGGAGGACCAATTATTTCAGAAGCAACAATCGCCTGAATGAGTGCTTGTTTTGTTTTTGGAACATAAGAACCAATTTCTGTTTGTTTAATAACATCATTAAATACGGGTTTATTGTTCCTATTGGATGAACGGTTTTCATCTAGAGAAGGTCTATTTCCAACATTTCTTTTAACTACAGGTGTTTCTATATTTTTGGAAATAGGTAAATCTACTTTAGGTTGAACTGGCACATCCTTATATTTCTGCTTAGTAAAAACATCTCTTGACTGGTTACTTTTTCTGTTTAATTGATCAAAGACTTCGTTAGCAAAATCTTCTAATGATTTAACAGTTGTTTGTGATTTCTGAGGTTCCACTTTGTGCTCTGGAAATTCATCATAAGTAGTTGTACTAGTCTTATTGTTAAATGGTGGCATAGGCTTTTGTTTTTCTTTACTTTTTGACATTAGGGAGCCTATAATTCCCATAATTATAAATAGTATTATAGTTTCCACGGTCACCAACACTCCCTTCTATAGGGCTGTATATCATTTTACTTTTGAGTTGTATCTGGTTTGTCGTTTGAAACTTTTGCAATAGAGTCACGCATAGATGTATCTGCCTGAATGTTTTTGTAGTTCATATAATCCATAATACCGAAATTACCTGCACGTAATGCTTCAGAAATAGCCATCGGTACTTCAGCTTCCGCTTCTACTACCTTCGCCTTCATCTCTTGAACGCGGGCGATCATTTCTTGTTCTTCTGCTACAGCCATTGCACGACGTTCTTCTGCTTTTGCTTGAGCGATATTTTTATCTGCTTGTGCTTGTTCAATTTGTAATTCTGCACCAATGTTTTTACCAACATCCACATCTGCAATATCAATGGATAAGATTTCAAATGCTGTTCCAGAATCTAATCCCTTTGCAAGTACTGTACGAGAAATCATATCAGGGTTTTCTAACACATCTGTATGTCTTGCAGAGCTACCGATTGTTGAAACGATACCTTCACCAACACGGGCAATGATTGTTTCTTCACCAGCACCACCGACTAAACGTTCGATGTTTGCTCTTACTGTAATACGCGCTTTTGCTTTTACTTCAATCCCGTTAATCGCCATACCAGCGATAAATGGTGTTTCAATTACTTTAGGGTTAACAGACATTTGAACCGCTTCTAAAACGTCACGACCAGCTAAGTCGATCGCAGCACATCGTTCAAATGGTAATTCAATGTTTGCACGGTGAGCAGCAATTAATGCGTTTACTACTCTGTCGACATTACCACCTGCTAGGTAGTGAGATTCTAATTGATTGATTGTCACAGCTAAACCAGCTTTGTGTGCTTTAATAAGAGGATTTACAATACGTGATGGAATTACACGACGTAATCTCATACCAATTAACGTAAAGATACTTACTTTTACTCCGGCTGCAAGTGCGCTAATCCACAGTGCAACTGGTACTAATGTAAAGAATACAGATAATACAATAACGACAAGTACTAAAGTAATGATAAGTCCAATCGTACCTGCATCAAATAAAATCATGTTTAAACTCATCCTTCTTCATCTCCTTTAATAATTTCTCTCACGACAATTCGTGATCCTTCTACTTGAATAATTTCTACTTTCTTATTTGAATTGATGTAACTACCTTGCGATACAACATCAAGTCGTTCTTTATCGACTTGAACTGTACCAGCAGGGCGTAATGGAGTTAATGTAACACCGATTTTGCCAAGAAGATCGACACGATTTTCATTTGATACGTATCCTTCATCCGTTGTAGTTGCATCTCTTAAAACAAGCTTGTTAAAGAAGTGTAGATTTTTCCCAAGGAATTTCATCATAATCACCATTCCTAATACCGCAATAATCACTGCGATTAACATTGAATAGGCCATATAAACAACACTTTCGCCTGCAAATAATAAACTAATAATAACGAGCGCTCCACCTATAACGCCAACAATTCCACCTGGGATGAATAATTCACCGATAATAAGCAAAAATCCAATAATGAACATTATTATCGATGGGTATTCTGCATGCCCCTCTACCATATGGCCATAGAAAAATAGAACGAATGCAATGATCCCAATAGTCCCAGGAAGACCAAATCCTGGTGAAAATAATTCAATGACTAAACCTAAACACGCAATACTTAGCAGAATTGTTACAACAATTGGATTCGTTAGAAAACTTGCAAAATGATCGATAAATGTTGAATCACTATCAACATTTGCGAATGCATGTATACTTGGAATCACAAATAAAAACGCTACAATAAATAAAAGAACCCTATTTAAACGCTTCATAGTTCTATCCAATCCTCCTTTCCCAATTGCTTATAGTATGTTTACGGTTTCATACATAAAAAGTTTCAAATGGTTATAAAATATTTCTTATTAATTTTACACTATTTTATATGCATAAACCCATTTTACATAAAAATAAACAACTAAAGAAAAATACCCTAGCATTTACAAATTGTAAACACTAGGGTATGTCATTTCTCAATTTAGAAAATCTAAAATTGCGTGTTTTGAACGTAGGGACTTAACAGGAAAAATTAGAACTTACGTTTACGTGCAGCTTCTGATTTCTTTTTACGTTTTACGCTTGGTTTTTCATAAAATTCGCGTTTTCTTACCTCTTGAATAGTACCACTTTTAGAAACAGTACGTTTGAAGCGGCGAAGAGCATCTTCAAGCGATTCGTTTTTTCTAACGACAGTTTTTGACATCTCTCTTTCCCTCCCTCCGAACACACGTTAACACACTCAGTAAATATAATTTACACATTTGTGTACTAAAGAATTATATCGCAATGTATAAGCCCAGTCAATAGAAAGAACTAAATACATTTAACAAAATATAATTTTTTATTATGCATTAATAATTATTAATAATTTTATTAATAATTTGAATTAGAAGATAATCCATTCATAATTGCTACGCCAGAACTTGCACCGATTCTAGTAGCACCTGATTCAATCATTTTCTTCATATCCTCAAGATTTCGAACACCACCTGATGCTTTTACACCTACAGATGGGCCAACTGTTTTTCGCATTAATGCAACATCTTCTGCAGTTGCACCACCAGTAGAAAATCCAGTAGAAGTTTTAACAAAGTCAGCTCCTGCTTCAACTGATAATTCACATGCCTTAACTTTTTCTTCATCAGTTAATAAACAAGTTTCAATAATCACTTTTACTAACGTACCATTAGCGGCTGCAACAACTTGTTTAATATCTTCTCTCACTACATCATATTGTCGATCTTTTAAAGCACCAATGTTAATGACCATGTCAATTTCAGTTGCGCCTTTTTGTATAGCATCTTTCGTTTCAAACGCTTTAACTTCTGAAGTAGTAGCACCTAATGGAAACCCGATTACTGTACACACTTCTACTTCTGAACCGCCAAGTTTTTCTGCACAAAGTTTAACCCATGTTGGATTGACACAAACTGAGGCAAATTTATATTGTAGTGCTTCTTCACACAGTTTTTCGATTTGAGTTTGAGTTGAATCCGCTTTTAATAATGTATGGTCTATGAATGAAGCATAATTTTGAGTCATTATAGTCGCCTTCTTTCTATGTTGTAAGTTCAGCTATAAGTATACATGATAATGATTCATGACAAAAGTAAGAGTATCTGGTAGGATTTACTTTCTTTCATTGTCTAGTACATTCTTTCAACAAAATAAAATTTTGGAATCCATTTGATATGGATATACTAGGTAAATAAATCAATTTACTCAGGGGGCAGTTTTAGTGGAACAGTTAATAAATTATTTTGAAAGCAAAGTTACAAAAAGAATGAAATATTCTTTTCTTATAGCTTTCTTAACTGGACTATTAATTCACTTATATATCATTACAAATGGCTTTGTAAATCACGATACGATGTATAATTATTACTCAAATCAGAATATGAGTTCATCAGGGCGATTTACACTGACCTATTTAGCAGGAATTAGTAGTTATTTTGATTTACATCTACTAAATGGTCTTCTCTCGATTTTGTATTTAGCATTAACAGTCTCCCTTATGGTGGAATTACTTAATATTAAATCAAAATTAGCCATACTTTTAACTGCTATCCTATATATTTCATTCCCGACTATTGCAGGAATATTCATGTATATGTTTACAGCTGATGGCTACAATCTAGGTACATTGTTAGCCGTAATGTCAATATATTGCGTGATGAAAGTCCATAAATCATATGTCGCTGTCATAATCGCAAGTTTATTGCTCTATGTATCCATTGCATCTTATCAGGCAAATTTAGCAATCGTATTAACCCTTGTGTTAATAATCTTTGTAAAAGACAACTTCGAACAAAATGTAAGTCTTTCCTTTTATGTAAAAAACATAATATCGATTATTTTAGGACTTGGGCTATATGTATTCCATTTTAAGTTATATGATCGGTATTCTGAAAATGGTTTAACAAGCTATAAAGGGATTAATGAATCTGGAAATATTAACTTAGATCACATCATTCAATCACTTGAAATGGCAAGGGATGAGATGACTTCTTTTCTTTTCAATTCAGGAGAATATATCAATACATTCGAGAAATTCAATATAGTCTATTTTGTCCTTCTTTTCATCATGTTATTATTGTCAATCTTTGTTTGTAAGCTACATTGGAAAAATATTATTGGCTTAATCATTTCGACAGTACTTGCACCTTATATTACACATATTTTGTTTTTCATATCTCCAGGTGTGGAATACCACATTTTAATGAGACAGAATCTTGTACTTCTTTTTATTGTAGGTGTTGTAATTATTGACCTACTCTATAAACATAAATCTGTTCATACAATTGGTTTTACTATACTTTTTACATTTAGCGTTTCTTTAGTTGCTTTTAACAATGTAATTATTACAAATATTTACTATGAAAAATTCGAAGATGTAAATAAACAAACCTCATCTCTGCTTACACAAGTTGCTTATGATATCCGACATTTAGATGGCTACAATGAAAATCTAAATATTATTATCTTTGGAACACCCTCCATCCATTTATCAGTCGGTAATCGATATGAGAAGGTTCCTCCTAATGTTGGTACTACAACTCGAGTGATTTATGATACGAATACCTTTGTTTACTATTTGAACAATGAAATAGGATTAAAAAATGGTATTAAGTTTGAAATGCAAAATTTTATAGACAAACATATTGAAGAAATAAATACATTAACTATTTGGCCAGATCAATCATCTATGAAAATTATCGAAGATACAGTTGTAATCAAATTCGAATGAGGAAGATTAAATGAGTAAAATGAGTATTGTTTTACCTGCCTATAATGAAGAAGGAAATATCCTTTTAGTTTATGAAACGCTTAAAAATTTACTTGATAGTCATCATATACAATTCGAGTTAGTTTTTATTAACGATGGTTCAAAAGATAATACATGGAATGAAATAAAAAAAATTAAGGATTCACGATGTATAGGGATTAATTTTTCAAGAAACTTTGGTAAAGAAGCTGCGATTCATGCGGGTTTGCAAAACGCAACCGGAGACTGTGTTGTTGTCATGGATTCAGACCTACAACACTCACCTTCTACGTTAATAGAAATGCACGAACTTTGGTTAAGTGGATATGATATTGTAGAAGGAATCAAAAATTCAAGAGGAAATGAGTCAATAGTACACAAATTATTAGTTAAAACATTCTATAAAGTGATTTCCAAATTCACCCACTTCAATTTGGCGAATTCGTCGGATTACAAATTATTAGATCGACAAGTAGTGAATGAACTAAATCAATTAAAAGAAAAGAATCGATTTTTTCGCGCACTATCATTTTGGGTAGGATATAAGCAGACTACTGTAAACTATGATGTACAAGAACGAATTTCTGGGCATAGCAAATGGTCATTTAGAGCCTTATTTCAATATGCAATTAATAACATAACTTCGTTTTCAACTGCGCCTTTACAAATTATCACTTTATTTGGTTGTATCTATTTGTTATTTGCATTTTTTCTAGGAAGTTATGTTTTGATAAAATACTTAGCTGGTAATTCTTTAGAAGGATTTACTACTGTCATTTTACTAACATTAATCATTGGTAGCACTTTAATGATTTCATTAGGGATTATTGGCATTTATATTGGAAAAATTTACGATGAAATAAAAGGTCGACCAAATTATATTATTCAAGAGCGGACAAATAATCATGAAATGGACAATTGATCCTTCTTTTTATCGTTTTATTATAGTTGGCGTAATCAATACACTTGTTGGAACTTCAATTATGTTTTTGGCATACAACTTGTTCCACCTATCTTATTGGGTATCATCCTTTTTAAATTATTTTATCGGTAGCATTGTCAGTTATTTTTTAAATAAATATTTTACTTTTAGACAAAAAGACAAAAGTTTGAAAGAAATTATTTTATTTGTCGTAAATATAGCAGTCTGTTATGTAGCCGCATATTACCTTGCAGCAAAAATCATCTCTGTTCTTCTGGTTGACTACTCAATGAACATTAAAGATAATATCTCATTAATTGTCGGTATGATCTTATTTGTATTGCTAAATTATTTTGGCCAGAGATTCTTTGTTTTTACTAGAAAAGAATAAAAAAATTCACCTCAATGACATAGATCATTATGTCAATTGAGGTGATTTTATTTCGTTATTTTACATTTTCAACAGTATCTAAAACTCGCACAAACTGTCCTTCATTGTATGGATAACCAGCTTTAGTAATTTTCACTTTAGTTAGTTTACCAATCATATCGTCAGTTCCTTCAAATACTACGCGTAAATAATTATCAGTGTAACCAGAAAGTAAATTATCTTTACCTGTTTCTTTAAAGTGTTCTTCTGGAATCACTTCTAATACCTCACCGTCAAAGCGAGAAGCATACTCTTTTGCTAGTTGATCATTTAGAGTAATTAGACGATGTACACGTTCATTTTTAACTTCTTCATCGATTTGATCTTCCATACGTGCTGCAGGTGTACCTGTTCGTTTTGAGAATGGGAAAACATGTAACTCAGCAAATTTATGTTTTGCAATAAAGTTATAAGTTTCCATAAATTCTTCTTCAGTTTCTCCAGGGAAACCAACAATCACATCCGACGTAATAGCTAAATCAGGTAATGCATCATTTAGTTTCTCAAGTCTCGATGCAAAGAATTCCATCGTATATTTACGTCTCATACGTTTTAAAACCGTATCAGAGCCAGATTGAATCGGGATATGTAAATGACGTACAACAATATTCGAATTTTTCAGTACTTCAATTACTTCATCTGTTAACTGTGAGGCTTCGATTGAAGAAATGCGTAGTCGTTTTAAACCTTTTACATTCGCTTCTAAATCTCGAAGTAGTTGAGCTAAGTTATAATCTTTAAAGTCTTGTCCGTAACCACCTGTGTGAATTCCAGTTAAGACGATTTCTAAGTAACCAGCATCAACTAGTTGTTGTGCTTGTTTAATAACTTCTTGTGGATCACGTGAGCGCATTAAACCACGTGCCCATGGAATAATACAAAATGTACAGAAGTTGTTACAGCCTTCTTGAATTTTTAATGATGCACGTGTACGATCTGTAAAATATGGAACATCTAATTCTTCGTAAACACGATTTTTCATTATATTTCGAACAGCATTGATTGGTTGTCTTTCTTGTTGGTACTGTTCGATGTAGCCAAGCATTTTTTGGCGATCCTGTGTCCCTACGACAATGTCAACACCAGGTATTGCCATAATTTCGGCAGGTGAAGTTTGTGCATAACATCCTGTTACACAAATAACCGCGTCTGGATTTTGACGAACTGCTCGACGAATAACTTGACGGGATTTCTTATCACCTGTATTTGTTACTGTACATGTATTTACGACATAAACGTCTGCTTGATGTTCAAATTCTGTACGTTCATATCCTTGTTCTTTAAACAGTTGCCAAATAGCTTCTGTTTCATAATGATTTACTTTACAACCTAATGTATGAAAAGCCACTGTTGTCAAGGCTCGTACACCTCTTTCATTCAAATTCATATGAGATGGCAGAAAGCGCATAAAGTGGTGCTGTTTCTGCTCGTAAAATTCTTGGTCCAAGTGACATCGTTTCTGCTCCAGCGGTACTCAAGCTTTCAGCTTCTGTTCGAGAGATCCCACCTTCAGGGCCAAAGATTAATAAAATAGACTTCGATTTATTATCATACACCTTTTTTAGTTTCTCCGCAAATCTTGTGCGACTTTCCTTCTTCGCATCTTCCTCATCAGCAATAAAAACTACATCATAATTTTTCACCATCGATAGTAGCTGTTTGAATGAGACTGGATGGAGGATTTCTGGTACTAACGTGCGATGAGATTGTTCTGCTGCTTCTTGAGCAATTTTTTGCAATCTTTCGGTTTTCTTTTCACCTTTTTTTTCGTCCCATTTCACAATTGACCTTTCTGCTTTAAAAGGAATTAATCGATGCATCCCAAGTTCGGTCGCTTTTTGTGCGATAAATTCTAACTTATCTCCTTTAGGAAGTCCACATGCTATGTCCACTTGAACGGGCATTTCAGGAGATGGTATAATCTCTCCGGTTTGTCTAACTGTTATTACGTCAGTAATGGAAACAATTTCACATATGTATGCAACTTCTTTTACAACAACAATTATTTTTTCGCCTAGTTCCATTCTCATTACTTTTGAAATATGTCTTGCGCTTTCCCCTGTAATGGACAATTCATTATCAGTATTAAATGTCTCTTGTACAAAATATCTTTGCATTTCGTACCTCCATATAATTTATCTAACACAAATAGTTTTTAACATTTCTACAAAAAATTAGACTGTTAGTAATTATTAAATTACCATACAGCCTAATTTTAAAATTATTCTATGGACGTGTTGCGATAATAGCTACCCAATCTTCCATCATGAGAACTTCATCGATGACAAAGCCAGATTTTTCTAGCGCTTGTTTTACCTCATCTTTTTTGAATCCAATAATTCCAGATGTAATATATTTACCACCTGGTTTAACAATAGAATACGCATCGTCTGTAAATGAAACAATGATTTCAGCTAATAAGTTCCCAACAACAATATCAGCAGATTCTTTAACAGAATCTAATAAATTTCCATGGAACACTTCAACCACATTGTTAACTTTATTTAAAACAACATTTTCTCTTGCTGATTCTACCGCTACTTCATCAAGATCTAGTGCATGAACTTTTCGGGCACCTAGTAATGCTGCTCCTATAGATAGAACACCAGACCCAGTACCGACATCAACAACAGTATCTCCACTTTTCACAACTTTTTCAAGTGCTTGAAGACACATTACAGTTGTTGGGTGAGTACCTGTTCCAAATGCCATTCCAGGATCTAGTTCAATGATCAACTCGTCTGTACTAACTGGTGAATAATTTTCCCAAGTAGGAACAATTGTAAAGCGTTCGGAAATTTTTACAGGATGATAATACTGCTTCCATGCTGTTGCCCAATCTTCTTCATCAACTAAAGCTGTTTTAAGTACTTGATCGCCAATATTGATTTCAAAGTTTATAAGATTTGCTAATGCAAGCTTGATTTCCTCAACAGTTTCAGCAATAAAACTCGAAGCAGGTAAATATGCTTTTACTATAACTCCGTTAGTAGGGTAATCATCCGGATTAAGAGCATATATCTCTCCAAACTGATCAACCCGTTCCTTTTCTATTTCTGTTGAATCTTCAATGACAACCCCACTAGCGCCTGCTTCATGAAAAACGTTAGAAACAGCTTCTACCGCTTCGTTTGTTGTTAACAATGAAATTTCAGTCCATTTCACTTGCATCCAGCTCCTCTTATTTTTTTGCTAATCAAATAATTTTTATAACAATTGATGTTTTAAGATTAAGGTTCTTTCTTAATCACCTTTTAACGTTTTCTTAATGCGATCAAATAAAGAACTTCCTTGTTCTTCTGGTATATCTCCGCTTATTTCAGCGAAATCACGTAAAAGTTGTTTTTGCTTTTCAGTTAATTTTGTTGGAGTTACGACTTTGACAATTACATACTGATGTCCTTGACCATAACCATGAACATTTTTAACACCTTTATCTTTAATGCGGAATTTTTCACCTGATTGTGTACCTGCAGGGATTTTAAGCTTCACTTTACCATGAACAGTCGGAATTTCGATTTCATCCCCTAGTGATGCTTGAGGGAATGTAAGTTTCAATTCATAGTATATGTCATCTCCATCTCGTTCAAAATACTCATGCTCTCTAACATTGAACAAAATGTATAAATCTCCGGCTGGTCCCCCATTTTTACCTGGTTCACCTTGCCCAGATACACGTAATTGTTGACCATCATCAACGCCTGCTGGAATTGTTACTTTTATCTTTTTACGCTTATGAACTGCACCAGCACCGTGACAAGTAGAACATTTTTCAACAATAATTTTTCCAGTACCACGACAAGTACCACATGTTTTACGATTTACCATACGACCAAATGGAGTCTCAACGGTTTGATTAATTTGACCTGATCCATTACAGCTGCTACACGTTTTTGGTGATGTTCCTGGTTTTGCACCTGAACCATTACACGTACCACATGATTCTTCTGTTGGAATTTCAATTTCAGTTTGTTTACCAAATACAGCATCTTCGAATGAAATATTCATGCGATATTGAAGGTCATCACCTTTTCGTGGGGCATTTGGGTCTGAACGGCGACTACTTCCTCCACCGAAGAAAGAACTAAAAATATCTTCGAAACCACCAAATCCAGAGAAGCCACCGCCTCCGAATCCTCCACCTGGTGCTTCATGGCCAAATTGGTCATATTGAGCACGTTTATTATCATCACTTAATACTTCATATGCTTCTGCAATTTCTTTAAATTTCACGTCAGCATCAGGTTCTTTATTAATATCTGGATGATATTGTTTAGATAGTTTTCGATATGCTTTTTTTATTTCATCTTGAGATGCACTTTTACTCACACCAAGTACTTCATAATAATCGCGTTTACTCATCGTTCACACTCCGCTCTATATACATAACGTTTATTGTAGCATAATTTAATAAAAAACTTATAAATAAAATTTCCAGTTAACTTTTAGGTTAGAATAATAATTTAATTCCAAGTAAAACGCTACACTTATCACCTTGCAATGAAAAAGTCAAAGTCCGTGATCGGCTTTGACTTTTTCGGCAAGAATAAATTCTAGAATATTAAAGATGTCTAGCTCTAGGCGTTAACCTTCTTTTGCAATTTTTATTGTCTAGCTGCAAGCGTCTTTTCGCTTTTCTTATTTATTGTCGTCTTTTACTTCTTCAAAATCTGCATCGACAACACCGTCATCTTTTTTGTCATTGCTTCCAGCACCCGCATCTCCTTGAGAAGCTTGTGCAGCAGCAGCAGCTTGTTCGTATACTTTCATAACTAAAGGTTGTAATACACCTTCAAGTTTTTCTTTAGAAGATTTAATACCTTCAAGTTCACCAGCTTCTAATGCTTTTTTCAGTTCTTCTTTTGCATCTTCAACTGATTTTTTCTCATCTTCAGTAATTTGCTCTCCAAGGTCAGTAATTGTTTTATCAACTTGGAATACTAATTGGTCAGCTTCATTACGTAATTCAGCTTCTTCTTTACGTTTTGCATCTGCTTCAGCGTTTGCTTCTGCTTCTTTTACCATTCTTTCGATTTCTTCGTCAGTTAAACCAGAATCCGATTGGATGACAATTGTTTGTTCTTTTTGTGTGCCTAAGTCTTTTGCTTTAACTGATACAATACCGTTTTTGTCGATATCAAATGTCACTTCAATTTGTGGAATACCACGTGGTGCTGGTGGAATATCCGCAAGTTGGAAACGACCTAATGTTTTGTTATCTGCAGCCATTGGACGTTCACCTTGAAGTACATGAATATCTACTGCCGGTTGGTTATCAGCTGCTGTAGAGAAGACTTGAGATTTAGATGTTGGAATCGTTGTGTTACGATCGATTAATTTCGTCATAACCCCACCCATTGTTTCAATACCAAGCGAAAGTGGTGTTACGTCAAGTAATACGATATCTTTCACATCACCTGTTAATACTCCACCTTGAACAGCAGCACCCATTGCTACTACTTCGTCAGGGTTAACTCCTCTATGTGGCTCATGTCCTGTTTCTTTTTTCACTGCATCTTGCACAGCTGGAATACGAGTAGATCCACCTACTAAAATAACTTTATCTAATTGTGAAGCAGAAACTCCAGCATCTTGTAATGCTTGACGAACTGGAACCATTGTTCTTTCAACTAAATCACGTGTAATTTCATCAAATTTTGCACGAGTTAAGTTTAACTCTAAGTGTAATGGACCATCAGCACCTGCAGTGATGAACGGTAATGAAATTTGAGTTGAAGTTACACCTGACAAGTCTTTTTTCGCTTTTTCTGCTGCATCTTTTAAACGTTGCATTGCCATTTTATCTTTTGATAAATCAATACCATTTTCTTTTTTAAATTCTTCTACTAAATAATCGATAACTTTTTGGTCAAAATCATCTCCACCAAGTTTGTTATCCCCTGCTGTAGCAAGAACTTCAAATACACCGTCACCTAATTCAAGAATAGATACGTCAAATGTACCTCCACCCAAGTCGAATACTAGGATTTTTTGATCTACGTCTTGTTTATCTAAACCATACGCTAAAGCTGCTGCAGTTGGTTCATTAATGATTCGTTCAACTTCAAGACCAGCAATTTTACCAGCGTCTTTTGTCGCTTGACGTTGAGCATCACTGAAATAAGCAGGTACAGTAATAACTGCTTTTGTAACAGTTTCTCCAAGGTAATCTTCAGCATAACCTTTTAAATATTGTAAAATCATTGCTGAAACTTCTTGAGGAGTATATTCTTTATCTTCAATTTTAACTTTTTCGCTTGTTCCAATTTTAGATTTAATTGAAAGAATAGTATTTGGGTTAGTAATAGATTGGCGTTTAGCTACCTCACCAACTTGACGTTCTCCATTTTTAAATGAAACTGCTGATGGAGTTGTGCGGTTCCCTTCTGGGTTTGGAATAACTTTTGGTTCTCCGCCTTCTAATACCGCTACACAAGAGTTTGTTGTTCCTAAGTCAATACCAATAATTTTGCTCATATTAAATTTTGCCTCCTATAATTAAAAAACTATTAAAGTTCAATTATTTACAAATTATAAAATGATTACTCATTTACAGAGACCATTGACGGTCGAATAACACGATCTTTTAACTTATATCCTTTTTGAAGCTCTCTAAGCACGATGCCTGATTCTTTTTCTGAATCCGCTTCTTGCATAACTGCTTGGTGAACCGTTGGATCAAATTGTACACCTTCAGCTGGAATTAACTCCAAACCTTCTTTGTTCAATGCATCCACTAATGATTTATATACCATCTCTATTCCTTTATTTAGAGCGATTGCATCCTCTGAAGTTACTTCAACTTGAAGGGCACGTTCAAAATTATCTACTACAGGTAATAGATCTGTTAACAAGCTCTGAGCTCGATATTTTTCTTGTGCCTCACGATCAAGTTGAGTACGACGACGTAAATTGTCAAAATCCGCTCTTAAACGTAGGAAACGATTTTCTTCTTCAGCTAATTTAGTTTCTAATTCTGAGATTTGCTGTTTTAATTGTTCCTCGATTGTTAATTCCACTTCTTCCCCAGATTCATTTAAAGTTGTATCTGGATTTTCTTCCGTATTCTGAGTTACTTGTTCTGTAACATCTTCAGTCAGTTGCTCTTTGTTTTCAGTTGTTTCAGACACAAAAAAACCTCCTTATAATCCATCCATCAATTTCTTAGTTAGTGTGTGTGAAAGCCCACTCCGCATTAAGTCAAGCAACGAGATAACCCGTTGATAATCCATGCGAGTTGGTCCGATTATTGCAATTGAACCCGTTTGTGCTTCTCCAATTGAGTAAGTTGCAGTAATCACACTACAATCTTCCATCGCTAAATTATTATTTTCTGACCCAATTCGAATATGAATATCATTATCCCCTGGATGGAATAGGGAAATGATTTGACTTTTCTTATCCATTAAATCCATAAACATTCGAATTTTATTAAAATCATGAAACTCTGGTTGGTTCAACATGTTCATTTTACCAGCGAAGTAAACTTCACTTTCCTTCTCAACGTTGGCCATTTTTTTTAATGACTGAAATAAAGAATCTGCAGTATGAATATGTTGTCTTAATACTTCAAGAGTTTCAAGCTCTAATCTAGACTGTAGTTCTAAAATTGGAACTCCGACTAATCGGTCATTAAGTATTTTAACAGTTTTTTCAATATCTAAGGCATCAAAGCCCTTAGGTAATGTAATCATGCGATTTTCAACATGCCCGTTATCCGTCACAATAATTGCTACTGCTGATTGTTCAGATAATGGTACAAGTTGAAACCTTTTCACTCGATGGTTGCCAACATTGGGACCAAGAAGAATCGTTGTGTAGGTTGTTAAATCTGAAAGAATGTTAGCAGATTGTCTTATAATTTGCTCCATCTCAACAATTTGATTTTGAAAGAGTGATTGGATCAAACCGATATCTTGCACTGACATTGTCTTTGGTTTTAACAAATGATCTACATAAAACCGATATCCCTTCTCCGAAGGCACTCTACCTGAAGAAGTATGTGTTTTTTCTATATACCCTAATTCTTCAAGATCTGCCATCTCGTTTCTAATCGTTGCAGGGCTAAAATGGATCCCTTCTTTTTTAGAAATTTGACGTGAGCCAACCGGCTGTGCTGAACTAACAAAATCGTCAACGATTACTTGTAATATTTGTAATTGTCTGTTTGTTAACAATTTCATCACCTCTGTTAGCACTCGCAATGACAGAGTGCTAATACTATTAATAAGTTATCAAAACTAAAGAATCATGTCAACGAAATCGAACTATTCTCCTAATAAAAATTGCTGAAAAATTTCATTCCCAACAAATTTTCCTCTTCTCGATAGTCGAACACCAACATCATCTAATAATAATAAGCCGTTTTGAACAAGCGGATGTATGACAAATTCGTATTTTTCCATCATTGATACACCTAATTTTGTTTGAAATGATTCGAAAGATACCCCTTCTTCTTTACGTAAACCTAAGAACATTTGCTCCTCACATTGTTCTTCAAAGGTAACTTCATGCTCTGATTGTAGTGGCCTCTTTCCATTTTGGATAGAGTCTAAATATTTTCTTATTGGACCTATATTTGAATAACGTTTACCTTCGATATATCCATGTGCTCCAGCACCTATTCCTACGTATTCATCATTATCCCAATAAATCTTATTATGCGTTGAAATATTGTCACCCTTTGCAAAGTTACTAATTTCATATTGATGGAGGTTATTTCGTTCCATTTCATTCATTAAATAATCATACATTTCTGCCTCTAAGTCTTCAGTTGGTAAGTTCAATTTTCCTTTAGCATATTGAATGTAAAAGATTGTTTTAGGTTCAACGATTAAAGAATATGAGGAGTAATGTGGGAGTTCTAATGATAAAGCTTTTTGTATTGTATCTTCCCATTGCTTCATAGTTTGTCCAGGTAATCCATACATTAAGTCAATATTTATATTAAAAATCCCAACAGATCGTGCGTTTTCAATTGTTTCATAAACTTGTTCATTTGAATGGGTACGACCAAGTCTTTGCAATAAACCAGCATCAAAGGATTGAACGCCTAGACTAAGTCTGTTAATTCCACCATTTTTTAATGCGTGTAATTTATCAACAGTTAATTCATCTGGATTTGCTTCTGATGCAAACTCGATTAAGTGCTTTGTTTGAACTGTATTATTGATAATCTCTAGTAGTCGATCAAGCTGATTAGCAGATAAGGAGGTTGGAGTTCCACCACCTAAGTAAACAGTCTCTATATCTTTAAATACTTCAGGCTTACTCTGTTGGATTAGTGCAATTTCTTTTCCGATTGCTTCAATATATTCATCTACAGGTTGATTCTTAAAAAATACCTTATTAAAATCACAATAATTACATATTTGATGGCAAAAAGGGATATGTATGTAAATGCCACGGGCCATTTATGATCACTTCTTTCTAATTCTAAAAAATCTTTTATCACTTTATTGTACAGCTTCATACTAAAAATTCAATTTTACACACATCTACAATTAAAAAAACGTTCGAATTGCTATAATAACAATTCGAACGTTTTAATAACACTAATTTCATTTAATTTTATTTATACATAATAATAGATCAGTTGCTGTCATCAATGGTAATTCATCTGCGAAAGATACAGCTTCTTCTTGAGTTCGGAACATAAATGCATCAATTTCTTTATTTACTTCATAATTCTCATCCACTTTTCCCACTAAATAAAGACGAATAATAAATTTGTATGTAGTATTATTAAAATCACTAGCAACTAAAATACCCATCTTATCGTTTTCAGAACTTCTTAAAATATGTAGTACTTCTAACTCATCAAGTTCAAATAGCCTCGGTAAAGATAAATTCATCAAATTCCCCATTTTAGACACAACTCCTCTATGATGTATGTATAAATTATAATTATTCCTACCACATTAGTAAGTTTTATTCATAAGTAAATATTACTACAGAAAAAATTAAATTCAATAGAAAATTCTGTTAATTGAAAGCGTTTTAAAAGGATTAATCATTTTTTAATGAAAAAAACAGGAAAACACACTGTTTTCCTGTCATAATTTTTATTTACTTTTTATCATCCATTTTTAAAACAGCCATGAACGCTTCTTGAGGTACTTCAACTGAACCAACTTGTTTCATACGTTTTTTACCTTCTTTTTGTTTTTCAAGAAGTTTACGTTTACGTGAAATATCTCCACCATAACATTTAGCAAGTACGTTTTTACCCATTGATTTAATAGTTGAACGAGCCACGATTTTTTGGCCAATAGCTGCTTGAACTGGAACTTCAAATTGCTGACGAGGAATGAGTTCCTTTAATTTTTCAACAATGACCTTTCCACGCTCATAGGCGAAGTCACGATGTACAATAAAGCTCAATGCGTCAACAGTTTCACCATTCAATAGAATATCCATTTTCACTAATTTTGACGGTCTATAACCAATTAGTTCATAGTCAAACGATGCATAGCCCTTTGTGCTTGATTTTAATTGATCAAAGAAATCATAAACAATTTCAGCTAATGGGACATCGTATTTGATGGATACACGTGTTGTATCAATATAATCCATACCTATGAATGATCCTCGTTTTTGTTGACAAAGCTCCATCACTGCTCCAACGTAATCATTTGGTACCATCATAGTAGCCTTAACATAAGGCTCCTCTACACGATCAATCTTTTGAGGATCTGGCATCATTGAAGGGTTATCAACTTTAATGGACGTTCCATCTGTTAAAAATACTTCATAAATAACAGAAGGAGCTGTCGCAATTAGGTCAATGTTAAACTCACGTTCAATACGTTCTTGAATAATTTCCATATGAAGTAATCCTAAGAAACCACAACGGAATCCAAATCCTAAGGCTTGAGAAGATTCTGCTTCAAATTGGAGAGCAGAGTCATTTAACTCTAACTTTTCTAATGCTTCACGTAAATCGTTATATTTTGCAGTATCAATCGGATAGAGACCGCAATATACCATCGGATTTAAACGACGATATCCTGGCAATGGTTCTTTAGCAGCTTTACTACCTGCATACGTTACAGTATCCCCTACACGAGTATCGGCGACATTTTTAATTGAAGCTGTTAAATATCCTACATCACCGACCGTAAGCTCTTTTTGTGGAACTGCTTTTGGCGTATGAATTCCCACTTCAATTACTTCAAATTCAGCACCTGTTGCCATCATGCGGATTTTGTCGCCAGGTTTTACAGTACCGTTTATTACACGGATTGATATAATAACTCCTCTATAAGCATCGTATACCGAATCGAAAATTAACGCTTGTAGTGGTGCATCTGGATCTCCAGTTGGTGCAGGAACTTTTTCAACGATTTGTTCTAGTATTTCCTCAATTCCAATCCCTGCTTTTGCTGATGCTAGAACAGCTTCAGATGCATCGAGTCCTATTACATCTTCAATTTCTTGTTTTACACGTTCAGGATCTGCTGCAGGTAAGTCGATTTTGTTAATAACCGGTAATATTTCTAAATCATTATCAAGAGCTAAGTAGACGTTAGCTAAAGTTTGGGCTTCAATCCCTTGTGCTGCATCAACAACTAAAATTGCACCTTCGCAAGCAGCAAGCGAACGAGATACCTCATATGTAAAATCGACATGTCCAGGTGTATCGATTAAATGAAATGTGTATTGCTCGCCATTTTTTGCATTATATTTTAATTGTACTGCATTTAATTTAATCGTAATTCCACGTTCACGTTCTAAATCCATCGCATCTAAAAGCTGCGATTTCATTTCACGCTGTGTTACTGATTTTGTTTGTTCTAAAAGACGGTCAGCAAGTGTTGACTTCCCGTGGTCAATATGGGCAATTATTGAGAAATTTCTAATGTGTTCTTGACGTTTTAAACGTTCTTCACGATTCATTTATGTCCACTCCAATCAAATACGCCTCCGTAAATAATGACCTACTACAGTAAGTGTGTCATTAAAGCGGAGGCTTTAACCTTAAAAGCATTCGTTTACTTAAAATTTTTATACAAGTAAGAAGACTTCATCTTCTAATAGGTTAAACACTAATTTGAATTATAGCAGTCAGACATAAACTTTAGCAATGTTCTCGTGAAGAAAACTGTTTAAAATATCTATTATATACACATTGAACTATTTTAGCCTGCTCACTTTTTAATCTATACAACCAAGAATGAGGCTATAAAGACTTTTTACAATTCATTTGTAATAAACGTTTTAGAAATTGCCTGGGCAAGAATTGAGATAGTTCGATATACTTCATCTTCAGTATTGTCAATCCCTCCCAATTCAACTACTAAAAGCTCCTTAGACAAATCCTGATTATAGACCCCATTTACTCCCTCACCTTTTTTTATTAATGCTCCGCGAGAGATTCCTGGGATTATTTTATTCAATGCTTCGCTTAAAGCGTTAGCATATGCTAAATTCGATTGATAATTTGGATTTTCTGCACCAATGACAAAGGCGATTTTGGCATATTTCACATTGTTATGTGATACGGTCGTGGCTTCAGCACCTACAGCGTCACGATGAATATCGAGAATTAAATCATATTTGTTCTGTTCAAGTTCTTTTACAACATATTTACGTGAAGTATCATATGCTTTGTGGAATGGTATACCATTTTGATTCATAATACCTTGTACATCAACATCTAAGATGCTAGTTGTTAAACCGTTTAATTGGAAGTAGTTTTTAATCATATCTTGCATTGAAAATAAATTCGAACTACTATCATAGACAGCAACAGTCCCTGTCTCGCTTTCTACAAAAGGTTTATACGTTTCATGTGAATGTGTAAAATAAATCAATACATCGAAGGGACTAAGTGGTTGAGAAACATCTGTAGCTGTATGTGTCGTAGTTATTGTCGGAGTCATAGATGTATCTGTACTTGCAGCATAGACAATTTGTGGTTCTTGCACTTTTGGATATTCAATTTTTGCGTTATTAGGTAACGGTAAAAGTCCTGCAATTATAGGTAAAACAAAAAAGAAAACTAAAAAAGCAACTAATATTTGTAATTGTTTTATCATGACATCCTCTCCTTCCACTACAATATGGAGAGGAGAGGAATTTTAGAACTTTTAAGAACTATTAACTATTTGACTTTTTTCTTCATCCATTTAAACAAAGCATCACTAACTAATAGTGAATACTTTGTAATCCACACATCGACCTCTTTAGGTGTCACGATTAATCTTTCTGGATTAGAGTTTAACACTTCTTGAAAAAGTTGTAGTCGATCGTTTGATGACCATGTAGACCATTCTCCAAAGATTGGTTTGATTACATTCATATCGAGTCTAGCATCTGTGTCTGGTGTCCAGGATGAAACAGATAATTTGCTAGAAGGTTTCCCTTTTTCCTGAACTCTAGCAGCTATGGATCGAAATACCTTTTCGACTGCATCAGCGATAATTACAGTAGCATCGACAACTGTAGGAATCCCAATTGCTGTTACTGGAACCCCAAATACCTCTTTCGATACTTCCGCACGTTGATTTCCAACCCCTGATCCTGGATGGATACCAGTGTCTGTAATTTGTATTGTTTTACATAAACGCTCTGATCCACGGGTTGCTAATGCATCAATCACTAAAACTAATGCAGGATTAATTTTTTGAACTAATGCATGGATAAAATCACTTGTTTCGAATCCAGTTTGTCCAGTTACCCCAGGTGCGTACATTATAAAATGATCACTTGGATTTTCCGTATTTTCAGCTTGCATCGCATCTATTGCAAATGGACCTACCGCATCGGGAGTGATTGTTTTATTTCCTAGTCCAATGACAAGTACTTTACTATCTTTATCAAGCACAACATCTTTGTGAATTTCATCTAAATATTTTACAAATGATTTTTCTAGTTGTTCAAACCCATTTTCATCATCTACGTATAACGTTGGAACAGAAAGAGTGATGTAGGTACCTTCTTTTTTACCAATTTCTTCTTGCCCTTTTTTATCTACCGTTACTTTTGTTACTTTGACCCGATTTTCCTTAAATTCCTCAATGACGACACCACTGGTATCTTCTAGTTTTTCTTTCTGCTTTTTGGTGCGGTGTTCAACAACTTCCGCAGCCTCGTCAATTAGGTCGGTTCTACTCCAATTAACTTCTATTTCTGCCATCAATATCACCTCAAATTATATGTTGGTCAAACTGTCAAGTAAATATTCTTTGCATTTATCTATTGCAATTAATCTATTCCTTTGGTAGAATGATTTTTGTTGTATTGACAATCGAAACTAGTGAGAAGTTATCATCTCAGGTCCTATCTTAGGAGGTGAAATCTATGCCAAATATTAAATCTGCAATCAAACGTGTTTTAGTTGCTGAAAAAGCAAACGCTGCAAACTCTCAAGCAAAATCTGCTATGCGTACTACAGTGAAAAAAGCTGAACAAGCTTTAGCAACTGGTGCTGAAAATGCACAAGAACTAGTAGTAGCAGCACACAAAGCTCTTGATAAAGCGGCTTCTAAAGGCCTTATTCATAAAAACGCGGCTAGTCGTAAAAAGTCTCGTTTAGCTAAAAAAGCTAACTAATTTTGCCTTTATTAAAAAAACCATCCTTAATAGTAGGATGGTTTTTTTTATTGTTATAATGCTTTTAGTAAAAACATTTCTAAAAATCTTTCTCTATTTCCACTCACACTCTTTAACATTAAATCAATTTCGGATAATTTATTTAATGCTTTTAATAATCTTTCTTCACTTGGTCGATTTTTTTGTTCAAGCATTAATTTTACACGATATGGATGAACTTTTAACTGTTTTGCAATTTGTGTTGGATGATAACCTTTTTTCTGCAAATAATAAACATTGTTCATTGTCCTTAAATTAGATGCAAGCAAACCTACGAGCATAATTGGTTCTTCTTTTTGTCTTAATAGATCATGATAAATCTGTATAGCCTCTGCAACGTTTTGTGCTAGATAAGCATTTAACATTTTGAAGGCATCATGTTCTAATGTTTTTGCGACCATATCCTCAACTAATTGGATGGTTATGGTAGAATCTTCTCCAAGGTATAAGGAGAGCTTCTCTATTTCTTTTTGTAGCTGTAGCATATTAACGCCAACCATTTCGATTAATTTGTCGATGGCATCATTATTAATAGTTTTCCCATAATTTTTTACAGCACTTAACACCCATACATTTAAGTCATTTTCCTTTAAAGGCTCAGCAGCTAACATAATACTATGTTGTTTCATTTGTTTTGTAATTTTTTTACGCTCGTCTAGTTTTTCATAAGGAGCAACGAAAATAGTTACGGCAAAATCGGATGGATTCTTTAACCAATTTTCAAGACGCACTAAATCATGATCTATCTTTTCTTTCCCTTTTTCTGAAGCCTTTAAAAATGATGCATTTTTTGCAATAACTAATTTTCTATCTGAGAAGAATGGAAATGTGTCAGCTTCGTCAATTACAAAATCAACAGGTGACTCCTCTAAATCAAAGGTCATTATTTCTAATTCCTCATTCATTGTTAGAGCTTTTTTTAGTCTGTTAATTGTTTCATCGATAAAATAAGTTTCTTCCCCAACTATACAGTACACAGGAGCAATGTTCCCATTCTTTATATCATTCCATACTTTTGTAAACATCGAAATAGCCCCCAATAAAAATTCTCCTTATAAGTATACACGTTTTTTCATATACTTTTATAGTGTATGTATAAACTGTGACATACTTAAAGAACTTTAATGGTAGAATTTATATGAAATCATATAGATTTTTACTATTTATTAACTTATAATGAAGTTTGAGTAGGAGGGATAGTATGGCACATAATACAGAAAACTTTGTTACACATAACCCTTTTGAAGGCGATAACGGAGCTATGCAAGGCAACCAAGTAATCCCTGCCGGCGTAGGTTTTGTTGTATCATTCGTCTTCTTTGCACTTATGTTTACAATTGCGACAATTATTGCTGCAGTATAACTGAAAAAAGCTTTGCCTTTGTATGGCAAAGCTTTTTTCTATTCTAATCGCTTGAGTTACTAGTAAATACTACAATACCTTCCTTGTTTACACTTATTTCGATTGTCCCATCTTCTGCAGTGTTTAATGTTTTAAGATTGTATAATTGAAATCGTTCAACTACCTCTTTTGAAGGATGCCCATACCGATTATTCTTTCCTGTGCTAAAAATCGTAATTTGGGGTAATAATTTTTGAACAAAAACCTCACTACTCGATGTTTTACTACCATGATGACCAGCTTTCAGAACAGTTATATTTTTAAGCTGTGGGTAATGTCTTACTAATTGTTCTTCTCCAGCAGCTTCTAAATCACCAGTAAACAACGCTTGAAACCCGCCATTCGTCACATATAAAACGAGTGAATCATTATTCCCTTCATAATTCGTATCGGTCGGCCAGAGATATTGAAAACTAAATTGATTTACTATCCATGAGTACCCCGCCATTTGCTCTATAATAGGTATTCCTCTAAGATTAGCCTCCAAGATTAATTCAGCCATTACATCTTTATTATATGAATTTGGAGAAATATGAATTTCACTAACTTCTATTTCTTTCAGGATTTCTTCTGCACCTTCAACATGATCACTATCTGCATGGGTAATTATTAACTTATCAATTCGATGAATACCTTTTCCTTTTAAATAAGGGACAACTACTTGCCTTCCTACTTCATAAGGTTCTTTAGTTTTTTTCCATTCCTCTTGTTCGAACCGCAACAATCCACCAGTATCAATTAAATATATTTCTTCTCTATTAGGTAACTCCACTAAAATACAATCTCCTTGACCAACTGAAACAAATGATATTTTCATTTGATTATTCCAGTTATTATGAATTTGCAAGAGTAGAATCGGGACGAATAGAACTAGACAATACTTCCAAAGCTTTGCACCTTTATCCATTATATAAAACGCACAAAACACACTGATATAAGCCATAACGATTAACACAAGAGATGGTTTACCTGGAATCCACATCTGATGAGGTATTGTTTGAACCCACAAAATAAATTGACTCAACGATTCCCTCAATGGTTCATAGATAATAAATAATATATTTACAATCTGTCCTGGTAAAAAAGAAACAATTAGCAATACAATATTAATCGGTAAAATAATAAATGAAAACAGTGGCACAAAAACAATGTTAGCTATTAACGAGGACAGACTTAACTCATAAAAATGATAGAGTAAAAGAGGATATACAATTAACTGACAAACAAATGTAATTAAAAATGATTGAACAAGCCATGATTTAAAACGATTTAATAGATTTGAAGAATAAATTAAACTAACTGTTGCTAAATATGATAGTTGAAACCCTACCTGATAGATTGACCAAGGTTCCAAGAATACAAAGAAGATAAAGCTAATGGCTAAAGCATCATCCATCGACAATTTTTTAAACTTTTGCGTTAATAATATAAATTCCACAACTAATACAGCTCGCCATACAGAGGGGGCTCCACCAGCCAAAACACCATAGATTGGTAACACAACGATTAATAGAATTGTAGCAAGCTCTCGCCTTACCCCCGTTCGTAGTAACCCTTGAAACACGATTAGCGAAACAATGGCGATATGCAATCCAGAAATGGCAAAGAGATGAGTAATTCCTAATTTTTGATATGCTCTCGTCATTTCAGAGTCTACATTCTCTTGAAATCCAATGAGTAAACTTTGGGTTTCAGCTATTAAAGAACTTGGAAACGTATTTTCGATATGTTGTATTAAATAGTATCTTTGGTAACTAATCTTTTGAGAAATGCTAGAAGTTGCTCTAAGGTATACCCAATCTGAAATTTCAAGGATTCCTAATGATCCCTTACTTTTTAAGTAACTTTTCATATTAAATCCATACTGATGAGCGGGAGGTTCAGGCTCTTTAAACACACCCATTACTTCAAATTTCATCCCTACTAAAGGGATCGATTCAAACCGGGTTTTCTCATCTTCGTTCTTAAATTCATACGTAACATAAACATTACGACCTCCACTATCCTTCATAAATCCGCGCAATTTTGCACCATTAATCTTATATTCATCTGTCCAAGTTAATGTTGCAGGTAACTCCAACGGTTGATGGAGTTTACTAATTTCATAGGAAAAATATAAAAAAGACAATAATCCAACAAGGATGACACTTGTGCAGTACAGAAAACTGAACCGTTTATATAAACAAAACACCAAAACAATTAATAACAATAAAAAAAGCCCTGTCGATTCATGAGCTGCAATCGTTGCAGCTAAAACCGACAAGGCGTAAAAAATCCATTTATGCATTAATGAGTTTACCAAATAATTCATTCACCTTCTCTTCAAAAGGGGCAATTTCTTCCTTAGAAGCTCCTAAATTTCGAAGCTTGTTTAACATTTCTAAGCTTAAATCCAATTTTTCATCTTTTAAGAAATCAATTTTTGCTTCATCAAAGGGCACATGGACAACATTTACATTTGCTTTTTCAAATAATTCTAATGCATATGGGTTATTTTTATAACTTTTAGCATAATATACATTTTTAATGCCCGATTGAATAATCGATTTTGTACATGGTAAACAAGGAAAATGAGTGACATAAAGGTCTGCACCGTTTGTTGGCGTACCGTATTTCGCACATTGTAACAATGCATTCACTTCTGCATGCACTGTACGAACACAATGGTTATCTATTACGTAGCATCCTTGTTCAGTGCAATGCTCGTCCCCTGATATCGACCCATTATAGCCTCCAGCTATAATTCTCTTTTCCCGAACTATTGTTGCTCCTACAGATAGTCTAGTACATGTGCTTCTTAAGGCTAATAAATGACTTTGGGCCATGAAAAATTGATCCCACGTAATACGCTCCATATGACTACCTCCATATTATATCTTATTGTTAGTTTAGACCTAATTTACTTGAGATGCAATGGGGGATCTTTTTCATTGTTTAATAGTTATAAATTCTTTTAATTTTTCAAAGGTCTTATCACCAATACCTGAAACTTTCTTTAAATCTTCAATTGATTGAAAACGACCATTCTCATCCCTATAGGTTATAATTGCTTGCGCTTTAGAAGGGCCAATACCAGGTAGAGTTAACAAATCAGATTCATTTGCTAGATTGATGTTTATTAAATTCGAGGCTGTAAAAGTAGTAGGTACGGTAATAAATGTGTCGGTTTGCTCATCGTTGAGTGAGTCCCCTGTTTTAGGGATATAAATGACCATTTCATCCTGTAACCTTTGGGCATGGTTGATTCCCTTTGAATCAGCATCATCTGTATACCCACCAGCGAGTTCTATTACATCAATAACTCTTTTATCTGAAGTTAATTCGTAAACACCAGGGTATTTAACTTCACCTTTAATATCGACGATTACGTTATGAAAACTAATTTCTTCATTGTCAAAAGGTAGTTGTTCATTCGTATTTAATTGTTCATTTTCAAGAGGGATAATTGTAATTGGCTCAAGAAATTCTTCACTTGAGTGATTTTGTTGAAGGAATATAACAAGGATAGCTGTACATAGTATGCCTGGGGATTAGCACACTAAATCCATACTTTTTTAAAAAATTCTGGAACAATATTAACACCTACTTTCCAGAAGGTAAATCATATGGAGATAACTCTATATTACAAAATTTACCTTCTGCTAACAAGAGGTTTCTAGAAGATTTTGAGATTATTTTATTGCTCTAATAAATATTCTCTCACTATTAAAACTTGGTGGTAGTTCAGTAAAGTCAGCGGTGATCTCTACTTTTGAAAACCCAGATTGATATAGCCATTCCTTGTAATACTCTACTGGGAATGTCCGTTGATAATGTTCTTCATCAAAACGGTCAAACTTGTTGGATTGTTCATCCTTTACAAAGAATGTCATTTGATGATAAACAGAGTATTCTTCTTCGCCTTCTTCTGTATGCCATACATACAAAATATTCCCATCATCATAGGTAAATGGGCTTTGCATAAATATCTCATTCACTTTATATAAAGAATGGACGTCAAAAAACAATTGACCTCCATTTCGCAAAGCATTGTATGTGCGATTGAATGTTTCCTTAACGGATTGTCCATCTTCAAGATAATTTATTGAATCAATTGGAATTGTAATCACATCGTAGTCTTGAAAACCTTCAATCTCATCCATTGACATTTGGTAGAAAGGAATCGGTAATGCTTCCTTAAGTGCTCGTTCATTGGCAATTGCTAGCATTTCTTCTGAAAGATCTATTCCACTCACATTATATCCTTCTTTAAAGAAATTTAATGTGAGTGTTCCAGTTCCACAGCCAACATCCAAAAGTAAAGGAAAATGTTCACTAGGTGCAAACCTTTTCACCCATTGAACATATTCTTTATATGGAACATCTTGCATCAGTAAATCATATACTTCTGCAAATTTTACATAGTTGCTCATAGTTCTAAAGTCGGTGCATCCAATTGTGGTGCATCGCCCCATAAACGTTCTAAATTGTAAAATACACGCTCGTCTTTATGGAACACATGCACAACAACATCACCTAAATCCACTAGAACCCAACGTGCCGAATCAAAACCTTCCACTCTCTTTACGTCAAATCCGTGTTCATATGCCTTTTCTTGAACTTCTCTAGCAATCGCTTGTATTTGTCGATCTGAATTCGCATGGCAAATGATAAAATAATCTGCTAGTAATGAAATGTTTTGCATGTTTAACACGACAATATCTTCCGCACGTTTGTCATCGATGGCTTTATAAGCAACTTGTAATAAAGTTTCTGTCATTCTTCCACTTTTCCTCTCTTCTTTACATTTTAATTATTAAAACGTTCAATTTTTTGAAAACCTAATCGTTATCGATTAAATCGTTATAACATTCAATTGAAACGGGATAGATTTTTTGTTTTGTTTTTACTAAAAACTTAATGGAGTGTCGTATGCAAGCACGCATTGCTTTATCCAAATCTTTTTCTGATTTTCTACGTAGTTTTTCAACCCCATCAAATTTACGATTTGGCTCAATCATATCTGCGATAAAAATGATTTTTTCTAATCTAGACATTCCTGCTCTGCCTGTTGTATGAAAACGGATTGAGTTTAGTATATCTTCATTACTAATATAAAATTCATGTTCTGCAATCCATGCTCCAACTGGACCGTGTAAAATTTCTGGCCCCCAACTCACAAGTCTTTCGTCAAGGCCATTGTCCTTTACAATTTCAATCATCCATTGTTCGTCCGCGTATTTGGCAATATCATGTAAAATCGCAGCGGTTTCTGCCGATTTCACATCTTCCCCAAAATTTTGAGCTAATTGAATAGCCGTTTCCATAACGCCAATGGTATGAATATATCTTTTTTCAGGCATACGTGATTTAATAGCTTCTAAATATTCAGCCCGTTCCATAAAGACCTTCCTTTCGAATATATGCTTCAACACCTTCAGGAAGTAAAAATTTTAATGTCCCACCAGTTGCAAGTCTATGTCGAATCAATGTTGATGATAGGTCTATTTCAGGTGCTTCAATCATTTGTACCGTATAGTTTGAATTTGAAGAAGTTGAACCAGGACGTTTAAATCCAACAAATTTAACTAGTTTTACTAACTCATCAATGTTATACCACGTTTCTAGCGTGTCAATCATGTCTCCACCTATGATAAAGTAAAATTGAACATCTGGTTCACGTTCACACAATTCTACCATCGTATCATAAGTGTATGATACACCACCACGTTCAATTTCAATTTTTTCTATCTTGAAATAAGGATATGGTTTAATCATCATCTCTAACATTTGAATTCGATTGAATGTGGTGGCATCTTCTCTATGTTGTTTATGAGGTGCAATTGCATTTGGCATAAAACGGACTTCATCAAGTTTTAGTGCATGAAAAGCTTCATTAGCACATATAAGATGGCCGATGTGTGGGGGATTAAATGTTCCCCCTAAAATGCCAACCCTTTTCATTAACCAACACCTTACTTTTTATCTACTCTTGGTAAATTTATTTTTTTATTATTTTTTGATTCTTTATAAAGTACAACTGTTAGTCCAATCAATTGAACTAGCTCAGAGTTTGTACCTTCAGCAAGTGCTACTGCAACTTCATCTTTTTCGTCTGCACAATTATCGAGTATACGTACTTTTAATAACTCACGTGCTTCTAGCGCATCGCTAATTTGAAGAAGCATTTGCTCATTCACGCCACCTTTACCAACTTGGAAGATGGGAGTTAAATGATGTGCTTCTGCTCTTAAATATCTTTTTTGTTTTCCTGTTAACATAAATTCTAGCGTCCTCCTAAGACTTTCGGAACAAATTTTACTCCTACTTTACGTTTTCTGTTAGTTTTTCAATCATTGCTTTTGTATTTGGGTAGTGTCCTAACCAATGTTCGTAGGCAATTGCTCCTTGATGCACAAACATTCCAATACCAGTAACAATCGTTGCCCCAATATTAGATGCATGCTGTAAAAATGGAGTCATTAATGGATTATACACAATATCAGCAGCAATTGCTTCTGTTGACATATCGTCGATTGAGAATGGTAAGTCTGTATCTCCATAAATCATTCCTGCAGATGTGGTTTGAATTAGTATTTTGTACTGATTTAATGTTTCACTTGCTTCATCATTTGAAATAGCTTTACCAATGCCTAATGCATCAACTAAATCATGAGCTTTTGAAACCGTTCGATTCGACACAGTTATATTTTCATAACCTTGATTTTTTAGTGCAAATGCAATTCCTCTTGCAGCACCACCTGCACCGATTATTAAAACAGACTGATCCCGATGTTCTTCACCAATTACTTCTTCTAATGAACGAACAAATCCATCGCCATCTGTATTATACCCTTTTAATTTACCATTCTGTAATCGTACAACTGTATTTACAGCACCCATAAGTCGCGCTGTTTCATCGATTTCATCTAAATACTGGATAATCGATTGTTTATGTGGAATTGTTACACAAAATCCACTTACACCTAACAACTTTAGTGAATCAACAGCCTTTTCCAATTCTTCTTTCTTCACCTGTATGGGGATAAAAGCTGCATCAATCCCATCGTTTTCATACCAACTAGTATGCATTTCTGGAGATTTCGACTGAGCAATTGGATCTCCAATTACGGCAAACCATTTCTTCATTTCCCATAAACCTCTTCTCTTTAAATGTCATGCTTTTAAAAATGAAGTTAAATCAATGAAGGACGAATAAACACCTCTACACCTTTTGGGGCATGAACAGCAACAACTACATTCGGGTGTTGTACTGTAATCCAACCCAATCCAGAAATAACGACATCCGTTTTTCCTTCCTTAATTGAAAATTCATGGCGAACAAGTTCAGGTAATTTTTCAATATGTTTTGAAGTTGGAGGGGCTAATAATTCACCTTTATGTTCTTCGTATAATTGGTCTGCTTTTTCAAGTTTCGTACGATGAATAGGTAAGTCATTTGCCACATGAACAGTAAAGGCAGATCTTTCCCCTTTAATGAAATCAAATCTAGCCAAAGCACCAATAAACAAGGTTTGTCCTGGGTTTTGCTGATACACTTTCGGCTTTATTTCTTTTTTTGGTGTAATATATTTTAATTCACTCGCATCAATATGGTGGGCCATTTGATGATGATTAATAATTCCAGGCGTATCAAAAAGTGATGCACCGTCATCTAATGGGATTTCTATCATATCTAGCGTTGTGCCAGGGAAATGTGATGTCGTAATAACATTACCTTCACCTGTTGCTTGTTTAATAATACGATTAATAAATGTTGATTTTCCAACATTTGTACTACCTACTACGTAAACGTTTTTCTTTTTTCTATATTGTTCGATAGCTTGTACAACTTCTGCTATCCCAGTCCCTTTATGAGCGCTTACTAACAACACATCAATCGGCTGTAATCCTAGACTTTTTGCTTCCCTCTTAATCCAGTTAATGACTTTACTTGGTTTAACTGATTTAGGAAGTAAATCTACTTTGTTTGCAACTAACAACACTGGATTGTTTCCTACAAAACGATGAAGTCCAGGAAGCCAGCTGCCATTGAAATCGAAAATATCGACAATTTTCACAATCAGACCTTCTTGTTCACCAAGGCCGTTTAGAATTCGCAAAAAGTCATCGGAAGTTAATGTAACAGGTTGAATTTCGTTGTAGTTTTTTAAACGGAAACATCGTTGGCAAATAACTGTTTCCTTATCGATTGAGGAAGGTGGTGTATATCCTACTTCATTTTTATTTTCTGTTTGAATTACTGCACCACAACCAATGCAATGTAGCACTTCTGTCATTCTTTTTCCTCCCAAGTTTTAATACCTCTACGTTTTAATGAGTTAAATACACGTCGTTCAACAAAACGATTAAATTTCGTCACCATACCATCGGATTCAGCCACAGGTCGAACTAAGATGGTATATAATTTTAAACGATTCGCACCCATAATATCAGTTAGTAATTGGTCTCCTACCATTACTACTTCTTTACGATCTAGTTTAATTTGCTTTAATGCAGCTAAATAAGCAGCACCTAATGGCTTTCTTGCCTTGAAGATAAATGGAATGCCTAGAGGTTCTGCAAATCGTTTAACACGTTCTTCATTATTGTTAGATGCGATAATTACTTTAATTCCTGCATCTTCCATTTCTTTAAGCCAATGCGCAATCTCTTCAGTTGCATCATGTCGATCCCATTCAATTAATGTATTATCTAGGTCAGTAATAATACCTTTAATCCCTAATTTCTTCAATTTTTCTGCTGTTATTTCATAAACAGAAGTAACAAACTCTTTTGGTAATAAAAAATTATACAACGATAATACCCCTCAAATCTTTTATCTTTTATTAAACAACAGAATGATCCTTTTTAGCAATTTAGGTCCACCTGTTTGTCAAAGTCCGCGCTTATATACAGACTAAAAATTGCCACATCCTGTGGGCTAAACCACAACCAGCACTTGAAACGACTGGTTGAACGTTCACTTTATTTTTAGATTATATCATAAGAGAATAGGTTGTCCTATCGTCACCCTGTCATTTCTTGCATATAATAGGCAATACAACAGAAATTGACATGAAATTCAATTTTCTATTGTATAATATTTTTCTTCTCTTTTCATAAAGTATTTTCATTTTCACCCAGTAAAAATCATATAATGTCGAAAAAGGTAGAAAGGATGACTTTCCTTGGGCGGAATCTTTGCTTCACTTATGCAGCTTTGGTTAGATATTCCTTCTTTCCTTGGATATCTTAAGGGTCAGGCTTTTCATAAGCCTTTTACTAAAGAAGAAGAGGCAAAGGCAATCGAACGTTTTATGGCTGGTGATGAACAAGCTCGACTTGATTTAATCGAGCGAAACATGAGACTCGTCGCGCACGTTGTAAAGAAATTCCATCCTGCACACGAGCAATTAGATGATTATATTTCAATTGGTACGATTGGATTAATGAAAGCAGTAAGCAGTTACACACCTGATAAAAAAACGCGCCTTGCAACATACGCAGCAAGGTGTATTGAAAATGAAATTTTAATGCATCTTCGGGCACAGAAAAAAGTACAAAAAGACGTTTCATTGTTTGAACCTATCGGAGTGGATAAAGAAGGTCAATCTTTGCAAATCCGTGACCTACTTCAAATGGATGAACAACCCGCTATAGATGTCATTGAGCAAAAAGAGAGCTTTGAACAACTTTATGAATATTTAAACACACTTGAATCTAGGGAGCTTGAGATCATTGTCTTTAGATATGGGCTTAATAATAATGATCCACTAACACAAAAAGAAATAGCAAAAAAACTAAAGATCTCAAGAAGTTACGTTTCTAGAATAGAAAAACGAGCACTAGTTAAGTTATACCAACAATTTAAACACAACCAAATACAACAAGAAAAAGAAAAAGAGAAAAATGATGTCCAATAAAAATGGCTCATTTAAGACGAAATGTCTTAAATGAGCCGTTTTAGCGGATACTAAAATGTTGTTTCCTCAGTTGTACCGAAATAAGCAACAATACCAATTACTGCAGTAATAATTACTGAACCAGCCATGATAAATAACATTTATGCTTCCCCTCCTCAGGACTATTTGATATTAATATCGTAACATCTGCAACTATATATTACTGTTAAATTTTTCACATAGTCAAGTTGAATTAAGAAAACTCTTGAATTATGAAAATTTTTTTCAAGACAATTTCGACAAATATTCTAATTATAATTTAGATATAGTTTTTAGGACAATTTCAGTAGAATGTTTTGCGGCAACAGGTAAAAACTCATCAAAACTAATATTCGATTCTTTTCCAGCAATATCAGACAATGCACGAATAACAACAAACGGCTTTCCAAATTGATGACATACTTGTGCTACTGCTGCAGCTTCCATTTCGACTGCCTTCATAGTAGGAAAATGCTCTCTAACCATCTCCACTCTTTTCGGATCATTCATAAAGGAATCCCCTGAACAAATAAGTCCTAGAGCATATTGATGTTCGCCTATTTCTGAAACAGCTTCTTTTGCTACATTCATCAAATGTTCGTCCGCTTTGAATGCAGCAGGCATTTGTGGGACTTGCCCAATTTCATAATTAAATATTGTTACGTCAACATCGTGATGACGTACCTCGTCGGATATAACTACTGCACCTACCTCTAAAGTAGGATCATATCCACCTGCAGAACCTGTATTAATGACAACATCCGGCTTAAATTCATATAACAATACCGTTGTACCCATTGCAGCATTCACTTTACCAATACCACTTTTTAAAAGTACCACTTCTTTACCATTATATGTACCAGTTGTAAATTCACTATTAGCAATAGTTTTTACTTCCGTATCACTTAATTCATTTCTTAATAATTCTACTTCTTCTTCCATTGCTCCGATAACTGCAATTTTCATATAATGTCCTCCATGATGTAATGATATTAAAAGGTTAATAACTAAAAATTAATCAAAATCGCATTGGTGGACTAGCACCTCTTGCGCTGCTTTTATTGCAAATTGAGATTAACAGAATACTGTTATGCACCTTCTAATTCATTCAATATTTCCACTTTTACTGGTTTCCAGCCTTGATTTGGCATCCATTCAATACTTATTCGATATTTTGACTGTAAATCTTTAGAAGATACAACAGCGATTGAGGTTTCACTACTACCATTATTATTAATACGCCAATAAATAATGTTGTCTTTTTCTAAGCCCACAGCATTTTGGAATGTTAATTTTTTCTCTTCATAATCGATATGACCATCCTGGTAAGTTGATACATGCTCGCCAGTTTGGGTTGTAGGTGTCACTTGCCAATTTGGATCAATGATAACTTGGTCTACTAATGGATCGTCAGAATCTTGTACAATTAATGACTCAGCATTCGTAGGAACTTGGTTTTGTGACTCATTTCCATCTTCATTTGCAACTTGATCGGATGAGCTGTTTTCTTCACTATTATCCTTAGTTGTACTTGAATTAGCGGAAGAATTCCCTGCTGATTCCCCGTTACCTGTACTATTAGTATCCGTTTCACCAGAATTCGAATCATTATGTTGCTGTTGTTCTTTATTTTCTGCATCTTTGTTAGAAGTTTGAGTTGAATCTACTTCGTTTGTTACATCTGTTTTTTCTTCATTATTTGAGAAAACAAAATATAAGTTAATAATGATTAATACCGCTACAACTGCAATGAGTACGTTTAGTAGGCGATCTAATTTTTTTCGACCTTGAGTTCTATTTGATCTTTTTTTACTTTCAGTCCGAGTTAAAAAATCACGATCTCGATTTGACATCGATAGTCCCCCTTCATGTTACATCATTATCATTTTAACAGTACTGTATTTAAAAAGCTTAATTGTAATCAAATTTTAACGTCAATTTAGTATTTTAAATATTTTAAAATTGGAATTGAAAAAGTCGACAAACTAACTAGTAATGTTGTCGACTTTTTTTCATTTATCATCTTAACTGCTGGCAATAGGTTGCCAACAATATTGTTTACTTAGCTGTACTAATTGAAACAATTCGTACTTCCATATCTCCACCAGGTGTTGTTAACTTAACAACATCTTCTACTTTGCGTCCTAATAACGCTCTAGCAATTGGAGAATCGTTAGAGATTTTACCTTCAAATGGATCTGCTTCAGCAGAACCTACGATAGTATATTCTTCTTCCTCACCATCTGGAAGTTCAACAAATTTCACAGTTTTACCCAATGTAACAATATCGCTTTCGCCTTCAGTTTCTTCGATGATAATTGCATTACGAAGCATAGATTCAATAGTTGAAATACGTCCTTCAACAAATCCTTGTTCTTCTTTTGCTGAATCATACTCAGAGTTTTCAGATAGGTCACCGAAGCTACGTGCGATTTTTATACGTTCTACTACTTCTTTACGTTTTACCGTAATAAGATTTTCTAATTCTTCCTCAAGTTTTTGTTTACCTGCTAAAGTCATTGGGTATTGTTTTTCGTTTACCAAAATACTTCACTCCTTAATTCCTCACATTAAATACACCAGTTCTAGCTAAGCGTTTTCATTTTTCTACAATTACGCGTGCATAGTATAAAACCCGGTTATTGAAATAAGCATATGAAAGGAAAACTTCATCTAGAATGTTTTTTTCAATATGCTTATCCAAGAACCGAATTTCAATTTGGAATATTGTTATGTTGCATTTATTATACTTTGTAAATTACATGTAAATAATACCAATACTTTACTCATCATATTATAGAATGGTCGTAGTTTCAAGAATAGTTTTAATTTTTGTAACCAATAGATCGATTGCTACTTCATTCTCCCCGCCCTCTGGAATAATTAGATCAGCATATCTTTTCGTTGGTTCGATGAATGAATTATGCATTGGACGGACAGCGCTCATATATTGCTCAATCACTGAATCGATCGTTCTCCCACGTTCTTTAATATCTCTCTCAATGCGTCTAATAATACGTATATCTGCATCCGTATCAACAAAAATCTTAATATCCATCAAGTTACGTAAACGTTCGTCTTCTAAAACTAGTATACCTTCTAGTATAATGACGTCTTTTGGTTCAACATGAATGATTTCACTAGAACGTGTATGTTGAACATAATCATATACAGGCTTATCGATTGGTTCATGATTTAACAAATGATGTATATGTTCAATTAATAAATCGTTATCAAAAGCTAATGGATGATCATAGTTTGTATTTAAACGTTCTGAAAAAGACATATGACTTTGGTCTTTATAGTAGTAATCTTGTTCAATGACTACAACAGAATGCTGGCGGAATACATCATAGATAGAGTTCGTCACACTCGTCTTACCAGAGCATGATCCTCCTGCAATCCCTATTACTAAAGGGCGCTTTTTTACCATTATTTGTTCTCCTTTCGCATCATGTTGTTTTTAAACAACGAGCGATCTACTTTAAATGTAACGATTTGTAGCGGATGATTTGCTACTTCAATTTCTTCACCTTTATCGTTCCAAATTTGACCAACTTCCATTTTAAAGCTTTCAATTTCTGGACCGAAAAATTCGATAGTGTCACCTTGTTTAAAGTAGTTTCGTTGTTGTAATGTGACCATTTGTGTTTCTTCGTTATAATCTAAAACTAGACCTGCAAAATCCCATTTCATTTTTGATGGTGCAAATCCAAACATTTGTTGTTTATAGCTTGGTTCACCTTCAAAAAAGCTAGATGCTGCTGCACGGTTTGCACAACGATCGAGTTCTTCTAGCCATTCTTTTTTTATTGTAAAGTTTTCAGGATCTGCACAGTATGCATCAATTACTTTTCGATATACAGAAATAACAGTCGCAATATAGTGGATAGATTTCATACGTCCTTCAACTTTTAATGAGTCAATGCCAAGCTCAATCATATGTGGAATTGATTCGATGAGTTTTAAGTCTTTTGGACTCATAGCAAATGGTGCGTCTCCTTCTTCGAATAACGCAACTTCTTCGCCATCCACGTTCTCATATAAATCGTAGTCCCACCTACAAGATTGACAGCAACCTCCGCGGTTTGAATCACGTGCAGTCATGTGATTTGAAAGTACACAACGACCAGAATAAGCAATACACATTGCTCCATGAACAAATGCTTCGATTTCGATATCTACTTCTTCTTTCATTTTGCGCATTTCTTCAGCCCCAACTTCACGAGCTAAAACCACTCGATGCAGTCCTTCTTGTTTCCAGTACTTCACTGCTTTCCAGTTTGATAAGGACTGTTGAGTAGAAAGGTGAATTTCTAATTTTGGAGCAACACGGCGGCATGTTTCAATGATTAAAGGGTCTGCAACAATAATTCCCTTTACTCCTACATCTTCGATTGCTTGTAAGTATTCTTCAAGACCAGACATATTTTCATTGTGCGCAAAAATATTAGTTGTCACATATACAACTGCACCATATTTTTGTGCAAATTCTACGCCTTCACGCATTTCCTCAATTGAGAAGTTACCTGCATTGGAGCGTAATCCAAATTCCTGACCGCCGATAAATACCGCATCCGCACCGTAATGTACGGCTACTTTTAACTTTTCTAAACTACCAGCTGGGGCAAGTAACTCAGGTTTTTTAGTAATTACAGTCTTTCCATTTACTGTTTCACGAATTTTATCATTTTGTATTAACTGTAGCATAGTTACGCTCCTTTCTTAGTAAACTGTTTCTTTGAAGACAAATCCTGTATCTAGAGGACGTAATGGTGGTTGAATTCCTTCAATTTTCTCAAGTAGATCATCTTTTAAGTCTTCATATGCATCTTCGCCTTGGTCAAAATATGCATCGATTGCCTGGCGATAAATATTTGTTACTGTTGTTATATATTCTTCCGTTTGAAGCACCCCGTCAAATTTCAATGTGTCAATGCCTGCTTCAAAAAGTTCCGTTAATTCATCAATTAAACACATATCATTTGGTGAAAAAATATGAGTTCCATTTAAATCTTCATAAATTGGATACTTATTTTTTCGCTCTTTATCGTGTAAAAACATATTTTTGTTTTCTTTGCGATTTTCAATTTCCATCGCTTCTCCACGATATAAGAAATAGTTACCTAATAATTTACGTTTCGATTGGAACATACAAGTCATTCCATGAACCTGAACTTCGATTTCTGATTTTGAATTTTCTTTAATTTCTACGATTTCATCTAAAGATAATTCACGGGCAAGAACAGCTCTTTTCGCTCCACGTTCAGCCCAATAATTAGCCTGGAACCAGTTTGTAGCTGTAGTTTCGGGATTCCAGTGTAATGGAATCGTAATTCCTAGCTCTCGTACAGCAACTAATACAGCAGGGTCTCCAAAAATTATTGCATCTACACCGATCTTTTGCATTTCTTTTAAATACACATCTAATGCATCTAAACGATCGTTATGGAAAAGAGCATTTACTGCTACATAAACTTTTTTGTTTGATGCATGTACCAATTCAGTTGCTTCTTTTACTTGTTGTACTGTAAATTCTCCTGCTAAACGCAATCCAAACTGTTGCTCACCAATAACAAACGCATCTGCCCCAGCAGATAGTAAAGCTTTTATATGATCTACTGATTTAGGGGTAACCAATAATTCTGGTTTTGACATTCCTTTCACCTCTTCAAACAAATTAATAAACCATCGCCAACAGGGAAAAACGAGCTCTCATACTCATCATGATTCATTATCCAGTCAGCAAAAGTTCTTAAATTACGAATCATAGTTCGTTTTCTTCTTGGTACATCTTCTAATTTCAAGTCAGATAAGCCGTGCATGTACATATTATCGATATACAAAACACCACCTGAAGGTACTAGTGGTGAATATTTTTCAAAAAAGCGCATGTATTGGCCTTTTGCGGCATCAATAAAAACAGCATCAAAAGTAGTGTTCGATGTAACATCCACTTCTAACGCGTCGCCTTCAATAACCGTAATTTGATTTGCAACTTCCGAACGTGATATAAAATCTCTTGCTAATTTTACGCGTTCAGCATCCCTTTCAATCGTTACAATAGTACTTCCAGGTAATGCAAGTGCCATTCGGATTGCTGAATAACCAATTGCTGTACCAATCTCTAATATAGTTTTTGGCTTTTGTATGCGGAGGATTTGATTTAGCACTTCTATTCCCGGCAGTTGCATAATCGGCACATGGTTTTCATTAGCGAAAGACTCCATTTCAACGAGCAAATCATTTCTTGGTTTAATAAAGGACTCTATATAAGCATTTGAAAACTCCATTTGGCTCAAGTTCCCTTCAGAAAGTTATTTGCACATAGCAAACTCGACCGCAAAGTGGTCGAGTTTGAATCTTCTTAGCAGAGAGTAACAGCTAAAAAAGTAAAAAAATAGTTGGTTTTTAAAAATAGTATATTTTAAAAAAATCACAATATATGATATCACGAAAAGAAAAGGAAAGCGAATATTTCTCTATTAATTAACTATGAATTAAATTTCATAGAAATAGTTGAAATATCGTTTTCCTCATAGAATTAACGTAAATAAGTATCTATATTTTTCAAATGTTCATCATAGGTTTTTGCGAAATGATTTGTACCCTCTTTATCCGCTAAGAAATATAAATACTCTGTTTTTGTTGGATTTAACACAGCTTCTATCGAAGTTTTCCCAGCATTTGCAATTGGCCCTGGTGGTAATCCGTTAATAACATACGTGTTATATGGATTTTCTACTTTTAAATCTTCATAGAGCACTTGATCTTTATGAGATCCTAATGCATACAGTACAGTAGGGTCTGTTTGTAATGGCATACCTATCTCAAGTCGATTATAGAAAACACTTGCAATCGTCTCACGGTCTGTTTGGGCAGTTGCTTCTTCTTCTAAAAGTGAAGCAAATGTTAACAATTCGTGAACTGTCATTTGTTTTTCTTCTAGTAACGCACTATAACCTTTTAATACTTCCTCAGTTTGAGAGATCATTGTTTTTATTATTTCTTCTAAGGATGGATTCTCCTCATAGAAAGAATAAGTTGCTGGATATAAATAACCTTCTAATGCAAAACGGATATTCTCATTTAATATATCTTCCGTAATTAGTTCAGGATATGTGCCTATCATACTCTCGACAAATTCAGGTTTCGTTACTTTCTTCATAAATTCATCAGCTGTAAACTCTGTATTTTTTTCGATAACATTAGCAATCTGTTCAAGTGTTAACCCTTCTGGAACAGTAACTGTAAATACTGGTTCACGATAAACCCTTCCAGTTTTTAAACTCTCGATTATTTCATCTAATGTCATACTTTGAGTCATCGTATAATTACCAGCTTGGAAATCAGATTCATTTTTAAATTTTGTATAATATTTAAAAATTTGCGCATCTTTTATAATTCCATTTTCTTGTAGAATCTTTGCAATCGTTGTTAAACTTGATCCAATTGGAATTTCCACTTCAATTCCAGTAGTAGCTTCTGGATCAACAGGCTCAAGAGCAGATTGAATATAAGTATATCCAGCAAATGCTACGATTCCTATGATTAGAATAATTGCTAATGAAGTAAATCCAACTATTTTTCTAACAGTTCTACCTTCTTGTTTACGTTGTTTAACTTTCTTAAACATTTCTTGTTTTTTATCTTCTTTCTCATTTTCCACGGGTATCCCCCCTTACACCTTTTAATATGATACATAGAAACTATGAAATATTCAAATCATCTTTCATAGGTTTTATTTTGTAATTTTTTGAATTGAATAAAATTCGTCATTTTTACTATTCCCAAACAAATATTAATATATTCCAAATTCATCCAATAATAATTTTCATCGTATGATTTTTTTCGGAGTGCCGATTCACAGTACCATTTTTAATATTGCTAAATTCCTCCACTGACAAAATCAACACACGACATATTTATTATTATGTGCAGATTTCACTTAATTTTGACTATGTCGTGTGTCAAATTTGGCCACGGTGAAAAGTGAGGAGGTTATTTTTCGTTGGTTTATTTTGAATAGAATTATTTTCTTTTTGTTTTTTTAGTTCGATATAGAATTTTCATAATTGGATTAGAAATATTTTAGAGGAGTTTGAGATTATTTGATTCCACAAACACAAATTATCCATGGATTACACCTCATTGACAGTTGTGTTCAAATTTAAAGTAGAATTGTCCATGAGAAGCGTTCTATGAGACAAATACGGAAGTAACTGAGCGAGAAATGTCCCGTAGTAGCGCTCTATGAGACAATTGCGGAAGTAACTAAGCGAGAAATGTCCCGTAGTAGCGCTCTTTGAGACAATTGCGGAAGAATGTCAGCAAGAGATGTCTCGTAGAAGCACTCTATGAGACAAATGAAGAAAAAACCGAGCAAGAAATGTCCCGTAGAAGCGTTCTATGAGACAATTGCGGAAGAATGTCAGCAAGAGATGTCTCGTAGAAGCACTCTATGTGACAAATGAAGAAAAAACCGAGCATGAAATGTCTCGTAGAAGTGTGAAGCACCCTATGAGACAAATGAGGAAGGATCCAAGCGAGAAATGTCCCGTAGAAGCTTTCTATGAGACAAATACAGAAGAACCCAAGCAAGAAATGTCTCGTAGAAGCATTCTATGAGACAAATGAGGAAGGATCCAAGCGAGAAATGTCTCGTAGAAGCATTCTATGAGACAAATGAAGAAGAAACCGAGCAAGAAATGTCTCGTAGAAGCGTTCTATTGGACATTAGCGGGAGAATCACAGCGAGAAAAGTCCCGTAGGAGTGCTCTACGAGACAAAACAGTAAGTATAAATTAAAAAAATCCCATAGAAATTACAAAAATTCCACATATCACTCAAAACTAGCCCACCGAAACTTTCCTACCATCTTAAGGTTGGTGTCTAAAATCCTCTGAATCCTCTTCCTCGACTCCACAACCCCACCGCACCAGTCATAAATCGCCATTGTTGTAACCTTCCGCTCCGGAAAAAGCAACCGAAACTCACCAACACTCCGCAACACAGCTGAAGTCACCGATTCTTTATGGTCACAACTCAAGCAAACGCAACTTTGCCCTTCAACCACCAACGAAAATGAACTACATACTGCACAAGTTATCCCTTTTTTTAAATGATCATATTCGTATTCAGGTATTTGCTTGAAAGGGGAATCTAATAAATCCAATGACAATAATTTATCCGCTAAAATTTTATGTTTATTCGTCATTCGTGATGGTTTTGAATCTAGCTGTGTTAATAATTGAGTAATTTGCGTCGGAAATACAAAAGGTTTATTCATGGGGGCTTGATACAAGGTAAATGCTGGGTTAACAAAAACAATGGTGGATTTTATGGGTAAGGTGAATCCGTTATTTTGAAGCAGCTTGCGCAACAGCGTTTCCGCGCGCATTAATTGGCCGAGGGGATTCACAATTTCAACATCGCGCGAATTCGTATAAAGTTTATCTGACTCCGCTTCGTAATAATGATCCCCTTCAAAATTCTTCACTTCAAACACGATTAGACAATCTGAGATAATCATCAGGGAATCAATCTGAAACGTAGTTTGATTCACTTGCAGAAGTAAATCATTAATCACAAGACAATCGCACTTAACGAATTCAACAATATATCGATCAAACAATACCTCTCCCTCAAATCCCTTTTTCAGATTGTAAAAGTGAGTTTTGTCTTTCCCTGATAATTTCATACGATTGTTCAGTGATTCAATCATCAATAATTCACGAGATTTTTCTCTATTTTTTAAAATCAAATAAATCTCACACCTCACTCATATTATTAGTAGAATCTTCCAACTCTTATTCTATTAAGTTTCATTAAATAATCAAGGGGAAATTCCATAATAAAAATTTACAACATAAAACATAACAAAAAAGCCACAATCAATGCAGATTGCAGCTTTTCTCATTACAAACTATAATTTTTATCTTCCAGAAATTACATCAAGTTCATTTTCTACTGCTGCCCATTCTTCGTCAGAATCAATTGGAATTAGGTCAACCACTTCACCATTTTCACCAGCAATAAATGCAGCTGCAAAAATCTCTGACGCTTCTTCATCGTCAGCAAAGGTATAGAGGATATAAGACCTGTTGTATTCCTTCAATTCAAATCGATGTAGAATTTCACAGATGACTTCTTCACCCTCATCATCAGTTATTGTGAAGAAATTCGTTAAATCATCTGTAAATTCATGAACCAACGTGTTTAATACTTCTTCTACCATTTGCCATTCTTCTTCTGTTTCTAATGATGCAAAATTAGTCATTTCACCATTGTCATCTAATTCATAGCGGAGTGCGGATACTTCTGTACTTTCTTCTCCATTTTCATCAATTAATGAATAAAGTACATATGAATGCTCATCCGAATCAAATGTAAAAACGACCTTGCCTTGTTGCTCACTTCCGTCTTCCGTTACTACTGTAATTAATTGTTCTTCCATTTTGCACTCCTCCAAACTTTCAGTATCCTTAAAAAAAGGTAGGCAAACTTGCCTACCTTTTATATAAGATTATTCTTCGTCTTCGTCGTCTAATTCGTCTTCAAGAGTATTTAATACTTCCTCGATTAAATCCCATTCTGCTTCTGTTTCAATTGGTTCTAGCTCTCCGTCTTCCCCATTTTCAGAAGGTGTGAATGCTGAAGCAAAAATTTCAATTTGGCCTTCTGCATCTTCTTCTGCCCCAACTAATGAGTATAAAACATAAGACTTTCCAAATTCTTCTGAGTCAAACGTGTAAATAACTTCGCATAATTGTTCATTTCCATCTTCGTCAACAATAGTAATGTGACGGTGATCGTGATCGTGTTCATGTACCATATTGGTCACCTCTTCTATTAATATAAACTTCCTGTTAGTAAAGCTATTTGTATTTCTAGATGCAATGCATCTTTAATTAAAGGTTATCTTAAAATAAAGACGAACCTTTACTATCTAAATATCCTTGTAGGATCATGACAGCCGCCATTTTATCGATTACTTTTTTACGTTTCTTTCTACTAACGTCTGCTTCGATAAGCATTCGTTCAGCTGCCATCGTAGTTAAACGTTCATCCCAAAGCTTTACAGGAAAACCAAACGTATCTTCTAACAACTTTTTGTAACTTTGTGATGCTTCACCACGTGGACCAATTGTGTTATTCATGTTTTTAGGTAGACCAACAACAAATTCCGTAATAGCATATTCTTTAACAAGTTCTTTTATTCTTTCAATGCCGAACTCGCCTTCGTCTTCGTTAATTTGGATGGTTTCGATACCTTGTGCAGTCCAACCTAGCGCATCACTAATAGCGATACCAACTGTTTTAGACCCTACGTCTAAACCCATAATTCTCATTTTACTATTTTGCCTCGTTATTCTTTCTGATATAAAATTTTACAAGCTCTTCTAAAATTTCATCTCGTTCGAGCTTACGAATTAAATTACGTGCGTCCTGATGGCGAGGGATGTATGCAGGGTCACCTGATAATAAATACCCAACAATTTGATTAGTAGGATTATACCCTTTTTCTTCTAAAGATGAGTATACCTTTAATAAAACTTGCTTCACTTCTTGCTCCATCGATTCTTCTGGAAAACTGAATTTCATTGTTTGATCAAACGAACTCAAGACCAGCACCTCGCTCTCGAAGATAAGGGAGACCAAAAGCCTCCCCATTTTTTTCTATTATAACCCATTCTTGCTAGAGAGTTAAATGAATTTATAATAATAAATCTAAAGTTAAATTGATTTAACGTAATCATACACAGATTGAAGAGCTTCATCAAGTTTTGACACTTCTTTCGCACCAGCCATCGCCATATCTGGACGACCACCTCCGCGACCACCACAAAGTTCAGCCACTTGCTTTACAATATTCCCTGCATGATAGTTACCGCCAACTATGTCTTTCGTTACCCCTGCACACAACATTACTTTATCTCCGTCTACTGCACCTAGTACGATTACTGCATGATCCAATTTTTCTTTTAAATCGTCCATCATTTGGCGAAGTTGGTTGTTATCTTTTGCTTCTACACGAGTTGAAAGTACTGACACATCTCCAATTTTCTCAACTGCATTTAATACTTCCCCAGCTTGAGCATTAGCAATTTTTTGTGATAACGATTCATTTTCACGTTGTAGCTCTTTTAGATCATGTTGTAAATTTTCAACACGGTGAATTAGATCTTTTGGATTTGCTTTTAGTATAGCAGCTGTTTGCTCAATTAAACGTTGTTCTTCTTTTACAGCTTCAAATGCAGCTTTACCTGTAACAGCTTCAATACGGCGAGTACCAGCTCCAATACCACCTTCTGATACAATTTTAAACAATCCAATTTCTGAAGTACGATTAACGTGAATACCACCACAAAGTTCAACAGAATAATCACTTACTTGAACAACACGTACCACGTCTCCGTATTTTTCGCCGAAAAGTGCCATTGCACCCATTGCTTTTGCTTCTGCAATTGGCATTTCTTCGATGACTACTTGTATATCTTCCCAAATTTTTTCATTTACTATACGTTCAATACGTTCTAATTCCTCTTTGGTTGCAGCACCAAAGTGTGAGAAGTCAAAACGTAATCGATCAGGACCTACGTAAGAACCAGCTTGGTTAACATGTTCGCCTAGTACATCTTTTAATGCACTTTGCATGATATGTGTTGCCGTATGGTTTTTAACGATTAAGTTACGCTCAGCACGATCAACAACTGCAGACACTTTATTGTTCAAATGCATTTCACCAGACTCAACTACTACAGTGTGTAATGATTGGCCATTTGGAGCTTTTTGAACATCTTTTACAAATGCTTTAAATGAATCATTTGAAATCGTACCGTGGTCTGCTACTTGACCACCCATCTCAGCATAGAATGGTGTTTCAGCTAAAATAACAAGTACTTCGTCACCTTCTGATGCAACTTCAACAGCTTCACCATTTGCAACCATCGCAACTACAGTTGTTTCAGTTTGCAATGTTTCATAACCAACAAAATTAGATTCCATTGTTAAGTTTGCTAGAACTTCTGATTGCACTTGCATTGAGTCTACATCTGCACGAGCTGCTCTTGCACGTTCACGTTGTTCGTTCATTGCTAATTCAAAGCCTTCGTGATCAACTGTCATACCAGCTTCTTCTGCATATTCTTCCGTTAACTCGATTGGGAAGCCATATGTGTCATATAACTTAAATGCATCCGTACCAGGGATTACCGTTAAACCGCGCGCTTTTTCTTTCTCAATAACTTCAGAAAGTATAGATAAACCACCGTCTAAAGTTTCATGGAAACGGTCTTCTTCATTTTTAATAACACGCGCAACAAATTCATGCTTTTCTTTCACTTCTGGATAGAAGTCGCTCATGATTTCACCAACAGTTGGAACTAATTCGAACATAAATGGCTTTTCAATCCCCATTTGTTTTGCATAACGGACTGCACGACGTAATAGACGACGTAATACATAACCACGACCTTCGTTTGATGGAAGTGCTCCATCTCCAATAGCAAACGCAACAGTACGAATGTGGTCAGCAATTACTTTAAATGGCGTGTTAATATCTTCTGCACTACCGAAAATTTCTTGTAAATCGATCTCACCTGGACGTTTGTATTTACGGTTTGCATATTGTTCGATTTTCTCAATTATCGGCATGAACAAGTCTGTATCGTAGTTTGTAGGAACATTTTGCACAACTGAAGCTACACGCTCAAGTCCCATACCTGTATCAATATTTTGTTTTGGAAGCGGAGTATAAGTACCATCTGGATTATGATTAAATTGTGAAAATACTAAGTTCCATACTTCTAGGTAACGTTCATTTTCTCCACCTGGATATAGTTCTGGATCATTTTCATCGTTTCCGTATTCAGGACCGCGATCATAGAAAATTTCTGAGTTTGGACCAGATGGACCTTCCCCGATATCCCAGAAGTTCCCTTCAATTCGAATTAAACGTTCTTCAGGGATTCCAATTTCATTTTTCCAAACGTTATAAGCTTCTTCATCTTCTGGATGAATCGTAATTGATAATTTTTCAGGATCAAAGCCTAACCATTTTGAATCCGTTAAAAATTCCCAAGCAAAATGAATTGCCTCTTTTTTGAAATAATCACCGATAGAGAAGTTCCCCAACATTTCGAAAAACGTATGGTGACGTGCAGTTTTCCCTACGTTTTCAATATCGTTTGTACGAATGGATTTTTGTGCATTTGTAATACGTGGATTGTCTGGAATAACACGACCATCAAAATATTTTTTCAAAGTCGCAACACCTGAGTTAATCCATAATAATGAAGGGTCATTAATTGGCACTAAAGATGCAGAAGGCTCTTGTGCATGCCCTTTTTCAATAAAAAATTCTAAATATTTGCGGCGAATGTCTGTTGCTTTCATGTTAATTTCCTCCTAATTTGGTTTAATGATGTTGAGAGTCGGGTCGACTGATATCCGCCAAAACCGATGTGATATCCGCCAATTTCTCGAAATTTCCGCCAAGTTTGCTTTTAAATCTGCCAAAATGCAAGCGATATCCGCCAAACACCTTACAGCAGCGAAAGAAAACAAAAAAAGCCCTCATCCCATATAAGGGACGAAGACTGTTATCTCGCGGTACCACCCTCGTTATAAAAAATTGCATCCAAAACGATACATTTTTTATATCTCGAGCACTGTAACGTAAGTGAACGGCAGGGATTAGCTGCACTCTGGATTAGCTTTCAGTTACGCTCTCGTAAGATTCTTTCAGCCAAAGGAATCTCTTTCTGAAACGGTTAAGCAAAAACTTACTCTTTCCATCATAGTGTTTTTCATATTATGTTCTAGATTATATGCGAATGAAAGAAAAGTGTCAATTATAACCCAATTTTAGGGACGGAGGGGAGAGGTAATAGTTGCTGACCCCTTTTATGGCTTTTTATAAGAACATTTTGAATTTTACCAATTTGAACTATATTCTCTTGAAGGAATTAAACTAATGTTTGTAAAGCTATTTGCTAGATAAAATCAAAAAATCTCTTTGAAGTTATTATTGTCCCTGGTAATCCGGTTGGATAAAGAATATCATCGCCATTCCAAGTATTAGTTTCTAAATAACTAGCTTCAAATGATTTTATCGTGCCTACTCTACAGGTTTCACAAAGTTCTTCACAGGTTCGCTAAATAGTTTGAATTTTATCTCGTCAATTTTTGCCCCTCCTCTTTATTTTTACATACATAATAATAACTTGGTAGCATTTCTTTTTCTTTACAAGAAATGTTTACTTTTCGCTAACAACATCCTGAAATTCTATTTTCCCACTAAGACCTGATTTTTCATATGCGACTTTAAATCTTTCAGAACAAAGAAATGTTGCGAAAGTACCAAAAACAAAATCTCAAGTTTTAGAGAGTTTAATCTATCTTGGGGAGAGCCACTCCCTCATCCCGAGAGGTAATTTACACTCTACACATACCTCGAATTCACCTGTTTTTAGGTCAATTTGTTCTCCAAAAGCATATATGTCATCTTCGAAACGGTTAGCCTTGTTAAATACATAAAAATCCATCCCACACCTCTATTATATTTACATTTGGCATTCTGTCTTTTAACCAAGGTTGTTGATGAAAGCCATTAAATACTTTGTAAATTGTTGCTCTGTAACTCGTGGATTATTCTCTAACCAATTAACAACCCTGCCGTCATATTGTCTATGCCATGTTTGATATCCTCTATGAGAATCCAAAGCCTTAGCACGATACTTAAACATTGAGTTCTCTTTGAACTTACTTTTTAAGGTTGGTTGACTATTTAGAGATCTCATAATTTTTATTTGAAACAAGTCCTGCACTGGTCCTGTATATAACCTAATCGAGTAGGAGACTAGCCATTATTTGGCTAGTCGACCTCTCACACC
>NZ_JPVN01000012.1 GCF_000772945.1 Ureibacillus manganicus DSM 26584
CTCTCCATAAAAGAAAATTTGATAAAGCTCAAATTTTGTCAGACATTCAGTCGAATGTCTAAAAAAACATCTGCTGGCATCAATTTTGATGTCCAAAATTTTGTTTCTATAATAGAAACTTTTAAATCATTAACGTTTTGTTGTTCAGTTTTCAAGGTTCATGTTTTTCTGTCGTTTGCGACAGGAATTATATTATATCAAACACAATTTATTATGTCAATATAATATTTTTATTTTTTTCGTTTTTATCATTAACATTAACCTGTCCAGTGACAAGAATTTTATTATATCAGAATAATATATTCTCGTCAAACAATATTTTCAATTAAGATAATAATAGATTGAGAAAAGTATTTTATCGCATTAAATTAGCTATATTTTTCAGCATCTTATTGCGACAACTTTTCTATAATAACTCTCTAAATAATAAAATGTCAATATAAAATTATGTAGAACTTTCATTTTATTTCGCTTTACTTTATCGACCTCAAATAGATCTGTTTAAATGCTTCTATTACAATATCCTTCTGTGAATTCCAAAAACAATACTTTCTTATAATTCTAAATGAAAATAATGTATTGTTTGTAGTTGTTATTGAGAACACTTTCATAGGGAGATGTTGTTAACAAGTATAATCATATTCAATTTAGGGAGGATTTCAATGCCGGAAAAAAATGAATTATTCAATATGTATTCAATGCTAAATACAATGCAAAATCAGCTGAACCAATGCAAATTATATTTAGAAACAATTATGGATGAAAAAGGCTTTGACTATAGTACAATTTTAGAGGACTATGATGTTGTTCAATATGATGGTGAGGATTTTTACGACAACAAATTATCGTGAATTAATATAACCCCGATGTCAAATCGGGGTTCCTGTTAAAATTATGTATTAGATGATTCTCTACTTATTAAGTATGTACTTTTTGTTTATTATATAAAACAACTTGATTACTTCCATTTTCTTTTGCCTCATATAAAGCGTAGTCTGCTCTACTAATCAAATCATTTGCTATTTTACACTCGCCATCTATTGTTGACACACCTAAACTTACGGTTAGATGAGGGTCAATATTAGAAGCCTCATGAGGAATGGCTAAATTCTTAATCGTCAACCTTACTTTCTCAGCAACATACTTTGCATTTGCCAAATCAGTATTTGGTAATAAAATCACAAATTCTTCCCCACCATAGCGAGCCACTAAATCACTCGAACCACATAGAGTCGTTTCTATCGCTTTTGCTACTTGTTTCAATACCTCATCACCATGCAAATGTCCGTATGTATCGTTATATTGTTTGAAATAATCGATATCTAACATAATTATAGATAATGGGGTTTTAGTTTGAATTGCTTTATTAAACTCCGATTGAACGTATTCGTCAAAATAACGTCGATTAGCAATATCTGTAAGACCATCCCGTTTAGATCTAAGTTTCGCTTCTTCGAAGGCTTCATGTAATTGTTGTTCAGCACACTTTTTCTCGGTAATATCATTAACCATACCTATCGCATAAGTGGCGCTGTTTTCTATATCGGGAAATAATGTTGTAGTTACATTTCCCCAAAGGATATCACCGTTTTTTCGAATATATCTTTTTTCTAAAACATAATGATCGATTTTACCCGCAACCAACTCATTTAATAACTTCATGTTCGTTTGGGCATCATCTAGGTAACTAAAATCCTTAAATGTCATCGTACTTAATTCCGCTTCGGTGTATCCAAGCATTTCTTGCAATTTTTTATTCGAAATTATCGGACGGCTATTGTTATCAATTAATGCAATTCCAATTGGTACAAACTCGAAGATTGCTTTAAAGACTTGAGTATTTTTGTGTAATTCTTGCTTTTTAATCCTCACTTGCTCCTGTAAATATTTTAACTTGTCAAATTGGAAACCTCCCCACCATGCTATTAATAGCATAATTGGAAAGCCGAAAAATTCCATTAATATAAAATCTCCATCATCTTTTTTCACGTGATATGAGATAAATAGTATACCTATTACTAATGCAACTGTTATGGTGATGAGTCTGCCATTGTATTTCATTGAAGTACACACCCTGTAATTTGTTCATCTATCATTATAATGGATATTACTCCAATATAAATATAAATTTTGAAATAAATGTATGTTTGAATTATTTTCATAATTTTCTAACTACTTTTCTACATATTCTATATATTACTTCGCGTATTCTTCTTAGATTGACAAAATTCAAATTCGATACAAAACCAACACTTTTACCCACTGCAAATTGACGAAACGCTGTCAAATCTTGCGCTTACCTGGGAAATGATATTCGTTTTGATTAGGAAATAATGTGTATTTTCATTGGAAATATCATTCTCACTCTCACTTCCAAAATATTTCGCAAAATTCCTTAAGCACAAAAAAGTACGCAACCAACAAATGTAGGTACGCACTTCAAACGGATTATGACTCAATCATCCAAGTTAATTGTTTTATCTTTCCTCGAAACTAAAATATCCTGAATAATTTCTATGTGACAGGATGCCCAAGCTTTTTCTCGAAAATGTAGAAAAAGACTAAAAGTTATGCCTATCAAATAAATCAAAATAAATATTAACCAATTACGACTACCATCGGCAAATAAAATTTTATCTAAGTGCTGAGAGAAAAACAGAAATAAAAACGGAATCGACGATACGTAAATCGGAATCATTCCCGAACCATTTTTCTCCTTTATCAAACGGTAGAAAATTAGTTTTAGAACATCACTTTCAATCGAATCATAAAATTCACGTACTTCTTTTAGTTCTTTTAAGTACTTGGATTGTCCAATCAATTCTGGATTTTTTCTCAAACGACGATAAATTTTATGTGCATCACCACGAAACAAGTTCATTTAAACAGCATCCTTTTTAAATAGACTAGCTTGTGGAATTTACTTTTCCATAAAATTTATATTGTGAAACTAGGATGGTTTTATACTAAAATGACTTCATTTTTTTAAGCACTTAAGACGTGTTATTTAATTATTTATTAGAAGGGTGACAAAAACAATCTAAAGTATGATCATTTACCATTCCAACAGCCTGCATAAAAGAATAACAAATCGTACTACCTACAAATTTAAAACCATCTTTTTTTAATTGTTTGCTCATTCGATCACTCAGTTCTGTAGTTGCTGGCACTTCGTTTTTCGATACCCATTCGTTTATCAAAGGTTTGTGATCCACAAAGCTCCATATGTAATTTGAAAATGAACCATGTTCTTGTTGTAGCTTTAAAAACGACCGTGCATTTGTAATAACACTCTGAACCTTTAGTCGATTACGAACTATACCTGGGTCTTCTAACAACGATTTAATTTTTTCATCCGTATAATTAATAATTTTTTCTGCATCAAATTCATCAAAAACTTTTCGATAATTTTCCCGCTTTTGTAAAATGGTCCACCAACTTAAACCAGCTTGCGCCCCTTCTAAGCACAACATCTCAAACAATTGTCGGTCATCGTATAAAGGCACTCCCCATTCCTTATCATGATAATCAATATATAATTGTTCTTTTGTTACCCAATCGCATCTTTTCATAATCTCACGCACCAACTTCCCTTATTTGCTTAAACGATAAATTAAAAACCTCTCATAACTATTCTTTTCATATAAATTTGGAATCTCTATTTCGTTTATTAGTTGAAACATAGTCTGATATTCTAAAAAGAACCGATACTCATCATTCGCGTAATATAAAATAATATCAATTTCACGATTAGTATTTTCTACAGAATGCAATATATTATTAATTACTTTCATAAAGATTTGGATTGAAAATGGATTAAAAAAATAGAAACGGTTGTCTTTTGGTTGAATTTCATATTGTTCAGCCTTGCAACATAGAATATGAATTCGATTTTCCTTTCTCTTTAGTTTATTTAAATACCTTTCTTTATTTATCAATGCATCACTATAAAATACTTCATTCATTTCAACCCCAGTTACATAGCCGTCAAATAAATAATTCAAGTAAAAAATTAGTCGACCTTTTCCACAACCAAAGTCCACTAAGCGATCACGCTCAGTTACTTTATAATGCTTACATAATTCTTCTAAAGCACTGTAAGGTGTTGGTTCATATGGATGATAATAAGTAGAATCGTTTACTTCGTTCTTCTTACCAATTGTTTGGATATTCAACTTCTCTTCATAATACAATTCTTTCACTTTGAGTTCCCCAATCATTTCTTATTAACATATACATATGTAAAAAAATTAACACAACTTAAATAGAAAAGTTGTGTTAGCTAAAGCTATAAATTTGATTAAATTGTTAAGAATATAAAATTAGTTCATTAAAAAAACTAGTCACATACTATAATATTTAATAAGGTGGAAAATATAAAATAAAAAAAAGCAAGAGAGTAGATCGTCATCTAACATCTCTTGCAAATTAACAGATTATCGTCGTAACTTTCCAAAACGGATTCGTTAACGTCATTTACTTTAACAGCAATTTTATTAGAAAACTAGTATATATTACTCCCTAGTATGGCAGAGTATACTAATTCAAATTTCTAATCATGGTTTTTCTAATTTGTATTGTTCACATTTGTTAGCAAGGATATCCTTTTCTATTACCAACTTAGGACTGAAAAAAATGGCGCGATAATTATGGAGATCGCTAAGATACACACTGCTATGGAACCAGTTTTATTTTTTTGTCGCCATAGCTCTATTGAAAAACCAATTGTATAAAGAAACATTCCAATCATTATTATCCATACGATTATATTCAATTTAATCCCTCACTTGATTTAAGTCAGGTAATTTACTTTGTTCGCCAAATGTTCCAATATAAACATTTACACTAACATTTACTTTCATATTTGGATAAGTCTTCATCCAGTCAAACTTTTCAAAGTCATGGCTTGTCCAAAATTTTTTTCTAGCAATTAGCGACCAACCAAAAGCTTCCCCCTTAAATTCTTCCTGAGTTCTTTTAATCAGCTTACTCAACTTTTTTTGCACTTCTTCTTCAATATGAAATTTTAATTGTTCTATTTTTCCATTATCGAAGGTTTCCATACTGTGAATTGATAATATATCCATATAAAGTGGTACTGTTACATCAATTGTTGGTGTGTACCCATTAAGATTAATTTTTACATCATTCTTTTCACGTTTCATTATTCTTGCGGAAAATCTATACTGAGGGGAAAACGGATCTGGATACGTTGCATAAATTTCGCCCATTTCTAATGTTTCATTCAATACTATCGTAAGACGTGTTTCCTCACCATTCATAGTTCCAATCATCTTCCCCTCTTTAAATACGGCTGAACCTAAAAATTGTGAATTATTCGATTCTTCTCCTTCTATTTTTAGCTCTCCTGCTAGTAGCTCGTCTTCTCCAACTGTATACTTGCCACCAGGAATCTGTTCAGTTGTTGCATACGGCGCTAAAAATAGGCCGGCATCTGATTCTGTAATTGAAAAATAGCTGTGTAGTTTAAAATTAGGTGTGAGACCTGCTTTATTTGAATTTTCCAAGACAAATTCAAAATACTTATGAATTCTTGTTTCTAGTTTCGGTTTATTTTTTAATAAAAACGTCTTCACTTTTTCTTTCGTAACAATCATTGGTATATTTCGTTTAATTTCACGATCCTTTGTCACGTCATACATATACCTTATAAATTCAGGGTCTTTAGCTAAATCTTCAGAAACAATCAAAACATTTAACATGTTATACGTAATTTCTTTTGCGATCACTGCATTTGCAGTGTTTTTTGCAGAAATTATGTCATTAGCTGGAAATGTAATAACTTCATGTGCTGGTTCACTTGAGGGTCCTTCTTGTTTTGAAAACTCTGGATTTGCAATTAGATAGGTAATGCTTATTTTATTGTCTTCTCCTTTATCTAAACCCAAAGCAACGACGTAAGCCCTTTTATCAATACTAACTTGATCCCAACAACCACTTAACATAGGTAATATAAATATTAAAAAGAGAAAATGGAATAAGCCAAGTCGAGTTTTCACTTTTTTAATTCCCCTTTTAGTTTTGCTGTGATCCATAGTATTAATGGCAGAAATAAAAAAATAGGTGTAGTAAGATAAGCGAAATTTTCTCTTAGATTAATTAAAGTAAAAACCGGGGCTTCTGGTATCAAACCTAAAAAGACAATTAAAATAGCAATAGATGGCACAAGGTAATTAAATTGTTTGATTTTAAAAAGTGCACCAAATAACAATGCACTAATATATAAATAAAATGAAAAGCGTAAAAAGGAAGCGACTAACCAAAATGGTAAGAATAACGATTCTACATTCGTTAAAAACCCTAATTGAATGAAACGAATTGTTTCATGAAAAGGATAATTCAAATTGACAATTGACACATAATCAAACAACATAATATAACTAATCAGAGCAAGCATATATACTGTTGTAACATAGATGAATCCTATCCAAATTCCCTTTTTATAAACATTGGTACTACGTAAAGAAGTGACAATAAAACCTAAATAAAGAAATTCACCTAAAATCGATGCGTTCATTGCACTTTCCTTCATTATTTCAGGAATCCCATTTCCCAAAATGGGATATACATAATTAAACCTTCCTTGTAATATCGATAAAATTAATACGACAAATAAAGCAATATTTAACCCAATGAGAGAAACCCAAGCAGCGGAACCAATGAACTCTAATCCTTTTTTTGCGCCATATGCTGCGACTCCAATTAAAACAATATAAGTGAAAAATAAAGGCGTCTTAACAAAGTACATCGTTTCAATGATATCGGCATACGTGGCAGAATTTATTACAATCGAATATGTTTCCGTCGTCCATAGTAGAAAAATAACAAAAAATCCAATATATTTTCCTAATAAGCGAAATATGATATCGATTAAATTTTGGTCCTCATAAGCAATAATCAATTTTGTTAAAAGGTAGATGGGAATGAAAGAAAATAAGCCCATTAAGATTACTGTAATCCAAGCAGCACTCCCTACTTTATCAAATAATGAAGTTGGTGTGTTATCAGTCACTTTTGTACCAATTGTAATTAGAATAATGGCCAAAAATTCCCTTATTCCGATCTTTCCTTTTGTATTATCCATTCTATTCTCCCGCTTTTTTCTCAATATCCTTTGGTTTTAAGTACCCAGGTCTAAATAATTCATTTTTTACAAGTCTTCTAAAAATAGTATCTTTAGCTGTAGAATCATTTGGTGTCATTGGAGCTAAATATGGAACACCAAAAGATTTAATGGATGTCACATAAAGTAAGCAAATAGTAAATAATGCTGTCAATCCAAATAGACCAAAGACCCCTGCTGAAATTAGAAATGGAAATCGCAATAATCGAACAGTATAGTTCAAATTTGTATCACCTATGGCAAAGGAGCTTAATCCTCCAAGAGCTACAATAATAACAACTAAAGGACTAACAAGGTTTGCTTGTACAGCAGCTTGCCCCAAAATTAAAGCTCCTACAATTCCAATGGTTGGACCTATTGGCTTTGGTACACGCAATCCACCTTCACGTATCAGCTCAAAAGCAATCTCCAACATTAATATTTCAACTAAAGATGGAAAAGGGACGATTTCTCGCGTCGAAGAAATGGCTAATAATAAATCGGCAGGTATCATTTCCACGTGATAATTCGTAATTGCAATATAAATAGCAGAAATAAATAATGTTATAAACAATGCCATTAACCTTAATATTCTTATAAAGTTCCCAAATAAGAATCTTAAATAATGATCTTCTGAGTTATGGAAAAATGACCAAAAAGTTGCTGGTAATATTAGTGAATCGGGCGAATTATCCATAAGTAATACGATAAATCCATCTTCAATGAATTCGCTTGCACGATCTGGTCGTTCTGTATATAAAATTGTTGGAAACAGTGAGTATATATGGTCTTCGAGATATTCTTCTAAAACCGAAAGATTTTGAATGGAATCTATATCTAGTGAATTGAGTTTATTTTTTATATTTGTTATTAGTTCTTCATTGGCAATATCTTTTATATAAACTAAGTACAATTCATTTTTCGCTCTTTTTGAAATGGTTGTGGATTCAACAATGAGTTTTTCATCTCGAATTCTTTTTCGGATCAATGAAATATTTGTCATGGCCTGTTCATTAAAAGACTCTTTTGGCCCTTTTACAACCACTTCATTTTCTGCTTTTTCAACGCTTCTACCTTGAAAGTTTCCCGAACTAATAATGTAAGCATACGGTTCGCCATCGACGAAAAGTGTCGTATTGCCATTATTGATTTCAACTAATATATCTTCAATCACATCTGCTTTACGAACTTGCGGCGATAATAACAATTCTATTTCTTTTGATTCATCCTCATTAATAAGTAATGGGCGAATAACAAGTTCTTCGATTAACTTAGTATTTGAAATTGAACTAATAGTGATTACTGCAGCATTTTTTTTGATTCCACCAATTTCAATGTAGCGGATATTTACGTCACTATTATTTGGAACATAGTAAATTTTTTTGAATAATTCCATAGTATCTGCTAAACTCGAATCAATCTGTTTTTTCTTTAACAAATCATCCTCGGTAGCAGCTTTTTCAAATGGGGGATGCTCCTCTTTCAACAGTTTCTTAAAAAATCGCTTCACTCTCATTTTTTCCAAGAATATATACAACTCCATATTTTTTCTTATTGTTCCACCGAAATATAAAGTTATGTATAAAAATTGTAAATTGGAATGCGTTAAGGATAAACTGTGATAAATCGTATCCACCATTTCCTTCTCCAAAACAATTAGAAAACACAAGTAAGTAGCACAAAACCTCAAATACTGCTAAAATCATATAGTTATAATAGTACGTGTAATTAAAGGAGATTTACTAAGTCAATGAATATCGTCTTAACCACACTTAATGCAAAATATATCCATACGAATATTGCGATTCGTTATTTGAAAGCGGCCGCGCTGCCTGAGTTTAATCCAACAATTGTTGAATATACGATTAAAGATCCGACGTTTAATATAGTTACGGATCTTTACCAATACAAACCAGATGTTGTCGGCTTTAGTTGTTATATTTGGAATATCGAAGAAACGATTCGTGTTATAAAAATGCTCAAAACAGTCTCCCCTGAAACTAAAATTGTATTAGGTGGGCCAGAAGTGTCATACGATACGAACTATTGGGTTCGGCACCTACAAAATGAAGTAGATTTCATCATTATGGGAGAAGGCGAATTTTCTTTTAAAGCACTTTTGAGACATTTAAATGAAGAAATCCCTCTAGAAGATGTTCCAGGTGTTTGTTATTTACAAGATGGAAAATTCAAAATCCATCCGCAACCGACTAAGGTTGACTTACGCGAGTTGCCAAGTCCATATCGTTTTGAAGAAGATCGTCCTCATTTAGGCAAACGTATTCAATATATCGAAACTAGCCGTGGCTGTCCGTTTAGTTGCCAATTCTGTCTTTCTTCCATTGAAGTTGGAGTACGCTACTTTAACAGAGAGAAAATTAAAGAAGACATCCGCTACCTTATGGCAAATGGTGCTAAGACGATTAAATTCGTTGACCGTACCTTTAATATTAGCCGTAGTTATGCAATGGAAATGTTCCAATTTTTAATTGATGAACATGTACCAGGTGTTGTTTTCCAATTTGAAATTACTGCGGATATAATGCGTCCAGAAGTTATTCAATTTTTAAATGACAACGCCCCTAAAGGACTATTCCGTTTTGAAATTGGTGTACAATCCACGAATGATGAAACAAATGAACTTGTAAAACGCCGTCAGAATTTCGAGAAACTAAAGCGTACTGTGACAATGGTAAAAGACGGTGGGAAAATCGATCAACACCTTGATTTGATTGCAGGTTTACCTGAAGAAGATTATGATAGTTTCCGTAAAACCTTTAATGATGTGTTTGCAATGCGTCCAGAGGAATTGCAGCTTGGTTTCTTAAAATTATTGCGTGGTACAGGACTTCGAGTAGAAGCCGAAAAATTTGGCTACACATACGTAGATATTGCACCATATGAAATTTTCTCAAACAATGTATTAACATTTGATGAAATAATCCGTATTAAACAAGCAGAAGATGTACTGGAAAAATATTGGAATGACCACCGAATGGATCAAACAATCGAATACCTTGTAACAGAAGGTTTTGAAACACCATTTGACTTCTTCCAAAACTTCGGTACATTCTGGGAAGATAAAGGCTGGTCGAGAATTGGGCACCAATTAGAAGATTTATTCACTCGATTAGAAGAATTCCTAATAACTCAAAACCATGTGAATTTACCTGTCGTTCGAAGTTTAATGAAGCTAGATTATTTGTCAAAACAACAATTCCAACCGCGCAAATTATGGTGGGAGGAACGCATTCAACAAGATGAGCATAAACGCATTTACAGCATATTAAAAGAATCTCCAGAGCTTGCAGGCAGTGAATTTGCAGAGATGGCGCTAACTGAAAAGGAATTCTTTAAGCACTCCCTTCTTACACCATTTGGTATTGATTTTGAAGCTTGCCAAGATGGAAAGATTGTACCGCAGGATGGAATTTTACTTACGATTTTCCGTCAAGGACAAGCACCATATTTTGCAACGTTAAATGATATGAAAATTAAATAATCGATTTTCTACAAGGGACTTATTTTAAGTTCCTTGTTTTTTTATGTAGGTTATTTTGAATTCATTTGTGCAAAATAATATCGAAGAATAGAAAAAGTCTGAAAAATTTTAAGGAACATCTTGAATTGTTTTCCCGTCATAGCTATTATGAATTCTATGAATTAAAAATTCAGCCTTATCTAAATATTATACATATGGAGGTTTTTTCCATGAAGTTATCACCAAAAGAGATGGAAATTGTTGAGATTTTGGAAACTAATGCGCGGATCGCTACTGATGTTATAGCTAAAATGGTTGGTTTGAGTATAGAAGAAACAGAACAAGCCATCAAAAAATTAGAAGAAAATAAAGTTATTGTTAGATATATTTCCCTTGTCGATTGGACAAAGGTGGAAAATCACCCAGGTGTTCGCGCAATGATTGACGTAAAAGTAACGCCAAAACGCGGAGTTGGATTTAATGATATTGCTGAACGAATTTATCGTTTCGATGAAGTGAGCTCAGTCTATTTGATGTCTGGTACTTATGATTTGTCTATTATTGTTGAAGGAAAATCGTTAAACGAAGTCGCTAACTTTGTATCACAAAAGCTTTCTACATTAGAATCTGTGATCTCGACTACAACTCACTTTATCTTGAAAAAATATAAACATGATGGGATCATTCTTGAAACCGAAACAATTAAAGACAAAAGAATAGTGGTGTCTCCATAATGAAATCTACACGAACAACTTATATATCTAAAATGGCAACAGATTTAAAACCATCTGGTATTCGACGCTTTTTCGACTTAGCTGCTGGAATGGAAGGTGTGATCTCTCTTGGTGTGGGTGAGCCTGACTTCGTAACACCTTGGCATATCCGCGAAGCAGCGATTAATTCCCTCGAGCGCGGGTTTACTTCCTATACACCGAATGCTGGAATACTTGAATTACGTGAAGAAATAGCATTTTATATGAAAAACCAATTTCACGTGGAATACGCTCCAAAGGATGAAATTATTGTTACTGTAGGGGCAAGTTCTGCAATTGATCTTGCGATGAGAACAATTTTAGACCCCGGGGAAGAAGTTATTGTCGTGGAACCGTGCTTCGTATCTTACGTGCCAATGGTTGAATTAGCCGGTGGAGTTGCCGTTCGTGTACAAGCTACAAAGGAAAATGATTTTAAAATTTTGCCTGAACAATTAGAATCTGCAATTACATCTAAAACAAAAGCTATCATGCTTTGCTCACCAAACAATCCTACTGGTACCTTGTTAAATCAAGCGGAATTAAAAGCAATTGCTGATTTAGCCATTGAGCATGATTTACTGATTATTGCTGATGAGATTTACGCAGAACTTTCTTATGATGACGAAGAATATACGAGTATGGCTGCTATTGACGGGATGAGAGATAGAACGATTTTAGTCTCTGGGTTCTCAAAAAGCTTCGCGATGACAGGTTGGCGACTTGGCTTTGTTTGTGCTCCTATTGAGATCTCAAGCGCGATGTTAAAGGTACATCAATATGCATTATTGTGCGCATCGACTATGTCACAGTACGCTGCTATTGAAGCTTTGAGAAATGGACGACCTGATGTTGAAGAAATGGTAAAAAGTTATCGTCGTCGCCGAAATTTTATCGTTCAATCATTTAATGAGATCGGTCTGACATGCCATGAACCAGGTGGTGCTTTCTATGCATTCCCTTCTATTGAGTCAACGGGCTTAAGTTCACAAGAGTTTGCTGAACGATTACTTATGAAAGAAGGCGTAGCAGTCGTTCCTGGAGATGTATTCGGAGCTAGCGGCGAAGGTCATATTCGTTGTTCCTATGCAACTTCTCTGGAAGAATTGCAAGAAGCTGTGAAAAGAATTAAGCGATTTATTGATTCGTTGTAGTAAATTTTATGATTCTAGGCTGTCCGAAAGTGTGTTTTCTTTCGCTTTTGTGACAGCCTTTTTATGTGTCTTGACACTTAAGGGAGGAATCAATAGAAATCTTAGAATCTCATTTAAGTTGTCCAAATAACACGTCTATCTAGACAGAAATCACAGTTCCCGCTTAAAGATTCCAAAATAAAGAGCAATCTATACAAAGATCCCTTCATCATTAGGTACTTTTACTAATGATAGTACGCTTTAGTCAACAAATCCCATTTACAAAGACAAGTTCTCGCCATATTCTAATCCGCTTACTCAATCCCACCTCCCCCTTCTCTCACAATCCCCTGCCCACAACATACTATAGTAAAAAGAATGGAGGTGTTAAGATGAATCACTCACGCAAAAGTTGGGCACCAATTGAAGTCGTAGGGATGATTATTGTTGTCATCGCTTTAATTGCATTATTATTTGCTCCAGGTTCACTTTCTCAATTATTTGATTTGACCATCAATGAAGTCTATACCGTAGTAGTCACAATCTTCTTAACAGGTACGGTCGGAATTGCAATCATCGTCAGTGTGATCTTAGGCAGAATTTTAGAAAGACTTGGTTTTACAGACGGATTAATTCGTTTGTTTGTCCCTATCATGAAATGGATGCGCATTAATCCAACGGTTATTATTCCTAGTATTTATAATATTTTAGGGGACATCAATGCAGCTGGTAAAATTGCAGCACCAGTTTTAGTAAAAGCGAATGCGACAAAAGCTGAGCAACAAATTGCCGTTGCAACGATGATTCAATCCCCACAATCCTTTGCAACTTTTGTATTAGGGTTGTTAGCTCTTTCTGCTGCTGGTATTAGTTTGTTTCCAATTATTATTCTTTCAATATTTGTTCCCCTCATCGTTGTTCCTTTTATACTTTCAAGAACAATTTATCGCGATACAAGAAAAGTAGATTTACATGAACTTCCCCGCTTTACACCAAAAACAAAACCGCTTGAAACATTGTTCCAATCAGCAAAAGAAGGTACTGAACTACTTTTACTAGTCATTATTCCTGCTGTAGCTGCCGTGTTCTTCATCATTGGCGTATTGAAATTCATAGGTGTTTGGGAATTTATTCACTCTATATTATCTGTTACGTTAACCTATTTAAGTATTGAACCGACATCTGGTATTATCTCAATTCTTGCAGCACCTACTCTTGCAGTTGCACAACTCGCAGATATTGCTAGTTCAATTCCACCTGGACTCGTTGTTGGCTCTTTTGTAATTGCAAACTCAGGTTTACCACTTTCCGTAATTTTTGGTCAAATGCCTGCAACATGGAAAGAATGTTCAAGTTTAAAAGAAAAAGATGTCATTGAAGCTGCCCTAGTCGGCCTTGTCCTTCGTTTTGCTACAGCATGGTTCCTTGGTTTTGTCATCACTCCATTTTTGGTGGTGTAAGCGTTGTCAAAATATATTATAAAAGCACATAAATTTGTAACGGTTTCAGAGCTTGGCACAATTTATAACGGAGCAATGGTCATAGAACATGGTAAAATAATTGCTCTTGGGTCATGGCAAGATATCAAACAAAGAAATAATGAACAGTTACCTATCACTGATTTTGGAAATCTAACTGTTGCTCCAGGCCTAATAGATTGTCACACACATTTACTAGAGTTTGCTCCAACATCTTTATACCCTGTTACAAAAGATACACAAACCCTTGCAGCAAAAGCAATTTTATTGAAAACTTTGGCTTCTGGTATTACCGCTCTCGGTGAACAAATTTGCGGAAGTCCTATGTTATATAAAGAAATTAATGATTTAAAAAGATCCATGAAAGATTTTCCGATAGATATCTCTTATGCTACAACAAGCATTTCCATTGGATTAGAACCAATCCAACACTTTACTTCTGTCACTGGTTCAATTGCAGTTGATCGGGATGTTTTAGTTCAACATAACATTATTATGTCAATTGCACAAAATAGCGAGTTCCCCGGAGAAAACATATTCATCAACGCAACACCTGCTAACTTTACAAAAGACCTTATCCCAAATGCTGGAGTAATTATTTATTCGCAAGAAGAACTGAACACCATTGTCTCTATCTTTCATTCAATAAATCGAAAAATCGGAACCCATGTTGCAGGTGAAGTAGGAATCGATATGGCTCTTAACGCAAAATTTGACGTGCTACATCACGCCCATGGAATTTCTGACGAGCAAATCAATCGAGTTGCACATCAAAAGGTCAAGATTGTTGCCACCCCACTCGGAGGTACTCACCTTCCACCAAACACTGTTGAAGAAGTAATGAAAATGGTTAATGCTAATATCACAGTTGCAATTTCAAGTGATGGATACTTACCACCACACGAAAATACCGTTACATTTCCAAAAATTATGCAAGGCTTAATTGGCCCAGATTCTCTCATGGCGATTGCGAATCCTTTTATGAAAAAATTACACGAGGCAGGTTTTGGTGAAAACGATATACTTTCCCTAATCACATTAAACCCCGCAAAAATACTCGAAAAAGATCACCAATTCGGAAGTTTAGAAGTTGGAAAAGATGCGAATTTTCTTGTTGCAGATGGAATACCGGGGTTAGATATTGTAGATGTCGAACAAATAAAAGCAGTCTATTTCTGCGGAGAAAAGATGATTCAACGTAATTAATAAAATTACCCGTTTCTGTAAAGTGAATACAGGAACGGGTTTTTAACTTTACTTCAATGTATTACTATTTCCACCACTTAACAAACCCGATTTCAAATCATTCCCACTTGGATTTTGGAAAATGCGTAACCCAAACTCTGGAGCTACCGCAAATAGATGATCAAATATATCGGATTGAATTGTTTCATACTGAGCCCATACCGTTGTATTTGCAAATGCATAAATCTCTAATGGTAAACCATTTTCAGTTGGCTCCAATTGTCTTACCATCAATGTAGATTCTTTATTGATTCCCGGGTGGTTTTGTAGGTAATTTCCAATATAAGCACGAAATACTCCAATATTCGTCAATGCTCTACCATTCACAATATTACTCCGGTCAAATTTATTTTTCGAATTGAAATTTTCAATTTCTTTTTCCCGTTCAACGATGTATTCCTTCAAATAGTGAATACTTTTACATTTTTCAATCATCTCATCGGAGCAAAAAGAAATACTAGTCGTGTCAATTAAGAGAGACCTTTTTAAACGTCGTCCCCCTGAAGCCTGCATCCCACGCCAATTAATAAAAGAATCAGAAATAAGCGCATAACTTGGAATCATTGTAATCGTGCGGTCAAAGTTTTGGACTTTTACTGTATTTAAAGAAATATCTATGACATCCCCATTAGCACCAAATTTAGGCATTTCAATCCAATCACCTACACGAACCATATCATTACTACTCAATTGAACGCCTGCAACAAATCCTAAAATGGAATCTCTAAAAATTAACATTAAAACGGCAGATAATGCCCCAATCCCGCTCAAAATAATTACTGGACTTTCACCTAGTAGATTCGCAATAATTATGATCGATCCAATAATGAAAAGAACAATTTTAGCTACTTGAATATACCCTTTAATCGGTCTCACTTTTGAAATTTCAAAATTTAAGTAAATATCATTAAGGGCATCAAGCAAACTATTAATCACGCTAATTGCTACAATAATAATATACAATACAGCAAACTTTTCAATTATTTCAGTATATGCAGGAAAAGACCTCGCAAAATAATAAATAATAACAGCAGGAACTACGTGTGATAGTTTATGAAATACTTTTTTTTCTAATAGAATATTATCCCATTTATATTTGTTATTATTTACGATATGTGTGATGAACCTGATTACCACTTTCTTAGTTATGAAATTTGCGATAATACATAAGAGTATGATCGATAAAATCATAATACCTATAGCTAAATAGTCAGCCCAAAAGTCGTTAATTCCAATCCCAGTTTCAAGGAGGTAATCATGAATGTATTCCACTAAAATTCCTCCATTCTATGTATTATTTTCATTGCAGTATATTCTTAAAACAAAATCTATTATACTGACTTTCTTAAAATAAACAAAATAAAAAAACCATTTCCTATGTTACGTGTTACCAGCACCTAACGGAAACGGTCTTCTATTTCGAATCACTTGTATTCTGACTTTATTATATAATAGCTGTTTTTCTGAAACAACCGGTAAATTATAGAAAGCTAATTATCATCAAACAATGCGATTTTGTTTAACATTCAGCTTCCATCCGCCACCAAAAGTCACAATTGTACCATTCACACAACTTGCTTTCATCCGCTACTAATAATAGCGCCTCAACAACAATTTTTTATTGGCTAAAGAATTAACACTATATTCTTTTATATAGTAGAAAGTCTTTTCCAAGCAAAATACAAATCCTCAACAGTAGGATATCTCTCATTGCGATCTTTACTCACTACTTTCATTGCCACTTTGTGCAGACCATCCCCTGCTTCCCACTTTGTAATCGAACGATCAAGTTCCCCACCCAATAGTCCAAAGGCGATTGCTCCTATATTAAACACATTCGTTCTTTCATCAATATTAGCTCCTAATTCAAACTCCTCTGGGGACATAAATCTCTGAGAGCCCCACATTCTGCCCATTGTATTTACTAAGGGTTTCTTCCTATATAAATCTATATCGCAGATTTTTGTTTTACTGTTTTTAAAATCGTAAAGGATGCTTCCATCATAAAAATCGACAGCTACATACCCTTTCTGCTCTACATGAACATGGAATTCTAATAGACTCTGAAATGATCTTAACCGATCGGTTATGGGCAACTGTCTAAAGCGAAAATAGGGCGAATCTGGATGAGTATATTTATGTGGAGGAGGAAATGTCCAATGGGGATGAAGATTTTCCCCTTCAAACCATTCGAAAACTAACGCAAATCCCTCTCCAATTTCAAGAGAATCCAAAAGATTCACTAGATATGGATGTTGTAAATCATGATATACGTTAACTGAATCTTTTAATGTTTCAATCGCCTCGCTTGGTTCACCGGAAAAATTTATAGTCTTTGCACCAGCATACTTTACAAACTTTTTAACACCATCTTTTTCAACCCCAAAACTGATATTCCCAGAATCCTGCTCTGAAAATACCATAAATACACTCCCAAACTCTTGGAACCATTCAAAGTTATGTTTTTCTTTTAACTGAAAGGACATATTACCAACACTAACATCAATTAAATTATCCATAGATAATCCTCGCACATTATTATAGTAGGAAAATTTTGTTCTATAAAAAAATAGGAATAGTATTATACATTCTACAGCAATTAGCTCTTTTCCTTTTGCATTTCAATTTTCTTTATTTTAGACTTACGCCATCCACTCTTTTTTCCATTTAATTCATCAAGAAATTCCATTAAAAAGCTCTTAAATACAGAATTGGAAGCCTTTTCAAAATTCTAAGCACCTAATTCTGAACGCAACAAAAATTGCAAGTAATCACCTCAAAAACTTTAAATAAATTATGTCTTTTTTTTAAACTATAAGTGACTAATTTATGAATTAAACACTATAGTCACCGTGAAAACATTTTTTATCGGAAATTATTCTATTACAATGAATCTAATGATTGTAAAAGGATCATTAAAATCAGTTTTGTTACGTATAAGGGGAAAGGAGTATCCTAATGAAATTAAAATGGGCATTGTTAGTCTCACTAACAACACTTACTGCCATTCTTGCAGGCTGTGAACCCTTAATGGTTCTGGATCCAAAAGGACCAATGGCTGCCAGACAGGCAAGTGACATTATGTTATTGATTGTGTTAATGTCGTTTATCGTCATTGCCGTATTAGTAATTTTAGCTATTGTACTATTTAAATACCGCGCATCAAAAATGCCTGAAGATTACGAACCACCTCATATTGAGGGGAATATTTGGGTAGAAGTAATTTGTATAGGGGTACCTATTATTATTGTTGCCTTCTTATCTTTTGTTTCAATAAAAAGTAACTACATCGTTGAATCGGCTCCAACTGGATATGAAGAAGAACCTTTAGTAATTTATGCTTCCTCATCTGACTGGAAATGGCACTTCAGTTATCCTGAACAAGGTATTGAAACAGTGAACTATTTGTATATTCCAACAAATAGACCACTAGAGTTCAAACTTTACTCATATGGCCCGATTACAAGTTTCTGGATTCCACAACTTGGTGGACAAAAATATGCGATGGCTGACATGGTAACAACTTTACATTTAGCTGCTGATGAACCTGGTGAGATGATGGGTCGTAACGCAAACTTCAGTGGTAAAGGATTTACTGAAAATACATTTAATGTAACAGCTATGTCACAAAAAGATTTCGATGAATGGGTTGAAGATGTTTATAAAACAGCTGACCCAATTACAGAAGAAGAATTTAACAAATTATTAGAACCTGGTCATTTAGGTCAAATGACATTTACTGGTACACACTTAGATTTCAGTCCTGCTCCTGAACATAACCACGGTTCAGACGGTGACGAAACAGAAGCTGAACATGATGAACATTCATCACACGATGAAACAAATGAAGAATCAGACCACAGCGGTCATTAATCTACTATAGAAAAACTAGATTTTGAGAATACCCTTTTAATCTAGAAAGGAGAATAAGGATGGAATTCTTTGAAAGATTCGCCGTACCTCACCCAAGTCCGATGATTTATGCTTCCATGGTTGCGATTGGTTTAGTCGTAATTGGAATTGTCTTCGGGATCACATATTTTAAAAAATGGGGTTACTTATGGCGTGAATGGTTTACAACTGTCGACCATAAGAAAATCGGGATTATGTACTTAATCTCTGCCTTACTAATGCTTTTCCGTGGTGGAGCTGATGCAATTTTAATGCGTTTACAGCTTTCTTCACCAGATATGGAAATTTTAGACGCACAACATTATAATGAAATCTTTACTACTCACGGGGTTGTAATGATTATCTTTATGGCGATGCCATTTATCTTCGCCTTTATGAACTTAGTTGTACCACTTCAAATTGGGGCACGTGACGTAGCGTTCCCTCGTTTAAATGCACTTAGTTTCTGGTTATTCTTTGCTGGTGCTATGTTATTTAACATTTCATTCGTAGTTGGTGGTTCTCCTGATGCAGGCTGGACTTCATACTTCCCTCTTGCGGGTAATGATTTCAGTACATCAGTTGGTACTAACTACTACATGATAGCAATTCAGATCTCTGGGATTGGTTCATTAATGACAGGGATTAATATGATCACAACGATCTTAAAAATGCGTGCACCAGGCATGACTCTTATGAAAATGCCAATGTTTACTTGGTCTGCATTTATCGCAAACGTAATTATCGTGTTTGCATTCCCTGTATTAACAATTGCTTTACTTATGGGTACTACTGACCGCCTATTTGCAACTAACTTCTTTACAACTACTAATGGTGGTATGGATATGCTTTGGGCAAACTTCTTCTGGGTTTGGGGACATCCTGAAGTTTACATTTTAATCTTGCCTGCATTCGGTCTTTACAGTGAAATTATTTCAACGTTCTCAAGCCGTAACCTATACGGATATAAATCAATGGTAGGCTCAATGGTTCTCATTTCCCTACTATCATTCTTAGTTTGGACTCACCACTTCTTTACAATGGGTCAAGGTGCTTTAACGAACAGTATCTTCTCTGTTACAACAATGGCTATTGCTGTTCCAACCGGTGTTAAGATCTTTAACTGGTTATTCACAATGTATAAAGGAAAAATTCGATTTACTGTACCAATGCTTTACTCGATCGGATTCATTCCATTATTTACTGTTGGTGGAGTTACTGGGGTAATGCTTGCTATGTCAGCAGCGGACTACCAATTCCACAACACAATGTTCTTAGTAGCTCACTTCCATAACACGATTATTCCGGGTGTTGTATTTGCGATGTTAGCTGGTTTAACTTATTATTGGCCAAAATTCTTTGGCTTCATGCTAAATGAAAAAATCGGTAAATGGTCATTCTGGTTACTTTCTGTAGGTTTCGTACTTGCCTTCTTCCCAATGTATATCACTGGATTAGACGGTCAAGCACGTCGTATGTACACTTACTCTGAAGCTACAGGCTTTGGACCATTAAACTTGATGTCATTCTTCGGTGCTGCATTAATGGCGATTGCATTCGTAACAATCGTTTATAACATTCTTTACAGTATTAAAAATTCACCAAGAAACATTGGTAATGACCCATGGGATGCACGTTCTTTAGAATGGGCTACTCATACACCAGTACCAGAATATAACTTTGCTAGACTTCCACAAGTTGCTTCAAGTGAAGCATACTGGGATGCAAAGAAAAATGGTCACAAATTGTTTACAGGTGAACTTAAAGATATCCATATGCCAAATAATAGCGGCGTTCCATTCATCATGGGGATTATTTTCTTCGTCGCAGGGTTCTCATTCATATTCGCACTATGGGTACCTGCAGTAATTGCATTAATCGGTATTTTCGCATGTATGGCACTACGTTCATTCGAACTAGATCATGGACGTCATATACATGTTAAAGAAATAAAAGAGATAGAGTCACAATATGAGGGAGGTGCTAAGTAATGAAGCTAGATCACACTCAACCACTAGAGTATAGTACAGATCAAAATCAGTTAAATATTTTAGGCTTCTGGATTTTCCTTGGCGCTGAAATTATGTTGTTCGCTACCCTATTCACGTCATACTTCATTTTCGAAGGAAGAACTGGTAGCGGCCCTACACCAGCAGAAATTTTTGAAATTACTCCAGTACTAATTGAAACATTTGTTTTATTAACAAGTAGTTTTACAATTGGACTTGGTGTGCACGCGATGAGACTTGGACGCAAAAATGCGATGCTTACTTTCTTTGGAATTACCCTACTTCTTGGGTTAGTGTTCCTTGGAGTAGAAATCTATGAATTTATGCATTATTACCATGTTGGTGCAACGTATCAAACAAGTGGTTTCACTGCTGGTCTATTAACATTATTAGGTACACATGGTGCTCACGTTACTTTAGGTCTATTCTGGGGATTATTCATTATCCTTCAAGTGAAAAAACGTGGGTTAACACCTGAAAATGCAAATAAATCATTTATTTTCTCTCTTTACTGGCATTTCTTAGACGTAGTTTGGATCTTTATCTTCAGCTTCGTCTATCTGAAAGGAATGATGTAATATGAAAGAATTATTTCCTGCTAAACAGGTGATGGGCTTAGTCTTTTCATTGGTTTTAACATTAGTTGCATTGCTTGTTCATTTTACGGATATGTCCTTTGCAGTTGGCATGACAATCCTACTTGTAACAGCGTTTATCCAAGCGTTTTTACAGTTAGTTGTCTTTATGCATGCTGGGGAATCAAAAGATGGTAAAGCCATTTATACGAATGTATTTTACGGTTTTATTATCGCCTTAGTTACGATATTTGGTTCATTATTAATCCTTATTTGGGATATGTAAAACGAAAAGCTTGAGACTTTGTTCTCAAGCTTTTTTTGTGTAGTAAATAGTAACCTCGCTATTCAATATTTAGTTGTGCACTACTAACTTTACGATTATTAGTTTTTGATTTGTTTTCCAATATACTAAAGAACATACCAAGGATAAATATATACATACTGCTTTTAGCAATTTCAATTCCATACCAAATGGAAAGGCTTCCAAAAGCACTGATCCCAATTAACGCAATCCCTAGAACAAATAAGAAAATAGAAAAGTATTTAAACCCCTTTATCATTCTGATGCAACCCCTTTTCTTCATTGTTGTACAAACTATTTTTTCCGTTCACAGTTTAGACAACTTTTGTTAACAAAATTGTAACATATAGTCTCAAAAAAGAAAATACTTCTTTTTCACCACTTGACAAAGAGTGATTGAATGGTGAAAATTATTGTTTGATGCTAAAATAAAGTCATTATATTTAGATAGTTCTATATTCATTCAATGCATCATTTCGAGGAGGATCTTATAGTGGGTTTTAATTTGTCTGAAGTTACAATTGAACGTTGTGATAAAGAAACAGAAGATATTATTTCTAAAGAAGAAACATCTTTTCTTAACACATCATTAAAACATGTTAAACAGAATCAAAATGAGTTTATTTATATTGAGTCCCCTGCTTTTGATGAAATTAAAGTAGATGCGATTTCATTAGAATTGGACGATGTTTTTCAAACATATACAGCATTATTTGGACTAGCAATGCAAAAGAAGTATACAGCCGCGATTAAAAACTATTTAAATGATAATTTAAAAGGCGAAAATAAATATTTTAGTGCAAGTTTTTCTGGGGACGAAGGAATGTGGGATTTAAATATTCCTCTAGATTATATTCAAGGTTTTTCAGAAGATATGACGATTGGAGAAGCTCTTTCGTTAACTTATCAATTGATCGAAACATTAGTGAACGAAATTAAGCAATAATATATGAAAAATGCCTTTTTAGTTTTAAGCAAATGTTTGCAAAAATTTAAAAAGGCATTTTCCTTTTATATAAAAACCGCATTTTTTTACTGTGTAGTAGTAAGCATCATTGATCTCGCAATATTATACAAATCTTCGCCATTTAATCGAATGTCTGATCCCAATATGATAGATAGCTCATAACTTCCTGATTTATCTTCGCGAATCTCACCTACACCATTAAATACAATTACCTTCTTAATAGAAAGCAAATCTTTAATTGCCCAAAATTTTTCTAAATAACTTTTATTAAGTGGTTCTTTCTTAAATCGTTCTTCAAAGACAATCTTTATTTCTTCATCTTGATAGCCTACTATAATTTCAGCAACTGAATCTATAAGTTCAATATCTTTCACAAAACCTTTAATTAGTCGTACTTCCCCAATGTCAGTTGGAATAATCGCATCAACAAATTTTGATAATAGCTTCTTACCTTTAAAATGTGTATCCCCTTCATCAACTTCTCCACCAAATAATCTCATTTGAACTGTTTGCTCTGTAAGTTGCCCATCCTTTTTTGGACTTTTCTTTCTTATTTCATTTTTATTTTCCTGAACTGCTATAGGTATTTCATTTTCCGAAAGAATCATTGACTTATAAGCTCTCACTAATGCATCTTGCTTTCGACGATTACTAATATTTACTGTAACGGCTTTCCCCAATTTTATGAGGGTTCTTGTTTCAACTCGATCTAACTGATACATACAATCAGACGAATGATTACTATACCTCCAAGTTTTATAATGTGCCTTGGGGCCGCTACTAAATGAAACTTTTGCTATGCAGTGATCAGTTGGGCAATATAATTTTCCTTTATAAATTGCATCATACTTTTTCTTTGTCATTTCTTTAAGAGTTATGATCTTGATGTCATCATCCGTTATATATCTAGCTGTTGGAATTCGCATAAATATACCTCCATTGACACAAAGTTTTTTATTTCAAAACTATTAACTCCTTGATGATGCTATATTCTACCTAATTATAGAATGTAAAACGATTAAATGAAAGAATATTCAAATAATTAATAGAGAAAAGACCAGTCAGCTTTCTTCTGACTGGTCTAAATTTATATATAATATAATTTTCACGTTATTTGATTTCTTTTTTCTTCACAGAAATCCACACTTCACTATAAACATTTTCCGATGCACCATTGTGCTTTGTAAAAGAAATCCCAGGTAAATCTGTAATTTCATAATCTGCTGAAGGTAACCATTCAGAATAGATTTTTGCAGTCGTTTCTTGAAGCATTGCAGGAAATGGTCCTTCATTCGGAAAAATTGCCCAAAAACTTTCTTCTATAGTAATTTGCTCTAAATCTTCAAAGGGATTATCTTTTGTCGTTGCAAACCCAATCATATGTGTTAAATTGCCCTTTTCTTCTAAATAGCTATCATCAAAATCATAGGAAACATTCAATACATAATGGGGATATAAATCTGCAAGTTTATGCATTTCATCTCTTTGTTGCTTTGTAATAGACTGGGCTAATTCTAAGATTGAGTTATTTACTCCCTCGAATTGTATTGGTACTCTTTTTGCTACCCCTACTATATTAAACTTCTCTTTCTTCTCAATTTTGAATTCCATGGAGTTCCCACCTCTAATATCAATAATAAATGTAAATTTGGGAAAAGACTTTTGAATTTTGTTTTTGGCAACTTCAGATGGTAAAAAACCACACCATTCACGAAAGGCTCTGGAAAATCCTTCGATTGACTGATATCCATATTTAAAGGCAATGTCAGTTACTTTTGCACCGTTGATTAATTCCACGTTCGCTAATGACAATCTCCTATTTTTAATATATTCATTTAATGACATGCCAGATAAATACGAGAACATTCTTTTAAAATGATAATCAGACATTCCTACAATCCTTGAAATATCTGTTCCGGTGATACCTTCCGTTAAATGGCATTCAATATAATCCATCAATTGATTGAATTGTTGTAACATCCGTTCCCCTCCTTTACATCTATATAGTAAAAGTAAAATAATTTTTTCACTTGATATTTTTTATACGAAATCAATCGGAATTAATAAGAAATTGAATGTATTAGAAAATTATTCTTTACTAAATAGCTTTAATAGATTTCCAATAGTTCTATTGTAAATAAAAGAGCCCTACTAAAATTAGTAAGACTCTTCTAATGAGCACAATACGTTCTATTACTATTATTTGCAAACAATTACTTGTCGTTCAAACTGTTGCTTTTTTGCAATACCACGATCTACTATTGTGAAACCTGCTCTTTCTAGCAAATGGTCGATCGTGTCGACAGTGATAAACACGACCCGATCTGCAATACGTCTAGCTTGGTAAATGATATCATATTCTTCTTCAGGCGAAACATGTGAGTAAATATTATAAGGCATATCAATAATTGCCACATCATAATGTTCCTGCACTTCAGAAATTGGGCCTTTTGTTATTTTGCCGTCAAGCTCGAAAAAGGTTAGATTCTCTCGTGCTCCGACACAAACAAGAGGACTTATATCTCTTCCTACAATATTCACACCCATCGAAAGTGCTTCTACAACAACTGTCCCAATACCACAGCAAGGGTCAATGACTTTTACATTTTCAATTGCTGGTACTGCAATATTTACAACTGATCTTGCCACTCTTGTGCTTAATGCAGTCGAATAACTTTTAGGTTTATGTTTGTGTTGACGCCACACTGACTCCGATTTTGTATGTTTCCCAAAATACCATCGATTTTCTAATAGAATTAGCCCGTAGACAACATCTGGGCGATCTAACTCAGGTTCTCCATCTATACATAAGCCGATTTCACGCTCAATTTTACGACGTTCTGGGTGATGAATTTTACCTGTACTTCCTAAATTCATCGTATTTAAGCAAACTACTTTATATGAATCTGCTGTAACTAGCAAATCTTTTACTAGCTCCTGCATATCTTCAATACTATTACTTTCATATAACACTTCAAGCCGATCTTGTATATACGGACTACGACTTGGATCCACCTCAAGGTTACTCTTCAAATAATTCATGTCAGTATCAAATTGAAATAAAGCTCTCATTTCAAGTCGACATAGATCGTATTCATCCTCATGGTGGGAATAAGTATAAATGTATGTTTTATTATGTTGCAATCTTAAGTACCATCCTCACTGAATAATTAGAAAAACACATTTCGACCCAAATTGGTCGAGATGATGTCTTTTCTTATGCGGATTTCCGCGAAAAAAAATAGACAGTCGGAAATTGACTGCCTTATTATTCATTTTTTTCTTCAAACTTTATGAATATAGTATTAGTATACACTTTTTACAAATGCATTTCTATTGAATCACCAATAATACAGATATTAACATCGTTTTAAAACAAAAAGCCGAGCCCAAAAACTCGGCTCAGCTCTATAATTTTACTTTTGGTAATAATCTAATATACTACTTAATTTTAAAAGTTGAGATAGGTCCCCTTTTGCTTTAATTTTCCCAAAGAAGAAAGCAGTTTGAGGGTTTAGTTCACCAGCTACTAGCTTTTCAAAGTTTTCACTTGTAATTTGTACAACACAAGCAGCCCTTTCAACTTCATCTACAACAACAGCCTTATCCTCAAGAAATTGAACGTTATATGTTTCTCCCACATCTGTAAACTCAAATTGAATGGTATTTTTATAACCTCTTAACCCACTACCATCCTGGTCAATCTTTTCGATCAAATTATTGATTGCAACGCCACTCACATTATATCCCCCTTTTGAATCCATCCATTAACTACATAATACCAATTCTCCCCTACTTTTCAACAATAATTTCTACTTTAAGTAAATTTCTTATCGAGCCTTATTTACAATAGTATTGATTCAATAATAATGATATTTTGAGAAAATAATAAAGGCGTTATAAATCAATTACGTTGAAATGCCTATAAGAACAATTTGCCTATCAATCTTGTAAGTGAAAACCGTAGTAAAATTTCTAAATTGTTTCTATGCTCTACTTATTATCTCTATTTTTTTTAATAAAACTATGTTAAACGTGCAGTTCAACGAAATACTCGAACATATTTATAGTACATAAGATAAATAAGAGGATGATATTATTATGATTTTTGAAAATAAATCTGGAAAACGGTGGGTTGTCGTTAAAAGTATTTTTTTGATATTTCTACTATTGGTTCTAACATTGTCTACATGTTACGTTCTAGACCACTATGGATATTATAAATTTCCAGTAATGGTAGAATGGATACATTTCTGTGGTTCGATCTTGCTGTATATATTTGTAGCTTATATATTAGTCACCATCATCATTGGGTTTATTCGCATGTTTATCATATTTTATTTTGTTGCAAGACAAGTGAGAAGGAAAAAAATTATCCATAAATATAAAAAAGCTAACAGAAAAATTCTACGCCCTTATCGGCCATTTGTTTCCGTCATTATCCCTGTATATAACGAAGAAGTGGTTATCAGAAGGACTATACATTCGATTTTAAAAAGCAATTACCCCCTTCTTGAAATATTAGTAGTCGATGACGGTTCGACAGATAGAACTGCTTCAATTATTCGAAAAGAGTTCGCAAAATATCATAGGGTTCATTTTATTCGCAAAAGAAATGGCGGAAAATCTTCTGCACTTAACTGTGGGATAGATTATGCTATTGGGGATATTATCGTAACTATTGATGCAGATACGATGTTTAAAAAATCAACGATATCCTATTTAGTAAGACAATTTTCTGACCCAAATGTAGCTGCTGTTTCTGGAAATTGTAAAGTTGGGAACATTAGAAATCAGGTTACACTCTGGCAACATATTGAGTATGTTACTGCAAACAATCTCGATAAAAGAGCCTTTGAAGAAATAAATGCCATTACTATTGTGCCAGGTTCAAACAGTGCATGGAGAAAATCTGTCATTCAAAGAGTGGGATATTTCGAAGATGATACGCTCGCTGAAGACACAGATTTAACGTTAAAAGTGATCAATTCAGGATACAAAATTATCTATGAACATCGCGCAATTTCCTATGAAGAAGTACCTGAAACGATAAAAGATTTTTTAAAACAACGATTCCGTTGGTCCTATGGAATATTACAAGCAATTTGGAAGCATCGAAAAACAATTCGAAAATCCAATAACAAAATGCTTAAGTACGTTGCAATTCCAAGCTTACTTTACAACTACTTACTATTTCTAACAATGCCAATAGTAGACATAATGTTCATTTGGGCATTAATCAATGGTTATGTTTCAATTTATATATTTGCATTAATATTCTATTTAACAGACTTCTTGAATTCCTATGTAGCATTTAAAGTCGGAAAGGAAAATAAGAAGCCACTTTATTGGATTGTTGTGCAAAGACTTGCATACCGAGTATTTTTCGCATATATAACTTGGAAAACATTTTACCGAGCAATCAAAGGACGAAAAGTTGGTTGGACAAATTTAAAAAGAACTGGGAACAATTCTTTCAAATCGTAAATTATACCAAATAATTGGAATTAATCCCAAACCAGCTTCCACTCTTTGAATACTATAGTTTGCAAAATAGTAAAAGAGAGGTTTGATGTTTATGAAGATTGCCATCCATCAACCAAATTATTTACCATGGATCGGATTCTTCGATAAATTAGATCAAGTTGATCGATTTGTCCTACTAGATAAAGCACAATTTTCCAAAGGTAATTTTATTAATCGAAATAAAATAAAGTCTCCACAAGGTTCACTATTTTTAACTGTACCAATAAAAAATAAACTAAAACCAATAAATGAACTTGTCATTGATCATCAAAAGAAATGGCAAGTTCAACATTGGAAATCCATAGAAGCAAACTACAAAAAAGCGCCATTTTGGTCACTTTATCATAAAGGTTTTGAACAAATTTATCTTCAAAAGTGGGACCTTTTAGCACCTTTTAATATTACACTAATCAAACATATTTGCTCGTTATTATCGATTTCGACTGATATTTTTGTAGAATCAGATTTCGGAATCGATTTTGGTTCAAATAATACTAGAAATGTTAATATCGTTTCCCATTTAGGTGGCACGATTTACGTATCAGGAACAGGAGCGAAAGCTTATAACCAACCTAATGAATATACAAATAACGGAATCGAATTAATTTATCAAGACTTCAAGCACCCTTTCTATTCACAGCGATATGGTGATTTTGAATCCAATCTATCAATTATCGATTTACTATTTAATTGTGGGCCAGAATCTATAAATATCATTCGCATGCAAAGAAACTAGGTAAAACGTCTCATAGACGAACGTATTAGTATTATCGAGGAGGTGAAATCTTGATCACATCAGGAAAAGAACGAATTTTGATCATAGCGCCGCATGCAGACGATGAGGTGCTAGGTTGTGGAGGGCTCATTGAAAAAGCATGTCGATTTAATAATGAAGTGAAAGTAATTGTCGTTGCAGTTGGAAATGTTACTCATCCACATAGTGGAGAACATGTGAAGGCAGATACAAGAATTCAAGAATTGAAAGATGCTCTTGGCATACTAGGATGTACTAATTTTGAAATAATGTACAAAAACAAAGATTCCCTTCTCGATACCATTCCGAGAAATGACATAATTTCAAGACTCGATACAATCATCGAAGATTTTCAACCTTCAATGGTTTTCATCCCTCTACCTAGCTACCATCAAGACCATATCGTATTATATGAGGCTTGCTTTGCAGCATTAAGACCGAAACCTTCACATTCGATTAAGCTCATTGCGGTTTATGAATACCCGTTAATCTCTTGGCAGTTTCAAAAGTTTTGGAACACAGGAGAATTGTATCTAGATATTTCTGAAACCATTGACAAAAAAATCGAAGCATTTCTAAAGCATAAATCCCAAAGACGCCCGACGAAACATCTAATTTCGCCGGAAAATGTGAAAAAATGGGCTGAAATGCGCGGATTAGAAATTGGCTTAGATTATGCAGAAAAATATTATATTTTACGTTCACACCTTTTATAATTTACCGAAATGGAGGCATGAGCATCATAGGAAAAGGATCAAACGAAAACTGGATATGTCGAGACCCCATCCCACATAATCGACCTACCTTGGGCAAATCAGAGGAAAAATTCGCCATTAATATTCTTCGTTCAGGTTGGCTCGCACAAGGAAGTGCTGTTGAAACCTTTGAACGTGAATTTTGTGAGTTTTTAGAAATTCCAGAAGATTGTGCAGTAGCCGTTTCTAGTGGCACAGCAGCATTATATCTTTCTTTGTTAGTTAATGGTGCAAAAAATCGAACTGTAGCTTATCCTGCCTATACTTGTTCAGCACTTCGTAATGCAGTCGGTTTAGTAGGTGGGAACCATGCTTTAGTAGATAGTCAGTCTCAATCTCCTAATATGAATATCGAACAAGTACCTAAACATGCATCAATTGCAATCATTCCACATATGTATGGAATTCCTCAAGAAATTCCATACAATCTGCAACAATTATTAACAATCGAAGACTGTGCACAATCTCTTGGTGCCAGAGTAAATGAAAAGTACACTGGACTTCAAGGTGATCTTGGTGTCTTTTCTTTTTTTGCCACTAAACTAATGACCAGTGGCGGCCAAGGTGGCATGATTATAGCAAAAGACCCAGCCATCATACAGGAAATAAAAGACTATCGTTTGTTTGATAAAAGAAGTGATGAGAAATTACGCTTTAACTTCCAAATGACAGACCTACAAGCAGCAATTGGTATTGCACAAATAAGACAATTCCCTTCCTTTATCAAACGTAGAGAAGAAATCTATCAACAATATAAAGAAGCAGGATTACCATTACTAGATGGTCCACCAAATATTACACCTGTTCGGTTTAGAGCAATTATACAAACAACAAAACAAAACGAACTTATTACCGCGCTACGACTAAACAATATTACCTCGGTAATCCCTCTGCAAGAATGGGAGCTTTTAGGGCCAAAAAATATGTATACAAATGCATATCATTGGACACAAAATCTTGTCTCCCTTCCAATCTATCCAACATTAAAAGATGTGGAAGTAAAATTAATTTTGGAAATCACAAAAAATATATTGTAATTTAAATGCATAGTTGGTAAAATTTCGGCATATAGTTGAATAGCTTACTAGAATTCTGCCCTACTTTTCAATTAAGTTGTGGCAGATTCTTTTATGAAAGGAAGAATAAGATGATCGTTAAACAAAGATATTTGTTAAAAGATGAAGTTGTTTATTGTAAAGTAACAGATCCTGCTTCCGTTGTCTTAGCAAAATTGAATGATTCTGGCTATCGCTGCATTCCAGTATTAGATGAAGCTTTAGAAAAGTTTGTTGGAAATGCATATAAAGTGGACATTCTTGAGCATCAACTAGAACATGATGAAGATGTATCTATCTCAAATTTACTAACTGACCAAGATGGATTTATTAGTGAAGAAAGTTCTTTTTATCAAGTATTTTTCTCTATTAAACAATTGCCTTACTTAGCAGTGAATGATGAGAATGGATTATTTGCAGGGATACTTACTCACTCCAAAATTTTCGAAATTTTAGAACAGGCTTGGGGTTATAAAACAGGAAGTTGCGCATTAACTCTTGCTTTCCCTGAAACCGACGGGATACTAGCGAAAGCACTAACTGAAATAAAGAAAAAACACCCAATACACTGCGTCTTTTCACTAGATGATAACGAATGGTATTTAAGGAGAGTAATTGTTACACTTAGTAAAGGTGCAACTAGTAAGACAGTGAAAGAAATCGAAACACTACTCCATAAAATAGGCACTCGTATTATTGATGTGGAAGTGTTTGATAAAGAAAATTTCTAAAAAATTCAAGCCACTCCTAAGAGTGGCCGTTTTTATTAATTATCCAAGTTAAATTTATAAATTTTTCTGTCATTTAATTGTTGAATAGGTCGATTATTATGTGAGTAAATTTCTGCAAAAGCTTCAATTTGAATTGCCGACATTTCAACAGGTTTTTCAAAAAGAATCCATGTTACACCTTCAGTACAAGGTGGAGTTGTTAATGATCCACTGTATTGAAATACACTTTTATCTTCAGGTAACACTTCGTTTAAGTCGATTGAACGGTTCACCTCGATTGGTTGACTCGTTATATGTTCGGGTAAAAGTGCCCATAAATCAACTAAGTCTGTATTAACCTTTCCTTCTTTGATAAAAAATCCAATAACTGCTTGTTTGCCATCTTTTGCCTCATGAACAAGATGTCCTTCCATATTATAAGTTTGACCATTTAATTGGTGTTCACTTGGTAAATGAAAATGGATTTGAACAAGTGTGAATTCTTCTCCATCTATCGTTAGTGAATTTTTTCCTGATGGATCCTTAACTTCAATGGTATATCCATTATTTTCAACTAAAAACTTCGTTGGTTTATAATTGATTTCTATCTTTTCAAAACTTCGTTCTTCCCAAACACTATTTTTATCAATGTTTATTGGTGATTGTTCATACCCTCCTCCACAAGCATAATAAGATGGATCAATACTTACCCATTCTTTAGGTCCATTTTCATCCTCGTAAGTCCAGTATACTTGTTTTGCAACACCTTCTTTATTTTCTTGCTGTATTTCTTCAGAGGGAACGTCACTCAATGATACATAGACTATAATTGCAACAACAATTTGTACAGATAATAAAATTAAATAAAATTTAGTTCTACTCAAAACTTAACCTCCTTCGATGTAAATTCACGATGTATTACTAAATTATCCAAAAATATCTAATCTTAACGAAACTTGCTCCTTTTTAACCAAAAAATATGTACCACTATATAAATAGGGAGGTTTTACTTTGAAAATAAAAAGGTTGCCAATTGAAAATTGACAACCTTGCTAGAAACGCTAAAGTAAATAAAACAATCCTCCATTAATTATTTCGACTTTAATTCTTGGATTGAACCGCTCTTTTAATGCTTTTTTTTCGATTTCATAGCATTCTGGCTTTTCTTCCACACCTTCATAGAAGTAATCTAATACTTCTTGCTCTTTTTCCCATCTCATATTTGCCTCATGTGCCCATGTATGATCATCATTTTGAACAATTGATTGAATCATTTCATCTAATCTTTCTAATCCTCTATGAGGTTTAATAATATATGGCAAACAAAATATATTTTCCGGTTGTTCGTTTTGTAACTCGAGCTCGAAAATAGATTCGTGAAAATGGTCCTGTATGTTACCATTGACCAAGTTAATGCCCAAAGAATATAGTTTTTCTTTCGTTTGGTCACAATAATAAGAAATTTTGTAATTTACACAAAAATAAGGCATTAATGTTGGACGATTTCCATTTTCAACAATCGGAACACTTTGATACATTTTAACAAATGCCCCGAGCTCTTTCGTCGCTTTAAATATTTGGTTTAATCGCCTTGAGCCAAAATGGATCATTTCCCCCATAAACTGATTTTCAATTTTGCTTCTGTCTGTAATTAACGTTAATCTTGCTGGATTCGAAGGCATGCCTGTCGTTTCAACATATTGCCAGTAAAACGGCCGATTCATAATTTTTTTATCTATATCTATCGTCAACTGAACCGTCATTATATGCCCTTCATCAGATTCTATTTCACATTTTGTTTCACGAAAAAAGGTGCGTAAATAATCATGAACTTGGGTAGCAAACATTAACTTCATCTCCTCGTAAACATAGTTTCAATACTGATATAGAAAATACTTACGTTGCCAAAATGGCATCAAGATCACCAACAACCTTTTCGAAGACATCGATTTTATCGCCCAACAAATCTAATATTTTCTGTTCAATCGTATCTTCTATCGCTAAATTATAAATATGAACATCGTGTTCTTGGCCAAGTCGATGAACACGCCCTATTCTTTGTTCAATTTTCATCGGATTCCATGGCAAGTCGTAGTTAATAACATGATGACAAAACTGAAGGTTAATCCCCTCACCTCCAGATTCAGTTGCGATTAGTACTTGATCCCTTTCTCTAAATAATTGCTTTACCCAATCTCGCTTACTCTTACTAAACTTCCCGTTAAAGAGGCTACTTGAAATGCCTTTAGTATATAAATACCACTGTAAATATGCTTGTGTTGCTCGATATTCAGTAAAAATAAGAACTTTATCGTTAGCAGCTTCAATAATTTCAAGCACTTTTTCAGCTTTTGAGTTGACTTCTAAAGTCATCATTTTTGCAATAATACTTTCGATATAATCGGTTTCTTCTTTTGTAATACACTTTTCTAGCATTTTATTAAGTGTTAAAAATGTCGCTTCTTTACTACTACACATTTCCTTCAGTAACGTCACCATTGTAAAGGAGCTTTTAAAAACGGATGAAACATTTTTTAAATCGAAAATCATATCGTAAATTTCACGTTCACCTTCAGTAAATATGACTGGGATTGTTTGAACTTTACGACTTGTCCATTCAATTCCTGTATCCTGTCTTCGATTTCGCACCATTACTTGATTCACAAGCTCTTTTAAATATTTCTCCTCTTTTAAAGTGTGTTTTGTTGCTGAAAAAGAAGATTGGAACGATTCAAAATTCCCTAAATGGCCTGGTTTTAACAATGAAACAAGGTAAAATATTTCAAATACATCATTTTGAATTGGAGTTGCGGTAAGTAATAAGCAAAACTTCTTCTTTAAACTTTGCACAAATTCATAAATTTGTGTTTTATGGTTTTTTAACTTATGTGCCTCATCAATAATAATCATGTCATAATCTTGCTCATAAATTTTTTCTCTATGAGGGCTTTTCTTCGCAGTATCCATACTCATAATGACCACATCATATTGATCTAACGGGGTATTCTTTCTATATGGGATTGCTGGGATGAAAAAACGAACGTTAAGTTCTGTGACCCACTGGTTTTGCAGCGAGGCTGGAACTAATATTAGTGCTTTCTTCACTAAACCACGAATCATATATTCTTTCATAATCAACCCTGCTTCAATGGTTTTTCCAAGTCCAACCTCATCAGCTAAAATGGCTTTGCCATTCATTTTTTCAATGACTGTTTGAGCTGCCTCCATTTGATGAGGTAAAAACATTAAATTAGTTAAAAATTTAGGTGCTTGTAACCCTGAAAACTCAGGGATTAAATTCATTTTTTCTATTTCATAACTCATTTTGTATAATGACCAACTATCCCAAGGACCATTTTCCTCAAGTCGTTTGTTAAAATCTTCTCTCCAATTGGACGACCTTTCGATATTCATTTTCGTCACCTCACAATTTCTCTAACTTATTTTGTCCAAAATAGAGAAACATATGTTCACAATTTACTTTTTGAGATTTATAAAGAAAGAAAATACTTTATTAAATTTTTTAAAAATTTCTCAAATCTAGTAAAGTTCTACATGATAGATGAATAGACTATATATAGGATAGGAATATTGTGGTAGAATTTACTTACAAATGCAGCGATTTCAATACGTGAAACTAAGAGGAGGTAATTTTTGTGCCAACAAAAAGAGAATTGTTAGAAGAAATATTGAGGAAAATGGATAGTATTGAACAATCACAAAGTATTATGAACTCTTCAATTCAAGAATTACAATCTTCACATTATAATATGAAGCAATCAATACAAGTATTAGAGTCATTACAAGGCCAAAGCTTCGAACCAAGTGCTCAAATTCAATCACTTGATAGTAGAACAGAATCCCCTTCTTTGGAATCGCAAAATAATCATTTAAACCAAACATTAGCCCTTTTGAAATCTACTCAAAATGTTATTAGTTCGTCTATTTCTGAATTATATTCTGAAATGACTGTTATAAAGTCAACGCTAATGAATCGCGAGACGAAGGATCGAATAATAACAGATAAGATTGATGACACAAAGGCCTCAATCTCAGATGTACAAAAATCAATTAATCAAATGAATAGCAAAGTGACAGAATTACAAACTTCACATATTATGATGAAGTCAAATGTAGATGAAATGAAAACATCACAAGTAGAATTGAAACAATCATTTAACGATATTACTTCTATGACTAGTGAAACTATTACTACTGAAGTTGATTTAACTGCCATCAATGAACTTAAAACTTCTTTTAGTAGTTTACAGAGCTCAATTGATGGAGTGAAAAATTCTATCACTCAAATAAATAACAAAGTTACAGATCTACAAAACTCACAGAGTATAATAAAGTCGAATGTAGATGAAGTAAAAACGTCACAAGTAGAATTGAAACAATCGTTTAGCGAATTAACCTATATGACAAATGAATCTAAATCTACACATATTGAACTGCCAGCTATAGATGAACTTAAAAATACTTTTGGAACAATACAGGATTCAATTGATGGTGTAAAAAATTCAATTTTTGAGCTTCAAGCTGCACAAAGTATTACAAATCTATCTGTTCAAGAAATTCAATCTTCACAAAACAATTTACAAAATGCAGTTGCAGAATTACAAGTATCTAATATCGAATTAAATAACAGTGTGTTCGATATTACAAATTCTCAATCTGAGTTAAAAGAAAACATTACTAAATGGCAAGATTTTGACCGTGCTATAAAGGATTCAATTAACACTAGCCAACAGGATTTACAACCCATCACAACTCAAATTGAAAAATACAGTAATCGCATTAATTTGTTGAAAAATTATATTGACCGACTTCATGAAAATCTAGAAAGAGTATACGATGAAATCGATACAATTAAAGGACATACAATCAAAAACTCTACTTTACTGACGCCATTGAATCATATTGTACCGAAGATTTTGCAAATTGAAACAGATATGAATATATTGAAAAAGCAACTAGAATCAAATTCTTTTCGTGCAACTCAAGAGCTTATAAAAAATATGGATGTTTGAAACACATAACATACAAAAGGCAGAATCCTTAATTGGATTCTGCCTATTTTTAATTCATTTCAGCTATATTTTTTACTCTTTCAACAAACTGGACGACAACTTTATCGGACTTTGATAGTTTTAGCATAATTTTTATAAACCATTTTAAAGGCTTGTTTGATGTCGTATATTTAAAGTACGTTTGGTGATCATCGATTTTTTTCAATTCATATGCTGCAGTAATATCAAACATATTTGCAAGGTTGAATGTAATTTTCAATTGTTTTTCTTCTGGAGTATTTTTATATTCAAGCACCTTTACATCGTACACCACCACTTTTTTACCTTCTTTGTAGCCTTGACGATAAATTGTGCCAATTTTATCATCAGTTATATGAATTGGTTCATTACTAACTACCTGAGGCATAATCTTTTGCATATCTTCTAAATTACCGTCAAAAAACCTCCATATTTCCTCTATGTTTGCGTTTATTTCAATATCTTTAGTCCATGTTTTCAATTGGTATCCCCCAAACTATTACTTCTAATTTCATCATACTTTGTTGAGATTTAACTTTCCATAATTTCACTCTTACAGTGAGTTACCAATTTATTAGTTCTCCTTTTGTTACAAGGTGTGCGTTTGCCAAAGTAATCCTTAGTGAAACACATAAACTATGAAGTGAAATAAGGAATGAGGTGTAAAAAGATGTCGAAAAACGAACATAATGACCACCATGGCACTGGTGCAAAATTCCTTGTAGCTGGTGGATTTATATCTTCACTTGGCGAATTTATTCAAGCTATCGGCGGCTCTCTTCTCGCTGTGGAAAAAATGAGAGCACATAAAAAGATAGAGAAACAATTCAATCATAAAATTAATGACTTAGAAAAAGAAATTCATTATTTAAAAGAAGAAATGAAAGAAATGAAAAAAATGAAAAAAAGTGATATGAAGTAGCTAATGTATATTCTACTTACATATCAGTTATTTCAATGTATTTTTGAAAGTAAGTAGTAATTTCTTTAATTTGTATATTTTGCTCGTCATTCGTAAAAGTATATACACTACAATATTCACATTTCTCATGATTAGAAAGTGTTACAGCTGCATTGACGGCTCCAGCTGTTCCATGTGAAATAATGGATTGTATAAATAATTCTTTGACAGGCAAATTTCCTACCTCCTCCATAAAATCTATTACTTTTTCCTTCCCCTTCAATGTTTGTAACCCTATAATGTGCCATCGAATGTCTTCGGTAATATGATCAAAGAAAAATTGCATATTTCGATTTGACATTTGAATGTTTAAATCTATTAAAAAATTGATGAGTGGAGAATCTCCAACATCTTTTTGAACGTTTACTTTTATTTCATTTTGTACCATGTGTGCTCCTTTTACTAAAAATATCTATCGAATACTATATCTTAATTTTCAGAAAATTACTATTCTATTTTTCAAAAAAATTCTAATACATATTTATTTTTTTTAGTTCAATGTTTTATTGTTTAATATAATTCTCTTCATTGTCAAAAATTGAAAATAGATTTTTGAACAATATGTGAATTGTATCACTATCTATTTTCTTTTATGTTGATTGGGTGTACAATGGTCTCAAGGTTGATATATAACACAATTAATAACAATACATTTATGTGTCAGTGTTCTATAACAAAAATAATAAACTGTATGGAGGCGATCCTAATGTGGGTTGTAACAGTATTTGAAAAAAGTTCAGTTCGAATCTTTAAGTTTACTAAAAAAGAAGAAGCAACAAAAATTCTGCTTGGTTACAAAGGATCTGCCATTTTATCATATACAAACTAAAGACAGAAATAGCAAGATAAAAGTAAGCTTAATTACAGGAGGCAATTGTCCATGTGGGTACTAACAGTTTTTAAACAAGACACTTACCATTTTTTCGAATATGAAACGAAAGAGGAAGCACAAGAAGCTCAAGAAAATACAGAGTTTCCATCAATCATTACATTCACAACTTTATCATTAGTTGCATAATGACAAAAAGAGAGACGCCGTAAAATATCAGGCGTCTCTTTTATTAATTGAAAAAAATTCGACCAACTGTGATGAATAACGCGATGAATAAGAATATACAACTAACTTTTACGTCTTTATATTCTTTACGATTGAAATGAAAGAATATGTTAAACAACATAAGTATTACTAATACAGAAGCTGCAATTTGCGCTATCATTGTTAAACTCTCAAAAATGATTGGTAAAACTAATCCAAAAGCTGCAATAATTTCAATAATTCCAATGAACACAACTAACCCCTGCGGAACATCTCTTACCCAAGGTATATTCGCTCTTGCTATCGGATATTGAAAAGCCTTCAGTACACCGTCCATCATAAACATTAACATTAATGTAATTTGAAAAATCCACAGCACAACATTCATGCAGGCTTCCCCCTTGTCATTGAATGATTCAAATATTGAATTTGCTTAATTAACTGCGAATCACTAATATAATCGTCTATATAGAGTATTCATATCTCTCAATTTTGGGAGTAAGTTTAAAGATGTTTTACGGCAATCTTCAAGTCTTAGACAAGAATAATTTTCAATATGACTTTTTACAAACCACAATTATTTTTAATCACATAACTCTTACAACAACATTTTGTATATATTTAATGGGAGGATCTTTTTCATCACGAATTGACGTCAAAGGAACGTATGACGAGGAGGAAGATAATGAAAGCCTATATTTCAAATCAATATGGTTCACCGGATGTTTTAGAATTGAAAGAGGTTGAAAGACCCAATTGTAATGACAATCAAGTTTTAGTTAAAGTTCATGCAACATCTATAAACTATGGTAATATCGTACTCTTACGAGGAAAACCTTTTGCGGCACGTTTTGTATTTGGTTTAACAAAACCAAAATTTAAAATTCCTGGTGGAGATATTGCAGGAACAGTTGTTGCGATTGGAAAAAATGTTAAACAGTTTCAAGTTGGTGATGAAGTATTCGGAGATTTATCGAGTAGCGGTTGGGGTGGATTTGCAGAATTTGTAGCAGTACCAGAGAATGCAATCTCGCTTAAACCAAAAAATAGTACGTTTGAAGAAGCGGCTGCTTTACCAATGGCAGCTACCACTGCCCTACAAGCACTCAGGCAAAAAGGAAATATTAAAGAAGGCCAAAAAGTACTAATCTATGGAGCCTCAGGTGGTGTTGGTACTTATGCCGTACAAATTGCAAAAGCATTAGGTGCGGAAGTGACAGCAGTATGTAGTACAAGAAATGTTGAAATCATTAAATCTTTAGGTGCCGATCATGTAATAGATTATAAGAAAGAGAGCTTTTCTGAAGAAAATACGTATGATTTAATACTTGGTGTCAATGGATATTTGCCAATTGGAGTGTATTTAAAAGCATTGAAAACAAGTGGGAAGTTTATCCACGTTGGTGGTTCCCCAAAGCAAATGTCTCAAGCAATCTTCCGTTCAATTGGAAATAAAAAGGTGTCGATTTTCTTACAATCACACAAACAAGAAGATTTGAATTTTATTAAAAATCTGTTTGAGGCCGGTCAACTAAAATCAGTTATAGATCAAAGATTTACTTTTCAAGAACTAAAAGAGGCAATGAAATACTTCGAAGAAGGTCATGCGCAAGGAAAGGTACTCATCACATTATAACAATTTGAAACCATTCAACCATTGAATGGTTTTTTGTAGTTATATACCCATTATTATTAAATACCCCTAATTCCTAACATTAAACCTAAATATGCATGCAGTTTGCAAATGATTTTGTGAAATCGTTAACAAATTGAATAATATGTGAATTATTTCACTATCTATTTATTTTTACCATTATTAGGTATACAATGGATTTAGTTGATATATAACAATGTAATTTACAATACAACAATTAATTGATTGTTATATAACAACAGATTATATTTGAGAGGAGATCCTACAATGTGGGTTGTGACAGTTTTCGAGCAAGATTCTTTTCGAATGTTTGAATTTGAGGAAATGAATGAAGCTACTTTAGTCATGGCAAGCTTTAAAGGTTCAGCAATCTTATCTTATACTAAATAAATTTACTTAATGATTGAACGCTAGTAACTATGGAATTTACAGTAAGTACTGTTTGATGATAGAGAAGAAAATATTGGAGGTTTTATACATGTGGGTTGTAACTGTATTCGAACAAAATTCTTATCGAATATTTGAGTTTGTTCAACAGGAAGAAGCGACAAAATTATTAGAAATCTTTAAACATAGTGCAATTTTATCTTATACAAAGTAATTTACTAGTGAGCATCAATACGTTGATGCTCTTTTTTGTACCATTTCCCTTTCATTTTTCGACTCGACCGAATAACTAAAAACCCCTTTTTTACTCCATTCTACACAATTCTTCTATTACGTACCCTTTTTTTGTCATTTTCTTCAAATTAAAATACAAATTATGAACAATTTAAACACTAAATTGTGACAAATTTGTGAACAATGCTTTTTCATGCACAATCCGACAAATTTTTCATATTTTCTATTATACAATGATAGAGCTTTAAGAGATTTGCCCCTACTAAAAGATGAAAAATACTAGACGGAGGAAAGAAATAATGAAAGACTTTTTATTTAAAAAAGTTTTAAAAGTAGCAATTGAAATGAAAAGAAAAGATATGTACAAAAAGGCACATGACTTAGGTTTTACACATCCAGAAACGGTTACTTGTAGTCAAGAGTTAGATGCTTTACTCAATGTATATTCCCATAAAGTAGCGTAATTCTTCATAATTAAAATTAAGTGGAGTGAATTATATAGATCTATTACATATAAATATATGATAGAGCCCAGTTATGTTAGATTAAGTCTACTAACTGGGTTTTTAACCTTTTCTTTGATAGTTTAATATATTAAATATGTAAAACATATTTGCAAATTGGGAGCGCGTCATGACAACAAGAAAATTTCGTCAACCACGCTATTCTTTAATTACCTTTCTTTTGACCATTTCTGGATTGTTTATTTTAATGTGTATGTATATCCCCATACCTTTGACGAATTCTTTCATAAACTTTTTTTCAATTTCTGAAACACAAGCTATTTGGATTGGTAGTTCCTTTTCTTTATGTTATGGTATCTGTTGTTTAATTTATGGACCATATTCAGATCACTACGGTAGAAACATTTTTTTAATTTCAGGAATTATTGTTTTATGCATCATTACATTTATTATTAGCTTTGTAGACCATTACCCTACCTTTATTGTTTTAAGAATACTACAAGCCATTGGGGCTGCAGCATTTGTACCAATATCATTAGTGTATGTTGCAGAATTATTTCCACCTGAAAAACGTTTGACTGCTATTGGTTTTATCACATCCGGTTTTCTTGTGGCAAGTGTCCTATCTCAAATATTTGCGACGTTAGTAGATTATTACTTAGGTTGGCAAGCGATTTTTCTTATACTAGGTATCATTTACTTTGTTCTTACAATTACTTCTATTACCTATTTACCCATAATAAAAAAGATTAAACATAAAAAATCCATTTTTTCAAAGTTTTCTGAAATAAAACTGCTTTTTCGTAGAAAAGAACTGTTATTTTCATTTTCTATTACCTTTTTATTGCTCTTTTCGTTAATTGGCATGTATACAATCTTAGGTAAATATCTTTCCTCATCTCCATTTAATTTTTCTGAAGATAGTATATTATTAGTACGCAGTTCTGGCTTAATTGGAATAGTAGTTACATTTTTCACAAGTTTAATAACAAAGAGATTTGGAGTATATCAAACTTTTCGTATAAGCCTGGTATTTTCCTCTCTAGCGTTGTTGTTAATGGGTTTAAGTTCAATCCCTACCTTCGTTACTATTTTTAGTATTATTTTTATTGCAGGAATTGCACTATTAGTTCCTATCAATATTATGCTAATCAGTTATCATGCCGGTGATCAAAAAGGTACTGCAGTACTATTTAGCATTTATTTTATTTATTGGAGCTAGTGTAGGCCCATTATTAGCTAATTACATTATGCAAATAGGAACTGCTTTGATTGCATTTTCTGTTTTTAGTGGATTTATATTTTTCGGTTTCATTTTATCAATTTCCATAAAAAATAATGAAATATAACTTACGAAACAATTTTCAAAATAGTTCCTAAGTACCTACATTTCATTAGACATAGTTTATTGAAATAAGTTACAAGTTTATTGAATTTTTTTCCTTATATTATAAAAATTTTTATACGAAATGCAGTATTAGGAAAAACAGGTGCAGAAAAAATCCTTTGATATTTCTACACCTGCTTCTCAATAACTAGTTATTTTTGTATTGGATTATCGTTTCCTTCTTTACCTGAGTAATTTTTCTTTGCAGGTACAAAAACAAATTCATTTTCAGGATATCGATAAGTCGTTAATTTTCCGCCAAACACTAATCCTTGATCGATATTGATAGTGTTATTTATGGTCATTGGTTCTCGTTTTGGATCATGTCCCCAAATAATTAATAAGTCATTGTTATGATTAATAAACCAGTCTTTCCTTATAGGCTTACCATTTTGATCGGTTCCAGCGACATCACCATATCTGCAGAAATCTTTAATTCGTGAGTTTTCCTTTCCAATATATTCGCCTTTAATTCCTGCATGGGTACAGACAATTTTATCAACATTGGATTCTTGTAAAATATAATGGGAAGGTGCATTCATCAATAATTCTTTTAGCTGTCTTTTAAATTCTTTAGTCTTTTTTGGATCATTTATCTTTTCGTATTCTAAAAATTCCTGTTCAACTAGTTCATCGCCATGTCTAAGCTGAACTTTCCTTCCATCTAACCATCTAGCTATTTTCCAACCATGATTGCTGTCAGTCATATAAGCCAGTCTTGCGTTAACATGGTTTAGAAAAAATTCCATACAACGCAGCGATTGTGGCCCTCTACTCATCACATCTCCTAATGACACCAACGTTCGCCCTTCTGGATGTCGAAAAAGGCCATCCTCCCCCTCTATATAGCCAAGCTTCACTAACATTTCGAGAAATTCGTCGAAACATGCATGTATGTCACCAATAATATCTACACCTTTACTAATTTCAATTTTCAATTGTTTTTACTCCTTTCATCATTCTAATAGACCATATTCAAACGAAAAAGCACACCACTACTAGTGTGCTTTTTCGGTTAATCTTAAGTTAGATGCCCGCTTAACCTCTACTTTTCGAACGATATAAATGCTTATTTCATATAAACCAATCATCGGAAATAAAATTAATAATTGACTAATAAAGTCAGGTGGTGTTATTAGAGCAGAAACTACAGCCATACTAATATAAGACCATTTCCTGACGTTTTTCATCGAATTTGATGTTAGAATTCCGATGGATGAAAGAAATAAAGCAACAATAGGCAATTCAAATAGTAAACCAATTGGAACTGTCGTCATAATGAGAAAATTTATATAGTCAGTAGCAGTGATCATAATATCAAAATTCATTTCACCTAGACTAATTAAAAACTGGTAACTCATTGGATTCACTACAAAGTATCCAAAGGCGAGTCCAAAAAGAAATAGAAGAAGCATGATTGGTGAGTAAAGTCCGATAAACTTCTGCTCTTTTTCATAAAGACCAGGCTTTGCAAATTGCCAAAGAAAATTACAAATAAAAGGTAAGGATAGACCTAATGATAACGTAATCGAAATAGAAGTATAGGATTTAATTACTTCTAGGGGACCAAGAATGACTAGGCTATGTCCCCTAGATATATAAGGAAACCAAAAATTAATTGTTGAAAAAACCGTAACGAAAAGTGTTACAAAAACAATCGAACTTTTTATGAGCTGCTTCCGTAAATCAACTATATGGTCAAACCATGATTCATTGGGTTCTTTCATTTTGTTTGTTGTATCAAAGTTAATAGCACTTTCTTCTTTTTCAATCATTTCTTCTGGCTCTATATTCTCATCAGTCTCATCGGCCAAGAGTTCTGATTCCTTCTTTTTTTTCTTATCCAAAGGACTTAAATTGTTGTATCCATAAGGATCCATTTCAATCACCTACTATGCATCTTCGGTCTTTTTTACTTCCTTTAAAACAGTTTTCTTATCGTCCTCATCATCTGCAATGGCTTCGCGAGCTGACTTTTTGAATTCGGATAACGTCTTACCTACAGCTCCACCAATTTCAGGTAACTTCTTAGGACCAAAAACAATTAGCACAATGACTAAAATTATGATTAACCCTGGAACACCAATAGAACCAAAACCACCCATAATAAATTCCTCCTATTATTTAGACAAGACTGCCACCAGTTTTACTGTAATTAATAATCCCTTCTGCACAACGGTAAGCTAGTGCTCCAGCAGTTCCAGTAGGGTTATAGCCACCATTGTGTGCAAAGTTCCCTGCTCCTACAACGAATAGATTTTCTGCATCCCAATGTTGCAACCACGGATTCACTACACTAATCGCTGGGTCGTTCCCCATAACAGTTCCACCAGTATTATGAGTCGTTTGATAAGGGACAATATCATAATCGGTTAGAGGATTTGCTGCAACCACAGTTTTTGCGCCCATTTCCTTCATAATTTCAGCAGTCTTCTCTGAAAGGTATTTATGAAGGTTCCGATCTTGTTCTGTAAAATTGTAAGTTATCTGCAATAATGGCACCCCGTAAGCATCTTTATAATTCGGGTCAAGTGACATAAAGTTTTCCTTATGTGGCATAGATGCCCCTTGTCCTCCAATGTTTAATGTTCTTGTATAATAGTGAATTGATGCCTTTTTAAATTCAGCACCCCATGCAGGAGTATCAGGTGGAACTGGATTAAACTGAATTGGACGCTGACCAGTTTGAGTGATCGTTAGACTTGCACCATGGATAAAATCAAGGTTTGAATGGTCAAAAGAATCACCATTGTAATCGTCAATTGTCATTCCCAATGCACCAGCACCCATAAAGGTATTAAATTGTTCATCAAAGAAGCCTGTAGCGCTAGGTAAAATTTGGTAACAGTAATTTCTTCCGAGTGTACCTCTTCCTGTATCAGGATTATACTGCTCTCCTATATTAGACACCATCAGCAGTTTTGCATTATTCAAAACATAAGATGTTAAAACTACAATTTCAGCAGGTTGAATAAACTCTTCACCAGTAACTGTGTCGATAAAACGAACTCCTGTAACTTTATCTCCTTGTTTTAGTACTTCAACTACGTTTGAGTGGAAACGGATATCATAATTACCTGTCTCCAATGCTGTTGGAATAACTGTTATTTCAGCGGAGGATTTCGCTCCATACTCACAACCGAAACGTTCACAGAATCCACAGTATTGACAAGCTGCTATCGTTGAACCGTCTGGATTTGTATAGGATTCAGAAAGGTTTGCAGATGGCATCATGAAAGGATGATAGCCGAGATTTGTCGCTGCTTTTTCAAAACGTTGTAAAATAGGTGTTTTTTTCATAGGTGGTGTTGGGAAAGGTTTTGATCTTTTTCCCCAAAACGGATTATTATCTTCTCCTGAAATTCCGGCTGTATATTCAAATTTAGTGAAATATGGTTCAAGCTCATCGTAAGTGACACCCCAATCTTGAAGTTGGTAGTCGCTACCAAGTTTGTTAGCACCATATTTTTCATCTGTCATTGATTTGATTTGAAAATCGTATGGTAAGAAGCGCCAATTATGACCATTCCAGTGTGTACCAGCTCCACCCAAACCTTCTCCTAATAAGAATGATCCCATCATACGCATTGGAAGTGCATTCATTTTTCTAGTATTACGAAATGTTATTGTTTCTTTTGATAAATTTTGGAATAACTCATAACGAATTGCATAACGAAATTCATCATGAGCCATAAAGAAATCTTCTGTTCCTCGTTTTGCTCCACGCTCTAATCCACGTACTTTTAAGCCCGCTTTTGAACATTCTGCACCAATGATTCCACCTAACCAACCAACACCGACTGTTACAACATCAACTTTATCTAAAGTAGTAGCCATAATTTTATTCCTCCAATTAATGCGTCATACTGCTAATTGACTGTGGCTCAATTTTTTGAAACTCTTCGTTTTCGATTTGTGCGATATAACTCATCTGATGTCCTGGGAATCCTTTCATTTTCCAACCTTCCATGTTTTGATTTCCACTATAGATAGGATCAGCATAAGCTCCCTCAAGTGTTGCTTGACGAAGAAGTTTAAAGAAGAAATCTGACGTTACTGCCAACATTTCTACTTCGCCTTTTTGAAACGCTGTAAGTATTTCATCCATTTGCTCTGGTTCTAATTCGGCAAAACCCATTTGATATCGAGTACGGGCTTCTTCATCCAATTTAGCAATTCCTTGGGTAAAGATTTCAGCACGAGTTAGCCTACTTTGATACCCCTGAGTAGTTGCACCATCTGCAAATGGGCCTTGCATGTATTCTTTCGCGTTCATTCCATAGGCACCAGCCAATTGGTTATCAATAAAATATGGAACACCTAATCCAATTGCACCTGGTCCTATATCATCTTCTGGGAATATACGTTCAGTCGCTTGAGAAAGAACGTTAAATGCAGTCATAGTGGAGAAAAACTTAAGACCAACATTAACTGGATGGTCTGCTGTCTGTCCGCTACTATTATTTCCCTTTTGGTTACCAGTTGTATTGGTAGTGCCCTTATCGCGGTTTACATTGTAACCAACAAGTCCACCTATAATCCCGCCTCCAATTAAAGTACCAGTTGCAATCCCTGTTGTTTTCATGAAGTCACGGCGAGATACGCCTTTTTTTTCATTTACCATGTTGAAGCCTCCAAAGTAGTTAATTTTTAGCTTCTAAAAGTATTGGGAATAATTTAACAAATTAAACAATATTATGCGAAACTTGTATAAAATAATTTACACAAAACTCTACTTGCAAAATATGAATCAATAAATATAATATTTAAATCGATTTTTTCCTTCTTTTTGTTTTTTCCATAAAAAAACTACACCTCCATTGTTAGATGTGTCTAACAATTGGGGTGTAGTTCAATTTAGGTTTGTGTTTAATTCATTAAAGTTTAATAGTCCAGCCAAAAGTATCTTCAATTGTACCGTTTTGAATTCCAGTTAAAGTATCATAAAGCATTTGTGAAACTTCACCGATTTTACCATCATTAATGATTAGTTTCTCATCAAGGTATTTTAACTCACCTACTGGAGAGATTACTGCAGCAGTTCCTGTACCGAACACTTCTTCTAGCGTTCCGTTATGAGATGCTTCAACAATTTCATTAATTGAGATGCGGCGTTCCTCAACTGGAACGTTTTTAGATTTTAGTACTTGAATCATTGAGTCACGAGTAATACCAGCTAAAATACTACCATTTAATTCAGGTGTAATTACAGTGCCATTGATTTTAAAGAAGATGTTCATACTGCCAACTTCTTCGACATATTTATTTTCTTTCCCGTCTAACCAAAGAGTTTGAGCGTAGCCTTCTTTTTCTGCAATTTCTTGCCCTTTTAGAGCACTTGCATAGTTGCCACCAGTTTTTGCTTCACCCGTACCACCTTTTACCGCGCGCACAAACTGTTGTTCAACCATAATTTTAACAGGGTTAATACCCCCTTTATAGTAAGAACCAGATGGTGACATAATAATAATGAACTTATAGTTTTTAGATGGATGTACCCCTAGGTTTGCTTCTGTAGCAATGATGAATGGACGTATGTATAAAGAAGTCCCTAGTGCATTTGGTACCCAATCACGGTCAATCGATACTAGTTGTTTCAATGCTTCTAGTGCAAATTCCTCATCAATAGCAGGAATCACTAAACGTTCATTTGATTTGTTTAAACGTGCAAAGTTTCGATCTGGGCGGAATAATAATACTTCACCATCAACTGTTTTATATGCTTTTAAGCCTTCAAATACAGATTGACCATAATGGAATACCATAGAAGAAGGATACATCGGAATTGGTTGGTACTGAGTTATTTTAGCATCATGCCAGCCTTTACCTTCTGTATATTCTACAATGAACATATGGTCTGTAAAATAATGACCAAAGCCTAATTCATCTACTGCTGGTTTTTCTTTTGGATTTGTTGTTAACTCTGTGCGAATATCTAGCATTGAAATGCCTCCATTGTAATAAGAATGTTCTGAATTTTTAATTGCGAATTCAGCCAATACTTGCAATCTATGCAACTTGTTTGAATAGTACGCTATTCTTACTATTATACTAGCTAAATAGACTTTTCTCTACCTTAGAATTGCACTAATATTCATAATCATCTCTTAATTCTTCTAACATTTGATGAAACTGATTATATGCATCTTCTACTTCTTGCATTTTTGAAAGGAATGCATTACTTTCATAAGGCGTCATCGTTTCTAATGTCTTTTGTGCATGTTTTGCAGCTTCAAGCAACTTTTCATTCATTATTAGCAGTTGATTTTGGACTTGATTTGTTTCATTAATACTAGAGTGGTTATGAATAATCTCTATATTTTCTTCAAGGATTGCTATTTTTTCTGTAATTGCCTCTTGTTGGGCTGTAGGGTGATCTATATTAATACCGTTGTTATAATCTTCGACTAAACCATTAAAAAGAGGTACTGATTTTTCATTATATTGTTCAATCATCCAATTCAACTCATCTAAAACGGGGTCTCTATGAAGGTTAAATAGGGCAACTTTTTTCTTTCCAGTAACATAATCACCTAATCCAACTTGTGTAGCCACATCGATAAAACTATGACTTTTAATCACATTTTGAGGAATCAAAAGAATAGCAAATATGATCCCAGTTGTAATAATTGTTTTAAAAAAGCTTATGAAAAATCCTTCTTTTATTAATGTTTTTGAAGCAGGAATCCACATACCAAGTAGCATTCCAGCAAGCAACCCACCTAAATGTCCAGTTATCGAAATCCCAGGAATTAAGAAAGTTGAAATAATATTAACTGCCGTAATAACAACCATTGGATAGGCAATTTCCTTCGTTAAAAGTGGATGTTGTTTTACCATTAACGCAATATAAATCCCTAAAAATCCAAATACCGCGCTAGATGCACCACTACTCGTAAGATCCGTCGTAAAAAGTAAAGTTACTAGACCACCGAAAAACCCAGTTAGATTAAACAAAATGACAAACCTTATCGTTCCAAATACACGTTCGATGAAGGGAGAAATAATGTAAAGAGCGATTAGATTACTAGCCAAATGTAACACTCCACCGATATGTTGGTATGTCGATGTTAATAAATAAGGAAATTCGGTCCATTCTTTGTTATTCGATTGCATGGCACCAAATTGTCTCGCCGTTTCAAAGTCAGTTGCACCTTTCCCGTATACGTGCGTTAATATGTGGAGAACAATTAATGCAAGTATAATAATTGATGTGGCAGGGAAACGTCTCACATATGTTTTCCAACTACTTTCATATATCACTTTAAAATCACTCCAAATGATTTGGCTTTTGTCCAATTTAAAAATACGCTTTGAATTTCTTTCATGAAAAACAAAGCGCATTTTCCTATTAAAGAGGTAACAATGTTACTCTTTCTTCCTTTTCAAGATTCTCTATCATATCAATCCATTCAGCAGGCTTATTGGATAGTACAGAGTAATAATCTTTTAGAAAATCTGTAATTAAAGATGAAGGTATTTCTGTAACAGTTTCATCTAATGGCATAAAGCAGAAATCAAGACCTTTGACTGCTTCCCCATCATTTTTCCAAGATGGGTGAACATAGTTAAAATTAAGTTTTTTATACCCTAAATGTGACAAGACTTCTCTACGCACAAATGGATTCATTGGCTTAACGCCACCAAAGTCAAAATCTTCTCGAACATATGGGTCATAAATTTCAGCAAACATGCCAAATAATGTTTTTCCATTTTGCTCAGCTAGTAAATGCAAATCCTGCTCACGATTTTTTGCTAAAAAACGACCGATTGATAAGCCAGGTCTTCCGATAATTGTAAAATCCGTCATTGCAATATTCCATGGTGGGTAATAACGATATTCTGTTGCACCAACAACTTCATCATTATGTACTGCAACAAATACACGAATTCCTGGATCTTCTAATGGCTCTTTCCAAAGCTCAAATTCTAAAACTTCCTCTGGTGGGAAAACTTCCCCTAAAAGAGTGTGCATTTTTGCAAAAAGCGGATCCTCGATATTAGTAATACGAATATATTGCATAACCTTTGTCTCCTTTACATCTATAAAAATCATTTTGTAGTAGAATAATTTATATTATAATTTCGATAATAGAAAGACAAATCCTTCTATTTAGCATTATTTCTTATTGTTCATATATGAAGCTATTTTTCTAAATAACGTAAACGTTACACTTCAATGAATTGCAATAGTTCTCCATTGATGCCCTTACACATAATTGTTTTTTTCCCGAAAGCTGTAAGACTTGGCTTATCATTTAAAAATGGAACACCTTTGTCTTGTAATTCATTAATCATTTCTTCGATATCTTCTACAGCAAATGCGATATGATCGATTACACCGTTTACATATGGGCTCTCTTTTTCTTCCAGTTCTTCAATGAGCTCAATTTCCACCTCTGGATGACCGATAATGGAAAGAAATGCAATTTTGCGTTTGCCAGTGTTCGCTGTCGTTCTCAATTGAAAGTTTAATAGGTTCACGTAAAACTCAATGGATTCTTCTAAATTCTTTACAATAATGGCAGTATGCTCGATTTTCTTAATCCCCATGTTAACCTTCCTTTCGCTATTTATATATTAAAAGATAATCTTTAGCAATATGGTATCACACTTAACCTTTTTATAATATTCAGAAGACTGAAAAACTGAAGGTGTTCTTAACTCCATTAGGTATTTTTCTAAAATTTTTTATAAATGACTCAAATGACATTCTATAATTCTTCTTTCCAATTAGATGGAGACTTTTCTTAAATTATTATATATGAATACATTTTAGAAGATTAAACTTTCGTAATTTTGTAAATGATAAATTAAACACAGATAATTGGTATAATCCTTATTATTGAACCTAAAAATCCATTTCAGAGGAATATGATTACATTAAGAGCTTTGCAGAAGTTATCGAAATATTATCATAACTATATTGACAATTTTGAAAAAATCGGTCATATTTAATGGAAATATATTATACAAGCGTATCGAAGAATAGTATGTAGTCATTCAATGAACAGAGAGCGATCGTTCTAGGCTGAAAAACATCGTACCTTAGAATCTACAGAACCTACTTCGCTAGCTTCTAGCAAAACTAGACGCCTTACTCTAGCGTTAATGAGAGTTTAAAGTGGGATTAATGTAATCCAATTTAGGTGGTACCGCGGAAGTCAATCGACCTCTTTTCGCCCTATTGTTATAGGGAGAAAAGAGGTTTTTTATTATTTTAGGAGGCAAGAAGATGATAAAAAAGCAACGGATTGTCGTGAAAATTGGAAGTAGTTCCCTCACGAATTCTAAAGGTGAAATTGACCATGAAAAACTACAAGATCATATAGATGCAATCGCAGCACTAAAACGTCAAGGGCATGAAGTATTACTTGTTTCATCTGGAGCTGTTGCAGCTGGTTTTCGAAAACTTGGCTATCCTTCAAGACCAATTACTCTTAAAGGAAAACAAGCAGCAGCTGCTGTTGGGCAAAGTTTACTTATTCAGCAATATGCTATGGGGTTCCAAGAATATGAAATGATTACAGCACAAATTTTACTTACACGTACTGACTTTTCTAAAAAAGAGCGCTATAAAAATGCCTATGCAACTTTTACAGAGCTATTAGAAAGATCAATTATACCGATTATTAATGAAAATGATACTGTGTCCATCGCAGAGCTAACATTTGGGGATAATGATATGCTATCCGCTTTAGTAAGTGGGCTCGTCCATGCAGACCAACTAATAATTCTAACAGATATTAATGGCTATTATAACGACAATCCTAATAAAAATCCGAATGCACAGCGTATAAACCATCTTTCGGACATTACAGAGGAAATACTATCTAAAGCAGCTGGTAGTGGATCGAAAGTAGGCACAGGAGGTATGCAATCTAAACTTCTAGCAGCACAAACAGCTCTCAATTCAGGCGTAACGGTATTTATCGGTAAGGGAACAGGTGCAAATAAATTAATCGATATTTTAAAAGGTAATGGCGACGGTACTTATATTAGCAAAAATCATTCTTCTACAATGCCAAACAACAAACAATGGATTTCATTTACTGAAGTTTCAGGTAAGATTTTCATCGACGAAGGTGCAAAAATTGCTTTACTAGACAAAGGGAAAAGCTTATTACCTGCTGGTGTTTGTGAAGTAGAAGGAGAATTCACTGCTGGAGATGTTGTAGAAGTTTACTGCAAAGATATACTTCTTGGTCGTGGTGAAGTCCATTATTCTAGTGAAGAGTTAACCTTTGCCTTAGGAAAACGTACAGAGAAAAATTTGTCAAAACCTATTGAAGTCATTCACCGTAATAACTGGGTAAGAATAAAACTGGAGGAGGAATCGAAATGACAAATCAAATAATGGAAAGTGAAGTTCGATTAAAAGGAAGACTTGCAAAAAAAGCGAGTACTATATTAAATATAAAAACTACTGATGAAAAAAACCATGCCCTTCTTAAAATAGCCGAACAATTACTAAAAGACCAAACTGAAATCATTGAAGCAAATAAAAAAGATCTTTCGTCTGGAAAAGAGAAAGGCTTAACAGATTCTGTTCTTGACCGCATTCTATTAAATGAATCACGAATTACATCGATGGCTAATTCTGTTGAAGAATTAATTGCATTAAAGGATCCTGTTGGTGAAATTCTTGAAACAATTCAAAAAGAGAACGGATTAAAAATAGAAAAGCAGAGAGTACCTCTTGGAGTAATTGGTATGATCTATGAGGCTCGACCAAATGTGACAGTTGACGCGGCATCCCTTTGTTTAAAAACAGGAAATGCTGTAATTTTAAGAGGTAGTTCTTCAGCAAAATATTCGAACAAAGCACTAGTACAATCAATTCACAGAGCATTAGAAAATACATCTATTCCACTAACTGCTGTTCAATTAATTGAAGATACGAGTCATGAAACAGCAAGTGAATTATTCCAATTAAATGACTATTTGGACGTGTTAATTCCACGAGGAAGCAAGAAATTAATTGACCTTGTTGTGAAAGAGTCTACAGTACCAGTATTAGAAACTGGTGCAGGTAACTGTCATATTTTTGTCGATGAATCTGGTCAATTTGATATGGCACAAAATATTATCATCAACGCTAAAACCCAACGTCCATCTGTATGTAACGCAGTGGAAAGTTTATTAGTTCATCGGGAATGGTTTAACCAAAATGGTGTTCAACTCTTGAAACGTTTACAGGACTCAGGTATTACAATCGTTGGTGATGAACATATTTGTGCTGTTCTACCTAATGCTGTTAAAGCCACTGAGGAAGATTTCGCTTCGGAATTTTTAACTTTAACAATTAGCGTTAAAGTCGTGGAAACTGTAGAGGATGCTATTAACCATATTAATTATTATGGTACAAAACATTCAGAGGCTATTATTACTGAAGATGAGTTAAATGCGGCAACATTTTTAAAAAATGTTGATGCAGCTGCAGTTTATCATAATGCATCAACAAGATTTACTGATGGATTTGAATTTGGTTATGGTGCAGAGATTGGCATCAGTACACAGAAACTTCATGCTCGCGGACCAATGGGATTGCCTGCCCTTACTTCTTCAAAATATTTCGTTTATGGGAATGGACAAGTTCGTAACTAATGAAAATGTGGTGGGGAATAATCCCCACCTTTTTTTATTCTTTATAAAATGGACGAATAGGAACTAATGCATTTTTAATTAATCTTAGTTAGTTAAACTTCACTCTAAAAATCGTCCGTCAGAATATTATTGATTAGCTGTATATTTTCTAATAGCAGGTAAAATCTCATTTCCAATAATTTCAATGTTTTTCATTAATTTATCGAATGGAACACCACCAAAATCCATTTGACCAATGTAACGTTGATGCCCGAATAATTCATATTGATAAAGGATTTTTTCAATGATTTGTTGCGGACTTCCTACATTCATTACATTTTGAGGATCTGCACCTTGAGCAAATTGATACATTGGGAATCCACGGCCGTTTGATAATTTCATACCTCCATCAATATGCGGATGATATTCTTTAATTGCATCTTGAGTTGTTTTAGCAGCATAGAAAAATCCAGCGGTTGCAACTGGTAATTCACTTGGATCAAAACCATTTTCTTTAAGTGACTCACGATATGCATCTATTGAATATTTAAAGCTCGTTGCAGGTCCACCAAGCATAGCTATCATCATTGGTACTCCTGCTCGTCCAGCTTTAACTGCTGAGGCAGGTGGTCCACCAACAGCTCTCCAAATCGGAAGTGTGCCATTTAAGGGGCGAGGTAGAATTTGAGCATCTTTTAAGGGTGCACGGAATTCCCCACTCCAGTTTACGATTTCTTCTTTATTAATTTGTAATAAGAGATCGAACTTTTCTTCAAATAATTCTTCGTAATTGCGAAGATCATAGCCTAATAAACTAAATAAACCAACTCGTGAGGCTCGTCCAGCAATAATTTCAGTACGTCCATTTGATATTAAGTCAATTGTTGCAAAGTCCTCATACACACGCACAGGATCTAGTGTACTAACTATCGTTGATGAACTTGATATTTTGATATTATTCGTCGCTTGAGCGATTGCCGATAATACAACGGAATGTGCTTGAGTTGTGAAATATTCTTGGTGACTCTCCCCTACACTAAAAAAATCAATTCCTGCTTGTTCTGCTAGTTTAGCTAATTCAATAATTTCTTGAATCCTTTGTTGCGCTGAAATGCGCTCTTTTGAATGGGGATTTGCCATATGATCTCCTAAAGTATAAATGCCAAACTCTAAACCATTTTTCGGGTTAATGCGATATTTTTCCATTTTTAAAACTCCCCTTTTATTTAATTTTGAATAATAATTCACAATAATAGCATTATATCTTGAATTCAAGATTTATAATATACAACCTTTGATTGAAATAATTAGACGTTTGTGACCTAAATATTCCCATTGTTTTGTATTAATATAAAAGGATATTAAGGTTTAATAAATAAAAATTGATTGCGAAAGCTTTCCCATTTTCGCAATCAATAAATCAGCCAATATAAATAAATAATTTCATATTGATATTTCATGAATAACTTTTATATGTTCTATATTCAAAAATACATGTGAATTTTCACCCGTTTGTACTTCTACCATTTTACCTAAAAGGTTTTTAATTAATCCCGTATGGTTACCTTTGAATCCTAGATTAATAACAACCAGTTTATTAATCTTGCTTTTTATTAGTAAATCGAATTGATCTGCTAATTTATGATTGGGAGTAATGGAATAAAATTGCTCTTTTGTTAACCCATATGGATGTATTTCTTCTGTATGTGGAATGATCCATTTTAAATGTTTGGTTGAAATGTACATTGTTTTATAAATTGGCGAATGAAAAACAAAATAATCTTTCATTACATTCACTATAACACCATGTAATGGCTGTCTATTCATTACATTGACTTCTGTATACATACCAATTGCCTGAGTCAACACATCTGATAAAGATAATTCCTTAAGAGCATCATCAGTAAAATATTCTGGTTTCGTAATTGGACTTTGAATATCTTCTACTTGCTGTGCGGTCGAAATATTTTGAATATGTTCAAATGAGATATATAAATATTCTTTTCCAGTATACAGCACTAGTATTTCACTACTTTGATCGATGATTTTTCCTTTTACAAGAACATCTCCAGCAAGGATTACTTCAACGATTTCTTTTATTTCCGGTTCAAACTTATTAAACAAGTTCTCCCTCCTTATTAAGAAAAGAACTAGAACACTGAAAAGAACTATGGGAAAATTTATATGTTTTATAGAGTTGTTTGAATTATGTTATGGACAATATTTGTTATTTTTATATACTCCCATAGTTACTTTAATAAGATGTGAAAGTTATTTGAGGCGTAACATTAAGCTAGTTATTTTCTTCTGTTTGTTTTTCTACTGTTCTGTTGATTTTTTGCATTAGAATCAGTTTCTTCACTTTCTTCCTGTGTTGCAAATTGACCATTACTTACACTACGAATATGGTGCATCGAAACCCTAATTAATTCTTCGTTTGCAATAAGTGTTATATAATCGTCTGAAACAGAATCAAGTACACCTTCAATATTTTCAGGAATGATTTTTACCCATTGATGATCGAAATTATTATTGATCATCGTTTTGAAATCTAAACCAGAAAATTGTTGTTCAACTTCTTCCGGTATAAATGTATCAATTTGTTCCTGTTCTTTTAAACTCTGACTAATGGATTTTACATGGTAAAGTTTATAGACTACAAGACCATTATTTTTTGTTAATAACGTAATATAATCATCACCGTATCCTATGCACTTACCTACAGCAGAATGAGGGCCACCGCGATCAACTTTTATAGTTTGACCTTTTAAATGTCTAAATAGTTCGCCATTCATTTTAAAATTAACCTCCTATTTTTTATTTCTTGCTCAATATATGGCAAAGTACCCAATTCATTAATGTTAAATGCCTATAAACAAATTAATTATTTTTAACAAGAAAAAACCGCCTCGCGACCCGAGACGGTTTTTTGAACTTTATATTTTTATAATTCGTATCCTATGAACCAATGATGTATCAACTTTTTAGAATTGTTTAGGAACTATGCACTCTTTCGCCTTTTCGATTTGAAGTCGTACTTGGTCAAATCCAGTACCACCCAGTGAATGTCGTCTACGGACAGCAGCTTCTGGACGTAACACTTCATACACATCTTCTTCGATCAGATTACTTTCAGCTTTCATATCTTTAAGTGGCAAGTCTAATAAATAAATACCTCTTTGAATACAAGTAAATACTAGCTTTCCTGTCACTTCATGCGCTTCACGGAATGGCATACCTTTTGTTGCCAAATAATCAGCAAGCTCGGTTGCATTAGAGAAATCGCTATGAACTGCTTTGTGTAGTCTTTCCGTGTTTACTGTCATCGTGCGGACCATGCCTTCAAAGATCTTCAAAGAGCCTAGTATTGTTTGAACAGTATCAAACATACCTTCTTTATCTTCTTGCATATCTTTGTTGTAAGTTAACGGTGTTCCTTTCAATACCGTTAACAAGCCCATTAGGTTACCGTAAACACGACCAGTCTTGCCTCGAATAAGTTCAGCCATATCTGGGTTTTTCTTTTGAGGCATAATTGATGAACCTGTAGAAAATGCATCATCTAATTCGATAAATTTAAACTCATCTGTTGACCATATAATAATCTCTTCAGCAAAACGAGACAAATGGGTCATTAGAAGACTAGCGTTTGATAAAAATTCTACGATGAAATCACGATCACTAACCGCGTCCATTGAATTTTCATAAACTTTACTAAATCCAAGGTATTCTGCAGATTTCAGACGGTCAATTGGAAAAGTTGTTCCAGCCATCGCGCCAGCACCTAGCGGTAAAATATCGATACGTTTCATTGAATCATTGAAGCGTTCTTTATCACGCTCTAACATCCAAAAATAAGCCATTAAATGATGACCAAAACTGATAGGTTGAGCACGTTGTAAATGTGTATAACCTGGAGCAATTGTTTCAATATGTTGTTCAGCTTTATCTACAATCGTTTTTTGGAAAGTTTCAATTAGATCGATAACTTCCACAACACGTTTCTTTAAAAATAGATGAACGTCTGTTGCAACTTGGTCGTTACGGCTACGGCCTGTATGGAGTTTTCCTCCAACAGGACCGATTATATCCGTTAACATTTTTTCTAAATTTAAATGGATATCTTCGTTTGCTACACTAAACTCGAGCTCCCCAGCCTCTGCTAATCTGTTAAGCTCTGCTAAACCGCCAAGAATCTTCTCTACGTCTTCAGTAGACAAAATACCTTGTGCGCCTAACATTGTTACGTGTGCAACACTACCTTCTAGATCTTCCATTACTAATTGTTGGTCAAATCCGATTGATGCGCCGAATTCATCTACCCAGCTTTCCGCTGATTTCTGAAAGCGGCCACCCCATAATTTTGTCATGGTGACACCTACTTTTTTAGATCCAAATGATGCAAGTGGAAATTATTTAGTAACCTTTTCTGTGTTTTTTGCAACTTCTGCTGCTACTACTGTTGGAAGACCCCATAATTCAATGAAACCAACTGCAGAATTGTGATTGAATTTATCAGCTTTTGAGTAAGTTGCTAATTCTTCAGAATATAGTGAGTTTGGTGATTTACGTCCTTCAACAATTGCATGACCTTTGTATAACTTCACGCGAACTGTTCCATTTACATATTTTTGAGTTTCTTTTAAAAACGCTTCGAGTGCTGTACGAATTGGGTTGAACCAAAGACCTTCATAAATGATTTCAGATAGTTTTTGTTCAACAATTGGTTTAAAGTGAGCTAACTCTTTTACTAGAGTTATATCTTCAAGTTCTTTATGAGCAGTTAAAAGCACCTTTGCACCAGGTATCTCGTAAACTTCACGTGATTTAATACCAACTAAACGGTTCTCAACGTGATCGATACGTCCAATTCCATGTGCACCTGCTACTTTATTTAACTCTTGGATTAGATCAGCTAATTTCATTTCTTGTCCATTAATCGAAACTGGTTTACCTTCTACAAATTCAATTTCAACATATTCTGCTGTATCAGGTGCGTTTTCGATTGAAACAGTTAATCCATAAGCTTCTTCTGGTGGAGCAACCCAAGGATCTTCCATTACACCAGCTTCGTTCGCACGTCCCCAAAGATTTTGGTCAATTGAGAATGGTGAATCGATTGTTGCAGGAATTGGAACACCGTGTTTCTCTGCATATTCGATTTCTTCGTCACGACTCCATCCCCACTCACGAACTGGTGCAAGAACTTCTAGGTCTGGGTTTAAAGCTTTAATAGATACTTCAAAACGCACTTGGTCATTTCCTTTACCTGTACATCCGTGAGCAACTGCATCTGCATTTACTTGGTTAGCAATCTCTACTAATTTTTTAGATATTAAAGGACGAGATAATGCAGAAACTAATGGATATTTTTGTTCATACCAAGTATGACCTTGTAAAGAAATAAGAGCATATTCTTCAGCAAATTCGTCTTTTGCATCAACCATATATGATTCAACTGCACCTACTTGAAGTGCTTTGTTTTTAATGAATTCTAAATCCTTACCTTCACCTACATCTAAACATACAGCAATTACGTCCCAACCTTGTTCTTTTAACCAAGGAATTGCCACTGATGTATCTAAACCGCCTGAATAAGCTAAAACAACTTTTTTGTTTGCCATAATGTATTGCCTCCGATAAATTCATGTCTGTATTTTTATACAACTATATAAAACTTTATACACGAATAGTATCATGTAATAAAAATAAAAACAAGTGAAATTTTATTAATATAAGACAATTCAAAAAATGAGCAGAAACCTATACTTAACAAGCATTTTTGGTTCTACTCAGACAATAATTATTTCTTATTAAAAAATCTTCTTCCCACTTTTTCAGCTATACTAGGTGCAATTGCATAAAGTTTACTTGTAATCCCTAATACTTTCGGTAAATTTACTTCTCTTACTGGATGATTAATGCAATTTACTACACATGTTGCTACCTTTTCAGGCTTTAATAGGAAGTTTTTTATTGTTTCTCTATATGCATTTGTTGCATCAGCCTTTTGTAAAAATGGTGTATCAATTGGACCTGGATAAATCGTTGTTACCTTCACATTATAAGATTCAAGCTCTAATCTAAGTCCATTTGAAAAGCCTGTTATCGCATGTTTGGATGCAGCATATACACTAGCTTTTCTTGTTGCAACTTTTCCAGCTTGAGAGCCAATAAAGATAATATGCCCTGAATTTCTCGTAATCATGTTTTTCGCCAATCTTCTCGTTAAAACAATAGGAGCACGAACATTTACATCAATCATCATATCAATTTCTTCATCTAATAGATCAAATGCATTTTGAAATATACCTAACCCAGCATTCATTATTGCAACATCAATGGGAGGTAGAGAATTACAAACGTACTCAATATCTTCTGTTTTCGTTAAATCAGCTTGCAAGACATTTGCTCCTAATTTACTTAACATTTCAAGTGAAGGTTCATTTCGTCCAGTTGCATATACAGTATGTCCAGACTTTACACACATTTCTGTAATCAATCGACCAATTCCACTAGTAGCACCCGTTATAAAGATTACTTTACCATGCTTCAAATTGTATGTTCCTTTCTTAAATATCCATACTTTTTTATATAATGTGGACCCAATCGAAAGTTTTCTTTTTTGACTGCAATTAAATTAACCACATTAAAAAAGAGTATAGAAAACTCTATACCCTTCAAATTTAACCTATTTCATATTTAGCAAATTAAATAATTCATCTTTAGATGTTAAAAAGTCTGCTAAACAGTATTGGTCAAGTACTTTTAAGTAAGCCTTCAATGCTTCACCTAATGCATTTTTAAGTTGACAGGCAGGAGAAATCCTACACAAATTATTTTCAGAACTAAAACACTCAACTAAGTGGAAATCTTCTTCTGTTTGACGTACTACTTGCCCGATCTTTATATCCTTAGGATCCATGGCAAGTCGAATTCCACCACCTCGCCCACGGATTGTCTCGATATAGCCGTGTTGACCTAAATCATATGTTACCTTCATTAAATGATTTTTTGATATATGGTAAGCATCTGCAATTTCTTGTATTGTTGTTAACTTATCTGGACTTTTCAGGCCAAGATATAGCAAAGTCCTGAGTGAGTAATCTGTATATAATGTTAAGCGCATTAGTTACACCACACTTTCTAATTACATTATATCATCATTAATAGTCAAATATTAAATATGACACATAATTTTACCTCTTTAAAGATGTATTTTGAATACATCAATTGTGGCGATTTTGTTAAAGGTGTATTTTAGATAATTTTTTGTGACCATTTTGTTAAACATGTATTTATGATATTGCTTTTAAAAATACTCGAGAGTATAGTGGCATTAGAAAGGACGTGTTAGATTATGTTATCTCAACAAACAATCGACATTATTAAATCAACAGTACCGGTATTAGAACAACATGGTGTTACAATTACAAAAACTTTCTATCAAAACATGTTTAATGAACATCCAGAATTACTAAACATTTTTAACAAAGCAAACCAACAAAGAGGACGTCAACAAACTGCTTTAGCAAACACTGTTTTAGCTGCAGCAAAATACATTGACAACCTTGAGCCAATCGTTCCAGTAGTAATGCAAATTGCACATAAACACCGTGCATTAGGTATTCTTCCAGAACATTATCCTATCGTTGGTGAAAATTTATTAAAAGCAATTAAAGAAGTACTTGGAGATGCTGCAACAGACGATATTATCGGTGCGTGGGCAAATGCATACGGAGTTATCGCAGATGTATTTATCTCAGTTGAAGAAGATTTATACCAAAAAGCTGAGGCTAACGGAGGATGGCGTTTATTTAAGCTGTTTAAAGTAGCTAAAAAAGTTGAGGAAAATGCAGAAATTACTTCATTCTATTTAGTACCAGAAGATGGTTCTGCTTTACCTGGTTTTGAAGCAGGTCAATATATTACGGTCCGTGCAAAAGCACCAGGAGAAGAGTATATTGCAAATCGTCACTACACTTTATCTCAACCGTCGAATGCAAATGAATTCCGCATTTCAGTAAAACGTGAAGACGCTTGTGATCCAAAAGGTGTAATTTCAAATTACCTTCACAATAATGTAAACGAAGGCGACGTTATTGAAGTAAGTGCACCAGCTGGTTTATTTACTCTAGATAATTCGGACAACCCTGTATTATTTGTTAGCGGTGGTATCGGAGTAACACCATTAAACACAATGCTTCAATCAATCGAAACTGGACGCGACGTTACATTTGTTCACACAGCTCGCAACGAAAATGTAATCGCTTTCCAAGAACAAATTGAAACTAAAGTGAATGAATTAAACGGCAAATACCGCGCCTTCTATTCTGATTCTGAAGGATACATCACAAAAGAAGTATTAGCACCTTATGTGAAAGAAAATACAGAGCTTTACGTATGTGGTCCAACACCATTCTTAGAAGCAGTAGTTTCTATTGCTAAAGAATTAAATATTCCAAATGATAAAATTCACTATGAATTCTTTGGTCCTGCAATGACGTTAAAAGCATTCGCAAACGCTTAATTAATACGAGCGATTCAAATTTAAATCCTAACATTATTTAGTCCTGAATGATTGGCCCACCATCCAATCGTCCAGGACCTTTTTTAACTTCGCGAATATATATTTAGTCCTTCTATTACTTCACATTTTACTAAACCTTCACTTTCTAAAATATCTAAATATCCGATTGTTTTAGATATTGTTAGTCCTAGCTGAGTTCTGTAAATTGATGAATATAGTTGTTGTGTTACTTCTATGACTGATTTCGGTTTATCTAAAATATCATAAACCTGCTCTGCTCTCACTCGGTCTCTTTCAAGCCTTGTTGTAATAAGCTCAGACACGTTTGTTATTTCGTTACCGTGCCCAGCGTATACCTTATTTACTTGGAGATCTTTTAATAATACTAAAGAATTTCTATATTCTAGTAATGCTTTAGATCGTTCTAAAGTTAAATTTACAGGAGGTTCTATTAATGGGTTTGAGGCAACATGCTCTAACAGTAAATCACCACCGATAACAGAGTTTGATTTCGTATCATGGAAAATGAGATGGCTTTCAGCATGACCTGGCGTATAATACGCCTTTAAACCAGGATGACCAGGAACTTCATCTTGATCTTTAAGTAATTGAGTTAATGGAATCGTTCCAAAATAAGACATTTCTTCACGATTCTCTAAATATTTTTCAATAAACTTTTCAGGTACTGCGTTTCTCTTTAAATGAAATCTGTAAAATTCGCTTCGGTACTCTAGAAAGTCTTTATTTTTTCTTAGAAAATGATCAATATATTCATGGCCTAGAATGTTAGCTTTTGGAAAGGCATCTACCCATCCTGCATGATCTGGATGATGATGCGTTAAGACAACCTGTTCAATGTCATTAAGATTATATCCAGCATCATTAATACCCTGCTTTAATGCCTCATAAGCATCTTTCGTCTTAGTACCAGCATCGAAAAGTGATAAAGTATCTCCCTTGACTAAGAACGCATTGACATCGCCAATTTCATATGGAGTAGGAATGACGATTTTATGTATTTCCATTACAGTATCCCCCTAGTATTAAAAGCAACATATATAAAACTGAATCAGTATTCATTCTACTCTTATTTATTATTTTCGTCCAATAAAAGTTGACATTTTTGAATTTAGTGCATATAATTTGCATATTCAAATATTAAATACGATGATGAAGCCAAGTAAATGAATCGATGGTTATAGAGAGTGCTATAAATGGTGTAAATAGCATACCCTCTCGACTTCATTGAACCTACTTCTGAGTAGTTATGACAACATAACCGTAGCCTTTGCGATAAAAGGATTCGAGTTGTGCCATTTTTTTGGCGAACTAAGGTGGTACCGCGGAAATGATCATGCGTTTTTCGTCCTTATTGAAGGATGAAAAACGCATTTTTTTATACTCTAAGAAGTAAAACTGTTTGAGATGGAGGGATTGTTTTGCAGAAGATTGTTTTTGTAGGAGCTGGAGCAATGGCCGAAGCGTTAATCCAAGGATGGATTTACCAAGAAGTAGCCGAAACAAACAATATCTATATGTCGAACCGTTCAAATTATGAAAGATTAGATTACCTAAGCTCGACATATGGTGTCAACATTCTACAAAATAAAGAACAATTATTTGACGCTGATTTAGTTGTTTTAGCGATTAAACCTAAGGATGGTAAGATAGCAATGGAAGCAATAAAACCTTTCATCGCTGATAATACACCTATATTAACTGTAATGGCAGGAATTTCGATGGAAACTGTTAGCAATATTCTCGGGGAAAGACCAATTGCTCGCGTTATGCCAAATACTTCCGCTTCAATTGGGATGTCTGCTAGTGGTGTAGCGTTTAATGAATTTGTTACAGAAAAACAAAAAGAGCGATTTATCGAAATGCTAGATGCAATAGGAATCGTTATTGAAGTAGACGAAGACAAACTTCATGCAGTAACTGCACTATCAGGAAGTGGTCCTGCCTATTTATATTATTTAGTTGAGGCATTCGAAAAAGCGGGAACAGAATTTGGTTTACCAAAGGAAACAGTTCGAAAGCTTATGGTACAAACAATTGCTGGATCAGCAGCTATGCTAGAACGTGTTAAAGAAGAACCAAATGTACTAAGACGCAAAGTGACAAGTCCAGGTGGTACGACAGAAGCGGGTATTCAAGCATTAGAAGATCATCACTTTAATGAAGCAATATCTAATTGTATTAAAAGTGCTGAAGCAAGATCCCGCGAATTAGCAAAAAGTGAATGAACAAACCTATAAAAGGAGTTGTCTTTAACTATGACAACTCCTATGTATTTATAAAGTTCCTGCCTTTATACGTTTGACAATTGAGTATGTAGTATACAAAGCCATTGGCGCTAAAACTGCTGCAATTATGAGCCAAAGATTTAAAGCACCCGCAGCTTGTAACCCATTGAAATTTGTGACAATATAAATAATCATTCCAAAAAGTAGAAAATAACTTAATACATTTGGAAAAATGACAAGAAGCCTTAGAATTGCTGGATTGATTTTAGTTTCATTCATAAATACCCCTCCCCTATCTTCTATATTCTACTAAAATTTACTCGTTAATTCTATTTTTTTCTAAAATAAATAGAAAAGATAACTTGAATACGATTACTCAAGTTACCTTTACATTATATTTCCTGTATTAACTCATTATTTTTCCAAGAGAATTGATCAAAATCTTTTACTAAATATAAGTCTGGGAAGGTTTCTTTAGCATCTAATACCAATTTTTGAATATCTGCCGGCAAGAAGCGTGCGCTAATATGATTTAATAGGAGGTAGTGTGCACCTGCTTCTTTAGCGATTTGTGCAGCTTCAATATTAGTAGAATGACCGTAGTTTGCGGCGTGCTGTGATGTTGAGTGATCAAATGTTGCTTCATGCACTACAATATCCGCCTGACGACTTAATAGTTTAGAGTTGTCGCACAATCGCGTGTCCCCTAAAATTGTCACTATAAACCCCTTTTTAGGTGGTGAAGTGACCTCCTTACTTAATATAATTTCACCATCTTCTAAGGTGATATCTTGGCCATTTTTCAACTTTCCAAGAAGTGGTCCCTTTGGTACACCAAGTTCCCTCGCTTTTTCAACTAATAATTCACCTGGTAGTGGCTTTTGCTCAATACGAAAACCAAAACACTGAATTACATGTTCAAGCTCCATTGCCGTGACAATAAATTGTTCATCCTCAAAAATAACACCTTCTTGAATCTCCACAAATTCAATCGGATACGTAATATGTGTATTTGATAATTCAAATGAAAACTCAATCCACTCTTTCAAACCTTTTGGGCCATATAGTGTTAATGTATCTTCCCCACCTAAAAAAGATCTTGAGCTCAATAATCCTGGCAAACCAAAAATATGATCGCCATGTAAATGAGTAATAAAAATTTTCTCTATTTTCCTTGGACGAATGGAAGTGTGCAAAATTTGATGCTGGGTTGCTTCACCACAATCAAATAACCAAACTGTTCCTCTTTCCTCTAGTAATTTTAATGCAAGTGCACTAGTATTTCTTTCCTTTGAAGGCATCCCTGCGCCTGTCCCTAAAAATTGTATTTGCATGTTAACACCACGTTCATTTTTATAGTTAAAACACTATTTCTTTAGTTATCTTTTAAATCTTCTAAAAAATCTTTACTAAAACTTGTTTTTGAAGCATAAGTTGATTTTTTATCAATAGCTATTCCTTTTTGTATGGAGCCCTTTCCATATTTCTTCTCAATTTCATCGATTAATTCATAAATAGGTTCATCTTTTGCATATTGTTCGAAATTATCAAAAGATAATTGGACTGCAACGTTTTTTATATCTTGAACATTTGAAATGGTAATCCCTAACAAACGAATGGGAGAACCATCCCAAGCTTTATGAAACAGATTAATCGCTTCATCATAAATATCTACTTTTAAGGAAATGGGGTTTTGTAATGTCTTACTTCTAGAATGATTATGCCAATCTGCATCACGGATTTGTATACTTATTGTTGTACCACATAATTTCTTTACAGAAAGTCTCTCAGCCACCTTTTCAGCTAACCTTTCAAAGGTTTCTTCTAATTTTTCGATGTCTGTTTCGTCATAAGGAAGTGTGGTTGAATTTCCAACGCTTTTCGTATCATAAATGGAATCTGGGTCAACTTTTCGCGTATCGTTCCCATTTGCCCGTTCGCGTAGTCGTACTCCATTTTTTCCAAGTTCTTGTTTTAATAATCCTTCATTTGAGTTGGCTAGCTCTCCAATAGTGTATATTTTTAAAGAAGCTAACTTTTTAGATGTACTTTCTCCTACACCATGCATTTCAATTACCGCTAATGGCCAAAGTTTTTCCTTCACATCTCTTTTCCTCAATACTGTTATTCCCATCGGTTTTTTCATATCTGATGCAGTTTTTGCTAAAAACTTATTTGGACCAATCCCAATGGAACAAGGTAAATCTAATTCATGCAAAATGCGTAGTTGAATTTCTTTTGCTATTTCTAGTGGATGCCTTTTCTTTGAAACCTCAGTAATATCAATATATCCTTCATCTATAGAAACAGGTTCTACCATATCTGTATACTCTCTTAAAATAGAAAACATTGCCTTAGAAGCAGTTCGATATTTTACGAAATCTGGTGATAAAACTATAAGATCAGGGCATTTTCTCAAAGCTTCACCAACATTCATTGTCGTATAAATTCCCTTAGCTCTCGCTTCATACGAACTAGTAACAATAATCCCCCGTCTTTCTTTTGGATTGCCTGCAATAGCAACTGCTTTCCCTTTCAAATCCGGGTTGTATGCCTGTTCAACCGATGCATAAAAGCTATTCATATCTACATGGAAGATGATGCGTGCTGCCCCCATTATTCCACCTCACTTTCTAAAATATTATCATAATAGCGTCTCATTTAAAAAATGAGTTGACAAAAAAATGAAAATATAATAATCTCATTTGTGTAAACTTAAAATTTTAATAGGTTAACACAAAGGAGTGCTTTTATGAAATCCAAAACACAAATGTATGTAGTTACTGCCTTTGCGGCAGCAATCATCGCAGTACTTGCACAAATTTCAATTCCATTACCAATGGGCGTTCCAATTACAGGACAAACTTTAGCTGTAGGACTAGTTGTAACAATTTTAGGTACGAAGTATGGATCTTTAGCCGTATTAGTTTATATTCTTCTTGGTGCAATTGGTATGCCTGTATTCTCAAGTATGTCAGGTGGTATAGGTGTTTTAGTAGGCCCAACTGGAGGATATATTATCGGTTTCCTAGCACAAGCGTTTATCCAAGGTTTATATATGGATAAATTCGGTTACACATATGTACATGCAATTATTTCTAATTTAATCGGTATGGTAATAACTTTAGCATTTGGAACAGCATGGTTGAAAGTTGCACTGAGTATTTCTTGGGAAGCCGCTTTCATGGGTGGAGTTTATCCATTTATCATACTAGGTATTGTTAAAGCGGTAGCAGCTGCTTATTTTGGAATAATTGTTCGCAACAGGTTATTAAGTCAACAACTTATTCCATCATTAAAATACTAAATTCACTGTTATTTGTTAACCTCTCAATCTTGAGAGGTTTTTTATTTTTGCAAATTCCAACATACTTTTCTCACAATGATACTAAATATTATTTAGATTCTTCATACGGAAACAGTCTATAGGCTTATACATCTTTTTAAAAAATAGGTTTAAAACCATCTTAAGAATACACCTTTTCATATTTATATAGTGTAGCATCACTAAATTTTTTATGGGGGACATTTCTTCGAAAAATAAATATTCAAACACTATATAACCGTATACGGAAAGAATGTGAAAGGAAAATGCATCCAATAGTAATTATTACCATCCTAACATTTTTGGTTACCTTAGTATTTATCCTTTGGAGACCTAGAAACATAAACGAAGCAATTCCTTCTACGATTGGTGCTTTAGTTATTTTACTATGTGGGACCGTGACACTTGTAGATTTAATAGATATTACAAGAACAATTAGTGATGCTGCGATAACCATTATGGCGACGATTGTAATGGCGATTGTCTTAGAAAGCTTTGGGTTTTTTAATTGGGTTGCAGAAAAACTTGCGGAAATAGCAAAAGGATCGGGTATACGATTATTTTGGTATGTCAATCTCTTATGTTTCTTAATGACGCTTTTCTTTAATAATGACGGTAGTATTTTAATTACAACACCTATTTTAATCATGCTACTAAATAACATGGGATTAAAAAATCATCAAAAAATTCCTTATTTACTATCAGGTGCTTTGATCGCTACTGCATCTAGTGCTCCAATTGGCGTTAGTAATATTGTAAATTTAATAGCACTTAAAATTGTTGATATGAGTTTAACTTCACATACAGCCATGATGTTTGTTCCTGCTACACTAGGACTTTTACTTTTAGTTTCACTGCTATTCCTATACTTTAGAAAAATCTTACCAAAGACCGTTCCAACTAAAGTTGCTGGGATGTCATCCCCTTCATACCATCCGATTAAACAAAAATTATTACAACAATCAAAGAAAGATCGCAATAAATTCATGCTATATGTACTTCTTTTTGTTTTTGTCGTTCGAATTAGTCTATTCTTTGCGTCATTTTTATCAATTCCGATTTCTGTAATGGCAGTACTCGGATCAATCGTCTTGCTATGTTGGAGATGGATTTATTTAAAAATCCCCCCAACAGATATGATCAAAAAAACCCCATGGTATATAATCGTTTTCGCCTTCAGTATGTATGTACTCATTTACGGATTAACGAATATCGGATTAACGGATATGTTAGTACAAACAATGAGACCTATAGTAAATGATAACCTATTCCATACAAGTGTCTTAATGGGAACTCTACTATCTGTACTATCAAATATTTTCAATAATCACCCTGCACTGATGGTTGGAACTATTACACTTACTAATATGGATCTAAAACCGCTTGAACTAAAGGTTGCTTATCTAGCAAATGTAATCGGAAGTGATATGGGTGCACTCTTACTTCCAATGGGAACATTAGCAACTTTAATGTGGATGCACATTTTAATTAAAGGAAAAATAAAGATAACATGGTGGCAATATATTAAAGTTACAATTGTAGTAATTCCTCCAACAGTAATCTTTACATTAGTTGTTTTATACTATTGGGTTACATGGCTTTTTTAACATCAATTAATAAAAATTCACTAACAAACACATAAACAACTAATTACAACCCTCTTGTTTTCTAAGTAAAATTGCATTTACATTGTAGCCATGAAAAATGACCCGTCATAAAAAATTATAAAAAGAGAGAGCCATTTTTTGGACTCTCTCTTTTACGATTAGATTAATAAATGTTAAATTCATTCCAGTTATTCACTCTTGGAATATTTATTTCTTTGTTATAAGATTGATTTTTTACGTATACTTTCGTAGGAATATCTCTTAAAGTTTCTAGAACTGCTGGTTTATCATCAAAATAATAATCTAATTTCAAGTCTTTTATAATATTAATTTTTTCTTGATCCTGCATTCCACAAAAGAAATGTTCGTCTTTTACCGGAAAACCAAGATTCTTTACCCACTCTTTTGTTCGTGGACAATATTCTAAAGGCCGTGACGTAATATAAAAAATTTCGTGACCTTCTGCCTGCAGCCCATTTAAAAACTCAATTGCTCCATCGAATGCCGGACAGTTTGTGAAGTAAATCTCCTCTAACAAGCTTGTCCACATTTTTCCACCTTCTACTTTATCCATTCCAAAGGCTTCGTGAATTTCTACTGTCTTCAACTGGTGAAACACTTCTAATCCAACATCTTTATTTAATTTTTTATTATAAATATGGAAGGCGTGCTCCCTTAAATTAATTAAAGTATCGTCTATATCAAATCCAAATCTCACAATATACCTACCTTTTTATGAATAAATAACAAACTGAGTTGCAAAGTTTTGCTCTTTTTCAATTTGAATTTTTTGTAATTTTTCGATTTCCTTTTTCCGTTCTGTTTCACATTGTATTAAATCTAGTTTATTTATTTCTTCTGGTGTAATGATCTGTGCTAAACATTCCGCATCTTTCATTGCACTATTTAGACCAAATGCTCCTGTTGGGGTCATTGTGTGTACAGCATCACCTAAAAAAGCAACACCATCTCTCACCCAAGTCTCACTGAAATTACTATACACATCAAGTAAGACAAAATCATTCCATGATGTAATATTTTCTTTAACAGAACGGTCAAGTATAGGAAAAGCCTGAATTAATTTTTCAATAAATGTAGTAAATGGTTGTTTACGTAATTCAGGAAATGAACCTTCTTCGATGTTCCACCCGATTTGTATATACCCTTTTGCCTGTGTAAATAAAGAAAGCTGAAAGCCATCAATAAGTGCCATTTTAATGGAAGGTTCCCAACCAGGTGGTGCAGGAATTCTTGCCCATAGTAAATCGTAGCCATGTTTTATCTTCGAAACTTCAATTCCCGCTTTTTTTCTTACTGTAGAATAACGACCGTCTGCACCAATAGTTATTCTACTTTCAATTGTCACTTCTTTTCCTTCACACATCGCTTTAACACCGAGTATTCTTTCTTCATCGTTCATTAATAAATCAATGACTTTTGTATTTGTCATTAATGTGAAAGGAGGAAATTGTTGCGCTTCCCCAAGAATTACTTGTAAAAGATGCGCTTGTGGGACATGAATACCTAGATGCCCTATTTTAGGGTCAGGGAGAATTTTCTTTAACAGCTTTCCATTCTCCCAATATTCCAATGACTCCATGGCAAGGAGACCTAATTCCTCGATTTTAGAGTATAGATCATATTTCTTTAATATTTCTTCGCCAACTTCGTTTAAATGTTCTCCGCGAAATGCTTTGGCAATTTTTTGATGACGTTCGATTAAAATGACAGATACATTTTGTTTGGCTAATAAATAAGCTAGTAATGCGCCACCTGGTCCCGCGCCAACAATACATACATCCGTTTTATAATTCATTATTTCACCTTTTCTTTGGATAAGCTGTTACTAATAAGTCTTGTCCAAATTGTTGATAAGACTCAAATTCAAGCTCAATTGCATCGTCCATTGTTTGCAAATCTTCGCCTAAAAATGGAGACTTAGAATTTTTACCACCTAGAACTTTTGGTGCAATATAAACCAGGTATTTATTAATTAGTCCTGCTCTAAGGAAAGATGCATTCACTTCTCCCCCACCTTCAACTAATACATCAGTAATCCCAAGTTTATATAATTGGTCTAGCATTTCTTCTAAATCTAATCCATTATTGTTTTTCTTAACGAAAACTATTGTAATGCCTTTGTCCTCAAGTGTTGCCACTTTGGCTGTATCTATATTTGATGTAGATGTAACGATGATTGTTTTCGCTTCACTAGTGTCTAACACTTTCGCTTCCATTGGCATGCGTAGTTGACTATCTAAAATTACACGAATTGGATTTTTTACATTACCAGTCTTCAAACGCGTTGTTAACTGTGGGTTATCAGCTAAAACCGTTCCAATCCCAACTAAAATTGCATCTACATTATTGCGAATTTCATGCACATGATTCCTAGCATCTTCCCCAGTAATCCACTTTGAATGGCCATTCGAAGTCGCAATTTTCCCATCTAATGTCATGGCAAATTTAGAGATAACAAATGGACGGCTCGTTAACATGTTGTGAATAAAACGTTCATTGAGTTTAATAGCTTCATCTTCCAATACACCAACATCCACTTTAATGCCCGCATCCTCTATTAAACGAATTCCACGACCTGCAACCTCTGGATTAGGATCTCGAGTTGCAACAACAACACGTGATACTTTTGATTTCACCACTAGATTTGCACAAGGTGGTGTTTTCCCGAAATGGGAACAAGGCTCTAAAGTTACGTAAAGCGTTGCCCCTTCAGCATGATCTCCAGCCATATTAAAAGCATGCACCTCTGCATGAGGTTCCCCTGCTTTTCGATGCAACCCAGAACCGACAATGACACCATCTTTTACTAACACTGCACCTACGACAGGGTTTGGATTTGTTTTTCCTAATGCAGAAGCTGCTAAATCTAAAGCTAATTGCATATAATCTCTATCTGTTTTCAATACATGCACCTACTTACACACTAATTTTAGAATCAACAATATGTCCTGATTTTTCGATTTTTGTACTTAAATAAAGGCGATTTGTTTCTGTTAAACCACCCCAAATTGAAATATGTTTTTCTGCTAATAATCCGTGTTTTTTCAATGCTATTAATTTGTTCGGATTGTTTGTTATTAATGTAACAGGTTTCTCTCTTAGCGACTCTAATACTTGAATAGCTTCTTCATAAGATCGCGTATCGTCTTCAAACCCTAATGCTTCATTTGCTTCTACAGTATCATAGCCTTCTTCTTGTAGTAAGTATGCTAATGATTTTGAAAACAATCCAATTCCACGACCTTCATGGTTCGCTAAGTAAAAAATAGCGCCACAACCGTGTTCCTTTACCATTTTCATCGATTCATGTAACTGATAGCCACAATCACAACGTTGGCTACCAAAAATGTCTCCAGTATGACAAATACTATGCATACGAATAATTGCATCATCTTCGTTTATAAAATCACCATATACCAATACAGATGACTGTTGTTTCGAAGCCAAATTTTCACTCAAGATTAAATCAAGAATGTCTTCCTTCGTTTTTTGCCCATCAACTGTTAACCAAGTATACCATTGGAATGTAGTCTCAAAATCTCCCTGCTTAATCGGTAGTTTTACAGGTCCTACTATGCAAATAGTTTGTTTTTCTTTAAATTGTACAACTTTCATTTTATTAAATAATACTTCTTTTTTATTTTCTAATAAAAGATTTTTCATAAGAATCACCCATTCATTTCTGCTGTAATATCCCACAACTTACTTTTCGTAAGCAAGTGTACATTAATAATTAAATTGCGTCAAACTATTGTATGTAAAATTGGTATTTTTATATATGACGAATAACCAAATCGTTAAAAATAATACAATAGAAGAACATACTTGAAATAACAATTATAAATGATGTATTTCATTAGATACAGTAATTCGTTTTGATGAAGAAATGAGTGAAAGTTGGTGATTGTATTGAAAGATAAAATAGCTTGGGTCACAGATACTTCTGCTATGTTAAATGAGGAATTTATCAAAAAAAATAATATTTTTGTACTACCTATTGTTGTTATTTTTGAGGATGGGCCATTACGAGAAACAATAGATATGTCCCTTGAACAATTTTATGTAAAACTAAAGTCTGCTAAAAAACTTCCTACCACTTCACAACCTGTAATTGGGGAGTCCATAGAATTATATAAACGGTTAAAATCAGAGGGCTATACTTGTGCTATTGCAATTCACACATCAAGTAAACTTTCTAACACCTATGAAAGTTCATACACAGCTGCCCATCAAGCAGGTTTTAAAGTGTATGCGATTGATTCAAAAAGCATCTCTTACCCTATGGAAAAATTAATCGAACGTGGAATTGAATTAGAAAAGGCAGGATACGATACTCCAACAATCATTGACTCCTTAGAAAGAACTGCTGAAAATATATTTTTAACAGGTGTACCTGCAAATTTAACCCAACTATACAAAAGTGGTAGGGTTCCCGGAATTGCAGCAATGATTGGTAATTTACTTAGGCTTAATTTGATTTTATCATTTGAAGACGGACTTGTTGTGCTAAAAGAAAAAGTACGCACATTCAATAAAGCAAAAAACTATTTAAATAACCTACTAGAAGATCAATTACAACGACATACAATTTATGAAGTTGCAATTGTTCATTGTAATAATGAACAAGAAGCTATTAGATGGAAAGTAGAATTACAACAACAATTCCCAACGATTCAATTTATTATCTATCCATTTAGTGCTGCAATTGGAGTTCATGCCGGTGAAGGGACAACAGGACTAAGTTGGATACGTTACTAAAATAAAAAGGTTGATTTAAAACTTCTTCTCGTTTTAAATCAACCTCTTATTTTAAAAATTCACTTTTAACATCTTCGCCATTCGATGATTTAACTTTGAATTAGTGGTTCTCACAAATGTGAATCTCAGAAGCACTTTTCAAACGTCATCTTTCACTTTAGTTTTGCGTTGTAGCAGCTGTTGTTAATTTTGTATCTTCAATAGCAATTTGTTCTGGATATCCATAACTTCCGTGTTCACTAATATCAAGACCCATAATTTCTTCTTCCTCTGAAACACGTAATCCTATCACCATATCTAAAACTTTTAAAACGATAAATGAAACTGCAAATGCGAAAGCTCCTGAAGCCACCACCCCTAATGCTTGAATTCCTAACTGAGTAAAACCACCTCCATAGAATAATCCAGCTTGACCCCATTCGATATCAGTCGATAAAGCTGGAACTGCAAACAATCCATTTGACAAAGTACCCCAAACTCCCACAGTACCATGCACCGATAATGCAGCGATTGGATCGTCAATTTTCATTCGATCAAATAGTTTCATAGAGAATACAACCATTACCCCACCAACAATTCCAATGACTACTGCTGCCCAAGGTTCCACAAATCCACAAGAAGCAGTGATAGCAACTAATCCAGCCAGTGCTCCATTCAGTGTTGTTGGTACCTCAGCTTTACCTGTAACAGCCCAAACTGTAAACATGGCAGCAATCGCACCTGCACCTGCTGCTAATTGCGTATTTAATAGAACGAAGCCTAAAAATCCATCCGCTACGCCAAATGTTGATGCCCCGTTAAATCCAAACCAACCTACCCAAAGGATTAATACACCTAATGCAGTGTAAACTTGATTGTGACCTAAAAGATTATTTGAAGATCCATCTTTATTGTATTTTCCAATACGTGGTTTTAAGATCATTGTTGCAGCAAGTGCGGCCATTGCACCAGTTAAATGAACAACTGTTGAACCTGCAAAATCCTGTTTTCCATGTTCAGCTAACCAACCTCCACCCCAGACCCAGTGTGCAACAATTGGATAAATAATGGCTGAAAACACTACAGCAAAGATGACATATACAGATAATTTGGCACGTTCAGCAAAACCACCAAAGGCAATTGTTAAAGATACTAGAGCAAACATTACTTGGAATGTGAAATCTACAGCAGGAGTTAAACTTCCGTCAGTAGCAGAATAATCACCATAAAAGAAGTTCGATAAACCGATAAAAGCATTTCCTTCACCATAAATAAATCCATAACCAACTGCCCAGAAAACTAAAGATCCAATACCAGCAGTGAAAATTGTTTTACCAGCAATATGACCAGCATTTTTCATTCTTGTTGATCCAGCTTCTAATAAGATGAATCCCCCAATCATAAAGAAAACTAATATGGCCCCAATGGATACCCAAAGGTTATCCATTAGAACAACGACAGCACCTACATCCATAAAACATTCTCCCTTCCCTTAGTTTCCATGTAACTTCTATTACAATTTTAATGTTAGATAATGTTACATGATTAATATAGGTTAATTTTAACTTATTTGGAAACACAGTCAATATCATTATTCGATGATATTTATCTAATGTTAGAAATAGTTACATTAAGTGAAGGTGAAAGCATGTTTTTAAGATCCCCAACACGAAAAAGGTCACAATCACTTGTGACCTTTTTTAAGTATTGTTTAATTCAACATTTTATCAGTTAAATAACTCGGAAACATATAAATGCCATCAATCAGATCTAAATCATAATGCTTTTGTCTAAATTTTGATTGATATACGTATTCCATTAGGACAATTTCATCATCTGTTGCTTCACATAATACACCTGAAATTGACAAGCCATTTTTAAATGCTACTCCGATTGGCTGACCTATTAACGCTTTTATTCGATCCTGCATAGATTAGCCCCCCTTCCTAACAGTTTATGACTAGAAGGACCGGGGGCTTGTGTTTTTGTCTATATACAAGTTGGAACAAAATTTACTTACTCTTTCTTTTGGTGACCTTTCATTAGTCTCTCAAATCGTGACATCATTGGATCTTCTATTGGAGTAAAATGATACGGATTTTTTTCCACTCCAAATTCCTCATCTTGCTTCGTATAAGTGAAAACACTTAATTTGTCTCCAGCTGAAGCAGTTGAATCATTTATTATATTTTCTTGCATTCCATCTGCATGTGGACTTGCTTGGACATGCTGATTTTGTGTATCTTTTGGCATAATTACATCTCCTCCTATTATTATTTTGAGGCTAAAAGATATACTTTATGCAATTCAAAAAATACCATGTTATCTTTTCTGACACAACTTAATTGAAATGAACAATAGCTTAAATTGTATAACTTTAATCAATTACAAAAACATAATATAACTGACATCGCACAAACTTTAAATAGATTAATTACACAAAAAGCTTTGACATCGTAGAAGAAATAGGTTAAATTACCAAAGGGCGAACAATTATAGCCTATTATTAAAAAATATTCGTTTTTGGGGTGTGTTTTTATGGATAACGTATTTGACTATGAAGATATTCAACTAATTCCTAATAAATGTATTGTAAACAGTCGTTCAGAATGTGATACTTCAATACTTTTTGGTGGTCACAGATTTAAATTACCGGTTGTACCGGCAAACATGCAGACAATTATCGATGAAAAAATTGCTATTAATTTAGCTGAAAACGGCTACTTTTATATAATGCACCGTTTCAATCCTGAAACTCGTGCTGATTTCATTAAAGATATGCACGCAAGAAAACTTATTGCTTCTATTAGTGTTGGGGTAAAAGAAGAAGAATATAAATTTATCGAACAATTAGCGATTGAGGATTTAGTTCCTGAATTTATAACGATCGATATTGCTCACGGACATTCTAATAATGTAATTGCTATGATTAAACATATTAAAGTTCACTTACCACAAAGTTTTGTTATTGCTGGGAATGTTGGAACTCCTGAAGCAGTGCGTGAGTTAGAAAACGCTGGTGCTGACGCAACAAAAGTTGGTATTGGACCAGGTAAAGTATGTATTACGAAGATTAAAACAGGATTCGGTACTGGTGGATGGCAACTAGCTGCCTTACGCTGGTGTGCTAAAGCTGCAACAAAACCGATTATTGCAGATGGTGGTATCCGTACACATGGTGATATCGCAAAATCTGTACGATTTGGCGCTTCTATGGTAATGATCGGATCATTATTTGCTGGCCACGAGGAATCACCAGGTCAAACAGTTGTAAAAGACGGAAAAATGTATAAAGAATACTTCGGCTCCGCTTCTGAGTTCCAAAAAGGCGAGAAGAAAAACGTTGAAGGAAAGAAAATGTGGGTTGAACATAAAGGTAATTTGAAAGATACTTTAATTGAAATGGAACAAGATTTACAATCATCAATCTCATATGCAGGCGGTACGAAACTTGATGCTATTCGTACAGTTGATTATGTAATTGTAAAAAACTCTATTTTCAACGGCGATAAAGTATATTAATAAATAATAATGAGGAACCCTTTAAAAGGAGTTCCTCATTTCTTATTTATATTGTTCTAAAAGGGTATTGTATATCTCAAACCACTTTTCCCACTCATTATCCGGCACTTCTACCGATTCATCATTAATGACATTAGCTAAATGCATTAAGCAAACTTGCCAACCCGCTAAGTCTTTCGGTGTATGATCAGTTAAATGATGAATAGATTCCTTCATAATTAATGTTGTCCCTTCATCAGTTTGTATTACTTCAAAACGGACGAAGTCTTCACCCCATTCGAATTCAATCATAGAATGTTCTTCATAATCTGTTATGACCATTTCTTCAAATTGATCAGACCCATCATTGTAATGAAAAAGAATTTTTCCGTTTTTACGTAAATCCACGATTTCTAAATGATCCATCCATTTTTTCAATTTCTCATTATTTGTAATACTGTTCCATACCTTTTCTGATGGTTGTTTTAATTGTCTAACATACTCTGCTGTATAACCATTTTCGTCTTTCATTAAAGTTGCAATTGTCAATTGAATTTCCTCCATAGTGTTATTTACTACATTCTACCTTAATTTCTAAACAAATGTTGAATAGTTATCTTTAAGTATTCCGCGTTATAACTAATCATGTCTGATTTTGTTACAGTAATTAATAATCAAGTGTATCTTTACACACTAAAAAATATTCTCAATCGTAATCTACATACGACATATTTAAAATTATGTGAAACTTACGCATAATTCTTAATATGTCGTATGTCAAACTCGGTCAGTGAGTGAAATGTGCTATAAAAAGTTCAATTACAAGAGAAAACGACTATGAATAGTCAATAGTCGTTTTACTTTTTAAGCTAAATATGCTTCTTTAATTTGTTCGTTCTCAATAAGCTCAGAACCTGTTCCCGTTAATACAATAGATCCATTTTGTATAACATAACCACGGTGAGCAATACTTAAAGCCTGATAAGCATTTTGCTCGATTAATAGAATGGTAATTCCCATAGAATTCAATTGAAGGATGATTTCAAAAATTTGCTCTACAATAATCGGAGCTAAACCCATGGAAGGCTCGTCTAACATTAATACTTCCGGTTGCATCATGAGTGCACGACCTATTGCAAGCATTTGCTGCTCCCCACCACTCATCGTTCCACCTTTTTGACTCAATCGTTCTTTTAATCTAGGAAAGTAACTAAATACCGTTTCCATCCGTTCTTGTATTACGTCTTTCCCTTTGACAGAATACGCGCCCATTTGTAAATTTTCCTTCACAGTCAATTGTGCAAAAATTCTCCTACCTTCCGGAACATGTGCAAGTCCCAAAAGTGTTGTTTCATGTGGAGGTCTATTTGTAATATCCTTATCTTTATATAGGATCGATCCAGTTTTCACTTTTGCTAAACCACTAATTGACTTTAACGTAGTTGATTTACCCGCACCATTACTTCCAATTAGTGTAACAATCTCTCCTTTTCCGACTTCCATACTAATCCCTTTTAATGCTTGAATGGCACCATAATATGTTTCAATATTATTCAACTGTAGTATTGGCATTTGTCTCACTCCTTTGCCCTAATTGCACCGCACCTGAACCTAAGTAAGCTTCGATAACTTTAGGATTTGTTCTAATATCATCTGGATTACCTTCAGCAATTTTTTCACCATGATCTAATACATAAATGTGTTCGGAAATTTCCATAACGAGCTTCATATCATGCTCAATAAGCAAGATCGATACACCAAATTCTTCGCCCATTTTCTTAATGATATCAGTTAGCTCTTTTGTTTCCTTTGGATTCATTCCTGCTGCAGGTTCATCTAATAATATTAATTTAGGTTTCGTTGCAAGGGCACGAGCTATTTCAAGCTTCCGTTGTGCACCATAACTTAAATTCTTCGCCTTTTCATTCAACAATTCTGCAAGATCAAAATATTCCAACAAACGATAAGCTTCCTTTTCCGCCTCTATTTCTTCATGTCTAGTACTAGGTAAATTTAATAGTATTCCAAGCAAACCAGTCTTTAAATGTTTGTGCATACCAACTAGAACATTTTCAATAACAGTCATTTCTCCAAATAAGCGAATATTTTGAAATGTTCTTGAAATACCTCTTTTTGCTACTTCATCAGGCTTTAAACCAACAACCGATTTACCCTCTACTAAAATCTCTCCAGAAGTTGGTTGATATACTCCTGTTACTAAATTAAAAAATGTAGTTTTACCTGCTCCATTAGGTCCAATAACTGCAGTAATGGAGCCTTCTTGTACACTTAACGTTATATCTTTATTAGCAGTTAACCCACCAAATTCCTTCGTTACATTTGTTACTTCTAATATCGGCATATATACCCCTCCTACAATGAATTGCTGAATGAAGTTAAACGTTATCTTTATCTATCGCTACAGTATTTTCCCGGTCGATAGCAAGTCTGTTTGTTTTCAACTTTTTCTCATCAAACTTTTTGTTTTTCGCAGGGATTAATCCAATAGGTCTGTATAATGCAAAGATTACTAGAAGTAAACCAAATATTAGTTTTTGCATTTTAGCTGGTGATAAGGCATCTGGAACATTAATGATTCCATTTAAAGTTAACTGATTTACCCAGTTTGTCAGCTCTGTTAAAACTTGTAAGTTCAAGATTGTAACAAGAGCAGCACCTAAAATAACTCCAGGAACACTACCCATACCACCTAAAACAACCATTACTAGAATTGTGAATGATTCTAACAAGGTGAAACTAGTTGGGTCTATGAATGCCTGTTTAGCTGCAAAGACAACTCCCATCATCCCTGAAAATGTAGCCCCTAGCGCAAATGCCAAAAGCTTCGTTTTAACTAAAGGAATTCCCATAGCTTGAGCAGCTATTTCATTTTCACGAACGGCCTTCCAGGACCTTCCAAGCTTTGAATGTTCAAAACGTAAAACTGCAAAGATTGTAAAAGCTAGAATCACTAAAGTTACAAAATAGAAGTGGTGTGGAAATACTAGCTGTATACCAAAAATAGATGGAGGTGTAACAGAGGAAATACCCATTGCACCATTAGTAAAGTTCACTGGTCGATCTAGATTATTAAACACGATACGAATAATTTCCCCAAAGCCAAGTGTTACAATTGCTAAATAATCCCCTTTTACACGTAGTACCGGTATCCCAATAAGTACTCCCGCAATAGCAGCGCAAATACCGCCAATAATTAAAAAGATCCAAAAGCTTTCCCCACCTAATGGGTAACTTCCAAACGGCATAAAGTTGGAAGCTTGTGGTGTAGCGAAAATAGCATACGAATATGCACCAACCGCAAAGAATGCAACAAACCCTAAGTCTAGTAATCCAGCTAAACCAACAACTATATTAAGTCCAAGTGCCATTGCAACATATATTCCAACCATCGTTGCTACTTCCATATACGACTGGAATGCTGGTCCTCCACTTGACGCCATCGGTAATAAGATAAATAAAATTCCTCCACCAATGATCCACTTTGTTAAATTCTTTAATTTCATATAATAAAGAATAAGTAATGATGCTAATAACAATAAAAAGGCTACTACTGATTTTTGAGATAAATATAAAGATAGGGAAGTAATCACGACAAATAATGTAAATAAAATAACTTGTGACCATTTATTTTGTAAAAAGCCAATTAATTTCTCTTTCATCATAGTCACCTACACTTTCTCTGCAGTCGGTTTGCCTAGTAATCCTTCTGGCCTGAAAATAAGCACAATGATTAAAATAGCAAACGCGAATACATCTTTATATTCTGCACCGAAGATTCCTCCTGTTAGAACAGAGAGATTTGCAGCTGCAAACATTTCCATCACACCAAGTAAAATCCCCCCAAGCATAGCTCCGCGAATATTACCGATTCCACCTAATACTGCAGCAATAAACGCTTTTAACCCAAGGATGAACCCGATGTAAGGGTCAATCGTCCCGTATTGCATAGCAAATAATACACCTGTAGCTCCACCTAGCGCAGATCCTACAAAAAATGTAGTTGAAATTACTTTATTCACATTAATAGACATTAATGAAGCTGTCTCACGATCTAATGAAACCGCACGGATAGCAGTTCCCCATTTTGTTCGATTTACAAAGTAATCAAGTGCAACCATTAGCAAAATTGCAGTAATTAAAACAATAAGGAAAGATGTTTTAAAACTAGCGTTATTAAACCAACTTGAAATTGAAGAAAAACTAATTGTTATTTGATCAGAGAATAGTGAAGGACCTGTTAAGATGTAGCGACCAGTCGTAAGTTCCGCGATGAAACGGATTACATCTTGCAGGATAAATGAAATACCGATTGCCGTAATTAATGGAATTAATCTTGGAGCACCTCTTAACGGTCTATAGGCAACCCTCTCCATTCCCACTCCAATCAATCCAGTAAATGATGCAGTTATTAATATTACAATTATAAATAAAAGTAATTGAGGAATTGCCGCAGCCCAGCTCATTCCCATTAGCATTATAAAGAAGCCTGTTCCTATGAAAGCACCAGTCATAAAGATTTCACCGTGTGCAAAGTTAATCAGTTGTAAAATACCATAGACCATCGTGTAACCAAGTGCTACTACAGCATAAATAGCACCTAATGCAAGTCCATCTATTAATACTTGAGGTAAACTGAATAATAATTCCTGAAGCATCCTAAACCCTCCCTAAATCAATCTTTTCCTAGATGCGAACCATATTCAATGCTATTAATCATCTCGATTAATTCGATAAATGCATTCGGATAATATTTTTTAAAGTTGTCCCAATCCTATGTACAGAAAAAGTGTTGAGAGAGAAACCCCAACACCTTTTTTTGCACATTAAGAATGTGGTCTATTGTCTAGCTTCGAACGCCAGCTCCTCGAAAACTTCAGAACTGCCACCAAGGGCAAAGAGCGCGCCATTGTTGTCAGTTCTTCCAGTTTTTTTCGGAGCTAAGCGGGCGTTCTTCGCTTTTCTATTGACCTACTTCACCAACTTGGACTGGAGGATATGAGGCTTCTTCAAATTCATAGATAAACACTTTCGCATTTACGTTATCACCTTTATCATCGAACGTTACAGTAGTTAATGCACCTTCATAATTTTCAATTGCACGAACTGCTGCAGCCACATCTGCTTTAGATGGAAGCTTACCACCATTAGCTTTAATTGCATCCTCTAAACCTTTTAAGAATACACCCATTGAATCGTAAGCATATACAGAGAATGATTCAGGATCTTTATTAAATTTCGCCTTGTAATCAGCTACGAACTTCTTACCAGCTTCTGTCGCATTACTGTCTCCTGCGATTGAAGTGATAAATGTGTTCTTAACTGCATCACCAGCAATATCAACTAAACCAGATGAGTCCATCCCATCTCCACCCATGAATGGTACAGTTATACCTTTGTCACGAGCTTGTTTAATTAAAATTCCACCTTCAGAATATAGACCACCAAAGTATACTAAATCAGGTGATGCTGTTAAAACTTGGTTAATTACTCCATTGAAATCTTTCTCACCGATCGTAACAGAACCTTCACCTACAATTTCAGCACCTAATTTTTTTGCTTCTGCAGTAAATGTATCTGCAATTCCTACACCATAAGCTGTTTTGTCAGTAATAACGAAAATTTTCTTTGCACCTAATTCGTTAACCGCATAATCTGCACCTGCAGGACCTTGTAAATCATCACGAGCTACAATTCGGTTTACTGTCTTTAAACCGCGCTCTGTCACTTCTACCGCAGTATTTGCCGGCGAAACCATTACAAGATTATATTTTTCATACACCTCAGAAGAAGGAATGGCAACACCGGAGTTATAATGTCCAATTACACCATAAATCGCTTCATCCGCACCAATTACGTTCGCATTGGATACACCTTTTTTCGGATCTCCCTGATCATCATATGGCTCTAGTTGAAGAACGAAGCCCATTTCTTCAAATTTTGCTTTTTCTTCTTCTAATTTCATTTGAGCCCCTGATTTAATTGCATCTCCAATTACTGAAGATCCACCTGAAAGTGGTGATTGCGTAGCTATTTTGATAACTGTTTTTCCGTTACTTGTCTCTGTGCCTTTACTTGAATCAGATGTACCTGATGAACAGGCAGCTAATAACCCAACCGTAAGTACACTGGAGAGAAGTACCCCAATTGCCTTTTTAAACTTCATAGCAAACCCCCTATTTCTTTTTAGTTGTTATTTTACTAGTTTTGAAACTAGTTCTTTCTAAGTATAAAGATGAAATTTTTAAATCACATTAAGCTTGTCAGATGTTCTTACACACTTTTTATTAATCAAAGTAATTTGTAACATTAATATTTTTCATACATCGAATATTTGTTGGATATTGTCAAAATATAGGGTTATTTGTGTAACGTTTTCTTACGCCATCGACAGGATTTTTGTTGTTTTCGTTAAGTAAAATAAGTAGAATATAATGAATTATCCATTTTTCCGAATCTTTTGAAAGTGAGGTCATTCAATGCCATTAACTGATGGTTCGTTTAAACATAAAAAGGTAATTTCGATTGGTACAGTAAGTGAACTAACTGGCTTAACTGAAAGACAAATTCGTTACTACGAGTCTCGTAAACTAATCTTTCCTGAACGTTCTAAAACGGGCCTTCGAAAATTTTCATTTCAAGATATTGAAACCTTAATAGAGATCGCAAATCGACTTGAAGATGGAGTATGGACAAATGAGATTCGTAAAGAATTAAAAGGACGGGAGCAATTCATAGCAGAAGCTAAATTATCAAATCACCTCATTAATGGTAAAATTAATGCGCAACTTAAACTGTAAGTCACTTAATCATAATTTTATGTTCTCTCGATCTAAATATGAATAAAAAAGACTAATTTGAAAATCACATTTATATTAAATATGATTTATCAATATTAGTCTTTTTTACTATTATGTTATTTAATTGCTAACCATGTTCGATTCTGCTCGTACTGAACGGAAATTCGCCTCTCAAAAAATGTAGACAAGGTACCTTCAGTTAACAAGTTTTCAGACTTCCCTTGTGCAAAGACAGTACCTTTTTTTAATAATAAAGAATGTGTAAAACAAGGTAAAACTTCCTCAATATGATGAGTTACATAGATTAATGTGGGGCCATCCTCTTGTTGTGCCATTTTTTCTATAAACATCAATAATTCTTCTCTTGCAATGATATCAAGCCCATTACATGGCTCATCCAATATTAAGATTTTTGGGTTAGCCATAAGGGCTCTTGCAATCAGCACTCTTTGCTGCTCACCTTGTGAAAGCACACCATAATCCTCATCTTCTAAATGTAAACAATTTAAAAATTCCAAATATTTTCGAGCTATTTCTACATCTTTCTTATATACTGCTTCATATAAACCAATAGAAGCAAATTTCCCACTTAATACAACACCCAGCACACTTTCATTTTTCAGGAATTCATGTTTTATAGATGAACTAACCAAGCCAATTTCTTTTCTTAATTCTTGTAAGTTTGTTTTTCCAAACTCTTTACCAAGTATGCTTACTCGACCTTCTTGAGGGTACACATAGCCATTAATTACATTTAATAATGTGGTCTTACCTGAACCATTGAGACCAAAGATGCACCAATGTTCTCCCCTATTAACAGTCCACGAAAGATCCTTAAGTATATATTTTTTATTGCGTAATACATTTATATGTTCGATATTAATCATTTTATATCGCCTCTATTTTTACTAACTTTCTTTTCTTTTACAATCATTGAAATTAGTAATACTAAAATTACACCTGCACAAATCATATTAAAATATGATAATACTCTATCTTCTGTCCAAAAGAAAAAGCCTTGGATTATAAAAATGATAACAAGTCCTACTCCATAAAACTTCATCCACTTTTTTGGTGATTTATTTATTTGTTACTACTTCCTTTAACCAGTTTTCTAGCACTATATTAAATTCAGAAGCTACTTTGAATGGTGCATTATGTGCAACTTTTTCAAAAACATGGCCAGTTGAATTCAATGAGTTGTTTATCAACTTTTCAAAAGATTGTTTCACAATATTTTGTTCCTTACTTCCCATTGTAAAAAGAATAGGAAGCTCTATTTCATGGAATGATGCCGGAACGTGAAAGCTCATATTTTCTTTCATCATATTGAGAAAAGCTTCTTTTGAGAATTTCAGTGATTCTTTAAAATATGTATTAAAATATTTTTCAGGTACCCCCATACTACTAGCTTGAACTTTTGCAAAAAGTCGACTTTTAGTTAATGGATATGAAGATTTTAATGTTACGTCCATAAATCGATTTTGAATTGGAATTGTTAATGCGCTATTAATCATTGCAGTTGAAAATATTTTAGGATCATTCCCAAGCATCTCTATACTTATTTGAGCACCTATACTAAAACCAACGAGTATAACTTTTCGGTTTTCAATGTAGTCATATAAGATTTGATTTAACTCTAATGCAGTTTTGTTAATTGTAAACTGAGGATTAGAAAGTGGGAGTTCCGGTACTAGAAGATAATAATTCTTTTCAAAGTACTGAATTTGTTCCTCCCACATCCATCCTCCTACACCTCCACCGTGAAGGAATAGGATGATTGGATTTTTCTGATCCCCATAAGTATTTATCTTCATAGGCTTTGTTTTCCCCCTTTACCAAAACAGTTTTATATTTTGAAAAGGGAATATTCTTAACTTAGACTCACCCAAAATTGAATCTATTGGAATTAACCCATAATGTCTACTGTCAGCGCTTTTTAATCGATTATCCCCTAATACGAATATAAAACCCTCTGGTACAGTATCTTCACCTGTAATTTCTTGAAGTGTAAAATTCTCTGTAATTCGATTTTGTAAAGGATTGGCATCCTCACGATTTACATATGATTCTTCATATTCGACACCATTAACGGTTAATACATCATCTTTCATCTCTACAGTATCGCCCGGCAATCCAATCACTCGTTTAATATAGTATTCATCTTCATATGGTGCTTTAAAAACGACATGGTCAAATCGGTTGAGTTGACTAATTTTACTTACTATGATGACATCTTTATTTTCATAAGTTGGAATCATAGAAGCACCTTTGACGACAACAGGAGAAAATATATATTCTCTACATACAAATGCAACAACAATCCCAAAAATAATAGCAAATACCCAAGAGATGAACTCTCTTTTAGCTGAAGTTTTTTTCTCTGTCATTCACCCTACTCCTCGTATCAATTCATTCACTGATTTAATATTACATGATTTTCCGTAATTTAGAAAATAATGACTACCAATTTAATATAGTATTAACATACATATTGTATTCAAAAGGAGTTGAATTAAGAAAAAATGACTCAAAAGGAGTTACAAACCCCCTTTTGAGTCATTCGTCTATTTTATTTATTTACGAACTGTTTTTAATGCTCCGCTCCATGCAATTAACTGGTCAAGCATATCATTGACAGATTGCTTTTGAACATCAGCTGGTTTGAATACATTTCCATTTTCAAAATCAGTGAATAGTGATAACGCTGGATGTACACGAACATCCGCTACTAATAACTCGCCTAGAATACCTCTTAAGTGTTCAGCTGCACGAGCACCACCTACTGAACCGTAACTTACGATACCAGCAGCTTTGTTGTTCCATTCTTCACGTAAGAAGTCTAGAGCGTTCTTTAAAGCACCTGAAATACTATGGTTATATTCAGAAACGATGAATACGAATCCATCACAACTTGCAACTCTTTGAGACCAAGCTGCTACACCAGAAGCGTCGCCACCAGGTTCACCTAATAATGGTAATTTGAATTCTGCGATATCGATGATTTCATAAGTTGCATCTCCGCGCGATTCAGCAATTCCTTTTACCCATTCTCCAACTTGTGGGCTTACACGGCCTTCACGAGTACTTCCTAGGATGATCCCGATTTTTAACATTTCTTTTCCTCCATTTTGTTGTTCGTTCACTTCTTGTTTGCTTACTTGTTGAGTTACTACTTCTTTTTTTCCAAATAATTTACTGAAAAATCCCATGTTAATCCTCCTGTAATTCCATCAAATACGTCGTAATTGAATAGAAGCTATATTGTGAATTTGTTTGTCATACATCAATCCTTTTACAACTTATTAAATGGAATTGGGAAAACATTTAACATTAATAATTTCACCATTCATAGTTCCATTTATTCACGTTTTAAATAGGATAATATTAGTAAAGACAAAAATTTTGAATTCAAGATATTTAAAAATTAAATAATTTTAGCGTTATAACCAACCTTTTTAAGGGAATCAATTAAGATTTTTATTTCTTCTTTTGTTAATATGCTAAAAATTTCCTCAATCTTTTCAACGTGTGCTGGAAAGATTTCATCCATTAATTTTTTTCCTTCAACAGTAATTACTGCATAAGTTACACGACGATCAGTTGGGCATGCTCTTCGTTTTACAAAACCTTTCTCAACTAACTTGTCCACAACATATGTGATACTACTACTAGCTATTAAAATTTTCTTACCTATAACCTGAATGGGCTGTTCACCTTTATGGTATAGGAACTCCATAACTGCAAATTCAGTTGGATTGAGCCCTAATTTTACATGATCTTTTCTAGAAGCGTCCTGAATCGACTGACTTGCTCTTAAAAGAACAGTAAATGCTTTTAATGCACTGTTTTGTTGGTTCAAAGGTGCTCCCTCCTTATCACACCAACTATCTCGAAGCAATATATCTTTAATTCGAGATAAATATACCATTATATTTTATAATTGTCAATGAACGAAACTTAGAATGCATTAATATTAATAAAAACTCGTGAACAATCATCACGAGTTTTATTTATGGCGTTTGATATATTTTTGCAATTCTTCTATTGTAATTTGTATACTTTGAAATCTAGGGATTTCGGGAACACTTTTTTCTGGTGCACTGATTTTTAGTTCCACCGCATTTGCTAATGTTTCAAAAACAAGTAAATATTGTGCTAGCTTTTCATCACTTAATTCGGTTCTATACTTCAATCTTGAACTCTGTTCTAGTAAATAGCCCAATTCTTCAATTGCAAAAACAATTGGCCAATAATATTCTAGCGCTTGTTTATCTTTCGGAATTTCACCAGATGACGTATCATAAACCGTTTTTAAATTCAACATATTTGTTGTCATTTTATTAAACTCAATGTTTTCCGTAAATTTAGTATGTGTTTTATGATCTGAAAATAGTAAATAAAAACTTTGTGCTTGGCTACGAATCGTTTTGGATATTAAGTGTGGTAATCTACTTGAAGCAGATTTTCTTCCTACTAACCAAACACCAATTAAACCAATTATAACCCCAATCGCCACATCGATTAACCTTGCAGAAGCAAAAAATTGAAACGAATACACACCTGGGTTTCCACTTTCAGCCATGATGAGGGCATTTGGAGTAAAGAATAGTGCAGCTAATCCATAATTTTTTACGATAAATAATTCAGTTATGAACGTTAATAAGAAAACCAAAATTGCAACAAAGAATCCTGAAGGATGTAAGGATAGAATGACACTTGCTATTAGAATCCCCAAAATGGTTCCAAAACTTCGTTGGATTGCACGGTGGAATGTCGCCACCGCAGTAGACCCAGCCATCACTGCAACACAGGACAAAGGTACCCAAAAAGAACGCTCAAATTCAAATTCATAAGCAATAATTGCCGCTATTACCGTGAAAAAACCAAATCTTATAGCATTAATAAAAATAATCGAGTTTTTATCAAATGCACCTAAAATAACATTTATAGCAGATGGTTGAGTAATATTTACTTGTTCTTTTAAATTTACACTGGATAGTTTTAGACTATCCTTTGCTTCCTGAATTTCCATGAAAAGCAAAGCGCTTTTTTCTTCCATTGATTTTGGATGTGGTAATTGTATTGTTGCATCATCTTGAAGATTATTAGAGTCAATAAGTTTTGCAATTAACCTCAATGATTCACCAGTTTGTAGAGGTATTTTTTCATTTGATTTTTGAAAATTTTCCACAACAAATAGAAAAATTTTATGCGCATAATTACTTAAAACATAGAGGCGATTAAATATATCTGTTCTTCTCCAAGGTAGATATCCTGAGGTTAGAATTTCACTTGCCTCTTTTAAAGTTGCCATTACATGATGTTGTCTATCGTTTTCTTTCTCTGTACCTAAAGCATCTAAATAATCAGCTAATACATTGTACGTTCTTTTAACTATGTTCTTCTCTGAACCATAAGGGTTAAATATCCAACCAGTCATAGCTATGATAAATGATAATAATCCGCCTAAGAATGCTAATCCAGCTCTAATAAAGGCATCATCAGGCTTCACTGGCATGCCGGTTGTCATTGCAAAAACAAGAACAAAGAATATGGCAGACGGTCCAATTAATCGAAATGCACCGAATATAAATATTGCAGTTGATCCAATCAATCCCATCATAATTGCTGTTGCAATAGGATAAGGGGCTAAAATAGTACCTAGAAATACACAAGCAGTAATTGATAGTACTACCAATGCTAACTTTTTCGCTAATTGTGCATAAGGAATTGGAAATACATATAAATAAGTAAAACCACCTAATCCAGCGATAAGTCCATATTCAAATTTACCAGTTAAAAAACTAAACAAGATTATTGGAAGACCTGCAGCTACACCAGCTAAAAATGCCTTTAACCATGGAAATGGTTTTTTATTTACACTGATTGCTTGTCTAAATAATGAAGGTGTTTTCTTACTTTTTTGCACAAATCGGTCTCCTTACTTTAAAATTACATGAAATTACACTCAGAATCCCCTTTTTTAGTTATAATCATCCTAAAGATTCGTTAATCATGCTCAACATTTATACAAAAATACTATAGTAGAATTATATCATACCAATTTCTCTCAATATTCAGGATTAGAATTTTATGCTAAATGTAAGTAATTTCATGATAATATGTAGAAAATGGAGGAGTTATCAATGGGACAAAATGAAACAATATTTTATTCATTATTTGAGTATAATGGTTGGTCTATGTATATCGCAGCTACAGAAAAAGGATTATGTTACACGGGATCACAAAATGAACCATTTGACGAATTTGAGAAATGGGTCAATAAAAAATGGAAGAACCGAATCCTTCTAAAAGACGATGAAAGACTAACTCCTTATGTCAAAGAGTTAGTTCAATATATAGATGGGGAATTGAAAGAATTTACTTGTTCTTTTGACTTAAGAGGCACTACTTTTCAAATAGACGTTTGGAATGTTTTGCTTAAAATTCCATATGCTAAGACTATTTGTTATTCTGATGTTGCGAATATGATTGGAAATCCTAGAGCAGTTCGAGCAGTTGGGACAGCAATTGGAGCTAACCCAATTGCAATAATTATCCCTTGTCATCGTGTACTTGGTAAAGATGGTTCGTTAACAGGTTATAGTGGTGGTATTCCTGTAAAAGAAAAATTACTTCAGCTTGAAGGAATTCAATATAAACAATAACCTATTATTTTGATCTTCGTTTTAATTGACGTAGTTCATTTTTAGTATCTTCAGTAATTCGATTAGATTCAATCATTTTTTGTATTGCTTTATTATGAGTAAAGTCATCTAAATCATTATTACCGAGAAACTTAATTGTCTTGTTTGGGAAATGTATACAACAAACTGAAACTGCCCAAGCAACTGCCATTTTTACATAATAACCATCATGTTTAACACTATTAAAGAGTCTTAAGATCATTACGATATATTCTTTTTCGACAAAATAGTTTAATAACATGACAACTCCAAAACGAACATCATATTCGTTCGTTGAATTTAAGTATGGCATAATAAAGTCCCATACTTTTTTTCTATCTTTCTCTGAAATTTTTAGTCCAGAACAAAAACTATCACCAATAGACCAATTCGAGATTTTAGGTACAAACCATTCAATCCATTGTAGTTTTTCATCTATTGACATTTTTATGTATCCAATAACTAAACCTTTTAACATGACTTCATCGAAGTACTCTTCAGGTGCTTGTTCTAAAAAGTTTTGCCAATCGCCTTTTGAAATGTCTTTTGCCATTTTTCGAAGCACAGGTAATCGAACCCCGATAAAACTTGAAATTTGTAAATTAGGTATTAGTTTGGATTGAAATTCCTGATATTTTTCATCAGACTGTTCAATTAATAGCTTTCTTATCGTATTATCCATTTACTACCTCAATCATTTTCATATAATATTATACACAGTTAATCATTTTAGTGTATTTTACCACTTACATCAAAGGAAAGGATTTTTACATGAAATTAAATAAGTGGATTTTATTGTTTATTATTATTTTTTCTATCACTGTATCTTTTATAGCTGGCTATTACGTAGGAAAACATAATAATTCTGAATACTTAACTGAATCCTTTTATGCTAACGTATTAAATAATGACAATGGCACGCTCCATCTTGGTGGTATACCTGAAAATGATATAAACCATCGCGGAGAATTTACGATAGCCCATAAAAATATTGACGAAGTGTTCAATAATCATTTAGAAAGTATTAATGTAGTAGATTTGCCAAAAGGGTCCCAAATACGCGTTATCTACGATGGGATGGTAATGGAATCCTATCCAGCTCAAATTACACATGTATTGCGAATCGAACAAATCGAATAAACAACTTTAACAAGGTAACTTTATGATGAAAAGTTACCTTGTTTTATTACTTGTTATATTACTTGTTTAATTCTTTTCTTACTACTGGAGCTACCTTTGTAGCTAGGAGTTCAATTGTTCTTTCAATATCCCGGAACGGTACGCCACCAATATCTACCTGTGCTAAAAATCTTTGATGGCCGAACAGCTCATGTTGATGAAGAATTTTTTCAATAATTTCATTTGGACCTCCAACAAATAATGCACTATTTGGAGCAGTCATTCCTTCAAATCCTTCTTTAGTAATTCTAAATCCCATACCTCTTTGTTTGTTTACATATGTCCAATAGTTTGCGTAATATGGGAAAAACTCATCTCTTGCTTGTTCAATCGTTTCTGCAATATAAGTATGACCAGTCACACCAATTTTTAAGTTATCCTTTGCATGACCAGCTTCTTTGGCAGCTTCATAATAACCATCAACTAAGAATTTAAAACGCATTGGATCCCCACCTAAAATTGCAAGAGCCATCCCTACTCCCAATCGACCAGCACGTAAGGCACTTTCATATGTACCCCCTACACCAATCCATAACGGAATTTCTTTTTGAACTGGTCGGGGGGCTATTTGTGCATTTACCAGTGCAGAACGGAATTTTCCTTCCCACGATACAATTTCTTTTTCGTTTAATAATTGAAGTAACTCAAGATGTTCTTCAAATAATTCATTATAATCATTTAAATCATAGCCAAATAACGGAAACGACTCTATAAAAGCACCTCTACCAGCAAGGATTTCAGCTCTACCACCAGATATGAGATCAAGTTGCGCGAAATCTTCAAACAAGCGAACAGGATCTAATGTACTTAACACAGAAGTAGTACTAGTTAAACGAATTTTTTTTGTAACCATAGCCACTGCAGCTAACAATACTGCTGGTGACGAAACCGCATAATCTAGTCGATGATGTTCACCAACCCCAAATATGTCAAGGCCTGCATCATCTGCAAGCTTTGCTGCCTCGATAATCTCTTTCGTACGTTCTTCTGCACTTATAGTCGTTCCAGTTAATGGATTTGGACCTATATCTGCTAATGTGTATACACCTATTTCAAACTTTGACATTAAATTGTCCTCCTAAATTTCAAGTTACATTTTGTAACTAAGTATATTTTAGTAATTTAATATAGTCAAATTTCCGATATAAAAAAACAGTGCACAAAAATGCACTGACGCTTAAATATAATATCCAATTGCAAAGAGTAGAAGTCCACCAACTAAATTTATTAATATATAATTGATGCCTTTACTTATATGTCCTTTATTAAAAAGTCCAACAAAATCAAATGCAAAAGTTGAAAATGTAGTAAAAGCACCTAATACACCAACTACTAAAAATGAAATTATCATTTCTTCATTTAGACTATGGATTACTATTCCAAGTAAAAATGAACCCACTAAATTGACAACACCAGTGGCGTAATATGCGGGATAATGTAGTTTAGTAATAAATAATGTTACTGCGTATCTTAGAAAAGCTCCAACTCCACCACCTATGGCTACCATGATCCACTCCACACTAATCACCCCGAACTATTCGATACCCTAAAAAAGCAGAAATCAAACAGGATGCTGTCATAACAATACCGAAAAGTATTCCTTCAATTAAATTTACCTTTAGGATGTGAAACCACATTTCCGAAAAGGTTGAAAACGTAGTAAAAGCTCCTAACATACCTGTTGTTAAAAATAATCTCAGTGCTTCATTATCCTTTTTAGTAAACAAACCATTTAAACAACCTATTACAAAGCTACCTATTATATTAACTATCCAAAGCATGGTATAAGTGTTTGTAAGTGATTGAACAAGAAATCGTAAGGTAGCCCCTGTTGCTCCACCCATAAATACAAATAGCCAATTTTTCAAGTTTAAAACTCCCAAACAAAAACATATATCATATGTTTAGTATTACTTTATTTTTGAAATTTTATAAATTCCAATAATCATAGGAATCATTACTAATCCTATAAATACCGGAAGAAACCAGCCACCTAACGACTGAATTTCGCCCTTAGCTACACGAATAATTTGTATTATTAGTATTGCAAAAATAATTAGGCACATATTTTTTGTCATATTTAGCATAAGTCTACTATTTAGATAAAATTGTTTTACATTGTTCTCATTTAGCCGTTTAGGATAGTTATGCATATGTGGTGCTTTTTCGAATAAGTTCATTAAAACAAAAATAAACAGGCCAATAACTGGCAAAATAATAATTTCATATTTCGAGCCCCAGCGGTCAACTTCGCCTAAACTATTAAAATGACCCGGTATTTGATCAGGCAATTGAGGCCAACTTACGACTGCATACAGTATTGAGAATAGAAAGATTGCACCACAAATAGCATTTAGAACTTTTTCTAAACGAGTTTTAGGAATATCTAAAATGGGACGATATGGATTATACATAATCATCACCTCGTAATCATAAAAATCGTACTTACTTACATTATTATAAAAGAAAGGCTAGAATTAACCAATTATTATTGGTAAATTCTAACCACTACATTAATGATTATTCTCATCATCGAGCATTTCTCTCAAATACTCAATAATTTCCCTGATCCCTTCTAGAGAATTTACTAAAATTTTAGGATCTACACAAGTAATCATTCGATTCTCTAAATTTGCAATAGCAGTGAAATATTGGGTCTTGGCATAGTTTACTAATCCCATTTGAGTTAGTTCTTTTTCACTAAAGTTAAGTATTTCTTTTGCTTCTTCTACAACTAGACCGTAGTTTACAACTTCAGTATTCAATACAATCAACTTTGATGTACTACTTGGACTGGGTGTATTGTATAAAATGATTCCAAAATCCAAAACAGGAATTAATTCACCACGAATACGAGTAAACCCTAATAAATAATGTGGTAAATGTGGTACTGGTGTAATCTTTTCCATTTTCTCTATGGAAACTACTTGCTCTACTGGTACTGCATATTCTTCTGTTCGAGATTGGAAGACAATAGATTTTTCAAATGACATAAATTCGGCACCCCTATTTTTACTTAGCAGAACATTTTACAATTTCAACTAATAGATCAGCTAATTTTTCTAATTCTACAATTGGCATGCGCTCATTTGTTGTATGAATTTCTTCATATCCAACCGATAAGTTAACAGTCGGAATTCCAAACCCTGAGATAATGTTTGCATCACTACCACCACCAGATACCCCTAAGTTTGGTTCTCTACCAATATTTTTTACAGCTTCCATTGCAACTTGTACAACTCGATCTTCTTCAGTAACAGAAAAACCAGGATACATTACTTTAACTTCAACTTCAGCTCTACCACCATTTCCTTCTGCAACTGTTTCGAAGATTTCTTTCATATGTTGTGTTTGAGTATGAAGTTTTTCTTCATTAATTGAACGTGCCTCAGCTAAAATATAGACTTCATCACAAACGATATTTGTAGCTTTTCCACCTTCAAAGCGACCAATATTTGCTGTTGTTTCATGATCAATTCTTCCTAAATTCATTTTGGCAATTGCCTTTGAAGCTAATGTAATCGCCGAAATCCCTTTTTCTGGTGCAACACCTGCATGTGCTGTTTTACCAATAATTTTCGCGTTCACTTTTGCTTGATAAGGTGCACCAGTAACAATACCACCTACCTGACCAGTACTATCAACTGCAAATCCATATTTAGCGATAATTTTTTGTGGATCTAATTCTTTTGCTCCCACTAAACCAGACTCTTCTCCAGCAGTTATGATCAATTGAATCGTTCCATGAGGGAAATTTTGTTCTTTAAGTCGTCGTGCCATTTCAAACAAAGCAGCCACTCCTGCTTTATCATCCGCACCTAAAATCGTAGTACCATCTGAATAAATATAACCATCTTCTTTTATCACAGGTTTGATCCCTACACCAGGTACTACTGTGTCCATATGAACTGTAAAATAGATTGGTTGCACGTCAAGGGAACCTTTTAGTGTAGCAATAATATTACCTGCTCCATGTCCGTTTCTAGTATGTGCATCATCTTGGTATACTTCAAATCCCATGTCTTCTAATTTATTTATAAGAATTGGAGCAATAATTTCTTCATGTTTTGTCTCAGAATCTATTTGTACTAATTCTAAAAATTCATCCACTAATCGGCTATTCAATGCAAAAACTCCTTTTTTTACTATATTTTCTTCCTATTTTACGCCTGTAAGTATATAAAAACAACATTTCTACTTTTTTAGATTCGTTACATTAAGAGTGATATCACTTTTTGATATTTGCCTAATCATAACAATATTTTTATTTTTGTGATTGGAATTCGGTACATCCGTTTGGTGTTCCTGTTAATAAGGGTAGGAATTGTTACACATACATGTTTAAGAAGAATACTTAAAGTAGCATACTTCAAATTAGTGATAGTTTAGTAAGTCTAGAATTAATGCTTAAAGCTAGAGGAGGGGTTGAATGTTCCAATCCATTGGAGTTCCAGGACTTGTAATTATATTAGTTATCGCTTTAATCGTTTTTGGTCCATCAAAATTACCACAACTTGGCCGTGCAGTTGGTCAAACTATAAAAGAATTTAAAGATGGAACTAAAGAAATTGTAGATGATGTTAAAGAAGAATTTGTATTAGATGACCCTAAATTAGGGCTATCTGTTGGGGAAACATTAAAATTAACTGAAGAAGGTGAAGCAATCAAAAAGAAAGAAGTAAAATAATCATTTTAAAAACTGATTACCTATGAATTAAAGTAATTTGAAATAAAAGGCTGGGACATAAGTGAAAAGGTACAATCCATCATTCAATTTGGATTGTACCTTTTTGATATAGTGACGTTCGTTTCCGATGCATGCCTTCGCGCATCCAAGGGAAGCCATGAGCCTCCGGGAGCTAAAGCTCTCCGGGGTCTCGGGCCAACAGGATGTTGGTCACAAAGGCGTTGCAACAGGACGTTGCGCTCTTAGCCTTTGATCCTTGAGGCTTCTACGTCCTGCAGGACAAGGAATGCTTCCTTGAAATATCATCGCAACGAGAAAATACTTTAGTATTTTCGAGAGAGTCTTCGCATGCCTCGGAAGCGACGACTTTCTAATATAGCGTTAGCAGATTTTTATCATAAGCAATACTGACTCTTGGTTGAAAGTTATCTTTTGTCCCAGCCTCTTTCTTTGATTATAGCGGGATATTCCCATGTTTTTTCGCTGGTCTTGTTTCTTCCTTGTTAGACAACATATCTAGCGCTTGTATTAGCTTAATGCGTGTATCGCGAGGGTCAATAACATCATCTACCATACCTCGAGATGCTGCTACGTAAGGGTTTGCAAATTTCTCTTTATATTCTTCAATTTTAGCTGCACGAGTGCTTTCTGGGTCTGGTGAATTTGCAATTTCACCGGCAAAGATAATATTTGCTGCACCAGCTGCCCCCATTACTGCAATTTCAGCATTTGGCCATGCAAACACTAAATCTGCACCAATAGATTTAGAGTTTAATGCTACATATGCACCACCATATGCTTTACGTAGAATAACTGTAATTTTAGGAACTGTTGCTTCGGAATAAGCATAAAGTATTTTTGCACCATGGCGTATAATTCCACCGTGTTCTTGCTTAACTCCAGGGAAGAAACCAGATACATCCTCAAATGTAATAATAGGAATATTGAATGAATCACATGTTCGGATAAAACGAGCAGCCTTGTCAGAAGAATCAATATCTAATCCACCTGCTAACGCTTTTGGTTGATTGCAAACTAACCCAACTGACTCCCCAGCAATTCTTGCAAAGCCAACAACGATATTTTTCGCAAATTCAGAATGTACCTCCATAAATGAGTCGGCGTCTACAACTTGTTCGATCACTTTGCGTACATCATACGGTTTCGTAGGTTCGATTGGCACATAATCGATTATATCTGGACGATAATCATTACCTTCTGGACGAGGTACCTTAGGAGTCTTTTCCTTATTGTTTTGTGGTAAGTAACTTAGTAATCTTTGAATCTGTTTAATAGATTCTTCTTCGTTTGGCGCACGGAAATGTGCATTCCCACTGATTGAATTATGAACCTTTGATCCACCTAAATCTTCTGATGAAATTTTTTCCCCAGTTACTGTTTCTATTACTTTCGGTCCTGTTATAAACATTTGTGATGTTTTATCAACCATCAATATAAAATCGGTAATTGCCGGAGAGTAAACTGCTCCACCAGCAGATGGCCCCATAATTACTGATATTTGAGGAATTACTCCAGAATAAATAGAGTTACGATAGAAAATATGACCGTATCCATCTAAAGATAATACCCCTTCTTGAATACGAGCACCGCCAGAATCGTTGATACCGATAAATGGCGTTCCATTTTTAGCTGCTAAATCCATTACAGCTGCAATCTTTTTCGCATGCATTTCACCAAGTGCACCGCCAAAAACAGTGAAATCTTGTGCAAATAAATAAACATTACGACCGTTAATTTTACCGAATCCTGTAACTACACCATCTCCAGGTCCATTTTGCTTGTCCATACCAAAATCAGTAGTTCTATGTGTAATGAACGGATTAATTTCTACAAAAGTACCTGCATCAAGCAATAAATCGATACGTTCTCTAGCAGTTAACTTTCCTTTTTCATGTTGCTTTTCAATTCTTTTATCTCCACCACCAAGCTCGATTTCGCGCTTACGGTCATATAATTCATTAATTTTATCAAACATATCCATATCCACTATTCCCCTTTGTCACTTTTTTCATATAATTCATACAGAACGCCGAAAGAGTCTTTTGGATGTAAAAATGCTGCTTTCGATCCTCCTGCACCAGGAACTGGTTCTTCAGAAAGAAGGCGAACTCCCTTTTCACGCAATTCTGACATTTTATGATAAATATCAGGTACCTCAAAGGCAATATGCTGAATGCCTTCTCCACGTTTTTGAATATGATTATATATAGCTCCCTCAGCACTTAATGGTTCTAATAGTTCAATATGAACATTTCCTGCATCAATAAATGCAACACGCACATTTTGCGAAGGAACTTCTTCAATTTTTAATAGTTTTAAACCTAGAGTTTCAGTATAATATGTAATTCTTTCATCTAGATTATTTACAGCAATCCCAATATGATCGATTTTTTCCATAATAACACCCCTCTATTCTTATTTTACATAATTTAAAAGATTCGCGCTACGTACTTGAGAATTTTTTCATATTTGATAAACTAACAATAGATAAAATTAGTATTTCATCTTTTGGATCGGGGATTTTCTTCTTCACCACTGGGTGTTTGCAAAACACATTTCAGCATTTTATGGCTGTTAAACATATACTTTAGCTAGTTTAGATACTCAAAGTATAGTTATTTCAGTCTTTTAAACGGGCAAAAAGGAGCGATTTTTCATTGAGTAATAAGAAGTTTCAAAAAATAGTAGTTTATATAATGATAGCTATTATGATTATTTCAACTTTTGCATTTGGACTAGCAGTGTTTAACTAATAAAAAGCGAGGGTACGTTCATGAAACAATGAATGCACCCTTTTTTGATGAACCTCACAATATTTACTCTTTCAAACCTTTAAATCCTTGCTTTATCTCTAAATACTCATCCATTTCCTCTATAAATTGATAAAGGGACGCCATCGCGAGGAATTTTTCATGAGATTTGGGTAATGGCATCTCTGCAAATTCCTTTTTCACAATTTCCAATTTATCTCTAAAAGAACGTGCAGTATTTCCAGAGTGGACATTTTCGCTCAAGTCTTTCATAAAATCTGCAACTAATTGTGCTTGCTGTACCATCACTGGAAGGGTTGTAATTTTAGGTAGTACTCTTTCAATTATTTCAAGCTGTCTTTCTCTCATATCAAAATAAAGATAGTATTCGTTTTCCTTACGTGTTAAATGGTTTTCAACGTCTTTAAATGCTAATGATTTTGCCTTGTTTAATACTTTTTCAACTTCGATTAATTCTTTACCATCCCAATTTGTGTCTCCACTTTCTAAATACTTGTAAATTTCCGAAAATATTTTCCTGTACAAATCTTCTACCTTTACACGGTAGTGATCCAATTGTTTTTGTATATCGCCCATATACATATTAACAAGGAGTGCGACTCCAAAACCGACTGCCATTAACCCAAGTTCGTTATAGAATAGAGCTAGTGTGAAGTTTGCCTCGGAATAAATATGCATCATAATAACCGCGCTAGACACAAATCCTGGAGCAACTCCAATAGTAACGATCGTTGGAATGAATATAAGAATTGTCAGTAGAAGAACTATTGGATTATATCCAAACGTTTCAAGAGCGATGAATGAAAAAAGCATCCCTACTAAGCTTGCGACCAAACGTGTGTACACCGCATGTACTGATTTCTTTTTTGTTGTTTGAATACAAAGAATCGTAAGGATCCCTGCTGAAGTAAAATATTGCAGTCCAAAGTATTGAGCAATTGCAATCGATAGAGCAACCCCGATTGCAGTTTTAATTGTTCGATAGCCGATTCGAAATGGTTTAATACAGATTGCCTCCTTTGTATGAGCAACAAAATAGTATGTATGTATGTTTGTAGTTTGTAAGATTTGCAATAATGAAGAAATGTCCTTAAGCGAAACACTTAAGGACAATTTTTTTAAATACTATAATTCTTCGCAATGTTCTTCGAAGTTTGCTTGTAGGTTTGTAATTACAGACATTGGGTCATGCCCTTCGATTTCATGGCGTCCAATATCAGCTACAACTTTTCCATCTTTTAATAGAACAAAAGAAGGTGATGATGGGATATGGTCTTCCCCAAACATGTAACGAGCTGCTGCTGTTGCTTCTTTGTCTTGTCCAGCAAATACTGTTACTAAATGATCTGGTCTTTTATCATAATGTACTGCGTTTGTTGCTGCAGGTCGTGCAATCCCACCAGCACAACCACATACAGAGTTAACCATTACTAAAGTAGTACCTTGGCGAGCAAAAGCTACTTCAACATCCTCAGGTGTACGTAATTGTTCATAACCAGCTGCTTCCATTTCCGAACGAGCAGTTCTAGTAATTTCTTGCATAAATAAATCATAATCCATATTCATTAATATCCACTCCTTTCACGTTCATATTTTATCATATTTAGAAAAGATATTAAGTATTAAAGACTTATTAATTTGAGGTATTTTGTTTTCTATTCAAATAATTTTTTAACACCTTGTGTTACAGTTATTTCTCCATGTAAAATGGATTTTTCTAAAGATTGGATTAGACTTTTTCTGTCGGATGCTTGATAAAAGGATTCAATTAAATGATCTGTAATCATAGAATGGAACCAATCTTTCGTCTGCTCTGACCTTCTCATATTCCAATAGGATGAAGCTTTAATAGTCTCTTCAAACTTACAAATCATATCCCATGTTTCTTTTAGGCCAGTTTTTTCTACAGAAGATACTGCTAAAGAAGTACTCATCCATCCAGGTGTTGCCGGCTGCAGGAAATGAAGAATTTGTTTATATTCACGAACTGTTCTTCTCGCTCGAACAACATTATCTCCATCACTCTTATGAACAATTATCCCATCCGCTAATTCCATAATTCCCTTTTTCATGCCTTGTAATTCGTCACCAGCTCCAGTTAGGACAAGTAATAGGAAAAAGTCGACCATGCCTCTTACAAAAGTTTCACTTTGACCAACGCCAACTGTTTCAATTAAAATAACGTCAAAACCAGCAGCTTCACATAGTAACATCGTTTCTCTTGTTTTTTTATGGACACCACCCAATGTTCCAGCACTTGGAGATGGCCTAACAAAAGCATTCGACGTACGGCTTAATTTCTCCATTCTTGTTTTATCCCCCAAAATACTACCACCCGAAAGTGATGAGCTGGGATCTATTGCAAGAACAGCTACTTTTTTGCCCATATCACAAAGCATTGAACCAAAACTTTCAATGAAAGTACTTTTACCAGCACCAGGAACACCAGTTATACCGATTCGAATACTGTTACCAGTAAAAGAAAGCAACTCTTGTAATAGTTTTTGTGCTTGTTCCTTATGATCACTATTTGAGCTTTCTACAAGTGTAATCGCACGTGACAGAGCAATTCGGTTTCCAGAACGAATTTCAGCTGCTAAATTAGGAATATCGAGCTTGTCTTCTCTTTTTTTACGAAATTTTTTGTGTGAAATTTTCGTTAATCCGTCATGACCACCTTTTACCCCATCCATGACAAATAAAGCACTTTCCTCTACCCCTTTGTTTTCATTCATTATTCAGACACTTCCTCGTAGCCTAAACGTTTATAAATTTCTTCGATAATTTTCATTGCAGAAATTGGTATTACACTACCTGGTCCAAAAATCGCCACAGCACCGGCCTCGTAAAGAAATTCATAATCTTGTGCTGGAATAACCCCACCTACAATGACGATAATATCTTCACGACCTAGTTTTTTTAGTTCTTCAACTAATTCAGGTACAAGTGTTTTATGGCCAGCTGCTAGTGAAGATACACCGACACAGTGAACATCGTTTTCCACAGCCATAATTGCTGCTTCTTCCGGAGTCATGAATAATGGTGAAATATCCACATCAAAACCTAAGTCTGCATAGCCTGTTGCAACAACTTTTGCACCACGATCATGTCCATCTTGACCCATTTTTGCAACTAAAATTCTAGGTCGTCTTCCTTCGTTTTCAAGAAATTCATTTGTCATTTGTTTTACTTCCGAAATTAGTTCCTCATCTGAGAAGTTTGAGGAGTAAATTCCTGAAATTGAACGGATGATTGCTTTATGACGACCTGAAACTTTTTCGATGGCATCAGAAATTTCTCCTAGAGAAGCACGAGCTCTGGCTGCATCTACTGCAACTGCAAGTAAGTTTTCTTCACCTGTTTGAGCAGCACGAGTTAAACGCGCCAAATGTTTTTGTACATCTTCTTCGTTTCTTTCTTGTTTCATTTTTTCAAGTCTCTCAATTTGTTTTTGTCTTACAATTGTATTGTCTATATTTAAAATTTCAATTGGTTCTTCTTCCTGTAGACGGTACTTGTTAACCCCAATAATTGTTTCAGCTTTTGAATCAATTTTCGCTTGGCGTTTTGCAGCAGCCTCTTCAACTTTCATTTTTGGTAGTCCGGTTTCAATCGCTTTTGCCATTCCACCTAATTCTTCAATTTCTTCGATTAATGCCCACGCTTTTTCAGTTAATTCTTCTGTTAGCTTTTCAACGTAATATGACCCACCCCATGGATCAATTACCTTCGTCATTCCTGTTTCTTCTTGTAGGAATAATTGTGTGTTACGAGCAATACGGGCTGAGAAATCAGTTGGTAATGCAATTGCTTCATCTAATGCGTTTGTATGAAGCGATTGTGTATGACCCATTGCAGCTGCATTTGCCTCAACTAATGTACGAGTCACATTATTGAATGGATCTTGCTCAGTTAAAGACCAACCCGAAGTTTGAGAGTGTGTACGCAATGCAAGTGATTTTTGGTTTTTAGGGTTAAATGTACTCATCATTTGTGCCCAAATCCGACGTGCTGCACGCATCTTCGCAACTTCCATAAAATAATTCATACCTATTCCCCAGAAGAAAGAAAGTCTAGGTGCAAATGAATCGATATCAATGCCTGCTTTAAGTCCAGTACGAACATACTCTAATCCATCTGCAAGTGTATAAGCTAATTCAATGTCGGCTGTAGCGCCAGCTTCTTGAATATGGTATCCAGAAATCGAAATGGAATTAAACTTCGGCATAAATTTACTTGTATATTCAAAAATATCTGCAATTATTTTCATTGACATTGCTGGTGGATATATATACGTATTACGTACCATGTATTCTTTTAAGATATCGTTTTGAATTGTCCCTGCAAGTTTTTCAGGAGTAACACCTTGTTCTTCAGCTGCAACAATATAGAAAGCCATTATTGGGAGAACTGCACCGTTCATCGTCATAGAAACCGACATTTGATCCAGTGGAATTCCATCGAATAATATTTTCATATCTTCAATGGAGTCTATCGCAACTCCCGCTTTACCTACATCCCCTTTTACACGTGGATGATCTGAATCGTAGCCACGGTGAGTCGCTAAGTCAAATGCTACAGATAATCCTTTTTGTCCCATTGCTAAATTTCTGCGGTAGAATGCATTTGATTCTTCTGCAGTGGAAAACCCAGCATATTGACGTACAGTCCATGGGCGTGCAACATACATTGTTGGATAAGGGCCGCGTGTATTTGGGGCAATACCTGCACTATCACTTAAATGTTTTACATCTTGTATATCTTCTTTCACATAAAGATCTTTTACTTCAATTTCTTCATTTGTTATAAATGAACTTGTAGGAGTTAATTTTTCGTCGATTAATATTTGATCTATATTCACCGCTTTGAAATTTGCGCTCATGATTGTACCCCCTTTAAACGATTAGCTACTTCATTTAATTTTTCAATTACATTTTGGCCAGCATATATAAAACCATTTAATCCTTTAGCTTGCCATTCCCCTTCTTCGTCTTTAAATCTTCCAGCTACATCAAGTAATAAGTCTTTAGGTTTAATTGCTAAAAGTTCAGGTACAATCTCTTTTGTATCATCATCTGTTGTTGCAACTACAACATAGTCGTAATTGTTATTCATTAACCATTCTTTAGCTGCATCAATTGTTTTTATTTCACCAGATTGTTCACACACAATCCCCGCAGTTGAAAAGAATCCTGAAACAAAATCAGCACGTGCTTTAAAGTTTTTCAGTTGCCCAAATGTTAAAATAGCAATCTTAGGTCGGATTGTTTCATAGGTTGAACGCAATTCTTCAAATGGTGTTGCTAAACGATTCACATAAGCAAATATAGGATTCGTTACAGTTTGTAACTCATCACTTGGATTAGCATAAATATTCGTCCCAATTAAAGACTGTTTTCTTGTTGCTAATGCATTTTGTCTACCTTCATTCACTTCTTCCATTAATGCTGTAAGTTTTCCAGATTGACTATACGCATCAAGTCCGCCTGCTTCTTCGATTTCCAAGAATAGCTTCCAAGCCTGTTCAACGTATTCGCTAGTTAATGTTTCAATGAAGTAAGATCCACCTGATGGATCGATTACATTTTGAACAAGTGACTCTTCTTTTAACACGAGTATCACGTTTCGAGCGATTCGAATTGATTGGTCTGTTGGCTTTGTTAGTACATCATGAGGATGAACAGTAAATACATCCGCTCCACCAATTAGTGCCGAGAAAGCTTCGTTCCCTGCTCGAAGTAAGTTTACATATACGTCTAATTTTGAATAGCTTCTTAAGGAAGTTTCAGCAACTATTGGTAAAGTGATGTTTTCCGAAACACCATAAGCAGTTGAAAGCGCTTTCCACAATACTTTAACAGCTCGTAATTTCGCTATCTCTGAGAAGAAATTCGTATCAATCGCAAAATTAACAAAAAATTTGTTTGCAAAAGACTCAAAATTATTTTCCTCTACATATTTACGAGCGATAGCTAAAGTTAACGCTAATTCCTGAACTGCGTTTGCACCTTCATAATGATAAGGTATCGTATTTGCACAAATAGTACGTATTTTTGGATAGCTTTTTAAAATGATAGGTTCATCTGAAATAATATAACCTTTTACGTTTTCACGTTTACTTTCTTCAATAGTCTCAAAAACAGATAAAAGAACATCCGAAGAATCACGTACTAATAATTTAAACTCATGGTTTGATAGTAAAGTTGCTAGTTTAGAAAGTGATTGCTCAGACCATTCAAATGAAACTTGACTATCTATTGTTAATACAGCATTCCCTCGTTCTATACTATTTGTAATATTCGAGAAAAACTGATCTTCTGTATGACCGAAAATTTGCTGCGCAGGAGAAAATGATGTTGATGCTTTTAGCTTTCGGATTGTTGTAATTTGTTTCTCCAGCTTTTCTCCAAGCTTGTCTACTAAAGTTTCTTGAGTGTATAAAGGTTGTAAAGTAATTCCCTCAATTGATCGAGTAAAAAGAGATTTGAACGGCTTCCCCTTTAAAGCGCTAATTGCTTGCTCTTTCCATTGATCATAGTTCACTTGTTCAAATTGAATATCTTTCATTTTTGACATACTTTCGCTTTACAGCTTCCCCCTTTATGATGTCCTAATAATATTTTACAATAGAAAGACTTTCCATAAAAGAGAAAAAACAAAGGGTACGTCTGAAAAGTCCTTTTGAGACGTACCCTTTGCGCCGAGGATGGTGACATCTTGATGTGACCACCGCAGAAGCAATAATTTTTAACAGGTAATTATTATAAGCAAGACGGGGTTGTCTAGAAAGTTCACTTTCTAGACAACCCCTTGCTTTTAATAAATTGACATATTGTTAGCATCTGCATTTTCAAGAATTGATTTTACTCGATTTAAAAATCTACCAGCCACTAACCCATCTAAAACTCGATGGTCAATCGATAAACATAAATTCACGATATCTCTTGCAGCAAACATACCACCGTTTAGAATCACAGGTTTTTTCACAATTGATTCTACTTGTAATATAGCAGCTTGTGGATAATTAATAATTCCCATTGATTGTACAGAACCAAATGAGCCAGTATTATTTACGGTAAATGTTCCGCCTTCAATATGTTCGGAACGAAGCTTTCCAGATCTGACAATTTTAGATAATTCATTAATTTCCTTAGCAATACCTTTGATAGATTTTTCATCAGCATTTTTTATGACAGGGACAAAAAGGGAATCCTCAGTAGCAACTGCGATCGATAGATTAATCGCTTTTTTCTGAATGATTTTATCTCCCGCCCAAACTGAATTCATGATTGGATATTCTTTTAAAGCAATCGAAACTGCTTTGATGAAAAAGGCAAAATACGTTAAATTAAATCCTTCTGTCTCTTTAAACTCAGATTTAATACCATCACGGTAACTAACTAAATTAGTGACGTCCACTTCCATCATCATCCAAGCATGTGGAATTTCAGTTTTACTGCGGACCATATTATTAGCGATTGCTCTTCGAATCGATGTTACTGGAATTTCGATATCTCCTACTGCTGATACTTGAACTGGTTCAGTTGTTGTTTTCACTGGTTGAGCTATAGGAATAGAGACTTCCGGAGTCGTCAAATTCGGTTGGGAGCCGTTATTTATTACGCCACCTGATTCAATTAACTTTAATAGATCTTTTCGTGTGATTCTTCCTTCTATACCAGTTCCATTCACTAAATTTAAGTCAATATTATTTTCCTGTGCGATTTTCAAGACTGCAGGTGAATAACGTGTTTTTTGACTGTTAGAAATTGGCTTGATTTCAGATGCGGGTTGTTTAAGCTCAGTCGTTGTAGCTTGAATAGATTCAACAGTCGGTTTTGACTTTACTGTTGCTCCCGAATCATCACCTACTTGTATGGTACAAATTATCTTACCAACAGCTAAAGTTTCACCTTCTTTTGCAATCAACTCATGGACAACACCTGTGAAGGAAGATGGAACTTCAGCATTTACTTTATCAGTCACTACCTCAGCAAGAGGTTCATATTTGTTAACAAAATCACCTGGCTTCACTAACCATTTTTCAATAGTTCCCTCTGTTACACTTTCTCCTAACTGGGGCATTAATATATTTTCAATTGGCATCACTTACACCTCCATTAGAAAGCAGCTAACTCACGCATCGCTTGCTCAATTTTATCTGGATTAATCATAAAGAATTTTTCCATTGTTGGTGAATATGGCATAGCAGGAACATCTGGACCAGCTAAACGCTTAATTGGGGCATCAAGTTCAAATAAGCATTCTTCTGCAATAATTGCAGAAACTTCACTCATTATGCTGCCTTCTTTGTTATCCTCAGTAACTAATAGTACTTTACCCGTTTTACTAGCTGCTTCAACTATTGCCTCTTTATCAAGTGGATACACCGTTCTTAAATCCAAAATGTGAGCTTCAATTCCATCAGCTGCAAGTCTCTCAGCAGCCTGTAAAGCAAAGTGGACAGCTAATCCGTAAGTAATGACAGTTATATCATCACCCTCACGTTTTATATCTGCTTTTCCTATAGGCAATACATAGTCATCCGTTGGTACCTCACCTTTTATTAAACGATAGGCACGCTTATGTTCAAAGAATAATACAGGGTCTTCATCACGAATTGCTGCTTTTAACAATCCTTTGGCTTCATATGGAGTTGACGGAATGACAATTTTTAAGCCAGGAGTACCTGCAAAAAGCGCTTCTACTGATTGAGAATGATACAATGCTCCGTGTACTCCACCTCCAAACGGGGCGCGAACAACTAAAGGACAAGTCCAATCATTATTAGATCTGTATCTTATTTTAGCAGCCTCAGAAACAATTTGGTTAACAGCAGGCATGATAAAGTCAGCAAATTGCATTTCTGCAATTGGCCTCATCCCTACCATTGCTGCTCCTATTGCTACTCCTGCGATTGCACTTTCTGCTAATGGTGTATCTAAAACTCGATATTCACCAAATTGATTATATAAACCTTGGGTTGCTTTAAATACCCCACCCTTAAGGCCTACATCCTCACCTAATATAAAGACGCGATCGTCTCGTTCCATTTCTTCTTTCATCGCTAAATTAATAGCTTCTATAAATGACATAACAGCCATTATTCATCAGCCCCTTCCGCATAGACATGTTTAAGTGCATGTTCAGGTGGAGAGTATGGAGCTTCTTCTGCATAATCTGTTGCTTCATTGACAGCTTGCATAACTCGGACATTTATTTCATTTAAAATTTCGTCCGTAGCTACACCATTTTCTTTTAAATAATTTTCAAAGCGAGTAATTGGATCGTTTGCTCTGCCTTGTGCAATGTCATCTGCTGAACGATATTGACGATCATCATCATCAGAAGAATGTGCTGTAAGACGATAAGTAATTGCTTCAATCAGTGTCGGACCTTCTCCCGCACGTGCTCGATCAGCAGCTTCTTTAACGGCTTTATAAACCTCCAATGGATTCATGCCGTCAACAGTATACCCGGGCATACCATAGCCAATTGCTCGGTCAGAAACTTGGGCACAACCTAATTGTTTTTCTATAGGTACACTAATTGCATATTTATTGTTTTCGACCATTGTTATAACTGGTAATTTATGAACACCTGCAAAATTAAGTCCCTCATGGAAGTCCCCTTGATTTGTAGAGCCTTCACCTAATGTTACAAAAGAAACATAGTCTTTATTTTGCATTTTTGCGACTAGAGCAACACCTACAGCATGTGGCACTTGAGTTGCAACAGGAGAAGAACCTGTTAATATTCGATTTTTCTTTTGTCCAAAGTGTCCTGGCATTTGCCTGCCACCGGAGTTTGGATCCTCTGCTTTTGCAAAAGCAGATAACATTAAATCTTTTGGTGTCATACCAAAGTGTAAAACAACTCCCATATCACGGTAATAAGGAGCAATATAATCTTTTGTATGGTCCAATGCAAAAGCAGCGCCTACTTGTGCTGCTTCTTGACCTTGGCAAGAGATTACAAAAGCAATTTTACCAGCACGATTTAGTAACCACATACGTTCATCTATTCTTCGAGCCATTAGCATTGTTTCATACATATTTAATACAGCTTCGTCAGTTAATCCTAAGTCTTTATGGTGTAAATTATCATTTGTCAAACAGATCATCCCCTTTCTATTGAATTAGTCCATTAAAAATGGATTGCTCGACCATCAACACTTAGTGCGGCTTCCCCTATGACCTCACTTAATGTTGGATGTGGGTGTATTGTTTCCCCTATTTCCCAAGGTGTTGCATCTAGTAGCATAGCTAAAGAAGCTTCAGAAATTAAATCGGTTACATGTGGTCCTATCATATGAACGCCTAAAAGATCATTCGTGTCTTGATCGGCAATTATTTTGACGAAACCTTCCATTTCCCCATAAACTAATGCTTTACCAATTGCCTTAAATGGAAATTTTCCCACTTTAATGTTATATCCTTGATTTCTTGCCTTTTCCTCTGTTAAACCAATACTTGCAGCTTCTGGATTTGAATATATACATCTAGCAATATTGTCATAGCTAATATTTTTTACAGTTCCATTTACAATATGTTCCACAGCTGCAATGCCCTCATGTGACGCAACATGTGCCAACTGCAATCCACCGATACAATCACCGATTGCGTAAATATGTTTTTCCTTCGTCTGATACGTTTCACTTACTTTTAAAAAACTAGATTCTATTTCAATTTCAGTATTATCCAGTCCAATATCAGAAATATTCCCTTTTCTCCCTATTGATATTAACATTTTTTCAACTTCAAGTCTCTTTTCTTCACCATCTATTAGGACAGTGGCTTTAATATTCTTATCTGATAGATTAAGTTTGTCAGTTTGAAGAAATGCGTTAGTATAAATTTCAATACCACGGCCTCTTAGCATTTTTGCCATTTCTTTTGAAATATCTTTATCTTCAGAAGGTAATATTTGTTGACTTGTTTCAATAATTGTAACTTTTACTCCAAAATCAGAAAGCATGGAAGCCCACTCAATACCAATAACTCCTCCACCAACAATAAGGATTGATTTAGGAAGTTCTGAAAGTTCTAATGCATGATCTGAGTTTAATACTTTTTTTCCATCTGGGATAAGCCCTTCTAAATTTCGAGGAGAGGAGCCTGTTGCGATGATAATGTTTTTAGGAATTAACATTTCATTTTCTTCCCCTTCTTTCTCAACAGAAATCGTTCCTGCCATTGGTGAGAAAATAGAAGGTCCAAGAATTCGCCCAGTTCCATAATAAACATCGATTTTCCCTTTTTTTACAAGGCCTTTTACGCCGTTATGAAGTTGTTCTACAATACTATTCTTTCTTTTCTGTACTGCATTAAAATTGACGCGAACAGCTGCTACATCAATTCCATATTCACTAGCATTTAATGATTGACGGTACACTTCTGCACTTCGGAGTAATGCTTTACTTGGAATACATCCTTTATGCAAACAAGTACCCCCAAGTTTTTCTTTTTCCACAATTGCTGTTGAAAGCCCTAGTTGACTCGCTCTTATTGCAGCGACATATCCTCCAGTTCCACCACCAAGAATGACTAAATCGTATTCACGAGACATAAGTATCCCCCTTGAAAAATTTGAGAATGAAAGATATGACACCTTCCATTCTCAGTCAGTATTCTATCTACCATTAAGTATATTTTTTTCACTAGTCAAAAATTGTTTACGTGATTTTGCGACACGCGCAATTCTATTCTCTGCTAATTTGTTTGCAGCTAAATATGTTGGGATGTTTTGTTCTTTTGAAATTGCGTATATTTTAGAAAGACTATCATAAATCGTTTCTACACGTTTCATCGCTCGATCACGATTATAACCATATAATTCATCAGCGACATTAATTACTCCTCCAGCATTAATCACATAATCTGGAGCATATATTATACCCTTTTCATGTAGTACATTGCCATGTCTAGACTCTTTTAATTGATTATTTGCAGAACCTGCAATGACCTTTGCTTTTAATTGCGGAATTGTCTCGTCGTTAATGATTGCACCTAATGCACATGGTGAAAATACTTCAGCTTCTTGTTTATAAATTTCATCTGGTTGAACAGCACGGGCACCAAAATTACTTACGACGCGTTCAACTGCCTTTTTATTTATATCGGTAACAATAAGTTCAGCACCTTCCTGATGAAGGTAATCACATAGTGCGTACGCTACATTTCCAAGTCCTTGTACAGCCACACGAATTCCTTTTAGTGAGTCTGATCCAAATGCTTCTTTCACAGATGCTTTCATACCTAGAAATACACCATAAGCTGTTACAGGTGATGGATTTCCTGATGAACCAAAAGTTGGTGAGATACCAGTAACATAATTTGTTTCTTCATGAATGAGGTCCATATCCGCTTCAGTTGTACCAACATCTTCAGCAGTAATGTAGCGCCCATTTAGCCCTTGAATGAATCTCCCTAAGGCTCTAAACATTTCTTCATTTTTATCTTTCGAAGGATCCCCAATAATTACTGTTTTACCTCCACCAAGATTTAAACCCGCAGCTGCATTTTTGTAGGTCATACCACGTGCTAAACGCAATGCATCTTCAACTGCTTCATCTTCAGTAGCATAAGGCCACATTCGAACCCCACCAAGTGCTGGGCCCAATGTAGTGTCATGAATAGCGATGATTGCTTTTAGTCCAGATGTTTGATCTTGACAAAATACCAGTTGTTCGTAATCGTACTTTTCCATATACTTAAAAATTTCCACGACTAAATCCTCCCCTTGCGAAAGCGCTTTCTTTTAAAAAAGCCATTTTCTCTATTTTATTCAAAATATTTCTCGGTAAGTTTCCCTTATTTCTACAATACTTATAAATCCTAACCGAATCAAGATAATAATTTACAAATAATATTTTTCGTTCAATAGTATGAATTCTCCCAAAAGACAAATGTCGTTCCTTGACATTCATTATCACCATTGTAAAATGAAGATAGTTGTAAGGAGGACTTTTTATGGCTCGAATGGCTGCATTTATTGTGTTATTAATCCCTGCTCTAATGGCTGGAGCTGGAATTAAATTTCTACGTGATACTTTATATGGTAAGTTAATCTCTCCATTTCCTTGGCTATGGTTACAGTTTATAATTGGGATTGCTTTTTTAATAATTGGCCTTGGATTCTTTGCTGGTTATTTACTAAATCGTGATCGAAAAAATGGTCGAGTTGCTCCAAAATTTGATAAGCAATCAAAATAATAAGAGACTCAAAAAGTAATGTTCCACTTTTTGAGTCTCTTTATTATTATCCCAGTTATAATTTTTTTAATACTTTATCAGGGTAGTCGGTGATCCAACCGACAACAGAAGTATCGGGGCTAGCTAAAAACAATTCAGTGCCAATAATTGAATAAAATCGCACTTTTTTATTTGCCTTTTTGCAGTATTCTAAATATAAAGTTTTGTAAAATCGCTTGTGTGCGTGAACTGCATCAATATGGGACATTTTGTTTAACTGTTCCCAATTAAATTTCTTTGTTACTAATATGGCTGTTTCAAAATCTGGCCTTTGCATTTTGACAATTTTCATCAGTTCATCATGAAAGGATGAAAAATGGCTTCCTTTTGGTAAATTTAATGTTTGTAGTACTTCAACTAAGATGTTCGTATTCTCCAAAACAGTTTCTTTTAATTCAATATTGAGTGGAACTTGATGTTTATTTGCCCATTCTACAACTTGATGCAAGCTTGGGATTTTATGATTTGTAAATTTTCTAAAAAAGCGTTTCCCAATTCTCAGTTCACAAAGTTCGTCAAAGGTACAATCTAAAATTGATTTATTAACGCCTGCTAGCCTTGAAAGATTTACATCATGAAATACAACAAGAACTTGATCTTTCGTAATTTGAACGTCTAATTCAATACCACTTGCTTCTAATTTTCGTGCTTTTTCAAATGCAGCAAATGTATTTTCTACCTCGTAACCCGAGGCGCCTCGATGAGCAAAAATAGATATATTCCTATACATTCAACTCTCCATTCTCAATACGAAATGTTCCATTTGTAAGATTATTTAACAAACTTGATTTTCTACCAATTTGTATATGTGTACCGGGATAAGCTTCTTTTCTTACAATAATTTCTTCTTTGGCCGACAGTCTTAACTCTTTCATCATTTCTTTTATTTCAGTGTCTATTTTTTCAGCGAATTGTTTCTTCTGTTCAATCATTTGCTTCACTTGATTAAGAGCATCCAATTGTGTACTGTTCATTTTATCGAATGATAAATGCATATTGTTTAATTGAGAGGAAATTTGGATTATTTCTTCATGTATTCCTTTTAAGGTTTGTGCTTTTTCTTGGATGAATTCCATTTTTTTTCGCCTCTGATTACCTTCTACTATAAGTTCTGTTCTTCTTTCCATCTTATTTCCTGATATAGCAGTAATAATCGTATATTGAGCAACGGCCCTACCGCCTATTATTTTTCCTTTTTGTTCATCAACATGTATTTTACTTGCTGTTAAATTTGAACCTAATGCATATGAACCAATAATAATTTCATTACCAGCGATTAAGTTTGCTTCATGAACATGTTTTGCATAAACATTATTTTTTGCTTCAACTCTCGTTTTACCTAAGCCAAAAATACCCCCACGGATAAAAATATCACCTTCAGTGGACATAATTAACTTCGCACCATTTACACCTTCTAAGTGCTCGATAGAAATATCTCTCGATGCAACTACACTAAATCCATTTTGTACTGTACCACGTATACTAATTGAACCATCAAATTGAATATTTCCAGTGTCAAAACCAACATCTCCTGCAATTATTAAATGTTTACTAATTGAGACTGTTCCATTTTTTCGATCAATGACACCACTACTTTTAGCACGAAGGATTATTTTTCCTGCCTCTTTAACTTCAAATGCAGTCTTAGGATCATATTTTAATGGTATATCTTTTCCTGGTGGAGCAGGTATATCTTCGCCAAAAATATTTCTTCCCGGTGTTCCAGATTCAGCGGATATTTTTTCGCCTAACCAGTCTCCTTCGCTAATCTCAAAAATAAAATTCATATCAAAGAAATCTGCACGTCCATCTTCACGGATAAGAGGTTTTCGTTCAGGTATTTCTAAATAACGAACAGTCGCATCTTTACCTTTTACGGAATCCTCCCCTTTTGCAACCACGAATGATTTTCCAGGTTCAATGTTTGTAAAATCTATTGGCAATAAGCCATATTTAATATTTTTCTCTTGTAATAGTGAATTTACTTTTTGTCTTATCTCATCTTGATTTGCCATGATTGTTTCTTTAGATTCATTTATGTATATTGATGCTGACAATTTATCAATAGCAACTTCAATTTCAATCAGAGGAAGAAACTTGCCAATTTCAACAGGCAAAGACGTTTCATTTGATAGCACTTTTTTTAGCAAAGCGAAATTTGTTAATTTTATTTGAGGATATGTATTTATTATTTCTTGAAAGTTTTTAATTGGAAAACCAACTTTAATTGTTTGAATAAAAACTTTCCCATTTTCTTCAATAATATTGATAAATTCATTTGAGAAAATTAACATCGCTATCACCCTCCAAACTAATATTACTTAATAGTATATACAATTATAATATTTTTGTTTAGAGTGATTTTTCTTATTCTGAATGCCGAAATACCTAAATTATTATTATCCAACAAATAATTATCCATAAAAAAAGAAAAGCCTTAGGTTAAAGACTTTTCAAATATTATATATTTTTTCATTATTTATAAAGTTTACTTTTTCCTAGGTTCTAAATATGATAATGCTTGTTCGCTGTCTTTAATTCCTTCTGTAGTTGGATCCACAATAACACCTAGGAATACAAAAATCATTAATACCGTTTCAGCTAACTCTGTAATTTGGGCATTGTATATTGTTAAATCCACATTAAAAATAGATGCAACTTGATTTAGAAATACTGAAAGTAATGCAATTATTGATATCCAGAAGGATTTATGTTTAAATCTAACTTTCCAGTTTATACCCATCATTTTAATCACCTCCTATCTTTCAAAATTTTCCTATTACATGAATTGTTTTTACTAATATTGTATTTTTCAAAAAGATTAACGAACCAACACTTGCCTACGAAAAAATAAAAATGCTCTAGAAAGATTCAATTAAAAATAATTAAATCATTCTAGAGCATTTAAATAAAAGACCCCCGGAAAAGTCTAGGGATCTCTAATGGCAATGCAAAACAAAAGTTGTTTTGTAAGTTAATTGTAAAATTATTTTTTGATACTATCAATAAGTAAATTATTCCAATACTACAAACAAGCTTCCAATCGCACCTAAAAAACTTAATACTGAAAGTACATATATGAAAGTAGGTAAATAATCAATATGGGATTATTCCCGAAAATAATCTATTAAGATGCAACTAATTCAATACGAATTTTATCAGCAATCATAGCAATGAATTCTGAATTAGTTGGTTTTGATTTTAAATGGTGAACTGTGTATCCAAACATTTGTGAAATCGACTCGTAATTTCCACGATTCCATGCAACTTCAATGGCATGACGAATCGCACGCTCTACACGTGAAGGAGTAGTGCCAAATTTCTTTGCAATTTCTGGATATAAAATTTTTGTAACAGAACCTAACAATTCAATATCATAATAAACCATTTGAATTGCCTCTCTTAAATAGGAGTACCCTTTAATATGTGCAGGTACGCCAATTTCCTTAATAATAGCAGTTATTGTCGTATCAAGTTGACGTTGATTTACTTTTCCTGTTGGTTCTGGCTGTAATACACTTTGACGTTTTACCGTCTCTGGTTTTTGACCAGCACAATGTAATATTTTTTGTACAAGTTGATCAAATTCAAATGGTTTAAGCATGAAATAAGATGCACCATAAGTTACCGCTTGTTTCATAACATCTTCTTGCCCAAACGCAGTTAACATAATTACTTGAGTATTTGCATAGCGTTCATCACCATACATTGCTTCTAAGACAGCAAGTCCATCTAAATGAGGCATGATAATATCTAATAACAATACTTCTGGTTGAAAATCTTCTAACATTTTTAAACATAATTTTCCATTTGGTGCAGTTGCTACAATTTCAATATCGTGATGATTCTCAAAAAATTGTTCTAATGTCCTTACTAAATCTCTATTATCGTCAGCAATCGCTACTCTTACTTTCGCCAAAAAAATTCCCCCTAGTGTCTATTTCTACTAAAAAGTACCCCTTTATTAAAGAAGTCACAGTTTTTTTTACTCGACGATTCTAATTTCGACATTTGCCACAAAAAACCTTTTTGAATTTTCAAAATGATTATCAAGTCCGATAAATTCATACTGTATCGACAAATTAATCGCTACTTCAACATTTATTCAGCTTAAAATTATCATTAACGCAAGAAAAAGACTACGTAATTATCTCTACGTAGTCTGAATTTATTAATTATGGTTTTTTCTTTAACATCTCTACAACTGATATTGCTGCACCTTTTGAGGGTTGTTCGACAAACATATGCGTAACTGCCCCTACAAATTTACCGTCCTGTATAATTGGACTTCCACTCATTCCTTGTAAAATGCCACCTGTTTTATCTAATAATTTTTTATCTGTAACAACAAATTGTAAAAAACTATCTTCAGTTTTTATAATGTCTATCTCAAATTTCTCTACTTTTGACCCTTCTATTGCAGTGTAAAGTTCCGCTTTCCCTAATTGTATATCCTTCTCATGCATAATTTCTATTGGTTGTCGTAAACTTTGATTATTGGTCTCCCACTGTCCAAATATACCATATAAATCATTGGATTTTATATTTCCCAGTCGGATATTGTTATTTTCTATGACAGAAATTTTATAGCCTGGATGTCCTGGACTACTCTTTTTTATTTGCTCAATCGATGCTAAAAAAATAGATCCTTCAATAAATTTCGGTGGTGCATTTAACACTCCATCAATAATTTGGTGTCCTAATGCTCCATATTGTTTAGATTCTGGATCAATATATGTTAACGTTCCAATTCCATCTGTTTCATCTTTCAAGAATGGCAAAATATTACTTGCTTCTTGTTTTGTTAAGGCTAATTGTTTCTTTTCATCCTTCTTTTGAATAGAAAGCGTCAAGTTACTTCCATTCAGTTCTTCTTTAAGTGAACTAACAGAATTGATTTTTCGTCCATTTAATTCTGTTATAAAATCACCTTTTTTCAACCATTCCCCATTAGGTAATAATACATCATGAGCAACATAGACAAATGGTAATTGTAACTGTATTCCAATAGATTCACCCATCGGAATGAGCTTTTTTGCTTCCGCATAAACCGTGTGTGATCCAAGAAAAGTGATGAGTAAAATTATTGTAAACAGTTTACGCATATGTCTCATAGTCCACCTCCTCTAAAGTTTGTAACATTACTATGTGTCAGAAACCATTCATTAATGAGAGGTAAATATTTGTCGTGAAATACTTAAAAAAATTTAGAAAACTTTACTATTCAAAATTTGCTTTCGTTGCACTTTTGAAGTAAATAAAAAATTGTCGACTAATACATATATATATTGTCGACAATTTTCTGAAATTATATTTTCACTTTTGTTTCTTTTTTTCGTTCATCCGCTAAATTTAATAACTCTTTTGCATGTTGCAATGTTAAATCTGTAATTTCAGCACCGCTCATCATTCGGCTAATTTCTTCGGCTCTTTCTTCTATTGTAATATTTGATACGGTTGTAAACGTTCGATTATCTTCTACTTCTTTTCTTATTAAATAATGTTGATCCGCCATTGCGGCCACTTGAGGTAAATGTGTGATGCAAAGCACCTGCGAATGATAAGACACTGCTGAAATCTTTTCTGCAATTGCTTGAGCAACTCGACCACTAACTCCTGTATCAACTTCGTCAAATATAATTGATGTAACTCCTTCTGTTGAGGAAAAGATTGTTTTTAAAGCTAGCATAATGCGTGATAATTCTCCACCAGAAGCTATCTTTGGTAAAGATTTCGGAGGTTCTCCAACATTCGTCGAAATATAAAACGTTATTTGGTCCTTCCCGTTTACGTCAAACTGTTTTAATGTGTCAAAATTAACAATAAATTTAGCCTTTTCCATATGTAGATCGCGAAGTTGTTCCATAATGGCTTCACTTAATTTACCTGCACTTGTTTTTCTAACAGCAGTAAGTTGCAATGCATATTCTTCTAACTCTTGTTCAAGATTATGAAGTTTTTGTTCGAGAAGTCGTATATTCTCATCTCGGTTTACGAGCTGATCCAATTCTTCCTTTATTTTTTCAAGATATGTTAGTATTTCTTCAACGGTAGATCCATACTTTCTTTTCAAAGTCTGGTATTGTGTTAAACGATGTTCCACTTCGTTTAATCTCTCTGGATTAAATTCAAGATCATCGAGAATACTTTTAATCTGGTATGAGGCATCTTGAAGGGAATAAAACGAAGAAGCGACAATTTCATGAATTTCTTTAAATTGAACATCAATTTCAGCAATATCATCTAATGCTCCCATTGACTTACCTATTAAGTCTAATCCATTCATTTCTCCAGATATCGCATCATAAGCAATATTTGCACGCTCAAAAATTTTATGAAAATTACTCAATCGTCTTCTTTCATCTAGTAATTCGTCTTCTTCACCTATTTTTAACTTTGCTTCTTCAATTTCCTTTATTTGAAACTGGTATAAATCAATTTTTTGTATTGAACGTTTTTCATCATTGCTTAACTGTACAATCTCTTTATATAAATTACGATAATCATGGTAGCTTTTTGTATATTTGTCTTTAATTGATGAGATATCATTGGAAGCAAAGTAATCGAGTAAGTGAATATGTTGCTTCTCGTCCATTAATTCCTGGTTTTCGTGTTGTCCGTGAATATCAACTAATTTACTACCAATTTCACGTAAAATCGATAAAGGGACAAGTTTACCATTTATTCGACAAATACTTTTTCCTTTTTCGCTAATTTCACGTTGTAAAATTACTGAATCTTCCTCTATCTCAATTCCTACATCTTGTAGCTTTTCACAAATTGCATGATGATTATTCGTTATTTGAAATAATCCGGAAAGTTCAGCTTTTCTCGCTCCATGACGTATAAATTCATGGGATGCTCGACCACCTGCTAGTTGATGAACCGCATCAATAATAATTGATTTTCCTGCGCCTGTTTCACCCGTCAGGACTGTTAAACCTTCAAAAAAACTTACAGTCAGATCATCAATAATTGCAAAATTACGAATATTGAGCTCTCTTAGCAAACATAATCACCTCAAATTATCAAATTCGCCTTGTTTTCCACATTTCCCAGTAGTTTTGTACCAGCCAAAAACACTTGGCGGATTTAGCTCAGCTTGCTGAACAGATTAATATTTTATATCTGTCCCACGATAAATGTAGGGCAGTCAATTGAATGGAGTTATAACATTTCTAATAATCGCGTCCTAATTAATTCTCGATCACTTTCAGTACGACAAATGATTAAAACTGTATCATCACCTGAAATTGTACCAATAATTTCGTTCCAATCTAGTTGGTCAATTAATACAGCAATGGCATTTCCGTTCCCAGGTAACGCTTTAAGTACTAACATGTGAGAAGCACCATCAATACTTATGAATGCATCTGATAGAGATCGTTGTAGTTTTTGTAGTGGGTTAAATCTTTGATCAGCAGGTAGACTATATTTGTATCTACCATCTTGCATTGGTACCTTTACTAAATGTAATTCCTTTATATCTCTTGACACTGTTGCTTGCGTTATATTATAGCCAGCTTCTCTTAACCGTTCGACGATTTCGTCTTGTGTCTCAATGTTTTCGTTCGCAATGATTTCTCGGATTCTCATATGACGTTGACCCTTGTTCATTTATACACCTCTCATGAATATATATGTATAATTATACTAACATTTTATGCTAATTTTTCAAGCGACATAAAGTGACATTATGTTTTAACTACACAAAAAGAATGTCCCAATAGTTTGCAATGCATAACTTTGGGACTTTTATAGTTAAAATAGTATTCGTAAAATATCCTAATGTTAAAGACTTCTACACAACCATTATAGTCATGCTTATTCTTTTATTTCATTTTAGTTTTTCATGGGCTAAATCGACGATTGATTTAAAATCTGTGAATGCTTCTATAGAATCATTTTCTTTAGGATTTATTAAGTGGAAAAGGAACTCAATATTCCCCTCACCACCTGTAATAGGTGAAAACGATGCATCTATTACAATAAATCCAATTTCAGTAGCCATTGTTGCCGTTTTTTCCAAAACTTCAAGATGTACTTTAGGCTCTCTTACTATCCCTTTTTTTCCGACATTTTCTTTACCAGCTTCAAATTGTGGTTTAACTAATGCCATAACATCTCCGCCAGGTATTAAAATTGTTTTCAATACAGGTAGAATTAGGGACAAAGAAATAAACGACACGTCAATCGTTGCAAAATTAGGTAACCCATTTTGAAAGTCTTCAGGTTTAGAATAACGAAAATTTGTTTTTTCCATGACAGTCACACGGTCATCAGATCGAATTTTCCATGCTAGCTGATTTGTTCCAACGTCCAAGGCATAACAATGTTTCGCACCATTTTGCAATGCACAATCGGTAAAACCACCTGTTGAAGACCCAATATCTAACATAATTTTGCCATCTACTGACATATCAAATATTTCTAATGCTTTTTCTAACTTTAATCCGCCACGACTTACATATTTTAATTGGCTTCCTTTTAGTTGAAGAGGTGCATCAACGGATATTTTTTCGCCAGCCTTATCGATTCGCGTTTCATTCGAATAAACGAGACCAGCCATAATTGACCGCTTCGCTTTTTCACGTGTTTCACATAATCCTCTTTCAACTAAAAGAACGTCTACACGTTCTTTTATCTGTTTTGTCATACTGTTTTCGTTCCTAAAGGATTCTTCGTTTTCACTATTGTTTTAATTTGATCGATAATTGCTTCTTTTGTTATATGAATTTCTTCAAGCAATAAATCAACGCTTCCTTGTTCAATAAATTGGTCTGGAATACCAATACGATCAATTTTCGTTTGATAATTATTTTCGCTTGCAAATTCTAATACAGCACTACCGAAACCACCTTGTAGAACAGCCTCTTCAACTGTTAAAATTGGCATATTTGATGACATAATTTCGTGGAGCATTTCTTCATCCATCGGTTTAATAAATCGAGCATTCACTACTTTTACTTGGATTCCATTTTCAGCTAATTCTTCAACCGCATCCATTACCATTGGAATTGTTGTACCAAAAGTTAGAATTACAGCGTTTGTACCTTCTCTTAATACTTCCCAACTTCCAATTGGAATTGATTTCATTTCATCATCTAACGGAACTCCATAGCCATTTCCACGTGGGAAACGCATAGCAATAGGACCTTCGTTGTAGTCAATTGCAGTTTTCACCATATGTTGACCTTCATTTTCATCTTTTGGCATCATTAACACAATATTAGGTATATGTCTTAAAAACGAAATATCATAGACACCTTGATGTGTTTCTCCATCCGCACCAACAAGTCCCGAACGATCGATACCAATAAACACATTTAAATTTTGTCGGGCAACATCATGTAATACTTGATCATATGCACGTTGTAAAAACGTTGAATAAATTGCTAAAAATGGTTTCATTCCCTGTGTGGCTAAACCTGCCGCCATCGTTACAGCATGCTGTTCAGCAATTCCTACATCAAAGAAACGATTAGGGAAATCCTTTTGAATCCCTTCCATTTTTGAACCAACTGGCATTGCAGGTGTAATTGCAACAATTCGTTCATCTGTTTTCATTAATTTACGAACTGATTCAGATACTAAGCTACTCCAAGCTGGACCTTTTGTTTGGCTTTTTACAAAATCCCCAGTTTCCATTTTATATGGACCCGTTCCATGCCAAGTACCAATCGTGTCTTCTTCAGCTGGTTTGTAACCTTTACCTTTTTTCGTAATTACATGAACTAAAACTGGACCTTTTGCTTTTTTTGCATAATCTAATGTTTTTTCTAGAGAATCGATATCATGTCCATCAATTGGTCCTAAATATTTAAAGCCCATTTCTTCAAAAAAGACTCCAGATACAACTAAATACTTTAAGCTATCTTTCACACGCTCTGCAGTATTTGCAAGTTTACCACCTAATACTGGAATTTTTTTCATCAAAGATTCTAGCTCTTCTTTTGCTTTTGAATATTCTTTTGCAGTACGAAGTCTACCCAAAATATTATGAAGTGCACCGACATTTGGTGCGATCGACATTTCATTATCGTTTAGGATAACAATCATTCTAGTTTTTTCATGTCCTATATGATTTAAAGCTTCTAAAGCCATTCCGCCTGTTAATGCTCCGTCACCAATAATCGGTACAACATATGAATTATCCTTTTTTAAGTCTCTTGCAACTGCCATACCCATAGCTGCAGACAGTGAAGTTGAACTATGTCCCGTTTCCCATTCATCATGTTCACTTTCATTACGCTTAGGGAATCCACTTAATCCTTTATATTGGCGTAATGTGTCGAATTGACTTGCACGACCAGTCAAAATTTTATGAACATAAGTTTGGTGACCAACATCCCATATAAACTTGTCTTTTGGACTATTAAATGCTCTGTGTAAAGCAATCGTTAGCTCTACTACACCTAAGTTAGGGCCAATATGTCCACCAGTATTTGAACATTTATTTATAAGAAATGAGCGAATGTCACTCGCAAGACTTTCTAGTTCTTTTTTAGTTAACTTTTTTAAAAAGGATGGACTAGTAATAGTAGTTAAATCCATCTCTCACACACCTTTTCATAAATTATTATCAGTAAATTGTTTTTCTTTAAGATTGTATACTATATTTGAAAACCCGCATTAGAAATGAAATCAATTCAGGCCAACAGGATGTTGGTCATATCACCGATGCCACAGAGGCCAACAGGATGTTGGTCATATCACCGATGCCACAGGACGTGGCGTTTTCGGGGATAAGTGGCGTTTTCGGGGATAAGTGGCATTTTCGACGATAAGTGGCGTTTTCGACGATAAGTAGCGCTCTTAAGCTTTGTTCTATATATATACAGTCGAAATGTGTTTTTCTAATTATAGCAGTGTTCGAGATTATGCAAAAGCAATTCATTTTTATTATTTATTTCGACGAACAATATACTCTGCAAGTTCTTTTAAAATAGTCGTATCACCGTTTAATTTTTCTAATAGTGAAATTGCAATCTCATAGTGTTCAGCTAATTTATCTTTAGCACCAGCAATTGTTAAGATGCCAGGATATGTACTTTTATTGCTAGCAAGGTCTTTTCCAGCAGTTTTGCCTAGTTCTTCAGATGTACCTTCAATGTCTAAAATGTCATCTTGAATTTGGAAAGCTAAACCAATATGATGAGCAAATTCAACTAATACTCTTCTTTCTTCTTCACTAGCTTCTGATAACACTGCACCTGCTTCAATACTAAATCGTAAAAGTGCACCAGTTTTGTTTACATGAACTTGTTCTAGTTCTTCTAGGTTCAAGCTACGAGACTCTCCATCAATATCTAAAACTTGGCCACCTACCATACCTTCTGCACCAGCAGCCACACTTAATAAGTTGATCAGTTCAACTTTAATTGCAGGGGGAACATTTTCCATTCTAGCTAGAATTCCGAAGCTTAGCGTATTTAATGCATCACCCGCTAAAGTTGCTAGAGCTTCTCCATAAACAACATGATTTGTCGGTTTACCACGTCTTAAATCATCGTTATCCATACTTGGAAGATCATCGTGAATTAAAGAATACGTATGAATCATCTCAACAGCTGCTCCAATTGTATATGCTTCTTTAAGTTTGTTATTAAATAACTCACAAACTGCTAGAACAAATAAAGGTCGAATTCTTTTACCTCCAGCTTTTAAGGAATAAAGCATTGAGTCTTTTAATTGTTCTGGTGCAATAATTTTTCCAACTAAAGAGTATAATACATCATCAATTATAAGTATATGTTCATCCATAAAATTTTTTAAAGTATTTGTCATTCTGCTTGCCCTCTATCATTTATTTGTTCAAATGGTTTTTTTTCACCTGATTCATTTACTACTGATATTAACTGTTGTTCTGCATTTTGTAATTTCGTATGGCAAAATTGAGATAATTCCATACCTTTTTTATATAGATCAATTGCTTCTTCTAATGGAACCTCACCTTGTTCTAATTTTTGTACGATGCTTTCTAATTCGGCCATTGCTTCAGCAAATGTTTGTTCTGTTGCCATATTATTTGCTACCCCCTGAATTATTTTGCGTTTCTACAATTTTCGCCTTCGCCTCACCATCTTGGAATTGTACAGTAATTTCATCATCCACTGATAGTTGAGAAATTGATTTAACAACTTCATTTTCCTTAAAAGTAACACTAAATCCACGGTTCATAATTTTTAAAGGATTCAACGCTTCTAAAGTTCTAATTGTAGATAGAAATGATTCTTTTTTATTATTCATCAAATTGAACATAGATCTGGTTAACATATTTGTTGTTTGGTCAATTTGTTTCCCGTAATATTGTATGGCATTTTTCGGTGAAAACATTTTTATTGCGCCATCTAATTTTTGCAATTCGTTACTTTTCTTCATTATAAAAACTTGTCCAGAGCGAGATAGACGCATATCTAGATTTATAATCCTCTCAGTAAATGGACGATAGAGTCTCTCTGGGGTTGCTAAAGGATACGAATTTTGCAATTTCTTTAATCGATTTCGCTCTAAGGTTAATTTTGAAGACATTACTTGATGTAAGTAGGATTTACTTCCAAGAATTCGCTGATACAATTCTTTTTGGTGTGGTACCGATAGCTCTGCAGCAGCTGTCGGTGTTGGTGCACGCAAGTCAGCGACGTAATCTGCAATTGTTGTATCTGTTTCATGCCCTACTGCACTTATTATTGGTATTCTACTCTCGAAGATTGCACGGGCTACACTTTCCTCATTAAAAGCCCATAGATCCTCAATAGAACCACCACCTCGTCCAACAATTAGCACATCACAACTTTTATGTTCATTTGCTAGTCGGATGTTTTTCACAATATTTGGTGCCGCTTGGGCGCCTTGTACTACTGTAGGATAAATTACGATCTCGCAAAGAGGATATCGTCTAGTTATCGTAGTACAAATATCTCGTATTGCAGCACCAGTAGTAGCCGTTAAAACTCCAATTGTCTTAGGAAACCTTGGAATAGGTTGCTTAAAATTAGGGTTAAATAGCCCTTCTCTTTGTAATTTTTCTTTTAATTGATTAAAAGCAATAAATAATCCGCCAATTCCATCAGGTTCCATACTTTGAGCATACAATTGATAATTACCTGAAGATTCATATACGGAAACATCCCCGCGAATAAAAACTTGCATACCTTCTTCTGGTTTGAACTTCAATTTAGTAGCTTGTGCACGAAACATAGTTGCAGTAATCCGTGTTTCATCATCCTTTAAAGTGAAATAAATATGTCCTGAAGTATGTATTTTTACATTCGAAAGTTCCCCTTTTACATAAACATCACGTAAATGAGGATCTGCATCAAATTTTCTCTTAATATATTTTGTAAGTGCTTTAACCGTTAAATATGAAGACGTTGTCATTTACAGACAACTCCTTTTCTATGAAATCGTTCGAAAAAGATAAATTCCAAAATAAAAGCTGTTTCTCATCAGAAAAACAGCTTTCTGTACCCCTATTCTACATGTTTTAAAATCATTTGTCCTGTTGTAATGACTGTTCTGCAGATTGCACAGTGTTATATAGTAACATTGTAATTGTCATTGGACCAACTCCACCAGGAACAGGAGTAATATGAGATGCGATAGGCTCTACATCATCAAAATTAACATCGCCAACTAATTTATTATTCTCATTGCGGTTAATTCCGACATCGATTACAACAGCACCTGGTTTAACATGTTCTTTTGTAATGAAATTAGGTCTACCAACAGCAGCGATTAATATATCTGCTTGTTTAGTGATTGATGGTAAATCTTTTGTTTTTGAATGTGTATATGTAACAGTTGCATCTTTTTGTAGAAGAAGTTGTCCCATTGGTTTTCCGACAATATGACTTCTACCTACGATGACTGCGTGTTTCCCCGCTAATTCGACATCAGAGAATTCTAACAGTTTCATAACACCAAACGGAGTACAAGGTAGGAATGTTTTTTGCCCTAGCATCATTTTCCCTACACTTATTGGTGAAAATCCGTCTACGTCTTTTTCTGGGGATATTGTTGCAATAACATTATCTTCATTAATATGTTTTGGAAGAGGTAATTGAACTAATATTCCATGTATATCATTACGTACATTTAATTGTTGTATATGTTCTAGCAACTCTGTTTCTTGTGTTTCTTCTGGTAGCTTAATGAGTTCAGAGTACATTCCAATTGCTTCACATGATTTTTGTTTATTTTTAACATATGTTTGAGAAGCAGGGTTGTCCCCTACTAAAATAACAGCTAATCCTGCTGTTACACCTTGGTTTTTTAATTTTACAACACGATCAGCAATTGATTGACGAATTTGTTGTCCTATTTCTTTTCCATTAATGATATTTGCCATATTGTTTACTCCTTAAAAAGAAATTTCTTTGTCAAATATACTTATTCGACAAATTTAGAAAGTACTCCGTTAACAAATTTACTCGATTTTTCATCACCATATGTTTTACATAACTCGATTGCTTCGTTTAATACGACGTTATTTGGGGTTTCTTCCATATACAATAACTCGTATACCGCTAAACGCAAAACAGTTCTTTCAATTTTCGGGAGTCTGTAAAGTGACCAGTTTTCTAATTTTTGTTCAAGCGCTGCATCAATTTCTTGTTTCTTAGTAAATGTCCCGCGAACTAACTTTTCAAAGAATGAATCTGATTCATCTTCGTTTAATACATGACTAATCGCCTCATCAATTGTTAGTTCTAGTTCTGTATTATCTAACTGAAACAATACTTGCATAGCCTTACTACGCGCTTCATGTCGTTTCATGTATAAATCTCCTTCTTTAGTAACATTAAGACCTATAATAACATATTTTAGCTAATCATATACAGGTTCAATCATGTTTTCATAATTCTAAAAAAATCATTTTATCAAATTTACATAAAATAAGGAATTATTATGTAATAATTCATTGACCTTCCATCAATAGTTCTTTAGCATAATTTGTAGAAAATAAAGAGGTGAACTTATGAAATCTTTTATTATTTACTTTTTTATAGCAATACTAGGTTATGCTCTAGCTGACTTCTTAAATTGGCCGAGTTGGACTGTTTTCTTATTACTTATTATTGCATTTGTAATCATGCTATGTAGAATGCTCTATGTGATGTATGGAACAAAAAATATAAAAAAAGTGGAGAGGTTTTTAGCTAGCAATAGAAAAGAGCCTATTTATGCATTTGTCTTTGAACAAGCTAATGGATCAAAAGTAGATCAACTAAATTCTATCGAAAATATTCTAAGAAAATATCCAAAAGGCTACATACATCAAAATTATCTTTTTGTCCGTGAATTGTTAAACGAAAATTATCATTCTGCTTTGAATGAAGCAGAGAAAATTGGGAAAGAACCTTATATGAGTTATAGTAAAGCGCTGGTCTATGCAACGGAAGGAAATAGAGAACAGGCGCTATTCTATCAACTAGATAAGCAGTGGATGAAAGAGGCAATATTAGCAACACTTGCGAAAGCTGAAAAAAATCAAAAAGTATATGAGACACATAAAGAAAACGCAATCAATGCATCAAGAGGAATCCAACGTTTTGGATTAATTCACTCATTATAATTTATAAGAAGCACTGGAATTGACAAAGTTTCCAGTGCTTCTATTTCGCTATTTAAAAGTTTGCGCAGCATTCACGGCTTTTTTCCAACCATCATATAGACTTGTACGATGCGCTTCCTCCATTGTTGGATGGAATTTTCTTTCTAATTTCCAGTGCTCAGAGATTCGTTCTTTACTTTCCCAAAAACCTACTGCTAGACCTGCTAAATATGCTGCACCTAATGCGGTTGTCTCGTTAATGGCTGGTCTTTCTACGGGTACATCAAGAATATCTGATTGAAATTGCATTAGAAAACTATTTTTCACAGCTCCTCCATCTACTCTTAAAGATTTTAAAGAGATGTTAGAATCTGCTTCCATTGCTGTTAATACATCTTTTGTCTGGTAAGCTAACGATTCTAAAGTTGCTCGGATAAAATGTTCTTTTGTTGTACCACGTGTTAAACCAAAGATAGCTCCCCGAACATCACTATCCCAATAAGGTGTACCTAATCCAACAAATGCAGGAACAACATATACACCTCCAGTATTTTCAACTCTTTCTGCATAGTTCTCACTTTCCTCCGAATTACGAAGCATTCTTAATCCATCTCGTAACCATTGAATTGCTGAACCTGCCACAAAAATACTACCTTCTAATGCATAGGTAATTTTTCCATCAATTCCCCAAGCTATTGTTGTCAATAAGCCCTGATTTGAGCGAACAGCTTTTTGACCAGTATTCATTAACATAAAACAACCGGTACCATACGTGTTTTTAACCATTCCTGACTCATAACACGCTTGACCGAACAACGCAGCTTGCTGGTCACCTGCTATTCCTGCAATAGGAACACTCCTCCCGAAAAAGTGGTTTTTTGAAACTTCACCATATATTTCAGAAGAAGGTCTAACTTCAGGTAGCATAGATTTTGGTATTCCTAAAATGTCTAAAAGCTCCTCATCCCACTTTAATTCAAAAATATTATACATTAATGTTCTTGAAGCATTTGAGTAATCTGTTACATGAACTTTTCCCTCAGTTAACTTCCAAATAATCCAAGTGTCAATTGTACCGAAAAGTAGTTGACCTTTTTCTGCTTTTTCTCTCGCACCCTCAACATGATCTAAAATCCATTTCACCTTTGTTCCTGAAAAGTAGGCATCGATTAATAATCCAGTCTTTTCTCTAAATAAATGTTCATAGCCTTCTTCTAATAAATTGGTACAAATTTCTGTAGTTTGTCGTGATTGCCAAACAATAGCATTGTATATTGGTTCACCTGTAGTTTTATCCCAGATGACAGTAGTTTCACGTTGATTTGTTATGCCGATTCCTGCTATTTGTTCTGGCCGAATATTTTTTTCTGATAAAACCGTTGCAATTACAGATAGTATAGAACTCCAAATTTCTTTTGCATTATGTTCAACCCAACCTGCTTTTGGAAAGTATTGTTTAAATTCACGTTGAGCAATATGTAAAACATTGCCTGCTTGATTAAATAGGATTGCACGTGAGCTTGTAGTTCCCTGATCTAAAGAAAGTATGAACTTTTCCATTGACTAGCCATTCCCCCTACCGCTAAATATTTATAATTAATTTACTATTTCGTTTCTTTTATGAATATTCCTACTATAAAGTAAACTATTCTTTAGTTTTCAAAAAAACTTATGCAAATGTATTGACATAGTATAAATTTCAATGTATATTTTAGAGACTAGTTAAAATCATTAAATTATCAAAGAATTCACATGTTACAAAAAGTATCGGTGAACATTCGATACTTTTTCTAATGTGTGAATTTTTTTACGATAAAAGATTATAACTATAATAAATTTTTTGGAGGTCTTTTAAATGACTCAAGGTACAGTAAAATGGTTTAACTCAGAAAAAGGTTTTGGATTTATCGAAGTTGAAGGTGGAAACGACGTATTCGTACACTTCTCTGCTATCCAAGGCGACGGTTTCAAATCTCTAGAAGAAGGTCAAAAAGTTGAATTCTCAGTTGAAGAAGGAAACCGTGGACCACAAGCTACTAACGTAGTTAAACTTTAATTCTTCTCGTAAATTTAACTGAAATTAAAAGCCGACTAAAAGTATTATTACTTTTAGTCGGCTTTTTTACTATTAAATAACTCGTTGGGCCCATAAAAAATGTTTTTGTGTCCAAGTTCCCCATGTACTTAAAATCTCTACATCTTTCTCACTATTCAAATTGCTAATCCAATAATCATCTCCCATGTAGATTCCTACATGAGTAATTTCTTTGTCATCACGTGTACTAAAAAACATTAGGTCCCCTTTTTTCATATCATCAAATGTAACCGGTGTTCCCATTGTAGCTTGCTCAGCGGATGTTCGTGGTAAATTTATTCCAAACATATAATAAATATGTTGTGTCCATCCACTACAATCAGTATTTAATGGAGGGTTATAGTTTTCTTGTCCACCAAATACATATGTGGTTCTATCTTGCAGGCTTCGGGCGTAATCCACTAAGTCAGTAGCAATGTCTGCTGTTCGAACTGTTACCCTAGCTCCAACACGAATATTGTTCGGATCTTCAAATTGTGGGTTTAAATCAATAATATCCTTTAAGGTCATATTATATTGCTGTGAAATTTTATATAAAGTATCACCTTTTTTCACTTTATGTTGAGCATTTGCGACTTGTGTACCTGTAAAAAGAATTGTCGCTGTAACTGCTCCTATTACTACATTTTTTGCGATCTTAGATGCTCTCAATTTTCTTTCCCTCCGAATTATAAGAATACGAATATAGTTTGTTTCGGAGAATTATATCTATACTGTTATGAAAAAATCCTTCCCTCATTATCGAAGGAAGGATCAGTAATATTATATCTCTTGCTCTTTTGTTGTATCGAATTGAATTGCTGTAATGTGAATATTTACTTCGTTCGTATCTATGGAAGTCATATTAAAAATTGCTTGTCGTATTGCTGTTTGAACATCTTTAGCTACTTTTGGTATGGAATATCCATATCTTACAGAACAGTAAACATCGATAATAATTTCACCATCTTCCGATAAAGTTGCTTTCACACCTTTTGAATGCACTTTTTTACCGAAACGTTCTGCAACGCCAGAGGCAAAATTCCCCCTTGTAGCAGCCACCCCTTCGACTTCAGTTGTTGCAATTCCTGCTATTACCTCAATCACTTCAGGCGCTACTTCTATTAGACCAAGTTCTTCTTTACCAAAAGGAGTTGGTTGTACAAAAGTCTTAGTTGCTTTGTCAGCCATCTTCTTCACCCTTTCTTTCTGAACGAAAACTTACATACTTAAATCATAGCTTTTTCTACCATAAGTATACAACATTTTATACAGGGTTGCTCGAAATTAACATGACCACTTTCGATAATTACCTTAATCGAGAATACTTTCTTTTCTAAATTATGTAATAGAGGTGTTTTTTTTGTTTCCAAAATATACCATTAAAATTAAAAGTATGTAGGCATGATTATATTAACAACCACACCTACATACTTGATCAAATTATTTATTTACTACTACTTTTTGGATATTTAATACATCGTTTTCCTCAAGAAACTTCGTATTAAATTTGCCTGATTGGAATACTTCGTTGTTCATTAATGCTTCATGGAATGGAATGGTTGTATGAATTCCTGGTCCATCTACAACAAATTCACTTAAAGCACGGTTCATACGTGCAATGGCTTCCTCACGTGTATCAGCGTGAACAATAAGTTTTGCAACCATTGAATCGTAGAACGGTGGAATAGTATAACCTGCATATACTGCAGAATCAATACGAACTCCATACCCACCCGGTGTAATATAAGTATCCACTGTACCTGCAGAAGGCATAAAGTTTTTGAAGGCATTTTCTGCGTTGATACGGCATTCAATTGCCCAACCATTAATTTTTATATCCTCTTGTTCAAATGGTAGTTTTTCACCTGAAGCAATTTTTAATTGTTGTTGAACTAAATCAATTCCAGTAATCATTTCTGTTACTGGGTGTTCTACTTGGATACGAGTGTTCATTTCCATGAAGTAAAACTTGTCCGCTTGGTAATCATAGATAAATTCAATCGTACCCGCACCTTCATAATTACAAGCTTGTGCTGCTTTAACTGCAGCAGCACCCATCTCTGCACGACGTTCTTCACTTAGCGCAGGTGATGGAGCTTCTTCCACTAGCTTTTGCATTCGTCTTTGAACAGTACAGTCACGTTCACCTAAATGAACAACATTTCCGTGTGAATCAGCTAACACTTGGATTTCACAGTGACGGAAATATTCAATGAATTTCTCTAAATATACTCCCGGATTACCAAATGCAGCTGCAGCTTCCTTCTGAGTAATTTCAATACCTTTTACAAGGTCTTCTTCAGTTCGTGCTACACGGATACCTTTACCTCCGCCACCAGCAGTTGCTTTAATAATTACAGGATAACCAATTTCAGCTGCCCATTTTTTCCCTGTTTCTATATCAGGTACAATGCCTGTACCAGGAACTAACGGAACTTCAGCTACTTCCATCGTACTTCTAGCAACATCTTTTATACCCATAATTTTAATGGAATCAGAAGAAGGCCCAATAAATTTAATGCCCGCTTTTTCACAAGCTTCAGCAAAATCAGCATTTTCAGCTAGAAATCCGTAACCTGGGTGGATTCCATCTACACCCGTCTTTTCTGCAACGCTTAGTACTGCAGGGAAACTTAAATAAGAATCTTTTGATAACTTAGGTCCAATACAATAAGCTTCATCAGCTAATTTAACGTGGAGTGCATCTTTGTCTGCTTCCGAATACACTGCAACACTTTGAATTCCTAATTCTTTACATGCACGGATAATACGTACAGCAATTTCACCACGGTTAGCGATTAATACTTTCTTTAACATGTTGGTCACCCCTTTACTCAGGTTTTACTAGGAATAATGGTTGACCATATTCTACTAATTGGCCATCTTTAACAAGTATTTCTACGATTTCACCTTTAACTTCAGCTTCGATTTCATTAAATAATTTCATTGCTTCAACGATACATACGATCTTTTCATCTGAAACTTTGTCTCCAACTTTAACATATGGAGCTGCATCTGGTGATGGAGCTTGATAGAAAGTTCCTACCATTGGTGATGTAATTTTGTGTAATGACTCGTCACTTGCAACGCTAGCTTTTGGCGCTTCCACAGTAACTTCATTTGCTACCTGTACTGGTTGTGGAGCTGCTTGTACAACTGGTTGAGAAACAGGCTGTTCTACTTGAGCAACTACTTCCTGTTTAGGTGCAACTACTTCAGTTACAACACCATTTGATTTTTTTAATTTTATTTTTGCACCATCATTTTCATATACAAATTCTTCGATAGTTGATGCATCAACTAATTTAATTATTTCACGTAGTTCTTGGACTTTGAACACAATAACACCCCTTAAATAATAATAGATACATCTTTCATTTTATAATTTTTTGGCACATTTTGCATCAATTATTTACTATTTAATAAAAACAAAAGAAAAACAGTGCTTTTGCCATAGACAAAATTGCACTGTTTTTTTCTATTTTATATGAATTGATAAATCAATAATAGCTTGATTCAAATCCTACTGTAACATTCGTAATGCCCATATCTTCAACTTCTTGTCTTACTTTAAATACTATATCATTTGCTTGTTTAGTAGATAGTTCATTGGATAATACTTGGACTTGTACTTTATCAGGTTCAACTCTTACAAATGCATCTGAGTAACCAAGTGACTTAATGATCATTTCAAGCATCGCTTCAGAAGATTCTTGTTTAATGAGTTGATTCATTTGATTGAAAGCTTCATTTTTTTCTTCAGTTGTAAATTCGTTCGATGCCATTTTATTAGTTAATTGAGTACGTAATTGACTACGCTCTGTACTAACTTGAATTCTTAAATCATCAAATAGATAACTTTCTGTTGATGTAGAGGTGTTAGTTAATTGATCTACACCTGTTAATGTTGTTTGTTCAAGCGGATCATCTGTAAATACAGTTGATAAGTTCACATCACGATTTCCTTCAAAAACATAGTAAACTGAAATGACAGCCGCTAAGCTAAATAAAGTTAGTAGCCATACTGTTCGTCTTTTTACTTTCATTCTACATCTCCTTTTCTCTCCATAGGTACAATCATGATTCTGTGAGTAGGCAATTGCATTACTCGACTAATGGTTTCCAATAGTTGGTTTTTAATGGACGGGTTTTTCGCCCCTTCCGATACAATGAGCATTCCGGATACTTTTTTTTCACTTTTACCTGAAGTAAAATAGTCATCTAGTAAACTACTTCCTTCTGATACGTTATCATCAAAATGCAAATACACTTTGACTTGTCCAACGCCTTGAATTTGCTTTAACGTTTGCTCTAATTTTCCCTCCAGAGTGGTTGTATCACTGTGCTCACTGTTTGGATCATTAAACGTTAAAGAAATGTACGCAATGAACGCAACTAGAGCTATTGGAATCAGTATTAAATTTGTCTTTGTCCATTTCTTTTCCACTTCACGTCCCCTTGCGGCCTCCTTTCTGTAACGTTTCAACACATTGTATGACGGGTGATGCTAGTCTATGCTTTATAGATTTAGGAAATCTAACAAAGTTGTTAAAAAAATAATTAAGGTTGCAAGTTTAATATAAATAATGAGATCTGACTCTTCAGCCATTAAGAGTAAACATTTTCCAACTAAAATTATCACAACTAGTTTTATCAAAACGTTTTACCCACCCCTAGTTGAGTCATAACCATTAATATGAGCCAAATGAAGACAAATGCAATCCCTAACAGAAAGGCAACTGCACATAAAACCAATAATGACTTTCCAACATCATCTACCAATCCACTTACTGTGCTACTTGAAAACGGTTCTATAATCGCAGCTAATAATTTAAAAGTCATAGCATGAATTAGAAGTTTACCTGCAGGGTAAAAGGCAGCTACCCAAAATGCGGTCATTGCACTTAGACCCGCTACTGTTGTAGCAGTAGATTGGTATTTATTAAAGATAGAAAAACCTTGGACGATTAAAGATCCTACAATAGGTATGGTTTGCTCAATCACTTTTTTAACTGGATCTGCAATTGCTTTGTCAATCGTAAAAAATGCCACTCCAGTGAATGAAAGAATCGTCATAATAGCAATCACAGTTGCAGTAATAATTGTCATCACTGATCCTCTTATCAAATCTGAGGCTTTTCCAAATGACATTTCACCAATAAACCTTGTACAAAAATCAAAGATAAGAGCAATGGTTACTGCAGGAATCAAAATTCTCTCACATAGTAATATGAGAAGTTCAAATATAAAGAATATAATTGGACTCCAGGCGATAAAAGAAAATACAGAATTTAGTATGACTAGTAGTGACATGATAATTGGGTAGAGTGCTAGAAAGAAATTTGAGAATATACCTGCTAATTGAGCCATTAATGAAAATGCATCCATTACTGTTTGTCCTAAAGTTAAGACGAGGACGATGATAAATAACGTATCACTCCACTTTTTAAACTTTGGAACATAGGCTTCAATGCTTAAGAAAATAACTGTATACGTGATGATTAACAAGATAGATTGACCCGCGATTTTCAGTGGATCCAAAAAAATATTTAGTATTTCATTCATTGCTCAAGCCCCTTATTGAAGCTTTTCTAATATTGAAGAAAACTTTGATAAAACAGTTGCAAATTCGGTTAACCAATAAGTTAACAAAACAATTCTTACAGCAATCATGACCAGTTCTCCAATTGATTCATATTCTTGTTCTTCAAAAATTGTATGGATTAATGAACCAAGCTGATAGAACAGAGCTGAATACACAAGTTGAGCAACATATGGTACCGAGTGTACATAAGAAAGGAGTTTTTCTAAAAATGGAATTACAAGCATCGACAAGAGGAAATGTAGTAGTATGAAGAAAAATATGATTGCTATTAAAGTGTGTAGTTTTTGGAATGAATCTTTGATTAGTATTAAAATTAACATTAAGATTACGGCATAAAAAATAAATATCATATGCTACCTAATTTAGATTCAGCCATTGGAAGAATATTAATATATCCCCAAAGAAAAGCCGCAAAAATCGTATTAGTTCTGCTGTTATATACAAATACGCTATAAAATATAAGAAGAATGAAAATTCCTTTTTGCCGATTTGCTCAAAGAAGACATGAAGTAAAGCAATTACTAACCCTACCCCAGCAACTCGCAAAACGTCCTGTAACTCCATAACGACGCCTCCTTGTGTAACGCAGTATATGAGCTTGTATCATTAATTAGACCAGCTCCTTTAATAAAAATAGGACAACCATAATTTTAAAATGGAACGCATTTAAAATTCCTTCATCAAAACACATTATATTTACATTACCAAATAAAAAATGACTCAAATTTGATTAAATTTGAGTCATTTCATAGTTATTTATTGTGCAACACTTGGTTTAACATTAGTTTCTTTAAATTCATTTTTGTGTCGCATTTTTCTTAAGAAAGGAAGTACAAAGTAATCTAAACCAAATTTACCAGCATTAGCACCAGCAAATAAGATAAGTAAACCGATTAAAATATCTGTTGGGTTATGAGAGATCGCCCCTGCCATTAGGAACGAGAAGTTCATAATCACACCAAAGAATGCTGCTGCAGATGTAAGACACCCTAGAATTAACCCTATACCAACTAAAAATTCTCCCCAAGGAACTATAATGTTGAATACTTCGACATTAGGTAACGCAACATTTTCTAAAAATGAGTTATATAAACTAAATACACTAGATCCATCTGGACCCTTTACCGGATTCTGAATTGCATTGTTTAAGAAACCACTTGCATCAAATTGTCCGCCTGTTATCTTACCCCATCCTGCAATCATGAAATTATATCCTAAATAGATACGTAACAGCGTCATTATTGCTGCTGCGATATTATTATTTCTCCACCATTTGTTAATCATTTGAATCTCTCCTTGTCAAATAAGACTTGTTTAATATGGTTATAGAATAACATGTTATACAACAGTTTAAAATGTATCACTAGTACAGTTCATAATTTAGCAAAATCTTTGTGACAGTATCATGAAATTGTTACTTTTGTCCTTCCAATTTTCTTTCATAGTTAAATTCTTAAGTACTATTAAAATACGATTCGGCACAAGAATACCGTTTAAAGTAATCGAGTAGGAGACTAGTCATTAATTGACTAGTCGTCCTCTCACACCACCGTACGTACGGTTCCGTATACGGCGGTTCAAAAGTTTTATGATTATCCAATGACTGAGGCGAGGCTTTTTAGATTGTGCTTCGCCCAATATTTATTATTGAGGGCTCTATCTAAAATGGGGTTATTTGAGGAACGCCAGTATCCTTTACGAGTGTTTGCCATTTTGTAGGCGTCATTTGGTTTGGTACCTAGTTTTATCAGATTCCGGTACTTCGTACCGATTTTCTTCCATTCTTTCCATCTACAAGCTCGTAGTCTCCGGCGTATGTGTTGGTCTATTCTTCTAGCGTAACTTTTAATATCACCAATTTTAAAATAGTTTCCCCATCCTTGAATTAAATAATTTAATTTTCGGATGCGGTCCTCCATCCTTATACTCCAATTACGATTCGTTAATAGTTGAATCTTTTCTTCAAATTTCTTCTTACTTTTCCTTGGCACGTATATTCTCGTTTGTTTCCTTCGGTAGAAACTCACTCCTAAGAATATCCGTGCGTTCGGCTTTCCCACTGCTGACTTATCTTCATTTACCTTCAATTTCAATTTCTTTTCGATAAATGTGGTCATACCGTCTTTAACCCGCTCGCCTGCTTTTAAGCTTTTAACATAGATATTGCAATCATCTGCGTAACGAACGAAACGGTGTCCTCTTTTTTCAAGTTCTTTGTCGAGTTCATGGAGAATAATGTTACTTAATAGTGGACTCAAAGGTCCACCTTGGGGTGAACCTTCATTACTAGAGATAACAATGCCGTTGTCCATGATTCCAGCGTTCAGAAATTTTCGGATTAATTTGAGTGTTGGTTTATCTTTTATATAATTCGCTACCAAAGACATCAGTTTATCATGTTGCACTCTGTCAAAGAATTTTTCTAAGTCCATGTCAACTACATATTGATAGCCTTCATCTATATAGGATTGTGCTTGTGCTATTGCTTGATGTGCACTTTTGTTCGGACGGAAACCGTAACTGTGTTTACTGAAGATTGGATCAATAATTGGTGTTAAGATTTGAACCAACGCCTGTTGGATAACACGGTCGGTGACCGTAGGGATTCCTAGTTTCCTCGTTTCACCATTTCCCTTTGGGATTTCTACCCTTCTAACTGGTTGTGGTGTATAACGTCCACTTTGTATTTGTTCAATAAGTTGCTGACTGTTTTCTTTTAAGTGTTGGCGTGTTGCCTCTATATCTTTCTCATCGACTCCGGCAGCTCCTTTGTTTCTACGTACCCGCTTAAAAGCTTCATTCAGATTATCTCGGTTTGTTACTAAATAAATAAGTCCATTTGATTTCATATGTTCTCATGAGTTAGGGATGCACATGAACAGTTCTACTCTCCCTGTTACTCCTTTAGCGTTCCGCGTTGAAGGGTAACAGAGAGTCTTTCGATTGGCTGTATCATTACTGTCATGTAATACACCTAGTCATGTTCACTCCTTTCGTTCAGCCCTTCCCACTAGTGGTACTATGGCTTCTGCTGACTTCTGATGATTCAGCTATCTATCGCTAGATAGGTTCTGTTGTCAGGTATTCATCAGACCTCCCGGGGTAAGTCCGTTCACTTTCACCTCATATATCCGCCACATTTATTGCTCTGCCTTCCGGGGATATTTAGGACTTTGATTTGTTTGGCAATCTCGTCCAGACAGAACAACCTCGAATGTGATTCGTGTACCTCGGACCAAGGTTTTGCCTCCTGCTTCCTTCAGATTCCGTGTCACCACGGACACCCTTGCAATTGGCTAGTGGTTCACATATCCCAGCGCCCACAGTGAACTTTCATCACCTAGTTAACGGACATGCCCGGCACACCAAAAAACCAGAAGAAATAGATTTTCTCCTGGTTTTATTTGTAAATCGATGTGAATTTGATTCAATTCAAATGTTATTTTATTGTACTACACTAGGTTTAACATTCTTATCATTTACTTCTTCTTCGAATAACGTTTTTCTTAAGTATGGAAGTACAAAGTAATCTAAACCAAACTTACCTGCATTAGTACCAGCAAATAGGATTAGTAACCCGATTAAAATATCTGTTGGGTTATGAGAGATCGCCCCTGCCATTAGGAACGAGAAGTTCATAATCACACCAAAGAATGCTGCTGCAGATGTAAGACACCCTAGAATTAACCCTATACCAACTAAAAATTCTCCCCAAGGAACTATAATGTTGAATACTTCGACATTAGGTAACGCAACATTTTCTAAAAATGAGTTATATAAACTAAATACACTAGATCCATCTGGACCCTTTACCGGATTCCTAACTGCATTGTTTAAGAAACCACTTGCATCAAATTGTCCGCCTGTTATCTTACCCCATCCTGCAATCATGAAATTATATCCTAAATAGATACGTAACAGCGTCATTATTGCTGCTGCTATATTATTGTTTCTCCACCATTTGTTAATCATTTGAATCTCTCCTTGTTGTTTATGTTTGTAAGGAAAGAATAACATGTTATACAACAGAATTACACCTGTTATATTACAGTTCATAATTTAGCAAAATCTTTTTGACAGTATAATGAATTTATTACTTTTGACCTTTAATTTTTCGAACAAAGTAAATTCTCAAGTGCTAAGTAAACATCCTTTTGCGAGCATAATACCTGTTTAAAATACAAAAAACCAGAAGAAATGAATTTCTTCTGGTCAGATTGTCGACAAAAGGTCTTCGAAATGCTTTCATTTTGAAGACCTT
>NZ_JPVN01000013.1 GCF_000772945.1 Ureibacillus manganicus DSM 26584
GGCACGCCGCCAGCGTTCGTCCTGAGCCAGGATCAAACTCTCCATAAAAAGAAAATTTGATAAAGCTCAAATTTTTTCAGACATTCAGTCGAATGTCTGAAAAAACATCTGCTGGCATCAATTTTGATGTCCAAAATTTTGTTTCTATAATAGAAACGTTTAATTCATTAACGTTTTGTTGTTCAGTTTTCAAGGTTCATGTCGCTGTTTCTTAACAGCAACTTTTATATAATAACATGTCTCTAAAACAAAATCAAGTATTTATTTTATCAATTTTCTTTAAAAGAAAACTGCTTTGTTTTAAGGACAAGTAATAATATACTATATTATTTTTTATATATCAAGCTTTTTTATAAAAAAACTTTTTTATTAGTTTTAGATCAACTACAAATAATGTTATACCAAGCAAAACAACAATACCGCCAATTATTTGAGATGGCATTAAATTTTCAGAGAAAATATAATATGCTAAAATTGCAGCTCCAATCGGTTCAAATAATACAGCAATAGAAATTACATTTGTACTTACCCATTTAATAGCCCAATTAAATAATGTATGTCCTAATAAATTTGGAATGATTGCAAGTAATAAAAACCACATCCAGTTCATTGCAGAGTATGGTCCAAATGATTCTCCTTTTAATAGAACGTAAAAAAATAAACAAATAGTACTTATTGAATATACAACCATCGTATATGTTATTAATGATATTCTTTTTCTCACCTCTTGTCCAAATAATAAATACGCAGTAATAAGCGCACAAGCAATGAGTGCTAGCATGTCTCCATACAGTGCGATTCCACTAACTTGGAAATCCCCCCAACTAATTAGGAAACTTCCAAATATTGCGATTAAACCTGAAATGATCGTTTTTACTGAAAGAGGCTCTTTAAAGAAAAAATATGTGCCTACAAACGCAAATAAAGGTTGCAAGGTAACTAATACGGTTGAGCTTGCAACTGAAGTGTAATTTAACGATTCAAACCAAAGGATAAAATGAAACGCCAAAAAAATACCAGCTATTGATGAGAATAGCCAATCCCGTCCTGTTATTAACTTCAATTCTTTTGTATATTTCATGAAAAAGATTGGACTCATTATTAAGACCGAGAACAACATTCGATAAAAAGCAATTACTCCTGCATCCGCTTGTGCTAATTTAACGAAAATCGCAGAAAGTGAAATAGATATAACACCGATAAGTATTGGTATGTATGGATGAATCAATGGTTTATTCATATATTGTGGTCCCCAATCATATAATGATTCCTTAACTATTTATTATTACATTTTGTCAAATTTCCATAAAGTTAGCAATACGTAAAAAGGGGGAATCATTATGCACTTGCTTACAACTGATACTTTTTCCCTTGAAGTGCTAATCAAATTATTAATTGCTGCATTTTTAAGTTTGATCATTGGAATTGAGCGTGAATTAAAAAAGAAACCCGTTGGATTAAAAACTAGTCTAGTTATTTCTACGTTCAGTTGTTTATTAACAATTATTTCGACTGATACTGCGTATAATGTACCTTCTCGGGAGGATATTAATATTACACTCGATCCACTACGATTAGCAGCACAAATTGTAAGTGGTATTGGCTTTTTAGGAGCAGGTGTTATTTTAAGAAAGGGTAACGATAGTATCACCGGATTAACAACCGCAGCCATGATTTGGGGTGCAGCGGGCATCGGAATTGCAGTAGGTGCGGGATTTTATGTTCAAGCGTTTATCACAGTAGTAATCGTAGTAATTGGAATAGAAGTGATTGCACCTTTAATGTGGAAATTTGGTCCAAAACGATTACGCATGCGAGATGTATCTATTAAAGTTCAATTATTCGATCAACAAAATATTAATAATTTACTGAATTTCATGAAAGAAAATGACATGTATATAGATAATATTCGAATAAAAGACGTACAGTCTCCAGCTGAACATTTATTATATGAAGTAGATATAAGATTTTCCATTTTATTGAAAGTTGATACATTTGCTCTATTTAGTTTACTTCATTCCCTACCATATATTAAAAATATCGAAATAGAGATTTTAGCGTAATTGGAGGAAATTATATGAGTGAAATCTTTAAATTACTTAAAGGCGGAAACAAACCATCATTAGTGGCCGCATTTGTAAACCTTTTTTTAGGTTTACTTAAAGGTGCTGCCTATTTCTTCACTGGAAACGTTGCTATGTTTGCTGAAATGATGCACTCCCTGGGAGACTCTGCCAACCAGTTTTTCGTTTTTATAGGTTCAGCACTTTCTAAGAAAGCTCCAACTAAAAGATATCCTAACGGATTTGGGCGAGTAGTCAATCTAGTTTGTTTAGGAGCAGTTTTAATCGTAGCTATTCTTTCATATGAGACCATTAAAGAAGGATGGCATCACTTTTTACACCCAATAGAAAGCTCAGAGGGTATGTTCATTGCATTAGGAGTATTAGCAATTGGTTTCATTTTAGAAGCCTTTGTACTTCATAAAGCTGCAAAAGAAGTTCTTCACGAAGTCGGTAAGGAACATGCAGGTCTTCTTGCAATACCTAAATCCATCGCTTACTTAAATCGTGCTAAACCTGCAACAAAGCTTGTTTGGATGGAAGATTTAGTTGCTACTAGCGGTAATATTCTAGCCTTTTTAGCAATTGTTATTGCATATTTCACTGGGTTCTATGCATTAGAAGGGCTTATATCTATGGTTATTGGCTTAATGATGTTTTATGTTGTTGGGCGAGTATTCCTAGATAATGCTCGAGGCGCTATCGGTGAAACAGATGAAGAAATGTTAGTTCATATCGGTAATATGGTAATGGAAGACCCACACGTTACTGATATCCAACGATTAGAAGTCGTAAAAGAGGGAGAATTTTTACATGTGGAGCTAGTTGCTGAAACAGACCCCAATCAGTCTTTAGCCTATCTTGATGATGTTCGGGATCACCTAAAAGATTTAATACTTAGTCAAAAAGGTGTTAATAAAGTCACCATTGCTTTCGATGAGGAAGATGGTATAACTGAATGGAAACATTATAAAACAAAGGATAATACAGATAGTGATCGTAAAGAGAGTTTCTAAAGCAATTCATAAGTTAGCCTATTAAAATAACTGGGAGTATCTTGAACGTTTTACATTCAAGATACTCCCTTTATTTACTATAAAGACATCTCCAAAATTTTTCTTACATCTTCAGCTTGGAGTTTTTTAAATACACCTAGTGGCCTAGCCATTGCTTTTTCAACAAGTATATCTAATTTTGAATCGTCTATTTCATAATCAGCTAATCTACTTGGTGCGCCAATTGAAATCCAAAACTCACTTAGGCGATTAATTCCTTCATATGCAATTTCCTCTGCGGATTTCCCTTCCGGATTAACACCGAAAACGCGGGTTGCTAATTGAGCAAAACGATCTGGGTTTACATGAACATTATGTCTCATCCAATTAGGGAATAAAATTGCTAACCCTCCACCATGTGGAATATCGTAAACAGCTGATACTGCATGCTCAATATCATGTGTTGCCCAATCACCTGTTGAACCCATAGATAAAAAGGTATTTAATGCAATTGTTCCTGAAAGAAGAATTGTTTCACGGAGTTCGTAGTTCTCTAAGTCATTTACTAGTTTAGGTCCAGTTGCTATAACTGTTCTTAAAACTCCTTCACACATCTCATCTGTAACTGGTGTATTTGTAGCATTGTGGAAATATTGTTCAAACACATGAGCCATCATATCAACAATTCCGTATACCGTTTGGTTTCGAGGTAAAGTAAATGTATAAGTAGGATCTAGTATTGAAAATTTAGGGAATACAAATGGGCTACCCCAACCAAACTTCTCCAACGTTTCTTCATTTGTAATAACTGAGCCAGCGTTCATTTCTGAGCCAGTGGCAGCAATAGTTAAAATCGTTCCAAGAGGTAGCGCATCCTTCACTTCCGCTTTTTTAATAACGATGTTCCATGGATCTTCATCAATCATCGCTCCAGCAACAATTAATTTCGAACAGTCAATAACTGATCCACCACCAACAGCAAGCACAATATCAATTTCTTCTTTTTTACAAATTTCAATACCTTTACGTGCTGTACTTACACGCGGGTTTGGTTCTACACCACTTAATTCGAATACCTTCATTTTTAAATTTTCTAAAATAGTCATTACTTCATTATATAAATCGTTTCTTTTAATACTTCCTCCACCATAGACGACTAATATTTTATCCCCGTACTTTGGGAGCTCCTTTTCTAGTTGTGTAATTTGTCCTTTCCCAAAATGTAAGCGGACTGGATTATAAAATGTAAACTCGTTCATTAGTAAAACTCCCCTTTTCATATATTCAACAAACAACATATCATAATAACTTTACCCAAAATTAAAAAAGGCTATGTAAAAGAGATTAAAATTCCCTTTTACATAACCATAATAAACAATTACACCCAGCCACGGAAACGAGAAGCTTCCGCAGTACGGCGAACACCCACCATATACGCCGCTAATCGCATATTAATATTGCGAGTTGTTGCAGTTGTATATACATTCTCAAAGGCTTCGACCATTTTTTGATATAACTTTTCTGATACTTCTTCTTCAGACCAATAGTAACCCATGTTATTTTGAACCCATTCAAAATAAGAAACTGTTACACCACCAGCAGATGCTAATACGTCTGGTACTAAAAGAATTCCGCGATCAGTTAAAATTTTAGTTGCCTCTGCAGTTGTTGGCCCGTTAGCTGCTTCAACAACGATATTTGCTTTTATTTCATTTGCATTTTCAGCAGTGATTTGGTTTTCAATCGCAGCTGGTACTAAAATATCACATTCAAGTTCTAATAATTCTTTGTTTGTAATTGTATTTTCAAACAGTGTTGTTACTGTTCCAAAACTATCACGGCGATCAAGTAAATAATCAATATCTAATCCTTCTGGATCATGAAGAGCACCATAAGCATCAGAAATTCCGATTACTTTTGCACCTAAATCACTCATAAATTTCGCTAAGAAGCTTCCAGCATTACCAAAACCTTGAATAACAACGCGTGCACCCTGAATATCAATGCCACGTTTTTTTGCAGCTTCTTGAATAACGATTGTTACTCCTTGAGCTGTTGCTCTATCACGGCCTTGTGAACCACCTAGTACGATTGGTTTTCCTGTAATAAAACCTGGTGAGTTAAATTCGTCCATTCGACTATATTCATCCATCATCCATGCCATAATTTGGGCATTTGTAAATACGTCTGGAGCTGGAATATCTTTTGTTGGTCCTACAATTTGACTTATTGCTCGAACATAGCCACGGCTCAATCTTTCGAGCTCTCCCATCGACATTGTACGTGGATCACAAATAATTCCACCTTTACCTCCACCATAAGGAAGGTCAACAATACCACATTTTAAAGTCATCCACATTGAAAGGGCTTTCACTTCATCTTCATTAACACCAGGATGGAAACGTACGCCACCTTTTGTCGGTCCTACTGCATCGCTATGTTGTGCTCTATAAGCAGTAAATACTTTTGTCGTTCCATCATCCATTTTCACTGGAATACGCACATGTAACATACGAAGTGGTTCTTTTAATAATTCATACATTGCTTCATCATAACCAAGCTTATTTAGCGCTTCTTTAATAACATCTTGTGTAGATGTAAGAAGGTTTAGATTCTCAGACATTTAAATTCGCCTCTTCATTCATATAATATTTAATGTCGCACATATTGTAACATACATTGCTACAATATGGGATTTTAAAAGCATAATACTATGCAATCAATTACTTAGAAAATCACTTTCAAAACTATTATATTTATAATATCAATTATCCGTTATTTTGTTAGATAATTCAAATGAGAGCAGATGCTGCGGTCGCCTACTTTTCATTTTTCACTAATCAATAATGTACAAGTAATACATACATTATTTTTATGTTAGAAATCTATATTATTATTTCGCTTCTATAACAGTTTCTATACACACCAACGAAAAGAGGCTATCTTGAAAGATTTTAATGATTCTTTCAAAATAGCCCCTTACTATTCGACTACTTATTGACCTGATTGTTCAATCCAATCTTGTAATTTGTCCCTTAATGATTTAAAACCATTAGCATCATTTTCATCTACACGTTCTTGCAATGATTTTCTTGGTTGAACTTCTTTCTTTTTTTGTAGTGGTGCTTCTTGTAGTGCACGGGTTGATAAACTAATTTTTTCTGAAGTTCCATCAATTTCTAAAATCTTTACTTGAATTACGTCACCGATTTTTAAGTAATCCTCAATATCCTTCACAAAACCGTATGTGATTTCTGAAATATGGACTAGTCCTTGTGTTTCTTCATCCAACGCTATGAAAGCTCCATATGGCTGAATTCCCGTTACCTTTCCCGCTACTACTTCACCTACTTCGTATTTTTTTGCCATAGCGAATTTCCTACTTTCTAATTCTTACGTAAATGTCATGTTAAATTATAACATACAGTAGGGTTCATTAACAAAAATTCATCACATTTGGTTGAAATATTCAAACATTTTAATAAACAAATGTAGAGTGAAAAAGATGAATCACAAATAGGGTATCTAATTAGTGAGCTTCACTAATATAAGACACCCTACTTATATAATCTCTGAAGCTATACAATGCACTTAGCTTCAAATTTAATAGCTATTAATTTATATGAGATGGAGACACACTCTTCAAAAGGGATCCATAATTCAAATGAATGCTCATAGATAGTTTGTATCAATTTTGCTAGTTTTGAAGGATCATCAATACTTTGAAGAGCTGCAACGACATCAGCCGATTCAGTATCATAATTATCAGCACCAATGTGAAACGGGTCCCATTCTTGTATAGTTACCAAAGCTTTTTGATTCATCAAAATATTGTCCATTTTTTCACCTATTACACTTTTATACTTATTCGTTATGGTATCATAGAATATAAAAATAATAAATGAAATGAGTGATAGTTTTGTCTTTGAATTTTGATGCGCTTTATAATCGGAAGAATACCAACTCTCTAAAATGGGACCAATTTAAGGATCGAATAAGAGATAAATATAACGTCCATGATTCTGATGATATTTTACCAATGTGGGTTGCTGATATGGATTTTGCTATTCCACATGTAATTACGGATGCAATTAAAGAAAGATTAGATCACCCAATTTTCGGTTATTCCTATGTGAGTGATACATGCAAACAAGCGATTCAACAATGGTTTGAAAAACGCCATAATTGGTCTATTGATCCAAAAACAATTTTATTTCACCAAGGAGTTGTTCCTGCGATAGCAACAGTTATCGAAACATTTACTGAACCGGGCGATAAAATATGTGCCTCTACCCCTGTATATCCTGCTTTCTTCTCGATTCCGAAAGCACAAAAAAGAGAAGTTGTTACATGTGATTTAGTTGCTAATGAGAATGGTTATGAATATGATTTTGTTGCGTTAGAAGATGCATTTAAAACTGGAGTAAAAGTTTATATACTCTGTAACCCGCATAATCCAGGTGGAGTTGTTTGGTCACAACAAGATCTTGAAAAACTTGTACAGTTATGTATCAAATATGATGTATTACTTCTTTCAGATGAAATTCATGCAGATATAGTGTTTGATGGATATAAACATATCCCTACATTAACTATTAAAGATGCAGACAAAGCTAAAATTGTTACTACCATTGCACCTACTAAATCATTTAATATTGCAGGAATCCATGCGGCAATGATGGTTGTGCCTAATGAAACGTTACGATTAAAACTAACAGAAAATTTACAAGCTCATGGCCTAGGCGAAATTAATTTATTAGCCTCAGCTGCAGTGCAGGCTGCTTATGAAAAAGGCGAAGAATGGTTAGATGCAATGATTCAGTATACTTCCAATAATATGGACTACGTTGTGGAAGAGTTAAACAAAATAGATGGAATAACTGTAACAAAACCAAATGCAACCTACTTAATATGGATTGACTATAGTAAAACTGGAATTACTGAAAGCGAAATGATGCAACGTTTACTGGTAAAAGGTAGACTTGCTATAGAACCTGGGACAAAATATGAAGAAGCTGGTAGAGGATATTTACGAATGAACCTAGCATGTCCTTTTGAAACAGTTAAAGATGGCGTAGAAAGATTTAAAAAAGCATTATCTTAAAATAACAAAAAGAACAAGGAGAATACTATTCCCTTGTTCTTTTTATTATTATAGAAAATACTTTTTTCAATATCCTCTTTCAATGCTAAATTTTATTATTTATAATTATGATAACTATTATCTTTTTTTCAAATAATAGAAATATTAAGTAATATTAAAAATGAGGTGTGTCTTTGTTGTAAAAATACAACAACACATTATGGCTAAAAAATCATTAAAATTCAAAATGTTCTTGTTTTCCTTTGTAATTGTGTTTTTTTCAATACTTACAAGTGGCATGATGATGATCCATAATATATCAGGTGCTTTTGAGAAGGAATTCGGTTCACGAGCTATTGCAATTGCAAGAACTGTCGCAAATATGACAGATATACAAGACACTGTCGGTACGCATAACGGCTTTGAAGTTATTCAACCAATTGCAGAAAGAATTCGTCTTGCTACTGATGTAGACTATATTGTTGTTTTTGATATGGATGGCGTTCGATATTCGCACCCATCTGAAAGTAGAATTGGGACAATCTTCGAAGAAGCTCGAAAAAATGAGGCAATGTCTCAGCGTGAATACATTTCCAAAGCAATTGGTGTCCAAGGACACTCCATTCGCGCGTTTGTACCTATTATGAATAGTCAAGCAACAAAACAGGTCGGAGTTGTAATTGTAGGTATTCTTTCACCCACTTGGTTTAATTTATTGTCTTATTATCAATCGGATTTGTATATTTCATTGTTCTGGGGATTATTAGTAGGTGTAATTGGAGCGATTATTCTTGCTAATCACATAAAAAAGCAAACTTTAAATTTGGAACCTTATCAAATCGCTCGAATTGTACAAGAACGCTCAGCTATTATGCAAGCAATGGATGTAGGAATTCTTGCAACTGACGCAAACGGGAAAATTACCTTTATTAATAGAATAGCAAGACAATATACACACTATTTTGGTAAGAACAGCACATTACAAGAAATTTTTTATAATACGTGGTTAGCTGAAAAGAAGATTGAGAGACATGAAAGTTACCGGCCTTTATTACTTTTTGACCAAATGTATTTAGTACGTACATTCCCTATTTTAATCCACGACAAAAACGCTGGTTATCTAATAATGATTACAGATCGGCAAGAAGCTCATACATTGGCAGAAGAATTGACTGGAGTAAAAGCACTTGTTGACTCCTTAAGGGCACAGCACCATGAATTCTTAAATCGATTACATAGTATTGCTGGTTTAATACAACTTGATCGAAATGAAGATGCGCTTAGCCTAATCATTGATGAAATAACCGATGAAGAAGATGTCGTTCAAAAATTACGCGATAAAATTCTAGAGTACTCTATGCAAGGTTTACTACTGGGAAAACACTCCCGTGCAAAAGAACTTGGCGTACATCTTACAGTAGATGATGAATCCTACTTTCTCGATTTTATGACAGGTTTTTCAAGTGGTGACCTCGTTACAATCATAGGAAACTTAATTGATAATGCGATGGAAGCTTGTTTAACAAAGGAAATACGTGATGTAAATATACTTATACAAGGGGATCAAAACTTCCTTTATATTGAAGTACAAGATAGCGGTAAAGGAATTGAAGGAAATCTAGAAAAAATATTTGAATACGGGTTTACTTCAAAACAACAAGATGGACATGGCATAGGGTTAGCATTGGTTAAGCAAATCGTTGAGTCCAACAAGGGATCCATTGAAATTATGTCTGAAGTAAATATTGGTACAACGATAACTGTTAAAGCCGGGGTGATGAAATGACAATTTCTATTTTTATAGTAGAAGATGATCCAATGGTACTTGAAGTAAATAAAAGTTTTTTAAATAGATTGACAGGCTTCACACTAATAGGTGAAGCCCAAACTTGTGATGAAGCATATAAACGGATTGCCAAATGTAAACCTAATTTGGTGCTTTTAGATATGTACTTACCAGATAAACCTGGGATTGAATTATTACAAAAAATTAGAAATGAACAGCTTCCATGTGATGTGATTATGGTTACCGCAGCAAGAGATACAAAATCTGTACAAGATGTTATTCGTATGGGAGCATTTGATTATTTAATAAAACCATTTCGATTTGAACGATTTCAAACGGCATTACAAAATTATGCTGAAACAATAAAGAAATTAAGAACAACAACTAATATGAAACAAGAAGATGTGGATAAATGGTTTGGTCATACTCAAGATGAAGTTTCCCTTCCAAAAGGATTAAATGACCTTACAATGAAGCAAATACTGGATGGACTTATAGAGAACAATGCTGCCATCACATCTGAACAATTAGCACAAAACGTAGGAATGGCTCGAGTAACCGTTCGAAAGTATTTAGACTTTTTAGCTGGAAAAGGAAAAGTGCATATTGATTTAAAATATGGTACAGTTGGTCGCCCTACAAAATATTATTCAATTAAATAACCTTTAAAAAGCTTATAAACTCTTCGTTTATAAGCTTTTATTTTGTTTTATAACAGTACCAATACAATGTTTTTTGTTATATACCACAAAGAACAAAATGTTCATTAAGTTCATAATATTGTTCATTTTGGTTTTTTTATTAATATAAAACTTAATTACACCACTTTGTAAGGAGGATGTGGATGAAAAGAGTTTTAGGGATTTTCATTCTTTGTTTCCTTTTTACAATTCCATGGATTTTACTCGTTTCGATTCAACCGGAGGATTATCCCTATGATTATGAGCAACTAAGTGAGAACGAACGCCTTGTTATACGATTTTCACATGTAGTTGGTGAGGATACGCCAAAAGGAATGGCTGCTCGTAAATTTGCTGAATTAGTAAAAGAACGTAGTAATGGCTATATCGAAGTTCAAGTGTTTTCAAATGGGAATTTATATAAAGACGGCGAGGAAATGAATGCGCTTTCTCGTGGTGACATTCAACTAATTGCACCAGCGATTTCAAAGCTGACAGAATACGTTCCTGAAATTTCTATTTTTGACCTTCCCTATGCGTTTCATTCCTTAGACGAAGTGCATGAGTTTGTAGAAACAAAAGCAGGTCAAACATTAGTAGAAAGATTAAAAGCACATAATTTATACGCAATTAGTCTTTGGGATAGTGGTTTTAAGCAAATGAGTAATCGAATTCGCCCAATCCATCATTATGACGATATTAAAAGGTTAACAATGCGGATCATGCCTAGTGACATTTTAGAAAAGCAGTTTAGTAGTTTAGGTGCATTCCCAAAAAAGTATGATTTTAATGCCGTTTATAATGAACTGCAAAAAGGTTCTGTCGATGGACAAGAAAATACCTTAACAAATATCACAAGTAAGAACATCTACTCTTTACAAGATTATTTAACCATTAGTAATCATGGTTATTTAGGATACTTCGTTCTATTTAACTTAGATTTTTGGAATAGTTTGGATGAAGATGTAAAGCAACTTCTAACTGAAACATTTCAAGAAGTGCAAGAGTGGGAATGGAAACTCACGAATCAGTTAAACAAAGAGACTTTGCAAAAAATTGAAAACTGTGGATGCATTGAGCTCCATTATTTAAGTCAGGAAGATATGCTTGAGTGGGAAAAAAGATTCGAACCCTTATATAACTACTATAAACAAAATTATGGCGACGAATTTATAAATGCGCTTCCCAAATATCAAACTGACACCTAAAACTTGGTTATTAAGAGATTTTTCTCTTTTAACAATATATCTACTTATTTCTTTAAGGGGGACAAAGAAAATGAAAAAATGGTTACTGCTTACAATCATTAGTGCCTTTGCACTTGTATTAGCAGCATGTGGTGGCGGTAGTGGCGCTAAGTCTAGCGAAGACTACACTAAAGAGAACCCATTAGTAATTAAATTCTCTCACGTTACTGCAATTGATAGTGTTAAAGGTAAATCTGCAGATTATTTCGCACAATTAGTTGATGAAAAAACAGATGGTCGTGTAAAAGTTGAAGTTTACCCTTCTTCTCAATTATACGGAGATGCTGACGAACTAGATGCTTTAATGTCTGGGAACGTACATATGATCGCTCCATCTGTAACAAAGATGGTTAAGCTTGATCCACGTTGGCAATATGTTGACATGCCTTTCTTATTCCAAGACGCTGAGCATGTTCAAGCATTCTTCGATTCAGAAGTAGCGCAAAGCTTATTTAAAGCTGATGCTTTAGCTTCTAACGATATTATGGGTAAAGCTTTCTGGCCAAATGGTTTTAAAAACTTTTCTTCTAACAAAAATCCATTAGTTAAACCAGAAGATTTCGCTGGTCAAAAATTCCGTGCACAAGCAGGGAAAGTATTAGAAGCCCAATTTAAAGCTTTAAATGCTGGTTCAGCAACAATTTCTTTCGGTGAAACTTACGCTGCATTACAACAAGGTACTGTAGATGGTACAGAAAATCCACATAACAACTTCGACACAATGAAGTTCTATGAAGTTCAAAAATACTATTCTACTTCTGCTCATGGTCGTCTAGACTATGCAATCTTTGTAAACAAATCATTCTGGGAGAAAATGCCTGAAGATTTAGGAAAATTAGTAGACGAGGCTCTTGCTGAAGCAACTACTTATGCACAAGGCTTAGCTGCAGATGAAAATGCTAAATCATTAGAAAAAATCAAATCAGCAGGTTCTGTTGAAGTTTACGAAATGTCACAAGCAGAACGTGACGTATTAAAAGAAGCTATGCAACCTGTATACGATGAATTCGCTGATGTAATTACTAAAGAATTAATCGATGGTATTGAAGCTTTGAAAAAATAAGCATCGTTAGTTTGAGTGCCCCTTCTTGGTGGCACTCACTTATTATATTTAATAACCCTTAAAGGAGTGAAAACTATGAAACTTTTAACGAAAGCTTGGACATTTCTTGAGGAAGTTTTAGCTGGGGTGTTCTTCTCTATTGGAATACTATTAATTTTTTATGGTGTAGTAATGCGTTATGTTATGAATGACCCACAAGCTTGGGTTGAAGAAGTTGCCCGTTACACAATTATTTGGGGTGTATTTTTAGGTTTCGGTCTTGCACTAAAACACAATCAACATATTCAAGTAGATATTTTATACGATAAATTAAATAATACTGGTAAATTTATTATGAATTTAATAGCTACTGGATTAAGTATCGTTTTCTGTCTCATTTATACATATTACGGGTACGTTCTAGTAGAAAATCGCTTTGCTTCAGGAATGGTATCACTAGATGTTGGAATCCCTATGTGGATTGTTTACTTAATCTTACCGCTATCAGGTGTGCTATTCTTACTTCGCTTTATTGAAAGATTAGTGAACATTCTACGTAGAAAGGGTGAAGAATATGCTAATCCTCTTAATTAGTTTCTTTGTATTATTATTTTTACGTGTACCTGTAGCAATTGGATTAGGGCTTTCTACGATTTTTGTATTGTTTATGTCTGATTTTAATATGAACATGATGCCACAAAGAATGTTCACTGCCCTCGACTCATTCCCAATGATGGCAATACCAGGATTCGTTTTAGCTGGTATTATTATGGCTCGTGGTGGTATTTCTAAATATTTAATTGAAGCATTACGTTCTTGGGTAGGTCACCTTCCTGGTGGACTTGCTGTTGTTACAATTTTAGCTTGTGCTATTTTTGCAGCAATTTCAGGATCTTCACCTGCTACTGCAGCAGCAATCGGCTCAATTATGATTCCAGCATTAATCGCAGGTGGTTATAGTAAAAGATACGCTCTTGGTCTTGTTGCAGCTGGAGGAACTTTAGGTATCTTAATTCCACCAAGTGTACCATTAATTATTTATGGTATTACATCTGAAGAGTCAATCGGTTCTCTATTCATGGCTGGAGTTATTCCTGGCTTAGGTTTGACAGCAGTATTAGTTATTTCTGCAGTCGTTTATGCAAGGAAAAATGGCTTTAAAGGTGATCAAAAAGCTAGTTGGGGTGAACGTGGCCGAAAATCACTTAAAGCAATTTGGGGAGCATTTTTACCTATTTTAATATTAGGTTCTATCTATTCTGGTGCTGTAACTCCTACAGAATCTGCAGTTATTGCAGTTATCTATGGTTTACTTGTTTCAGCATTTATTTATCGTGAAATGAAACTAAAAGATCTTCGTCATATAATCGTAGAGTCTGTTAATGTAACTGCAATGATTTTCCTTATTATCGGTGCTGCTTCTTTATTCGGTTTATATTTAACAAACGCTCAAGTTCCACAAGCGGTAGGTGCTTGGATTGCTGCAAGTGAATTGAACGTATGGATATTCATGTTAATTGTTAACCTACTATTCTTTGTATTAGGTATGTTCTTAGAAGCGGTTTCAATCATTTTAATTACATTACCAATTCTATTACCTATCTTAGATCACTTTGGAATTAACTTATATCACTTTGCTATAATAATGGTAATCAACATGGAACTTGGTATGATTACGCCTCCAGTTGGTTTGAACTTATTCGTAGTAAGTGGTATCGCAAAAGAAAAACTTGGGGTTGCAGTACGAGGGGTAATACCGTTCATTATTTTAATGATTTTATGGTTAGTTGTTATTATTCTATTCCCACAATTATCTCTGTGGCTACCATCTCTATCAAACTCAAGTATTGTTAGTCCATAAAGTAGGTGAGTGATCACATTGAACACAAAGGGGTATTCAATAAAAGATAAACAATTTTGGATAATTGTACTGAGCTTGTCGCTTGCTTCAATGTTCATCTTTGCTGCATTCTACTCGTTTCAGCCACTACTACCCGTACTAACGGATGAATATGGGATATCCGTTTCATCCGCTAGTATGACTATGTCAATAGCAACAATTTCTTTAATAGTAGGGTTAATAGTTTTAGGGTTTTTAGCCGATCGAAATGGACGTGTTTTATTTATAAAACTGTCCATTTTGTTTTCTATCATTCCGATGGTTTTCATCCCTTTTACAGATTCTTTTCTTATACTTATGATTTTAAGATTTATCCAAGGGTTTGCATTAGCAGGGGTTCCAGCCGCAGCATTGGCTTATATCGGAGAAGAAATTAACCCGAAATTTAGTCATATGGCAACTGCTATTTATATAGCAAGTAATCCTCTTGGTGGAATGATTGGTAGAGTATTAACTGGGTATTTCTCAGAAATTCATTGGCAATATGCATTTTATATCTTAACTATTTTTGGGTTATTTGTTTTTCTTTTTGTCTTATTTGCCTTACCTAGATCTAAAAATTTCATGCCTAGTGAAAGACCATTTATGCAAGATATAAAGAGTTTTAGTTTCCATTTAGCAAATCCTAAACTTCTTTTAATGTTCGGACTCGGCATCATACTGCAAATCACATTTACAGGGGTATGGACCTATTTACCATTCCATTTAACATCACAGCAATTTGGATTATCACTAGATTCAATATCTCTAATATATTTTGCTTATGGATTTGGGGTAATAGGTGCTCCATTTGCCGGTTGGCTCTCCAGCCGATATACTTTAGATAAAGTACGTACAATAGCGATATTAGTACTAATTTTCGGTGTTGTACTAACTATTACTTCGTCATTGACGCTAGTGTTAATTGGTATGTGTATACTCTGTTTTGGTTTTTTTACTGCACATTCTCTTACAGCTTCGTCTGTCAACAAAACTGCACAACACTTAAAAGGTAGTGCATCAAGTTTATACTTAGTTTCCTATTATATTGGGGTAGCTTCAGGAAGCTCACTGATTGGTCCTGTTTGGGAAAAGTGGAATTGGAGTGGAATTATTACAATTGCAACAATACTCCCTTTCATTTATTTGTTGTTTTTCCTTTATATGATGAGGAAGGTTACTGTGAAATAAAAAGAGGGATGTCTAGAAAGTAAACTTTCTAGACATCCCTTCTTACTTATAATATTCATCCATCTGCGGTGGTCACATCAAGATGTCACCATCCTCGGCGCAAAGAGGACATCTCAAAAGGCTTTTTCAGACGCCCTCTTTCCTATTCCTGAGTTCTATTCTCTAGGTTTTGCTGTCTTTCACCTAAAATACGATCTTCAATTTCTTTTGCTTTTAATGCTTGTTTTCTTGAAATACGTTTAATCCAAGTAAAAACCAATATACATAAAAGTATTAAAATAAAAAATTCAATTGCTGCTGGAATGTACGCAGTTTTATCTTCTGGAAAATATAAGAAACCTGAATACAAAGCGATAAAATTCATTTAAATCTCATCCTTTAAAATTATTCACTAACAGTGATTGATTCTATTTTAACATCTTCTAATGGTTTATCGCTCATGTTTTTCTCAACGTTCGCAATTTTGTCAACAACGTCCATACCTTCAACGACATGTCCGAATACTGTATGTTTGAAGTCTAACCAAGGAGTACCACCAACGCGTGCGTATTCTTCAATTACTTCTTTTGGATAACCTGCTTGTTCCATTTGTGCAATCATGTTGCTTGGAATATTTTGCATTTGAACAATGAAGAATTGTGATCCATTTGTGTTTGGACCTGCATTTGCCATTGATAATGCACCGCGCAGATTAAATAGCTCTTGACTGAACTCATCTTCAAAAGAACCACCCCAAATAGATTCTCCACCCATACCAGTTCCAGTCGGATCTCCACCTTGAATCATGAAGTCAGTAATAACTCGGTGGAAAATGATGCCGTTATAATACCCAGATTTTGCATGACCTAAAAAGTTTTCTACTGTTTTTGGAGCATGTTGTGGGAATAGTTTGATTTTAATAGAACCTAAAGTTGTATTCATTTCAACTACTACTTCACCAGGGTTTACTTCTTTTGTTAATTGTGGATACATGTCCATCTCTCCTTATTTGCTAAATATCAACACTTTCATTACATCGCTTAAGTTTAACATAGACCATTTATTTTTTCCCCTAATTATACTTTCTACTCTTTTCACTGTTGAATTAGTGTATAATAGACAGAAAATTGAGATTTGAGATTTTCATTGATAACGGAAGAAGTGAACGGTTTATGAAAAACCAAAAGCATAACTTTGTCATTATCCTTATAGCGAATTTTATTGTTGCTGGCTCAACAACAATGATCATGCCATTCTTATCATTATATATTGAAAGCTTCGGAAATTTTTCTGAAAGTTATGTACAAAGATGGTCTGGATTAATTTTTGGAGCAACGTTTGTAACTGCATTTATTATGTCTCCTATTTGGGGTAGAGTCGCTGATAAGTATGGATACAAACCCATCATGATCATGAACTGTTTCGGAATTGCTACGAGTATTTTTTTAATGGGCTATGTACACAATGTGGAGCAATTCTTCTTATTACGATTATTTATGGGGATCACGACTGGGTTTATCCCAACATCAATGGCATTTATTAGTAAGCATACCCCTAAAAACATTGCTGGAAAAACACTAGGAACACTCCAAATGGGTAGTGTTGGAGGAACATTATTTGGGCCAGTCATTGGTGGATTGTTAGCAGATCAAGTTGGGTTTAACTTTACATTTATTTTTACAGCCATAGCAATTATTATTGCTGCATTCCTAATTATTTTTTCTGTACATGAAGCGGAAATTATTAAGAAATCAAAGAATATGATTTACTCACGTAAAAATATTTTATGGACGATATTTCATCATCGTTTAATTTTTAATATTATGCTCGTTACTACTTTCATACAAATAGGGAGTTTCAGTATCCAACCACTCCTTTCTTTATATGTATCTCATTTAACTACGTCGGAGCAGGTTGCCCTTTTAGCAGGAATTACCTTTAGCGCTGCTGGAGTTGGGAATCTCTTATTTTCACGATACTTTGGTCGATTAGCAGATCAAATTGGTTATGAAAAGGTATTAATGGTTTTACTTTTTGTTTGTTTTATCGTTATTATCCCACAAGCCTTTGTTACTTCTTTATGGCAATTAATCGGTTTAAGATTATTATACGGTATTTTTGTAGGTGGCTTAATCCCTATCACTACAGCACTTATTCGCCGAGACGCGCCACTTGAAATTCAAGGTGAAGTTATGGGTTATAATCAAAGCTTTCGATTTTTAGGGAATATTATCGGACCAGTAATGGGAGGCATTATTAGTAGTTTAGCAACCATTTCTTCTGTATTTTATGTTACTGGATTACTATTCTTTATATCTGCAGCCATGGTTTATTATATACGAAAATTACCGAAGCAATATATGGAAGATCTATTAGAGGAACATAGTTCAAGCTTAGAAAGTCATGGTTCGGTCCAAAACAAGACAAAATAATTTCGATAGTACTTTATTCCACTAAATTACAAACCAAAAACTATAAAGAATATGGTATTCTTTCGAGTAGAGAAAGTCTCTTGGGGGAACATCTATGAAACAAATGATAGGTTTTATTTTCATCGTTTGCAGCATCCCAATCCTTTTATTTTTAGGAAATGGTTTAATTAAAGAATTAACGACTTTAGAAGAAAATGAAAGTCAGTTAACTAAAGAAATTGAACTACCAGAAATGAAAGGTACGCTACCTGCAAAGATGTTCGATCGGAACGGAAATATCTTTAACGAAGAATATGTTGAGTGGAGAGAACCCATTCAATTTGAAGATGTTCCAGAAATTATTAAACAACTTTATATTTTAAGTGAAGATACAGAATTTTATCGACATATTGGATTTGACTTAAGCGCAATTGCAAGAGCGTTTGTTGTAAACACCTCAAGTGAATCAATTGAACAAGGTGGTAGCACTATTACACAGCAACTTGTACGATTGCGTTACTTATCGACGGAGAAAACGTACGAAAGAAAGTTAATGGAACTGTTTTATGCCTATAAATTAGAACAACTTCACGACAAACAAACTATTTATGAAATGTATTTAAACGAAATGTATTTTGGGAATCGCGTGTATGGAATTGGCTCTGCTGCAACTTACTATTTTCAAAAACCTTTAGAACAGTTGTCAGTTGCTCAAATGGCATTTATAGCAGCAATACCAAACAATCCATCCATTTATGATCCATTGAAACATTTTGATAATACAAAGGCTAGACAGGAACGATTGATTGATACATTAGCAGAGAATAATGTGATCACAACAGAAGAAGCCGCTAAATACAAACAAGAAAATATAACCCTACACTTAAAATCTAAAATACAGCAACATCCTGCCTACAGTACATATGTTCTAGAAGAGTTAAAGTGGCTTATCGCCTCCAATGAGGGACTTGATGTCAAATTAGATCAAACACAATCCGAAGATGAGCGTATTCGTATCATAAATGAAATAGAATCTAAGTATGAGGAAGTTCTAAATGCAGGAATTGAAATCCACACAGCACTTGATCCAGTAAAACAACATGCGGATCAACAGAAAATTGATTCCATCCTTTCGGTAAAGGACTTACAAGCGAGCGCAGTAGTGATAGATAATAGGACTCGGGAAATCGTCAGTTTATATGCGGGAAAAAATTATCAAAAATTTGAATTCAATAGAGCTTATCAGGCAACGAGGCAACCAGGATCTTCCTTTAAGCCATTAATCGTGTATGCCCCCCTTTTTGAAACGACTAAATATACACCAAACTCTATAGTAAGTGGAGGGCCAATTTGTATTGGTAATTTCTGTCCTCAAAATTATAGTGGAGCGATTTATGGCAATGTAAGTATTTCTACAGCATTTAAACATAGTTATAATACCTCTGCAGTGCGGTTGATGAACACCATTGGTATTGAAACAAGTTTTCAGTATTTAGATCGTTTTCATTTCAACTCTCTAGTAGAGCAAGATTATTCTTATGCAGCTGCATTAGGTGGGTTAACATACGGAGTCTCAGCACTGGAAATGGCAGATGCATTTAGTAGCTTTATCGATGGAAATTACGTGAGGGCACATAGTATACGGAAAGTGACTGATTTAGAAGGTAATGTTTTGTATAGTTGGCCAACTGAAAAAGAAACAATTTGGTCACCTCACACCGTTCAATATATTCGTTCTTTACTAAGCGATGTTGTAACTAGTGGGACTGGCGTTGGATTATATTCAAATTCGTCTTACATAGGTGCAAAAACTGGCACAAGTAACGATTATCGAGATTTTTGGCTTGCTGGTTTAACACAAGAATACACTTCCGCTGTATGGCTTGGTTTCGATCAACCAAAATCGATGTACTATCTAGAAGATGATCAAATTCATTACAAAATATTTAATGCTATTATGTATTGAAAACAAAATTAATGCGTATTGAAAGTGTGTAACTATTCATAGTAAATGTCTTAAACACATATTCGAAAATCTTACATTCATAAACAATGAAAAGAGCTCTTATCAACTAAGATAAGGCGCTCTTTTTAATTTGCAAATGGCAAACTCGCTAAAATTCCATTATAAAGTTTTAATAATATATACAATATAAAAGTTGTAAAAATAGACCAAAAAAGTATCTCAAAGAAAATAATCCCAATCATACCAGTCATACTCATAAATCTGCTCATTTTGTAGGTGGTATAGACAAAATAAACAAATACAGTAATTGCAAATACTCCTATTAATACATTAACAGATGCAATTCCTACTACTGAAAGCAGGGAACCGAAAAAAAAGATTACATACCCACCCCGCGCAGCACTCATAGTTTCTCCTATTTTATCTTTAGAGAAAAATAACATCCCTACTTCATGTATTGTTTGTCCGATTAATTTTAATGCTGAAAACAGCATAAAAAAACAAAGTGATAAAACGATTAACAAAAATACACGTAATTCTATGTCAGATAAAAACTCTCGCATTCCTGCGTAAACACCTATAGAAGATAATAAAGGTAGAATTTGATTAACTATAAAAATTCCAAAAGATAAACTAAATAAAATAATAGTGAATAGTGGTAAGTAACCATACAAATATGGATTTTTCATAAATACGTCCTTATCATTTCAATTCTATATCAACATTTTATCATATTTAAAATGAATACTATCAAGTTAGTTTTGAACATATCAGTGCATAATTACACTATTTACAGTATAATTTAAACTATTCCGAAATTTTGTTTTAATTGAGAAAGGAGGATTATTTATTTTGTTACAAATATTATGTCTTTTCATTCCCATAATTGCTGCCTTTTTTATGCCTTTTCTCTTTAAGAAGATTAGAAATGTACATACTGGCTGGTTTGTTTTAATAGTTCCACTGTTTCTAGTTGTCTATTATTCAACATTTATACCTGCAGTTTCAAAGGGCGAAACAGTAATTGAGCAATTAAGTTGGATTCCATCACTTGGTATTTCCTTTGTATCCTATATTGATGGGTTAAGTTTATTATTTTCATTATTAATATCAGGAATTGGAGCATTAGTTGTTCTTTACTCAATCTTTTATTTAAATCGTAAAAAAGAACAACTTCATAATTTCTATATTTACTTATTAATCTTTATGTCAGCGATGTTAGGCGTAGTGCAATCTGATAATATGATTACCTTATATTTCTTCTGGGAACTAACGTCTATTTCATCTTTCTTATTAATTGGATATTGGTTTAATCGTGATAAATCACGTTTTGGAGCCCTTAAGTCAATGATGATTACAGTCGCTGGTGGAATGCTTATGCTCGGAGGATTTGTTCTACTTTCTTTAATGGGAGGAACATTTTCTATTCGTGCTTTAATTGAACAAGCACCACAGCTAGCAACTAATGATTTATTTATTGTTGCACTTGTCTTGATTTTATTAGGTGCGTTTACAAAGTCTGCTCAATTTCCATTTTATATTTGGTTACCAGATGCAATGGAAGCGCCAACACCTGTCAGCGCATATTTACATTCTGCAACGATGGTTAAGGCGGGTATTTATTTAGTTGCACGATTTACACCAATATTCGCCTTATCTGAAGTTTGGGTATGGTTAGTAGCAGGAATTGGTTTGTTAACACTATTCTGGGGTTCATTCTTCGCATTGAAACAAACAGACTTAAAAGGAATTCTTGCGTTTTCAACGGTGAGTCAATTAGGTTTAATTATGTCATTACTTGGTGTTAGTGCAATCGCTTATCATATTGACGGAGCAGAAGATACTGTATTTAAATATGCAGCATTTGCAGCGATTTTCCATCTAATTAACCACGCTACGTTTAAAGGAAGTTTGTTCATGATTGCAGGTATTGTCGATCATGAAACAGGCACTCGTGATATCCGTAAACTAGGTGGACTAATGAGCCTGATGCCTGTAAGTTTTACAGTTGCTTTAATAGGAAGCTTTTCAATGGCAGGTTTACCACCGTTTAATGGCTTCTTAAGCAAAGAGATGTTCTTAACTGCTATGCTTTCGGTTACTGAATTTGATTTATTTAATTTCTCGACATGGGGACCTCTATTCCCAATTATCGCTTGGGTTGCAAGTGTGTTCACATTTATTTATAGCTTTTACTTTGTATTTAAGACATTTACAGGAAAACTTAATGTTGATCAATTACCTACTAAGCCACATGAAGCGCCAATTGGTATGTTAATCTCACCTGTGCTCTTAGCTGGCCTTGTTGTTACAATATTCTTTATTCCTAATATTGTAACGGATACGTTTGTTAAACCAGCTGTAGTTGCTATTCAACCATTCTTATATTCTAGTCCTTATGATGTGAATATTCATGTTTCGGCTTGGCATGGCCCTACAACTGAATTGTATATGACTATTGGTATTGTTGTCGTAGGTTTATTATTATTCTTAACATTATCGAAGTGGCAAAAACTATATAGTGCACTACCAGAACGTTTTACTCTTAATCGTTTATATGACTTCACAATTAATGAATTATTAGGTTCTTGGATGACACGTTTTTCAAAATTATATATGACAGGTTCTATTCGTAAATACTTAGCTTATATGTTTACAGCGATTCCTGTAATCGTCATCGGAACACTAATTGTAAAAAATGCATTTGCATTTAAATTTGAAGGTTCCTCACCAATTCATTTATATGAAATAATTCTTATTTTAGTGTTGGTTATTGGAACAATTACTACAGTCTTTGCTAGATCGCGTATTACTTCAATTATTGCATTAGGTGCAGTTGGCTATACAGTTTCACTATTCTTTGTCATATTTAACGCACCTGATTTAGCACTAACACAACTTGTAATAGAAACGATATCGGTAGCATTATTCTTGATGGCATTTTACCACTTACCAAAATTTTCAAAAGTGGAAGAACGTACTCGTTTCAAATTTGGTAGAGCCTTTGTATCAATTGCTGTTGGGATAATGGTGACTCTTGTTGCATTATCAAGTCACTCGCAGAAGTTTATAGAATCTATTTCATCTTACTACAAAGAAACAGTCTATTCTGAAGCAGGTGGAGGAAATATCGTAAACGTTATTTTAGTTGATTACCGTGGATTTGATACTTTGTTTGAAATAGCTGTACTAGCTATTGCAGGTATATCAATATTCGCAATGATTAAATTACGTTTAAGCAGAAAGGAGAAAAATTATGAAAGTAAATAACGTCATATTGCAGTTCACTGCAAAAATCGTCTTTTTCATTATTTTCTTCTTCGCTATCCATATTTTCTTTGCTGGACATTATACACCAGGTGGCGGATTTGTTGGAGGCCTTGTAACAGCAAGTGCAATTGTATTATTAATTATTGCCTTTGATTTAAACACTGTTCAACGCCTTCTTCCAATAAACTATGTTTACTTAGTTGCAATTGGTTTGATCTTAGCTTTAGGAACAGCTGCAATTTCAATGTTTGTTGATCAGCCGTTCTTTACACACTTTTTTGATTATTTCTATTTACCTTTGTTCGGAAAAACATCGCTCCATACTGCAGCTTTGTTCGATTTAGGTGTCTATCTGGTTGTTGTTGGTGTTACGATGACCATTATTCAAACGATAGGGGATGATGAATAATGGAAATTATTATGGCATTCGTTTGTGGATTTTTATTTATGTCCGCGATTTACTTAATTCTCTCAAGAAGTTTATTAAGAATTATTATTGGAACTGGACTATTAAGTCATGGTGCTCACCTACTCATTATTACTATGGGTGGATTTGGAGGAAATAACCCTCCTGTGTTAGCGGATGGTGTTACAGAATATGTTGACCCACTTCCACAAGCGTTAATCTTAACAGCTATTGTTATTAGTTTTGGTGTAACTGCATTCTTTCTAGTGTTGGCATATCGCTCGTACCAAGAGTTGAAAACGGATGATATGACTCAAATGAAAGGAAGTGAAGATCATGAATAACTTTCTTTTGTTACCTATCATCATTCCATTTTTCTTTGCAATGATTTTAATGTTCGGTCAAAAGAATTTGAAATATCAACGGATTACAACAATATTAGGTTTAATAATCTCCATTATTTGCGCATTTGCTCTATTGTTTAATGTAAAAGAAAATGGTCCTCAATCATTGACACTTGGTAGTTGGCCAGTTCCGTTTGGTATTACCATGGTTTCTGATATGGTATCAGCGTTGTTAGTTTTAACAACTCTTTTAATCACTTTCTTTATCGTTTGGTATGGCTTCGGTTCTATCGGCAAAGAACGTGAACGTTTCTTCTATTATCCTGGTGTAATGTTTATTCTTACTGGAGTTAATGGAGCATTTACAACAGGTGATATTTTTAACTTGTTTGTATTTTTTGAGGTTCTCTTAATGGCTTCTTACTTACTTATTGTTCTTGGTGGCGAAAAGGCTCAACTTAGAGAATCTATTAAATATATATTAGTGAATGTAATATCTTCTGCATTATTCGTTATTACAGTTGCTTATTTATATTCTGTAGTTGGTACTTTAAATATGGCAGATATATCAGTGAAAATTACTGAAATTAACCAACCTGGAATAGTTACAGTTATTGCTGTCCTTTTCTTATTGGTATTTGGTATGAAAGCAGCAATATTCCCACTTTATTTCTGGCTACCAAATGCTTATGCAGCACCCCCAATACCAGTACTTGCTTTGTTCGGTGCTTTATTAACAAAAGTTGGGGTTTATGCAATTATGCGTACATATACGCTATTCTTTACCCATGATCTAGCCTTTACTCATGAATTACTACTTGTACTCGCTATTCTTACTATCATCGCTGGTAGTATAGGTGCACTAGCGCATTTTGATGTTAAACAGATTATCATTTATAACATCGTCATTGCTGTAGGAGTAATATTATTTGGTGTAGCCCAAATGAATGAAGTTGGTCTAGAAGGTGCAGTTTTCTATTTAATCCATGATATGATTATTAAAGCTGCATTGTTTATGTTGATAGGCATTGTGATTTATGTAACAGGAACGACAAACCTAAAGAAAATGGGCGGTTTAATGAAAAATTATCCGTCACTTGGTTGGTTTTATTTAATCGCTGCTCTAGGGTTAGCTGGAGTACCACCTTTAAGTGGTTTTATTGGTAAGCTTTTGATTATTCAGGGAGGCTTCCAAGCAGGAAATACTTGGTCGAGTATTTTTATATTAGCCTCTAGTATAGTTGTTTTATTGTCAGTAATTCGAATCTTTATCTATGCATTTTGGGGTGAACAAGGACAGGTTTCAAACAATATCAATAAAACAACCTTTAACATTATGTTCTTCCCTACTGTGCTCTTAGTGTTTATTTCAATTTTATATGGTGTTGGTACTGAATTCATTGTTCCGTTTATGGATGATGCAGCAAAAGTATTATCCGATCCGTCCATCTATACTGATGCAGTGTTGAAAGGAGGAAACTAATATGTCCTTTCAAATATTATTGAATATATTTTTAGCTTTCCTTTTAATGTTTTTAACATCTAACTATTCACCATCTGGTTTCGTTATAGGTTACTTATTGGGATTACTCTCAATAATTGCACTAAGAAGATTTTTTAAATATCGACTATATATAGGACGAGTTTGGGCAGTAATATTATTAATCTTTCTTTTTATAAAAGAACTGATTTTAGCCAATATTTCTGTACTGGTGCTTGTTTTAAGACCTAAATTAGAAATGCAGCCTGCCTTCTTTAAGTATGATACTGAGTTAAAAGAAGAATGGGAAATAACACTGTTATCAAGTTTAATAACATTAACCCCTGGTACAGTTGTTGTGCATGTATCAGATGATAACAAATCTCTATTTATCCATGTAATCGATAGTAACGATATTAATGAAACAATTGATTCGATTAAAAACTCCTTTGAAAAGGCAATTTTGGAGGTGTCCCGCTCATGACATATTTTATTTGGACTGCCATAGTAATTATTGCAATATCAATGGTTGCTCTTACTTATCGTGTAGTAAAAGGCCCAGCACCTTCTGATCGAGTTATCGCTTTAGATGCGCTAGGTATAACACTCATATGTATTGTTGGCTTATTTTCTATTTTAGTAGGTACTAATTTCTTCTTAGAAATTATCTTACTACTAGCTATTTTATCGTTTATTGGGACAGTAGCCTTCTCTAAATTTATAGAGAAAGGGGATATTATTACTCGTGACGATTCTCGCTAATATTCTAGTTATATTTTTTATCTCAGTTGGTCTTTTGTTTATCGTTGTAACAGTAATTGGTCTTATTCGATTACCTGATTTGTATTCAAGATCACATGCAGCTTCCAAAAGTTCAACTCTAGGTGTTATGTGTATTCTATTAGGTGTATTTTTTCACTTCTGGTTAAAGGAAGATCATTTTAACCCAGGTATTCTTTTAGGGATTGTGTTCCTATTCATCACCGGTCCGGTTGGAGCTCATATTATGAGCCGTTCTTCATATATTGCAGGAGTAAAACCTTGGTCGGGTACAGTTCGTGACGATTTAAAAGAAGAATTTAAAGGGAAAATTAAAAAAGAAAAATTATAAATAAAGAAGCACAGTAATCCCGAGCTTCTGTTACAGTTAAAACTTGATTAGTTTTTCTTTGGAGCATCTTATAGGTGCTCCTTTTATTTGGCTAAATCACACTTTGTAGTTATTTTTAACATAATAAAAAACCGAGCAAACTGATGCTCGAAATCATCCTTTAAAGTATTTATTTTCATAGTTGTTAACACACAAAAAGCGCGAACAAGTCGCGCTCTTAGCTTTAATAATATCTACGATGATGTCTTCTCGGATAGTGATAATATGGAGGGTACGGATTATATGGATAATATGGTGGTCTGTAGTAGTTTGGATAACGATAATTATCTTGGGTAAGAACATTACCTAGAAAACCGCCTAAAAACCCACCTAAAAATGGATAACCAAAACCATAACCGCCGCCCCCATAGCCGCCTCTATTATAATATGACATACTATTCCTCCTTTTCTTTAGTAACATATGTAAGAAAAGGAGGTGTAGTTATGCTGTTGCCTATTACGAAATTAGCTACTATTTAAAAACTATTTCAGCCTTGGTGTATGTCTTTGAAACGTTCTATAAATGTTGCCATTGTTCTAACCATGACACCAGTCCCACCTTTTGGACCTAAGTCATGAGCAGATTTCGCATCAGAAGTTCCGGCGATATCTAAATGAATCCACGGTGTATTTTCAACAAACTCACCAACAAATCCACCACCAAATATCATATGACCATCGCTACCTGGTGAATTGATTAAGTCAGCAACATCTGACTTCCGGATACGTTTTTTATCATTTTCTGTTAATGGCATACCCCAAACAAATTCACCTGTTTCGATGCTTGCTTCCATAAATGCATCAAAGAATGCTTCATTGTTAGATAGAGCACCTGTTTTATCATAACCTAAAGCTGTAATTACTCCGCCAGTAAGAGTTGCTACATCAATTAAGTAATTAGCACCTTGTTGTTTTGCATAAGTTACTGCATCTGCAAGTACAAGACGTCCTTCAGCATCTGAATTTAAATTTTCAACAGTTTTTCCACTATAAGTCGTAATGATATCATCTGGTTTCATGGCATCACTTGAAATCATATTATCTGTAGCACCAATTACAGCGACAACATTTTGATTTGGTTTTAGTTCGCCAACAATTCTCATTGCACCTAGAACTGCTGCAGCTCCTCCCATATCACCTTTCATGCCAACCATTCCAGTTTTTGGTTTGATAGAGTAACCACCAGTATCATAAGTTACACCTTTACCAACTAATCCAATCACTTCTTCCCAATTTTTCGTCGCTTTATATTTTAACGTAATCAGTCTTGGTTCAATAGATGATCCTTGGTTAACAGCTAAAATTGCACCCATTCCAAGTTCTTCAAGTTCAGCTTTGTTTAAAATTTCTACTTCAAAGCCGTAATCATTTGCCAATTGCACAGCATAATCTGCTAAATCTGGTGCTGTTAATAGGTTTGGTGGACGATTAACTAAGCTTCTTGCTTCATTTACTGAGTCCGCATAAACTTTACCAGTATTAAAGTTTGAAACGACATCATTGATATCTGATTCTGTCACAAACTCTACAGTTTCAATATACGTATCTGGTTCATTTGACGTTGTTTTATAATGAGGAACTGTATAATATCCCATTCCAATTCCTTGAGCTGATAAAAATGCAATTTCCTTTTCATCTATTGGTGCTGCTGTAAATGATTCTAACCAAATTGAAACGTTTGTTGCTTTTAATTTTTTTAATTCTTTCCCTACCAATCCAAATGTTTCTCTCAGGTTTTGGCGAGTTAACGTTTTTTGGTCACCCAATCCCACAAATAAAATTCTTTTTAAATTTGCGTTTTGAGTATTCAAAGGAATTTTAGTTAGTTTTTTTGAGTTTGTTTCAATATCACCTGATTTGATCCATTCATCAATAGCAGTTCCAAAGTAGGAAATAAATTGTTCCCATCCCTTCACTTGATTGGAATTTTTCCTTACACCTACAATTAATAATTCAGATGTAGCGTTTTCGAATGTTTTCGTGTCTTTTATAATATTTTTCATTTTGACATCCTCCCCTTGTACCTATTTTATAACAAAATTTAAATTTACAATATTGATAAGTAAATTTAATTTAGAATCCGTTTTTTCTTCTGAGATAATTATGCTATACTTTACTCTATATAATTAAGAAAGGTAGGGATTTTTCGCTTTGGCATTATTACAGAATACACCTTTACTTTTAGCACTATTTTCTATTCTGTTTGCACAATTCATCAAAGTTCCTATTCATTTCGTTTTAACGAAACAGGTGAATTGGTCGTTATTAAATTCTACAGGAGGTATGCCAAGCTCCCATTCAGCAGCTGTAACTAGTTTAGCAACTGCAGTTGGGTTTGAAACCGGCTTAGGCTCCCCTACCTTTGCAGTAGCAGCAATGTTTGCAGGTATTGTTATGTATGATGCTAGTGGTGTACGTTACCAAGCAGGACAGCATGCTGCAGCACTAAACCAAATTCGAGACGACTTAGCTGTTTTTTTTAGAGAGATCTCTAGATGGCCAGATAAATCCGAAGACGAAAAACATGAAGAATTGAAAACCTTGTTAGGACACAAACCTAGCGAAGTATTATCTGGTGCTGTTACAGGTATATTAATCGCAATCATTTATTACAATTTTATAGGGTAAAAAAAGTGCCATCGAATCTATCGATAGCACTTTTTTTATTAGAACATTCGGTATCCACTTTTTCGTAAAAACAAGATAACAATACCAGCAACAATCGCTCCTGCAAATCCTCCAGTTAAAATCGCAATATCAACGATTTGTAATGAAAGTATTTTATCCCATAACGCAGGAAAAGCCGTTCCTGCCTTAAATATGTAATCTAAGAAACTTACTTCATCAATGATAAAAATTACAACGATTGGGTAAAGAATTGCCATGAGCCACGTCATGCGAAGTAGCATGTTTAATAGGAATCCAATACCAAAGAACATAACAAAAAATAGTACAACCGATATGATTAACTGTACTATAGAAACTGAACCGCTCATATTTATGTATACCTCCGATTTTCTCATAACTAGTGTAACCTATATAGGTTACGCTTTCAAATAGAAAAGTAGTGAAAGAATGGTCACAAAAGTCCTTTTGTGACCATTCTTTTGCGACGAGCAGCTACCGCAGCGCAGGAGCAAAATGATCTAATCTATAATTACTTGTCCCATTTCAAATTAGAAATTATTTACCCGACGAAATCCGGATACGACATAATTAAAATTATGTGCAAGCTTCGCATAATTCCAGTTAAGTCGTAGGTTAATTGTGGTAATTATCAATATCGAACATTTCATTAAACAACATGAAAAAAGCTAGCGGCCCACAATATGTGAACGCCAGCTTAATAGATTACACCGCTTTGATTGCCTTACCATTTACAAATCTACCTGACCCGTTTCAAACATTTTCAACACAATAAATAAGCTCAATAAATTAAAAGTAGGCTCGGTCAATTTTAATAAATTATGAATCTATGGTTGTTTGTATGCACCAAGTAAAATTTGATTATTACTACAAAATACTAAAAAATTCGACATACTATATTCCTTTATTGAAAAATAGTTTATAGGTTGAATATTCGAATACATCTCCGGGATTAATATCTTCTCTCTTATTTAGTTGGTGTTTGAACAGATCGTGGCTAGCCATTTCTTGTAACATGACAGAGGCTTCCCCTCCATTGACTAGTTCTTCAACAGTTAACCATTTCACCTCTGAAATTTCTTTTTCTTGGATTTTGATAGTTTGGTTGCAATCGATCGGTTGGCAATAAAAAATTGCCATATTATCACTGATATCTTGTCTAATAACTCCCGTCCGCAAACCAATTAACCCTGTCACTTCACAATCAATTCCAGTTTCCTCTTTTACTTCACGTACCACAGCTTCGTCAGCAGTTTCACCAAATTGCACAAAACCTGCAGGTAATGACCATATTCCTTTTAAGCCACTATATGTCTTTTTAACGACGAGCCATTTCCCTTCAGAATTAATTACAATCCCTGCTACTCCAAGCCAAACTTTCCCTCGTTCAGTCCTCATCATAATCCCCCTTCACTCAAAACTTCCTATATTTATTATACAGTTTACGGTATTTGTTCAAAAACTGCATTTCGTTTATACAAAAAAAAGCCTCCTTAATTCATCATGTTTAAAAACATCACAAATCAAAGAGACCTAGTATTTACAACCTTTTTTTCCTTCGGGTTGTTTATTTATAATCATTTAGGATTGAGTACACGCTAATGTCTCATTCAGATTTATTCACAAACTTCCGGATTTCCTGTAACCTTCGCAGTTCTAAATGAAGTTCCACAGCCACATGATGCAATCGCATTCGGGTTGTCGATTGTGAAACCGCCGCCCATTAATGATTGCTTATAGTCAATTTTTGTACCCATTACGATTGGTGCATCTTCACGGGAAACAAGAATTTTAATGCCGTGTTGTTCATCTATGAAATCCTGAGCTTCATCATAGTTAAAATCAAAATTCATACCATAAGATAGCCCACTACATCCTCCACCATGTACAAGGACACGTAAATATGACCCTTGCTCTTCATTATGCTCTTGCATTTCCTTAATACGGAATGATGCCGCTTCTGTTAAATCAATTACCTTCTTTTCACTTGTCATCCCAGTCACCTTCCTTCTCTTGCTACATATATGATAACAATTATATACTTATTAATTCAACAATACTGCTTTTTGAAAAATATAGGTATTTTGTTCCGCAAACAATTAACGATAGCTGTTATAATAGTCTTACAGATTTAACAAGAGGAGTGTAAAGCATCATGGAAATTACACCGTTCTATGAAAAGCAAATTGTTTGTATTAACTGTAATAAAAAATTCCCTTCAAACAAAGTGCGTACAAAATTTATTAAAATTGACCATACAGAATCCGATTTCCGGCCAATTTACAGTGATTCTAAAGTCAATGCATTATTTTACAATGTATTTGTCTGTGAGCATTGTGGGTTTTCCTTTACAGAAGACTTTACGAAATATTTCGCTCCTGGAGTTCGTGAGGTCATTCAGGAACAAATTACAAAGAAATGGATCCAACACAATTTTAATGGTGAACGAACGATTTCTCAAGCAATCCAAGCATTTAAACTAGCATTGTTATCCGGAACGTTTAAAAAAGAAAAATTTGTTTCACTAGCAGGAATAGCACTGAGGCTTGCTTGGATGTACCGTTCATTAGAAAACGAAGATCAAGAAATGCGCTTTATGAAAATGGCCCGCGATTATTACATTGAATCTTTCTCTGTTGAAGATTACGAAGGAACCCAAATGTCCAGTGTTCGAATTATGTACATGATTGCAGAGCTTTCTAGACGCATTAATGATTTAGAAAATGCAACACGGTTTTTCTCCAAAGTTATTGAAAAACAAAGTATTGGTGGAGAGGCAAAATTAATCGATATGGCGAAGGACCAATGGCAACTAGTCAGAGAAGAACGTGAGAGATTGAGAGAAGAAGTTTAAATGAAAAAAGCTGCCTAATTGATTTCAATTAGACAGCACTTCGTAATGTTAGAATACTTGCTCTACTTCAATAATGCCAGGTACTTCTTCTAAAAGAGCACGTTCAATACCAGCTTTTAATGTGATTGTAGAACTAGGGCAGCTACCGCATGCTCCTAGAAGGCGTAAACGTACAATTCCATCTTCTACATCTACTAATTCACAGTCTCCCCCATCGCGTAATAAGAATGGGCGTAATTTATCTAAAACTTCTTGCACTTGTTGTTTTTGTTCTAATTCTGTCATTTCCCTCGACTCCTTTCATTAAAATCATTATAATGTGAAGAAGTGAAAAAATCCAATAGTTAAGTTAGAAAGGTTGTTAGATTGATTATGGAAAATAAACCTTTAATTGAAGTGTTTGGAGCAGATATTCTTTGTGCAAGTTGTGTCAATGCACCATCTTCAAAAGATACATATGAGTGGTTACAGGCAGCCATTACTCGCAAATACCCAAACCATCCGTTTGTGATTCGATATATTGATATCGAACAACCACTAACCGATGAGCGTGACCAAGAGTGGGCAGAACGTATTCAAAATGATGAATTTTTCTATCCACTTGTCCTTATTAATAGCGACGTAATTGGTGAGGGCTACATTCAACTTAAACCTGTATTCAATGCATTAGAAAATCTAGGATTTGTACCAGTAGAATAAGAGAAGAAGCAGATTGCTTCTTCTTTTTTATTATTCTTTATATCGTCTGCTCTAAAGAACATCAATTGTGTGAAAAGTTTCACATTATAGATCAACTTGTCGTTTATAAAACCAAAGATAACCGGACTTCATTAATCGAGCAATACGGCCAGTTACTGCCATATCCATTACTAGTGCAAATCCTTGTTTTTTACCTAAAGAACCTAATGAGCCTTTTAGTTTAATTTCAGGCATTTTTTCTGGTAGAGGTTCATTTTTATACTTTGCTTTTAACGCTTTAACCGCATATTCAGCTTGTTCTTCGGCTAGTTGCGCACTCGGTGGTAGATTTGATGAAGCACAATCTCCAATGACATAAACATTCTCATCATTCATTAATTGAAAATATTGATTTACGATTGGTCGTCCTTTTGAATCCTTTTCAATGTCTTCCATCTCTCTAACCACTTTTACTGGTTGGACTCCAGCTGTCCACACTGCAGCATCTACAGGTATTACTTGATCATGATTATGTAAAGCGCCTTCTTCAACCTTAGTAATATTGGATTCTGCAATTACTTCCACATTATTTTTATCAAACCATGATTTAATATAGTTACTTAACTTCTCAGGGAAATCTCGTAGAATTCGATTTGAACGGTCAAATAATTTTATTTTTAAATCTGCTCTACTTTCGCGAAGTTCACTTGCTAACTCAATTCCGCTTAACCCAGCACCAATAATTCCTACTGTAGACCCTGCTGGTAAGCCACAAAGTTTTTCGAAGGTATTACGTGACTTAGCAATTGTTTGAATACTGTACGTGTATTCCGCGGCTCCAGGAACGCCATGATAATTATCTTCACACCCTAAACCGATTACTAGGTCATCATAATATATTTCTCTATCTTCATTTAAATAAACAACTTTTTCTTTCGTATCAATTTTCGTAATTTCACCAAATACTCTTTGAAGTCTAGGATGCTCTGGAAAATCTACACGAACCTCTCTGTCTGTTGATGTTCCTGCAGCTAACGCATAAAATTCTGTTTTCAAACTATGAAATGGTGTACGATCTACTAATGTAATCATAGTATCTTCTGGGAAGTTATTTGGTAATAATCGAAGTAACATTCGCATATTGCCATAACCTCCACCCAATAAAACTAAGTTCTTCATATAACTCTCCCTTATCTTTGTGAAGTTCACAAATAATACAAATTTGAGTATATCTCATTGTGATGCTTTTCACAATATCTTTTGTGAAAAATTTCACAAAAGAGGTTTATCAGTGTTCTCCTTCATGAACTTGAGGTTTTTATTAGTTAGATAGACCTACAATTTGTTTTGGCAATCTTCGAATGTATAAGGTGATGTTAATAAAGGATAAAACTGATAGATTGACGAAATTTAAAAAACAGAGTAGCATTTTGATGAGGTGAACTCCATTGAATCCACTAGTAGAATTTTGTATTAGTAATCTAGCAAACGGTGCACAAGAAACCTATGATATATTAGAAAACGATCCAAATGTCGACGTGCTTGAATATGGTTGTTTAAGTTACTGTTCTGTTTGTGATAGCACTTTATATGCACTCGTTAACGGTGATATTGTGGAAGCAGATACACCTGAAGAGTTAACGAAAAAGATTTATCAATATATAGAGGAAAATCCTCTTTTCTAAATAAAGGACGATTCGAAAATTAGTTACTTTTTTCGAATCGTCTTTTAATTTATTATATGAGGGATGCGGGTTAAGGGACACTATCTTTCGAAATCCTAAGGAATTGTCTAGTAAATGCGATTTACTGGACAAAACTTTTGGATATCCCGAAAAGGTGTCTAGTAATGAGGGGTTACTAGACAATAAATTTAGAAATCCCAAGTAAATGTCTCATAGAGGCGCTTCTACTAGACAGTACCACCACGATTTTCACGCCAACTGTCTCATAGAACACTTCTACTAGACAATACCGCCTGCGAATTCCTTCCAAATGTCTCATAGAACCCTTCTACTAGACAGAACAGCCTGCGAATTCCTTCCAAACGTCTCATAGAACCCTTCTACTAGACAGAACAGCCTGCGAATTCCTTCCAAATGTCTCATAGTACCCTTCTACTAGACAGAACAGCCTGCGAATTCCTTCCAAACGTCTCATAGAACCCTTCTACTAGACAGAACAGCCTGCGAATTCCTTCCAAATGTCTCATAGTACCCTTCTACTAGACAGAACAGCCTGCGAATTCCTTCCAAACGTCTCATAGAACCCTTCTACTAGACAGTACCGCCTTGATTCTCACTCCAAATGTCTCATAGAACCCTTCTACTAGACAGAACAGCCTGCGAATTCCTTCCAAACGTCTCATAGAACCCTTCTACTAGACAGTACAGCCTGCGAATTCCTTCCAAATGTCTCATAGAACGCTTCTACTAGACAGTTCAGCCTGCGAATTCACTCCAAATGTCTCATAGAACCCTTCTACTAGACAGTTCAGCCTGCGAATTCACTCCAAATGTCTCATAGAACCCCTCTACTAGACAGTACAGCCTGCGAATTCACTCCAAATGTCTCATAGAACCCTTCTACTAGACAATACCGCCAAAATTTCCCTTCCAATTGTCTCATAGATCGTCCATCTTCTTTACAGCTCTACCTCATCCAAATCCGCAACACAATACGTCGGTATTGCATCTTTCTCCAAGGCAACTTCAGTGCTTGTCACACCTGTATTTACATGAATAGTGTCACATCCAAAACGAACCCCGCACAAAATATCTGTATCATAATTGTCTCCAATCATGACCATATCTTCTTTATCATAGCCATATTCTTCTTGGATTACTTCTAACATGACTGGTGAAGGCTTTCCGATAAACATTGGCTCTACACCGGCAACACCAGCAACTAACCGCACAAACGAGCCGTTTCCTGGTAAGAAGCCAAGTTCAGTTGGGAATTTTATATCTTCATTTGTCCCGATTAATTTTGCTCCATTTTGTACAGCCATGCTTGCCTTAGCCAGCTTCATATAATCCACTGCTCGGTCGATCCCCATGACTACAACATCTACTTCAGATTCATTGGAAATAGTGATTCCTTCTTCTTTAAAAGCGGTTTCTAATCCCTCAGAACCAATCATATAAACTTTTGCTTCTTTGTAATTTTGCGCCACGTATTTTGCAGTAGTTATGGCACTTGAAAAGATTCTAGAGCGATCTGTTTCAATCCCAATATCACCCAAAGCTTGTTGTAATTGTGATGGAGTTTTCGAAGAATTGTTTGTAATAAAGTAATATTCAAGCCCTTTTTCTTGCAGACGATGAACAAAACGAACTGCAGATTGAATTCCTTCTTTCCCTCTATACACAGTTCCATCTAAATCAAAACAATAGGCTTTATAAGTTTTCATTCATGATTCTCCGGTAAAAACGCTGAAACTGGTCCTAGTTCATTCTCAAGATAATTTTTTACATAGTCAGAGAACTTCGCTAAACTTGCTACATTTTCATTTAACGCTTGTAATATTAATTCATTATCTACTTCGACAAACTCTCTAACTAACATTTTACGAAGAGCAACCACTTCTTTTAAAGGTTGTTCCATTTCTGTTGGGATTACTTTTTCATCAAGTAAAATATCTATAATATCATCATAACTTCCAGGATCTCTCATGATAAATCCATCAATAATTAAATTCCCCACATCCATTAAAGATTCAATTGTATTATGTCCAATTCTTTGTAGCGCAAGCTTTGAAACTTCATTATTTAACCAATCATTGGAACCTTCAAATAAGTTTAATAGTTCATCCAAATGATTTAATGTTGTGATAATTTTATTACGATCGACAAAATACATGTCATGTTGCCCCCATTCAATCAATTAAGTTGATAGTCGTTTCTTTTTTATAGTACCATATTCTTATGAATTGGGAGGAATAAAACAGAATGGAACGTTTTTTCTTATATGATGACACAGAAGATACAAAAACAAGATTTGTTAGTTTTACTGGAAAATTAATTCGTTATGATTTAGCTATTGTTCAATCAAGACGATTCTTCGGAAAAGTTCTCGTTTTGGATATGCAATCAAGTCGATTTGCGATTATCGGTCCAGATGATTTAGATGAACCAGGTTATTTAGAATATGTTTACAATAAAACCGAAGAAGAAGCAGAAGATTTACGTGAATATTTAACAGAATTACTAGCCTAAAAGAAAAGGACCTTTCTCCAATAGAGTTAGGTCCTTTTACTTTTACTATTTAAACTTGGGCTTGCTTTTCAATATCTTGAGATTTAGTATTCTCATTGCTTTCAACTTTAGATGGTACCTCTACTTGACGAGGTGCTCTACCAACCTTTTTCAAGATAAAATAGGCACAGCCAAAATTACAGTACTCATATAAGTAGTCTTCAAACGAGCTGATTTTAGTATCAAATGTAGATTTTTGATTACGGTCATCGAAGAACCCTTTCATTCGTAATTGGCCATAACCCCAATCTCCAACAATATAATCATATTTAGCTAATACATCAGAGTAGCGTGCTAAAAATACATCTTCTTGAAAACCATCACGGACATTTTCTATTATTTCATAAGCAAATCCATCTGCGATAATCATCGAATTCCCCCTTTTTCAGCAGCACTACATTTTATCCTTCAAATTGAAGTTGTCTGTTTTTCGTTGCTTCATTTACTTGTTCGTCTGCATGATAACTACTACGTACTAAAGGGCCCGCCTGACAATGTTTGAAACCTTTTTCCATCGCAATTTTGCGCAATTTACCGAATTCTATCGGTGAATAATATTTTTTGACAGGAAGATGCTTTTTAGTTGGTTGTAAATATTGACCGATAGTCATAATATCCACATCATTTGCACGTAAATCGTCCATTACTTCTAAAATTTCATCCCAAGTTTCTCCAAGGCCAATCATTAATGATGATTTAGTAGGAACTTCAGGTTGCATTTCTTTTGCACGACGTAAAAATTCTAACGAACGATCATACTTCGCACGAGCACGAACTCTTGGCGTAAGACGGCGAACTGTTTCGATATTATGATTTAAAATATCTGGCTTCGCATCCATTACCATCTGTAAATTTTCTTCAATCCCACCTAAATCAGATGGTAAAACCTCTACAGAAGTTTGAGGTGACTTACGACGAATGGCACGGATTGTTTCAGCTAAGATGCCAGCGCCACCATCTTTTAAATCGTCACGTGCTACCATTGTAATAACAACGTGCTTTAAATTCATGATCTCTACTGAATCCGCAACGCGTTCTGGTTCTGCTGTGTCCAATTCGTTTGGTAAGCCTGTTTTTACCGCACAGAAGCGACAAGCACGTGTACAAACTGCGCCCAGAATCATCATTGTTGCAGTTCTACGTTCACCCCAACATTCATGGATATTCGGGCAACGAGCTTCCTCACAAACCGTATTAAGATTATTTTCACGCATTAACTTTTTTAAGCCTTTATATTCATCATTTGTATTTAACTTTATTTTCAACCAATCTGGTTTACGTAAAATTTCGTCTTTATTGCCAACTGTCATTGTTATTCTCCTTTTCATATTGCGACTGTCGCAAATACCCTTCGTAGTAAGCCTCAAAAACTCCGCAATTGCGAAAGCTTTTTGTCGCAGTTAAAAATTTCTACAAATTCTACTAAATGAAGTTAAAGCATATGTTGTCAATTTAACATATTAAAACTATTGTAACAATTATCTCACTTCCATTGTACAATAATGTCATAATTTTTAGGGAATTAATTTGGATCTCCTGGTAATGGCACTGGTACCTCTATAGATGGTTGTGCACCGTCTCCCCCACCTGACCAAATATGTGGAACTGGACTTTGCACAAGGCCGATTGCAACAGGAATATATTGTTCAACAGTGGCTGTCTTACTAGCGAATGGTACAATAATTTGAACATTTACATTTATTTGTATCCCTACTTCTACTTTTGCATTATTAATGCCAAACTCAGTAATATCAGAAATAATATTACTACTTACATTTCCGATTATATGGAAACGAATGGGTATTTTTGGTCCTAAGTTCCCTAAAATAGGAAGGTTAAGCGCTTGGCCTAATGGAACAAAAAAGACAATCCCATCACCGGCTTCCATACTCCCAACATCATACTGAACATTTTCTAATTCAGGTAGATGACTTAAATCCCCTTGCTCTGCTTCTTGCAAATGCAACTTTACTAAACTTACTATTTCAGCTCTTTCTTTATTGATAATCTCTGTATTGAACTTCGTTGTTACCATTTCATTTGAATTGGTTGGTACATTTTCAATCACTTCATGTACGTTCATAACCGTTTTTGCACTAATTGCACGACTAACAACATGCGAGGCAATTTTATAGGTTTGAATTTCTGCGTAATCTAAATAGACAGGTAATAACCGATCATTTACATAAAATAAAAATAATATGATACATGCAATGAAACTTAAAAGGAAAATTGCTATTTTGTTCGATTTTCCTGATTTCCTCGCATGATATTTTCTTTTCGTTCCACGGGAAAACATATTGTTCGGCGGCCTTCGAGAAAACAAAAAATCTCCTCCTATTCTATAAAATATGAACAGGAGGAGAGTTCTATTCGACAGCTGCAAGGTAATCGGGTTCAATCTTTTCAATCAAAACTTGAGGGTGTTCTTCTAGATTAATCATATATGTAGATTTTACTAGCGTATTATTTTCTTCAAAAATACGAACTAATGGAAGCGATGAATTGTTTAGATTTTGTTTTGCTACTACACCTCTTCTGCCATCTGTTAGCAAAACAATCGTTCCATTTGGATAATGCACAATACATCGTTTGAAGGCTTCCACGCACTTTTTATCGAATATTTTCCCGCTGCCAGATTCAATAAGTTGAACCCCTTCAGAAGGAAGCATTTTATTTCTATAAACACGATCAGATGTTACTGCATCAAATACATCTGCTATTGCAAGTATTTTTGCATATGGATGAATATCTTTTTCAACAAGTCCTCGAGGATAACCGCTTCCATCAAGTCTTTCATGATGCTGAAATGCACAATGCGCAACTAATAAAGAAATGGAATGTAAGTTTCTTAATATATCAAAACCAAACGTTGTATGCTGCTTCATCGTCTCAAATTCTTCATCGGTTAATCGCCCTGGTTTAAATAAAATACTAGTTGGTATTTGCAATTTCCCAACATCATGTAACATTGCACCAATTCCGATTAATTTCAACTCTTTATGGGGGTACCCAAGTTCTTTTGCAATTGCTAGGGAGTATAGTGTCACTTGGAAAGAATGCTGATATAAGTACTCGTCATATAAAAAGGAATCTGTTATGATTGTTAACATTTCTTTACTATTTAAAATAGAATCTAACAATTCATCAACGAGTTTTCCTATTTCTGATGATTGTTGGTCCAGAATATAGCTCGCTTTCTTTCCCTCAACCCCTTTTAGCTTTTTAAAAGATTCTGTAATTTTTTTTACTGCACCCAATCTTTTTTGAACTGGGATCGATTCACGAACTTCAATGCCTTTTGAGATTTTGTCCTCAATGTACACATATTTAATATTTAATTGTTTTAATCGATTAATAATTTGCTGTGATACAACTACATCTTTCTGAATTAATGGCCGACCTGATTCGTTCCAAATCGTATTTGCGATTATCATTCCTGGTTGTAGTACATCGAGTGAAATTAGTCTCATTTAGTAAAGCTCCAATCATTAGCATAAATTAGCGGATTTAAACCTTTTAGCTAAAGATGTTTTTCACCATAAGTTGATAAAATATCTCTTAAAAATAACGGTAAATAATATTTCTTTTTTGCATCTTTAAAACTAGGGAAAAAATATCCGAATGTAAACATGTCTAAGGTAGCAAGTCGATATGTTTTGTCCATATCTGCAATTTGCCCACCTATTAATAATTCGCCATCTTCATTAAGCGAGAAATGATATGTAAGTAGCTTACCGAAAATCGCTCCTCTAAATCCTAATCCTTTTAGTTCTAATAGAGGCCACTCATCGTTATTAGAAAGTAATAGCACTTCTTTCATTTCATTTCCGCTTAATTCTATAACACAGGCATTAATCGGGTGTGGTAATATTTTATGGATATCGTATTTTGTTACAATGCCTTTTTTTAGTCCGCCTAAAAAAATTCCTGCATTAAACATAACACAGTCTGCGCCTGTAAATTCCTGCATACATTTTGCAAATAACCTTGAGAGGTTTGAATGATGGAACCATTCTTTGTTGTATGTTTTCGATGTACGAAATACTGGTTGATTTAATAATTCCTTGCCTGTAGTAGCAAGTGATTCTACAAAATTCCCTTCCTGTTCAATCTCAGGTAAAAGGGCGTTTTCTATGACTATTTCTTCTTTTTTAATGACTATTCTTTTTTGCTGATCGAATTGTATTTGTAAATGCCCTGTATATGCCCCAAATTTCCCACATCCTGTTAGTAACACATTGTCAATCAGTTTCCCTTCTAAGAACAAATGATGAGTGTGAGATCCTAATATTACATCAATATCAGGGCATTCTTTTGCTAACAGTTCATCATCTGTAATTCCTAAATGAGATAAACATAAAACAATATCGACATGTTCTTTTAGTTGTTTGACGTTGGTTTTAATTGCTTCTTTTGGATCTTCAATGTTCCAATTTAGTTCATCATAGAAGGCCGGGAACATCGCAGTTGCACCTATTACACCAATTTTAGTTCCATATTTTGTTGTTAATATAGTATAGGGTTTAAGCCAATTAGGATCTTTCCCAGTCTTTGAATGTAAATTTACAACAATGACATCAAAATTTGCTTCATCATATAGATGGTATAAATCATCATGTTCTAAGGTGATTCCTTCATTATTACCAATTGTTACAACGTCGTATTGTGCTTCATTTAACATTTCCACATTCCCTTTACCAAGGGTTGCTTCAGTAAATATATTTGAACGATCCATATGGTCTCCAATATCTAAAAGGAAACTAGGCTGTCCTAATTTTGCAAAGGCAATTCGTTGTTCTTTAATATAATATTGCATTCTTGGCCAATACTCGAAGTGGCTATGTATATCGTTTGTATGAAAAAAATGTATTGTTTCAATCATGCTCGCCACCATCTTTCAATAATCAATTACAAAATGTCATTCTTTGTATCCGCCAGTGTTAAAATAATCCATCTAAAATAGAACGAATACCAAGCAATAATAAAATAATTCTTAAAGCAAATATAAGTGTTTCGGATTTCATCTTTTTATTTAATGAGGCTCCAATCTTTGCACCCACATATGCTCCAATAATAATAGGTATTGTATAAATCCAAGGCACATTCCCTAATGCTATGTGTGATCCCGAGTTAACAATTGATGAAAGGAAAACCATAAACATAGATGTTGCAACTGCTACGTGTGGTGGGAAATGGAATAGTAAAAGCATAGCTGGTACGATCATAGACCCGCCACCAATTCCAAATAATCCAGAAGAAAAACCTACAACAAAAGTTAATAAAAGCGCGAACCAAATTGGATAGCCGTAAATATATTCTTTCCCAGAATGATCAATAAATTGCTTCTTAGTACCATGTTCTACAAACCAATTTACTGGTTTTAGTTTATCCTTAACTAGTAATAATGTAGATAATACAATTAATAAAATACCAAAATATAAATTAAAGGAAGGTAAATCTAAAAATTGGTTGACCCATGCACCTAACATCGTTCCAGGTATACTACCTATAAAAAAGATGAACCCACTCTTGTAATCTACTGTTTTTGACTTCATATAAGATAGGGTTGATGACAATCCCGTAAAAATCATCATAATAACAGAGAGTCCTACTACGCTTTGAGGTGTTAAATCAGGAATAAACCCAAGTGAAAGTCCTATAAAAAGTGTTGCAGGAACTAATATGACTCCCCCGCCTAATCCAACAAGTGCCCCAATAATTCCTGAACAGAGTGCGATAATTGCTAATAATATAAATTCCATTACATATCCCCTTCAAAAAGATCTAATTGTTTTGGTGACAAACCACTATATTCTATATCTAACATTCTCATAAGCTGCTTCGCATTGTTCGCGGCATGGTGACCAGAATTATTATTGAATAGTACGTAAATATCTTTAGTCTGTTGCCCTAGCTCATGAATCGCCTGTACGATTTGGCTAAGTTCTTCTTCATTGTAATCATATAAAAATCTGACTTCTCGCCAGTTCTGCTGATTGCCTGCATTTCTCCAACCATGAATATTGCGACCATGTATGCGAAATAATACCTTTTCTTCCGTCGTAGACACACTTACTAGAGGTACAGATCCACTTCCCGCCTGAGGTTCATCACAAACCGAATGGATAAGACGATTATCTCTCAAAAATTGAAGCATTTCATCCCGATTTTTTTCTGAATACCATGTTTGATTTCGAAATTCGATTGCTATTGGAAACTCGCCTAGTTGTTCCTTCACATAGCGAATGTATGTTACATTTTTTCCTTGGCAATCATACCAAGGTGGAAATTGAACAAGTACCATCGCTAATTTCCCTTCTTCTTGGAAAGCTCTTGCACAAGCTCTAAAGGCTTCAAACATGTCATTACGTGTGTCAAACGGAAGTTCATCCCTTAGATGACCTGTAATTCCTTGATATGCCTTTAATACGAATTGAAAATTTGATGGTGTTTCTGCGCACCATTTCTTCACATATTGTTCTTTTGGGATGGCATAAAAGGACGTGTCAACTTCAACAATTGGAAAATGTGCACTATAGTTAAATAGCTTATCCTTTACTGTAGATGTTTCACTATATAAAGAAGGATGATCTCCCCAACCTGTTAAACCTACATATATCAAGAAACCCCTCCTTTATCAATATTTTTTTCCGGAGTAACCATCCATAGACTCCAACAGTATGATCCAGCATTTTGTTGTGACTCTATGAATCAGTGAGATGGAAAGACCAACCACTGATGGAAGTTTTACTTTATAATATCACAGATAAATGATAGTTTTTCACCTTTTAGATGCTATTATGTACAAAAAAAGTGAGTCAGCAGCATGAGACTCACTTATTGCAATTCTTCAATTAAATTCACAAGTTACTTTACAATCTAGGATCAACAGGATCAGATTCTAGAGCGAGTACACCAAGTGCACATTCATGAACTCTTGAAATAGACTCACCGTTTACGAATCTTTGAACTCCTTCTACTCCTAAAGCGAATTCTTTTAAGGCATTTTTTTGTTTTTTACCAGTATTTCTATGTTTTAATCTTTTTAAATTTTCAGGTTGTAAGTAATCCATTCCATAGATGATATGAAGATATTTACGACCTCTCACTTTTATGGCAGGTTGAATTAATCTTCCCTTATACGTTGAGATGAATGTTTCTGGTTTGATGACAATTCCCTCATGGCCGTCACTTGTCATTTCTTCCCACCATTTGATAACATCTTCTTCACTCGCCTGGTCTTCAATGACCATATACTCAGTTTTTACAAACAGCGAATCTATTGCATGGAACTCTCGATTCTTTTCCATATGCCATGTATGTGGTTTATCAAAGAATGTTTCTTTACTATGTGCCAGTAAATGGAACGGTGCAATTTGAATTTCGTCAATGGTATGGATGTCCCAGCAGTATTTTTGAAATACTTCTTTGAATACGTGGGCATTCTTTAGTTTTTCATCGTACTCTTTTAACCATTTTTCGAGATTTTGGTTATCCCCAACCGCGCTTTCAAGCTTATGCATTAATATGTTTCGGTCTAAAATTGCATTTTCAGATACATGAGCATACTGTTTACTAATTAATTCTTTTGCTTTTAAATTCCACGGCATAATTTCAGCATCTAGTAGGATAAACTCTGTATCATTATTGTCGAAGTAATTGCTAGCAGTTAGCCCTTTATTAATTTTTAAAAGGATTGTTCGTTCCATTTCTTCATCAAAGAATCGCCTTCCAGTACGGGTATAAATTACACCTAGCGTTTCTCGACCAATATATTTTAGTCCAGCTTCATTATCTTTAAATAACAACAAAATCCCCCTACTACCCATATGCTTTTTCTCAGCAACTAGTCTTTGAATACCCAAATTTCTGTAGTAATCAATCGCTTCTCTCGGATGTTCAAGGTAATTTTCCAGAGATGAAGGTGTTGGTGTTGGACTCATTGTTGGCGGAATGTACACTAATTCTTCTATTGGTACCGTGTAATGTGACACAGTATCAAGTGCAGGAATTACATATTCTTTTGAAATACTTATTTCACCAAGAATATCTGTTCCAACAGTATATCCTTCTATAAATTGCGCAATGTTTGGTGGATTCAACCTTTGTTTCTTAAATTCATCAAAAGGATTGTTTGTTCCATCAGTGTAATCTTTTTGCGCTTTGACAGAAACAAATTCTTTTTCAGGGTACTGGAATGCAGTTAGTTCCCCCCCAAATACAACCCCTTGGTCTATGTTAATTGTATTGTTAATTGCAAGTGGTTTCGGTTTTGGATCGTGACCCCAAAGTATTAATGTGCTATTTTTATGATGAATTGTCCAATCCTTCCGAATCGGTTTACCGTTTTCATCTAGCCCTTCATTGTCTCCATATCGGCAAAAATCACTTATGTCATAAGACTGTTTTCCTATGAATTCATCTTTTATTCCTGCATGAGTACAAACTAAAGTAGGTACACCATTTTTCGTTAATACATAGTGAGAAGGAGCATTAATAAGCAATTCTTTTAATGATTGTTTTAATGATTTAGCTACTTCTTCACCATATTGTTTCTCGTATAAAATAAATTCTTCTTCAACAAATTCATCTCCATGACTTAGGGTTACTTTCCGTCCATCTAACCAGCGTGCAATTTTCCAACCATGATTACTGTCTATCATGTAGGCAAGTCCATTATTTACATGACGTAAGAAAAATTCCATTGTTTTGAGAGATTGTGGTCCGCGGCTCATAATATCACCGAGGGAAAGAAACTTTTTCCCTTCTGGGTGAATGTAAAACTCCTCGTGATTTCTTTTGTACCCTAACTTTACTAGCAGTTGAATCATTTCACTATAACAACCATGAATATCACCAATAATGTCTATTCCATTACCTATTTCTAAATGAACCGGATTATTGCTTCTTACGATTTCAACTGCACTGCTATTAGAAATCGTATAAGTAGCGAGGTATCCTTCTTTTTTGATAAACCGTTTTTCTCTTTTAAATACTTGATATTGTTGTTTAATTCTTTTGATGCCTCTTGGATTTTCACGATTTTTATCTCTAGTAAGCAAATCATTCTGATCTACATCCATGATGATAGAAACAATCGGAACATGATTAGCTCTAGCTATTGCGATATACTTTTTACGATCGTCAGGATATAAATGAGTGGCATCTACAAAAGTAAGTTTGTTCAATCTACATCTTGATTGGATGATTTGATCTAAAATTGAAAAAGCTTCTGCTGATATGTGTTGATATTGATCATAAAGAATATCCGCTTCATCGCGCTCACTTCTTTGATAATCAATAAAATCAATATCACCAACTAATATTCTACATTCATCTGAGCTAATCACTTCAGAAGTTAGAATATCGCCCTTTTTTACAAGTTCACGTAAAAGAGTTGATTTCCCACTATTTGAAGGACCAATGAGTAATACGATTCCGGCATAAGGTAAATTTATTTTCATTGGTTTAGCTCCTTTCGTGTAAATAAACAAGCCTGAGTTGGGTACCCATGTAGTTCATGTTCTTCACCAATGCCATCAAATGATAATTCGTATTTATGGCCATTGTTTTTACACCACGTTTTAAATTCTTCTCTTGTCCATTCAAAACGATGATCAGGATGCCTGTAATCCTCATCCATCTCGTAAACTTTATTGTATTCTTTATTTGGCGTCGTAATAATTAGTGCTTTTGGTTTATAGTCAGTTATTATTGTTTTCATTACTTTTTCAAGCCTGTACTCATCAATATGTTCAATTACTTCGCAAAGTACGATGATATCTTTATCTTTTAGTCGTTCATCATAATAAAATAGTGAACTAATAATTTGCTTTGGTTTCACGAAATGACTTTGCTGCTCATTTTTTTCAAAACGTTTACGAGCTGAAATTGAAGCTGTTTGTGATGGTTCCACTGCTAATATTTCCTGTACACCATTAATGAAACCTAACTTCTCTGAGAGCTTTCCTTCACCTGAACCGAGGTCAACGATACTCTCTTTGTTTGGTAATTGGTTTATGATTGAAACTATTTTTTCATATCTTAAATCATTTAAACGGATTTTATGATCAGATTTTTTAAGGGGCTCATTATCTGCACGTTGATCTTGCTGTTCTACTAAGCTGTAAAGTTCCTTAAACCGTAATGCTTGTTGGTATATGAACTCTCTTTGTGGATGATTGTCTAACCAGCCCTCTCCAAAACGTTCCAATTTTTCTATCTCTTTTTCATCTATATAATAATGTTTGTAATTATCTAACACTGGGATTAGTACAAAAAGCTGTCTCAGCCCCATTTGAAGCGTCGTAAAACCTTTTAATTTAATGAAACGTGCTGAACTTTCACTTTTTAAGTTCATATTGTAGTCGGCTTCACCGTAAGTAATTTCAACATCGTATCCTAACGGTTGAAATAACTCCAATATCGCTCTGTCTGAAAATTTAGAAGCAAGTGGCCCAAAGCCAAATTCAAATTGGAAGGCATGGTTTACCCATTGTTCATATTCTTCATGAGGTTTCCCATTTAACGCTGTACCGAGGGCAGATCTTAGAAACGTACAAAAAATACTACTTACAACAAATTCTCGATCATTTATATAGGAAGTAATATCATAAGTTTGTGAGTTATTTCTTGAAAGTTCAATGGGATCCGGCGTTACAAAAAAAGTGACATCAATTTCTTCATCGGTAAACTTACTAAAAAACATCCGGACATAGTGTCCATTTACATCTCTTTCATAAAGATTATTCGGATTTTTTGCTAATAGGTAGGAAATAACTTTTACATCTTGTCCTATTGCACGAATCGATAATTGCATCGTTAAATACACCCACTTTCAACTAATGGTTTTAGTTCCCTTTTATTCAATTTAACATATTAATCCAATTTTCACCTCAGCAAACAATCTATACTGGACATAAAAAAGTGTCTCCAGAAACATCACGAAATCATCCTCAAATGGAAAGAATTTTTCGCAGAACAATGCGCTAACGAGAAAATTACATAAGAACATACGTTTGAAGTTTTTCAACTTTTTGATACTACCATTACAATTATTATGATAATATAGTCATATGTCCTTTTTAAGGAGAGGTGAATTTATATATGGCAACATCCGTTACTACGAAAAATAATAGAGGCTTATCAGGAACATTTGCTCTTAATAAAACCGAGCCAATCCACAGATGGTATAAATACGACGAAGGTTATTCTAGTGAATTTATTATAAATGAATTTGAAAAATTACCGATAGAAGCTCAAACGCTTTTTGAACCATTTGGCGGATCGGGTACAACCCCATTAGTAGCCGCACAATATGGAATTCAATCATTCTTTAGCGAAATTAATCCATTTATGGCTTTTGTTACAGAAACAAAAATTAATACGGTAAGAGCAGCACATCAAAGAATGGATGTAGTTATAGGAGAACTTTTATCCTTAAAAGAAAGTGTACTCGGTAATCTAGATTTCGAACCCCTTATTGGTGTTTCTTATGATGGCTTTGAAAAGTTTTACAAACCTGAAGTATTAGCAAAACTTTTGGCCATTAAGAAACTTTTAACTAATCTAAATGATCCTCTATCAATAAATATTTCCAAAATCGCACTAGCTTCTATTGCCATAAAGGTTTCTAACATGATTAAACGTGGCGATTTAAGATATGCAAAAGAAAATGAGAAAAAACAAGAAGACTTTAATGTTTTGGTTCATTTCATCAATAAATTAGAAGATATTATTTACGATATAGAAAACCATTCAGGCTCAATCCAATCTAATACTACATTTATTCACTCAGATGCTAGACAAGCCATCTTACCGCAAGAAGTAGATTGTGTTATCACTTCTCCACCCTATTTGAATGGCACAAATTATATTCGAAATACAAAGTTGGAGCTAAAGCTTTTAGATTTTGTTACAACTGAAAAGGATTTACCTTTCCTTCACTCTGGAGGAATAATGGCGGGAATAAACAGCGTATCTAATCGCCGAAACATACCAATTATCTTAGACGAAGTAAAAGGTTATGTAGAACAATTAGAACCAGTTGCTTATGATAAAAGAATCCCCATTATGGTTGCTGGGTATTTTTATGATATGAATATTGTTTTTCAACAACTAAAACAAACCATACGTAATGATGGGATATTTGTTTTAGATATCGGAGATTCTCAATTCGCAGGTGTTCACATTCCAACTGATTCGATATTATCTGAACTTGCTGCTAAACATGGCTTTATACAATACGATGAAGAAGTTCTACGTACTAGAAGATCTAAAAATCAGATGATTCTATCGCAAAAAGTACTGCGCTATCAGTTAAGAAAGTGAGGTGCTAATAATTGAATAGTGTAATTACAAAACAAAAATCACTTTCTGAAATAGATATGTTTAAACAGAAAGCTGAACAGTTCATGACAGCAATGCCTTACAGAGAAAAGCCATATGGTGGACGCAACTGGGGGCATGCATGGCACTCACTTTGTTCATACCATGGAAAATTAAAACCCTCTATTGCACATTTCCTTATCAAAGAGTTTACTGAAGAAGGACAAACAGTTCTTGATCCTATGAGTGGTGTAGGGACAATACCATTTGAGGCGTGTTTACAAGGTAGAATAGGGATTGGAAATGATTTAAGTGAAATGGCATATGCTGTAACAAAGGCAAAGTTGGAGACGGCAAATAAAGAGCGGGTTAATGATTTAGTAAATGAACTAGAGGATTACATTAACGAAAATTTAGTTGAGTATTCACCGGATGATATTCCTTATTCTGACTTTGGTCTAAACGGGAAAATCCCAGATTACTTCCATCCTGATACTTATAAAGAAATACTAACTGCTCGAGTATTTTTTAGAGAGAGAAAAACAGAATCTAGTGAAGCAGCATTTATTTTTTCTTGTTTTTTACATGTTCTACATGGCAATCGACCTTATGCTTTATCTAGAAATTCCCACCCTTTAACTCCCTATGCACCAACAGGTGAGTTCATTTATAAAAATGTAGTTCAACATATTAAAAATAAAATTGCGCTTTCTTATAAAAAAGGTGAATGGGATAATTTTCAAGAAGGGCAAGCGATTTTTGGAGACTTATTTAATTTAGAAGGAAAAGTAAGTAATGTAGATGCAATTATTACCTCTCCTCCTTTTTTTGATTCTATTAAATTTTATAGTAGTAATTGGTTGCGATTATGGCTTTCTGGATGGGAACCGAAAGATTATCAAAACGCGGAAATAAGATTTTTAGAAGGAAAACAAAAAAAGGATTTAAATATTTATAATACATTCTTTAATATTTGCAATAGCTTGTTAAAAGAACAAGGAATTGTAATTCTCCACTTAGGAAAATCAAAAAAATGCGATATGGCTACTGAATTAGCAAAACGTGCCACTGAACACTTCGATGTTGTTTATATTGGCAATGAAGATGCTAAAGACTTTGAGAAGCATGGAATATCGGATAAAGGTTCAACAACAGACCATCAATTTTTGTTTCTTAAGAAAAAACTCCCAATTTAAGGGAGTTTTTTTAAAAGTGTTATTGTTGTTGGTTAATTGTGAACACACTTTCATACGTAGATTCGACGTAGTAAAATTATTTTAGTTCCTTGTTGGCTAAATCAACCCAAACACTGGAAATTGTTTTGGAATATTGAAAAAAGTCAAATCCGATTTCTTTTAAAAGCCTGTTTCTCAGTTTAATAATCTCCCCAAGATATCTACTGTATTTTGCTAATAATTCATCAACTACTTCTGGATCACTTAACCGATTTATTGCTTCAGGGTTATATGTTGGGGGTCCGGATAATAACTCAAATCCAAAGCCAGTTAATATTGCAAGCCGCTGAATTTCACTAGTATTATAAAACTCTGTTGGCCAGCTTCCCGACTTTTCTCCATTACATTTGCGACATAGTAAAGTAGCATTTTTAGTGTTTAAAGGCCATAAATAATAAACTGGTAAAGTATGATCTAATGGTCTTTCAATTGAGCTCTCCACGTTTGAAAGGTCTTTATTACATTTAAAGCATCGATAATTATACCTTTCATATATTTCTTTACTATTTATTTTTTCATGTCCTGACAAATCCATATACATTCTTCTCTTTTGAGCCGCTTCTCTATGTTGGTCAGATGTTCTTGTTCCATTTTTTATACTGTTATAAATCTTTTTACATAGTCTACATTCTCCCTGTCTTCCCGAGTTCCTTGAACTGTGGTTATCGAAAAATGATAATGGCTTCATCGTATTACAAACTATGCAATATTTAAATTCTTCCGCTTCATTAACATATTCCTCATGAAGAACGGTAAAATCGCCACTTTCTGCAATTACCTTAGCACCATCTTGCTCTACTTCCATATCGTACTTAAAGAAGGTTGTCTCACCATCAGTATGTATTAAGTAATTACATTTATCACATTCAATTTCGAACTCTCCGTCTAATTGATCTTTTCTAACAGTTATGAAGTGTTCACAATCAGGATTTAAACATTGAAATCCTTTAAATACTACATCGCCCATTCCTTTTACATGATCTGCCCTAATTTGACCATGTTTTTTGACTTTACTGTATGGTTTTCTCCTAGACATAAATAAGCCCCCATTCATTATTACTATTATACATACAAAATTAGAGGGAATGGGAATTTGGCAAACCTTGAAACAATTAGTGTGAAAATAAAATTAAAATTGGAGTAGAAGTAGAAGTAGAAGTTGTTAGAATAAAATATATTGAACTAACCTAGAATGGCAATATGCTCTTAGTGGAACTTGTATATTACTGAACAAATGAAAAAGACGAACTTTAAAAGTTCGCCTTCTTCACCACTGAATATTACTTAATCGGCTCGAAATCGGCATGAATTCGGCACAAAGGATTAACGTACAAAAATACAAGTGACAGTAGTATGATACAACTAGTAAATTTGGGCGTATTGATTAATACTTATTATTTACTGTACCAACGTTTGAATAGGGAATATATAAGGTTCGTTCGGCTCATTAATCACATCCCAACTTGTTACTTTGACAATTGGCAATTCATATCCATCATAGTTTCCTACAGCTAATACCCCTTCAATTTCTAACCACGAATCTTGTTGTAATTGATCAGCTCCTTCAAATTCGGTTAAAAAGCCGATGACACTCGCATCCGCAACGCAATGAGTAATAAAAAACCTAGATAGTACAAGCTGGTTTACTGCAAATTCACCTTCTTTAAAGACAAAGCCACTCAATTTAATAGTTCTGCCAGCAAAAGCCTCTGGATTTTCGTTGATCCTACTATAATACGAAATAAATATGTCTTCACTCATGTCAATTATTTCAGAATCCTGGAGCCATCTTTCTTTTTCTTTTAGTTCACCTTCCGTTAAATAGTTATTGTTAACAAGTGGTATATGATCACTTGAATAGATATCAATATTTTCTTTTTCAGTTAATGACTCCGAATTCTCCATGAGCGATTCTTCAAACGACTTCTCCTCTTTTTGTCCACTACTAATCTGCGATAGTATGGATCCTTTGTTTGCCGCAATCGAAGAATCTAAAGTTGCTGGAGGAATAGTAAATCCCGTTATAAGCGGAAAGGCTACAATTGCGAAGCCAATGATTTTCGCAAAATTCCAATGACCATGTCCATGATCATGACTGTGGCTACAATGAACCGAACAAACGTGATGGGTACGCTTCCCCTGAAAGATTCTTGGCAGTTGAATCATAAATAAAATAAAAAAGATTCCCACAGCAAGCTTACTCATAAAATCGTATTTTGGATTAATGTACTTCGCGATATCACCTGTCAAATGGAGATTGGCAAAAAACAACGTAAATAGTCCGATTAGTACCGCTTTTAATAAATGCTGAGTGTTTAATTGCATGGATTCATTCCTTCCTAAAGAAAACTCGTTAAGTAAACAAATGTAAATACAATTGAAGTAATCAGCATAAACAATACAAATACAAATTTTGCTTTAAACACACTGAGTAACATGATTGTATTTTTCAAATCAATCATCGGTCCATAAACAAGAAAGGCTAAGATAGATGTAGAAGGAAAGATGTTTTTAAATGATGCACCAATAAATGCATCTGCTTCAGAGCATAATGATAAAAAATAAGCCAGCGCCATCATGACAATCGTCGAATGAATTAAGCCATCTCCAAATAGGAATAGGAATTGCATGGAAACGTACGTTTGAAGTAAGGCTGCCACGAAAGCACCCAAAATTAAATATTTACTCATATCAAAAAATTCATCGATTGAGTGCTTAAACATTTCACTTACTCTCGTTCCAATTAGTTGTCTTTTACCCTCTTTCAAAAAAGCATTTTGATTTTTATTCATCCGCTTTAACTGATTAGATTTATATAAAAAACTGACTACAAGTGCAATGGCTACTGCTGCAACAAATCCAACACCCATCCTATATAAGGCCATTTCCAAATCATTACCAAAAGCCATATAGGTGGATAAAATAACAATTGGATTAATTAATGGGCCGGTTAATAAAAAACCGATTCCAGCGTAAAGTGGAACCCCCTTTTCAATCAATCGTCGAACAATTGGGACAATACCACACTCACATGCCGGAAAAAGTGATCCAACAAAACAGCCCATAAATACTGCTAAAATTTTATTTTTAGGTATGAAAGCTCTAATATGGTCCTCAGTGATAAAAATTTGAATAAATCCGGCTATTAGCACGCCAATCAATACAAAAGGAATTGCTTCAATTAAAATGCTAAGAAAAATTGTATTAAATTGATTAAATGATTTTGGTAGTGTAAATACGTCACTACTTGAAAAAATAGGGACCATAAACATAATACTTATAGAAATTCCTAACATAAATACGACTAAAAATTGAGTAGAAATCTTCAATTTAGATTGCATCGAATCTCCTCTTTCAAGAATTGGATTTGATTTATCAATACTGCTTGTCTACATTTTCGGGAAACGAAAGATTGTTTTCTCAATAGTGTATTTATTTTAAATCGTAATAATTCCTATTTATAATCTATTTTTTGGACATAAAAAAATCTCCCGATTTTGCTTAAAATAAACAAATATTGGGAGATTAATGATGAATTCAGTTAAGTTTCAATCTATTAAGTAAAAAAATTTCAAATTCTGTTCATTTTTTTAATGTATGAATTTACAAAATGAACCCTAGCAAAACAAAAATTTATGATTTATGATTTTTGAATTATCCAATTATAAGGATCTTCTAAATTTCCCCAAGATGCATTGAATTCTTCCGTTGTTAATAGACATTGGTCTAATTCCTTCGTAATCATTTCTTTATCTAAATTCATTCCAATTATGACCAATTTTGTCATACGGTCGCCGAATTCTAAATCCCACTCTTCTTGTATTTCAGGGTTATCTAATAGTATTTGTTTTTGTTGCTGTTCCGATAAAGCGGCTACCCAATATGAGACTGGCTCAATATTAACTGAGGGACCCGCTTGAGAGAATAAAATGGTATATTCGTTGTGGGCTGCACTCCAAATAAGACCTTTCGCTCGCACAATCGATAATGGCATTTGTTCACTCCACTCTTTAAATCGTACTGGATGGAATGGTATTTTTCTTGTATAGGTGAAAGAAGATATCCCGTATTCTTCGGTTTCAGGTGTGTGGTTTTCGTGACCTAGCTGTAACTCTTTTAACCATCCAGCAGAATTGACAACACAATCAAAGTCAAATTGCCCTGTATTCAATATTTCTTTTGGATCTATTTTACCATTTATTGTACGAATAATTTTTGCCTCTGGTTGCAATATGCGAATAATCCGTTCTAATTTTTCTAACTCTACCTCTGAAACCAAATCACATTTATTTAATATTAACACATCACAAAATTCAATTTGGTCAATTAATAAGTCAGCTACTTCACGGTCATCTAATTCCCCAACAGCCTCTTTCCTATCCAATAAGCTTTCACCAGATTGGAAGTCGTGCCAAAAACGATTTGCATCGACAACCGTTACCATTGTATCTAACGTACAAATTTCCGGTAGATTAATACCTGATTCTTCATCGTAATATGAAAATGTTTGGGCAACAGGAATCGGTTCACCTATACCAGTTGATTCAATCACGATATAGTCAATTTCACCAATGTCGACCAGATTCTGCACTTCAATTAATAAATCCTCACGCAATGTACAACATATACATCCATTGGACATTTCAACGAGCTTTTCCTCTGTCCTAGAAATACCACTACCTTTTTTTACAAGCTCTGCATCAATATTAATCTCACTCATATCATTCACTATTACGGCTACTCGAAGATTTTGTTTATTTTGTAAAATATGATTTAACACCGTTGTCTTCCCAGAACCTAAATAACCGCTTAAAACTGTAACTGGAATTTTTTTCGCCATTAATACTTCCCCTTTTTACTTTCAATTCAACTCGAAACCGTACTTCTATCTTGAAGTAGAACAATAATCTTTACCAACTGGATTTTTTCACACCAGAAATTTGCCCTTTATGTGCGTATTCTCTAAAGGCAATACGAGACATCTTGAATTTTCTCAAATAACCTCTTGGTCTTCCTGTCACTTCACATCTGTTTTTTAAACGTGTCGATGATGAATCCCTCGGAAGTTTTCGAAGTGCATCATAATCCCCTTTTTCTTTTAGTTCTTTTCATAGATCGGCGTACTTTTTTACCACTTCTTGGCGTTTTTGTTCTTTCACGATTTTGGACATCTTCGCCATATATGTCCATCTTTTTTAAAGTGTAATCATTACGATTTAAAATTAACTATATTTCACCCTGTAAAAAGTCCATTTTATAACCTTATTTTGTTTCTCGATGCAACGTACGTTTTTTTAAACGTGGGCTATATTTCATTAGTTCGATACGCTCTGGATTTGTTCGTTTATTTTTGGTTGTAATATAATTTCGATCTCCAGTTTCTGTACATGCTAAAGTGATTTTAACTCTCATCTTCGTTCTTCCCTCCTAATAAGCCATTTAAACAGAGAAACTAAATCGTAACTATTACGATTTAATTTCTAAAAAAATAATCCCTCATAATGGAATTAAAGTACGTTGTAATTATAAATAGTAATCATTACTATTTGCAAGTATTTAATTATACTGTTTCAAACAATTTGTGAAGGTGGATTTAATTTCCTAAATAAAGATGAATTGGGTACCTTCTATTTTGTACTTTTTGGGCAGTTCCTGTTTTCCCACCTATCTGCAATCCATCACAGAATGCTTGTCGACCTGAACCATTTGCCACTACTGATTCAAGAGCATTACGGCCTTGTGCAGATATTTCTTCGCCCAAGTAATTACTAGAGGAACATTAATCCTGAATAGAAGTTTTCTACTCTATTGATACATTTGTTTAACAAGAAAAATATTTTTTTTAATTTTATTGTTGCAATATGTGTTAAGTTTGGATAATATTTAGTTTGTAAATAGTAATCATTACGATTTAGAAGGGAAGAAATAATGAATAAATATTTTTTGATACTACTAGCTTTATGTTTTACCCTACTAACAGCATGTAACAGTACTACCGTTCAAAATGAAGGGTCAAATGAAATTGCAGAAGAACAAACAAAATTAAAAGTTTACACTACCGTATATCCGTTAAGCTATTTTACGGAACGTATTGGTGGCGAGTTTGTTGAAGTTAAATCCATTTACCCTCCAGGTTCCAACGAACATACATTTGAACCAACGCAACAAGATATGATTAAGATTGCAGAGGCAGACGTGTTATTCTATATAGGGTTAGGTCTTGAAGGTTTTATTGAACAGGCACAAGAGGCATTGAATGGCCAAAAAGTTGAGTTTATTGCCACTACAGCTAATGTACCTGAAAAAAAGTTTAATATGAGTACAGGTCATTCACATGATGAACACTCGGGAGATGGTCTAGATTCTCATACAGAGGATGAACATTCTGAACATAGTGAAGATGCTCATACAGAGGGTGAACATTCCGAACATAGTGAAGATGCTCATACAGAGGATGAACATTCCGAACATAGTGAAGGTGAGCATTCAGAAGATGATCATGCTCACGAGGAAGTAACTAGTGAATCTAAAGATGAGCATTCTTCCCACGATGAAGACAGTCATGAAGGACATCATCATCACCACCATGAGATAGATCCTCATGTTTGGCTATCTGTATCAATTTCTGAAGATCTTGCATTATCCATCAAAGATGCACTTACAAAAAAAATGCCCGATCAAGCTGATACATTTGAAGCAAACTATCAAACTTTAGTAGAAGAATTAAAAGCTTTAGATGATAAGTTTAAAGAAATGGTGGCTCTAGCTGACACACATACATTTTTTGTATCACATGCTGCATTTGGATACATAGCAGGTGAATACAATTTAAAACAAGTACCTATTGCCGGTCTGAATTCTCAAAGTGAACCTTCACAAAAGGAATTAACGGAAATAGTTGATCTAGCAAAGGAATTAAATATTAAAAATATTTTATTTGAACAAAATGTTTCCTCAAAATTAGCTGAAATTATTCAATCCGAAATCGGAGCTGAAGCGTTGATTTTGCATAATCTAAGTGTACTTACAAAAGAAGATATTGCTAGTAATGAAACATATTTCACCTTAATGGAACAAAATATCGAAACTTTAAGTAAAGCTTTAAGCAATAAATAATTTCCTTTTCATTAAAAACTTATTTTGATTAGTCTACTCTTTAAAAAACACGTTACAATTTGTAGCGTGTTTGTTTGTTTAATGATGAAGGATAATTTTTTTAAGTTCACGCCTTAAGGATGTTGGTCAGTCTTTAGGAGTGAACTATTCTCACTATATAAAAAATGAGGATTCTTCCTCCTTTAAATAGCCCATTTATTGAATAACTTTTCTTACAAAATTCGCTACTTAGCAACAATTAATATGCAAACATTATAACGGTCAATATCTAACACCTTCCACTTTTCATTATACGATTCGTGAATATTGCAAAAAAGCTGGTGTAGATTATAAAGGTACGCACGTTTTTCGACATACACACGCAGTTTTGTTACTTGAATCAGGTGTAAGTCTTAAATATGTATCAAATCGCTTTGGGACATAAGACCATCAAAACAACAGCAGATAAGTTATCTTGAAAAAATAGAAGAAGACGAACTTCAAAAGTTCGCCTCCTACATTAAAAGATAAAACACAATCGGCACAAAATCGGCTCGAAAGTTATTTCACCATATATAATAACCTTTCAAACCCCTGATATACAAAGGTTTTTCCTACATTAACCGATTGAACCTTCCATCTCGAACTTGATTAAACGGTTCATTTCAACCGCATATTCCATTGGAAGTTCTTTTGTGAATGGTTCGATGAAGCCCATTACGATCATTTCTGTAGCTTCTTGCTCAGAAATACCACGGCTCATTAGATAGAATAATTGTTCTTCAGATACTTTTGAAACTTTTGCTTCGTGCTCTAAAGATACATTATCATTTAGTACTTCGTTATAAGGAATCGTATCAGATGTAGATTGGTTATCCATGATTAACGTATCACATTCAATATTAGAACGTGCACCTGTTGCCTTTTTACCAAATCTAACGATACCACGGTAAGATACTTTACCACCGTGTTTTGCAATAGATTTAGAAACGATTGATGAAGATGTATTTGGTGCTAAGTGAATCATTTTTGCACCAGCATCTTGGTGTTGACCTTTACCGGCAATTGCGATTGAAAGTGTCATACCACGAGCACCTTCACCTTTAAGAATACAAGCTGGGTATTTCATTGTTAATTTAGATCCGATGTTACCATCAATCCATTCCATAGTACCGTTTTCTTCAACAACCGTACGTTTTGTTACTAGGTTGTATACATTGTTAGCCCAGTTTTGGATTGTAGTGTAACGGCAATATGCATCTTTTTTAACAATAATCTCAACTACTGCTGAGTGAAGTGAGTTTGTTGTGTAAACAGGAGCTGTACATCCTTCTACATAGTGAACACTTGCACCTTCATCAACAATAATTAAAGTACGTTCGAATTGACCCATGTTTTCAGAGTTAATACGGAAGTAAGCTTGTAATGGTGTTTCTAATTTAACACCAGGTGGTACGTAGATGAATGATCCACCAGACCATACAGCTGAGTTTAATGCTGAGAATTTGTTATCTGATGAAGGGATCACTGTACCCCAGTATTTTTTGAAAATATCTTCATTTTCTTTTAACGCTGAATCAGTATCTTTGAAAACAATTCCTAAATCTTCAAGATCTTTTTTCATGTTGTGATATACAACTTCTGATTCGTACTGAGCTGATACACCAGCTAAATATTTTTGTTCTGCTTCTGGAATACCTAATTTATCGAAAGTTGCTTTAATTTCTTCAGGTACTTCATCCCAAGATTTTTGAGTAGCTTCAGATGGTTTTACGTAGTAAGTAATTTCATCAAAGTTTAATGCAGAAAGGTCGCCACCCCATTGTGGCATTGGTTTTGAGTAGAAAATTTCTAACGCTTTTAAACGATAGTTTAACATCCACTCTGGTTCATTTTTCATATTTGATATTTCACGAACGATATCTTCGGTTAATCCACGTTTTGAACGGAAAACTGATACGTCCTTATCATGGAAGCCGTATTTATAATCGCCGATTTCAGGCATTTTCTTTGCCATTTTCTCTCCTCCGTTCAACCCTTATTTTGGTTCTTCTTTTACGCCTTTTTCCATTGCTTTCCAAGCAAGAGTAGCGCATTTAATACGTGCTGGGAATTTAGCAACACCTTGAAGTGCTGCTACATCCCCTAATTCATCGATTATATCTTCATCAATATCTTCACCAAGCATCATTTTCGAAAAGACATCGGCATAGTTTAGAGCTTCATTAATATCTTTGCCCTTAATAGCTTCTGTCATCATTGATGCGGATGACATCGATATTGAACATCCTTCTCCATCAAATCTTGCATCCTCAACAATTTCACCATTTAGTTTTAATGTCAGATGAATTCTGTCACCACAAGTAGGATTATTCATATCAATGGTAACACTATTTTCATCTAACGAACCTTTGTTACGAGGTTTTTTATAATGGTCCATGATGACGGAGCGATATAGCTGATCTAAATTATTAAAAGACATCGTTAAAATACTCCTTCGCGCCTCGCAGACCTTCTACAAGACGATCAATATCTTGTTTCGTATTATAAATGTAGAAGCTTGCGCGTGCTGTTGCTGAACACGATAGCCATTTCATAAGTGGTTGAGCACAATGATGACCTGCACGGATTGCAATACCATTCATGTCTAGAACTGTTGCTAAATCATGTGGATGGACGCCTTCTAAATTAAACGTAATTAATCCACAACGTTGGTTCGGATCACGAGGTCCATAAATAGATAAACCACCGATTTTATCCATTTCTTGAAGTGCATATTCCACTAGTTCATGTTCATGGTTTGCAATATTTTCAAGTCCAATTTCAGTTAAGTAATCTATCGCTGCTCCTAAACCAATAGCTCCAGCAATGTTAGGTGTACCACCTTCAAATTTCCAAGGTAGTTCCTTCCAAGTAGATTCATATAAATCAACAAAGTCGATCATTTCTCCACCAAATTCAATAGGATCCATTTCTTCTAATAGCGCTTCTTTACCATATAAGACGCCAATACCAGTTGGACCACCCATTTTATGGCCGGAGAAGCCTAAGAAGTCAGCATCTAAATCTTGTACATCAATAGGCATATGAGGTGCAGCTTGAGCCGCATCTACTACAATAATCGCACCATGTGCATGGGCAATTTCAGCGATTTCTTTGATTGGGTTGATTGTTCCTAAAACATTAGAAGCCATTGTAATCGCAACGATTTTTGTTTTATCAGTAATCGTATTACGAACTGTTTCTAAAGTGATAGTACCATCTTCCTCAAGATCAAGATATTTCAGAACTGCCTTTTTCTCTTTAGCAAGTTGCTGCCATGGAATCAGGTTAGAATGGTGCTCCATATATGAAATAATAATTTCATCGCCTTCTTCTACATGCTGTCTTCCATAACCAGAAGCTACTGTATTAAGTGAAGTAGTTGTACCTCTTGTATAGATAATCTCTTTTGTCGACTTAGCATTAATAAACTTACGAACTTTTTCACGTGATCCTTCGTAAGAGTCTGTTGCGCGATTACCAAGTGTATGTACACCACGATGTACGTTAGAGTTATCTAAATCGTAATACCTTCTAATTACATCAAGTACTTGTTTTGGTTTTTGAGATGTTGCAGCACTATCAAGGTAAACGAGCGGATGCCCGTTTACTTCTTGATTTAAAATTGGAAAATCTTTTCTGAATTCATTCATTAACGAACTTTCCCTTCGATTACCTTCGTCAATTGTTCTTGTACGCTCTTAATCGGAATGCTTTGAACAACTGGCGCTAGGAAACCATGTATAATTAAACGCTCAGCATCGGCTTTAGAAATACCTCTACTCATTAGGTAGAATAATTGGATAGGATCCACACGTCCTGCAGATGCAGCGTGTCCAGCCATTACATCATCTTCATCGATTAATAAAATTGGGTTTGCGTCTCCACGAGCATTTTCAGATAACATTAATACACGTGATTCTTGAACCGCATTTGATTTTGAAGCTCCGTGCTCAATTTTACCAATACCATTGAAAATCGATTGAGCTGACTCTCTCATAACACCGTGTTTCAAGATGAAACCTTCAGAGTTTTTACCCCAGTGACGAATTTCAGTAGTGAAGTTTTGCTTTTGTTCACCACGGCCAACTACTACAGTTTTAGTATTAGCATTTGAACCGTCACCTACTAAATGAGTAATACTTTCTGAAATTGTATCTGAATCATTCATAAGACCTAATGCCCAGTCAACCTTAGCATCACGTAAAATATGACCACGACGGTTTACATAAGTAGTAAATCCTTTTGCTAAAACATCAACAGCACCAAAGTTAACTTGAGCATTGTCTAATGCAATCACTTCTTCAATGATGTTAGCTTGCCCTTTAGATTCTGAAACTGTAGAAACGTAAGTCTCAACATAAGTTACACTTGAATTTTTATCAGCAACTAATAGTACGTGGTTGAATAAAGACGCATCTTCGTTGTCATTGATAAATACAACTTGTAACGGTTTTTCTAAAACAACGTTTTTCGGAACGTATACAAATACTCCTCCGTTTACTAACGCTGCGTGATAAGCTGCTAATTTATGCTCATCAACTTTTACAGCTGTTGTCATGAAATATTGTTTTACTAAATCACTATGTTCACGAATAGCTGTTTGAATATCAGTAAAGATGACACCTTGAGTTTTTAACTCTTCAGATACTTTTAGGAAAGCAGGTGTATTGTTTCGTTGAATATAAAGGTTTTCTTGACCTTCGATATCAATAACTTCTCTTACTTCGTCTGAAAGTTCATCTAATGAGCTAAATGTTGCACTTTCAACTGTATGGTTTGGAAACTCTAAAAAGTTCCAGTTTGTAATATTTGTTTTATCTGGTGTTGGCATTGGAAGTTCTGTAGCTTTTTCAATTGCACTCACACGAAAATCAGTAAACCATAAAGGTTCATTGTTTAATTGTGAGAATGAACGTACTTCGTCAACTGACAATGCCAATTTTGTTTCAACTGTCATTTTAGTTCCGTCCTTTCTCCTTATGCTTCTTGTTCTACCGTTTCGTCTTCAATACCAAGTTCTTTTTTAATCCAGTCATAACCTTCAGCTTCTAAACGGTGTGCTAATTCTGGACCACCTGATTTAACAACGCGGCCTTGCATCATTACGTGTACATGATCTGGTGTGATGTAGTTAAGTAAACGTTGGTAGTGAGTAATTGCTAAGCAACCAAATCCTTCACCGCGCATTTCGTTAATACCTTTAGCAACAACTTTTAATGCATCGATATCTAAACCAGAGTCAATTTCGTCAAGTATTGCGAATGTAGGTTTGATCATCATTAATTGTAGAATTTCGTTACGTTTCTTTTCCCCACCAGAGAACCCTTCGTTTAAGTAACGTTGAGCCATGTCTTGGTCCATATCTAAGAAATCCATTGTTTTATCTAATTCGCGGATGAATTTCATTAATGAGATTTCATTTCCTTCACCACGACGAGCATTTATAGCAGAACGCACAAAGTCTGCATTTGTTACACCAGAAATTTCTGATGGATATTGCATAGCTAAGAACAGACCAGCTTGTGCTCTTTCGTCAACTTCCATTTCAAGCACGTTTTCTCCGTCTAATTCAATTGTACCTTGTGTTACTTCATATTTTGGATGCCCCATGATTGCTGACGCTAACGTAGACTTACCTGTACCGTTAGGACCCATGATTGCATGAACTTCGTTTGTATTAATTGTAAGGTTTACACCCTTAAGAATTTCTTTGTCTTCAATCGATACGTGAAGATCTTTTATAACTAGTGTAGACATTATTTTCCCTCCGATTGTACTTTGAATGGTAAAACCATTACTAATTTATTATCATTCTAATCTTAACCGAAAACCCATGAGCATGCAAAGCATTTATTCGCAAGTGGATTTCCCACGATAAAATCCAATTAAATAAAGAAAATTTTAAAGCATTTAATAATGTTAATAAATGGTTTCTGACGAAATTTGCAATCATCTATTTTCAATAAACTTTTTCTAATTGAGAATATAATTCAATCAGAGAGAGGTATAATTTTTTTGAAAAATAGCAATATGTATAGAATACCCGAAAAGGATGAATTCTTATCATAAACAACAAAAACAATTGATTCCTAAAATGGCTACGGTTTTTTATCTTGTGTAAATTCGTTTTTGTATGAAGTGAAAGGAATTAGTGTTAAGGGGAATATTTCCAATGAATCACACACCATTTGTCCTTTAGGCGACCTTCAAACAAAAAACAAACAAGCTAAAGCACAAAAAAAGCGTTTCCCGGTATGGATTAGATCCGAAAAACGCCTAACATTACTTTTTAACTTCTGAAGATAAAAACTCATCAACACTCTCAGCAACTGCTCGACCTTCTTTGATGGCCCAAACGACAAGACTTTGGCCACGCCTTGCATCTCCTGCAACAAACACTCCATCAACATTTGTTTTGAAATCTCTAGCGGATGCTTTTACTCGATTATTTGTAACAGTCACACCAAATTGAAGTGGCAATGATTTTTCTACACCATCAAAACCAATGGCTACAAATATAACCTGTGCCGGCCATACTCTTTCAGTTCCAGGAATTTCCTTAAAATAATAAAACCCGTCTTCACCTAAAATCTTTTCCATATGAATTGTATGAAGCTCTTTTACACAACCATCTTTGTCTGAAATGATTTTTTGTGTTTGTATACAATATTCCCGTGGATCTTCTCCTTGAATTGCTTTTGCTTCCTCATATGCATAATCTAACTTATATACATTTGGATCTTGTGGCCATGGTGTGTCTTCTAATCTTGTTTTCGGCAATTGAGGATGTTTTCCAAATTGGACGACAGATCGTGCTTTTTGACGTATAGCTGTAGCCACGCAATCGGCTCCCGTATCGCCACCTCCAATAACAATTACATCTTTTCTCTTTACATCTATCGCAAGGTCATCTTTAAAATTTGAATCTAGTAAACTCTTAGTCACACCTGTTAAATAGTCCATAGCGTAATGAACACCTACTGCTTCACTACCATCAATGCGCAGTTTCCGTTGTTCTTGAGCACCTGTACATAAAATGACCGAATCATAGCGCGAAACTAATACCTTTGGAGAAATATCCTTTCCGATTTCGGTATCTAATACAAATTTAACCCCTTCTTGCTGAAGTAACTTAATACGACGTTCAACTACTTGCTTTTCGAGCTTCATATTTGGAATTCCATACATTAATAGCCCACCTGCTCGATCGGCTCGCTCATATACTGTTACTTTATGACCTAGGTGATTTAACTGATCAGCTGCAGCCAATCCTGCAGGACCTGAACCGACAATCGCCACCTTTTTACCGGACCTGTGCAATGGAATTCTGGGTGTAATCCAATTATTTTCGAATCCTTTATCAATAATAGAACGTTCAATGGATTTGATTGCTACTGCAGGTTCATTTAAAGCAAGTGTACATGACCCTTCACAAGGGGCTGGACATACACGACCTGTAAATTCCGGAAAATTATTCGTCATTTGAAGACGTTGTAAAGCCTCTTTCCAATGCCCTTTATATACTAAATCATTCCATTCAGGTATGACATTTTGAATTGGACAACCTGCAGCTGTTCCACGAATTTCTATCCCCATGTGGCAAAATGGTATGCCGCAATCCATACAACGTGCACCTTGAGTTTGTAATGCTGCATCTGATAGCCGTTTTGTATATTCATTCCAATTGTTAATTCGCTCTATTGGAGGCTTTTCTTTCGTAGTCTCTCTCTTATAATCCTTAAATCCAGTAGGTTTACCCATGCTTGAATCCCCCCTTTATTTTAAAATGACTTCTTTAGCGCCAGTTGTTTCAATAAAAGCTTGCATTGCAGCATCGTCCTCAGTAAGTCCAATTAATTTATGTCTATTGATTTTTTCAATCATCGTTTGATAATCTGTTGGAACAACTTTAATGAATTTAGGAACGAATTGATTCAATTTTGCTAGTATGTCGAGAGCAATTGTACTATCCGTTTGTTCTAAATGTTCGATAATCATTGAACGAACTAAACTAATTTCCTCTTTCTCTGTAAGTTTTTCAAATTGGACCATCTCCATATTACAACTAGCTTTTAAGTTAGCTTCATCCGTAGGTAAAACATATGCAATCCCACCACTCATTCCGGCTGCAAAGTTTTTCCCCACGTCTCCTAAAATCACGACTCTTCCACCTGTCATATATTCACAACCATGATCCCCGATTCCTTCAACGACGATATTAGCACCACTATTTCGAACTGCAAAGCGTTCTCCAGCACGTCCATTAATAAATGCGGTACCACTTGTTGCACCATATAAGCATACATTACCTGCAATGACGTTTTTCTCTTGCTCCCCTTTGATGGGAGCGATGGCAACTAACTTACCACCAGATAGCCCTTTACCAAAATAATCATTCACATCGCCAATCACAGAAAGCGTCAGACCACGAGGAGCGAATGCGCCAAAACTTTGACCTGCATGACCACTGAACTTCAATGTAATTGTGTTTTCTTTTAAACCTTCCTCACCGTACTTTCTAGTTATCTCACTTCCGATTATTGTTCCAACTACTCGGTCTGTATTTTTAATCTCGTATTCTAGCTCGACCTTCACTTTTTCCTTAATGCTTTTTTCAACTTTAGCTAACAACACGCGCATATCCAACGTGTCATCAATTTGAAGGTCTTGATCTTGTTGTTTTGTTTTCGTTCCTTTTACTTGATAAAGTAATGAAGATAAATCTATTTGGCTTGCTTTCCAATGTTTCTTTGCACGCTTACTCACTTGTAATACATCTGTTCGTCCAACCATTTCTTCTACAGTTCTGAAGCCCAGTTTTGCCATGTATTCTCGCATTTCTTCAGCTACAAATTTCATATAGTTCACAACATATTCTGGTTTCCCCGTAAATTTTTCACGTAACTCTGGGTTTTGTGTCGCAACCCCCACTGGACAAGTATCTAAATGACAAGCTCGCATCATCACACACCCTAATACAATCAATGGTGCCGTTGCAAAACCGTATTCCTCTGCACCGAGTAATGCTGCCATCACAACATCTTTTCCCGTCATTAACTTTCCATCAGTCTCTAACGTTACTCGATTACGAAGTCCATTTAACATCAACGTCTGATGCGCTTCTGCTAACCCTAATTCCCATGGTAATCCTGTATGTTTTATTGAAGTTTTTGGGGATGCTCCTGTACCACCATCATATCCTGATATAACAATTACATCTGCCCCACCTTTTGCTACACCTGCTGCTATTGTTCCAACGCCTGCTTTTGCAACTAATTTAACGGAAATACGTGCATAATGATTAGCATTTTTCAAATCGTATATAAGCTCGGCTAAATCTTCAATCGAATAGATATCATGATGTGGCGGAGGGGAAATTAATCCGACGCCTGGTGTTGATCCACGCACTTCGGCCACCCAAGGATATACTTTATTACCTGGTAGTTGACCACCTTCACCAGGTTTAGCTCCTTGAGCTACTTTAATTTGTAGTTCTTCTGCATTTACTAAGTAATGTGATTTCACTCCAAAACGGCCAGATGCAATCTGTTTTATGGCACTGTTGCGGTTATCTCCGTTCTTATCGATTTTAAACCGCGCAGGGTGTTCCCCACCTTCTCCAGAATTAGAACGTCCACCAAGACGGTTCATTGCAATGGCTAAAGTTTCATGAGCTTCTTGTGAAATCGAACCAAAAGACATCGCTCCTGTTTTGAAACGTTTTACAATCGAATCCACTGATTCAACTTCTTCTATAGGAATTGGTTTTACATCTTTTCTAATTTCAAATAAATTTCTTAAAAATCCTACCCTTTCTTCATTTGCCATTTCAGCAAACATTCGGTATAGCCCAATATCATTTTTGCGAGTTGCCCATTGTAATGTATGGATGGTTTTTGGATTAAAAGCATGATGTTCGCCATTTGCACGCCATTGAAAATCACTACCTGATTCTAATTCCTCAGTTGAGTTAAGGGCCTCTGCATGGCGCTTAAATGCTTCTTCCCCAATAGTTACAAGATCAATCCCATCAATTTGCGAAGCAGTGCCTGTGAAATACTTATCAATCACCTTTTTACTAATCCCTACAGCCTCATAAATTTGAGCACCACGATAAGATTGAACAGTTGAGATCCCCATTTTTGACATTACTTTTACGACACCATCAGTTATCCCTTTACGATAGTTTTTCACTGCATCTTTGTAACTTAAGCTAAGATGTCCATCTTCAACTAGGTTAGAAATCGTTGCATAGGCTAAGTATGGATTTACCGCATCAACACCAAAACCAATAAGGGCGGCGAAGTGATGTACTTCACGAGCCTCACCACTATTTGCAATAATACTAACTTTTGTTCGATTCCCTGTACGAACTAAATATTGATGTAATCCACTTGCCGCTAGCAAAATTGGAATTGTTGGTGTATTTGGATCTTCTAATTCGTCAGATAAAACAATTAAACTCATACTTTCTTTAATTGCGATTTCTGCTTCTTTAAAAATTCTATCTAACTCATTTTCCAAAGATTCCAAAAACTCTAATGAGATTACTCTACTTCTAAAATACTTATCATCTAATTGAACAATTTGATTGTATTCATTTGTAGTTAATATAGGTGATTCCAAAAAAATGCGCTTTACATTTTTACTATTCGGATATAGTAAATTCCCTTCCGCACCTAAAAGGGTCATCGTTGAAGTGACAATATGTTCTCGAATCGAATCAATTGGGGGATTTGTTACTTGTGCAAATAATTGCTTAAAGTAATTAAATAAAGATTGAGGTCGATCTGATAACACAGCTAATGGTGTATCGTTCCCCATCGAGCCGATGGGATCTTTTCCGCTAGAAGAAATCGGATGAATATACTTATGAACATCTTCATAAGTGTATCCAAATACTTTTTGCCTCAGCGTAAGTTGTTGAATCTCCCGCTTTTCTTCACTTTTGCTATGAATTGAGACTTTATTTTCCTCTAACCATTGTGCGTAAGGTTCTTTACTTGCCATTTCACTTTTTAAATCATCGTCTGATATGATTTTCCCTAACTCCAAGTCGATTAAAAGCATCTTACCTGGACTTAACCGTTCCTTGTATAATACGTTTTCTTCCTCAATATCAACGACACCAACCTCAGATGAGAAAACGATCATATCATCTTTTGTCACATAATATCGTGCTGGTCGCAATCCATTACGATCTAGTATAGATCCTATTTGTTTACCATCTGTAAAACATATTGCTGTGGGGCCATCCCAAGGCTCCATTAAATTCGCGTGATATTCATAAAATGCTTTCTTCTCTTTTGTAATATGGGGGTTTTCAGTCCACGGCTCTGGAATTAACATCATTGCTGTATGGGCAGGAGTACGACCCGCTAGAACAAAAAATTCAAAGGCATTATCTAACATCGATGAATCTGAACCTGACTGATCGATAATTGGTAACACTTTTTGTAAATCCTCTCCAAATGCCTTTGAGATAAACTGTTGTTCACGTGCAGTCATCCAATTAACGTTTCCGCGCAATGTGTTAATTTCACCATTATGAACAATGTAACGATTTGGATGAGCGCGTTCCCAGCTTGGAAATGTGTTTGTAGAATAACGAGAATGTACAATAGCAAATGCAGAGATAAAACTCTCATCTTGCAAATCAATGTAAAATTCACTTACTTCCCTCGGTGTTAACAAACCTTTAAATACTATTGTTTGGCTTGACATGCTAGGGCAATAAAATTTCAAATTATTGTTTTTCGACCAATTTTCCGCTTGTTTACGAATTAAATATAGTTTCCTTTCAAAAGCTTGCGAATCTGTTACATTGTTTGCTCTTATAAATACTTGCCGTACAATAGGTGCTGTTCTTTTTGCAGTCTCACTTAATATTTCCTTGTTCGTCGGAACAGTTCTCCAATCTATTAGACTTAGACCTTCTTGTTCTATTAACTGATTGATTTTGTTTTCAATCGTTTGTCTCTCTACTTCGTTTTCAGTAAAAAATAGTTGCCCAACCCCGTACTCACCTCTTTTTGGTAACTGCAACTCAGTACAATTCACCTTAAAAAAAGCATCTGGAATTTGAACCATAAGCCCTGCCCCGTCACCTGTTTTTCCGTCGCCTCCGCGTCCCGCACGGTGTTCTAAGCGACATAACATTTCCAACCCGTTTTTGACAATCTCATGGGACGCATTCCCCTTTATGTTTGCGTAAAAACCAATACCACAAGCATCATGCTCAAACGTTGGATTATATAGGCCTTGTGCGTTTGGAAGTTGATGAAACGTCATACTTTTCCCCCCATATCTTCAAATTTAACGTATTTACATTTTATTGCATTTAAACTAATATTAATAATATATAGTTTAAATGGAATTAATCTATTTATGAGATAAAAGGGGTGGGAATATTGGAATTACGGCAATTACGATACTTTGTGGAAGTGGCAGAAAGAGAACATATTTCTGAAGCTGCTGAACATCTACATGTAGCCCAATCTGCGGTTTCTAGACAAATTGCAAATCTAGAAGACGAGCTTGGTACACCACTTTTTGAACGAATTGGTCGAAATGTTAAGCTAACGCCGATTGGAAAATTATTTTTAGAACATTGTATTACCGCATTGAAGGCAATTGACTTTGCAGCTAAACAAGTGGAAGAATACCTAGATCCAGCAAAAGGAACGATTAAAATCGGTTTCCCTACAAGCTTAGCAAGTTATGTACTACCAACCGTTATTTCAGCCTTCAAAAAAGAGTACCCAGATGTTTCGTTCCATTTAAGACAAGGGTCTTATCGATTTTTAATTGATGCTGTGAAAAACAGAGAATTAAATCTTGCATTTTTAGGACCTGTCCCTCCAAAAGATGAAGTGATTGACACTATGATATTATTTAGCGAAAGCATTCACGCCTTATTACCTGCAAATCATCCATTAGCTAAAAGAGAAAGCATTAACCTTTCAGACTTACGCAACGAGAAATTTGTGTTATTCCCAGAAGGTTATATTTTACATAAGGTAGCAATTGATGCATGTAAATCAGTTGGATTTATGCCAAACGTTAAGTCTGAAGGTGAAGATATGGACGCATTGAAAGGGTTAGTGGCGGCTGGAATTGGCATAACACTTCTACCTGATAGTTCCATTAACGATACAATTCCAAGGTTTACTGTAAAAGTACCGATTGAAAATCCTCAAATCACTCGTACGGTAGGTATCATCTATCCAACAAATCGGGATATGGCTCCTTCCGAACAAGTATTTTTAGACTTTGTTAGCAACTTTTTCTCTCGTTTAACACAATTTAGATAGAAAAACAAAAGAAACTCTTGGTACAATTACCAAGAGTTTCTTCTATTAAAATATATTATTCAGATACAGGAACTACTGCTCCGCTCCACTCGTTAACGATGAAATCTTGAACTTGTTTTGAACGAAGAACTTCAACTAATTTTTGAATAGCTGGGTTATCTTTGTCTTCAGAACGTACAGCAATTACGTTTACGTATTTTGATTCTGAACCTTCAATTGCAATTGAATCTTCAATTGGATTAATACCAGCATCGATTGCGAAGTTTGAGTTGATAACAACTGCATCTCCTTCGCCTTCTTCGTAGTAAGTAACTAACATTTCAGGGTTTGATCCGTTATCAATTACAATATTCTTTGGATTTTCAACAATATCATCCGTAGTTGCAGTTGTTTTCTCAATTCCGTCTTTAAGTTTAATTAGACCTTCAACTTCAAGAAGTGATAAAATACGGCCTTGGTCTGTTACAGAGTTTGAAATAATAATTGTTGCACCATCAGGAAGTTCATCTAATGATTTGTATTTTTGTGAATAGATACCGATTGGCTCAACATGGATTCCACCAGCATTTACAAAATCATAACCTTTTTGTGCAATTTCATCTTCTAAATAAGGAATGTGTTGGAAATAGTTTGCATCTAATTCACCAGAATCTAAATCTTGGTTTGGCATTACATAATCTTGGTAACCTTCAATAACTAATTCAATACCTTCTTCAGCTAAAATCGGTTTTGCTTGCTCTAAAACTAACTCATGAATACCAAAAGAAGCACCTACTGTTAATGTAACTGGTTCTGTATTTTCAGAAGTTGTGTTTTCTGTATTTGTTGTATCTTCATTTGTAGAAGCGTTGTTTTCAGTTGTTTTCTCTTCAGCAGTACCACATGCAGCTAATACTACTACTAATAACGATAAGATTAAAAATGATAATAATTTTTTCATTTCGTAAAACTCCTCTTATTTTCTTTTTATATGTGATTGGCTTATGCCATGAACACCAAATTGTTGTAAATTTTCTCAGTTTAGCGTTTATCAATTTTAGTTGTAATAAAATCACCAATGAACTGAATGATAAAGACGATCACTAGGATAAAAATTGTTGCTGCTAAAGTAACGTCATCTCTACTTCTGTTAAATCCATCGATGTACGCTAATTGACCTAAACCTCCTGCTCCAATAATCCCTGCCATTGCTGTATATCCTACAAGCGTTACAGCTGTCACTGTAATTCCTGATAATAAAGCTGGAAGTGATTCTGGAATTAGCACTTTCCAAATAATTGTCGACGTTTTTGCTCCCATGGACTTGGCAGCTTCAATTACACCTTTATCAATTTCACGTAGTGCAATGAGTACCATGCGTGCGTAAAATGGTGCTGCACCAATTATTAGCGCTGGTAAAGCCGCATTTGTACCTCTTATTGTTCCCATTAAAAATTTTGTTAATGGAACTAACAAAATAATTAACACTATAAATGGAATGGAGCGAAAGATATTTACAATAGACCCAGTAATGAAATTTGCTACTTTGTTTGCCCAAAGCTGATGTGGACTTGTTAAAAACAATAAAATCCCAATAGCTAAACCTAATACAAACGTTGCAACAGTTGAAATTGTGGTCATATACACTGTTTCATAGGTTGCTTCCCACATTTTTTCCCAGTTAACATTCGGAAATAATTGATTAAGCATGTTCAATCACCTCCGTTTGTATTTCAAGCGATTCTAGATGAAGTAAAGCTTCTTCAACTTTTGAATCTTTTCCATTCAGTTGAATAATTAGGTTTCCGTAAGACCCTTTAGTAGTTTGTGAAATACTACCGTGAACTATATTCACTTCAATATCAAATTCTTTTATTAAATGTGAAATAATAGGTTGTTCTGATTTTGTTCCTATAAACGTTAACTTCACAAGCTTACCCGATGTAAAATGTTCTAGTATTTGTTCAATCGATTCCTTCGCTTCTTTTTTACCTGAAACTTGCATCACGAAGTTTTTCGTAATTGGAGCTTGTGGATTTTGGAATACTTGAAGTACTTCCCCTTGTTCCACTACACTACCTGCTTCCATTACTGCAACACGATGACAGATTTTTCGAATGACGTGCATTTCGTGTGTAATTAGAACTATTGTTAATCCGAGGCGTTTGTTTATATCAAGTAATAACTCTAGAATTTGATCGGTTGTTTCTGGATCTAGCGCGCTTGTCGCTTCATCACAAAGTAACACTTCTGGATTGTTTGCAAGTGCTCGTGCAATCCCAACACGTTGTTTTTGTCCTCCAGAAAGCTGGGATGGGTATGACTTTTCTCTGCCTGATAATCCGACCAATTCGATTAGTTCATTTACTCGTTTCGTACGTTCTTCCTTTTTAACACCTGCAATTTCCAGTGGAAATGCAATGTTTTCTTCTACCGTTCTAGACCATAAAAGATTAAAATGCTGGAAGATCATGCTGATTTTTTGACGAGCAGCTCTAAGTTTTCCACCAGAAATAGATGAAATCTCCTGTCCACCCACAAGCACTTTACCGCTAGATGGTTTTTCTAAACCATTTAACAGTCGAATCATCGTACTTTTGCCGGCACCACTGTAACCAATAATTCCAAAGATTTCGCCTTGTTGAATGGTAAGACTAACATCTTTAACAGCAGTAATTTCTCCGTTTTTCGTTTTATAAAGTTTCGATATATTTTTCAACTCAATCATGAGGTTAACTCCTTTAACCAGATACGTTACTGTTAACGTAATCTTCGTTAATTAAATGTAATCATTCACTTAATATTCCATAATTCATATGGATTTACTAATAATTAACAATAATGAATCCTGAATGATGTCCATTTTTTTATAACATCACACTTTTTATTATGCTGTTTTATAAACATAAAAACCCTTCTACTTTGATAAGTAGAAGGGATAATTTACACAATAAAAGCAATCTGCCTTCTCTTATCTGTCAAAGTTAAAACTTTGAGTGATTTGGCACCTTTCCACAAATGTGATGGTTGCCGGGCTTCATAGGGCACTTCCCTCCGCCTCTCTTTATAAGAGTTAAATATTTAGTTTTATTATGAATGTTACTTTATCATGGATATAAACACTCGTCAATCTATTTTTTTAGTTTTTCATAAATATTTTGTACTGATTGAAAGGCATAAATTTTTTCTTCTACGTTTCCTTTTCGACTAATTAGTAAACATGGCACACTTTCGATTTTATATTCGATTGCCAGATCCTCTAGAAAGTTTATATTTGCTTGACCAATTGGGATCTCTGTTACAACATTCTCGATTACTTCCATCATTTTTGATGCAACTGCGCAAGTTCCACACATTGGGGTATATAAATAAAAAGCAGTGACATTATTTTGCACTAGGTTTTGTTCCCACTGTGCTCGATTCCATTCTTCCATGGCACTCATCCTATACTCTAATCATTTATATATATCTTAACAAAAAAAGATGAGGGTGACGAAAATTCGCTATACACGAATTTTGCGACACCCTCCCCGTTCTATAACTAAATTTGAAACATTTCCAACAAATTTAGACTAAGTATCGCTTATGCACAGAAAATCTAGCTTCCCTAAGTCTTTGTGCCAAAACTTTACTTGGTACATTCGCTACCTCTATATATGTTCTTGGAATCAATAAGTGGACAGCTTCTGAGTAAATTCTTTTTGTAAGATTTCTTAACCTTTCACCTGATTTATCCGCATCAAAGAACGTATAGAGCTTACATTCCTCATAAGGCTCAATCAATTCAAGTAACGCATCCTCACTAATTGTCCCATTTGTGCAAACGATTTGCACATCTTCAGATATAATAGGGGCTAACTTTAACATATCAGATCGACCTTCAACAATAATACACTTCTCAACAGTCATATTACTCACCTCACGAATTGTAACTACCTATTCTAAGATATAAAACGGTGATAAAGAGAAAGTAATGGTAATGTATTATATTATTATGTTAAAAAAACGCCAGTTCATTTATCCTGGCGTTTTACTTATTATTCTTCGATTAATTCGTCGTATTGTTCTGGAGTAAGTAATTCATCAACTTCAGAAGCATTAGTTAATTCAACAGTAATCATCCATGCTTGTTCATATGGAGATTCGTTTACTAACTCAGGGCTATCGTCTAGTTCAGAGTTAACTTCAACAACTTTACCTGATACTGGTGCATAAAGTTCTGAAACTGTTTTAACAGATTCTACACTACCAAAAGGTTGGTTCAATTGAATTTCATCGCCTACCTGTGGTAGTTCAACGAAAACGATGTCGCCTAATTCAGATTGTGCAAAATGTGTAATTCCGATACTTGCTTTACCATCTTCAACTTTTACCCATTCGTGTTCTTTTGAGTAACGTAAATCTTTTGGTGTGCTCATAAAACCCCTCCAACGTATGTAGTATTTTCAATTTAAGTTTGCCATAACTTCAACATAAAAACAAGATACTGAAATTAATTTCACAAATAGATTTAGTTGGAAAAGGCGAACGTTATTTCAAATTGCATTTGAAGACGTTGACTCCTACAGGAATTGCACAAGCCATGTGACTGCAGAAAGTTTTAAGAAAAGGAGTCTAAAGTCGCCACTTCAAAAAAACATCCCCCACATCACAGAACGAATGATAACATAACTAATTCACCTAAATGTTCGTGTTTTTAGTTAGAAAACCGAATTTTGAAACTATTTCAATCAACCATTTATATCCACACTTCTTCAAATTCTTGTTCTTTAAAGCCAAGTGTAACTTTTGTCCCATCTGAAACGATAGGTCTTTTAATTAGCATTCCGTCAGATGCTAAAAGTTCTAATTGCTCAGATTCTGACATCGTCACTAATTTGTCCTTTAAACCTAAGCTTTTATACTTTTGACCTGATGTATTAAAAAATTTCTTTAAAGGAAGTCCACTAGTTTTCCACAACGTCTCCAGCTGTTCTTTCGAAGGTGTTTGTTCCACAATATGAATTGCTTCATAATTTACACCATTTTCTTCTAACCATTTTTGTGCTTTCTTACATGTCGTGCACCTTGGGTATTGTATGAATTGAACTGTCATAAGTACGCCTCCTATAATGCTAAATAAAGATTGAAGTAAGTATAACAAATGAAAAGGTACCCTTAAAGTTTGAAGGGTACCTTAAAATAATTATACTACATACTTTTCTACTTCGATTAGTTTTTCAGATGCTTCACGTTTTTTCAAGATTAAATTGTAAGGGTTAAATCTAGTTAATTTACGTAAAGCAGATAACATCATGCGGCCAATATCTCCATCAGCTGATGCAATGATCGTTTCTTTTGCTTCTTTCTCAATTTCAGCAAATGCTTCTTGACAGAAAATTTCTGTATAAAGAATTTTTTGCTTGGATTTTTCTAAACCATCGCGTTCAATTGCTTTTGCAGTACGGATTACTACAGATTCCATCGCAAATAGTTGGTTTGCAATATTAGCAATATTTACAAGAATTTCTTGTTCTTGCTCTAGTTTTGCTCCAAATCTTTGTGCTGCAATCCCTGCAGTTAAAATTCCAATTTTCTTCGCATTTTTCACAAGATATTTCTCTTGTGCAAGAGCTTCTTCACCAATTTCCTCAGGCATTAGCATCAGTAACTCTTCTTGTAAATCTTGAGCTACTTTTAGAAGTGGTAATTCACCTTTTAGCGCTTTTTTCATAAATGTACCTGGTACAATTAGTCGATTAATTTCGTTTGTACCTTCGAAGATTCGGTTAATACGAGAATCACGGTAAATACGTTCAACTTCATACTCAGACATGAATCCGTAACCACCATGTAATTGTACTGCTTCATCAGAAATATAATCTAAAACTTCTGAACCAAATACTTTTGCAATTGAACATTCAATTGCGTACTCAGAAACAGCAGCTGCAATAGCTTTAGGATCTTTTTGTTCTTCTGAACTTAAACCGCTCATCACTTCATCGTATAAACCAACTGTGCGGTAGTTTAATGATTCAGATGCATAAAGATGAGCTGCCATAGTAGCTAGTTTCTCTTTTGTTAGGTTGAAGCTTGATAGTTTTGTTTTAAATTGTTGGCGTTGGTTAGTATATTGAACAGCTAGTTCAAAAGCTCTTTTTGAACCTCCCACTGTTCCAACTCCTAATTTATAACGACCAATATTTAATATATTAAAGGCGATAACGTGCCCTCTTCCTATTTCACCAAGTAAATTTTCAACTGGCACATGTACATCTTCTAAGATTAATGTACGAGTTGATGAAGATTTAATCCCCATTTTCTTTTCTTCTGGACCAACGGAAACTCCTGGGTATTCACGCTCTACGATAAATGCAGTAAATTTTTCGCCATCAATTTTTGCGTAAACAACAAATACATTAGCAAAACCTGCATTTGTAATCCATTGCTTTTCACCATTTAGTACATAGTGTGTTCCAGCATCATTTAACTTAGCAACTGTTTTTGCACCTAATGCATCAGATCCTGAACCTGGCTCTGTTAGTGCATAAGCCGCAATCATCTCACCACTTGCTAATTTCGGTAAGTAATTTTTCTTTTGTTCTTCATTACCGAACAATACGATTGGAAGTGAACCAATTCCAACATGTGCACCGTGAGTTAATGAAAACCCACCTGCTACCGACATTTTTTCACCAATTAATGCTGAAGAAATTTTATCTAAACCTAAACCTTCATATTCTTCTGGAACATCGGCAGCTAGTAATCCAAGTTCTCCTGCTTTTTCCATTAATTTTAAAGAGTGTTCAAATTCATGGTTTTCTAGTTTTTCTACTAAAGGAACCACTTCATTTGTAACGAAATCTTCTGTTGTTTTTGCAATCATTTTTTGTTCATCAGTAAAATCCTCAGGAGTAAATACTCGATTTACATCGACATCTTCAATTAAGAAACTTCCACCCTTAATAATGTTTGTTGTTTGCACCATAACTAATTTCCTCCCCTTATTTGTTGTGCCAGGATTGTACCTGGCACATTTGCGATTTACTACGTTCTCAAGAGCAAAATCTATATAGAAAAGCTAGGTAAGTGCTCGGAGGCAACGGGAGCACTACCTAAAGCTGATCTAACTTTATTAAACTACTTCGAAGACACCTGCAGCGCCCATTCCGCCACCGATACACATAGTAACTACTCCATATTTTTTACCTTGTCTTTTTAGTTCATGGATTAGTTTTAAAGTTAAGATAGCGCCTGTTGCACCAAGTGGATGGCCTAATGCGATGGCTCCACCATTAACATTAACCTTTTCCATATCGATACCTAAGTGGCGTACTACTTGAACTGATTGAGAAGCAAATGCTTCATTTAACTCCCAAAGGTCGATATCATCTTGTGAAAGACCAGCAATTTTCAGAGCTTTTGGTACAGCTTCGATTGGACCAATCCCCATTACCTCTGGTGCTACTCCACCGACAGCAAATCCTAAGAATTTAGCCATTGGATTAAGACCTTGTGCTTCTGCTTCTTCACGGTCCATCACTAAAACTGCAGCCGCACCGTCAGAAGTTTGAGATGAATTCCCGGCAGTGACTGAACCTTTTACATGGAATGCCGATCTTAATTTTGCTAAACCTTCCACTGAAGTTTCAGGACGCACACCCTCATCTGTATCAAAAGTAAATGTTTTCTTTTGTAATTTATTGTTTGCATCTACGTAATGTTGGACAACTTCAACTGGTACGATTTCATCCTTAAATTTTCCTTCTTGGATTGCTTTTAGTGCTAATTGATGAGAACGTACAGCAAACGCATCTTGGTCTTCACGACTGACGTTATAACGATTCGCTACTTCTTCTGCTGTATGCCCCATACTCATATAGTACTGCGGTGCTTCTTCGGCTAATTTAGGATTTAAACGAATTGTATTTCCTGTCATAGGAATCATACTCATCGACTCAACACCACCAGCAATAATTGCTTTTGAATGCCCTAACATAATACGTTCTGCAGCATAAGCAATCGATTGTAAGCCAGATGAGCAAAAACGATTGATTGTAAGTGCAGGTGTCGTATCTGGTAAACCAGCTAATGCTCCGATATTACGTGCAACGTTCATCCCTTGCTCTGCTTCTGGCATCGCACATCCCATTATTAAATCATCTATAGGACCTGTATAACCTGCTCTATTCAATGTTTCCTTTACAACAAGTGCACCAAAATCATCAGGACGCATTGCTGCAAGAGAACCTTTTTTTGCTTTACCGATTGGCGTTCGTGCACCGGCTACGATAACGGCTTCGCGCATAAGTTTGTATCCCCCTTCACCTTAACTTTGTTGTAGAATATATGATCTTTTGTTTTGATGTTCAATGTTCTAATTGCGAAGTGGCTTACCCTTCACAAGCATATGTTGCATTCTTGCTTGTGATTTAGGATCTGCAACAAGCTGTAAAAATGCTTCACGTTCTAGATTTAGAAGATAATCTTCTGTCACTTCAGTCCCGTATGGTACTAATCCACCAGCAATTACGTATGCTAGTTTTTTAGCAATTTTTAAGTCGTGATCACTAATATATCCAGATTGGTACATACCTTGTGCACCAAGTAATAAAGTCGCATAACCAGGTGCACCTACTACTTTCACTTTCTTTGGTACAGGAGGAACATAGCCAGCTTCATAGATAGCTAACGCTGCTTGTTTCGCATCGTGAATTAAGTGATCTGGATTAACTGAAATTCCATCTGCAAAGCTTAAGAAGTTATTATCTCGCGCTTCCTCACCAGAAGTTGAAACTTTCGCCATAGCAATTGTTTCAAATACTTTTGTTGCTATTGCTTGATAGTCAATATCAACACCATTTGGCAAACCTTTTAGGAATTTTTCATATAGTGCGATGTTTCCGCCACCACCTGGGATTAGCCCTACACCGACTTCAACAAGACCCATATACGTTTCTGCAGACGCTTGAATGTGAGTGGCAGGTAAACATACTTCTGCACCACCACCAAGTGCCATTCCAAACGGTGCAGCAACTACTGGCTTTTTACTATATTTGATTCGACGCATCGCTTTTTGGAAGGAACGGATAACGAAATCTAATTCGAAAATGTTATCATCCTGAGCTTCCATTAATATCATCGCAAGGTTTGCACCAACACAGAAATTTTTCCCTTGGTTTCCGATCACAAGTCCTTTATAGTTCGCTTCTACTTCATCAATAGCAAAGTTAATCATTTGAACGATATCAAGTCCAATTGCATTTGATTTTGAATGGAATTCTAGTAGAGCAATACCATCACCTAAATCTATTAAACTAGCACCAGAATTAGATTTGATCACACCGTGTTTTTTCTTGTAGCGTTTTAGATCTATTACTTTTTCGTTCGTTGGCACTTTTTCATATTGGGACCCATTATAAAATGCTAAATCGCCATCGATTTCTGTATAGAATGAGTCCACACCATTCGCTAGCATTTCTTTAACAAATGAAGGGACTTCACGGCCTTCTTGCTCCATTCTTTCAACCGATTGTTTTACTCCGATTGCATCCCACATTTCAAATGGTCCTTGTGTCCAGCCGAAGCCCCATTTTAATGCGTTGTCGATTTCTACAATATTGTCAGCGATAATACCTGTTAGCTCTGCAGAATAAATTAAAGTAGGAGCAAAGATATTCCACAATAATTCACCTGTACGATCTTTTGCATAAACTAACGTTTTCACCTTGTTTGGTAAGCCTTTTACCTGCTTCGCCATTTCAATTGAAGGCGTTTGAAGTTTTTTCACTGGACCATATTCAAGTGAATTGATATCAATTTCAAAGATTTCTTTACCTTTTTTAACAAAGAAACCTTGACCAGATTTTGCTCCAAGCCAACCGTTTTCAACCATTTTTTTCATAACTTCTGGTACATCGAACACTTTTTTTTCTTCTCCAGTTGTTTGGTCGTAAACCGTTTTTGCAACATGTAAAAAAGTATCTAAACCAACCACATCAAGCGTTCTAAAAGTCGCTGATTTTGGACGGCCAATAAGTGGTCCTGTTACAGAATCAACTTCTCCTACTGTATAGCCGCGCTCAATCATTTCGCGTAATGTAACTAATAAACCATACGTTCCAATACGATTTGCAACAAAGTTAGGTGTATCTTTTCCTATTACTACGCCTTTTCCTAGTACATCTTCTGCAAATGTTTTTACAAATTGAACAATTGCCGGATCTGTATGTTCAGTAGGAATCACTTCTAATAGTTTCAAATATCTTGGTGGATTAAAGAAATGTGTTCCTAAGAAATGCTTTTTGAAATCTTCCGAACGTCCCTCAACCATCGCGTTTACACTGATTCCTGAAGTATTTGAACTGATGATTGTACCTTCTTTTCGTACAGCATCCACACGTTCAAATAGATTCTTTTTCACCTCTAAATTTTCAACTACAACTTCAATAATCCAATCGACATCTTTTAATTTATCTAAGTCATCTTCTAAGTTACCTACTGATAATAGGTCAAGACTTTTCTTGGATGTTAATGGAGCTGGCTTTTGTTTTTGAAGTTTTTGTAGTGCAGATAGTGCAAAACGATTACGGAATGCAGGGCTATCTGTTGAAAGTCCTTTTGCTTCTTCTTCTTTCGTTAATTCTTTTGGAATAATGTCTAATAATAATGTTGGAATTCCAATATTCGCTAAATGCGCTGCAATACCAGAACCCATAACCCCAGAGCCAAGTACGGCTGCTTTTTGAATTTTGTAAGTCACGAGCACATCCCCTTTCGTCACCCTTTGAATGAATACTCATTCATTTTTTGTGTAAAAAAATAAAAGTTGTTGTTTGGATCGAATTCGATCCCTTTCTTTAGCGGATTTCTTATTGCTATATGTACGTCCGCTTAAAAACACACCTTTTCTCTCTTTAGTGTAGAATATTTTGTCAGCTTTTTCAATCACTTTCTTTTCAATTTTCTAAAAATTTAAATAGATTAGTAGAAAAATATGATGAACAACTCTCCCTCGTTCTAGGCAAATTTCTTTTCGGAATTACATAATCCATGTACACTACTTGTAAGGAGCGTGATAATAATGAAAGAAATAACTTCTCTTGAACAATTTAATGAACTAATTAGTTCTGAACAACCGGTAATCGTTAAATTTTATGCAGGTTGGTGCCCAGATTGCACTCGTTTAAATATGTTTATTGATCCTATTATTGAAGAATATGCTCAATATGCATGGTACGAAATCAACCGCGATGATTTCCCAGAATTAGCTGAAAAATATCAAGTAATGGGTATTCCAAGTTTACTAATTTACAAAAATGGAGAAAAATTAGCTCACTTACATAGTGCGAATGCAAAATCTCCTGAAGATGTTATTGGTTTTTTACAAGCTCAATAATTAATTTGCGGTAATGTACGAACGGCTATCTTTCTATTCTCTTATAGGGATTAGAAAGATGGCCTTTTCTTTTTAAGTTAAATAAATTTACAAGATGGAAGTAGAAGCAACGATAGATTACAATTAATGTAATAATAGGAAAGGGGATAGAAAGAAATGCCATATGTAAATATTAAAATTACAAATGAAAATGTAACACCTGAAAAGAAAGCACAGCTTATTGCAGGCGCGACTCAATTATTAGTTGATGTATTAGGAAAAAATCCTGCTACTACGGTTGTTGTTATTGATGAAGTGGATACAGATAACTGGGGGATTGCTGGTGAGACAGTGACGGAAAGAAGAAAAGCTGGGAAGTAGTTTTTTATTGTATTGGATACATTCTTTGGTTTTAGTTTAAGTGATCTTGCATAATTTGATTTGGCACATTTGTGCAATGAGAGCGGCTCTCTGTTACCTTTGAAGCGGGTTTTCTTTCCGTTTGGGCACTGAGAGACGTGCTCTGTTACCTTTGAAGTGAATTTTCATTTCACTTGGGCACTGAGAGCGGCTCTCTGTTACCTTTGAAGCGAGTTTTCATTTGATTAGGGCACTGAAAGCGGCTCTCTGTTACCTTTGAAGCGAGTTTTCATTTCACTTGGGCACTGAGAGCGGCTCTCTGTTACCTTTGAAGCGGATTTTCTTTTGATTTGGGCACTGAGAGCGGCTCTCTGTTACCTTTGAAGCGGGTTTTCTTTCCTTTTGGGCACTGAGAGACGTGCTCTGTTACCTTTGAAGTGAGTTTTCATTTCACTTGGGCACTGAGAGACGCTTTCTGTTACTTTTGAAGCAGGTTTTCATTTGATTAGAGCACTGAGAGCAGCTCTCTGTTACCTTTTGGAAGTTATTTCGGTTTGTATTGGCACATACAACACTTCTATGTTACCTTTCGTCTCCCTTTTCTGTTTGCCGGGGCACATAGAGCTCCTCTATGTTACCTTTCGAATCTAATTTCTGCTTGCTGGGGCACATAGAGCTCCTCTATGTTACCTTCCGAATCTAACTTCTGCATGCCAGGGCACATAGAGCTCCTCTATGTTACCTTCCGAATCTAACTTCTGCATGCCAGGGCACATAGAACGCTTCTATGTTACCTTTCGTCTCTCATTTCTGTTTGCCGGGGCACATAGAGCTCCTCTATGTTACCTTTCGAATCTAATTTCTTCTTGCCGGGGCACATAGAGCGCTTCTATGTTACCTTTCGTCTCCCTTTTCGGCTTACCGGGGCACATAGAGCTCCTCTATGTTACCTTCCGAATCTAACTTCTGCTTGCTGGGGGCACATAGAGCTCCTCTATGTAACCTTGCGAATTCAAATTCGGCTTACCAGGGCACATAGAGCTCCTCTATGTTACCTCCCAATCTAATTTCTGATCCCCGAAGCACATAGAGCGCCTCTATGTTGCCGTCCAGCTCCTACTTCAAGTTGTTGGGGGTATAAAAACTCTACTAATCCCTATAAACCGATATCTTTTACTCAGTGATCTTCAAAATATCCTTAAGTTCCGTCAACTGCCGAATCTCATAAGTTGGCTCAACGTCAATATTTTTCTTTTTATAATGAGGGTTAAACCAACAAGTATCAATATCCGCATTAAATCCACCTTGTATATCAGATGTTAACGAGTCCCCAATAATTAATGTGGTGCCCCGCTCACATTTCTTCAACTGACCAAACACATAGTCAAAAAACTCAAACTTTGGCTTCTGAAAACCTATTTCTTCAGAGACAAAAACATGTTGGAAATACGGTGCTAAGCCGGAATCCTTTAATCTTTTTTCCTGCGTCGACACGACTCCATTTGTGACAATAAATAGGTCATACTTCTCATATAAATCTAGAATTAATTCCATTGCACCATCTATTAGTTGATGTCCTTCATCTAAATAACTTCTATATTTCCTTTCAAATTCAACACCATCAACCTTTTTTCCGTAATGTTCAAAAAATATAGCAAATCTCGTATTCAACAATTCTTCTCTGCCAATTTTACCTTCTTCATGAGCTCGCCAAAGTCCAGTGTTGAACATTTTATAGGTTTCTTTCATATCATCTGTTAAGGGAATTTGTAATTCCATAAAAAGTTTTGACAATGCTTCATTTTCCGCTTGACCAAAGTCAAGCAATGTATCATCAAGATCAAATAGTAATGTTTGGTATTGCTTCAATGTCGCTACCTCCAAGTTGAGCTGAATCTATGTTATAATCAATTTTCTAATAATAATATTACACTATGCCATACATTAAAGGTGAGAAATCATGAAAGTCCAACTTAATATCGCTGGTTTTTCCCAATATGACAGTACTATATTACAAAAGTATCAATCTTCCGCATGTGGACCAACCACAATCTACGTTATTTTACGATATTTATTAAAAAATTCCTCAGAATTAAAAAATATTAATGAACTATACAATATACTTGGCGGCACAAAGATTGGCCTATTTAAATGGAGGCTCATTAAGCGACTGCGAAAGCTTCTAGGTTCAAATTGGAATGTTTCAGAATGCTCGCTTCAAGAAGCGTTACATCAGATTGATATAGGACGCCCCGTGGCATTAAAATTTGATCAATATTTTTCTTTTCAATGGAGATCAAAGCACACATTTAAATACCATTGGGTTCCATTAATTGGTTATGAATGGAAAAATGATGAATTATTTTTAATCGTCCATGATAATGGTTCGAGAACAAGAAAGAGTCAAATTCGAAAAGTTCCGTACTCGGTTAATATCAAAGTACTGTCTTTTGTAAAAATAGAAGCCAATATCTAAAAGATATGAACTATTGGGTGCATTATTATGATAGCTTCTTTCAGTGTATAGTTTGTATGACAAGTAGCTCGAGATCGCACTCCATCCCATTACAAGAAAAATAACATAAACACAGCAAATTCCACATATATATTTCTTATGCCATTAATTTTTCTCTCGTGAAAAGTTAATAAAATAGGGTGCAATTTTGAAATTTCACTTTCAAGTTTGCACCCTCTTATTATTATGCGAAAGAATATAAAGACTTCGCATGCTTGACGATTAATCTAAATCCTCTTTGTTCAAGTTCATCAAAACGAGTTGTAGAATAATCCTCTAACAATAATTCCTCTAAATGTGCATCAATCTCCATGCCAGTTTCAATTGTCGCTAATTGATGCGAAAGTTTTAACATCTCAACGTTTTCGGCAATTTTTGTCCGTTGCGCAGGTTTTAACTTCTCCAGATTATTTAAAACCTCATCAATTGAACCATAATTTTGGATTAACTGTAGCGCTGTTTTAGGCCCAATTCCTTTTACTCCAGGGTAGCCGTCACTAGAATCACCCATAAAAGCTTTCACATACGCAAATTGTTGTGGTTCAATTTGGTATTCCTCTTTAAAACGTTCTTCCGTATACACGTCGTACTCTGTGTAACCTTTTTTTGTAAACGCAATCGTTGTCGCGGGATTTAACAATTGTAGTAAGTCTTTATCGCCACTAATGATCGTAATATCCGCGTCATCTTTCCACTTCTCTACCATGGAACCAATTGTGTCGTCTGCTTCCATACCTTCTACACCGAAGTTTTTCCAACCAATCATTTCTGAAACCTCTTTTGCCATATCAAATTGAGGTAGCATTTCTTCTGGAGGTGCCGGACGGTTTGCTTTATAACCATCAAACAATTCATTTCGAAACGTTTGTGCCCCCATATCCCAACATACAGCTAAGTGAGTCGGTTTCATTAAACTTTGAGCTGTTAAAACATGTCGTGCAAATCCTTGCACACCGTTTGTAGGTGTCCCATCTTCTAATCTTATATATTGACCCATTGCACTTGAAGCAAAAAATGAACGGAATAATAATGCCATACCATCCACAACTAATAAATGTGGTTTCTTTGTCATAATAAAACCCTCTCTATCATGTAGTCCTATTATTATAACAAATTACTAATGTTTAAGTTGGTATGGTTTACTGGAAATATATATATCTACTAGTAGAGTATTCTTCTATTTAGATCCGTTTTTCTCTCCATTGATTTAATTTAGCAACCATCCTGAAGACGAATGACTTTGCAATATACCCTGAAAACACCGTTACTTCACTACCACCAAAATAAGAGCTGCAGCGAATTGAAGATTCGAGATCCACTCCACCAAAGTCGTATACTGAAAACCCAAGATTCCGGAACATCTTCATATTTTCCCAACATAACAATAAATTTGACTTATTAGACTCGTCCAAATTTATATTAGCTACATATAAAAGTAAAGTGTTTTGTCCATCAGCTACATAAACACGATATCCTAATGTTTCATTTGTATCGTTTTCAATTTTCGTTACGATTAGCGCATCTTGATCTCTTAAAAGTAGTAGCGATTGAAATTTAGAACGGTTGATTTTATCTATACTTGTATTTATATTCTCATTATAAAATCGTTGGAAATCTCTTATTTGTTCATCGGAAGGATTTTTTATTGGTATGATTTTATATTTATCAATATTATATTCAAATAAGATATCCTTCGTTCCATTTGGAAGATTATTTAAAAAAGTTGCTTCATCTTGTTGCAAATCTACATGAACTGTACGTTTACTTTGCAACCTACGACTCGGTTTTAGGCGATGTGTATAGCAAGAGACTTTTGCTTTATATCTACTCTTAACTCTTTTATTTTCAAAATATATATCATTCGTCGGTATAGTTAGAAAGTTTCTATTAATTTGCAACATATCGTCTACCCCTCCATTAATAAATTTAGTATCCTTTTTTTCTTACTTCATTTAATTTCCCTGGAAATAACCGATGATTCGACAACCTGCAATTGGTTAAATCAATTTATCTTCATCTATTCAAAATATATTCTTCATTTTATTATTTAGAACAAAGTTGCTAGTTTTTTATCAAACAAACTTATATAAATGAAAAGAACTTTCTCATACTTTTATATAGAGATTTCAGAAAAACTTTAACGTTTTATAAATCTTTCGAAAATTTCAATAAAAACAATAGTATAATGTCTTTATAAATATGTATTTGGAGGGATCTTGCGATGGGTTTACTGAGAGCTGGGGTCGGTGCATTATCAGGTGTACTAGCAGATCAATGGAGAGAATATTTCTATTGTGAATCAATGCCTGCAGATGTACTAATTACAAAAGGTGAAAAACGTACGGGAAAACGAAGCTCCAACCGAAAAGGTAGCAATAATATTATTTCAAACGGCTCAATTATTGCGGTTAATGAAGGACAATGTATGATTATTGTTGAACAAGGAAAGATTGTTGAGTTCTGCTCAGAACCTGGTGAATTTGTTTACGACACATCAACAGAACCAAGTATTTTCTACGGAGATTTAAATGAAAATATTAAAAGAAGCTTTGAATCTTTAGGTAAACGTTTCACATTTGGCGGTGAACCAGGGAAAGATCAACGTGTGTATTATTTTAATAAAAAAGAAATCCCAGGAAATAAATACGGAACACCTACACCGATTCCTTTCAGAGTTATTGATCGTAACATTGGGCTAGATATCGACATTTCCATTCGATGTCATGGTGAATATTCCTTTAAAATTATCGACCCTATTCTTTTCTATACAAATGTAGCTGGAAATGTAGAAGATGATTTCAAGCGAAACACAATCGAGGGTCAACTGCGTTCTGAACTACTAACTGCTCTACAACCTGCTTTTGCAAAAATCTCAGCAAGTGGAATTCGTTACAGTGAATTACCTGGACATACATTAGAACTTGCTAAACTATTGAATGAAGTGCTCTCTGAAAAATGGGGGCAAATACGAGGAATTGAAATTGTATCCTTTGGAATAAATTCTGTTAAAGCTTCTGAAGAAGATGAAAACATGATTAAACAGCTACAAAGAAGTGCTGTTTTCCGTAACCCGAATATGGCTGGTGCAACATTAGTTGATGCTCAAAGTGAGGCAATGAGAAACGCAGCTAAAAATGAGGGTGGTGCATTTGTTGGCTTTGCTGGTATGAACATGGCACAGCAAGCTGGTGGCTTAAATGCTAGTAACTTGTTCGCTATGGGCCAAGAGCAACAGCCCGCGCAGCAAGCACCAACACAACCAGCTGCCAATACACCTTCAGCAGATAAATGGAAATGTTCTTGTGGCACGGAGAATACTGGTAACTTCTGTTCTGAATGTGGATCAAAGAAACCTGTGGATGATTCCTGGACGTGTAATTGTGGAACTGTTAATAAAGGGAAGTTCTGTATGGAGTGTGGAACTCCTAAACCATCAAACAAAAAAATCATCTGTGACAAATGCGGCTGGGAGCCACAAAATCCGTCTTTAACTCCAAAATTCTGCCCTGAATGTGGTGATGTCATTAACGAACAGGATCATCAATAAGGAGGTGCACAGAACATGACCCATGAACGTCAAGAAGAATATTTAAAAGAAGTTGACGAACATGATGCGAAATGCCCTACTTGTGGCGCATCCATTCAGTTTAATCCCTCATCTGGGAAGCTGCATTGTAACTATTGTGGTTACGAAGAAGATGTAGTTCAGCCAGAAGCATTGGAAGATCAATTCGCAAAAGAATTAGATTTTAATCAAGCTGAATCACAAAAAAGTTTTGAATGGGGTAAAGAAAAAAAGGTTGTTATTTGTGATGCTTGTGCGGCTGAAATGATTTACGATGCACTCGAAGTGGCCAATGTCTGTCCTTATTGTGGTTCAAACCATGTGATGGAAGCAGCAGCAGAAAACTCATTAGAACCTAATGGCATTATCCCTTTTGCTGTAACTAAGGAACAGGCAAATGTGAATTTCAGAAAGTGGATTAAAAGAAAATGGTTTGCGCCAAACGAAGCAAAACGTTCGGCAAAAGCAGATGCATTTTCTGGAGTCTATTTACCTTATTGGACATTTGATACAAACACTCGCTCAAGTTACACTGCACGCTACGGTAAAAATCGTACCGTAACAGATAAAGATGGAAAAACACATGTTGAAACAGACTGGTATAACACAAGTGGTACTTACGAAAGATTTATCGATGATCATCTTGTTCGGGCATCGAGCCGTTACAATGAAAATATTCTAAGACAAGTAGAACCATTTGGAACGAACCAATCTCTTACATTTAACAAGGATTTTCTCCATGGGTACATCGCTGAGCGTTATAGTGTAGGTTTAGAGGACGGTTGGTTACAAGCGAAGGCAGAAATTCGTAAACAACTGCATCAGGAAATCGATAGTCATATTCGAATGAGACATAATGCCGATAAGGTTTCAAATCTACAAGTTTCAGTAGTTTATTCAAAGGTTAAATATAAATATTTAATGTTACCATTATGGCTATCCTCATTTAAGTTTAAAGATAAAATCTATCAATTTATGGTAAATGGACAAACAGGTAGAGTTGGTGGGCAATCTCCTATTTCACCAATTAAAGTTGTATTTGCTGTATTACTAGGACTGATTGCTGCTGGAATAGTAATTTATCTTTACAATGAAGGCTATATTTAAATCCATTAATTTCATATATGAAAAGGCACTTCTTTCACTAGAAGTGCCTTATATTTTGACTGTATATGAAAATACTTCTTCTTCTCTCTTAGCAGCATATACCGTTAGCTCATTCGAACCTTTCGTAATAACAACACCATGAAGTTGACCATTTTCATAAATGACCCCACCATCTATGCCAATTTTTTTATGGCAAGGTGAAACCCATACGTCATAACTTTTGTTTTTATTTAAATTTGGGGTCGGTGTGTGACCGAAAACAACAATTTCTTTTGCTAGATGAGGAGTTGAATGAAATTCATCTCTTATCCAGTAAAAGTTTTCTTCTTTTGTCTCTTTAAAATCTTCTACATGAACATCAATCCCAGCATGAACAAATAAATAGGAATCCCATTCATAATATACTTTCAAGTTTTTAATAAATTCAAGTTCTACAGAAAATTGCTCCTTTACTTTTGAGGCCAACTCTAATACATTCACATCACTAAAAATAATGTTTTCCTTTAACTCGGGAAATAAACTATGTATCGTTGCAGTTCCACCAACTTTTTCATGAAAAAAAAATTCTGAAGACTTTTCTGTATTATTCAGCCAATACAATAAAATCTGCTCATGATTTCCACTAATCGCAATGGCTCCATAATTTTTCGTAAGATCCATAACCTTTTGTAAAACTTTCAAGCTATCGGGACCACGGTCAATATAATCTCCTAGAAATACAAGTTGTTCTTCTTCTGGATTCCATTTGGTCAAAATGTTCTCTAGTAGTTCATAATTACCATGAATATCACCAACGACAAACACTTTATCCATCTAACACACATCCCAAATTAGTTTATATACTAAACTTCGCATATCAAAATGCTCAGTAACCACTTCTAATGTATTCCGATGTATCTATTATAATACACATGTAATGTGAATGGTGACTTATATCACCAAAAAAAGACAGACATAAAGTCTGCCTAAGAAAATTTATATAAGTTAAGTGCGCTAATAATATGTTTTGAATTATTTTGGATGCTTTCATAATTATCAATAAGCTCTCCATAAGGGAGGGGTTTACTCATTAAAAAACCTTGTATATAATCACACTTGTTTTTCACTAAGTAATGTAACTGTTGTTCTATTTCTATTCCTTCTGCAATACCCTTCATGTTTAAATGTTTAGCCATTGTTAGAATCATATCAACGATTATTGGTTCATTTTCAGTATGCGAATAAATGTTGTTAATAAGAAGCTCCATTAATAGATGAATCGTTACATAATTTTCTTGACCGAATACTCCATATAATTGCTAACTAAAAATCGTTGCACAATTAATAATATGAATGTAATAGACACATAGGTTATTATATTTTTAAGAGAATCATCATCTAGAGTATATTTCATCAAATATCTTCGAACTATGTCGCATGATATATTAATGACCAATAACAAATGTTATATATCATAATACCAATTAGTAATTAATAAATAAATAGCTTTTTCAATAAATTGTAAATTTTAGCAACTGCTGTATTTAATTGTTTATGTGGCACCAGTTTGGGCGTATTTTTAATATTAAACTTGCATTTAAGGAGTGAAATGGTATGGAAATTCTAGAAAATGAAATCGTTAAACTGGAACCTATTAATCTTTCTCATATAGAGGGGATATTCAAGGCAGGGTCTGACCCAGTAATTTGGGAGCATATGTCTGTTGAGCTACTTAATAGAGAAAGTGTAATTCAATACGTTCAAGATGGTGTGAAAAAGCGAGAAGCAAAAACGGACTATGTGTTTGTTATTATTGATCAGAGTACTAGGGAAATTGTGGGAGCCACTTCTTATATGGATATATCTCTACAGCATAAGCGATTAGAAATCGGCTCAACTTGGTTAAGCCCTAAGGTCTGGCGCACAACTATTAATACAAACTGTAAGTATCTACTATTAAAGTATGGGTTTGAACAATTGGGTTTGCAACGTATCCAAATTAAAACAGGTCACGAAAATATTCGTTCCCAAAAAGCAATTGAAAGGATAGGAGCGACGAAAGAAGGGATACTGCGAAATCATATGATCCGAAAAGAAGGAACGATTCGCCATACGGTTATGTATAGTATCATTAGTGAAGAATGGGATCAGATTAAAGAAAGATTTGAAAAAGTATTATTGAAGGTAGAGAAATAGTCTACTAGTATCTTGAGAAAACAAAGTAACGGTATAAAGGTATTAACAATTATAAAAAAGTGTAGAGAAAAATACTCTTTTCTCTACACTCCAAGCACCTGTAAACGAAGATTTTAAAAATCAAAATTATCTGGGTCTGGCCCTACACGATGATTTTGATTTAATCCATCTATGACTTCCATCTCATCATTCGTCAACTCAAAATCAAACACATTCACATTTTCAATAATTCTATGCTCTTTTGTTGATTTTGGAATTGTAACAACCCCGTTTTGCAAGTCCCAACGTAAAATAACTTGGGCGACAGATTTATTATGCTTGTCCGCAATTTCCTGTAAAACTTCGTTATCTAGCAACTGCCCCTGCATTAATGGTGACCATGCCTCTAGCTGAATACCGTTATTTTGACAAAATGCATGTAACTCTTTTTGAGTCAAGCGCGGATGATATTCTACTTGATTGATCATCGGTTTAATTTCAGCATCCTTCATTAAGTCTTCCAGATGGTGAATTTGAAAATTACTTACACCAATTGCTTTTACTCGACCTTCTTTGTAAAGTGTTTCTAACGCTCTCCAGGCATCTTTATATTTTCCTTCAACTGGCCAATGAATCAAATATAAATCTAAATAGTCTAATCCAAGTTTCTTTAAGCTTGTCTCATAGGCAGTTATTGTTGATTCGTATCCTAAATCTGAATTCCAAACTTTTGAAGTGAGAAATAACTCTTTTCTTCTGATACCTGCTTCTTTTAATCCTTCTACGATTCCATTGCCAACACCTTCCTCATTGGCATAAATTGCAGCAGTATCTACACTGCGGTATCCATGTTTAATCGCCGTTTTTACTGCGTTCACTAATTCAGGACCTTCCTCAACTTTAAAAACTCCTAGTCCAAACCAAGGCATTTTCACACCATTATGCAAAGTTGTAGTATCTTGTAAATTGTTAATCATCATTATAATACCTCCAATATTTTATTCAGCTTTATTTTTACTTAATTGATCCTTTCGTTCCAAAGCACTGCTTAACCTAGATAAAACTGCAGCCATTAAAACCATGATTGCTCCAATCCAAGAAGTATGAATAAGTCCTATCGAGTTAGTAATAATACCTCCTAAATAGGAGCCAATCGCAATTCCGGCATTAAATGCAGCAATATTTATTGCAGAAGCCACATCCACTGCACTTGGAACAAAGCGCTCAGCTAACATGACAACATATACTTGTAAGCCTGGCACATTCATAAATGCTAACAGTCCCATAAGAAGGATAGTTATTGATCCAGCAATTTTAAATGGAGCTGTAAACATTAATATAAACAAAATGACTGCCTGTACTAAAAACATATAGAACAATGCACGAATAGGATTTTGATTCGACAACTTGCCGCCAATCATATTCCCAATCGCAATCGTAATTCCGTAAGCTAATAAAATGACAGCTACAGTTCCTTCCTTAAATCCAGTAATATCTTGAAGTAATGGTGATAAGAAAGTAAATACAACAAAAGTTCCTCCATAACCTAATGCCGTAATAATAAATATAAGCAATAAACGCCCATTTTTTACAAGCTTAAGCTGATCTCGAAAAGAAGTTTTCACACCTTTTCGTAAATTAGATGGAACAAGAATGCTATTTGCAATTAAGGCGATAACACCAATGATAACAATCGTAATAAAGGCCGTTCTCCATCCTAACTGCTGTCCAATAAAAGTACCCAATGGAACACCAGTTACTGTAGCTACAGTAAGGCCAGTAAACATAATTGAAATGGCACTAGCCCTACGAGTTTTGGGAACTAAATCGGCAGCAATGGTAGAGCCAATTGACATGAAGACTCCATGTGATAATGCTGAAATTACACGTGCTACTAGCAATAACCCAATTGTTGTAGAGATTGCTGCAATTGTATTACCAATGATAAAGACAATCATTATCCATAGTAATAACTTCTTCCGTGACATTCTCGTTGTCAAAGATGTTAATATAGGAGCTCCTATCATTACTCCTAAAGCATATATAGATACAGTTAATCCTGCAGTGGTAACTGGAATACTTAAATCGTTTGCAATAAGAGGTAATAATCCAACGCTGATGAATTCAGTAGTTCCAATTGCAAAAGCACTAACTGCCAAAGCAAGCAATGCTAACGTACTTTGTTTTTTACTTAAAGCCATATAATTTCCTCACTTTCTATATAAATGAATACTTTCCTTTCAGCGAATAATAAGTTTTGCAAGAAAGTATAGTTGAATCGGCCGGCAAATGTTATTATGTGATATATCATTTATGAAGAAAAGTACGCACTTTTATGTAATATAGACACCAAAAAGTAATATAGGTACTTTTTTGTACCTATAAAAGGAGGACATTATGGAAAAAAAGAAATACAATATTTCGGTTGAAGCGACTTTAGAAGTGATAGGTGGAAAGTGGAAATGTGTGATTCTCTGCCATCTTACTCACGGAAAAAAAAGAACAAGTGAATTAAAGCGTCTCATGCCAAATATCACACAAAAAATGCTCACTCAACAGCTACGAGAGCTTGAAGATGATGGTGTCATTAATCGAATTGTGTACAATCAAGTTCCACCTAAAGTTGAATACGAGCTTAGTGAATACGGACGAAGCTTAGAAAATATCCTAAATTTACTATGTACATGGGGTGAAAATCATTTAACGAAAGTATATGGAGATAAATTTTCTGTTTTAGAAGATAGTGTGTTGAATGATCAGCTTAAGTAAAAGAAGTCAAAGTTTAGGTCACTTAGGGATTGAAAAGCAAAACATAAAAGACCCAAGTCCTGTAGAATACCGAACTTAGGTCCTTTAGATAGGTTGAATTTTTAATTTGTACTATTCATTTGTTCTAAAGAATATTTTATCTATTTGAATAATAATTACTGGAATGAACGCTAGTCCATAAACTGTTAATAATTGTGTATGATTTAATACTGCGGATTCAAATAAGCCTGTAATAAGTACCAAGTTTAAAAGTGTAAAACCGATGAGGAAAGCAATCCAGACTGTTAAATTTGTGAAGATTCCTATTTTAAAAATAGATTGCTCTGAACGACAATTAAATCCATGGAACAATCTCGATAAGCATAATGTTGCAAATGCCATCGTAGTACCAACTGTTGTATCACCTGTAGATAACCCACTTTGGAAGGCGATGATGGTAACTGCTGCAATAACTAGCCCTTCAAAACCAACCTGTGAGGCGAATTTTTTATTTAATAACGGCTCGTGTATATTTCGCGGTTTTTCCTTCATGATTTTCTTGTTGTGCCTCTCTAAACCAATGGCAATGGCAGGTAAACTGTCTGTTAATAAATTGATAAATAATAGATGCTCAGGTGCAAATGGAACTGGTAGCGCAAAAAGTGTTGCGTAGAGAACAACGAAAATTGCACCCGCATTACCGGATAATAAAAACATAATCGAATTTTTTATATTCGCGTATATACTTCTTCCATTGGAAATTGCTTTTACAATCGTTAAAAAATTGTCATCTGTTAAAATCATTGATGATGCATCTTTTGCTACTTCTGTTCCTGTTTTCCCCATAGCGACACCTATATCTGCTTGTTTCAATGCAGGGGCATCATTTACTCCGTCTCCAGTCATCGCTACAACATGACCTTTTTCTTGCCACGCTTTAACAATGCGAATTTTATGTTCAGGAGATACACGCGCATAAACCGAAATGTGCTCTACTTTTTCTCGTAATTCTTTATCCGATAATTTATCAATTTCTTTTCCTTCGATTGCTTCTGAAGGATCTTTTAAAATACCAATTTGTTTTGCAATAGCTGTTGCAGTAATTTTATGATCCCCTGTAATCATGACAGGTTTAATGCCTGCCTCAATACAGTCAGCAACAGCTTGAGCAGATTCCTCGCGAGGGGGATCCATCATTGCAATTAACCCAACAAAAGTAAAGTTATTTTCATCATTTTCACTTATTCTTGGTGAAGATACGTCTTTATAAGCAATAGCTAGAACTCGTAGTCCATCATTTGATAATGTATGAGTGGCCTCTTGAATCTTCTCAAGTTGTTGTTTCCTAATAACTGAGCTACCATTGGAAGTTTCAATTTTACTAATGTGAGGTAAAAGAACATCTACTGCTCCTTTTGTAATCATTACGTAGTGATTGCCCATTCGGTTAACCGTACTCATTAATTTACGAGTTGAATCGAATGGTATTTCCCCGACCCGATTATGAAGACCTCGTATAATTCTTTCATTTAGTTGATATTCTTGTCCTAAATTGACTAGCGCTAATTCAGTGGGGTCTCCTATTTGTTTACCATCTGCAATTATCGCATCATTGCATAATAAAGCCATATCAACCAATTTCTTATGAAGCCCATTGTTCATTTGTAACTGGTCATATGAGAAGATTTCCTCGCCTAAAAATACTTTTTGAACGGTCATTTTATTTTGAGTAAGCGTTCCTGTTTTATCTGAACAGATGATTGAAACACTTCCAAGACTCTCTACTGCATGCAGCTTACGCATAATGGCATTTTCTTTTGCCATGTTTTGTGTTCCAAAGGCAAGAACAATCGTCACGATAGAACTTAATGCTTCTGGAATAGCCGCAACAGCTAAAGATACAGCAAACATAAAAGAATCAACTAGCTCACGCCCGCGTATTAAATCTAGTGCGAGAATGATCACACAAAGTATTATTATCCCAATCGCAAGTCGTTTTCCAAATTGCTCAAGACTCACTTGAAGAGGTGTCTTTTTCTCCTTCGCACTATCTAGTAAACTAGCAATTTTACCAATTTCAGTATTCATACCGATAGAGGTAACGATCGCTTGACCTCGACCATTTGTAACAAAACTACCTGAGAAGACCATATTTTTCCGATCGCCAAGTGCTAATTCTTCTTCGTTAATAGTAGACACCATTTTATGAATGGCAAGTGACTCACCCGTTAATGAACTTTCGTTAATTTGTAAATTATAGCTTTCTGTCACTCGACCATCAGCACTAATAAAGTCACCAGCTTCTAATAGAAGAATATCCCCTACAATAACCTCTCTTGATGGGATTTCAACAACTTGTCCATTCCGCAAAACTTTAGAAATAGGAGCTGCTAATTCTTTTAAACTATTTAAAGATTTCTCCGCTTTTATATGTTGAATTGTACCAAGTACAGCATTTAAAGTAATAACAACAATAATTACGATAGAACTATCAAAGTCTCCAAGAAACATTGAAATTACGGCAGCTGCAATTAAGATGATAACTAAAAAATCTTTAAATTGTTCTAAAAATATTTGTACTGCATTTTTCTGTTTACCTTCTTTTAGTTCGTTATATCCATACTTTTTGTGTCGCATTCGAACCTCATAATCTGTTAACCCATGTTGAGTTACGTCCAATTTTTTCATAACCTCTTGTACAGATTCTCTGTAATGTTCTGTTACATTCATTAGATTATCCCTCCAGTTCTATTAAAATGGATTTCTACTTTAATCGGGTGAAGCTAGTAATTTGATCTCTCAATATAAACAAACTTATGGTTGTAAACTCTAAAATATTCTAACTAGATAAAGATAATTTCCTCCGAACTAGAATTAAATCGTAATAATACTCTCCTTGTATTAGAATCTTCAATTCACTTCATAGAGAAAAAAGAGATACGAAGGGTTACTTTTGGTGATTAACTAATAGGAGTAATAGACTTTGATATGCTAAGTTATAAACTTGGTTTTCATCAAAAAAACGTTAATCTTCACAATGAGGATTAACGTTTTTTGTAGTCAATAAATTATTTAGACTATGTTTAAATTTTTATTATACCAATTAAAATTAAAACAATTCCCGGTAGAAATGTGAGACTCTTCATCCATTGAACATTTCTAAAAATTCTCCCTATATTTATGCCAGCTAAAACAAACAACGTGCTCGAAACAGTTATGACAATTGAAAATAAGATAGGAGGCAAGTCAATTAATGCGGCACCAATACCCGCACCAAAAGAGTCCAATGATAAAGCGAGTCCTAAAAAAAATGCTTCTCTACTACTAATAATCCCAGATTTATCAAAATCCGCTTCCATTGGTCTTTTTAAAATTTTAATCACAACCGATATTGATCTAATTTCAAATTCAATGATTTTCACATCTTTATGATTTTCATTAGAAGTTTTTTCGATTTGTGATGTAAAAAATTGATAAAGGACCCAAATCCCAATTCCAATAAGTATAATTCCACCAATGGTTTCTCCAGCTTCATATGAAATAAATAGTTCGATAAATGAACCAAATACCATTGCTAATAGCAATAAGATAAAGGTACATGACGAAATAATTAATAATGACTTAATTGGAATGCTAACTTTACGCATTCCATAGGTTAAACCTACAGTGAAACTATCTAGGCTTACTGCAAATCCTAAGAGCATCAAAGTAACTAAATCACCCATTACTTACTCCTTTCAGACAAGGTTACTTCCTTATGTTATGAACGGGAATTACATAATGACATTTTATTAAAGTAATAAAAGAAAAAAGAAAAAAGCACCCTGTTTGAACAGAGTGCTTTGGAATCTTTATGTAAGGCAAGCCGCCTTGCCGTAATATTGATAGAAAGTTTTAAACCACCACTCCTCAAAGTGGGTGTTCGCAAAAGTTTTCCTGTATATCGTCAATCACGAATGTGACGCTCGCCATTCCAACTTCGATCTAAAACTCCCTTTTACAGCTTAAAGGTTAAAACTTAATATTCGTACGTACAACGCAGCTTTAATGTTATATTACGATATCGTTAACCCTTGTGCAAGTAAGTATTTTTAAAGAAAAAAGTCAAAGGATATTTCTTGGTTTAATAGGAATAACCTTTCCAATAATACCATTCAACCATCATGCTGTTCTGATAATTACTTCTTTTTACTATTCCATAGTGATCATCTGTTAGATCATAATCTATAGAATATAATAAACATTAACATTTTTCTTAATATTATTTCTTATTGAAATTTCATTGACATTTTTAAAGATTACCTATTACTATTGTTATACTAAAATAATATAAAGCAGCTGGAGGGATTCATTTGGATACAACCTTAGCGAGACAAACAGAAAAACACCCTCCTGGATTATATCTGTTATTTATGACAGAAATGTGGGAGCGTTTTAGTTATTATGGCATGAGAGCAATCCTAATTCTCTACTTAACAAAGTCGTTAATTAGTGGTGGATTAGGTATGGATGAAGGTACGGCTCTTATGTTATACGGATTTTTTACTGGAGCAGTTTATTTTACACCATTAATCGGTGGTTTTCTTTCTGATAGATATTTAGGTCAACGATTAGCTATTACAATCGGTGGTATTACGATGGCATTAGGAAACTTTGTTCTATTTGCCAACCAAAGTTTCACTGCCGTATATATTGGATTAGGTCTACTTATTATAGGAAACGGGTTTTTTAAACCAAATATTTCTACTATAGTAGGGGAACTTTATGGGCCAACAGACAAACGTCGTGATGCTGCCTTTACGATTTTCTATATGGGAATTAATACAGGTGCATTCTTTGCCCCACTATTGATAGGCGCGATTACTGATAAATGGTTTGCCATATCAACAAATGGAATCATTGAGTACGGTTATAAATACGGATTCCTTGCTTCTGCAATCGGGATGGTTATTGGACAAATTCTATTTAATGCATTAGGAAATCGATTCTTAGGTGATATCGGTAAAAAACCAGTTGGTAAACCGGAAGTGTCTACCTCTGGTGAAGTAGAAAAACAAAAGTTAACTAAGAAAGAGAAAAACAGAACGAAAGTAATTTTCATCTTAGCTGCATTTGTTGTTTTCTTCTGGGCTGGATTTGAACAAGCTGGTGGAGCACTTAGCATTTACACAGATAAATTTATTGACCGTACAGTTTTCGGATGGGAAATTCCAACATCTTGGTTCCAATCGGTTAACCCATTATTCATTATTTTATTAGCTCCAATTGTTTCGATGCTTTGGGTTAAATTATCAAATTCGAAACGCGGTGATCTTCCAGTTCCTACAAAAATGGGGATCGGTATGATCTTACTTGGGGTCGGGTTTATCGTCCTATTATTTGCAATTATGCAAACTGGTAGCGATGAAACGAACATCACAGTAAAAGCGAATATTATGTTTATTGTCATGACTTACTTCTTCCATACAATCGGTGAGTTATTCTTATCACCTGTAGGCTTATCCTTTGTAAGTAAATATGCACCTATTAAGTTTGCATCATTATTAATGGCGGTTTGGATGGCAAGTTCTTTTGTTGCCAATATCCTTGCTGGTCAACTAGGTGCAGTCACTTCCAGTCTTGGATATTTTGAAGTATTTGCAGTCATTGGAGCTGCAGTTATCGTCCTTGGTCTAATACTTCTATCACTATCTAAGAAATTAGTGAAAATGTTAGGCGACGATGAAGTTGAACATGAAGGAACTGTAAAAGCAAATTAATATATACATGATTAAAAGGTCAGCCATGTACTTGGCTGGCCTTTTTCTCGGTTTGAATTTAAAAAATGGCTTATCGAATTACGACAAGCCAATTTTAAATATCTTGTTATAGTGATAATGCAATTTTAATATGGGCTAAATGATGTTCTTCATGCCAACATAATTTCGCAAGTTTTTTAGAAACTTTTACTTCACCGTTTGTTTGGTGAGTAAAGATGCGATCTAATTGTTCCTCAGTTAAAGTATTACCTAAAGATACAATTCGTTCATTTATTCCTTCTAGCATTCTAATAGAACTTTCTACAGGAAGCTCTGTATCTGGTTGAATTGCCCACTTTTCTTCATCAAACCCAGGTACTGTAGGATTATCATCTGTTAATGCAAGCTTCAAACGCTGATACATATTTAGCTGAGAATCTGCAATGTGATGAACAAGTTGGCGAACATTCCATGCACCATCACGATATGTTTTGCCTAACTCCTCATCATTTAAAGAGTCAACAGTTTCTCTTAGTCGAGTTGTATAAGTCGCTATTTTCTCTAGCCATTCTTGGACATTTTCTAAGGTTACTTTTTCAGGAACTTGTAATTCCCCAATCGGGTATTTTACATTCATTTTCGATCCCTCTTTATCTATTTGTAATATCTTCTTCAAAAGGCTAGTTACTAAAATCAATAGTAATTAATTATTTATCTTTTCTTCTTCCAATAACATTGTACCTTTTTCTTTTAGGTTAGTATGGAATGAGAATGCTTTTTCTAGAATGTGTGGTGTATGACCGCCCACTTTCTCTTTTGCTTCCTCAAAGTACGCACGTAATTGTGGTCTGTAAGATGGATGTGCGATTTCAATAAGTTTTTCTGCACGCTTCACTGGTGGAAGTCCGCGAAGATCTGCATATCCTTGCTCAGTTACAATTACGTCTACGTCGTGCTCTGTATGGTCAGCATGTGAAACAAATGGAACGATTGCTGAGATTGCTCCGTTTTTCGCTAAAGAAGGTGTTACAAAGATTGTGATTCTCGCGTTACGAGCAAAATCACCAGAACCACCAATTCCGTTCATCACTCTAGTTCCACTTACGTGAGTAGAGTTAACGTTTCCGTAGATATCTACTTCAAGAGCAGTGTTAAATGAGATTACACCTAAACGACGGATTACTTCTGGGTGATTAGAGATTTCTTGAGGTCTGAACATAATTTTCCCTTTGTATTTCTCTAAATCTTCAGCTAGTGATTCTACACGTTTCTTAGAAAGTGAGAATGCTGTACCCACTGCAAATTTAACAACACCCGCATCTATAAGATCAAATACGCCATCTTGTAAAACTTCAGAAGCTACTTCAATATCTTTAAATTGAGAAGTTTTCATGCCATTAAGAACGGCATTCGCAACTGACCCTACACCAGATTGTAGTGGTGCTAAAGAATTTGATAATCTTCCTTCTTTTACTTCATTCGCAAAGAACTCTAATAAGTTATCTGCAATTTGTTGTGTTTCTTCATTTGGCTCAAATAATGGTGATGGAATATCAGGCTGTTCTGATAATACAATACCTTTTACTTTAGCCGGATCTACTTTAATTCCGATTTCTCCGATTCTATCACCTACGCTATAAATCGGAATTTCTCTACGCTCACCTTGTTCTTTTAGTACATAGATATCATGAAGACCTTCGTACGCACTAGGAGCAGTTGTATTGATTTCAATGATAACGTTTTCAGCTTTTTCGACAAAAATTGGTGAGTTACCTACAGAACCCGTTGGAATAATTAAACCATCTTCAGTAATCGCAGCTGCTTCGATAATTGCATAATCGATTTTACCTAAAGTACCTTTTCTAACTTCTTCTGCTGTATGTGATAAATGCTGGTCAATATAGAAAAGTTCACCTGCATTAATTTTATTACGCATAACAGCGTTACCTTGGTAAGGAACACGTAAATTAATGATTCCTGCTTCAGCCATAGATTGGTCAGCAGTTGGTCCTAATGATGCTCCAGTATAAAGGTTAACTTTGAATTTCTCATTTTCACCGCGCTTAGAAAGAGCAAGTGGAAATTCTTTCGGCTCACCAAATAGTGTAAAACCACTCATTCCAAGGTTCATTCCGTCTTCGATCCATGATGCTGCTTCTTCAGCAGAAACAACTTTGTCTAAAAACGCTTTGTTTCTGATAATTTGACTTAAATCTTTTCCCATTAACAATCACCCCGAATTAGTTTGTGTTTAGTATTTACATTTTAACTTTTGGCAACCATAAATGTTATTGCCAAAGAGCAATCCCCATTGCATGAATATTCTCAGTTGTTCTACTTTCATTGTATAGATGACTACATTATAAGTCTATGTGTTCATTTCTATGATAATGATAGAAAAAAACTATAATACAAAACTATGCAATGAATGCATTGCCTCTTTCTCTGTATTAAAGTGAAGTTTTTCGATTTCACGTACCAATAACTTTATAAATTCACGGGATGCATAATGCATATAACAATTCTTTTTCATCACAAGGAAAACTTCTCTAGTCAAAGTTGGTTTTTCAATCTGTTGGAAGAATAAATCGTTCGTATCATAAAACTCAAACAATGTACGAGAAACAATGCTACGTCCAACGCCACTTCGAACTAGATTTAAAATGGACTTAATACTAGATGTTTCAACAATAGGCTCTAATGTTTTATCAATTTCAGAACTAGCCTTATTCAACATTTTCCTACACTGATGCATACTTGGAAATAAAATAAGTGGTCCATCTAAAACAGAAGTAAATTGGACTTTTTGTTCTTCACTCTTCTGATTACTGATAAGATAGAATTCCTCATCATACAGCTTCGTACCATGCAGCAGGTCCTCTTGATTGAATTGGAAACTAATCCCGAAATCCGCTTGATTTTCTATGACTACCTTTTCTACTTGATCTGTCGATTCAACAAACACTCTAATGTTCGGATAAAGCTGGTTAAATGGAATACACAATGTCGTTACTAAATCAGTTATTTCCCCTGGTAACACAGCAATTTTCAATTCTCCGATTTCACCTTTAGAGAATGCGGCAATTTGAGAAGATATATTTTGGATAGAATTTTGAATATTTAATGCCTCTTGTTGAACAATTTCTCCTACCTTTGTCAGTTCAATTTTCTTGCCAACACGGTTAAAAAGCGAATATCCTATCTCTTTTTCAAGCATCTTAATTTGATGACTTAAAGTGGGTTGTGAAATACCTAATTTTTCAGCTGCTTTTGTAAAATGTAGTTCTTCACTAACCATCAAAAAATATTCCAAATGTCGCAATTCCAAACTTCCCACTCCTCTCTAGTAACTTTCTATATCCATGTATATTTATCTAAGAATCTAGTTATTAAGTTATTCTTTATTATAAGAATTATCACACAATTTCCCATATAAAAGCAAAAAGAGTGCAAGTCAAATTTAATTTAGTTAGATTTAACATCAAAAAAGAGCACTAATCATAATTGATCAATGCCCTTTTCCTATTAAACTGTAAAATTAGAAGACAAAAAATTAGGTAGTTGATTTTCCCGCTTATCGAGCATAATCTGTTCTGGTTGGATGCCTTGTTCACGCAGCACTTCGATGTTTTGTACTAGGAAATCATCACTGCCTACCACATAGAAGATACCTTCCTTGTCTGTAGCCAATGTTTTCACTACTTCATAATATTCTTTACGGTTATCAACGAATTGTGCCGCGAACTTTTTGTCAGGAGTGGATTTAAAAATATTAGTGAATAAGAAATCCTTTGACGAATCGATGTTCAAGGAATGAACTTGGTTTACGTTGTCAGCACGTTCAAAATATTCAAGTACAAGCGGTCTGAAAGTTGCTAAGCCAACTCCTGATGACAGCAGGTAAACATTTTTGTTTTCTCTTTTAAGAGGAACATTTGAATGAGTTTTAAATATAGCCACTTTATCGCCGACTTTAAGATTTCTTAAGATAGACTTAAACTCAGAGCATTGTTCTTTAATGCGTGTTGTAATACCAATTGCATTTTCGTAAGGCAGTGTAGAAATTGACAAATGGCGCACCAGGCTTTTGTTCGGTTTATCTCCAGCATTGAATCCTTCCAATCCGAAGTGAGTGTGAGAACCTTCCTCCCATATAAAACCTTCTGGAACTTCGAGCATATACGTTCTAACTTCTGGCGTTTCCTCAATAATCTTGTTTATTTTTGTCCAATATATTTGCATTGTATAATCCCCTTTTCAAATCTACATCCTTATTTTATATTATACAATAATTGATAATCATTCTCAATTATTCGGATTGTTTGTTTTTAAATTTAAATGGAAAATTAAATTTCGACTTTTCAATAAGAAAGCGTGACGTGGCATAAGAAATGCAAATCAGTTTAATGGACAATATGGATGGAAATTCAAGCAGAAGTACATATTAGACCTCTCTATTTTAAAAAACATTTAGCAAAGCAATAGCGATTTAATATTATTTTTTAAATTACACAAACTAAATCACATCTAACAACTGAAATAGTTTTGGATTATTCTAAAAAAACTTAATATTATTGCTTTTTATCAGACTATAGGCATCGTCCAACTTAGTTGTTATACTACAAGTTATTTTATATAAGGAGAAAGAAATGCCTAAACTATCTAACCAAGAATTACTTATGATTATTTTTATGTTATTTTCTATGTTTTTCGGTGCAGGTAACTTAATTTTCCCTGCATTTTTAGGAAATTCAGCTGGGGTTGAATTGTGGATTTCACTATTAGGATTCATTATCACTGCGGTTGGCTTACCTATTTTAGGAGTCATTGCAATAGGAAAAGCTGGGAGCTTACATACACTAGCAACCCGCGTACACCCTTGGTTTGCAATCATATTCCCAGTATTAATTTATCTTTCAATCGGTCCTGGCTTAGCAATCCCTAGAGCGGGTACAGTAGCTTATGAAATGAGTATCAAACCATTCTTACCGGAGAATTTAGCCGATAGTGTAATGATGTTATTTATTTATACTGTTGTATTTTTTGCAATTGTTTTATGGCTAAGCTTATCACCATCAAAACTTGTAGACCGTTTTGGTAAGCTATTAACACCGATATTATTAGTTCTTATTGTCATCATCTTTGTAAAAGCTATTTTTACACCAGTAAATCCTTATGCATCCGCAACCGAGTTATATGCAACGAATGGTTTCTTCCAAGGTTTCCTAGATGGCTATCTAACTATGGATGCTCTTGCTGCACTTGTATATGGAATTGTCGTGGTCAATACAATTCGTGCAAAAGGAATAAAAGACAATGCTTCCATTTCGAAATACATGCTGTTTGCTGGACTTGGAGCAGGGATTTTATTAGCTGTCATCTACGGTATTTTGACTTACTTAGGTGCATCGGTATCTTCTATTGAACAATTAGATAACGGTGCCGAAGTATTAACCGTTGTTATGAATCAGTTGTTCGGCCCAACTGGGATTATATTATTGGGACTATTATTTACAATTGCCTGCCTATGTGTATCGATTAGTTTAGTTATTTCATGCGGTGAATACTTCTCGAAACTATTACCTATTTTCACTTATAAAGTTTGGGCTGCGATTACTGCCCTTGTGAGCTTTTCAGTGGCAAATTTAGGTTTAAATCAGATTTTGGCTATTTCTGTACCTATTTTAGGGATGATTTACCCTTTAGCAATTGTCTTAATTGTTTTAGGATTATTCAATCGTTATTTAAATCATTCAATTTATTTTTCTGCCATCGTTTTTACAGCCATTTTTAGTATAGTTGAAACTATAAATGTAACTTTCTTAGACAAATCTTTATCAAAGACATTAACATTCATCCCTCTTTACGATCAAGGTGTTGGTTGGGTTATACCGGCTATCATTTGGATTGTTGTTGGTGGTGTAATTGGGATAGGGAAAAATATTAAACCAGAAGATATTACTTAGGGGGTCCTAGCGCTAGTCAAAAATAATTTTGACTGGCGTTTTTCTTTTAGAAATAAATAGAGGGATTATACACTTTTTATTGAATTATTAAGCAGTTAAACCTTAAAGGAGCTAGATAAAAAGTGTCTTTATTCACCATACTTGTGGCCGATCAACCATTGACCGAAGTGGATCATAGCGGCATAACTAAAATTACTGTAAGAGAATTGAAAAAGTTATACCCAATAACAGAAAATACACCAGTGCAAGCATGGCATACGATGGACGATGATGCTCATGTTCTACATGCACCAGACGAATCTGCCTTCGGACAATTAAGAGTCGCTTTATGCAAAGTACCACCTTATGATTTAGAGTTTTATAGCGAAAAAGAATACATATATTGGGTCGAAGGAAATTGGAATGAAAAGTTTTTAAATGATTTTTGGGAATATATAAAGAAGGAATTTTCATCGAGTCAAAACGTTGAGTTGTTGAGGTTTTGGGCAGGCGATGGGGAACAGAAATTGAAAAAGCTTTCTATACCTATTAATGAAATTGAATTGCATGATCTTGAAGGAGTAAAACTTGAAGATAAAATTCGGGTTAGGTTTATATAGGTTGAAATTAAATTGATACTAATTGAAATTTGGGGTATTTTAAAACATGAAGTGTTCCGTGAAGGGGGGTTATGAGACATCCCGCTTCACTTTACACCTCAAGTGTCTTTATAGTCATGTTATTTGGACAACTCGGCTTCACTTTACACCTCAAGTGTCTTAATAGTTATGTTATTTGGACATCTCCGCTTCACTTTACACTCAAGTGTCTTAATAGTCATGTTATTTGGACATCTCCGATTCACTTTACACCTCAAGTGTCTCAATAGTCATGTTATTTGGACATCTCCGCTTCACTTTACACCTCAAGTGTCTCAATAGTCATGTTATTTGGACATCTCTGCTTCACTTTACACCTCAAGTGTCTTAATAGTCATGTTATTTAGACATCTCCGCTTCACCTTACACCTCAAGTGTCTTAATAGTCATGTTATTTGGACATCTCCGCTTCACTTTACACCTCAAGTGTCTTAATAGTCATGTTATTTGGACATCTAAGCTTCACTTTACATATCAACTGTCTAATAAATCGTACTAAGTACTAAGCTAGATCCTTAAGTGGTACTTCCCCCAAATATCCCAAAACACAAAAAAGAAGCCAACATTTCGGCTTCTTCTTTAAAATACTATGAAAATACTACAATTTTACGAGCAATGGATTCTGTTAAACGAGATGCTACCTTTGGAACAGCCCATTTAATGATTGGCGTTAATAACGCGCCTGAGATTCCACCGGCATTTACTTCTACCGTACAAGTCATTGTAGTTTTCCCACTCAACTCTTCAGCAGTAAAATGCCCGCTACCCGTAAAATTATCAGATAACCCTTTTAACTCAAACTTAATATTTGAAGGTTCGTTCCATTCCGTAATGTCTACTTGAGCTTGAATTGTTTTCTTAATCCCTTTTACGTTACCTTCAAAAGTCCAAATCGATTGCTTTTCATCAATGATTTCATGTTCTTTATAAGCTGGCACTGCTGTTGCCCATTTTTCTAGATCGCTAACATACTCCCAAACTGCTTGTACATCTACTGGAATTTCTACTGTATGTGTTCCCGTTGCCATCATAATCCCTACTTTCATTGCAATATATGTAATTTATATTTCTATAAAATCTAATTATTACACAAAAAGTATAAACTTACATTACTATCTATTCAAAATATCTATGAATAAAATATATCTCCCCACCAAAAGTTAACCTTTACACAGCTAGTTTTATCACTCCAATGTTTACCACGAAAAAAATTAGTTTAAAAACGTCTTCTGATTACAATCATATTAGGTGGAATTTCTTTTACAATTACTAGTGCTGTTATTGTAATATATGAAGTAATGGAGGTTGTTTTTAATGAATCTATTAAAGAGGAAGTGGATGATCAGCACGATTGCGATTGTGATTTTCAGTTTTTTGTTTCTAAGTACGCCAACAACAAAAGCTACAGAACAACAATATACTACCTCAACTTCAGAAGTATACGTGGATGGTAAGAAAGTTAAGTATCCTGTCTTGCCTATACTTAAAGACGGGACAACTTTAGTTCCATTTAGAGAGACTTTTGAGGCGATGGGGGCAACTGTTGAGTGGGATCCAAAAGAATTTGCAGTTTTCGCAAATAAAGGAAACACAAACTTAAAATTGATAATTGATTCTACGACTGCTCAAATTAATGGTGAAACACGAAGTTTGATAGCTCCACCTATTTTATATAAAGGCAAAACAATGATTCCATTACGATTTGTAGGGGAAGCATTTGTTGGGGATGTTCAATATGACCCTAATAGCAAAAACATCAATATTACGATGCCAAAATATGCTATTGAATTCTTTGCAAAAGAGCAAGGAAAGTTAACAAATGTAACTAATGTTCAGAATGTAATAATGTCTGGAAACAGAAGATTATTAGTTAGTGATAATCCAGAAATATTAAGTCCAACTACTCTCAGTGGCGACAATGTTACTTTATCAAATGACATTGTCATGGTTAACCAAAGTACAATGGATCATCGAGTGTTCGGCTGGCATATCAATCAATTCGATGAAGAAGTTACAGTGGGGATAACAATTGAAAATGTATCAAGTAATACCTCATTTAAAATAGACTCCCTAAAAGGAATAAAGAAAATTACCTCAACCGGATTTTACGACCTTGACGTAGGGCTTCCGATTTCAGAGGCTTTACTAGATGACCGATTAAATCAAATAAATTTAATAAACGAACCAATTATGCCTGGTCAATCATTAACTTTAGATAGTTTTCTATTGAAGCCAAATGAACTGGTTGGATTTTTATATGATCTAACGGTGACAAAAGAATCTGGTAACGGTGAGTTAACTTATGTAATCAGAACTGTAATTAGTAAGGATGGTAGTGACTTAACGGCAATAAAGTCATCACCAATTAACCTAGATCATAAAAATCCACATCCACGTGGGGTGTGGTCAAGTTCTGAATTAATTGCAACATTACCTACCTACAATGTAAATGAAGGTGCAGAACTGTCCTATACGATTTCGAATGGAGAAACAGATAATCTTTTTAACTCTGCAACTAGCTTAATAACTCCTTCTATTGCAAATAAAGGACATTTTGGTGCTGTTTATAAAATAAAAATCCCTTACATTAATCATTTTCATGAAGAAAACACTATACGAGTTAGACTCGGCAGTAGGGGCGGTTTATATAGCGGAACTGTTAAAACGGCAGAAGGAATTTTCAATATTCCTCCCCTAGATCCTATGAAAGATGTTGTAAAAGTTATGGATTATCAAACAACGAATAATGAGGGCATTATTGAACTCGACATTGTTCATGCAGGTGGCTCGTCGTTGCCGATAGTGATTAATATCATTACACTAGACTAGTCATATAAACAAGGCACATCAAATCGATGTGCCTTGTTTTGTCTATGCAGTTACATCGCGTCTTATAAAGTACGTAAAGCTAACTGCTAAAAAGATAATAGCGTATACGATATTTACTACAATAGCAAAGTTCAATGTTAAGTCTGGAATGATAGCCATCATTCCTGGTTGGAATTGTGTGAGGTCATTAGCAAACCAAATGAATTTAGCAAAATCATACCGTGCGATAAACATCGTAATTGCCGATCCCATAAGTAAAATGACAAGGGATAAACTGACTGCTAATGTACTTGAACCAAATATTGTACCGAGCATAAAGGCAAATATTGTGGTCATAAATATCGACGCAGCATTTAACAGTATATTTTGCACAAAGTGTGTCTCTACAATTTGCTCAACAACTTGCCCGTTTACTACCGATAATGTAATCGCCTCACCAGTGTTAAATAGAATGAAACTTCCGATAAGAGCAACTACAACACTTACAGCAAAGAGTGCAACTCCATATAAAAGGGATGCAACTAACTTTGACAATAAAATTTTCCAACGTGCAACAGGGCGCGTTAATAACATTTTAATAGTTCCAGTCCCAAATTCATTGGATACAATTGATGCAGCAATAACCATTGTGAAAATACCAACGACCGTTAAGATAAAGGATAACAAAAGATCTACAACTTGATGGAAAGTCGTCGCATCGACAGTTGGTAAATCATTGGCAATCCTATATTCAGTCATCAGGATTTCTTCATTGATATACTGAATGTCTTGTTCTGCTAGGCCTGGAAAGTTTAACTGTGCATTATACTCAGCAAGTCGTTTGTTATTTTCTTCTTGGCGAAGTTCTGGTGTGTTCTGGTCTACAGCAAAATATTTACTTATGCCTAGTAATGCGACTACACCCAAAAGTACTAAAATCATCATAATCCAAGCATTTTTTTGTGCCCAAATTTTAATCCATTCATTTTTAACGAATCGCATCAATCGCACCTCCACCAGTCATTTCGATAAATTGATCTTCTAAACGTTTAGTAATCGGTTGAATTGTATAGATATCAATACCTGCTTCCACAAGTTTGCGTACAAATTTTGGCACTTCATCTTTAGAAATCGTAACAACAAATCCATCATTTTGTGACTTGGCTTCTTCACCTGCTAAGCTAGCAAATTTCTCTTTCTGACCAACCTCTAGGTAGTATTCGCTAACCGTTTCTTCCGTTAACTCACGAATGTTAATAATTTCACCGTTTTGAATTACAGCAATGCGATCAACAATTAGTTCAATTTCAGATAATAAATGGCTTGATACAACAATCGCTACATTGTCTTCCTTTGCAATTTTTTGTAAATACATACGAAACTCACGTATACCAGCTGGGTCAAGGCCATTTGTTGGCTCATCTAATATTAAAAACTTTGGACTATGCAACATTGCTTGTGCAAGACCAAGTCTTTGGCGCATCCCAAGGGAATAGGTTTTTACCTTTTCATGAATACGGTTTTCTAACCCAACATTCTTCACAACTTCATCGATCCGTGATTTCGGAACGTTATGCATGCGGGCAAAGTGCTGCAAGTTTTTATAACCGCTCATATATTTATACATTTCCGGATTTTCAACAATCACACCGACATTGCTTATTGCTTGCTCAAAGTTTTTCTGCAGTGATGTTCCATTAATAATGACTTCTCCACTTGTAGGATGCATAAGTCCTGTCATCATACGGATTGTCGTTGTTTTCCCAGCTCCATTTGGCCCTAGAAAACCTGTAATTTGACCTGGATAAAAGTCTAAATTAACATTTTTTATTATGTGCTTTCCTTTAATCGTTTTGTTTAAATTTTTAACTTGCACAATTGGCGTTGTCATTTAACGCACCCGCTTTCCGTATAGGTTTTTCATCCAATTGACTGTATCCTCGCCGCGCTCATGACGTATTTCTTCTACAACATCCATCGCACAAAGATGACCGTCTTTTAGTAACATGACTTGATCTAAAATCGGCTCAACTTCATTCACTTCATGGGTTGAAAGAACAACAGAACAGTGCTCTGTATCAATGAATTTAATAATTGCTTTTAGTAAACTTTCTCTTGCTAATGGGTCAAGCCCAGCAAAAGGTTCATCCATAAGATAAAGTTCGGCATTCCGCCCTAAAAATGCTGCTAATTTCATCCGTCCGCGATTTCCTTTGGAAAGGTTGCCTAGCTTCACATTTGTTGGGACCTGTAAAAAAGATGCGACTTCTTTTGCTTTTTCCTTTGAGAAGTCATCGAACTGGCTTTCATAGAAGGCAAACACTTCATCGCCTGTTTGTTTCTCATAAAACAAGTCGATATCGGGAAGGTATGCGATTTTATTCGTATGACGGCGAGTGACTTTTTCACCACCATTAAGTTCAATCTTTCCTGAAGATGGTGCTAAAATACCCGCCATTAGTTTTAACAACGTCGATTTTCCACTACCATTTTCTCCAATTAGTCCAACAATCTGACCCTGGGGGATTGAAAAGGTTAACTGTTCTAAAATCGTTTTCCGTTTATATTGAAATGACAGTTGCTGTACCTCCATATTAATTGCCTCCTTTCTTACTTTTAAGCACTTCGATAATCTCATCAAGCGTAAAGCCAAAAGACTCAATGGATGTGATGAACTGCATCGCCACTTGTTCTTTCATTTGTTCACGAATTGTGTGAATGACCCCATCATCCGTCGTTATAAATGTCCCCTGTCCTCGTTTTGTTTCAGTTAGCTCCATCATTTCCAACTCCTTATAAACGCGTTGCACCGTATTGACATTAACACCTGACTCAAGGGCAAATTCACGAACAGAGGCTAACTTGTCGCCCGGTTTAAGCTTCCCTTTTATGACATCCCCACAAATCGATTCAACAAGCTGTAAGTAAATGGGGCGATCCTTTGCAAAATCTATAGTCATCGTGTGATCACCCTTTCAATCCACTTGCATGACAGCATATAAACTAAAATAACTACCGCGGCCATAATAATTTCTTCAACGATATAAAAATCAAAATACAATGACATTGCTATTTTGTTTTCAGCAAATGTCGGTAAGTATTTGTTAAGTTGTGATAGCGGCACTTTCCCGATTTGTAAAAATGGCTAGTTTGGTAAACGGTTTAGCAACTCGATTATGAAAAGAACCGCTATGAACAGCACGACATAACTTAGCTTTCCAATATATCTTGATAATTGGGTATTCAGAGCAATCCATAAAAGAGTAATGACAATAAAGAAAATGTACATCGTGATTGCTAGAAACAGACCCGCAAAGCCAAAGACAAGGTATTGTAAGAACGTACCTACGATCAAATCACCTACAAAAAACAATCCAATATAAGGAATAAAACATAATGCAATCATAGTAAGTCCATGATAGATAAGTTTCGCACCAACTAATGAATAAATTGACTGACTGTTATGAAGCCAGAGCTCTTTTAATTTAATGTCACGATTCAAACTACTTGAAAACAGACCAACAGAAAGTAATACAATCGAAACTGCTGCAACCATGGACATTGATAAACGTACATCAGGTACATTGTAATAAGCCGTATTAGGGAAAAACTGAACAACTAGAAGTGGACCTAAAAACACAACAATCACTATAAGCGCAGCCAAACCATAATTGAATAACGCATAATTTCGATATTCCTGTACTAATAGACCAAGAAATTTCTGCATACTGAACCTCCTGTAATGGTGTACTAGTGACATAGTACACTATAGATTTAAGAAGTGCAAGGAGAAAAGTAAATTTTTTGAAATAAAGGTGTTTGTTATGGCTGGTAGTTGTGGGGCTAGAAGCAGGTTAATTTTTGAGTTGCTCATAAATTGACAAATGTTGATCGTAACTGGGGAATTGTCGCTCATAAAGAGGCCGAAGTTGATCATAAACTTCGGAAAGTTGATCGTATTGCACGGCTAATTACAGAGTTGCTCATAAATTGACAAATGTTGATCGTAACTGGGGAATTGTCGCTCATAAAGAGGCCGAAGTCGCTCATAAACTTCGGAAAGTTGATCGTATTGCGCGGCTAACTATGGAGTTGCTCATAAGTTGTCAAAAGTCGCTCGTAACTCAGGAAAACTCGCTCATAAACTCCAGAAAGTTGATCGCAATCCCCAGCTAATTATATAGCTGTCCCCAAAATTAAAAATAGGCGCTAATCCTTGATCCCAGGATTGCGCCTTATCATTGTTTATTAAGTTATTAATACGTCTCTATCTATCCGTTTTAAAAACTTATTGAAAGTTTCTCGCTTTTTACCCAATTCCGAATAAACAGCAATAATCTTATCTACTGTATCGTACAGTTCTTCGGGTGTAAGATTTTCCTTAAGTAAATAGCCTACCTCTGCGTCTTTCCCTTTTGCTTTTCCACCAATATATAAATTGTAATGGTCTCTGATTTTCATCACACCTATGTCGCTTAACATAGGTTCACCACATCCAACGGCACAACCTGTATAGGCAACTTTTAAAGTAAATGGAACAGCAACCCCAGCAATACGACGATTTAACTCTTTTGCAACAGGCATTCCTTCTTCTTCCTCACCTTTGCAGAAATTACAGGTTCTTAAACTTTTTACGAAGTTTCCTACTGGATAACATGCTAAACCGACACTCTGAAATTCTTCTATAATCTCATCTTTTTTAACTTCTGGAATTTCTATATAAAGTTGTTGGAAGGTCGTTAACTCAAGCTCATCATCTTCATTCATATATTTTGATATTGTAAGAAGTTGTTTTGCGTTAAGTTTTGCTCCGAATCCTATTCCACCATTTATAGCAATCTTAACTTTTTCAACATGATCCTCCAAAGCTTTTCCTCCATCCCCCAACACTCTATTTCTTTAATTTGACTCTTTGTAATCGCAATGAGTTTAATACAACCGATACAGAACTGAACGCCATCGCTGCGCCAGCAACCCACGGTGCAAGGAAACCTGCTGCTGCAATTGGAATTCCAACCGTATTATAGGCAAATGCCCAGAATAAGTTTTGTTTAATATTACGCATCGTTTTGCGACTCATTAAAATCGCATCGGCAATACTATTTAAGTCGCCTCGAATCAATGTTATGTCCGCTGCTTCCATCGCCACATCTGTACCTGTACCAATAGCCATCCCTATATCAGCTGTGGCTAGCGCTGGTGCGTCATTAATTCCGTCACCGACCATTGCTACTTTTTTGCCTTGTTCTTGTAATTTTTTCACTTCTTCTGCTTTACCTTCAGGAAGTACCTCTGCAATGACTGCATCAACGCCGACCTCTTTACCAATTGCTTGGGCTGTACGCTCATTATCACCTGTCATCATAATTACCTTGATGCCCATTTGTTGTAAACGGTGGATAGCTTCTTTAGAGGTATCTTTAATTGTATCTGCTACTGCTACTAGCCCTGCATATTTGCCGTTAATTCCAGTAAGCATTGCAGTTTTTCCATTGCGTTCTAATTCTTCCATGACAGGGAGAACAGATTGTATATCAATTCCATATTGCTGCATTAATTTACGTGTACCAATTACAACGCCTTGACCTGAAATTGTTGCCTGCACACCATAACCAGGAATTGCTTCGAAGAATTGAACTTCACCAAGCTCAATGCCTTTATCTTGAATCCCCTGAACAATCGCTTGTGCCAATGGATGCTCAGATTGTTTTTCTGCAGCGCCTATTAGGGATAAAAATTTCTGTTCGTCTTGGCCATCTGCTACGTAAACATCTGTTAATACAGGTTTACCATGTGTTACTGTCCCTGTTTTATCAACTACGACTGTGTCGATACTTTGTGTTTGTTCTAGATGTTCTCCACCTTTGAACAAAATACCAAATTCTGCTGCTCGACCTGAACCTGCCATAATAGATGTTGGTGTTGCTAAACCAAGCGCACATGGACATGCAATAACAAGTATTGCGATTAATACTTCAAGTGCCGGTGTAAATTCACCTGGTCGAACCCAAATGATCCACACGAGGAATGTAAGGATAGCAATCCCTACAACGATAGGTACAAAAATACCTGAGATTTGATCCGCCATTCGTTGAATAGGTGCTTTTGAACCTTGTGCATCTTCTACTACTTTAATAATTTGGGCTAATGCTGTATCACGACCAACTTTTGTCGCTTTCATTTTGAGGAAACCGTTTTTGTTAATAGTTGAGCCGTATAATACGTCACCAGCTTTTTTATCTACCGGCAAACTTTCACCAGTTAACATAGATTCATCAACTGCTGTTGTTCCTTCTATTACTTCACCATCGACTGGGATTTTTTCACCTGGTTTTACTAAAATGATGTCACCAATAACGACTTCTTCTAAAGGTACTTCTTTTTCAACTCCATCACGAACGACAATAGCTGTTTTTGCTTGAAGACCCATTAATTTTTTAATTGCTTCAGATGAACGACCTTTTGCTTTAGCCTCAAATAATTTTCCTAAAAGAATCAGTGTGATTAAAACTGCACTTGTCTCAAAGTATAAGTGTGGTGCATGGTGAGTTCCACTAGTAGCAATGGCTTGATATACGCTATAAAAATAGGCAGCTGAAGTACCCATTGCAACGAGTACATCCATGTTTGCACTACCATTTCGTAGTGATTTATAGGCACCTACATAAAACTGTTTTCCGATAATAAATTGTACCGGTGTTGCCAATAACATTTGGAACCATGGATTCATTAACAAATCGGGTACATATAAAAATGATGTAAACGAAAAGTGTCCGACCATCGTCCATAATAATGGCAAGGATAAAATCGCTGAAAATAAAAATTTACGTTGTTGATCTTTAATGTGCTTTTCACGGTAATCTACCTGCTCTTTTTCGTCTTGCTTTTGATGAGCACCGTAACCAAGCTTTTCAACCTTTGCAATAATGTCTGAAATCGTTACTTCAGATGGGTTAAATTCTATTGTTGCTTTTTCAAGTGCTAAATTGACATTCGCAATTGCAACTCCATCCATTTTATTTAACCCTTTTTCTATACGTGTTGCACAGGCAGCACAAGTCATACCTGTAATATCAAATTCCGCTTTTTGTTTTACTACCCCGTAGCCAAGTGCTTCAATTTTCTTTTCAAAATCAGCTTCACTTAGTTTCGAAGGATCATATTTAATGGATGATTTTTCAAGTGCTAAATTAACGGTTGCCTGCTCGACACCCTCCATTTTGTTTAATCCTTTTTCTATACGTGTTGCACACGCAGCACAAGTCATACCGGTAATTTGAATACTCGCTTCTTTTACCTTACTAGCTTCTGTACTCATTATCTTCTCTACCTCCATACCCTTATGGGGTATATTTTCTTGAAAATGAGAGAGTGCTTTGGCAGCACTCTTATACTACATCATAACCTTGGTCGTCAATCGTTTCTTTAATTTTATCAACGGATACTTGAGATTCATTAAAAGATACTTCAACTTGAGCAGCTTCTAAATTTACTTTTACTTCGTTAACGCCCTCTAATGTACCAACGCTTCCTTCTATAGCTTTTACACAATGACCACATGACATTCCTTGAACGTTTAATGTTACATTTTCCATCGTTTTTTCTCTCCTTAAATTATATTTATCGTAATATACACCACAGGGGTATATTGAACTTAAAAAAATTATTTTTTCATTAACTTTTGAATTGTTACAACTAATTCATCGAGTACTGCCTCATCGCCTTCAGAAAGACGATCAACAACACATCCCTTTAAATGGCCTTCTAAAAGAATTTTGGCTACACTATTTAATGCAGATTGTGTGGCAGAAAGTTGAGTAATAACATCATCACAGTAAGTGTCTTTATCAATCATTCCTTTGATTCCTCTGATTTGGCCTTCAATACGATTTAACCGATTTGTTAAATCCTTCTTAACACGTTCTGGATGATGGCTTTTACGACAAGACGTATCGTCATTGGAATGACATGCTACTTCATTTTCATTGTTTTCCACCTGAGTCACCCCCCTAACTTAATTACATATTACTATACCCTAGTGAGGTATGTAAAGTGATAAAAATAAATAAATTTTCCATTGGTAATGCTGCTTCCATTAATCATTCACTACTGATGTATCATTAAAACAATCCACGCTGCTATAGTTTACTTCTCCCCATATATGGAAAAAATAAACTGAACAAGACAGAACTATTAGAGGGTTATTTCATGGATAAATTAGGAAAGTTCAGTATATTACATGTCATTTTACTAGTGATGACATTTATCGGGTTGAAAACTCATGTGACGATTCTGCCCTCAATCTTAGAGCAAGCAAAAAGAGATGGATGGGCATCTGTTATAATTGCAGCTGTTTTCATGTTTCCTTTGTTATTATTAATTATTTCAATACAAAAAAAAACGAACCAGCAACCTTTAAAAGATTGGTTGAGTGAGAAAATAGGTAAAGTTGGTTCTTCTATCATTTTATACGCCGTAGTTATATATCTGTTTCTTTTAGCATCTTTCACCATGCATGAAACAATTCTTTGGATATCCGATACATTTTTAGATTCCACACCGCAATTAATACTACTTGCGGTCTATATTATTGTTTGTTTTTTACTCGTTTCAACAAATATCCAAACGATTGTAATGGTCAATGTGATTGTCCTTTTCGTTGTTGTCATTTTAGGTTTTTATGTTGCTATTGTTAATATCCAAGTGAAGGACTACAACTTATTACAGCCATTTTTCGAACATGGTTTTCCACCCGTTTTACTAGGGGTGGTCTATCCTGCATCTGGCTTTATCGAAATCATATTGCTTTTATTCTTACAACATCATTTTAAGAAACCAATCAAGTGGTTTCATATTGCGATTATGATTTTTATATTAACAGTTTTGACTTTAGGTCCGCTTGTTGGGGCAATTGTAGAATTCGGTCCAGAAGAAGCTGCGAAACATCGCTATCCTGCCTATGAAGAGTGGGGTTTAGTATCTGTCGGTCGCTTTATCGAACATATGGACTTCTTATCAATTTATCAGTGGTTAACAGGGACATTTATCCGTGTAGGGTTATTATTATATATCGCAGCGGACATATTAAATATAGCTGGTAAACGAAAACGTATTTGGACTTATATGGTTCCACCGTTTTTCATTGTTAACTTAGTTCTGTTCCTTTTAGATGATACATTGTTTTTACAGTTAAACAACTTTGAATTTTTAATATCTACTTTTGTTTTTTTCCTAATATTATTGATTGTTTTATGGATCATTTCAATTATTTATGGAAAAAAATCTAACAAATCCGTCCAACGTACACGAACAAAGAACAAAACTACAGCACGAGAAAGTAGTGATACTGAATGGACACAAACGGACAAACAATAACTCTCTCTACAATAAAGCAACTGTTCGAAAAATCCAGTGATGTTTTATATCATACATTCATCTTTAATGGATCAAAAGTTCACTTTGTAAAATGTGATGCAATGGTCGATGAACAAATGTTATATACAGTAGTTCTACCAAAAATAGATAACCTATTTAATAATTCAAAAAACGGTCAAATTGATAAAGATATGATTGACCAATTACTCATCCCCGAACTTAAACCTATAACGAATAAGGAAGCTATTATTACATCTGTTTATAACGGAAAAGTACTTATTTTTTTTGATGAGTTACAACTTCTTTACTCTAGTAATATTGTTCGAAAACCAAATCGAAACCCAGAGGAGACAAATCTAGAAGCGTTAGTAAAAGGTCCGAGGGATAATTTTATAGAAGATATCTCCATTAATATTGCGCTTATTCGAAAACGATTCCCTTCCAACTCTCTCTGTGTAGAAAAACTAGAAATCGGAAATCGTACGAAAACAGCTGTCGCTATTCTTTATGTAGAAGACATTGCAAATCAAGATATTTTAAAGGAACTAAAAAGAGAGTTAAATAAAATCGACACTGACATTATTATCAGTGCCGATTCTTTAATGGAATTTATCAATAAAAAAAACTGGATTTTACCAGCTACCCATTACACAGGACGACCTGATTTTGCTATTCAGTCGTTAATTAGAGGTCGATTTTTAATCATGGTCGATGGTACTTCCTATACAGTGATGACTCCTGTAAACTTCACTTATTTACTAAAATCCGCTGAAGACTATGAGACACCGGTGATGTTTAGTACATTTGAACGCATTTTACGATTGATGGGATTGTTAATAGGTACGACACTACCTGCTTTTTGGATTGCTTTAACACTGTTTCATCAAAATCAACTACCACTTCAATTACTAGCAACTGTAGTTATCGCAAATCGTGGCTTACCGCTACCTGCCGTCATTGAAATGCTATTATTACTAATTTTGTTTGAAATGTTTAAAGAAGCAACTTTGCGACTTCCAAGTGTTTTAGGAGGCACATTTAGTGTTGTCGGAGGATTAATCATTGGCGATGCCGCCATCCGTTCAGGGATCACAAGTCCTGCTATGATTGTGATTATTGCCATATCTGTTGTAGCATCTTATACCATTGTCAATCAATCGCTTGTTACAATGGTTAGTATTTTGCGGATTGCGTTCATATTAATTACGGCTATTTTCGGGTTATTTGGATTTTTCATTTGCATTTACTTAACGATATTGTATATAGCGAATATGCGTATTTTTGGAGTCCCTTATTTAAACGTATCTGTTGATTTAAGTTGGGATAACTTAAAAAAGACATTTTTTAGAGCTTCAAGGGATAAGTATACAAAAAGACCGAGTATGTTACAGCCACAAGACAAATCTCGAAGCAATAATGAGGAATCAAAATGATCCATCTTAAACAAATTATTACACTATTAATATTATCTACTGTGCTCGTTGGTTGTTGGGATTCCAGAGAAAATGAGCGTATGTTCTATGTCCACGGTATAGGCGTTGATTTTAAAGAAGGGCAATATGAGGTATTTATACAATTAATTAGTTTTTCAAATGTTGCAAAATCCGAACAAGTAAACCAAGATGTCATCCAGTCAGCAGTGAATTCAGCAACTGGAAAAACATTTACTGAAGCACTATTTGAACTTTACCATTCCATAGATGAAGAAGTTTATTGGGGACATTTATCGTTTTTTATTGTTACAGAGGATTTAATGAAAAAAGGTCATATAAATTCAGTTATTAATACCTTTACCCAACATACAGATACGAGATATCAAACATGGGTATATTGTACAGACGAATCATTATCAGAATTTTTAATTGCAGTGCCACTTCTTAAACGTTCGATTACGTTAACAGGTTTAGCTGATCCATATAATTCATTTGAACAAGAATCCTTTATAGAGCCTTTGAGTTTGCGTGAACTCATAATTCAGCTAAATGAGCCTAGCTATGATGTGAAAATTCCTTATGTGACATTGAAAAAAGAATGGAAAACCCAAAAGGGGTCAGAAACATCCGTTCAAACCTCTGGTATTGGAATTCTTGCACCTGAAAAATTTAAGGGATTTTTAAAAGGTGAAAAAGCAAAAGGGCTGCAGTGGTTGTCTGATAAAACAAAAAGGTCACAAATTACTGCAAAAGTACACCCTAGTAAGGATGACGATTTTATAACAATTGTATTGCAAGATATGAAAGTTCAAATTGACCCCGTCATTGAAGGTAGGGATGTACAATTTGATATAAAAATTAATACAACCGTCTCATTAAATAGCTATTCTGAAACATTGACTACCAATGACATCAGGGAAACCGTTGAGAAGGCGGTAAAAGAAGAAATCAATACAACATTTAAAGAAGGTCTTGAAAGAGATGCAGATATATATCGCCTTTCAGAAAAAATCTATAGAAGTAATATAAAAAAGTGGAAAGAATTGCATACCGATGGAAAAGTTCCGCTAACGGAAAATTCAATTCGAAACATTGAAGTAATCGTCGATAATATCGATTCTGGCCGCAAATCGTTTAAAACAACAATTGATTAACTGGAAGTAATAATTTGAAGCATCCTTAAAGTATGTGTAGGAATACTTTAGGGGTGTTTTTTAAGTGGGGTTCGAGTTTAGGAAGAATTCAGCAACTTTTCATGACAAATTAGAGACTTTTTTAAGTTACGCTCAAATACGAAATGAATTTATTTTAGGGAACATTTACAATAAACATAGTATGAAGAAAAGGAAAGTTTATAAATGGAACTAACGATTACGTTTACGATATTAGCAGTAACAATTATTCTTTTTGTCACCAATCGAGTACGAGGTGATTTAGTCGCTATCGGTGCGCTACTTGCTTTTATTATCTTCGGTATTTTAACGCCTCAAGAAGCATTAGCTGGATTTTCAAATTCCGTTGTCATTATGATTGCGGGACTTTTTGTTGTAGGGGCAGGATTATTACGTACAGGTCTTGCAGGGATGGCAGCAACTCTTTTGTTAAAGTGGTCTGGCGATAATGAATTAAAACTATTCGTTTTACTACTTGTAATCGTAGCATCTGTCGGGGCATTTATGAGTAATACAGGAACTGTCGCTTTAATGCTTCCAGTTGTAGTAAGTATTGCGATGAGTATAAAAGTGAGCCCCTCTAAATTTTTAATGCCACTTTCCTATATCGCGAGTATGTCAGGACTGATGACTTTAATAGCTTCACCACCTAACTTAATAGTAAGTCAAACACTTGTAGACAATGGATTTGAGAAACTTGGATTTTTCTCAATAACACCCATTGGTATTGTGGCATCAATAGTCGCGATTGTTTATTTAGTAATTATCCGAAATACATTATTACCAAACGAAAACAGTAGAGTGAATACGGATGCAGGATACAAATTATCACCGAAGAAAATTGTCCAAGATTATCATTTAGAAAACAGGTTATTTTTAATTCATGTCCCAGATGGCTCCCCTATTGTGGAGATTCCATTAGCAAAATTGAAGTTACCTGCAAAATACCAGATTTATGTGATGAAAATTCACCGTAACCAAGCAGAAGCATTGAAGCTTTTACCGATGAATTTTCAAGAATTAGCAGGGCCAAATAGTTTAATTCACCCTAATGATGAACTGTATGTGCAAGGGACAGAGGAAGATATTGAAAGGTTTGTTGCTGATTTTCAACTGGAAATCAAACAAAGTGATACGGAGGAAGGAAAAGATCTTGTTTCAAAAGAAATTGGTGTAGCCGAAGTGTTACTCACTCCTCAATCGAGTTTAATCGGTGAAACCATTCGAGAAATAGGATTTCGCGAAAAATATAATTTAAATATTCTAGGCATCAATAGTAAAGGTGAATATCTTTTAGAAAAGATGACCTCTAAAAAACTTCGATTTGGGGATGCATTGCTCGTTCAAGGAACTTGGGATGAAATCGAATTATTATCCCGTGAAACAAAGGATGTCGTCGTCGTAGGTCAACCTAAAGAACACGCAGGCTTAGCAGCAGCTACAGGTAAAGCTCCTATTGCTGGGCTAATCCTACTATTAATGGTAGGGCTGATGGTATTCGAAGTGTTTGACGCTGTCACTTCAGTAATGATTGGTGCGGTATTAATGATTATTACCGGGTGCTTGCGAAATATGGATGATGCCTATGGAAAAATGAACTTCGAAAGTATCGTTCTTGTGGCTGGGATGCTGCCAATGGCAACAGCTTTACAGAAAACAGGTGGCATGACCATATTATCTGATAGTATCATTCAACTGTTAGGTGGCTACGGTCCTTATGGTGTCCTAATTGGTGTGTATTTGCTGACAGTTGTCTTCGGCCAATTTGTCAGTAATACAGCAACTGCTGTACTCTTTGCACCAATCGCTATGAATGCCGCGCTCTTAATGGATGCAAGTCCTTATACATTTATGATTGCCGTTGCTGCTGCATCAGGTATGGCATTTGCTACACCAATCGCATCACCAACCAATTCCCTTGTATTAACAGCAGGCGGCTATAAGTTTATGGACTTTGTTCGTGTGGGTGTTCCATTACAGGTGATTATGTTTGTGGTGATGATGCTTGTGATTCCGTTTATTTATCCGTTTTGAGGTGGAGTGGTTTATGCGTGTGGTTAATTGAATAATGGATGCACAATTAACTCAGGGCTAGATCTGAAGATCACTACCTCTGAGTTTTTTGTTCTTTAAAAGTGGTGGTCTCGTAGACAACTTTCTTGATTATTTTGGTTTTTTGTCCTCGAGATGCAGTTTCGAGAACATTTTTCCGAGATTTTCAGGTTTTTTGTCCTCGAGATGCAGTCTCGAGAACACATTTCCGAGATTTTCAGGTTTTTTGTCCTCGAGATGCAGTTTAGAACATTTTTCCGAGATTTTCAGGTTTTTTGTCCTCGAGATGCAGTCTCGAGAACATTTTTCCGAGATTTTCAGGTTTTTTGTCCTCGAGAGATGGTCTCGAGAACACTTTTCCGAGATTTTCAGTTGTTTTGTCCTCGAGAGACGGTCTCGAGAACATTTTTCCGAGATTTTCAGG
>NZ_JPVN01000014.1 GCF_000772945.1 Ureibacillus manganicus DSM 26584
TTGTGAGAGGGGCGAAAATAAGTTAACTTATTTTCCCTCTACTCGATTGAAGTAATGAATTATCGGAGTAGGGTTCTTGAAGAAAAGGGGGAGTTTCTGATAGCAGCTACAACCAATAAAAATTATATTTGGCTATATTTCATAGCATTTTTCTTCTTTTGGAGTATCAGGGAATTATGGTTGGTTCAGTTTTTAGATTTGATGGAACCCGTTCCAAGAGCTATTATATCAGCCGTTATTAAAATAGGTATTTGGGTAATTCCTGTGGTTTTATTAGTTAAATTTGTAGATAAAGTTGAACCGTTTTCTTATTTAGGTTTGCGTCATAACTTTAGAAACGGCTTGAAATGGACGGGTTGGGTATCGTTAGTTTTGCTATTCTATGTGGTGCTAAAAATTACTGTATTAGGGGATACGATTGATTTTCAATTAGAGGTTAACGAATGGCTAAATGTTGTTCTATTAGTTGGAATCACTGAGGAGATTGTCTTTAGAGGTTTTCTATTAAGAAAACTTATGGAATCTTTTAAATTTGGGATTGCAAATACTATCACTTCTTTGCTCTTTGTATCAATCCACTTTCCAATTTGGATTTATAAAGGTGAGTTTGAGTTTTCTAATCTTCTAGTTACTATGACTACGATACTCTCAATTTTGGTTTTAAGTATATTATTTGGAATTATATATAAAAAGAGTAATTCTCTTTGGACAGTGATTATCATTCATTCTCTATATAATTTGATTGTGTTGATCTTCAACTGACAGAGGCGGTTTCGTGACAACTCGAAGTAATTTCGTCCGACTACTGTCACGAAAAGCGTTCTTTCGTGACAACTCGGAGTGATTTCATGCCTCTACTGTCACGAAAACAGATCTTTCGTGACAACTCGGAGTGATTTCATGCCTCTACTGTCACGAAAAGCGTTCTTTCGTGACAACACAAAGCGATTTCGCACCTCTACTGTCACGAAACCCAATCTTTCGTGACAACTCCTTGTGGTTTCGTCCCTCAACTGTCCTCCAAGCAGTTTACTCCCAAAATAAAATAACTTTAGAGTATTTGAAACAAAATGAATTGCAGCACGACTTGTTAGTGAGGGGGGATGTTAGTGAGTAGCGGGTTAGATATAGAACGTTTATATACAGAATTTCATTTAGATATTTATCATTTTTCTTTATATTTTTCCAGTAACAAACAAGATGCAGAAGATATTACACAAGAAACCTTTTTAAAAGCAATACGAAATATTCATATGCTGAAAGATCGTAATCGTGCAAAGTATTGGTTACTATCGATAGCAAGGAATACAGCAATCGATCATTTCCGAAAGAGGAAGCAAAAGTCATCATTACCTGAAATAATTGAAAAAACTACAAACGAAGATATGAAGAATTCCTTGGATGACTTTCTTTTAATAAAGGAACAGTGGGAGGAAATTCAACATGCTTTACTTAGAATTAAGCCTCATTATCGGAGTTTACTCATATTAAGGGGAATCCAAGAAATGACAATTAAAGAAACAGCCGAAATATTGGGTTGTTCTGAATTGAAGATACGAGTGGACTTTTATCGTGCAGTAAAGGTTTTGAAAAAGGAACTACATGTATTGGAGGGAGTGAATAAAAATGGAAAATTCCAAAAATCTAACTCAAGAAGCTAAACAGCTACTTCGTCCAATTAAAGATAGGCCAGACTTACAACCATCGCCAGACTTTGTAAAAGAGTTATATCGTCAAATTATGCTAGAAAATACAAAAAAGAAACAAAAGGTGAAGAAATTATTTCCTTTGATTGTTGCAGTAGCGATTATTTTTATATTGCCAATAATAATTTTTTCCTATCAAATTGACGTAGAAACAACAAAAGGATTTTTAATTGAAGAATCCTCACGTATCCAATTGGTGGACACTATCAATTATGGAAGTGAAGAAGGAGAAATTGGTTTAAGTGCTCATGGTATTAATCCAGTGAGTAGTTTTGATATTGAGCACGGAACATTATATCTTTTAGATGAGGTTAATTCTCAGGTAGTTATTAGGAGTGTTGATGGTAATACAAGGTCATTTCCAATTCATAAAGACCAAACTATTATTGGTGGACTTGAAGATATATTGGTTACAGAAGATGAAAATATATTTATTTTAAACTCTGTGGAGAAAATCGTTTATCAATATCATCCGGACGGAAAACTAGCAAAGACATACGATTTAACGAAATTGGATTTATTTTTTCCAGACGCATTATATGAAGTAGCAAAAAATGAAATTATCGTTGGTCAAAATCAAAACAAGTTTGCTAACCTCCAAACTATGAGTTTCATAGATGATAAAAATCTTCCTTTTCAAATTAGGAATATTAACCGTAAGGAAAGCTTATTAGTAATTAATGATAAAGAGAAACAGATTGAAATTCCTATGATATCAGACTTAGGAATTGGGAATTTAGCGATCCTAGAGGAAATGGATGAACAAATAATTTATATGCAGACCGTTACACCTCCCGTAAATACTCCCATTTCAGAGACGCATATATATGGACTTAACAAACAAGGTTCTAAGCTGGGAGGTGTGCGTATTCCAGAGGAGAATTTTATAGAAAAACCTCAGCGGCTAGAAAATTATATTAAAATAGATCAAAATAAAATCTATCTCGTAATTCCTGAAAACGAACATGTAGCCTTATATGAAATAACGTTAGGAAAACAGTATGAAAGCTTTATTGAGGAACAAGTGGAAAGAGTTAATGTTGGTTTTGATTATAAAACATTTGGAGAACCTTTTCCGGAATTGGAGATTGAAATTAGAAATCTTCTAAAAGATGATAAAATCCAATATGGGAATGAAAACTCATTGAATGGAGCATCAATCAATAAAGATGGGACGGTAATTATTGATTTTAAGGATTTCTTAGCTGGAAGTCCAGCAAGCGCTGAAGCCCAATACTTTTTTAATGAACTTTATTCAGCAACCTTCGAGAAATTTCCAGAAATACAACAAATCTATTTCCAGTTCGACGGTAGCTTCAGTGCGTGGGTTCATTGGTTAGAAAGTATTGAAGAACCTTGGAAAAGGCTAGACTCACAATAATATTAAGTGAGAATTGAAACAGTGGGGGTTCATTCCCTACTAATTGTTAGTCTACAAAGTTCAAATTGAAAGTGGGTTGCTGCGGCAATCCATTTTTCTTTTAAGCTAAAGAATGAGATTGATACAAATAAAGGAAATGAATTTGAAAGAAAGAATATGTAGGGGGAGGGGGATTAGAGATGAGTAAACAGTCTTTTATTGAATTTGAAAAGAAACTTAAAAGTATAAGAATTGAAGCATTCGTAATTTATAAGGGGGATACGCGGATCTTCGAATACTTAAAGAATAAGAAAGTCGTAGAAAAGCCTGCGAAGGTGTACTCCATAACAAAGAGCATTGTTTCATTGTTAATTGGAATTATTGTAGATAAAGGGTTAATCCAAACAATCCACGAACCCATCCAAAACTACTTTCCAGAAATTGTAGAGTCAAAAGATTCAAAGAAGAAGGAAATCACCATCTTTCATTTGCTGACCATGACTTCAGGATTACAAGTAGTGAATTTTCAAGGCTCAAAAAACTGGGTTAAATCCATACTCGAACAGCCTATGATCTATAAAGCCGGTTCAACCTTTCAGTACAATTCCGGAGACTATCATTTACTAAGTGCAATCATACATAAAATAACTGGTGTACCTACAGCTTCATTTGCTGATAAATATCTATTCCAACCATTAGGGATCAATAAATACACATGGCTAACGGACCCGCAAGGAATTCATGGGGGTGGTTTTAGTATTTCGCTAACTTTAGAGGATATGGTGAAGATTGGACAGCTCTATTTAAATGAAGGTCGATACAATTCCAGGCAGTTGATTTCATCCAACTGGATTCTTCAATCCAAAAAACAAAATAAAGAAGTTGATACAACAGAAGAAGGAACCTATGGATATGGTTATCAGCTATGGACTTATGAAAGTACGAACAAGAGCATGGAGTACTACTATGCAAATGGTCTATTTGGACAATATATATTTATAGTTCCTGAGTTAAATATAATGGCTGTGGCGAAAAGCCAACTACAAGAAGACCTGCAGTCTGCACCGAGAGTCTTTTTCGAAGAACTTTTAGGTAGTTGGCAGGGTGTGTGAGACATAAGTTGGTAAATAAGGCGAATTAGTTTAATAAAGTTTTTTTAAAGGAGCGAAGAAATGGTCCTTACAAAACTGTTACTATTTTTAGCAATGTTCTTTTGTTTAAAGTTTTTATTAAAAAGGGCTCTTATTAAGATATTCAAGGTAGAAAAGGAGTCTTATCATAAGGAGTTCGTTCACAAGAAACATAAAATCATTAATGTCATTTTAGGAACATTCTTAATTCCTATTTTTATTCTCCTGTTATACTTTTTGCAAATAGGAGTTATTTCACAAATGTCAGTATTAGGTATCTTTCTTTTATCAGCAGCTGTACCTTGGGTGATAGAATCGTTCTTTTGGTGGAAGCAAGATCCTGACTCAAGATATTACGTAGTATGTATTGGAGAAGCAATATTCTTTGTTATTTTTGCAGTAATTGTATGGCAGTTTGGGATCTTTGGACTTACAACAATTTAATTTGAAATGGCGTAAGTCCGCTTATTAAGACAGTAGAGCCACAAACGGAGCGGCTAATGTCCCAATAGACTGCTTATTAAGACAGTAGAGCCACAAACAGAGAGGCTATTGTCCCAATAGATTGCTTATTAAGACAGTAGAGCCATAAATAGAGCTTCTAGTGTCCAAAAACTCAGCTTATTAAGACAGTAGAGCGACAAACAAAGCGGCTAATGTCCCAATAGACTGCTTATTAAGACAGTAGAGCGACAAACAGAGCAGCTATTGTCCAAAAACTCAGCTTATTAAGACAGTAGAGCCTCAAACAGAGCGGCTAGTGTCCAAAAACTCGGCTTATTAAGACGGTAGAGTACAAACTAAACGCCTAGTGTTCTGCAGATTCACTTTTCATCATAACAGCTCCGATCAAATCCTATATTTGAGTAGAATCATTTTGTATAGTAGGTATGATTATAGAGATATATTTTCATAAAAATTGACGTATATAATTATGGGAAGGAGTAGTTGCATGCATTTTAAAATGAATGAAGCTATTGAGTTGCTAGAACGTACACCCCAAACGCTGGAGTATTTTTTATCTGGTTTATCGGAAGGATGGCTCCACTGTAATGAAGGCGAAGGAACTTGGAACGCCATTGAAGTAGTGGAACACCTTATTGAGGGAGAGAAAAATAATTGGATTCCAAGGTTAGAATTTATTCTTCAGGAAATTTCTAATAATCCATTCCCTCCCTTTGACCGGTTTTCACATTTGAAAAATATGTCTCAAACTTCAATTGATCAGAAGCTCCAGGAATTTAAAGCAATCCGAATGCAAAACATTAGTAAGCTTAAATCTTTGATTGAACCTGATCTACATCTCGAGTTAGAGGGTTCACACCCTGCATTTGGTACAGTTAAGGTAAGAGAGTTGCTTTCAACCTGGGTTGTCCATGATTTAACTCATATTTCTCAAATTGTACGAGTAATGGCTGAGCGATACAGGGCAGATGTGGGTCCTTGGGAAGAATATTTAGGTATTTTGAAAGAGACTAAGCATTAAGAAAGAATTTGATTTTGATAATCAGCAAGATGAAGATTTAGATAAAGAGAGATTCTAATAATACCTTCACTTTTTCTAATAACGCCCTCAGATTTTCTAATAAGTAGCCCATTTTTTCTAATAACAGCAACTTGAGGACTGGAATTAAGGTGAACTTCTAATAACTACATCATTTTTTCTAATAACGCCCTCAGATTTTCTAATAAGTAGCCCAATTTTTCTAATAACAGCAACTTGAGGACTGAAATTAAGGTGAACTTCTAATAACTACATCATTTTTTCTAATAACACCCTCAGATTTTCTAATAAGTAGCCCAATTTTTCTAATAACAGCAACTTGAGGACTGAAATTAAGGTGAACTTCTAATAACTACATCATTTTTTCTAATAACACCCTCAGATTTTCTAATAAGTAGCCCAATTTTTCTAATAACAGCAACTTGAGGACTGAAATTAAGGTGAACTTCTAATAACTACATCATTTTTTCTAATAACACCCTCAGATTTTCTAATAAGTAGCCCAATTTTTCTAATAACAGCAACTTGAGGACTAGAATTAACATGAACTTCTAATAAGAGAACCTGACGAAGTGTGAATTTCGTCAGGTTCTTTTTCATTTTCTCACAAATGAAATTAAAGTAATACGTACGAAAATAAAAACTTTTTTATATTTTGTATAAGTTTACTTTACTTTTGTAAAAACTAAATTTATAATTTGATTCAAGAGGTGAGGATCATGAAGAAAGATTTTGGTGATTCGATATCAAATAAGGTTTATGAATATCGTGTACTTGCCAGAATGTCTCAGCAAGAATTAGCAGAGAAAGTTGGGGTTTCTAAACAAACCATCTTTGTAATGGAAAAAGGAAACTATGTTCCGACTCTGTTGTTAGCTTTTCGTATTGCAGAATTTTTTAATGTTGATGTAAACGAAATTTTTACTTATGTAAAAGGAGATGATGAAAATGGTAAATAAATTTTTCACAGATATCCAAAACGCTATTTTTCTTCCTTTAAAGTCGTGGGCTGAACAATCGCCTGGAAATTGGAATATTCTCATCGTTGCTGGTTTTTTACTACTTATGGGGAGTGCGATTTTAGCCTATGTAATGCATAAAATGATGGGGCAAAAAGACGAACGTACAAATATAATCTCTTTGAAAAGCGCTTACTGTGTGCTGGCGGTAGTAATCCTATGTGACATCATTTTTCCTAAAGAATATATGTGGAACATCTTTTTCTTGTTCAAATATGGTATCGCATTTTTAGCTGGAGGAATTTACTTGGCCGTACAATATAAAAAGGATTTTTCATAAGTAATGCCGAGGGGCATGGCTGAGAGAAGGATGGTGGTTAGACGGCTAATCTCCAGTGGATAATCAATAACAAGTTTTGATTGAGGATTTGTTCAGGAAGTACTAACCAAATATAGTCATGCCAAATCCGCACTCTCCTCAACAATATTCTGGAAGCAGCCCTACGTCTTAAGGATTATTAAATTAAAAGGAGTAGCGTGATAGTGTGAATGAAAACTCCATAAACCTAATATTAAAGGCAATTTTTCACTTATTAATATCATTCCTTGGATTCTTCAGCATTGTATTACATATCATTTACTCTCCTGATCCCTGGGTCACTATAACAAAATTCACAATCCAGTCGAATCTAATTGTTTCTATAACCTTCTTATTTAGCTGTTTAGCAATTTTAACGAGAAAATATTCGACTCCTTTCTTGGATTATTTGAAAAATTGTTGCGTTATCTTCATGTTCATAGTTATTGTTACCTACCATTTCCTTCTCTCAAGTGGTGGAGAATACGTTGGAATTCGGAATATCACTAACTTTACACTACATTATTTAATACCCATATTTGTATTTATGAATTGGTTTGTTTTTGAAATCATGAAAAAATACAGCTATAAGTTCATCTTTTACTGGATGATATATCCTTTTCTATATACCTTTGTTTCAATGGTTAGAGGCTTATTTGATGGTTTTTATCCATATTTCTTTTTGAATCCTAATGGTGAAATTCCTGTAGGTGTTGGTAGTTATACAAATGTTGTATTGTTTATATTAGCTTATTTATCTGTCTATATAATTTTGGGCTTTTTATTGATTACATTTAATAGGGTATTTGTAAAATTAAAAACAACATTGCCACAAATTCAAACACGATATACTAGAAAAAATCTTTGACCGTGTGAGCTCTAAATTGCACTTATAGCTAAATAGGCATTTCTTCAAGAAGGAGATATGCCTCTTTTTATTGAATAAAGGAAGTGGTATTAATCAATAAAATAATAACTGTGTTACTCAACAACTGGGCGCAATTCATTAACGAGAATTGTGCCCTTGTTTATAAAGTGACTTTACAAAAGCGAGGAAACGAACTAAATGTCCAAAGAGATGTATGTACAAATAAATGTTTGTAAACTATACGCTAAATTGGTTGGAGAAAATAAAGGAAAACCGACTATTGTAATGGATGCTGGGTATGGAGATACTTCAAAGGTTTGGGATTCATTGATTAGTGATCTATCAAAGCTGTCTGATGTTCTCGTTTATGATCGAGCGGGACTTGGGAAAAGTGAAACAAGTTCTAAACCCAGAACTAGTAGTGAGATGGTAAGAGAATTGCATGAACTTCTGGATAAAGTAAATATAAAACCCCCATACATATTAGTTGGACATTCATTTGGTGGAGTTAATACACGTCTGTATGCAACTGAATATGAAAATGAGGTATTTGGGCTTGTCTTGGTCGATTCTACACCAGAAGAATATAGGGAGAGATTCCTTCCTACGATGCCACAAGAGTTTCAACAAGCATACAACAAGCAATTCATTTACGAAGGTAATTACGATGAGTTTATGAAAAGCTTAAAACAGTTGAAGAATACAAGAAGAATGTTAAATGTCCCGTTGATTGTTCTTTCAGCGGGAAAGAAAGCTCATTATTCAAAAGAATCACAAGCATTGTGGCATGAGATGCAAAGAGAGATTCTTGAAATATCCTCAAACGGGGAATTTATCATTGCTGAAAATAGTGCCCATTATATACAGAATGATGAACCAGAAGTAATCGTTAGCGCAATAAAGAGGCTTATTGAAAACTATTAATATATATTACTGCAAATGAACCGAGGCATTCCTTAAAGAAGGAGAAATGCCATTTCTTATTGAAGATTTCTACATATGGAGTTTAATTAATCTTAATAATAGTTTAGGAGCTTGCATGTGAAAAGGAAAAGAAAGGTCATTATTTTTCTTATTACAATAACTTTGTTCATATTAACTATTCTTTTATTTCCTACCTGGACACCTAAAATCGAAGGAGTAAACAGTGTTGCAGAATTAAAACAAATCGAAATAAATGGTACAAAACTTGAAGTGATGATTAGAGGTGTTGATAAGAGTAATCCGATTATCATCTTCGTGCATGGTGGTCCTGGCTGTTCAGAGATTCCTTATGTCAGAAAGTATCAAGATCTTCTGGAGGAACATTTTACAATTGTTCATTACGACCAGAGGGGGAGTGGAAAGTCATTTCACTTTTTTGAAGACTACTCAAATATATCGATAGATCAACATGTGGAAGATTTATTGGCTCTGACTGAGTATGTTAAAAATGAATTACACCAAGAAAAAGTAATATTAATAGGCCATTCTTTTGGAACAAACATAGGATTGCAGGCTGCAAGTCAAAACCCAAATAGCTACGCAGCTTATGTTGGTATTGGTCAAGTTTCCAACATTATAGATAGCGAGACAGATAGCTTAGAATATACAATAGACCAAGCGCACCAAGCGGGAAATCAAAAAGATTTAGAGCAATTAGAGCTGCTTAGAGATTCTATTAAAAGCGGCGAAGCACTTACACCAAGAAGCATGGTCCGTAAATACGGAGGAGCAGCAAGGTTAATCGATGATAATATGGACTATTTCACTGGGTTTCTAACGAGCCCAGAATATAACGTGCTTGATGTGATACGTTATTTTAGTGGAATTTCAGCAACACAAGCAATATTACTAAATGAACAAAACAAGAAGGATATCACAACAATAGTAGATAAAGTTGATATTCCTTTGTATTTCGTCATGGGAAAATATGATTATATGACATCAACAAAAGCAGCAAAAGAATATTTTGATCAATTGGAAGCCCCAGTGAAGGATTTCGTTGTATTTGAGAGTTCTGCACATTACCCGCAGTTTGAAGAAGAAGTACTTTTTGCTGAATGGTTGATCAAAACGTGGAGAAGTTTGGAGAAGTAGTTCACCTAAAATTTAAACATCTGATAGGGGGAAGGAATTTATGAAGAAAGTATTTAAGCAATTTGAAGATACACTGCATGAGATTCAAAAATTAAAAGAGGTAAAAGAATCCCAGCTAGTTGACCCGATTAGTGAAGGAAAGTGGTCTATTAGAGAAATTATAGGACACTTATATTATTGGGATAAGTATATTCTTGAAAATATGGTTCCTGCTATGTTTAATGGAGCAAACTTGCCACAGTTTCCAGACCATGACCAACATAATAAGGAAGCAATATCATATTTAATAGACTATTCAGTAGATGAAATTATAGATGCTTTCACTGAAACACGGAAGGAACTAATTGAAAGTACCTTAATAGTTGTTGAAGATGTTAGGTTTACTATTGGAAGTGGTAATCGACAGTTCTCAGTTGAAAGTTTTATAAAAATGTTTGTAGAACATGATATTCATCATTTGAAACAGATAAAAGAGAAGTTAAGTCATTAGAAGGGAGAAATCTATGATTATCCTAATTAGCGCTGTCAGCAGTACCGGGAAAACCTTGATGGCCCAAAAGTTGTTAGAAAAATATCATATTACTTATCTTTCAATCGATCATTTAAAAATGGGTTTGTACAGAGGAGATAAGAATTGTGGATTCACACCACTAGATAGTAACGAAGTGATTGGTGATAAGCTCTGGCCAATAGTAAAAGGAATCATAATGACAAATATAGAGAATGAACAACACCTTATTATTGAAGGATGCTATATATTGCCGCACTATCTGAAAGACTTTGACAATTTTTACTCAGAAAAAATCATTCCAGTATTCTTCGGGTTTTCAACGAATTATATTCAAGAAAACTTTGAAACAAAAATAGTAGAACATAGAAATGCAATCGAACACCGTGCTGGGTCAGAAGAAAGAACAGTAAACGAAGTAATAAACGAACATACAGAATTTAAAGAAGCCTGTATAAATGCAGATGTAAGGTATTTTGAAATTGAAAATGACTATGATACTGAAATAATGAAAATCTATGACTATATTGAGACTGAAAAACGGAGAATCAATTGTTTAAAATAGGGGGCTTGAGAAGTTCATTGTGGAGGATATTTCTTTTTGTAGAATTAACTATCCAACAAAAAAGCCCCCTTAATAAGCAATTAAGGGGAATCAAGATGCGCAACTAAAAAGGAAATCTCTTTTCATCTTCAATGGTCAGTTAATTAGTATATGTCCAATAATGATAAGAGCTTAGATTGATATGGTTTAACAAAACTGTAAATAGAATAACTATTCCCTACTCTAAAATCCATTCGGTTATTAAAGGTTTTTTATCATAAGAAATAGTGTATTGAAGTTTGGAGTACATCCATGTTTCAGGTTCGTATGTTTCTTCAATAATAATAGAATCTTTGTTGAAAATAATTAAGACTTTATTTTGTTCTTTGTTTGGAACAGTGAATATAAATCCACCATCTCCGTCTGGAATTTTCCAACCATTTTCTGATTTATCATAAAGCGAATCAACGATCTTAACACTTAACTCAGAACTAAAATACTTTTCATATAACATAACTATTGATTCTTTGTTGTTCGTTTCTTTGGGTATGTCAGAAATATAATTTTGAATCTCATTTAAATAATTATAAACTTTTTCGTCATTCCACTTTGAAAAATCATCCGACTTAGCTGCACTACATCCCACTAATAATGGTATACAAAGCATTACAAATAAAATAATTCGCATAGGCTAAAACCTCCTTCATATTTAGTTTCATAGACCTTATCTTACTAAATATATTTTATAGTTTTAGAAAGTTGACCATTTATTGATTTTCGGTGAGTAATATCCCGTGGCTTTAAAATATAAATCTATGTAGTATAGGATTTTTTCATTTATCATGTAGAATAAATAGAATGAACGAATCCGATTTTAGGTGGATTTGTACCGTTCTACAAAAAGATAAATTAGGTGAAGATTCAATGTTCGGAGAAATTTTAATTAAGGGACTTATTATTGGGTTCAGTATTGCGGCACCTGTTGGTCCCATTGGGGTTTTATGTATTCGCCGAACACTTGAGCATGGTAGGTTCGTTGGATTCGTTTCTGGTTTAGGAGCTGCAACAGCAGATGGAGTATATGGATTAATTGCTGGTCTTGGTTTGACACTAATCACAAATTTTTTAGTTGGACAGCAGTGGTGGCTTCAGCTTATTGGTGGAGCTTTCTTGTGTTACTTGGGTGTGAAAATATTCTTTTCAAGACCATCGAATACATCAGCCAAGGCAAAAGGAACCAACCCTTTTACAGCATACGCGTCAACCTTTTTCTTAACATTAACGAACCCAGTAACGATTTTATCATTCATTGCTATTTTTTCAGGTCTCGGAATAATGGATAAATACTCTACAACACTTGGCTTAGTTTTAGTGTTAGGAATATTTTTAGGTTCAGCAATATGGTGGCTTTTGCTAAGTAACATAGCTGGAATTGTTGCGAACCGGATAGAGAAGTCTTCTCTAAGTCTTGTTAACCGTATTTCAGGATTAATATTATTATTGTTTGGCTTATATGGTTTAATAATTGGGATTATTTAAAGAGGGCATTAATCTGAAAAGATTAATGCCTTTTTAACACGTTCATTTCCTCAAAAAATTATGTTTCTTCTATTATATATTCCAATCTTCCAGACGAAAAAACTCGATTTGCTAATTTCAACCCCCAAAAAAACATTCCTCGTAATCTACTTGTAACACGAAAGTAAAAGGTTTGTATTTTAATATAAAACTATAAAACTGTCAATAGGTTCTGAGTGGTAATATTCCTTTGCAGTGGTTATCACTGGAAAATCTATAGAATAAAATCCTCTGACATATTAGGATTTTAAAATTAACTGTCACTCCTACCAGTTTATGGACCCTTTATTACGAAAATCGTGCTGTAACATTGTTGTTGTAGACGAAAGGGAGGAATTCAAAAATGAAAAAATTATTAACAACATCTTTAGTGGCAGCAACATTATTCGGAGCATCTTTTACAGCAGCAGATGCAGCAAGCTTAGATAAAGAAGTTAAGAGTGAAGCAAATCCGCAAGTCTTCCAAATTCAAGGCGATAACTATAAAGGAATAGCTATTAAATTAATAGATAAAATCTCACTACAAAACGGAGATTTTGATTTTAATAAATTCAAATATTTAGTATTGAAAACGTTAAATGATTCAGAAGCTTATAAAGTAATTCAAGCTGGTAAAGTAGTAGAAAAACCTGCTTCAAATGAAGCTACTACTAATAAACCGGTAGAAAATGAGGTTAAAACACCTCAAGCACCAGCAACACCTGTAACAAACAACAATACAAAAGCTCCAACGAATTCAAATAACCAACAAGTTGAAGCACCTGTAAAACAAACACCTACTACAAATGCAAATCAATCAGTTTCTGAATTTGAGAAACAAGTAGTAGATTTAACAAATGCAGAACGTCAAAAAGCAGGACTTAAACCGCTTGCAATTCATTCACAATTAATGAATGTAGCTGAAGCAAAATCAGCTGATATGGCGAAAAACAATTACTTTAGCCATAATAGCCCAACTTACGGAAGCCCATTTGATCAAATTAAAGCAGCTGGAATTTCATACCGTGCAGCGGGTGAAAACATTGCGCAAGGTCAAAGAACGCCAGCTCAAGTAGTACAAGCTTGGATGGATTCACCAGGTCACCGTGCAAACATCTTAAATGCTAACTTCACTCATATTGGTGTAGGTTATGTAGCTGATGGTAACTACTGGACACAACAATTTATCCAACAATAATAGAATCATATTTTAGAGAAGATGGTCTTTAAGTCATAATGGCTTAAGGCCATCTTTTTTTGTTCATAATAAGGGGATGTAAATTTAGGATATAAATGGAAATGCGTGTTATCATAACATTAACAGAAGTGTTAATCTACTAGATTAATGCTTTTTATTTTGCGCTTCGTTACTAATAGATAATGAACGGAGGAATAGAAATGATATCAAAACGTACATTTACGATTACAGCTTTCTTAGTTCTAGCTTTTATCATTTTTATAAATATTTTTAAGAAGGACTTATGGGAAACAAACGAAGAATTATTAAAACAGGAAGTGTTAGCAATTGGAGATTCAGTATATGCAGTGAAACTAACAGATGTTACGCCATTTGAATGGGATGTCGTTTATACCTTTGACCCATACATACCAAAAGAAACAATCTACGAAACAGTTGGCTATAAGTGGGACAGTATTAGAGAAACAGTAAGTGAAGGTATGAACCAAATTGTGTTTTTAAAGGATGGAAAAGTGGTTTGCTATTTGTATGGGTACCCAGAAAATAACGGCTACGGAATAGACTTTCGAAGAGGAAAATATAATAAAGTAGAATTCGCTTCTGTACTTAGTGTTGACGATGACTTAACCTTCCAAGTAGTAAAAAGGGATGAAGTGATCTATTTAATGAGTCTTTAAGCAAATTAGTCTGGGGTGATTTGTCATAAAGTTGTTTGCTCTTTTTTCGATCGCATTAACTCTATTGCTAGTAGGTTGCCAGTCGGACAATATTCATACAATTCCACCTTCACATCCTCAATACTTCGATATGACCATTGATTTGCACGGTGAAAATAGTGAATATATCGTTGATACAAAAGTGACACTTCTAATGCAAACCTCACAAATTACAACACTCCATTTCACTTTTGAAGAAATAAACACTTCGAATGTCGCAACAGTAGAAAATCAAGGCTCGCAACTACAAAAATACGAGAAAGAACTTTACCGTGGAAAGTTGGAGGTTGGGGAAGAAATGCACTTTGAAATTCCAATTAATACGTTGGATAAAGGGGAGTATTACCTACGAGTACAGGCTTTGACGGAGGAAAATGAAAACGGTGAACGATGGGGAGGTCTAGCAACAATTCATCTAAAAACTGATGAGGATGGAAATGTTGTAGAAAAAGTAATCAATATCATTGCGGATAATTAGTGATCAATAACTAGGGTGATGAATTCTCAGGAGCAATGGTCCAAGAAGGATTGTTGCTCTTTTATGTAGAAATAATTGAAAGAACAAGCAGCTTGGGTAGGGGGAGGAAGTTTGAGAAAAAGAAAACATAGCATATTTTTGATAGGTGCTTTTATTATTTGTAGTGTATTTTATTTTGTATTCATCAGAGATAAATATCCTATCGTTGAAGAACTTCCAGAGGCCATGCAAAAACAATTTAATATTGTCTATCATGAAGATATGAACAGAGTTTCCCTAGAACGAAATGGTGCAAACGAAAGAATTGGTATTACGATTGATGAAGATAAGACACTATATATTGCAAATCCTGTAGGGAATAACATTACCGATTTCAATATTGATAAAAATAAAAAGGAAATTTACTTATTTAAGAGTGAGTTCAGCTACCATGAAGGGGACAATGATAAATTTCAACTTATCACAGTACCATATACTAAGTACGAGGAAGTAATAATTAACAATACATTAACTGTATATATAGATTATGGACCAGGGAATGAATTAAGAAAATATAATGTTACTAACGGAGAGTACGAATTATTGGAATATAATTATCCAGTAAAATAGTGTGGATTGGGAGTTAATGAAAAAAACTACATCCACTGGATGCAGTTTTATTTTTTCTTAAGTAGAATATCCCCAAGTGGGAGTCCAACTACAATAAATAGAACTGTTACAACTGTTAAGGCTTGGATAATAAATACACCAGCTTGATCGAACATCGTGTTTTTCCTCCTTTACGGTCTTTCAATCTATCATACCTTATATACTATTTTATTTCCATCTACCTACTAAAAAGTACAGAAAAATTACAAAAGATACTTTTTCAAGAGGTAAATGTGGTTTTCAAAGCAGTTACCTGTTAAGGATTCTGTTAATCCTTAGGTTGCGAAGATTTGTGAATTACTATACTTAATATAAAAAGTAAAAAAAATGAATTTTCGGAGGGATAAAAATGACAAAAATATTATTAGTGCCTCAAAATATCGATTTTGCAAAAGCGATGTCTTCACTTTCATCAGCACCAGAAGTGAAAAATGCATTAGGTATGACTGATGAACAAACCTCACTTGAAGGGACTGTTGAATTTATCGAGTACATTCTTGAACAAGAAAAGCTTGGAAAGCAATATTCACGGGTGATACTGAATGAAAACGGAGATTTAATAGGGGTCATAACAATAAAAGATATAAATGAAGCCAATAAAACAGCGCATATCGGTACTTGGATTGGTCATCAATATTGGGGTAAAGGTTATAACGAACTAGCTAAACTAGAAATCCTACATACTGCATTTACAGAATTGGATTTAGATTTTGTATTTGCCGGGGCAAAACTAAGCAATATCCGCTCTCAAAAAGCTCAAGAAAAGCTACCCTATATTAGAATTGACGTCCAATCTGAATTCCCAGATGAACACAAAAAATTAGAGTTCCAAGTAAAAGCACCGTGTATTTTGAATGTAATAGAGAAGGAAATGTTTTTGAAGTGGTATTCGGAAAATAAGAAATAGTCGTGGATTAAAAACAAAGGAGAATTAAATGTATAAAGTTTTATATTTATATCCAGTCTTGAAACAGAAAAAAGATAGATTTATAGAAATTAATAAAAAGGCATCTCTTATTTACAAGGAATATGGTGCTATTGAAGATGATACTTTCCAAAGCACTCTCATTGATGCCATGTATGGGTGTAAAGGAATGGAGGCATCGGTTGAGCTCCATGATGATGAAACTTTGATGTGCTCAGTTTCTACATTTAGTAATAAACAGCATCACGATATAGTTATGGAGAAGGTTGACTCTGATCTTCGAATTGAAGAATTATATAATGAAATGATTAAGTTAATTGATATGAGCCGAGTCGTTCGGGGTGAATTTGAAAAGGTTTAATTAGATAGACCAATTTACTGATGCCAAGTAGTTTTGAAGGAGGATGTATCATTGGAATACTATAAATATTTAAGACAGTATGTAGGACATAAACCAATTATTTTGCCGGGTTCTGTTGTAATTATTATCAATGAAAACAATGAAGTATTATTGCAAAAAAGACACGATGGATCTTGGGGACTCCCAGGTGGTTTAATGGATTTAGGAGAAAGTTTTGAAGAAGTCGCAAAGAGAGAGGTTTTTGAAGAAACAGGATTAATCGTTGAAAACTTAAAATTACTTAATGTCTTCTCAGGATCAAAGTATTATTTGAAGGTTTCAAATGGAGACGAATTATATTCAGTCACAGCGGTTTATTATACTAAAGATGTAAGTGGAGAAATGAAGATCGATTATAGTGAATCAGAAAAAATGCAATATTTCTCAACAAATGATCTACCTGAACAAATAACAGATGAGTATAGAGAATTTATTGAAGAATATATTAATGTTTAAATGAAAGACTAGAATAACAGTGGCGATGAAGGAAATGGGGGAGGGCCAGATGTTTGAAAAGTTCAACTTTGACATAATTTATCGCGAACGAGATGGCTTAAATCCTCTGATAGTAATGATGTGTGGTGTGGCTGGTTCAGGGAAAACTACATTCTCACAACAATTAGAAAAAGAAGGTTTTGTACGTCTTTCAATTGATGAAGAAATTTGGGCTACTCATGGCCGATTTGGGATAGATTTTCCAATGGAAAAGATTGAAGAATACAAGAAAGATGCAGAAATAAAATTGCGTAATCACTTAATCAAGTTAATACAAGATAAGCAACAGGTGGTAATAGACTTCAGTTTTTGGAATTGTGCAAGAAGAAAGCAGTATAAACAACTGATTGAAAAGTATGGCGGTAAATGGAAACTGATTTATTTAAAGGTTCAACCTGATGTTTTGCTGGAAAGGCTAAACATACGAAACAAACGTTTTGGTGCTAATTCATTTCCTATAACAGAAGAAATGTTAACCTCCTATCTTAATGGTTTCCAAGCACCAAAAAACGAAGGAGAAATTGTAATTGAAAATTAGCTATGAAATTTTAAAACCTCAATTTCACTGGTAATGATGGCTTGAAGGTCAAAGCTTTGTTACAAAAAATACATAGTAGTTAGAGGCGGATCCATTGTTTAAGAGAATTAAGGCTTGGGCAAAAAATTTAAAGAAACAAATAATTATTCTCTATTTGGCTTATAAAGATAAAAGAGTACCTTTGTATGCAAAAATATTTACAGCTTGTGTAGTCGCCTATGCGTTCAGTCCAATTGATTTAATACCAGATTTCATCCCCATTCTTGGCTATTTAGATGACGTAATTCTACTGCCGATAGGGATTTTAATTGCATTGAAGATGATACCGAAAGATGTAATAGCTGACTGTGAAGTTAAGGCAAAAGAAATGATGAATAATAAGAAGCCGAAAAATTGGATAGTTGGTGCGCTTATTGTATTGGTTTGGTGTGTCGTTACAGTATGGGTTGTTATAAAAATGTATCAATTTTTTTCCTAACTGATAGGGGGTAAAAATGTTATCAATCGTTTACACAGTTATATTAATTGTTAGTTTCATATTTTTGGTGTTGAAAAAAGAAGATGCAGAATCATATTTTGCTTTAAAAATAGTTGGATATTTTATATTAGGTTCTTTTGCATTAAATATCAATGAAATATCGCTTCCTCTTGGGTTTATTGTATACCTTCTATTTTTTCGACCTTCTGCGAATATTGATGTAAAACGAATGGCATCGATCTTTGGTGTTCTTGCATTTATATTGGTCCATTGGATTTTGCCATATGCTATTGACGAATGGAATAAACGTCCAGTATTCATAGAACATGAACTTGGATCAGTCTATACGATGAACTTTCAAGATGAATATGAACAAATTAAACAAGAACTAAAGCTAGAGAACCAAAATAGTAGGCTTGAGAATTTTAAAATAGAATATGTTAAAGATGGTAGAATTACAGATTTGAGCTGGGATTTACTGGTGCAGAATAGCAGTACATATAATCTTTATCATATACGATATGATATTGGTAAGAGGAGTTATCAAATTACGATTAATGAGGTTGAAACATGGACTCAATATAATCGTTTAATTGAAGCTGACCATTTCTTTGAAAATCTTAATATGCTTGATATTAATAGTGTGACTGAGGCAAAAGGTGAATTTTCTTCCTTTGTGATACAAAGTACAGGAGAACGAACCAATTATGGTGTAGAAAACCGAACCCTTTATTTCGTATTAAATGGAGAAACAGAATTACTAGATGATATACAGTTACCAGTCGAATGTTATTATATTTCAACCTACGCAATGAAGAAAACTTCAGAAATCAAAGATGATCAAGGAGAAATCAGACAAGAAAGCTTCGAGGGTACCGAGTACTCTGATTATTTGTTTGATGTGAATCGCTAAATTTGAATGTAATCAATGAACCCTATACTAAATCAAGTTGGTACGAAATTTATTCCTTTAAGGAACATTGGAGAAGATCGTAAATGGCATATTAGGTTTGTCATAGGGTATGGAGAAATTAAAATAACTCTCAATAGAAGAAATCAGAGGGGGTAACCATCTAGTCTAGTTTCTCTATTCATTATTATCTCTTGGCATAGATAAAACCCAAATAAAATCATCTTCAAGCATAATTTGTATGTCAAACCCAAGGCTTATCAGCTGCTTAGCTTTTAAGTGTTTCGAACTTATTCCACAGACGTTTTTGCCAAGAATAACAAAATCTGTATCCTTTGTAACAGCCCCTTGCAACATTCCGCCACATGCTTGTACTTTTTTCGCAGCTTCTGAACGAGTCATCGTGGAAAGAGACCCTGTAAAGACGATTTGTTTATTGTAAAAGGGATGTACCAATTGTTGTGATGGATCCGAAAGTAGGATTATTTCTATGTTGTCTTTGCTTTGGTTCATAGTAGTTCTCCTTGATTGATAGAAGAATTTATTATACCAAAATTATTAATAAAGTTTAATATTTTTTCAATAGAAATGAAAACTGGAGTGTTGCTTTAACGCAATCACTCCAGTTATTTTTTAATATTGATCTACATTCTATAGATTTCTAATATTTGCTTCTTTTTTCTAATAAGTCCCTGATTATTTCTAATAACCCATCTATATTATCTAATAACGACTGTAGAGTAGCTAAATTTCCGAACAAATTCTAATAATCCCTTTGTTTTTTCTAATAAGTCAGTAATTTTTCTAATAACTCATAATAATATTCTAATATCTACTCCAAGTTAGCTGAAAGAATTCTTATCTAGATAAGCAACACACTCTTTCGCCAGGAAACCGTTTAATTCAACCACTCATAGATAGTTTTAGCATCCATTTCTCTGCCACCACCGCTTCCATTAGCAAAAGGAGCAATGCTCGGAATAATGTTATCAAATGGTTTTCCTTGATTCCCATCGAGACTATCAACAACGTGTCCATCACTTCCTGAGATATTCCCGTTTTCAATAAAAACCGTAGTGAAAAGGGGGATGACCTCGAATAATTTCTCGATATCTTTATTAAATAATCGGATACATCCATTTGAAAGACTCCTTCCGATACTTTCTTCAACATAGGTTCCATGAATGGCGACGTTTAGGCCAGACAATTCCATTCCTCTTGTACCAAAATAACGATTTTTCTCTTGTAGTTGATGATTAGGGAATGCGACGCGTTTACTAATATAAAAGCTACCTTCTGGGGTAGCGTCATATTTTCCGATTCCGACACTCATCTCGCCAAATGACACACCACCAATGAGGATACTTAGTTTATGTATGGATTGATCGATATGTATTTCGATTGGTTGAAATGTACAACCCTTTGTGCAAGTGTGATAAAAGTTTGGGTAAACACTTTCACTAATTACTTGTCTTAGTTCCGACATGGTTAACGTATTTAGATTCAAATCTTGTTGTGGTTCATACACCCAGCCGCCAGTGCCGTCATACTTCTGTTTTATTTCATTTTGGGAAAATTGCTGGTCTTTAGGGATGGAGGATAAATAATTGTTTGGAAATGGTTGTGTTAATTCTTCAAGGGAGTGGGGGAATTGTTTTGTATTTAATACGTAGTGATAGATGGCGCTTCGCAAAATTGTTAACGAAAATGCATCTTGATCAACAGGGAGCGTTGCGGCTTTTTTATATCTTTTCGCTATTAACGGTTCTATTTGACTTTTACTTACACTAACACTTCCAAGCTCGTAATCGAATCCATTTCTACGTTGAAGAATCACAACCTCCAACGACTCATCCAATGCGGATTCACGCATCAGCTCGATTCTTTCCTTGGCACGTTTGTAACCTTCAGATTCTTCAATTCCTTCGTCAATTCGAAGGTATGATACTCTGTGTTGGTTCGTGTCTATCAATGTTAGTTCTTTTTCGTCAATTGGAGGTACTGATGTCCTCATTTCCGGTAGTTCTCTAGCTACTGACTTCTTCTCATTTATATCGAAAAGAAACCATCCGACGCTGCTGCAAAATAAAATAAAGAGCCCTAAAGCGATGAGTAAGAATGCTTTTAGAAAAGGGTTCTTGGCGTTCACCTTTTGCATTGTGATTATTTGTTGTGATTTTAGTTTTTGCCATAGCTGAAAGTGTTCATTTGCTAAACCTTCGTATCCATATCTAGTTGCTAATTCTAAATACTGTATAGCTTTTATTAACTTTTTTTGATATTGAATGGGGTCTGTTTTTTCAAAGAACGATGCTAGTTGTGAATATTTGAAAGCCAACCATCTTAATAGATATGCATCATTTGGTTTTTGTTTCAACAATTGTTCGTAATTCCGAATCTCTTGTTCAACGACTAACCGTTCTTTTTCTACAACTCCTCCTCCTTTTAAAAACCGAATCAAACAGTTTAATAATATGAATTTTCTGTATTCTTTATGCGGATGGTTGAGAGACCGATATCCATCTTGCAATGATGAAAAGTAAGTATAGACACAGAATAATGAGTAAAAAAATACCTCTGTGCATATCGATTTACTATAGCCTATAATTATCTTTAAATCATTTAAGATTTTGAACGTAGAATAAAAGGGGTACAGGAATGAATTACACATTAGTTGGTCTACTAATCATCGTGTTCCTAATTGGAGGCATGATCTATACTGGACTACAGAAGTTAGCCCCAGCATTTTATCGGCAATTATTCTTTCTTCTAGTTATGATTGTTATAAATATATTCACTGGTTTTCTTGCATTTTTTATGGGAGCAATTGCGACTCAGACTGGAGGAGCCGCAGGATTTTGGTTGATTTTCTTAGCCGTAGAAGGACTCCCGTTTTTACTCTTAATTCTTAGTGTGATTTTGCTAATGCGAAAGGTAAGTAAATAATTAATAAATCGAACGGGGCATTAATCCTAGAAGGATTAATGCCTCTTTTCATTGAAATAATAATAACTTAACTATAAAGGTGGAATCGTTGTGTTTGAAAAATTCCCAATATATATGACTTTGTTTAAACAAGAAAGACAGATTAGAGTATATTTACCTAAAAACTATAATAACGAAAATCGGAACTACCCAGTGTTATATATGCATGATGGACAAAACGTATTTAATGATCAAGAAGCAATCGGTGGTAATTCTTTAAAGCTAGAAGATTATTTAGATGAGCATGAATCCAAAGTAATCGTTGTTGGAATTGACCAAAATAGTGAGGAAAGAGTCAATGAATACTGTCCTTGGGTACGGGGGGATTATAGCAAGAACATATTTGGTAGGGAATCTGTTCTAGGTGGAAAAGGAAAAGAGTTTGTAGATTTTATCGTAAATGAATTAAAGCCATTCATAGATAATAAGTATCGTACGATAAAAGATCAATCTGCAATGGCAGGGATATCGTTAGGAGGACTAATTTCCATTTACGCCATGTGTCGCTACCCTGAAGTGTTCAGAAGCATCGCTGTATTTTCATCAGCATTTTATTGGAACCAAGAGGAAATTGAAAAACTCATAGAGACTTCAGATTTATCGATGATTAATAGTGTCTACTTAGACTGCGGAACGAAGGAAGCTGGGGATGATGAACGGATTAACCGGGAGTTTTTATCTTCAAACAAAGTTGTTTATGAACTTTTAAAAGAAAAACTACCGAGTGCAAAATTTGTAGAGATTCAAGATGCGGAACATAATTATTTAACTTTTAGAGAGAGAGTCCCTAAGTTATTACCGTTTTTAACAACAAGTTTCCTCCCGCATCCTTAGGATTTTGTTATGCTACTATGGATATAGTAGTAGTTTTAAAGAGGAGATATTGAAATGACTGTGGGGAAAAATGAAAAATTAATCATACTAGCTGTGGCATTAGGGGTAATCCTGAATCCATTAAATACGACGATGATTACAGTCGCATTACCGGCGATTCAAAAGGATTATCAGTTGAGCTCAACCAATATATCATGGTTAATTGCTTCTTATTTTATCATTAGTGCTATCTTTACACCGCTAATAGGGAAATTGAGTGATATATATGGAAGAAAATTGATCTTTTTAACGGGTCTTGGGCTAGTAGTGGTATCTTCGATTTTAGCACCACTATCTCCGAACTTGCCTATGTTATTGGCGATGCGCGGCATTCAAGCAGTTGGTACATCGGCACTGTTCCCAGCTGGGGTAGGCATCATTCGTAATACGATTCAACACAACCAAAACCGGGTGATTGGAACATTAGCAGTTTTTGCAACAACGTCAGCTGCATTTGGACCCACGATAGGTGGAATGCTCGTTCAATTTGGTGGATGGCCGATAATTTTTTATGTGAACTTGCCGATTCTTGCCATTGGAATTGCATTAACGATTGCGTTTATCCCGAAAGATGTGAAAAATAAGGCTACATCTTATAAGTTGGATTTCTTAGGTATTTTATTATTTAGTTTAGTTATTCCGTGTTGGATGATTTTTTTACTTGGACTCGAGCAACGTGTTCAATACGGAACATTATTGCTTGCAATTGTATTGACAATCGTTTTCTACATGTATGAGAAACGAAGAAATGAACCTTTTATAGATGTGAATTTCTTTCGTAAAAACTTAAATATCACTGTTATTTATTGTCAATACATATTATCAACGGTCATATTCTTTGGAGTACTTTTAAGTTTTCCAACATTTATTCAAATAGTGTTAGGGAAAAGCTCACAGGTTGCGGGAATCGTGATGCTGTCACTTTCTGTTTTTGCAATGATTATGACACCTTTGTCTACGAGATGGATGGAGCGAGTAGGATTTAGAATTCCGTTATTAGCCAGTGTCCTAGTAGGATTATTAGGGGTCACTTTATTATTTACCGTTAGGGAAGATTCTCTATTAATTTGGGTTGGAGTCGTAATTGCAGTTACGGGGATTAGTAATGGGATACAGAATATTGGACTGCAAAACTTGTTGTACACTCATATCGCTCCTGCGGAAAGTGGTATTGCATCTGGCCTTCTTATGACATCAAGGTTTATTGGGAATATTTTAGCTTCAAGCATTTACGGGATTGCATTTGCTACAGGTATGAATGTAACTAATATGAGTACAATGGCAATTGGGTTATTAGTTGTAGCTGTTATATTGGTTCCGGGTATGGTCTATGTTACCGTAAAAAAGAAAAAGAATGGATAGATAAAAACAATTTAAATGTGGGCTTGGGATGAACTATTGTAAATGTGTCACTAGGAACAGTATTTATAATAGCTCATCTTTTAATTTATTTTCATAATATTCTCGAGATAAGAAAAAACACCTCTCCAAATTTTGAAGAGGTGTTAGATTTAAATTATACGTAGTATTTTCTCATCCAGTCTTGGAAGTTAGCGATAACTCCATCTAAGAATTGGATCGTTCCCTCATCAGTTAAATTACCTTCAGCATCAAACTTTTCGTGAACAGCCCCAACATATACTTCGTTTCCGCCAAGTACTGGAGAGCCTAATCCACCAGCAAATAAAATATCGCGTAAGTGCATTTGGGCTTTTACAGAACCTAAAATTCCCATAGAAGATCCCATAATAATCGATGGTTTTCCGATCATAACTTTGTCCACACGGCTTAACCAGTCAATTGCGTTTCCTAACACACCAGGGATTGTTGAGTTATATTCTGGAGTTACCCAAAGAACTGCGTCAGCTTCTTTTACTTTCGCTTTGAAATCAAGTACTTCTTGTGGTGCTTCTAACTCGATATCTTGGTTGTACATTGGAAGGGGAGCCAAGTCTAAAATTTCCACTTCAAATTGTTCTGCGAAACGTGTTTGTACCTGTTTTGCTAGTTGTAAATTATATGAATCTTTACGAATACTTCCTACGATTGCTACTACTTTCATGATATATACCTCCAAAATCCTCTTTTTAATGTCGAAACTTCATTTTGTGCCATTTCATCACCTCAGTTCTCGTTAGTATAAATGGTTTAATTTTTTCGTTCAAAATATGCAAGAAAAGTTTCATTAAATGAAACTCGGATGCAGTAAGCTTATTATAATTGTGTAAAATGAAAGCGATTATACGAAACGTACATGGAGAAGCTAAATATAAAGAGAATTTAGTTTTGCACAACTTGTTAAAAAAAGGTATTATTGATGGAAATATTATGGTTCATTAGAAACATCAATCTAAAAAATTTGTCTTGAGGGAGCAATATGCGAAATTTTATCGAACAATTTGAGCAGGCTTTTTACCATGCATCAATTGGAATGGCAATCTTATCGTTAGATGGAATAAGGATAAAAGTGAATCCGGCTTTATCGTATATTACTGGCTATGCAGAAGGTGAACTTTTATCCGTTTGTTATCGTGATATTATTCATCCAGATGATGTGGAAGAAGATTTTCATCATATTGAAGCATTGCTTACAGGTGAAAGAAATTCATATGAAATGGAAACAAGATATATTCACAAAAATGGAAGTGTTGCATGGGTTTTGCATTCGGTTTTCATTGTTCGAAATGATGATGATAGTCTATTTTTTATCTCCCAAGTTCAGGACATAACGAAAAGAAAGAAACTGGAACTTGCTGTATCAGAAAGTGAAGAAAGGCTCCGTAATCTAATCTCTCAATTACCAGATCCAGTCGTGGTACATGACGGAGAGACGATTTTGTTTGCCAACCCTTCAGCTGCCCAACTTGTGGACATGCCTTTGAAGGATCTCATAGGGGAGCCGACGATGGAATTCGTAGCTCCAGAACATTTGGACCTTGCAGAGAGAATTATTAAGGAAATTTTAGAGACAAATCAACCAAACCACGATTTTGACTTAAGGCTACGAACTAAAAAAGGGCAATTAAAGGACGCCATTCTTTCTGCCATTCCCATTATGTATCTAGGTAAAGAATCCATTATGGTAAGTTATCGGGAGATTACGGAAAGGAAAAAAGTTGAACAAGAGTTGAAAGAAAGTGAAGAACGTTACCGGCAATTGGTTGAATTTTCGCCACTAGGAATTGTTGTCCACCAAGATAAAATCATTAGCTATGTTAACTCGACTGCTTTACGATTATTAGGTGCAGAAAACATAAATGATGTCATTGGTTCTCATATTAGTAAATATATCCACCCAAATTATCAGGAAACTGTTTTTAATGAAATTTCAGCTCTCAATAATGGTGAAATCATACCAACAACTACTGAAAAATATATTCGACATGATGGAAAAGTCATTGATGTCGAAGTAAATGCAATGCCTATTCAATTAAATGGGAAATCTGCCGTCCAAGTAGTATTTTGGGATATAACCGAAAAAAAGAAAGAATCAGATTTAGTTCGCTACCGAGCTTATCATGATACATTAACGGATTTACCGAATAGGCTCAAATTCCAAATGGATCTGGAAGAAGAACTAAAAAAGAACAACGTATTTACGGTGATGTTTTTGGATTTGCATGGCTTAAAACCGGTGAATGATACGTATGGTCACCAAGCTGGCGATGTCCTGTTAGTAAAAGTGACATCACGCTTAAGCGGAGTGATTGAGACACAAGGATTTATTTATCGAATTGGCGGAGATGAGTTTGCAGTAGTTGTGCCTGGAGAAAATAATCAAACAGAAATTATTGATATTATTAACAATATCGATGAAGCTATGAAACAGCCTATTTATATTTCAAATTCATTTGTTGAGATTTCTGCAAGTATCGGTGTTGTCTTTTATCCAGAACACGGTGATGACATAGAATCCCTTCTAAGACATGCAGATATGGCGATGTATCACGCGAAGAAAACGAAAACACTTTATAAAATTTATAGCAATTAAAAATTAGAAAAAGCGCACCTCATCGAAGGGGTGCTTTTATTCATTAATTGACAAAAAGCTACCAACATTGACTTTGGTAGCTTTTCATCAGTTCATCATCTGATTGAATAGAAACATTTGATAGAACGCAGGCACCAATAATCCGAGTGCCAATGTTAATACTGCAAGAGATTTCGATTTGTTCATTTGTTCGTCTTCGTCATGTTTTAAATGTTCGAAATAAGTTAGAAAGAAATAGAGACAGAGAACAAACATAAGCGAAGAAAAGATTCCAATCCAAATTCCCATCGTCCCAAATGATGCAAATTGTTCCATCATATCAACCACCTTTCATTTTACTAACATTGAAAATTGTACCATTTACTGTTTAAATGGTTCTATCTTTTTTTATTTTTCGAATGGAATATAGAGAGAATTACATTAATTAAGTAGTCCTGCCACCAATAATATAAGTAATAATTTCCATTTTACCATAAATGCAAAAACTCCGAATGTTGATGGGGTGCTAATAAACCGTAACTGTTCGCTTTTCAACAAACCTAATTTCAGCTAATATGATATTAGATATGTATCTAATGAGTAACGAAGGTTGAGGGGAAGATTGCATATGGGAAGTGAGATGGATTTATTTGACCAGCCATTGGAGCAGGTCATGTATGTATCTTCACCGGTCGTTGAAAGCATAGGAATGTTATGTGCGATAACAACGAATAATAAAGAGTTTTTAGGAGAAGACCTTGCAAAAATGCAAGAGCTATTAGGAGAGCAACCTGTCATTGAACAGTTGAGAATGCTGCCTCAAAATGGGGTTTTTTTCATATATAATCTACTTATTCCGATTCCGAACTTTACATCCGTTGAGCAGTTTACAGAAAAGCTCAAGCAATTGAAAGATGAGTATTTTGTTTATTATTTTTGGAGTGAGGAAATTCCACTAGAAACGGTTCACCAGCTTATACATAACCCCGCTTCCATCTGGGGTGTTGAAGCGACTTATTATTGGCAGACGGATGAAAATCGTGCCTTTGTGGAAAAATGGCTGTCGGAGATAACAAACTTTAAGGAACAGTTTGCCAATCTAATATTGCAGATTAGCCAAAATAGTCTATTTCAGGATTTGTTGGAATCCAAACAATCCGTCGCGCAACAGTCGATTGCGACACTGAAGCAATTATCGCTAGAACCGTTATTACTTGCTCAATATGTAATGGGAAAGACTTTCAGACGTGTGAGCGATTATAAAATGTATTATTTCTTGCCGAGTTATTTTTTATCTCCTGTACGGATTCGAATTTTTAATGAATCGGTTTGTTTTATCGTTTACGGCTGTGCGAAGCCACTATCCGATGATCGGGAAAAGAGTGAGACTTTAGCGAAGCAGCTTAAAGCTATTGCGGATCCGAATCGACTGTTAATGCTTAGAATGCTTGCGACTCAAAAAGAGTACGGAGCGAAACTAGCGGAGTATTTAGGAATTACTACGGCAACTGTCTCCCACCATCTCGAAACATTGAAAAAAGTAGGCCTCGTACAAGAAGAAAAAATCGGGACAATCAAATATTTTACTGCAGACAAAGAACAAGTAAACGAAATGTTTCGTTCGATGCAGATTTTCCTAAAAGCTTAACCGTGATTGGTTGAGCTTTTTGTTTTTTTATTAAGGGGGCTGGCTTCTCAAGGACAGAAAAAGTGAATTTTCTCTAAAAGTTGTTCTTGAGACTGCTTCGCGAGGACAGAAAAAGTGATTTATTCGGAAAATTGTCTTCGAAACCGCTTCTCAAGGACAAAAAGAGTAATTTTTTCGGAAAATTGTCTTCGAAACCGCTTCTCAAGGACAAAAAATGTCTTCGAGAACGCTTCTCGAGGACAGAAAAAGTGATTTATTCGAAAAGTTGTCCTTGAGGCCGCCTCTCGAGGACAGAAAAAGTGATTTATTCGAAAAGTTGTCCTCGAGACCGCTTCTCGAGGACAAAAAGAGTGATTTTTTCGAAAAGTTGTCTTCGAGACCGCTTTTCGAGGACAGAAAGAGTGATTTATTCGGAAAATTGTCTTCGAAACCGCTTCTCAAGGACAAAAAGAGTAATTTTTTCGGAAAATTGTCTTCGAAACCGCTTCTCAAGGACAAAAAATGTCTTCGAGAACGCTTCTCGAGGACAGAAAAAGTGATTTATTCGGAAAATTGTCTTCGAAACCGCTTCTCGAGGACAAAAAGAGTGATTTTTTCGAAAAGTTGTCTTCGAGACCGCTTTTCGAGGACAGAAAGAGTGATTTATTCGGAAAATTGTCCTTGAGACCGCTTCTCGAAGACAGAAAAAGTGATTTATTCGGAAAATTGTCTTCGAAACTGCCTCTCGAGGACAAAAAGAGTAATTTTTTCGAAAAATTGTACTCGAGGCCACCTCTCGAAGACAGAAAGAGTGATTTATTCGGAAGATTGTCTTTGAAACATCTTCTCGTGGAAAAAAAGAGTAGTTTTATCGAAAAACTGTTCTAGAACTGGCCCGACAAACCCGATTCGATTATCCTCAACCTCATCCCAACCTATAATCCTCCTTAATTTTCAGAAAACTATTGAAATTCACACCCTAATATTAGATAATCACCTTATTAGATAAGTATCTAATATTAGAGGGGAGATCAATCAATGTCGGAATCAGTAATTCAAGTTCAACAAGTGAAACGAATTTATGAAGTGAAAACGGGGATTTGGAAGAAAGAGAAAAAGGAAGTTGAAGCAGTGAAGGGGATTTCTTTTGAAGTCAAAAAAGGTGAGATTTTTGGGTTGCTTGGTCCGAATGGTGCTGGGAAAACAACGATGATAAAAATGTTAACTACGATGTTGATCCCGACATCTGGTTCAATCCAGGTGCTTGGTTTCAATCCTATAAATCAGCACAAACAACTTAGGCCGCATATTAATTTCATTTTAGGTGGGGAGCGAAATTTATACTGGCGTCTGTCCGCTTATGATAATCTTGCTTATTTTGCTGATCTATATAAAATTCCACGTTCAGTTCAAAAAGAGCGAATTCCACAATTACTAAAGCTTGTCGAATTGGAGGAAGCAGCTGATCGTAGAGTGGAAACCTTTTCGAAAGGAATGAAGCAGCGGCTTCAAATCGCAAGAGGACTGCTGAACAATCCGAAAATCCTATTTTTAGATGAACCTTCTATTGGACTCGATCCAGTGAGTGCAAGAAAGCTTCGTGACATTTTAAGGGATTTAAATGAACAAGGAACGACGATTGTACTGACGACTCATTACATGTATGAAGCTGATGAGCTGTGTGACAGGATTGCTTTTATTAACCACGGAGAGCTTATAGCTATCGATACACCGCAAAATTTAAAACAACGTACGAATCATCTTTCGGTTATTGAATGCAAACTTGAAAACTGTACGAAACAAGAGATTACCAGATTTTTAGAGGAAGGCTCCAGCTCCATTTCAGAATATGAGATTCAAGAAGAACTAAACTTATTGAAAGTCCGACTTCATGCAGATGAACCACAAAAGGTTGTTTCATTGCTATATAACTTGCCAAATTTAAATGTGCAAGATCTATCCATTACAAAACCAACATTAGAGGATGCCTACATTACGATGGTAGGAGGGGTGTAAGATGAGCGGAAATCTACAAGCCTTTTTCAAAACGATAATTGTACAAATGAAGTTATCCATAGCAAGACCAATGTTTCAGTTTGTGATCTGGATATCGCCATTTTTTTACGCGACCATTACCTATTTCGTATACGGAGGGCAATCACCAGAGAAGATCTTTCAATATGTCGTTCTAGGTTCAGGATTTATGGGTTTATGGACGTCAATTGTTTATTCTTCCGCAAGTGATATAAACCGTGAACGCTATTATGGAACGTTGGAAAATATATTTGTTGCGCCAGTTTCATTCTCCTATATAATCATGGGGAAAATTGTGGGTAATACCATCTGGGGATTCGTCTCGATGCATTTGTCATTCATATATTTGCGGTTTGTCTTTAATCTAGAATATCCAATGTTAGAGCCATTACTAATCGTTTCGGCACACCTTGCAGTTGTCATTTCCATATCAGTATTTGCCTTTGTAATGGCGTTACTTTTTACATTATCAAAACAGGCAGAGGCATTAATGAACTTTATCGAATATCCGATATTTTTAATTTGCGGCTTTTTATTTCCTATTGTGATTTTACCGACGTGGCTTCAACCATTTTCCGCTATCTTACCACCGACTTGGGCAATCGAGCTGTTAAGAACCGTTACGAATAGTGCAAGCACATCAACTCAAATTATTCAGGCGTTCGTTATCTTAATTGCCATAACTACCATTTATGTTGGGATCGCATTTGTAGCGTATAAAGCGGTAGATAGGAAAGCTCGAATAGATGGAAAATTGGGGGTGTATTAACTTGGAAAGTATAAAACGATTTTTTAGACACGCACTACTATCATATAAGGCACTTTTTAGCATGTTAGATCCTAAAAACTATATCCTTGTCATGTTATTAAATCCATTAACTCAAATGATCTTTTTTGCGATGTTGGTGAATTATGTTTATGGAGGAAAATGGCTAGAGGGATATGTTGCTTCCAATGCACTATTACTTTGCGTGATGAGCTCAGTGTTTGGCATGATGTCAGTTGTGATGTCAGACCGTGGGATGGGGACGTTACCGATCGTCATGGCATCACCAGTCAATAAAGGGGTATTATTTTTCGCAAGATCTATTCCGCATATATTAAATGGGGCTTTTACTGCTATCCTCGGCTTAATTTTCGGTGTACTTATTTTTGGTATATCAATTCCAGTTGAAGCGATTTTGCCACTTCTGTGTATCTGGACCATTTCTATTTTTTCTGCATGTGGACTTGGCTTAATTCTAGGGTCATGTAGTTTTTGGACCCCATCGATGCATTTGCTATCAAACATACTAGCTAGTAGCTTATTACTTTTAAGTGGTGCGAATTATTCATTATCTGTTATGCCTAGTTGGTTGAGTGATTTAGCGAAGTTTTTCCCGTTAACACGCGGGGTTGAATTAACAAAAGCCATAGTAAATGAAGGTGACACTTCACATTTTTTACGATTAATGTCGGAGGAATTTTTATTAGGCTGTATATATTTTGCGATTAGTATCGTTGCAATCCGTTACGCAGAGTATCTTGCGCGAGTGAAAGGCACTATGGAGATGAGTTAATCCACATCCTCAAAAAAATGAAGGAAAAAGACCGTTTCAGTTGAATTAATAAACTAAGGATCCATCCATAGAATGGTTCATGGATTCATAGAATAATAGTTCAATGGGGGATAGGAATGGAACACATCACAACATATACGGTGAAAGAAAATGAAATTGACGAACTTGGTCATATGAATTATTTGAATTATATTATGAATTTTACAAGTGCTCGTATGGAATGGTTAAAGGAAATTGGACTTGGCTTTGAAGAATTAGTTGAACAGCAGCTTGGTCCGGTTTTACTAAAATTAGAAACAGATTATGTTAAAGAGGTCCGCTTGGGCGATCAGGTACAAATACGTACAAAGTTGAAAAGAGTGGGGACGAAAAGCTTTACACTAGAACAATATACGTATCATGAGGATCAACTTTCAGCTTCATCTACTGCTATTATGACGATTATGGATTTACAAGCACGAAAAGCAATTCCAGTGCCAGAAGAAATCGCGCGGCATAAATCTGAGTAATCCAGCAAGGGGTGAATGTTCTTGAAGATTTATCAATTCAGTCAAGAAGTTGGGAAGAAGATTTCACATTACAATTCTAATTTTATCATGTCTCGTATTACCCAAACCGAAAAGGTAACAAGGATAGGGTGTATGTACTTGGAGGGAAACGGGATTATTGGCTACCATCAAGCAACAGTTCCTCAACTTCTGCTAATTTTGAGCGGAGAGGGCACTGTAAGAGGGGAACAAGAGGAATACGTTAAGGTTAAACCTGGGGACGCAGTTTTTTGGGAGAAAGATGAATGGCACGAGACAAAAACAGAGCAAGGGTTAACGGCAATTGTAATTGAGAGTGAAGAACTGAATCCATCAATGTTTATGCCTATCTATGATTAAAATTAACCATTCAAACCTACAGTAAATGTCTTCCAAACAATTTAATATCTTCCGCTTTTAAGAGTATGACGAACCCCCCTAAGGGAAATTTGCCTTGAAGAATACCAACCTATGAGAATTTTTTTAATAAGTATAAAGCTAATTGATTTTGAGAAAGAGAGTAAGCGAGGGATGTATCCCTACGTTTACTCTCTTTTTTTGACTCTTTAGTTGGGAATAAGCAAAAAGTAGAATGTCTGTTTTGTTTTTGTTTACAACATAATTAGTTGGGAATAGGTTTGGTTATCATTCAATTTTCGATGTGACTAAAAGATTGTTATTTTAACAACTAAAAATCGATAAATTATAGCTATAATTTACAATTTTGGTGCCAACGTTTACAAATTATTAAAAATTCTCACATAGTCAGTTAATATTTTGTTTTTATATTTGAGAAGTAAAAACAAATCAAAACAAAACAAAATTTGTTGTTTTTATGTTTGTTTTAAAAGAAATAAATGTTTGATTGTTTCAAAATTAAAACCTGGAATATGAACATACCTATAAAAATTGCAAGAATGGTAACTGGAGGAGAGAGATTTGGCAAAAATCGAGTTAAAGCATATGTATAAAGATTATGTTGAGGGTGTCCATGCCGTAACCGATTTCGATTTAACAATTGAAAATGAAGAATTTATCGTTCTAGTTGGGCCATCTGGTTGTGGAAAATCAACTACATTACGTATGATTGCTGGACTTGAGGATATTTCTTCAGGAGAAATCTATATCGACGGCAAAAAACAAAATAATCTACACCCAAAAGACCGGGATATTGCCATGGTATTCCAAAACTATGCGTTATATCCTCACATGAATGTTTATGACAACATGGCTTTTGGTTTGAAAATGCGTAAAACTCCGAAGGAAGAAATTGATCGTCGAGTGAAAAATGCTGCAAGAATATTAGATATTGAACAATTACTAGAGCGTAAACCGAAGGAACTTTCTGGCGGGCAAAGGCAAAGGGTAGCACTAGGCCGGGCTATTGTCCGCGAAGCAAAAGTTTTCTTAATGGATGAGCCGCTATCGAATTTAGATGCTAAACTTCGCTTCCAAACACGTGCAGAAATTACGAAGCTCCATCGAAACTTAAAAGCAACAACAATCTATGTAACTCACGACCAAACAGAAGCGATGTCTATGGCAACTCGTATTGTTGTCATGAAAGATGGACTGATTCAGCAAATCGGTACACCGAAGGAAATCTATACAAAACCGGCTAATGTGTTCGTTGGAAAATTTATCGGATCCCCAGCGATGAACTTTATTAATACAACGGTAAAAGAAAATCGAATCAAGATCGGTGAACACTCATTTGAATTACCTAAAACGGTTCAAGAAAAACTCAAATCACAAGGCTATTCAAACAAAGACATGTTATTGGGTATTCGACCGGAAGACTTAGAATTGGTCCATGAAGAAAAGAAAGACCTTACTATCTCGGTTCAAGTAGAACTATCTGAATTAATGGGTGCGGAAACTTTAGTATACTTCAAGATTCAAAACGAAACGATCATTTCAAAGATTAATAGTATGGATCAATTCGAAGCGGGACAAAAAGTTCAATTTGGCATTAACTTTGACCAAATTCATTTCTTTGATCGAGACACAGAGCTTCGAGTACCGACTTTAGATGAGACTCTAACGAATCAGAAAACTAAGGATAAGGACCGCTTTACTGCATGAATGTAGAACTTTTTAAACAAGATTTTCAAATGACACAATCAGCACATCAAGCCCATCTCGTATATCGAGTCTATGTACCAAACAATCTATCAGAAATTCAAGTGCGATTTCAATACGGTCCTATCGTCGAAACAGATCAAGTAATGATTCGACAAGCTGTTGTCCGTGAAGGGTTAAGTGAATCCCTTGTCCAAGATGAAACAACGGTAAGAAATTTACTAACGGTCTCAATCAATGACCCAGGGAATATTCGTGGTGCTCATCATTTCTTCGCAGAAGACCAGTTGATCATCATCAATGAGGAGAAAGCAACAGAAGGATTTCTCGCAGGTAAGATTCAAGAAGGGTTTTGGGAATTTATCATCAGCGGTCATGGCGTTTTTTCAAACGTCATAACTGGTCAATTTGTAGTCACTGGTGTTTCGGAAAACAATCAAGATAAAAATGAAGAAACGGTACCATTTAAAAATCTTCAATTCGAGGCAGTAAAGAAAAACCGAAGTCGAAAACCGAAAGAAGAACCGATTCAAGTAAAGCGATTGGAACTTCATAGTCACACCGTTCACAGTGATGCCCCACAAACAACAGAAGAATTAATAACGCAGGCGGAAAATGAAAAAATCGATTGGCTCGCAATTACAGATCATAATACAATGACTGCTTTAATCGAGGCAGAACAGAATAACAACTTTAACCGTCAAGTGCGACTGTTAAATGGCATTGAATACACTACGTTTTATGGTCACTTTTTAGTACATGGGCCAAGAGAACAAATTCTATTTGATTGGACAAAACTTTCAAAGAACACGATTGAACAATATTTAAAAAAGCTAAAGGAACAAGATGTTTATATTACCATCGCACATCCTTTTGATAGTGGCAATCCGTTTTGTACAGGCTGTCGGTGGGAGTATCATTTAGATCATCTAAAATTTGTAGATGCAATCGAAGTTTGGAATAGTACAAACCCACATCAATCATTATCAAACGAAGATGCTTTCCATCAATGGAAACGATTATTAAAAAATGGGATTGAAATTGCTGCTTCAAGCGGCAGGGATTGGCACAGGTTATACCCGAATGAAGCAATTGCTTATACTTATGTCCTCGTTCCAAACAATGAAACAGAAGATGATATTTTACAAGCTCTTAAACTGGGAAGAACATATAGTTCTATTCGTCCGCAAATCGACTTCAAAGTAAATGAGATTCATATTTTAGGAGATCGTGTAGAGGATTACGCCGGTGAGATAGATCTGTCGGTTCACCTCAATCAACTTAAAGGTGGTGATACGTTCCAGATTTACTCCCAACATGGCCTCATCTATGAAAAAGTCTTTACGGGTGAAAAGCAATGGGAAGAAATCATCCGACTCCAAAACGATGGATTTTCGCTACTAAGAGTTGAAATGTTAAATGAAGCGAATGAACGGATCGCTTTTACAAACCCAATTTATATCCATCGATCATAGGAAAGGAGCGAATTTACTTGGAAAACGTTGTCGTCCATAATGGTGTATTAAAAACAAAGGAAGAGCTTGAAAAACACTATAACCCTGTCAAGGAAACACTATGGACAAAAATGAATAAACATAAAATCTTTTATATCATGCTTTTTCCATGTCTGGCCTTCTTCCTAATTTTCTCATATTGGCCAATGGCAGGTTTGATTTTAGCTTTTAAACAGTATGGCTTCAATACAGGAATTTTAGGTGGCGACTGGGTAGGTTTCAAGTACTTTGAACAGTTCTTTAACGATCCGAGAAGCTGGTTATATGTAAAAAACACAATTATTATCAGTATTTTAAAACTATTTGTCTATTTACCATTTCCAATTTTACTTGCTTTAATGCTAAACGACGTGAAAAACAACAAATTACGAGGTGCTTTACAAAGTATTACGTATCTCCCGTACTTCATTTCTTGGGTAGTTGTTGTTGGTTTAATGAACCGAATACTCGCTCCGAACACAGGAATGATCAATCAAGCAATTGAGTCATTTGGCGGAGATGGAAGTAAGTTCTTTATGATGGAAGAAGGCTTGTTCTTACCATTAGTCTTTATCAGTTATCTTTGGAAAAGTATTGGTTGGGATTCGATTATTTATTTCGCTGCCATTGTTGCAATTGTACCTACACTGTATGAAGCAGCAGCGATCGATGGGGCAGGGAAGTTACGTCAAATCTGGCACGTTACGTTACCTGGAATCTCTGCAACTATCATTATCCTTTTCATCTTATCTTTAGGAAGTATTTTATCTTCCGGATTCGATCAAGTTTATTTAATGCAAAACCCAGGAAATGCAAATGTTTCCGAAACAATCGATACGTATATCGTCCGAACTGGTCTACAAGGCGGTCAATTTGGCTACGCAACAGCGATTGGTTTGATGCAAGGGATTGCAGGCTTAATCATCACAATTATTGTCAATAAAATCACAAGTAAAAAATTCGGTACTTCACTATGGTAATTATAGGAGGAAACAACAAGATGAACGCTTCATTTAAAAGATTTTTAACAACAGTTTTACTCGTGTTAACAGCTATTGTTGCTGTTGGTTGTTCAAATAAGAATTCAGAGATTATTACAGAAAAACCAGAAGGCGCTCCGGATACTTGGATTGCGGACCGTACGATAACTGGTCTCGTTTTTCAATCAGCAAATGACGCTGGTATAGACATGAATGAAGAAGTTCTAGCTTACATCAAAGAAAGAACAGGGATTACGTTAGAATTACAAACAGTAACAAACGATAATTCCACTGAAGCTTTAGCAGCAGGATTAGCAGCAGGCGATTTAGCAGACTTTGTAGCTTTCTATTTAAATAATAGTGGTCGTCCAGAAATGTCCCTATTACTAAAAGCGGCAAATGAAGGAATGTTCCATGATTTAACGCCATTAATGCAAAACACAAAAGTGTACTCAAAGTATTTGGAAGAAGATTACTTACCAGCCGACACACGTGACAACATTATGTTCCGTGAAGAATGGAATGGCGCTTCTTACTTAGTTCATATGGCAATCAACCGTAACGGTGGGGATGTAGGACGTCCTACTGTTGGTGGGCTTTACATTAAGAAAGACATAGTAGATGCATTAGGAATTGATCCAAACGAAGTAAACACATCAGAAGAATTAGTAGAGTTAGCACAACAAATGAAATCAGGCAATTTCGTTGATGATAACGGAAGACCGATTACTGTAATTGGTCCTACAGCTTGGGGCGGTTCAGACCGTGATTGGTTATACAATGACCTTGTTTGGACAGGCGTTAGTGGTGAAAAATTCATGAAGGATGAAAATGGAAAAATTCTTCACGAAGCACAAACAAACTACGGGATTGAACGAGTGAAATTTGTTCAACAATTAATCAGTCAAGGGTTAATGACACCTGAGTATTACACAATGGAAGAAACACGTGCAAAAGAAGGTATCGTGAACGGTTCATTCGGAATTGTGTCAGATATGCATAACTATATGCCAGAAAATAATGATATGACGTATATCCCATTAGGTCCAATCTCACGTGTTGATGGCACAAATGACATGGTTGTCTCTTATAAATCTGGTTATGCTGGCTGGGCGATACCAAGTACAACAGAGTATCCAGAACATATCATGCAATTTGCTGATTGGTTAGCAAGTGAAGAAGGAAAAATGCTGTACTTCTATGGTCTTGAAGGAAGAGATTACGATTTAGATGAACATGGTAACCCAGTTGTAAAACAAGAAGTGCTTGATCTGAAAGAATCAAATCCAGAAGAAGCGAAAAAACTTGGTTTCCGTGGTGTTGGTGCTTACTGGGGTGAGCATTTAGCTTATACAGATATGGATAATCTAGGTGACTTTGGTGAACGTAGTTATGGGGAAAGTGTAACTGGCGAAAAAGCATCTGCTGCAACCGAAATTCTAGATTTATATCAATACGAAGAAAAGTTTGCAAATGCAAGAATCATTGATGGAATGACGGTTCAATCATTCCTTTACGAATTCGAAGGAAATGATGGCGGACTTTCAACTGCATTATCTCGCTACAACGATGATGTTCTTCGTGCATACTATGCAAAATCTATTGAAGAAGCACAAGTAATTTTAGACGAATCTCGTAAAAATCTTGAAAAGAATCGATTACAAGAATTCCTTGATTTTGTTGAACAAAAAGAATCAGATGGCGCAACAATTAAATTCTAACTAAAAGAATTATCAAAGGCTACTTTCCGGAATTCATGTATCTAAAAAATCCTCCAAATTTTATAGTTCGTTATGTACGGAAAAAAGATAGCTAAAAAGACAGATAGTAATAAGTAGAAATTCAAATGAAACCTCTCCTAATCCACTCGGAGCGAGGGAGGTTTTCATTTTAAATGTAGAAATCTATGAAAATAAAAAATGCTCACTTGATAAGGAGAATAATTGAATGAGTAATAGTATGGTAGGACCAAAAGCATTAAGATTCTTAAATATACTGTTGATTGTACTATTTTGCTTAGCGATCATTCTACCATTTTTGCATGTATTAGCGATTTCGTTTAATAGCGGTGTAGATGCACAAAAAGGTGGAATTGGTTTTTGGCCAAGAGAGTGGTCTTTCGAAAACTATACCGAAGTGTTCAAACAAGATAATTTACTAAATGGTTTATTTATTTCAATTTTTAGAACAGTAGTAGGGACAGTAATCGGTGTAGCGCTAATGTCTATGGCAGCATACGCCATGACGATTAAAACATTGCCAGGTCGAAAACAAATCACATTCTTTGTATTCTTCACGATGCTATTTAGCGGGGGAACTGTTCCTTATTACCTCGTTTTAACAGAATTAAATTTAACAAATACCATTTGGGTATTTATCATCCCAAGTCTGTATAGTGTAACGAATATTTTATTACTTCGAACATCATTCAATCAATTACCTTTCTCTGTCATTGAGGCAGCGCGAATTGATGGTTGCAGTGAGTTTAAGATTTTTAGAAGTATCGTGATTCCAATGAGTAAACCAGTACTTGCAACGATTAGTCTATTTACAGCTGTTGGCCATTGGAATGACTGGTATTACGGATCATTCTTTGTACGTGATGCGAGTTTAAAACCATTAGCAACACTTCTACAAGAAATGTTAACAAGACAAGCGGCACTATCGGATATTTTACTAAGAAATTCAGGATCGATGGCTTACTCTCAATTGGACAAAATCACAGTTACGAGTGAATCGCTACAAATGGCTACTATTATTGTAGTTATGATTCCAATGGTGTTAATTTACCCATTCATTCAAAAATACTTTGTTAAAGGGATTACAGTTGGGTCCATTAAAGAATAAACATTGAGGTGAAAATGATGAAATTAAAATTAAGAGAAGATGGCACATTTAAAATTGTTCAATTAACTGACTTGCATATCGGGTCATTACCACACCATGAGGATGACTATAAAACATTTGATTTAATCGATAAAGCCTTTGATAACTTAGATGCAGATTTAGTCATGATTACTGGAGATTTAATTTGGAGTGAAGGTGTTCCAAATGCAGATAAAGTATTCACTGAATTATTAGAGCGCATCAACAAACATGAAGTTCCAGTAGCAATCACTTACGGAAATCATGATTCTGAGGATGAATTTGTTCGCTCAGATATGCGAAAAATGGAAAGCATTTTAGAGCACTTAGTTGAAAAGAAAAACTCCTTTATCGTAGAAGACCGTGAAAGCTATACAGTAGAGATCTATGACGAAAAAGGTGAAGATATTAAACACGTTCTTTATGTCATTGATTCAGGTGCATCTGCGCCGTTACCAGTTGGAATTTACGAATGGGTACATCCTGAACAGGTGAACTGGTTCCGAAAGGTTTCACAAAACTACAAGCAGCCGCACGGACAAAAAACAGATTTAATCTTTATGCATATTCCACTCCCTGAATATTGGCAAGCTTCTCAAAATATTCTATCAGGCGAGTGTAATGAAACAAATGATACAATTTCTGCTCCTTATATTAACACAGGGTTATTTGCCGCAGCTTATATGAATGGTCAAGTTGAAGCAGTTTTTTGCGGTCACGATCATGATAATAACTTTGTCGGAGAGCATCATGGCATTAAGTTAGTTTATGGACAAGTCAGTGGTTATCAGTGCTATGGAGATTTTGAAAGAGGCGCAAGAATCATTAGACTAACTGCAAATGGTATGGAGACGAAAACCGTTGTTGAACGCAAATTCTAATCCCATCTCAGCTCAAGAAAATACGCAAGCGATCCCTCGCTTTACTGTGTTGTTTATCCCCATACTAATTGAACAACTATTTAGTATGTTACTAGGAAATATTGATGTACTAATGCTCAGTCAATATAGTGATGACGCCGTTGCGGCAGTGGGGATGTCCAATCAGTTAGTAATGGTAGGACTCATGGTACTTGGAATTGTTTCTATAGGAAGTTCCATTCAGCTGTTACAGCTTGTTAGTTCAAAGAGACAACAATACTTGAAATCGGTAATCAAACATTCTGTCTACTTAAATGTATTGATTTCAACCGTTTTGTCGCTTATTTTTTTCCTCTTTGGCAGAACATTTTTAAGCTGGATTCAAACACCCCAAGAGTTACTTGACGGTGCTTACACATACCTCATTATTGTTGGCTTTAGTCTGATTTTGCAATCTATTACAACCAGCATGAGTGCTGTATTTCGAAGTTTTGCAATCGTAAAGGTAATTATGGGTATATCCATTATTACAAATGTTATTAATGTTATTGGAAATTACATTGTTATTTTATCTCCATGGGAATTTCTAGGGACAGGTATTACAGGAGTAGCCAATTCCACAATCATTGCCCGCTTAATTGGTGCAGTCCTAGTCTTATTTGCTTTTGTAAAATTAATTCCGCAACATCGAGATGCTTTTAAAACGTTCAAGTTAGAGAAAGGAACGAGCCGGTCGATTTTTAAATTAGGGCTTCCTTCGGCATTAGAAAATGTCTCATACACAACATCACAAATGATGATTACAGGTATAATTGCAACCTTTGGGACCACAATGATTACATCAAAAATCTATACACAAAACATTACAGCTATAATATTTACATTGGCTGCGTCTATCTCTATAGCGAACCAGGTGATTGTAGGGAGATATATTGGCTTAGACTATAAACGGGAAGCTAAAAATTATACAAAAAAAGTGATGTTCCGATCGGTAGGGGTTGCCGTTGCAACGTCATTTATATTAGCACTTTCTGGTTCCATGATTATCCCATTCTTTACAAATGATCCAGTCATTCAACATACTGTGTTAACACTAATGTGGTTTAGTATATTACTAGAACCTGGTCGTATGGTAAATGAAATTGTAATTGGTGCGTTAAATACTGCTGGAGACGTAAAGTTTCCGACAATGCTTTCAATTATTTTTACATTTTTATTTACCATTCCTATGAGTTTTCTTATAGGAGTTTATCTCGGCTACGGGTTAGTCGGAGTTTGGATTGTGTTTATTTTAGATGAATGGGTTCGAGCAATCATCCTTTATATTCGATGGAACAAAGAATCTTGGCACGATATTCAGATTTTTGAACAATAAAGAACAAAATGAAAAGGTGAGTAATTTGAAGAAAGATGGTCATACACATACAGAGTTCTGCCCCCATGGTTCTGGGGAGGAAGTGGAGCTTTTTATACAAAAAGCAATTGAATTAGGTTTTACGGAATACAGTATTACTGAACATAATCCACTTCCGCAGAGTTTTATGGAACAAGTATCAGGAGAACCTGAAGCAATTAGTACAGGTGGAATGAATGCAGGTGATGTAGAGACCTACTTAAAAAAGATGCAAAACCTAAAAGAAAAATATAAAAGCGAATTAAAAATCAATGTTGGTTTTGAAATCGACTATTTACCAGGTTTCGAGAACTGGACGATGGATTTTTTACGTGAATATGGAAAACAAATAGATGACAGTATTCTTTCCTTGCATTTTCAAATGGGGAATGGTGGGTTTCGTTCCATCGATTTTAGCGCAGAAGACTATGAAGATGGACTTGTAAAACATTATGGTAGTTTCCAAAAAGTCCAAGAAAAGTACTTTTCGGACTATTTAAATATGGTTGAATCAGATCTCGGAAACTTTAAACCTAAGCGTATGGGGCATTTAACTTTATGCCAAAAGTTTCAAACCTATTTTAAAAATGAAAACACGGAATTGAGTACAGAATCATTAATGTTAGTAGATCAGATTTTAACGAGAATTGTAGAAAAAGGATACGAATTAGATTTTAATACAGCCGGTCTTTTTAAGGAATATTGTGGAGAAACGTATCCGCCTTCCAATGTAATGCAGTTAATTCGAAAAAAAGGGGTACCGTTCGTATACGGTTCAGACTCTCATGCGATTAAGGATTTAGGTAGAGGATACGATGCTTTTTTATATGAAGTAACAAGACGGTAAGGTCGGACAAGTTGACTTCTTGAATACAAGGAATAGAGACGAGAATTAAAGGGAGAGAAAAACATTGCAAGAATTCAACAATAGGTTAAATCGTTTTGGAGAATGGGTTATTCGACTAGTATCACTAAACTTTCTATGGATTGGTTTTACAGTTCTTGGTCTTGGAGTTTTCGGAATATTTCCAGCAACAAGTGCCATGTTTTCAATGATTCGAAAATGGTTAGTAGGCAATGAAGATATAAAAATCGCTTCAGGATTTATAGAATTCTATAAAAAAGATTTTATGAAAAGTAACTTACTAGGCTATATCTTTGTCATCTTTGCCATAATCATTTGGATAGATTATCGTTGGATCAGCTCGAATGTGAGTCTTGGGATGTTTGCGTTAGGTTATTTCATGCTCATTGTGTTGGTTTTTGCTCTATTGTCTTTCATTGTTTTATTTCCAATTTATTCTCATTATCAATTATCGATTATCCAATATATGAAAAATGCAATATTCTTCCCATTAGCGAATGTGTTAACGATGGTTGTCCTTGGTGCGGCTTTATTTATGATTCAATTGTTATTCAGTCAAATCCCTGGAATCCTATTATTTGTAGGAGTGAGTTTTCCAGCCTATGTGACGATGAAAATCATTTTACCAGTATTTCAAGGCAAACCGCTTTCGATTAATGGGTTCTTTAAGATCTTCCGAAAATCGAACGAGGAAAGAATGTATTACTAAGGGGGAAATCCTAACCCAACTTAGGGATTATCAATTTAGACTATATTAGTGTTAGGTGAGTTATTAGAATGACTACTTACAGAGATTAATGTCCTATAAAATTTCCAATTATTTTGGTATAGTTAATTATGGAAATTTAGTTTTACGGATTAGGATGGAATATGAACAATGGATTCTATGGAGGGAACGCTTAAATGAATAAGGATGAAAGGCATACCTTAATTTTAGATAAACTACAAGTGAATCAAAAGGTTCTTGTCATAGATTTAGCAAAGGTTCTAGATGTAACACCCGAAACCATAAGGCGAGATCTAGCTGAACTTGAAATGAATGAACAGCTATCTCGTATTCATGGAGGAGCGGTTCCTTTCATTCCCAATCATAAAGAGATGGTCTTTGAAAAGAAGATGTCTTTACATATTGATGAAAAAAAGAAAATCGCAAAATGTGCAGCTACGCTGATTCAAGATGGTGACACAATCGCCGTGGATGTTGGCTCAACAACTGTTCACATTGCGGATATGATTGACAATGTACAAGGTTTAACAGTGGTAACCAATTCCCTTAGTGCAGCAAGTCGGTTTAATTTGGCAATTGAAGAAAAAAGAATTACCGGCCAAGTGATCATGTTGCCTGGAGTGACTAATCCCTATCAGGCTTCTGTGAAAGGAACCTATACCGTCGAGTTTTTACGTCGTTTTAATTTTAACAGTGCTTTTATATCTTGCGGTGGGGTAACCAAAAATGCTGTATATGATTTTGACATGGATGAATCGCTTGTATCAGAAGCGATGATACAATACAGCCAAGAAGCGATTTTACTGACAGATTCTTGGAAATTAAATAAGAAGTCGTTATTTGAGATTTGTCCTATATCTAATATCGCGAAAATTATCTGCGACAAAGAAAAACCACAAGACTGGTATGAAAATAGATATGAGTGGTTAACTGTAGATCCTCTTTACCACATCAACCGATAGTGACATCTTTTTGGAAGATTTATGAATCTGATAGTTCCATTGAATGTTTTAAAGGATTTTCAGTAAGCTTAATTTGTTTCCTTTGAATCTATCTTTGACTAAGTCCTTAACCATTGCATTGTCATGGAAGGATTAAAATTTGGGAGGAACTGTTTTTTACTGTTATCTCTCATTCTTTTTTCTATTTAAGAACTAGACCAACACTTAAAATATTTATATAAAAGTAATCCCCTGAGTTTATTAAACCGGTGGATTACTTATTTTTCGTATATCGGAATGCTAATTTAAAAAATAGCTTTCATTTAAATACTAATACTGCTTGAAACAGCAAACTTCTGCAAATTCTCAGAACTAAGACAATAAGAAGCAACTTTTTTCTTCCATTGCTTCACGACGTCTACTTGGGTCTTGGAGCAATAAAGGAAAAATTTCATTTCTTTGTTGTTCCTTTTTACGCTTACAACGAAAGGAGCAACCTCTGTATCTGGATTTAAAAATGAATTTTCAGTCCCAGGGAAGATATGGTTTCTCTCTAAAAATAACGCTTCATTGAAATAATCGGTGATTTTATTTTTCTCATCTTCTTCTAGCTGTACTCCGTTGTAAGTGACAATCACATTCGTTGCATCTAGCTTTGGATGAAGGGCAAATTTACTAACAACCCATCCAACTACCGCACTTGGGGGACTCATAGCAAATTTAATAAGTATGCCAAAGATGATAAATAATACAGCCCACCATGTCATTTTGAACAACTCCTTAACTTCTCCCTAATGTAAAAAATACAATAAATAAAGATTATCATAAAACAATCATTTTTAATTTGACTATTTTCCAACAAATAAAAAAGGTAAATTACCAAAATATGTGGAACTATTAATCAGTAAAAAAGATTGTGAGGGTTATATAATGGTTGATTTAAATAGTCTGTTAGATGAATTTACCCATATGCATAATGAATTTATCGCAGATTGGAACAAAGCGATGAAAACAGGCGACACTACATCATTAGACCGAATGGCAGAATATTACTATGTTGCGTTTTTTAAAAGTGGTACAGAAAAGCCAATGTTCTTCAACAAAGACGAATCTCTTAGTGGGATGAGGCAGTCGGTGCAACATTTTATAGGATCGAAAAAGAGATTCGAAAATCGAGTCATTCGCCTGAGAACTACTGAAAATGTTGTGGTTTTTTATGAACTTCTTATTGAAAAAAACGATAAAATCCTTGCAAGACTGTTTACTATCGAAAACTGGATACTAATTGATGGAAACTGGATGATTACCAGAGAAACGGAAGAATCAATAAGTTAGTGCTTAATTTGCAAATAAGATTTGAAAAGAGGAATGTATTTGTTAGCTTACTATAGTAATCTTTCTTCAGAAGTATACGATTTAGACAAATATATTGGGCTTTCGTTCGGCGATGTGGAATATTATAGCGAACGTTTAGCTACATGTAATGGCCCGATTCTCGAGCCGGGTGTCGGAACGGGTCGAATGCTGATTCCACTATTAGAACAGGGTTTAAAAGTAGATGGCTTCGATGTTTCAGAAGAAATGTTAACCATTTGCCGTACGAATTGCGAAAGCAGGGGGCTGCAGCCACACCTATTTATAGGAAATATGGAATCTGTTTCACTCGATACAAAGTATGAGGTAATTATTGTACCAACTGGAACTTTTCTATTGCTACATAATCGTGAAGACTCAATAAAGGCATTAAAGAATTTCTACCACCATCTTGCTAATGGTGGCAAGCTATACATTGATCTATTTTTACAAACGGAATTCCCAATAGACAAAGTATCCACAAGAACGTGGGAAACGAAAGACGGTGACCTTATTACTTTAGAAAGTAAAATGGTTGAAGTGGATTTTATGAATCAGTACACTATCTCTCATCATCGATACGAAAAATGGCGTAACGGACAACTAATTCAATCTGAATTAGAACGTTTTCCACTCCGTTGGTATGGGGTAGAGGAATTTAAACTGATTCTAGAACAAGTGGGATTCCAAGATATCATCATCTCTGCAGATTACCAACACGGCCAGTATCCTACAAAATCTACGAAAATGATTACGTTTGAAGCGGTTGTTAAAAAATAAAACCATAAATAGAGCATTAACTGACAGCCCCTGCATATAAAAGCATTGGCTGTTTTTTCATTACAAAATTCTACTGCTCCTTTTAGTCATCCCAAAAGGATTCAGAGAAAAATTGTTGAAGTTATATAGAAACATATCACAGTGAATTTAAATTGGAGGAATAGAATGTTAAAGCGGAAATACGGAGATCGACCTGGTTGGCAGCGAGTAGATGAAAAACAATATGCGCAAACCTACTTAGAAACTACTGAATTTAAAGGGTACGTCACACTCGTAAAAACCATAAAAGTTTCAAAACCGCTTTTCGTGAACTATGGCGGTACGGAGAATGTTTGTATTGTGGGGGATGGGTATTCCTGGCTTCAGCATTTTCCTTTGAACGAAAACTATTCTGTGACAACAATGTTTGACCCTGAAGGGAGAATTATTCAATGGTATATTGATATCTGTAAGGAAATAGGAGTTGAAGACCAAATACCTTGGATGGATGATTTATATTTAGACCTGATCGTATTGCCAACTGGTGAAATCTACGAAAAAGATGCGGACGAACTTGAAGATGCATATATAAAAGGATGGATCGACAAACCCCTATATGACCTGGCATGGATGGAATTGAAAAAGCTAAAAAGGTTAATTGAAGAAAATCAATTCCAGTTAATAAAATTATCAAAAGAGCATAAAGAAATAGTAGAAAGCCAATATTGATTCATTAATTTGGCTTGATTTTTGGAGGAATTGACGTGGCAAAAGTTACACTGACAAACATGTGCATGATCTACGATAAAGAAAATAATAAAGTACTCGTTCAAGATCGCATTAAATCTTGGAAAGGGATTTCATTTCCTGGTGGACATGTGGAGGATGGGGAAAGTCTTATCGACTCTACAATTAGAGAAGTGAAGGAAGAAACGGGTTTGACGGTTTCAAATTTAGAATCATGTGGCGTAATCTATTGGTTTAATAACGAAACAGGTGAAAAGTATTTTGTGTTTCAATACCGTACAGAAGAATTTAGTGGCGAATTATTACATAAAACTGATGAAGGTAGTAATTTCTGGGTGGATCTTGAAGAATTATCGAACCTCCACTTTGCAGAAGGTATGGATGAAAGATTGTCGATGTTCCTTGAGAAAGAGTATTCAGAAGGATTCGGTAGTTGGAATCAACATCAACCTGGGAAGTTACAATTTCAATAGTTCAATTTATCAAAGCAGAATAGTAGCTTAGGGATCATATTAAGTCTCTAAGCTTTTTAAGTATAAAGATATTTCGTGCAATGGATGGTTACTCAACGACCAATGAATCTGAATGAATTGAAACTTATTATAGGAGTGAATCGTATATTAACAAAGAATGGTAACCACTCTTTTTAGGAGGTATACCAATGGAATATTTCGCTGAAATCACGATTTTTGTAATATTGATGATCCCCGTTTACGGTTTATTAATCTGGTCGTACTTAGAGCCTGAAGAAAGTATGCTTTTCGGAAATCGCTGGAAGTATAAAGAAGATCCAGAACCATCCCAAAAAGCAATACGCCATACGAAGTTTACATCGATGACAGCCATGATTGGAATTCCAGTGGTTGTAATAAGTGTGCTATCTAGCTCTCTTATTCTCAAATTAGTACCGGTAATCGTCATTTTGATATATATCTTTGGTGCACTAAAGATATTTGTATCTGAAGAAGATTCATAAACTATGCGCGTTTTAAGAAATAAGGAGGTTTCCAACTTGAGCAATGATAAGAAATGTCCAAATTGTAATGGGAGTGAGTTTAAAGAGGCTACAGATTTTATTCCTATCAGACTTAAAAAATCCTCTTTTACTGGATCAAATAAAATCTATACTTTTTGTTTAAATTGCGGGGAAGTCGTTTCGATTAGAATTGAAAATCCTGAAAAGTTCAGGTAATAAAGGTACGCTCTTAAACTACTTCTTATCATTTATGGAGAAAGGGTGGGTTTAATGGAGAATGATGTTTTGATGTTTATAATGGTCATATTAGTACAGTTGATATTTGCCAGTTTAATGTTGGGCATATTCACTTCCTACTTTGTGAACAGCAGAAAGAAAGGATTTGTGTTTTTAACGATTTATTTATTACTAACTATTAACTCACTATATTCTGGATATCAATATTCAGCGATAGTTGGGACTAGTATCGTGTTGATAAACATTGGATTAGGGATAGTTTCTTACTTTGTTATTAGAAAAAGACTTACAAATGTTAGTGATAGTTAGGAGGTAACCATTTGAAAGTGGATGGGGTTTGATTAAAATAACTCACCAAAAGGAAGGAGAAGTTATGTCTAGGCTTCACAAATTTATTTTATTAGTAGCAATTTTAATAATAATATTTGTCTTATCACCAATTATTTATGTGGAAGCGAACAAAAAGATTTTTGAGAATCGGGTAACTGAATATCTAGTAAACGAAAAAGGCTATCACCCGAATGATATTGAATTAGTAGAAGGTGTTTATGGATTTAAAATGCCTGAATTCTATACAAAGGTGATTTTTAAAGACGAACCTTATATTGTATACACATACTTTGCTCACGGTAGTGTAGCTCAGTTTGATTATGAAATTATAGACAATGTCTACAATAGAATTACTTTTAAGGAATTAAAAAATTATGATTCCAATGGATCAATTGATAAGTATAAATAAAGTATAGTCATGTCTCTTTTATAAGTAAGTAGTTTAAGATAATTTAAATCTCCTATAGAAAAACCTTACTGCGTAAAAAACAACGAAAAATATGCCGTTTAATATGGCAGTCAAAAAAGTCCCCCGAAATATTGTATAAATCAAGTATAGAGGTGTGAACATGTACATATCTCTATCAATCCCCTCGTATGCGTAGGAAGGGTAATAATACATAGCAGAATCTATAAAGGATACTAATGTTAATAACACTGCCATTACTAATGGGAAATTCGACTTGAAAAATCTTTTCAAAACAAACATCCCCTTATTATGTTATTTGAAATAAGCTTCCGAAAAGTACGGTTTAGAAGATTATATTTTTCAAAAAAATGTATATGGATTTTTTTGTATATATTGTATAATCTAGCAGAAAACCGTTTAAAGGGGAAGTTTATGAACAATATTAGCAGGAATTTAAGACAACATGATTTAGATTGGATCAAGGTATTAGCTACATTTATCGTTTTTCTATATCATTGTTCCATGTTTTTTAATACCTTTGCTTGGCACATTAAAAACAATGAAATCAATCAATCTACTATTCAATTTTTTTCTCTCTTAGTCGGCAATTGGATTATGCCGATATTTTTGTGATTTCAGGAATTGGTACATATTTTGCCTTATCGAAAAGAACTACACAAAGTTTTGTTAAGGAAAGGTTTCACCGCCTGGGTATCCCATTGCTTCTAGGAATCTTTCTATTGTCACCACCACAAGTATATATTGAAAGAGTAACAGCGAATGAATATGAGGGGTCATTCTTTTCATTTTTCCCTCATTATTTCGATGGCTTCTATTTAGAGATCGGTGGTTCTGGAAACTTTGCATTTTTCGGTCATCATCTATGGTATTTACTAGGATTATTGTTATTTTCAATGATTACATTGCCACTTTTCCTAAAAGGAAGGAAAAAGGGGAAGAAATCGGAGGAATTTGGATTCTTCCATTACTTTGTATTACCCATTCCACTGATTGCTCTAGCTTTGACTACTAATAATATTTTGAATTTAGGTAGTTGGGGAATTTTATTTTATCTAACTTTATATATATATGGTTACTATTTCTTTTCAAATGCCTCGTTAAAGGTATTCGTTCGAAAAGTAGAAGTACTTACCGGGGTTTTAAGTGTTCTTAGTACTGCTGGATATCTTATCTGGGTGATATATTTTGGATTTCCAGAAACAGTTTCAATTACTTGGGCACTTTTTATGGCGCTGCGAGTCATCTTAGTTTGGAATGTTCTATTCTTTATCTTCTATCTAGCAGATAAATACTTAAACTTCTCAAATAGTACCTTAAAATATGCAAGCGATGCATCTATGCCGTTTTATGTGCTCCATCAACCTATTATTATTTTGCTCGGCTTTTTTATTTATAACCTAGATTGGGAGATTCCTATTAAGGCCGTATTTTTGGTAGTAATCGCATTTAGCAGCATAATGATTGTCTATCACGTAATCATTCGCCGAAATAATTGGCTGCGTGTTTTGTTTGGATTAAAGATGATTAAGGATAGGAGATGAAAAAATGTTTACAATTGACTGTGGGGACATCTTACTACGTGAATTTCAAGTCGAGGATGTAGATGCGATTTATGAAATTACGAACCAACCAGAAGTTTACGAATTTCTACCTGATTGGAAATCCACAAGAGAGCAAAGATTCAACTGGGTAACTAATTATGAAATCCCTTCAAATAAGAGTTTCTTAGAAGCAGTGCCGAATATTGAGGAGCAGAGGTATTTGAGGTTGGGGATCGTCTTAAAAGAAACGGGTGAATTTATTGGATTTTGTACTACAGGAATTAAAGAGGAACTTCCAGCACCAAATCGAGAAATTGCTTTTGGGATTTCAAAGTACCACACAAACAAAGGATATACATCACTAGCAGTAAAGGGTTTGATTCAATTTTTGTTTGCGAATACAAATGTGGAATGTTTAAATGCAGTGGCATTGGAACGGAATGTCGGATCGAATCGTGTCATTCAAAAAAATGGTTTCGAATTTGTGGGGCAAATTGAAATTGATAAGGAACTTCATAATCATTATGTGCTACAAAAGAGTGAATGGCAGGGTAGATGATTTTCGGAAGGGGCGATTACTTAAGATGAGTAATCGTTTTTTTTATGGAGTGGAGAAAGTTCTAATAAGTCTCCTTAGAATAATAGACAATCCAGCCGGGATAATAGACAAAAGAGGGCAGATAATAGACACACTTAGAAAGCAGAGCGGATATTAGACACTCAAGTCAGCATAATAGACCAAAGAGGGCAAATAATAGACAAACGGAGCTGGATAATAGACACACGTAGAAAGCAGAGCAGATAATAGACATACGCAGAAAGCTCAGGAGATAATAGAATTTTTCATTTGTAACTATATTATCCTCGGGGGATAATATAGTACATTCCTATTTTATTTCCTACAGCTTCTATAGTTAATGGCTACCTGCAGTAGAGGCCCGCAACTAAATTCTAATAACACCCTGATTTTTTCTAATATGTACCTGAGATTTTCTAATAACTCACTGAAACTTTCTAATAACTCCTCTGCAGAACCCAGGCGCTCGACTAAATTCTAATAACACCCTGATTTTTTCTAATAAGTGCCTCAGATTTTCTAATAACTCACTGAAACTTTCTAATAACTCTTCTGCAGAACTCAAGCGCACGACTAAATTCTAATAATACCCTGATTTTTTCTAATATGTACCTGAGATTTTCTAATAACTCACTGAAACTTTCTAATAACTCCTCTGAAGAACGCAAGCGGTCGACTAAATTCTAATAACACCCAGAATTTTTCTAATAAGTACCTCAGATTTTCTAATAACTCATAGGAAATTTCTAATATCCACACAACAAACCCAAAAGCACTAATTCTCTAAGAAGGAATTTAACGCTCCAATATGGAATTTATTAAAGTTATACGTCTGTTAAGGCATACGCAGTTAGTTAGAAACAAGAGGTGAGAAGTATTGAAAATATATCAAGCAACAATCGAAGATTTAGATGGAGTATCAAACTTATTTAACTTTTATCGGATGTTTTATAATCAGGAATCTGATTTAGAAGGGGCTAAAACTTACATAAAGCAAAGGATTGAAAAAGAGGAATCCGTTATATTTGTCGTTAAAGTAGAACAAAATTATCTTGGATTTACTCAACTTTATCCAACATTTTCATCAATTTCTATGAAACGAGCATGGATTTTAAATGACTTATATGTTGATGTAGAAGCTAGAAAACAAGGCGTAGGTGAGATGCTACTACATAAAGCAAAAGAATTTGCTATTGAAACAGGAGCGAAAAGCTTAAGTTTAAGTACAGCGCCAGATAATTATTCTGCTCAAAAATTATACGAAAAAAATGGATACGAAAAAGATTCAACATTTTATCATTATGAATTAGATTTAGCTAAATAGTTTTTGCATTGGAAAATAAAAAACCCGGAAATAAATTTCCGGGTCGATGTCACTTACGATCTGCCTCCATGACAAACTGCCTCCGCTTCCGCTAGGATTTACCTTGCATTAGCTTTCCTCAGTTGACGGTCCTTCTGAGTTAACGATCATTCGCACTCATCGGGTTAACCCTCCTTAGTCACATAGACTTGAAGTGAAATCTTTAATAGTATAGATCGTTCTCACATTTTCATACGCACTTTTTTAAAAATAATGAACTAGCTCTAAAACGTCCATACTAATAAGCACTAACGGATCACAAACACTTTCCTAAACACAGGAAAAATAATATACCCAAGAAAAACCCCTAAAACATTTAAAATTAAATCATCAATATCCAAACTTCCTCGTCTTGTCAAAAACTGTACGAATTCAATCAAACTAATTGATCCTATAGAAATCAAAATCAGCTGCATCATAGAAGGTGCATTTTTAACATATCGATAATACAACCCAAAAGGAATAAATAAACCGATATTTGCCCCCAAATTATAAAGTGCAATCAAAAAACTAACACTGTCAGTTAAATAATAAGAAATCGTCTCTAACGGAATTAAATTCACAGATCCATTATTAGCACCACCTGGCCTAAAATATAATAAAATAAGCAAAACTAGCGCATATAAAAAAATTAATCTATTGAGACTCCGCTTTGATATTCGAACTTCCTCTTTACGAATCCAACTAACCCCAAACAAAAATACAAAAAGGATCAGAACCCAAACGACTACAATAACAATTGAATGTAGATATTTAGTCAACTCAATCCAAACAGGGAAAAAGATGAAAAAGACAATTTGAGAAAATAAAATACTTAATTTCATGCTTTTGTTCATTCACATAATCCGCCATTTCTAATTGTTCATGAGCAAATTATAACAGTTAAAGGGATTATTAGTCTCATAGAGAATTACTTAGTGAGTATAAAGGATTGGGGGGCTAAGATGAACAGAAGATATTTGTTTCTACTCATAGCATTACTATCAACAGTCATTCTCGTAAGCTGCTCAAATGAGCCCGAAAGAGAAGAAGTGATCGAAGCTCGAGATGATCAGTATGGAGAAATTCGATCCGTAGCATGGGATTTTATTCAACAAAATGATTGGCATACTAGGGCAGATGAAAATTGGGAAAGTGCAAAAGTAGAGAAAATACTAGCTGATGATCGCTATGAAATATTAGATCCTACGGTTGAAGGCAAAGAGGTATTCAGTGTTTCTTTTAAAGATATAGAAAATGTTGTAGTCGGTACACCTCAAATCCTTGTTGATCCAAAAACAAAAAAAGTAGTTGGTTATATGTTAGGTGAATAAAAAATCGTCAAAGGGCAGGTGGGGTATAGTAAATAAAAAGGGAAATCCTCCTTCACGGAAGATTCCCCTAATTGAAAATTGGTGAAGTTAATAAAATCATTACTAACGATAGTAAAACTAAATAGATTAATGAATAGCGTAGATTCGCCTGTGCCCATTTTTTCACATCTATAGCTCGTGAACCTTTTGCAGCAAGGATAATCCAGCCAATTGTTAAGACAATAGCAACAAAAAAGAATATCCAACCTAAAGAAGTAATCAATAAAAACGGAAATGGCAGCAAAGTGATTATATAAATTAAGTTTTGACGAATCGTAACATCCACACCGTAAACGACTGGCAACATTGGAACACCAGCTCTTGTGTAATCTTCCAATCTTTTAATTGCCACGGCAAATGTGTGTGGGACTTGCCAAATGAATAAGATACAAAACATCACGATGGGCACGATATGATTTGCAGGTGCAATCACTGCCCAGCCAATTAAAGGTGTAAATGCCCCCGAAACACTACCTACAACTGTGTTCAATGTATACCTACGCTTTGACCAAAATGTATAAAGAACAACATAGATAAACCAACCTAAAAAGGAATAAAGGGTAGCTTCAATTGTTGTAAATAACATCATGACAAGTCCAATTATTGTTGTAATAATCCCTGACCATAAAACAGCTTTCAAGGCGAAATGCCCGTTCACTGTTGGTCTATTTTGAGTGCGGACCATTTTTTTATCTAAATCGACTTCATACCAATTATTGAGCATTAACGCCCCAGAAATAACGAGCGTACTCCCAAGCATAGTTAATAGAAACGTACCCCAATAATCGACAAATCGTTCCCCATGAAAATAAAGCGCTAACCAATAAGCTGTGAAAACAGGCAGTACATTGGCAACTAACACTTTTCCTTTTAATAAGAATTTAATATCTATTAAAAAGCGAAGAAGTTTAGAAGAACTCTGAGCTGTTGTGTCTAAAGCCGAATCAGCTAGCAATTGTCCATTTTCCATAAATATCTCCTACTTTTATCGTATTTGAAGTGAGATTGCAATAACATTATTATATCATGAGAGGTTTGTCCTATCTGTGTATATTATTCGAAATGATCTTCCGATAAACGTTCAATTAAATAAAAATAGAGTAGCTTTCAAATACTAAAGCTCATTTTGCTTTTATATAGAAGGATTAACCAATTCTCATATTGAAGTAATTACAGTAGAACCTTGTGAAAGGGGGATACATAGTGGGGATTTCAGCACCATTATTAGTGTTTGTTGTCGGTATTGCCAATCTCATCGTTGGTCATTTTCTAATTGAGGGTAAAAGAAAGAAAATTTCTGAAACGAAAGGGAAATATATACATAAGTGGGGATACTCAATAATTGCGACAATGGGAATAGGTAGTCTTTTTATTTTAGACATTTTTGATCCGAATGTGATGAAGTGGTTTTGGTTAGGTTTATTAATTCTAATTATAGGTTTTCAAACACTTTTGGATTGGAAATATCTTAAAGGAACTAAGGAATATCTTGTTTCATTAATCGTACTAGTCATTGGAATAATCTATATTTTAGTAGTTATGTTTTAAATGGTGGGGATAAAGGAGGGGCAAGTTGAGAAGCAGAGGTGAAGATGAAAAATTTGATTTATTAACAATCATACAAATTTGCATCATGATCTGTATTCTAATTGTCAGTTCATATTTATTAATGACAAGGAACTTTGAATTAGAGAGATTGATAAGGTCGATATTGCTTATTGTGTTAAGTGTAACTTTAGCTTTCCAAAAATATAAAGCTAAAAGGATAGGGTGGTGTATCTTCTTTAGTTTTCTTTCTATCTGCTTCTTATTCTCAATACTTTTAAGATTATGAAAAGCCTAAGCTAAAATATTAGGCTTTTTATTGATTCGCTATTACTTATTGACTAATGGTCTAGACGGTTGTTTTTTAATAACAATGACAAACAGACTCGCTAGCACACAGAATACTCCTGCCATGAAAAACGCCCAAGTATACGTATTAAAATATTGATAAACCAACCCTCCACCATAAGCCGCTACAGCAGCACCAGCCTGGTGAGATGCATAAATCCATCCATAAATAATGGCACTTTTATGAAGACCAAAGATTTGTCTTGAAATATTGATGGTTGGGGGAACAGTAGCCACCCAATCTAACCCATAAAACACGGAAAACACTATGATCCAAGTAATATTTCCTTCCATTAGTGCAAAAGGTAGTAGTACGAGGGAACCGCCTCTAAACAAGTAATACCAAAATAAAAGCCAACGATTATCAATACGGTCCGAAAGCCATCCTGATAATGTTGTACCAACCATGTTAAAGACGCCCATAAATGAAAGCAGGGATGCCGCAGTAACAAGTGGAATTCCAAAGCTAATACAAAAAGAAATAAAATGAGTCCCAATTAGTCCACTCGTTGAAAATCCACAAATAAAGAAACTCCCTGCAAGTAGCCAAAACTCTTTTGACTTTAGAGCATCAGCCAACCCCTTGAATGCAACGATGATGGGATTTCCTTTTTGAGATTGAGAGATTTCCTCACTTTCCTCCATTTGACCGTATGGAAGAATTCCAATCTCTTTTGGTGAGTTTTTGATAAATAATAAGATAATGAAGAACATAATAATGCTAAGACCTATAATTAACCCCATTGCCCAACGCCAAGAATAACCTTCAATCACCATCGCTAAGACAGGCAGTAAGATTAGCTGGCCCATCGCCGTGCTCGCCGTTAAGATTCCTGTTGCGAGTCCTCGTTTTTCTTTAAACCAATGATTCGCAACGTATGGACTTAATACTGTTAAGAAAAGACTAGATCCAAGTCCAATAATAATTCCCCAAATGATAATGAGGTGCCAAGATTGGTGCATCAAGTATGTTAATAGAAGCCCAGTCATCAAGGTAGCCATTGATGCAAGCATCATTTTCTTTAGCCCTAATTTTTCTAATAAGGCCGCCATGAACGGACCAGCCAATCCAAAGAAAAACAAGCAAATCCCAAAGGCTACGGAAATCTCTGGCCGTTGCCAGCCAAATTCCTTTTCAAAAGGAGTTAAAAAGACTCCAGACGATGCCACCACGATTCCCGCTACAATGATGGAGAAAAATGTAACAATCAGTATAAACCAGCTATAGTGAATTTGTTTCAAGACAAACCTTCTCTCTCTATCTATGATTCTTAATTGTAACTAGTTGTGTGGTAGGTGTAAAATTGAATTTCTGATTACGGAACTCTGCTTAATGCTTTCGGGGATTAATACCTTCAATAAAGCATGATATGAATGAGTTTCACAAATTTATTTCGAATTCGAGATATTTTCCTTGCGTTTCTTTCACTTGAGATGTAAAGTGATAGTAACGAAAGGAAGTGAGCATATTGAGAAGAAATACACTAGGAACACTTATTTGGTTACGTATTGCTCGTTTTACACATCAAAGTAATTTGTTATCGAATGATTTCTTAAAACCGTTTGGAATTACAGCTGCACAGTTTGATGTATTAAATCAGATTGCAACTTATCAGCCAATTAAGCAAAGTGAGCTTGCTGTGAAAGCAACCTTATCGGAAGGTGGAATTTCACGAATGCTCACTCGCCTCGAACAAGATGGGTATATACAACGTAAGCAGGAATGGAAGACGAAATGGATTTCATTGACTTCAAGCGGGGAGGCAAAAATGCAGGAAGTCTTTCAACACCAGCTTACTTTCCAAACGACCATGGTTGATGAATGTTTGACAGAGGAAGAACAGAAAACACTTTATAAGCTCATGACGAAATTACAAAAGAATACGGAAAATAAATTGGGATGCTAGAAATCCTATTTATTTTTAACCAATCACTTGACTAGTAAACTGAAAAAGGAGAGCTAACTATGTATAAAATTCCAGGACATCATCACATTTCAATGATCACCAAAAATGCTAGTGAAAATAACCATTTTTATCGAAAAATACTTGGGTTGCGCCGAGCGAAAGTAACCGTTAACCAAGATGATCCTTCTATGTATCATCTATTCTTCGGAGATCGAACTGGGAGCCCAGGTACAGAACTTTCTTTCTTTGAAATTCCGATGGTTGGAAGAACGCATCGTGGCACGAATGCCATTACAAGAATCGGGTTACTTGTCCCAACTGTAGATAGTTTACTGTATTGGCAACAACGCTTGGAGGATTTTGGTGTCCAAACTAGCCATTTTACGAAATTCGCTAATCATACATCGATTCTTTTTGAAGATCCAGAAGGGTTACGTTTGGCTCTGATTGTTTCAAATGGGGCGAAGGTGGAACACTGGGAAACTTGGGAAAAATCAGAAGTCCCTGAAGAACATCAAATTCAAGGAATGGGTGCTGTGGAAATAACGGTAAGAAGACTTGATAAGCTAGCAAACACATTGACAGAGATTTTTGGCTACGTAGAAGTCAGCCGTACTGAGGAAGAAGCAATTTTCCAATCAGTTGAGGGCGAGCTTTTTGGAGAAATCGTCGTGAAGTATTTAGATGGTGAATCTGAAAGACCTGGGCGAGGAAGTATTCATCATTTAGCAATCCGAGTAAAAAATGATGAAGAACTAGAATACTGGGATCAACAAGTTCGTGCTCGTGGCTTCCATTCATCAGGTATTGTGGATCGATTCTACTTCAAGAGCTTATACTTCCGCGAATCAAATGGCATTCTTTTTGAAATCGCAACGGATGGCCCAGGCTTCACTGCTGATGGAGATAATATCGAAACACTAGGTGAAAAATTAGTTTTACCACCATTTTTAGAAAACCGCCGTGCGGAAATTGAAGCAATTTTAAAGCCGATTGAGGAATATTAATAAAATCAATTTTATTGGACAAAAGAGGCGGAAAAAGCGGTTGACCTGTCTAATAAAAGGGCTCTAATGGACAAATGCAGCGGAAAAGTGATCGAGTTGTCCAATAACCGGACTTTATTGGACAACAGAGGCGTAAAAAGCGAGTGAGTTGTCCAATAACTAGGCTTTATTGGACAGAAGAAGCAGAAAAAGCGAGTGAGTTGTCCAATAACTAGGCTTTATTGGACAGAAGAAGCAGAAAAAGCGAGTGAGTTGTCCAATAACCAGGCTTTATTGGACAACAGAGGCGTAAAAAGTGAGTGAGTTGTCCAATAACCAGGTTTTATTGGACAGAAGAAGCAGAAAAAGTGAGTGAGTTGTCCAATAACCAGACTTTATTGGACAACAGAGGCGTAAAAAGCTAGTGAGCTGTCCAATAGACGAGCACCAGTGGACAAAACAAGTCGAATACGAAGCAGAGCTGTTCAAAACAGCCCAGTTCCCTAAAAACCAAGGAGGAAAATAAAATGAACCATTTAAAAGGTATTCACCACGTAACAGCAATTACAAGCAGTGCAGAAAAGAACTATGAATTTTTCACATACGTTTTAGGAATGCGATTAGTGAAAAAAACAGTGAACCAAGATAGCATTCAAACTTATCATTTATTCTTCGCGGATGATAAAGGTAGCGCGGGAACAGACATGACGTTCTTTGACTTCCAAGGCATTCCGAAAGGCGTGCATGGTACAAATGAGATTTCGAAAACTTCATTCCGTGTTCCAAGTGATGCAGCATTAGATTATTGGGTAAAACGTTTTGATCGCCTTGAAGTGAATCATACGGGTATAAAAGAGCAATTTGGTAAGAAAACTCTTTCATTCGTTGACTTTGACGATCAACAATACCAACTAATTTCAGATGAATTCAATACAGGAGTGGAATCTGGTACACCTTGGCAAAAAGGTCCAATTCCATTAGAGTATGCGATTACTGGTTTAGGTCCGGTTTTTGTTCGAATTGCTAACTTTGATTACTTAAAAGAAATGCTTGAAAAAGTCCTACTATTTAAAGAGACAGCACAAGAGGGTTCATTCCACTTATTCGAAGTAGGAGAAGGGGGCAACGGTGCTTCTGTCATTGTGGAATATAACACGGTTCTTCCTCAAGCACGACAAGGATACGGAACAGTACACCATGCTGCATTCCGTGTGGAGGATACGGCAGTATTAAATGAATGGACGGAGCGTCTGAATAAATTTGGACTTCCAAATTCAGGATATATCGATCGCTTCTTCTTTGAGTCATTATACGCAAGAGTGTCACCACATATCTTATTTGAATTTGCGACAGATGGGCCTGGATTTATGGGGGATGAACCTTACGAAACACTTGGGGAAAAATTATCTTTACCTCCATTCCTAGAGCCAAAACGTGAACAAATCGAAAAAGTTGTTCGTCCTATTGATACAGTGAGAAGTACAATCGAATTTGTAAAAGAATAAATCGATAAACCGCTAGAGAGCAACGCGATATTCTCTAGCGGTTTTATATATAAAGAAGGGAATCCGCTCTACATAGCGAAGTAAGGGATAGGTCAGCAAAACTGGTTTGATTATGTCTGAAATAAAGGGGACGTTTGTATGAAACTAGGGTTAAAAAATAACGAAGTAAGAATTGTACCGTTTGATGAGGAATGGAAAGTTGAATTTTCAAATGTAAAGAAAGAAATTCAATTAACCTTAGACATCGATGAAAGTCGCATAGAGCATATTGGAAGTACAGCAATCGAGGGGATGAGTGCAAAGCCGATTATTGATATTATCCTTGGTGTTGATGATCTTAAAAAAATCGATCAAGAGATGGAAAGAAAGCTTCGAACAATCGGTTTTTACCGTCTGCGTGTAGAAAGACCGAATGAAGTAGTTTTTGCAAAATTTAAAGATGACACTTTCGAAACCAAAACACATTTTATTCATACCGTAGTTTTTAAAGAGGAATTGTGGGAAAATCTAGTCTTTTTCAGAGATTACTTAAATTCAAATGATGAAGAAAAAATTGCTTATGCTAAACTTAAAGAAGATTACTTGCGACAAGCTCACGCAATAAGTATTGCTGAATATACAGATTATAAAGAGGGATTTGTTAAGAGGATTTTTTCTAAAAGGAAACTGTAAAATTAGATGAGACTATCGAGGATCAAATTACTTAATAAAGGGTGTTTTTATGAGTAATCAAGAGCAAAATTTATCAACTAATGGTTTTGCTATTGGATCTTTAATAATAGGATGCTTATCAATTATCGGACTAATATTTAGTCAAGACGGAAGACTATTATCTATCATGGGTATACTTCTGGGGATTATTGGTTTGAAAGAAGTTAAACAGTTCAAACAAAAGGGAACAAAATTAGCTTTGGTAGGCATTATCTTAAATTGCATTGGGTTAGTAGGCGGCATTGCAATGAAATTATAGCATGCGATTGTTAAATGAGAACAATCGCTTTTTTAATTGGTAATGGAAGCGGTGACCAAAAATCCCATAACAATCCAATGAGTATTTGTATATACTATGGTGAATAAGCTTTTACCAATTAAAAGGAAGTGTTCGATTGCTTACCGAATGGCTTCAAGAGGTTGAAGATGTGTACGATCAAATGGTTGCTTGGCGAAGACACTTGCATGAGAATCCGGAATTACCCTTTGAAGAAGAAAATACAGCGAGAATGGTCGGTGATATTTTAGCTGGATATGGTATAGAGGTTCGGCGGAATGTCGGTGGTTATGGAGTCGTTGGAACTTTAAAAGGTGCAAATACTGGACCGACAATCGGACTTCGTGCAGATATGGATGCATTACCAATTCAAGAAGAAAATGAAGTCTCCTATAAATCACAAGTCCCAGGTGTCATGCATGCTTGTGGTCATGACGCACATACCGCAACATTGTTAGGTGTGGCAAAAATTTTAAGTAGACATCGTGATGAACTGGACGGAACGGTAGTATTTATTTTCCAACCTGCTGAAGAACAATCACCTGGTGGAGCAATAAAAATGATTGAAGACGGCGCACTAGAAGGGATAGATTTTATTTTTGGCAATCATGTACTATCTTCTATTGAATTAGGAAACTTTGCAGTGCCAAAAGGGAATGCAACAACTTCACTTGATACATTTACATTAACAATTCAAGGAGTTGGGGGGCATTCATCCGCTCCACATACGGCGTCAAATCCCATCGTAATTGGGTCTATCATGGTTAATCAAAGTCTTATTTTTTTAAATCAAAGATTAAATCCTGCGGAGCCTATAGTTGCTGCCTATACAAATTTCAACTCTGGAGTTGCGCAAAATGTAATTCCTTCTGAGGCGATCCTTTCTGGTACGATCCGCACCTTTAATCAAGCACAAAGGGAAAGAGTAGAGCAATATTTCAAAGAAATTATTGATTATGTTACAAAATCATATGGAGCAACCTATAAAATAGATTACAATAAAGGCTACCCAGCGTTGTTTAATACAGAGAAGGAAGTTGAAATTGTTAGAGAAGCATTGCACATTAATGGATTAAACTTAATCGAAGTTCCGCCAGTCATGGCAAGTGAGGATTTTGCTTACTACGTTCAAAAAATTCCAGGAGTTTATTTTTTCACAGGATCAGCTACGGAAGATCCAAACACTCGATTTCCGCATCACCATCCACGCTTTAATGTTGATGAACGCGCGATGAAAAACTCAGCAAAAGCATTCTTAAGTATTGTTGATCATTATTTAGTTAAAAAACTTACTTGAAATTTAACACAAGGCAAGTAAACATGTTAGCTGTATACTTGCCATAATTATTGTCACTCAAATCAGTTCTGTCTTTCTTTAATCTGATTACGAATCCTCTGAAGCTCCTCAATAGATAACTCACCTAGAGATTCTTTGATTTCATCTTCAATTAATTGTCTATTTTTTTCCTTGTATTCGTTCCACCAATCACGCAGTCCATCGGTATTATCAATGATAAATTCAACATCAATGACCTCATTTTCATCATCCGACATATAGTTTAATACGGCTGCTAACATGCGAGATAAATCATCGACTGAATGTCCTTGTTGCTCTTGTTGGTGCGAATTAGGTATTATTATTCCTTGCTCCATATCTGCATCATCAGGTTGACTAGACTTTCGTGGCATTTTTACTCTCCTCGTTTTTTCTCATAGTTTCTTTATTATTCCCGTTAAAATCAAAGACAACCCTACGAATTCTTATATTTCCACTTTCCAAGAGGAAATATGGTGAAAGTATGGAATTTGAACAATAGAAATAAGGAAAGGGGATATTATTAATGGTAAAAACAAAATATCGCTCAAATACATATATTCCAGAGCTAGTTCAAGCTACCAAAAAATTAGCTAAAAGCAATGGATTTGAACATTCTTGTTCAGATGAAGCAGGAAGATTATTAGCTGTCCTTGTGGGGCAAGTAGCGAAAGGGAAAATACTTGAGATTGGAACAGGTTTTGGAGTAGGAAGTTCTTGGATTCTTTCAGCCATTTCTCAAGCAGTACAGTTCATCTCTGTAGATTATTCTAAAGAAAAAATTGACATTGTTGCTAACTCAATCAACCATTCTCAAGTGGAATTTGTGTATGGAGATTGGAAAGATGTCATTCCAAAAGGTCCGTTTCAATTTATATTTGCTGATGCACAAGCTGCAAAAGTGACAGAAGCGCAAGTTTTGATTGACACATTAAATGTCGGAGGAATGATATTTATGGACGATTTTACTCCTGAAGAACACTTTCCGGATGAGTGGAAAGGGAAACCTGATAAAGTTAGGGAGTTCTGGTTAAATCATCAGGAACTAATCGTCACAGAAATTTATTTAACACCTAAAACATCTGCTATACTCGCAACAAAAATAAAACCACACGGAAATTAATGGCCATTATATGATCCACCTTTTCGCACATATTACTAGTGAGGTGATCACAGTGACTAAGAAACGAGACAAACAAAGAATTAATGTGGAATTAGGTGGTATGGATTTATTCGGGACAACTTCTAATGCACCAGTTGGAGGATACCAAGCTTCTGGAGATATTGAAAATGCTGGGCGATTAGATAAGGGCTTCAAAAAAGTTGAAGACGAAGACCGAACACCAAAAGCTTCACTCAAAGAAGGTAACCAAGAAGGATATTAGTGTAAACATAATTATTGCTTAGTGAGCTTTCCCACAGGGGTGGGAAGGCTCTTTTTTGCTATTCAACGCAGTTTCAACTCGAACAACTTTACATATGATACACTTACCTTAAGGGGTGAGATCTATGCAAAAATTACAATTTGAAACTTCTTGGGATAAGGCATTAGCTGCCGAGGACAGACAGCAAATCGAAAAGCTTTTTCATAATACAAAGAAATTGAACAGTTCGGAAATTTTATTCTCTCGAATACGCGTTGCAATCAATCATAAGGATGAGCTTCTTGTGACAGTACTCGTTCATAATTTTTCAGATCGTCCGCTAGATTTTATTAACAAACGATTAATTTACAGTATTCAAGGAGAAGTTATTGGAGACAGCAAATTTACACTTCCAGCCCTTGTAATCCAACCTCGTGTAAGCATACCTTGGACGTTTATCTTCCCAAAAGAAACCTACACAGAACAACCTTCATATGAAACAGGTCAGATTACAATACAATAATCTAATAAAAACATAAGTTAAGGTGGAATCACGGATGCCAGAAGCAAACAAAATCGTCCCTCATTTATGGTTTGACAAAGAAGCAAAAAAAGCAGCGGAGTTTTACACTTCATTGTTCCCAAATTCAAAAATTACAAATGAAATAACACTAAACGATACACCGTCAGGAGATGCCAATATCGTTTCGTTTGAACTGTGGGGACAGGAGTTTATGTCCATTAGCGCGGGTCCATACTTTAAGTTCAATCCTTCGCTTTCTTTTACGGTGAATGTAAATCCGGAGAAAGTACCAAACGCGAAAGAGTTCATTCAAAACATTTGGAATAAATTATTGGAAGGTGGCGAAGTGTTAATGCCACTACAAAAATATCCATTCAATGAGCTGTATGGATGGGTTCAAGATAAGTATGGATTGTCATGGCAATTATCACTGGCCAATCGAATAGGAGAACGAAGACCTCCGATTATGCAGTCCCTCATGTTCGTAGGTGAAGTGTGCGGTAAAGCAGAGGAAGCAATGAATTTTTATTTATCCGTATTTAAAAATTCAGAGCAAGGTTTTTTTGCACGCTATCCAAAAGGTATGGAACCAGACAAGGAAGGTACCTTGATGTACTCTGATTTCCGATTAGAAGATCAATGGTTTATCGGGATGGATAGTGCCCATGAGCATGCTTTTAGCTTTAATGAAGCAGTCTCTTTTATCGTTAACTGTGATACTCAAGAGGAGATTGACTACTACTGGGACAAACTCTCTGCAGTCCCTGAAGCGGAGCAATGCGGTTGGGTAAAAGATCAGTTTGGCATCTCGTGGCAGATTGTCCCAAGCAACATGAACGACATCATGAGTTCATCCACACCAGAACAGCTTGCGCGTGTAAATCAAGTCGTTTTGAAAATGAAAAAACTTAATATAGCTGAAATTCAGAGAGCTTTTGAAGGGAATTAAAGCATTAAAAAGAGGCCAATCTTCTTGATCTGGCCTCTACTCTTTTAACGGCTTTAACGCATGTGAATGGTCGATGAAAATAAAAGCATCATATCTACTGCCTACTCGAGAAGGCACATAATTACCATAAGCCTCATATGCGGGATGATAAACAACACCAATCGCCCGGTGGCCAATCCAGTCATTAAACAGTTCTCTATTTTCATCGATAAAAAGTAAAATCTTGTCTTCCTGACCTGCAGCATGAAGCTGTCCTTCCCACATACTTAGTTTGGAAGGGGGTACGTTAATTACTTCTAAAGGGTCTCCCCATCGATCTGCAGCAATTACCGTTCCTTCATACGTACCAAATCCAATAGCAAATGTATTAGCCTTCCCATATTGCTCTCTAATAATTTGCCCGACGTTTATCATTCCATCGTCTTTCATATCTGTTTCGGAAGCATCACCAATATGTGTGTTATGCTCCCAAATGATGATTTTGGCATCTTCTCCGTGATATTTCAATATTTCATTAATTGCTTCAACCATGTGGTAATCTCGCGTATTCCAAGATTTTGCATCCTGCATCATTTCCCGATAATAGGCTTCTGCATTTTTTGCGACTAGTGCATTCATAATTACATTTAAATCTTCCTCATGTTCGTCGGAGTACCGTTCTTCATTATTTCTCAAAGAACTTAACAAGCTCGATACCTCACTGATACATTCATCTGTAAAATGCGCAGTTGAGAGTGCATAGTGTTCTGGCATTCTATTGTAAGGCTCAAAACAGGTAAAAGCTTTCTTTGCGTACTCTAAGTCCACATTGTATTTTGGATTTTCTGATAAAAAATTTAACACTTCATCGATCGATTCAAAAAGGCTTAGAGGTCAATTCCATAAAATCCTACTTTGTTATCCAAGGTCATATTTTTCATTTTTAGCCACTCTGTAAACGATTCAATTTCTTCGTTTGCCCACATCCAGGTTGGCCAGCGATGAAAAGACTTCATGAGCACACTCCTTGCAGAATCACCCTCATGTCCAAAGCCCTTTACATAGCGATTTACAGCTTGTACAGACGGCCAATCTCCTTCAACGGCAATGATTGTAAACCCTTTTTCTTCAATCAGTTTTTTAGAAAGTTCAGCACGGATTGTATAAAATTCCGATGTTCCATGGGATGCTTCACCAATCATCACAATTCGGGTATCGCCGATTGATTCTACGATTTTTTCCAAGCTTTCGTCGTTCAATGGAAGGGAGTTGTCTTTAATTGCATCGATTAACTTTCTAGGCATATAATATCTCCTCTCGAAATTAGCTTACCCAATTTTCCAGAGTAGAATATTGGGAAATTTCAGGAAAATAATAGGTGGTTCAAGCAAGAGAAAATGAATTCTAAAAAGATAAAAGAAGTTGAGCATTTTAATAGACTCTTGATTCATGATATTTATTAATTTTGTTGATCATTTAGTCACTTTGCAAAACTTAGTATAACTAATATTCAATTTATAAAGATTATTTAAAATTATTGTTGAAAAATAATATTACATGTAATAATATAAATCTTATAAAAAAACTAGGTTTTAGATTTAGGGAGGAAATTTATTTTGAAGAAATGGTTATCGGCAATTCTACTTACACTTTCTGTAGGAGCATTAGCAGCGTGCGGGAATAATGAAACAACAACTGAAACAGATAGTAGTAGTACAAACAAATTAGAACAAATCCAAGAATCAGGAGTAATTACAATTGGGTTAGAAGGAACGTTCCCTCCTTTTAGTTATCATGATGAAACTGGTGCTTTAACTGGTTTTGAATATGAAATTGCAGCTCAAATTGCTGAAGATCTTGGCGTAGAAGCAAAATACGTAGAAACAAAATGGGATTCTTTAATTGCAGGTCTTGATACAGATAAATATGATTTTGTTATTAACAACATCTCGATTACAGATGAGCGTAAACAAAAATATGAATTCACTATTCCTTATATGGAATCAGTTGCGACTTTAGCAGTTCACTCTGATTCTGAAATTAGTAGTTTAGAAGACTTTGCAGGGAAAAAAGCAGCACAAACAGTTACAAGTAACTTTGCACAAGATGCTCGTGATTTAGGAGCGGAAATTGTTCCTACAGAAAACTTAACCAACTCAATTGAACTAGTTTTACAAAAACGAGCTGACGGAACAATCCATGACCGTGTTACGTTCCTAACTTATTTAAAACAGCAACCAGATGCACCAATCAAACTAATTGATGGTAAAACAAGTTCTTCCGAAATTGCTTTAATCTTAAATCAAGATAATGAAGAATTCCGTGAGGCGTTAAATGATATCATCAAAAAACGAATTGAAGATGGTACATTTGCAAAAATCTCAGAAAAATATTTCGGTGAAAATGTAATGTATCAATAATATCGGGTCAATCGGCTCTTCATAGGCCGATTGATTTTTCTCTTTTTTCTTCAATCTCATTTTGTAACGATAACAAAGTGGCAAAATGCTAGGCTTTTAGTTGCGAAGGCGAAATCTTAAATTAGAAAGGAAGATTTAAAATGAGCCGTGAACTTGAAATCGTATTAAATTCAATTTGGCCCGTTTTAAAAGCTGGTCTTGCTGTAACAATTCCATTGTCACTTATTTCTTTTGCGATAGCATTAGTGATCGCCGTTATTACGGCTCTAGTCAAATTATCGAATTTCAAAATTTTAAAGTTAATTTTCAGTACATATGTATGGATATTTAGAGGGACACCTTTACTCGTACAATTATTTCTTGTCTTTTACGGATTACCAAAGGCGGGAGTTACATTAGATCCTTGGACGGCGGCAATTATTACTTTCTCATTAAATACAGGGGCGTATGCTTCCGAATCGATTCGCGCGTCGATTTTATCCATTCCCAAAGGTCAATGGGAAGCTGCCGAATCACTTGGGATGACTTATTGGCAAGTACTAAGAAGAGTTATCGCTCCACAGACAGTTCGAATTTCATTACCACCAGTTACGAATGATTTTATCGATCTTGTAAAGGGAACTTCCCTAGCTGCAAGTATTACAATTGCAGAGATGTTTATGATTGGTCAACAAATTGTGGCATTTACATATGAGCCTTTAGCTATTTATGCTCTTGTTGCGGTAATTTACTTAATGTTTGTTTCAATTTTAACGTTCATTCAAGGTAGATTAGAAAAGGTTGCTTCTAAGTATATTTAAAGAGGGGTGGACAACATCGTTACGTTTAAAAAAATGAATAAGTCTTTTAGTAATCATCACGCTTTAAAAGACATCAATATACAATTCAATAAGGGAGAAACAACGGTTATCCTAGGTCCATCCGGCTCCGGAAAATCAACCCTTTTAAGATGTATCAATTTGCTAGAAATCCCTCAAACTGGTACTCTAGAAATAGATTCATTTAAAATTGATTTCACTCAAAAACTATCTCAAAAAGATAAGTTATTAATTCGCCAAAATACAGCTATGGTGTTTCAATCCTTTAATTTGTTTCCACATATGACAGTGCTCGAAAACGTCATTGAAGGTCCGATTACGGTATTAAAAAAGGACAAATCGAGCATGATTCACATTGGCGAGCAATTGCTTGAGAAAGTCGGATTGTTACACAAAAAAGATAGTTACCCATCCCAATTATCCGGAGGTCAACAGCAGCGAGTGGCGATTGCTCGTGCACTAGCCATGGAACCTAAGTTTCTTCTGTTTGACGAACCGACAAGTGCACTCGATCCAGAATTAGAAGGGGAAGTATTAAAGGTGTTAAAAGCATTGGCAGAAGAACAGAAGTCGATGATTATTGTGACGCATAATTTAAACTTTGCCCGGGTTGCTGCAGACCGGATTTTATTCCTTGAAAACGGAGAAATCCTTTTTGATGGAAGAACAGACGAATTCTTTAATAATACAGAGAATGAACGGATCATATCATTCATCCAGTCAATGCAATTTATATAGGAGGAGATTTAAATGACAAAAGAAAAAACAAATGTTGAAAGCTTTGATTTAGATCATACAAAAGTTGTTGCACCGTATGTACGACTTGCTGGTGTGATTGAGGGAGAAAACGGCGATGCTGTTACGAAATATGATCTTCGTTTTAAACAGCCAAACAAAGGGCATATGGAAATGCCAGCTCTACACTCTTTAGAACACTTAATGGCTGACCGTATTCGAAACCATTCTAAAAAAGTGGTTGACCTATCACCAATGGGTTGCCAAACTGGCTTTTACTTATCATTTATTAATCACAATGATTACGAGGATGTATTAAATATTCTAGAAAAAACGTTACAAGACGTATTAGAAGCAACTTCAGTACCAGCGTGCAATGAAGTACAATGTGGGTGGGCAGCTAGTCACAATTTAGAAGGTGCGCAAAGCTTAGCTAAAGAATTTTTAGAAAAAAGTGCGGAATGGCATATTGTATTTTCAGAGTAAACCGCAAAGGAAAAACGAACTATTTATGAAACTCTAGTGTTTCCTAATAGTTCGTTTTTATATTTATGGACAACCCTTGCTCAAAAAATCTAGGTAGTTCTTTTCATTTTTATTTTGCTAATTTTTCATCAACTGAAATTGGTGAACGATCTGCTATCATGAAGTAAATACCTAGTGCTACGTATACAACCTCTAATTCATATCCAGCATAAGTTCCATCGCCGAATAATCCTAGTGATAATTTTGCTGTGAAAATTGCACCAATCATGATGATTACAAAGATTGCTCCAATGATACGAGTTCCAAGTCCAAGAATTAATAATAATCCTCCAACTAATTCAACGATAGCAATAACATAAGCAAGACCACCCATTAAACCAAGTGATTCAAAGTATCCTACTATATATTCAATCCCACCTTGGAATTTAACAACCCCGTGATAAAAGAACATAAAACCAAATACAACCCTAACAATTAGAGATGCCCATTGTTGTTTTGTCATAATAAAAATCCTCCTAAAATTTATCTTTTGTAATTTAGTTGTAAAAAGTAAGTGTTGGGCGAATAATAAAGTGATCTACCGATGAAGTAGGTCACTTAATATAATTACTTTTCGTAACTTAGTTTATTAAAGTAATCTAACAAATTCTATAACTCGTACGAAAATAAAGAGAAAGATAACAATTTCGACAAAAAAATGTTACTAATGTACATAAGACCGATGTGATAAATTTAATATATTTGGGACAGGGTGTCCTGCCCCCTTTCCCGGAAAAGAGGTTAGCGCATTTTATATTGGCATGCTAGTATGGTTTTATGGGGACTTGTCCTTTTGTCCCATACTAAAAGAAGGTGAGATTATGTATAAAGTTGGCGTTGTTGGGCCGAAACGGTCTGTTGATAGAATAGTATACTACGTTGAACAAATGAATACCGACTTAACTTTTCTGGAGTTTCCTTATAATATAGTCCACGAAACAATTGATATATTAGAAAAACATCATCAAGAAGTTGATTTTTGGTTATTCTCAGGGAATATACCTTATACTATTGCTCAACAATCTGAGCATTTTTCAAGGGAACGCATGCATTATATTCATATAACGGTAAATTCTTTTTATAGAGGGATGTTAGAGCTTAGCCATAGCATTGGAAAATTGGCAAAACGTGCAAGTATTGATACGCTAAGTGTTCTTGAACAGGATTTTCAAAAAGAAATTGACCAATTAGAGAACTTCTTAAATGACCTCTATATTAAGCATTTTGAACCGAAAACGTCTATTAATGAAATTATTGAATACCATGCAGATCTTTGGGAGAAAAAGAAGATTGATATTGTATTAACTGCGTATCCTACTGTAGAACAAGCATTACAGGAAAAAGGGATACCAGTTTATTGGATTGGGCCTTTGCAACAGGATATTTATCATACGTTACAACTGTTCAATGAAAAAATCCGTACCTTTTATTATAAAGAAACACAAACGACGGCATTAATATTACTCGTGAAAAACTTTGAGTCCATCAAAACTTCCAATGATAATGGATATGCCATTCATTTTTTACAATTGAATTTAATGAAATGGGTATTGCAAATTTGTGAGAAAATAGATGGGTATTTCATAGATGAAGGAAATGGCAGGTTTATCATTTTTAGCTCACGTGGAATCGTTGAGCGGAATATAAATACCATCTATGAAATGCTCCACTTAATAGAAATTGAGACAGAACAACCTGTATTCGTTGGCATAGGCCATGCAACTACAGTTTTCTATGCAGAAAATGCAGCGAAAAAGGCGATGCAACATGTCTTGGAAAAGGGAACAAAGGAAATTATCATTATGGGTGAGGATGGAATAATTACGGAATACAATAAAAATTCACCTCAAATTACATATACGAGCCGTTCCCAAAGTTTGGAGATAATTGAGAAACTGAAACAGGCAACAATTAGCCCGAAAATGTATAACAAAATAGAGGCAAAATTAAGTGAATTAAAAATTGATTCTTTTAGCGCCAAAACATTAGCAAAGGAATTACATATGACAGACCGTAATGCCCAGCGAATCCTATCGGAATTATATGCTGCTGGTTTAGTTGAATATTGTGGAGTTGAGAACCGAAATACGAGAGGTCGTTCAGCAAAAATTTATAAATTAATTGGCTGAATAGGGAAGAATATTTTATTATATATCGGTTAAATTAAACTTGAAATTAAGAGCATTTTCATAATCAATATGAAAATGCTTTTTAGTTTCTCATTGTAAGTGAAAAAAATCTTGTGTATCAGAATTTTTCAAAATATAATAAGTGAATATATTGCGAAATTTTCGTTAAAAGGAGGCTGTTACATGACTGAAGCAATATTGCAGAAAAAAACAAGAAATACATTGTTAATATTACTATTTTTAGGGTGGGCATTAGGTAATCTTGACCGTTATGTTATGAACTATGCCATTGTACATATTGGAAAGGATTTATCATTAACCAATACTGAAACAGGTTTAGTATTAAGTTCTTTTTTCCTCGGGTATGCCTTAATGCAATTACCTGGTGGGATATTGGCAGATCGATTTGGGGCAAAGCGTGTATTGTTAATTGCTGTTATTGTCTGGTCGATCTTTACAGGTCTAACTGCTATCGCATGGGGCTTAGGGATTATGGTAGTTATTCGGTTTTTATTTGGTATTGGAGAAGGAGGATTCCAACCTTCTGCTTCCAAATTAATAACGACCTATTATCCAAAAAATGAGCGTAGTAAAGTAATGTCCATAATGCTTTCTTCAAGTGCTATTATGGCGATGTTAGTGCCAATAATTTCCGCAGTTCTATTAATATCAATTGGTTGGCGAGCATTTTTTGTCATTGCAGGTGCGCTTGGTGCAATTATTGCAATTTTATACTGGAAAGTTATCCCGAAAGATCCTGTGGCTGTAAAAACGGAAGATACTCCAAATATAAAAGGTATTTTAGGTAAATTGTTAAGGATGCCATTTATGTGGAGTTTAGTCATTTCCTATTTTACAATTTACGCTGTGAACTGGGGATTGAATTCTTGGTTACCAAAGTATTTAACGGATGTCCGTGGCCTCGATTTACTGTCCATTGGTTCTTTACAACTGATTCCAGGTTTTATAATGATAGTATCTATGATTCTAAGTGGATATATCATTGATAAAATTGATTTAAGAATTTCAAAATATATTGGTGCATTTTTTGCGCTGTTATTAGCAGTATTTTTACTTCTTATGTTTAATGCAAATTCTATTACGCTATTCATCGTCTATCAATGTATTGTAACGTTTGTAATGACGTTTGTTGTATTACTACTTCCATCCTTTATTCTAAAAAACATTCCTGCAGAGTATTCAGGGTCCGCCATGGGGATGGCCAATACAGGAGGTCAGTTAGCTGGGTTTGTAACACCTGCATTAATCGGTGCAATGGTTGATGCATTTGACGGTTCTTATAATGCTGCTGTTTGGTTGCTTGTTTCGATTTCTGTAATTTGTGTGCTTGCCATTTTATCCATTGTTAAAAAAGATGAAAATATAGAGGGGAACATAGCATGAGTACAAAGAAAGAATTTGATGTAAAAGTATTACTTGATGAAAAGAAACAATTCTTTACTTCAATTAGTGATCAAATTTGGGAACACCCTGAATTACATTTCCAAGAAAAATTTGCGGTTGGAAAAATGGAGGAAGCGCTACTAACTGAGGGTTTTAAAGTGGAAAAAAATATCTCAAACTTGGAGACCGCTATTATGGGTAGCTATGGTGACGGTCCGACAGTCATTGCATTTTTAGGCGAGTATGATGCACTACCTTACTTAAGTCAGGAAGGTGGTAAAGCCGAGCATAGTCCTATTCAAGAAGGTGGGGCTGGTCACGGTTGTGGGCATAACCTACTTGGTGTAGGTGCGTTCGCTGCTGCAGTTGCAGCGAAGGCATACGTAGAACAAACAAATGCCCCATTTACTATTCGTTTTTATGGATGTCCTGCAGAGGAAAATGGATCGGGAAAAGCGCATATGGCAACACAAGGGGTATTTGATGATGTCGATTTAGCGATTTCTTGGCATCCGAACTTCTTTAATTCAACTATGCATTTGAGATCGTTAGCAAACTATGCTGCTGTATTCAAATTTAAAGGAAGAAGTGCCCATGCTGCAGCGGCCCCGCATCTTGGAAGAAGTGCTTTAGATGCTGTAGAGCTTATGAATGTTGGTGTGAACTATTTACGTGAGCATATTATTCAAGAAGCAAGAGTTCATTATGCAGTGACTCACACAGGCGGTACATCACCAAACGTTGTTCAACCTTATGCCGAGGTTTCTTATTTAATCCGAGCGCCAAAAAAAGAACAAGTCGTTCAAATCCATCAGCGTATTCAAAAGATTGCTGAAGGTGCAGCGTTAATGACGGAGACGACTGTTGAAGAACAGTTCCAAGGGACGGCATCTGATTTAATTCCAAATGAGACTCTTGCTAGAGTGATGCAATCGCAATTAGATGATGCTGCCCCAATTGAATTTAATGAGGATGAACTAGGATTTGCTGAAAAAATTTATGAAACTTTAGATTCGGAAAGTAAAGCAGCTGCTCACAGGATTTTTACACCAGAACAGGTGCAAGAATTAGGGGATAAGCGTTTATCTAATGTTGTAACTCCAATGGCTCCGGAGGCGATGTTATACGGCTCAACAGATGTTGGTGATGTGAGCTGGATTACGCCAACTGTGCAATGTACAACAGCTTGTTTAGTAATAGGTACGCCACTACATACATGGCAAGTCGTTTCTGTTGGAAAAACTTCAATAGGGCATAAAGGGATGCTGTATGCAGCGGAAATTATGGCTACGACTGCAATTCATTGTATAGAAAATCCTTCAGTGATTGAAGAAGCGAAGGATGAGTTGAAAAAGCGCTTGAATGGTGAAAAATATACTTCATTAATCCCTACGAAATAGCATTAATAAAGAGATGTTCCGAACGATGGGACATCTCTTTTTATAGCAAGACAATTCAGGTATGATTTGGGTGATGAAGGACATTTGCGCCAGGAAATCCAATGGAAATGTCTTCATAAGGGTGATGAAAGACATTTGCGCCAGGAAATCCAAAGGAAATGTCGTTCATAAGCGTGATGAAGGACATTTACGCCAGGAAATCCAAAGGAAATGTCGTTCATAAGGATGATGAAAGACATTTGCGCCAGGAAATCCAAAAGAAATGACGTTCATAAGGGTGATGAAGGACAGTTGCGTAAGGAAATACAGTAGAAATGACGTTCATAAGGGGAATGAAGGACATTTGTGTAAGGAAATACAGTAAAAATGTCGTTCATAAGGTGGATGAAGGACATTTGCGCTTGGAAAAGGTCATCATAAGGCAGATGAAGACCGTTTGCGGTAGAAAATCCACTAGAAAAGGTCATCATAAGGCAGATGAAGACCGTTTGTGATAGAAAATCCACTAGAAAAGGTCATCGTAAGGCAGATGAAGACCGTTTGTGATAGAAAATCCGCAAGAAAAGGTCATCATAAGGCAGATGAAGAGCGTTTGCGGTAGAAAATCCGCAAGAAAAGGTAATCATAAGGCAAATGAAGACCGTTTGCGGTAGAAAATCCGCTTCAAAGTGTCTTTATAAAGACAATTACACCAAAAATTCCACTAGAAATGCATAGCTAAAGTTACCACAATCTAATAATATTGGCTTAATAGAGAATAAATAGATATCAGAAAACATATAAGAGGTGAAACAATGATCCAAACAATTTTTGAAAATGTGAAAAGTGCTCCCGATTCCGGACATTTAGCGTCTTATATTCCTGCTTTAGCAAACCAGTCAAAGGATCTGTTTGCTGCATGCTTGGTGGATGGAAAAGGCGAGGTATTAGAATTTGGGGATATAGATTATTTATTTACACTACAAAGTATCTCAAAAGTAATGAGTTTTATTGTGGCAGCAGAGCATCTAGGGGTGGATCGAATCCTTGAGAAAGTGGATGTTGAGCCAACAGGTGACCCTTTTAATTCCATTGTACGTCTAGAGGTTGCTGAAAAAGGGAAACCATTTAACCCGATGATTAATGCCGGGGCAATTACGGTCGCATCTCTACTACCTGGTGAAACGGTTGAACTTCGTGTAAATGCGGTTCGTGAGTATTTATCGAAGATTACAGGACATGAACATTACGTTAACCAAGAAGTATACAAATCTGAGCTCGAAACAGCTTACCGAAATCGAGCAATAGCTAATTATTTAAAAGCAAACGATTATCTTGTTGGTACCGTAGAGGAAGCACTAGAAACGTATCTTCAGCTTTGTTCTCTTGAAGTATCAACACAAGATTTGTCGAAATTCGGCTTATTCTTATCCAGTGACGGGAAATTTGCAAATGATAATAAAAATCTAATATCCCGCAAAACTGCCCAGTTTTCAAAAGCGCTTATGATGACTTGTGGATTGTACAATGCTTCTGGTAAATATGCTGCAACCATTGGATTTCCTATGAAAAGCGGTGTATCAGGAGGTGTTTTATGTACCGTACATAACGGAGAGCTAGAAAACTTAAACGGCCATATCGGAATAGCTGTCTTTAGCCCAATGATTGATGAAATCGGTAATAGTGTAAAAGGAATGGATTTCTTAAAAAAGCTATCAGACCAATATAAATTGAGTGTTTTCTAATAACCAACATTGGGACAGCATAAGTCGCTGTCCTTTTATTATTTCTTCTCGGCCAAATTACGCATTGACATCTCTAAAAATAGCGTTATGCTATACATACATTTCTTAAAAGATTGTAAACTTAGCAGATTAATATATTTTTCAATACTGTTAAAAAATAATCTTAAGTACTATAAATCATAAACGAAATTAATGAAAAAGAAGGGAATACCGTGGATAAGCCAAAATTATGGACGAAGGACTTTATCATTGTAACCACAGTCAATTTTTTCATAACTCTAGTGTTTTATTTATTAATTGTTATTATGGGTATATATGTTGTAGAGCATTATAATGCCTCGACAAGTCAGGCAGGGCTAGTAACTGGGATTTGCATCGTAGGAGCACTTATTGGCAGAATTTTTATAGGAAGTCAAATTGAAAAAATTGGACGTAAGAAAACACTATATATTGGATTAGCTTTATATACGATCACAACTGCAATGTATTTTATTCAAATAGATATTAACTTCCTACTTGTAATTCGTTTACTGCAAGGGATCGTGTTAGGTGTTGCTTCTACAGCAACAGGAACAATTGTTGCACAAATTATTCCAAGGACTAGAAAAGGAGAAGGTATTGGCTATTATAGTATGAGCTCACCCCTAGCAACCGCTATTGGTCCTTTCATTGGATTCCTGATGATTCAACATGCAAGCTTTAATATGATTTTTGCACTTTGTGTTGTAGTTACTATTATTAGTCTTGTTACAGCATTTTTCTTATATGTTCCGAAATTAGAAGACTTCTCAACAACAGAAAAAGAACTCAAACGATTTAGCGTATCGAACTTCATTGAAATAAAAGCAATACCAATTGCCATCATTACTCTCGTAGTGGCATTCTGTTATTCGAGCATACTATCATATATTAACTTCTATGCAATTGAGATTGATCAAGTAGCCACAGCAAGCTTCTTCTTCCTTGTATATTCACTCGCAGTACTACTCTCTCGACCTTTTACCGGTCGTTTGTTGGACATGAAAGGTGCAAACTATGTAATGTACCCAGCATTTATCCTCTTTACTATTGGATTATTTCTTTTAAGTATAGGAAACAATGCGATAGCACTATTAACCGCTGGAGCACTAATCGGTTTGGGGTTTGGGAATTTGCAATCTTGTACACAAGCAATTGCTGTGAAGATTACTCCGCCTCATAGAATGGGGTTAGCCACATCAACGTTCTTCATTTTCCTTGATGCGGGACTTGGCTTTGGACCCTATTTACTCGGATTCTTCATTACATTCATGACCTACGGAAACTTATATGGGTTATTAAGTGGGGTCGTATTGTTGTCTTCGATTCTATATTTCTTCCTGTATGGAAAGAAAGAAAAGCAGTTGGCAAATGAATAGCCCTATACAAAAATAAAGTGCCCGAAATTAAACGGGCATTTTTTTTATGGTCGTTCAATATGTCATAACGCTTATTACACAAAACAATGAAAACACAACTCCATGAAATTTTTTTATCTTTTTTAAAGCCAAATAATCAACTTAATTGTCTAATAGATAGATCAACAAAAGAGGGTGAAACTCATAAATCGTTTAGTGAAAAAAGCGCAAAAAGGTGACGATCAAGCCTTTCTAAAGATTTTTCAGCATTTTCAAGAAGATGTATATCGGATGGCTTATGTATACATGAAAAATCAAGAGGATGCCTTAGACGTCGTACAAGATGTAGCCTATCAATCATTTAAAGATATTCACACATTAAAGAATCCAGAGTATTTGAAAACTTGGTTGATTAGAATTACCATCAACTGCGCAATCAATAACATCAACAAAAGGAAGAAAGTCGTTCTTTTAAATACGCAACATGAGGAATTCTTGGATTCTGGGGTGGATGAAGATTTACCGCTTACCCTGACGCTGCAAGATGTCATTGAATTACTACAAGAGGACGAGAAAAGTGTTGTTATGCTTCGATTCTATCAAAATTATACTTTTAAAGAGATTTCACAAGCATTGGAGATTCCACTGGGTACAGCGAAGTCGATTCTTTATAGGGCCTTACAAAAACTTCGCCATAAGTTAAAGGAGGTTGATTTTTATGAGTAATCGTTTTAAAAAGGAAATTGAGAAAATAGACATTCCAAAGAATTTACATGAAAGTGTACAAAAAGGTATACAAAGAGCAAAACAAGAAAACCAAAATTCAGAGCCTCAAACGATTACTTCAAAACGTCAATTCAAACCTTACTTTGTCTCACTTATTGCAGTTGCATTGATTGGTATTTTACTGTTTCCAGCATTTCAATCATTAAATTCTGAGAAAGAGCCATCCCACGGGTCAATTGTTAAAGAGCAATTCACTGATGGCGACTACGAGCTAACTAAAGACATGCATGAAATGATTTCAGATTACATTATTGAACAAAGTCAACATCAATATGAGTCTACTGATGCACAATTTGAAGTTCATAAGGTTTATGGTACTTTGCAAGAAGGGGACACACTTACTGTGTTTTTATGGTCTTTTTATAATCGGTTCAATCTGGAAACAAGGGATGAAGTAGTATCAGGTGCATCTCGTCCAGTGACCATTACATTAGAACGAGAAGGTGGCGAATATAAAGTAATTGATTATAAAGAACCAGAAGATGGCAGTCTCTTTGTGGAATCAATTGAAAATATGTTTCCTGATCGATACGTAGAAGAAGCACTAAAGCAACCAAGTAATATGGAACAATTATTTGAACAAATGAAAGAGAAAGTGAATGTTTGGTTAGAAGATGAGGAAAGTGGAAGTAATCAAAATACTACCAATCCCGAATCTGAATCCACCATTTTTGATTTGAGATCAGAAGAAGCGAAGGCTTATTACGAATTTCAACAGGACCTTAATACAGATCATCTTTATGGACTAAGCCCAATAAACATAGCCAGATTATATATTTTTGCAGGATATGAGAAAAAATACGATGTACAATATGCATTATATACAGATAGGGAAGAATACATTATGTGGTCAAAAGAAGAACATATAGAGATTCCAGAATCTGAACGGGGCTCTTTTGAATTATATAGAAATATCGAAGAAGGAACATTCATCGAAACAAGTGACCATACAGGATATATTAAATTCTTTATAGAAGGAGAACTTATGGGCTTCCAAATGATAAAAAATGAAGATGGCATTTGGCAAGTGTCATTTATGCCGCTTCAATAAATAATAATAGGTTGGTTGCTCTTTCTGAATTATAGGGAGCACCTACTTTTTTAGTTCTAGTATTTCGTTTTTTGCTGCAAATTGAAAAGTGCACTTCCGATAATCACTGAAATCACGATACGACATAATCGGAAATATGCGCAAAGTGCACATAATATTGAATATGTCGTGTCCTGATTTTGTCAGGGGAAGAAATGGGATAGAAGAATCGTAACCAAAAAAATCGACCCAAGCCAAAATAAATTGCTTGGGTCTTTTATTCATTAATATATCAACTTCAAGAATTCTTCTTTTGTGATGCCGCCGAAATAATGTGCAACGTCAATGCTACCTAGTTTTTCAGCTAGGCTATCGCGGCTATACTGAACGCCAGTTAATAATTCTTCGATTTCAGATACCTCGCCAACACCGAAGAAGTCTCCGTAGATTTTGATTTCCTCAATGATCCCTTTATTCACCTCTAAACGAATATCAATTCCGCCAGAAGGGAAGCGTTCGGTCTTTTGGATATTAAAGCGCGGTGATTTCCCGTAGTTCCATTCCCAAGTTTGGTAGCGTGTGCGAGAAATTTCGTGGATTTTTTCCCAGTCTTCCTCTGTTAACTCATAATAATTAATTTGTTCTTCGCCACCAAATATTGATTTTAAAATTTCCAGTTTAAAATCCTCAATCGTAATGTCTTCTTTTAAGAAAGGCTTAATATTCGTTACGCGAGAGCGAACCGATTTAATACCTTTAGATTCGATTTTATCTTGCTTCACTTTTAATGAGTCAACAACCGAGTCAATATTCAGGTCGAACATTAAAGTACCGTGGCTAAACATACGGCCCTTTGTTGCATATTGGGCATTTCCTGAAACTTTACGGCCTTCTGCTAAAATATCATTTCGGCCAGATAGTTCAGCTTGTACACCTAATTTTGCTAAAGCATCTACAACAGGTTGCGTGAACTTTTTATAGTTATGGAAAGACTCACCGTCATCTTTTGTGATAAAGCTAAAATTTAAATTCCCCAAATCATGGTAAACCGCACCACCACCAGATAATCGGCGTACTACGATGACACCATTATCCTCTACGTAATCTGTATTAATTTCTTCGATTGTGTTTTGATTTCTACCGATGATAATAGAAGGTTGATTAATATAAAAAAGTAAATACGAATCCTTATCTACATCTAAATTCCTCAAAATATATTCTTCAATTGCTAAATTCACTCGTGGGTCTGTAATGCCTTTATTATCAATAAAATACATAAAAATTTCTTCCTTTCTAAATTGAATCACTTTGAATAACACAACTCTGACTCAAGATTACCACAATCAGCTAAAATCATGTACCAAGAAGTAGATGGTGCTATAATTTCTCTTTGAATAATATTTAATGCTAATTAATTCAAAAATCTTGTTGACTAATCAAAATAAGATTTATATAATTCTAGTTAATTATAAATCTTTAGAAAATTGACTAACAACTGGTACGGACATCATAACAAGTGCGTAGAGAGGAGGGGGAACGTCGTGAATCAATTCTTAAACATTTTCATTGGCTTAATCATTCCTGTTGTAGGTTTACTTAGCGGAATCATTGCTTTTAGCAACTCAGATTTCTTTGTTTTTGGATTTCCAATATTATATTTCTGGGTGTTCATCTGGTTTGTTTTAACGTCGGTTTGTATTTCTATATCATGGCATTTCTTTGATTCAAAAACTATTGAATAAATCGGTTGGGTGGGATGATTAATGGCAACAGCGATATTTATAGGAATTATTATTTTCTCGATAGTATTAGCACTTGGTTCACGAGGTAAGTCCAAAAAAGGGGATGCGGGCGATTATCTAGTTGGTGGTCGTTCATTTGGTGGTATTATTCTTTTCTTCTTAGCAGTAGGTGAAGTTTATAGTATAGGAACAATCATTGGTTTCCCAGGTGGAATCTATGCAAATGGGGTAACTTACGGGCTTTGGTTCTTAGGTTATATCTTGCTAGCGTATCCAATTGGTTACTTTTTATCTCCTTTAATTTGGAGAGCAGGTAAAAACTATAATGCCATGACAGCACCAGATTTATTTAAAAGTCATTTTTCAAGTAGGTCATTAGAATTAATCGTTGCTGGAACGTATTTAATCTTTTTAATTCCATGGGCACAGCTACAATTTGAGGGGTTAATTGTTGCACTAAATGCTCTAGGATATGAATTGCATCCTGCATTAGCGGTGTTTATAGCAGGTTCCATTGCTTATATTTATATCTCCATTTCAGGTATAAAAGCACCCGCAGTCATTTCAATTTTAAAAGATATTTTATTATTTGCAGCAATAGTCATTGTTGGATGGGCAGCATTTTCATCATTAGGTGGGGTAAATAACTTATTCACAGCAGCTAAAGATCAAGGTGCATCCATTACATTTGGTACAACGGGGCAAGTTACATTCTCCGTGACAACAATTATTTTCCAAGCAGTGGCGTTTTACTGTTTACCATTCATCATTAACGTTGTATTTACCAGTAAATCAGAAAAAACGATTAAACGTGCACAAAGATTTATGCCTTTATACATGTTAATGTATCCGTTCTTAATCGCAACATCTTATTATGCATTAGTTGCATTACCAAATATTGAAAAACCAAACCATGCATTTATTGCAACCGCTATTGAATTATTACCATCATGGGTTGTTGGATTAGTAGCTGCAGGTGCGGCATTATCAGGATTACTTGTACTATCTGTTACTGCATTAGTAGTAGGCGGAATCTTTACTCGAAATATTTTAACGGGTATACCAGAAAAGTCTCAGAAAAAATGGTCTCAAGGTGTTATCTTAGTTTACTTATTACTTTCGATGGTACTTACAGTGTCATTCCCAAGTTTAATGTTAAATCTTATTAACACTGCGTATTTTGGCTTTGGACAAATTTTACCAGGTATCCTTGCGATTTTATTCTCGAAACGTGCTACTGCAGCAGGTGTGAGCGCAGGTATTATCACAGGTGTCGTAGTTGCATTAAGTTTACACTTTGGACAAATCAGCATCTTCTCAATTAATAACGGATTAGTCGCATTATTCTTTAATATTACGGTTACAGTTGTTGTCAGCCTTGCAACATCTAAAAAAGTAAACTTACTTACACCAATGGCAACAATGCGTACGCCAAAATAGCGGAGGAATCAGCTTTAGGATGTGGATTAAATGGAGTTTTCCGTAGTTTTTGAATCAATCATATTGATTGGTTTAATGATCTTAATAGGGGTCGTTTTAGCAAATTTTACCCCTATTAATGACCATACAAAGAAACTATATACAATGATCATTGTCAATGTGGCAATGCCCTGTATTATTCTCTCTAGCATATTTAAAGTAGAGATTGATCAGGAAATCTTAAAAAATATTGTTATTGTTTTTATATTTTCATTGCTTATTAATATCCTAGGCATTGCAGTAGGATGGTTTGGTGCCTCGTTTTCAAAGAAATATAAGCCCTATCGTAGAGAAATTGCATTATTATCTGGACTTGGAAATACCGGTTTTATCGGAATCCCTTTATGTGCCACGATTTTAGGTCCAGAAGGCGCATTATACGCAGCCATTTTTGATGCAGGTGTAGATTTAGTTATTTGGACAGTAGGGGTTATGATTCTTCAAAAGTCTACCTCGTTTTCTTTCTCTACATTAAAAACGATGGTCAATATACCAACAATTGCTATCGTTTTAGGTCTTTGTTTTGCCTTTGTAAACTTCAGACCACCAGAGCTTTTTGTTAACTTGTCCAACCATTTAGCTGCTTTAGCTTCACCACTTGCAATGTTTTATATTGGATTGTTGATCAGGTCGATTAAAAAGGAACAATTTATCGAGTCTAGAAATAAAGTTAGTTTTCCTACAATTATAAAACTCGTTGGGTTACCTTTAATCGTTTTCGTGCTATTACAAGTCATTGACATGGACTTAACGATTTCACAAACGATTTTAATTCAAGCGATGATGCCTGTGCTAACATTAGCATCTATTCTATTTACAAAATATGGTGCGAACGATAAGTATGGGGCCATTACGACGGTGACTTCTACAATTATTTCACTTATATCAATACCAGTTTTAATCTATTTACTAACTGGATTTTAGGGGGGACAGTATGGTGAAGGTTGATTTACTACTTAAAAATGCAAATGTCCTAACATTAGATGAACAAAATTCTCGTGCTAATGTTATAGGTTCATATGATGGGAAAATAACTGGGGTTTGGAGCTCTGAAGAATTTCAACAAATTAAGGAAACGTTAGATTATGCTGAACAATTCGAAGAAAAAGATCTTAATGGTGCAACTGTGCTACCTGGTTTCATCGATACACATAACCACATATTAATGTATGGAATCACTAAATCTCAGGTGGACTGTTCGCCAAATACAAGTAAAAACATTTCTGAACTCATCACGAACTTAAAAAAGTGGGATAATGAACACCCAGGTTCTGATTGGATTTTAGGTTTTGGCTACGATGATACATTATTAGAAGAAAATAGACATCCGACGCGTGAAGATTTAGACAAGGTAAGTACGACTCGTCCAATTTACGTGAAGCATATTTCAAGCCACTTTGCCGCTGCCAACACGTTCGCACTTAAACTAGCAATGCTTGATGCAACGATTGTTGATCCAGAAGGGGGTTTCTTTGGACGTGACGAAAATAATGAATTAAACGGCGTCCTGTATGAGCCAGCCGCTATGAATATGGTATTCAAACATGCACCTGTTCCATCGAAAGAGGAACTAATTAAGCTGATTGAACTTGCCGCAAAAGACTACGTTGCTCAAGGGATTACAACAAGTTCTGAGGCTGGAATTGGATTTACCTACGGGGCAGATGAATATGATATTCACATGGAAGCGATAGAGAAAAAGTCAAACCCATTAAAAATGAGATTAATGATTTTAAATAGTCTTTTGTTGAAAGATGGAATATTTGAAAACTATTCAGCGAAAGAATTAAATGAAAAAATCATTGAAGACTCCAAGGGGATGGCAAAACTTGATAGCGCGAAACTATTTCAAGATGGCTCCATCCAAGGATATACAGGTGCTTTACGTAAAGGCTATTATAGTAATGAAAGTGAATATGGTGAACTCATTTTCAGTCAAGAAACTTTAAACGAGATGGTTATTGATTTCCATAATCGAGGTTTCCGTATTGCAACGCATGGGAATGGAGATCGTGCAATCGATTCTATTATTCAAGCGTATCAAAAAGCGATTAATTTAAATCCTCGCCAAGATCATCGCCATCGTATTGAGCATGTTCAAACTGCTACAACTGAAGATTTAAATGAAATGAAAAAATACGATATTGCAGCATCTTTCTTTATCAATCATGTTTACTATTGGGGCGACCGTCACAAAAACATCTTCTTAGGACCAGAAAGAGCAGAAAGAATGAATCCGTTAAAAGAAGCAGATGATTTAGAGCTATTGTATACGTTACACTCAGACTGCCCAATTACAGCAATTTCACCATTGTTCTCAGTGTGGGCTGCAGTGAACCGCGTAACGAAAGCTGGGATTATTTTAGGGGAAGATCAAAAAATAGATGTCATCTCCGCGCTAAAGTCCATGACCATCTTCGGAGCAAAACTTAATTTTGAAGAAGATGAAATCGGATCAATTGAAGTAGGCAAATTTGCTGATTTTGTTGTGCTAGAGGAAGATCCAGTATCTATAGATCCAATGAAGATTAAAGACATTCGTATTCTAAATACAATCATCAATGGTAAAGTCGTTTATCAAAATAGCGAAGCCAATATTTTAGTGTAGTGAAAAAACCACCGTTATCAAAGGATAACGGTGGTTTCATTTTCTAATTCGTTTCGACCTAAAATGTAGCGAATACATATTTGGGTTATAGTCAGAAATACAATATTCAACTATGTTTCCATCTACGTCGTAAACAAAACGTTCTAGTTGGAGTGTACTTTGGCCGTTTTCTAAGTTTAATAAGTTTGCATCTTCTGGGGTTGGAACATTGCTAGTAACAATTTCCTCAGAGTCATGGAGTTCTATATTTAATACATTTTCTAATAAATCATAAATTGTTCCTTCATTTATATCTAGCTTTGCTAGTTGTTCACCAATTTCAATAGGGTAGTATTGAGTTTCTATCGCAAGAGGGACTCCATCTGCATATCGGATCCGTTTAATTAGATAGGCCTCGACTATTCCAATTGCATCTTTAAGCTCGCCTGAAACCATAATGCTTCGGTTCTCTATTAGTTTAGTACTAGGTTTCATTCCCATACTTTTAATAATGTCGGTAGTACTCATTAGATTTCCATACCAAAAATGTATAGGTTTTTTGGAGATGAATGTCCCTTTACCATGAATTTTTTCAACAATGCCATCAATAACTAATTGAGAAATTGCTTCTCGAACAGTACTTCTACTAACATCATATTCTTCCATTAATTCTCGTTCGCTAGGTATTTTTTCTTTGAAATGCCCTTGTTGTATTTTCTTTTCAATAATTTTCCGAAGTTGAATGTGTAATGGGATTGGGCTACTTGGATTAATCATAGTTGCATTCCTCTCTAAAAAATAATGATGATCTATAAAGAAAGTAATACTTATATAGATATTACCATTTTTATGAAAATACTACTATAGATAACAAAAGTGAAAATTATGCCATGGTAATACTGCTTTTAAACTGTAATGCATCTTCTAGATGATTGGGAAACACGTGTAATCAGTCATGCAGACGCGGAAGAAATGGGCTTTTACCAAGAAAAAGCGAAGCAAAATGAAGCTTTTGCAAAAGCTGTTATCCTTTTAAAGCGTGTCCATGAAATTTTAAGAATCATCGTAAAGGATATTAAAGAAACGTTGAAAACAGAGGATGTCAGTGAAAAAGTAATTCAGCAGTTTCCTACTGTTAACAATAAACGAAATTCATAGTAGGGAAGAGGAACGATTACCTTTTTAATGGATAAGGAACATATGAAAAGAGGTAGGTGCATAATTAAAATCATATTTTAAAAACAAAAGATGCTAGAAACGGTACCTAATCGAAGTAATAATGGTAGTTTGAGTAAGATGTTACCAGGATCAGTTTTTCGTAGAGGCGGATGAAGACCATTTGAGCTGGATAATCTTTCGGAAAAGGTCTTCATAAGGTGGATGAAGACCATTTGAGCCAGAAAATCTTTCGGAAAAGGTCTTCATAAGGTGGATGAAGACCATTTGAGTCAGAAAATTGCCTGGAAAAGGTCTTCATAAGGTAAATGAAGACCGTTTGAGCCAGAAAATTGCCTGGAAAAGGTCTTCATAAGGTAAATGAAGACCATTTGAGCTAGAAAATCTTTCGAAAAAGGTCTTCATAAGGTGGATGAAGACCATTTGAGTCAGAAAATTGCCTGGAAAAGGTCTTCATAAGGTAAATGAAGACCGTTTGAGCCAGAAAATTGCCTGGAAAAGGTCTTCATAAGGTAAATGAAGACCATTTGAGCTAGAAAATCTTTCGAAAAAGGTCTTCATAAGGTGGATGAAGACCATTTGAGTCAGAAAATTGCCTGGAAAAGGTCTTCATAAGGTAAATGAAGACCGTTTGAACCAGAAAATTGCCTGGAAAAGGTCTTCATAAGGTAAATGAAGACCATTTGAGCCAGAAAATCGCCCGGAAAAGGTCTTCATAAGGTAAATGAAGACCGTTTGAGCCAGAAAATCTTTCGGAAAAGGTCTTCATAAGGTGGATAAAAGATCTTCATTAACCAGATAAAAACAAGCATAAGTATAAATGCATTCATAAACACTTAAACCCCGAATGATTCTGAAAACGAATTAGTGTTTTCATAAATCGCTCGGGGTTTTATGTGATGGGAAATCCATCCAATCCTTATAATACAAAGAAGTTACTAATCTACAATAAATAATAATGCGCCAGTAGTTGTAGAAGAACGGTGTGGATCGGCATTGTCACCTACTTGGTAACTTTGGTTACTCTTTAATGTAAATACTCTACCATCTTGTAATTCTGTTTGTAGTTCGCCTTTTAAAACAAATAATATATGGCCCTTACTGCACCAATGGTCGGCAATATAGCCTGGAGTGTATTCCACTAACCTAACTCGAATTGAACCATGATTAATAGTTTGCCAGATTGCTTCGCCTGTTAATCCTTTATGAATCGTTTTTTCAACCTTATCCCAATCTGTTGTTGAGAAATTAAGCATTTCCATATTCATAGAATATATCTTCTTTCATCAATGATAGTTTTTGTATGACTTCTTTTAGTAGGGTAGAGCCTTTTTCGATATCCTTCCATTCAGAAAATTCATCCGGATGATGACTAATTCCATTTTTACTAGGAATAAAAATCATTCCTGAAGGGCAGATGTTCGACATAGACTTTGCATCATGAGTAGCACCGCTATACATAATCAAGTTACTAAAACCTAATTGATCACAAGATTCTTTAATAACTTGTTGTAGAGTCGTGTTCATCTCATTTGGAATTTTTGTAACAGTTCGTTCAAAGTCAAAGTGAAGATTATTATGAGAAAGATACTTCTGAAGCCTGTTTTCTGCTTCAACCATATTTTCGTAACGATCTCCTCGAATTTCAACGACCATTTCAATTTCCCCCGGAACAACACTAGGTAAGTTAGGCTTAACGTGTAATTCCCCGATAGTACAAACTATTCCTGAGATAGAGTTTGGTAACTGATTAGCAAACTGTATAAAAGGGGACGCCTTGACTAATGCATCATTTCGTTTATTCATAGGGGTTGTTCCTGCATGCCTTGCATCACCGTAAATATTAATCTTTGTTCTAATAATTCCAGCTATGGCATTAACGATACCTATCTCAATCTGTTGATCTTCTAATATATTTCCTTGTTCAATATGAAGTTCAATGAATGCTTCGTAGGCTTTTGTATTACGGGCATTTGCTATTTGTTCACTAGTCAACCCTACTTGAGATAGTATCTCCTCATTTTGTGGAATACTGTACTCCCCAGTGAAAACACGACTACCAAACGTTCCGCCAAGTGGATTTGCTTCTTCAGCGACAAAAATAATTAGTTCAATGGACTTTTCTGGTTTGAAGTCTTCTTCAATCCAACTTTCTAAGCATTCTAACGCCGCTAATACTCCTAGTGCTCCATCTAATAATCCACCATTTTTCACTGTGTCCATATGAGATCCAAAAGCAATTGTTTGATCGGTTTTCCCTTTATAGCGAATGAAACAATTTCCAATAGAATCCCTGTGAACTTCTACAGGATACTTCGAAACTAATTCGATAATCCAATCAATCGCAGCTTTTTCTTCAGATGAAAAAGCGAGACGATTAAAACCATGACTGTCAGCTGTTTGGAAATTTTGTTTTAAATATTCGAATCTATCATTTAATCGTTGAAAATTCATAGTTTCACATCCTAACTAAACTATTAAAAATAAGGTTTTACTTCTTTTGGAATAGGGTTTTGATATGGATATTTACTGATATGATTTTTAAATTCTTCTTGAATTGGTTTCAATAATTCAGGATCCTGGAAGATTTTTATTGCCGTATCAGCCATAACTGCTCCCGCACTGATCATTCCTTTAAAGGCAAACGTAGAGTTACTTTGAGAAACCATTTGCCATGAATGGAAAGGGGTACCGTTTGCAAAGCAAGCAGTTGTTAATTGTGCTGTAGGGACTGTCCAGCTGACATCTCCAACATCCGTTGAGCCAAACATAATATCATTACCACCTCCACTATATGGAGAGATAAAATCACAAATTGGCTTTTCATTGAATTCGTCTTCATTTCCTTCAAAGCCAAAACTTTGGTTAGTAATATGTGCATTATCTTTTTGTTCTTCAGTAAGACTATTCCAAATTTCAGTCGCAAATTTAGTTTCTTCTTCGCTAGGTATTGGTGCACCTACCTTTTCAAGTGATTGATGTAATAATTTCTCTAATGCGCGGTTAGGTAGAAAATTTGAACATGCCTTTTGGAAATTTAATTCAACTGTAGTATCTGTCATATAAGTTGCACCAGTTGCAATACGTTTAACTCTTTCAAATATCTCTTTACATTCCTTCATTTGTGGCGCACGTACTAAGTATAATATTTCAGCTTCTGATTGAACAATATTTGGCGAAGTTCCGCCAGTATTTAAATACGCATAATGGATTCTTGCATTAGATGTAACATGTTCTCTTAAATAGTTCGCCCCCACATTCATAAGCTCTACGGCATCTAATGCACTTCTCCCTAAATGAGGTGATATTGCTGCGTGAGATGAAGTACCGCGGAATTTAAAGGAAGCTTGAATATTTGCCAATGAAGGTTTGCTCATAATTCCATTAATAGATGATGGATGCCATGTTAATGCAAGATCAAGTTCATTGAATACACCCGCACGTTGCATAAACGTCTTTCCTGAACCGCCTTCTTCTGCAGGGCAGCCATAGTAAATAATTGTTCCACTAATTCTATTTTCTTCTAAATAGTTTTTAAGAGTAATAGCAGAAACTATGCCTCCAACGCCCAGTAAATTGTGGCCACATCCGTGACCATTCTCCATGTCAGGGTGGGGTTCTTTATAACTAATACTTTCTTTTTGACTTAAATTAGAAAGGGCATCGAATTCCCCTAAAATACCAATAATCGGACTTCCGTTACCGAAACTTGCTTTAAAAGCTGTCGGGATATCAGCTAAATTATTGGTAATAGTAAATCCGTTTTCCTCTAAAAAGTCTTGCTGCACTTTACTTGAATAATGCTCTTGGAATCGCAATTCTGGATGAAACCAAATTTTTTTTGAAAGTGAAATAAACTCTTGTTCTTTCTTTGTAATTAAATCAATTGTCTTCAAAAATCGCACCTCCAATATTTAGAATTGTCAAAACATATTGACAATTGAGACAATAATACAATATATTTTACTAAATAGCGAATTATTTGTGTAAATTGTCGCTAATAAAAGGGGGAAGCAAATGAGAAACTTAAAGTCTATTTTATTGTTAGTAGTCTTATCGGTTATTGCGTTAATTATTGTCGGATGTTCAGGTCAAGAGAACGGTAGTACGAATACGGATTCGAATTCGAATCCTAATCCTTCAAATAATTCAGGCGAAACTGATACTACTGCACGAACTGAAGGTGGGGTATTAGAGTTTGCATTTAACGCACAACCACCAACATTAGATCCTTTAGCTACAACAGCTACTGCAACTCGAGATTTTGCTAGAACAATGTTTGAGGGATTAGTAACGTTTGATAGTAATTATCAAATTCAACCGTTATTAGCAGAAAGTTTCGAAGTTAACCAAGAAGAAAATCAGGTAATCTTTAAAATTCGTAAGGGTGTGAAGTTCCATAACGGGAAAGACCTTACTGTAGATGATGTTGTTGCATCAATGGAAAGATGGGCAACAAAATCAGCACAAGCAAAATCTTTCTTACCTGGAATCACATTCTCTGCTCCAGATGATGAAACAGTTGTCGCTCAATTAGAAAAAACAGGATTTGTTGATATGTACATTTTTGCAGACCAAACACAAATTGCTGCAATTATGCCTAAGGAAATCGCACAGCAAGAGGAAGTAAAAGAGTATATCGGTACAGGTCCTTATAAATTTGTTGAATGGAAACAAGATCAATATATTTTAGTTGAGAAATTCGATGAGTATGTATCGCCAGAAGGGGAACCAGATGGCCTTGCTGGGAAACGTGAGGTCTTTGTTGACCAAATTAAGTTTAATATTGTTCCAGATTCAATTACAAGAGTAACAGGTTTACAAACAGGGGAATATCACGTAGGAAACTTCATCCCTTATGATAGTTTCCAAATGCTTGATAGTGACCCAAATGTTGAAATGAAGATCGTAGAATCAAGCATGGGTGGACTAGTATTCAACAAAGCTAAAGGAGTATTTAGCGATATTAAAATGCGACAAGCAGTTGCGGCCGCATTAGATATTGATGCAATTAACTTTGCAGCTTACGGGGATGAAAAGTTCTTTAGTAAGTCACCACAATTAATGCTAGAGTCTCAAATTGATTGGTATACAGATGCTGGTTCTGAAAACTATAACCAAAAAAATATTGAAAAAGCTAAACAACTAATTGAAGAAGCTGGATACAATGGCGAAGTGATCCGCATTATAACTTCTCGTGAATATGAAGACTATTATGCGTTCTGTGTTGTTGCACATGAGCAACTAAAAGCTATTGGTTTAAATGTAGAGTTAGAGGTTTATGACTGGGCAACAGTATTAGAAAAACGTCAAAATCCAGATATTTATGAGATTTTCGCAAGTGGTTGGGCATTACGACCAACTCCAGTACAATACCCGTTCTTAGATTCAGCTGGAGCATGGCCAGGTTGGACAAATAGCGAAGAAATTGATTCTGCAATTTTCAACATTCGTAACGCACAGTCAGCTGAAGAAGCAAAAGAGCATACTGTAAAATTACAAACAGCATTCTGGGATTACGTACCGATTATTAAAATGGGTAACAGTATGGAAATCTCTAGTTATAGAAGTAATGTCCAAGGATTTGACTATTTCATTGGGCCAGTTTTATGGAATGTAAGCATTGAAAAATAAAAGTAGAGAGGTGTTAGAATGATAAATTACGTATTTAAGAGAATTTTATCAGTAATACCTGTATTACTTATCGTAGCCGTAGTTGTTTTTTCTATCACCTATTTAACGCCTGGAGATCCAGCGCGAGTAATTTTAGGGGCAGATGCAACGGAAACTGAAGTGATTGAACTCCAAGAGAAAATGGGTTTAAATGATTCGCCTATCGAACAATTCACTCGTTGGTTCGGAAACTTACTACAAGGTGATTTGGGCGATTCATACTTTATGAATAAAAGTGTAATGGCAGCATTCGCTGATCATTTTATGCCTACACTGTCTCTTGCTTTAATGGCTCAATTGATTGCGATCCTAATCGCTTTACCTCTAGGGATATTTGCAGCGGTTCGAAGAGGTAGCGTTCTCGATCAAACAGTAATGGGTATATCATTAATCGGTATTTCAGTACCAAGCTTTTTATTGGCGCTTATTTTAGTATTAATCTTTTCGGTGAATTTAGGATTATTACCAGTAGCTGGATATCAGCCATTAACAGCCGGGCTAGATATGCATTTAAGGTATTTACTGATGCCTGCCGTAGCTCTAGGGGCTATGCAGGCAGCCCTTATTACACGGATGACAAGGTCAGCAATGCTTGAGGTATTTAATAATAACTATATAAAAACAGCCCATTCCAAAGGTGTTAAAGAGAAAAAAGTATTATTCAAACATGCTCTACGAAATGCAGCATTACCTATCCTAACGGTTATAGGTCAAACGTTTGGAGTTTTAATAACTGGAGCAGCAGTAGTTGAAACGGTGTTTAACATTCCGGGAATAGGACAGTTAATTATTAACTCGGTTGAGCGACGAGATTTCCCTGTAATACAAGGTGTTGTTTTATTAATTTCAATTACGTACGTTTTACTAAATCTTATTATTGATCTTTTATACGGAGTATTAGATCCAAGAATTAGACTAGATAAAAAGTAGAGGAGGGAGAGAATGCAACAAGTATCAATCAATACAAAGGATCTTAAAAAGAGAATGTACGCTGAACAAAGGAGTTTGTGGATCAAGCGTTTTTTCTATAACAAAATGCTTGTTTTTGGAAGCCTCCTCCTTATCTTATTAGGGTTTCTAGTGTTAATTTTACCCTTTTTCATAAAGAGTGATCCGTTAGTAATGGATACAGTGAATCGTTTTAAAGCTCCAAGTTCAGAGCATTGGTTCGGTACGGATAGCTATGGCCGAGACGTATTTTCTCGTGTGATTTATGGAGGAAGAGTTTCGATTATTATCGGTTTAGCTGTCACGTTAATTTCAGGCTTTTTTGGATTAGTAATCGGTGTTTGTTCGGCTTACTATAGATCCTTAGATCATATTTTAATGCGTTTTTGTGATGGATTAATGGCATTTCCGGCGATTTTACTTGCAATTGCGATTATGGCAACAATGGGGCCGAACAGTTTCAACGTAGTTATTGCCTTAAGTATCGTATTTACACCTTATGTAGCTCGTGTTGTAAGGTCATCAGCTATCGTCATAAAAGAACAGACATATATTGAAGCTTTGAAATCTCAAGGAGCAAGTGCGTGGAGAATATTAGCATTACATATTGCTCCTAACACAATCTCTCCACTAATTATTCAGTGTACGTTTATCTTTGCGGATACAATTTTAACTGAAGCAGCCTTAAGTTTCTTAGGGGCGGGAATACCAGCACCGGAACCAAGTTGGGGCAATATTTTGTATGATGGAAAACTAGCGATTTTTAATGCTTGGTGGATGACTGCATTTCCAGGTGTCGCACTATTGTTAACAGTTTTGGGACTGAATCTTTTTGGTGATGGTTTAAGAGATCTTCTTGACCCTCATACGAATAAGGCGAAGAAGTAGAGGAGGGGTTAGATGGAGAATGATATTTTGTTAGAAGTAAAAAATCTATGTACCTATTTTTCTACCGAAAAAGGAAAGCTTAGAGCGGTCGACCATATTTCATTTTCCGTAAAGGAGAAAGAAATTGTTGGAATCGTTGGAGAATCAGGCTGCGGAAAAAGTGTTACTGCGGAATCGATTATGCGTTTATTAGATGAAAAAAATCTCGTTTCTTATGAGGGTGAGATTTTGTATAAAGGAAATAATCTACTTTCGTTAAAGAAAAATGAAATGCAAGAAGTTCGAGGAAAAGAAATAGCGATGATATTTCAAGACCCAATGACTTCTTTAAATCCAGTTTATACAATTGGAAACCAGATAGTAGAAGGTATACTTACACACCAAAAGATTAGTAAAAAAGAGGCAAAACAAAAGGCAATTGACTTACTTCGCTTCACAGAAATCCCATCACCTGAAAAGCGATTTGACCAATACCCCCACGAATTATCTGGGGGTATGAGACAACGAGTAATGATTGCCTTAGCCCTTGCATGTAATCCAAAACTATTAATTGCTGACGAGCCGACAACAGCTTTGGACGTAACAACTCAATCTCAAATACTTGATTTACTAAATAAATTAAAAGATGAGTTGAACATGAGTACAATTATGATTACTCACGACTTAGGCGTTGTAGCTGAGCTATGTTCTCGTGTAATTGTAATGTACTTAGGACAAATTATTGAAATTGCAAATGTAGAAGACATTTTCGATTCTGCTCAACATCCATATACAGAAGGCTTATTAAATTCCATTCCACATATCGATGGGGATCGGAGTAAAAAGCTAAATGTAATTCAAGGTACGGTCCCGACTTTAGACAAAGTTCCAGTAGGTTGTAATTTTGCTGGTAGATGTCAATATGCAACAGATAAGTGTAGAGAAGTTGAGCCAGAGCTAAAAGAAGTAATGGATAATCACTTCGTCAAATGTTGGAACTATGAGCTAATAAGAAAAACTAATAAGGAGGAGAATGAAATTGCAACCCCTTATTGAAGTAAAAAACCTTAAAAAATATTTTGAAATTAACAACGGGATTGGAAAGAAAAAGAATGTTGTTAAAGCGATAGATGATGTAAGTTTTACCATTTTTAAAGGAGAAACTTATGGTCTAGTTGGTGAGTCAGGTTGCGGGAAAAGTACTACAGGCCGTACTTTATTAAAATTAATAGAAGCGACTAGTGGAGAATGTATTTATAACGGAAAAAATATTCTGCAAATGAAAAATAGGGAAATGGCAGAGGTTCGTAGAGATTTTCAAATGGTTTTCCAAGATCCCTATTCTTCTTTAAATCCTAAAAAAAGAATTGGCCAAATATTAGAAGAATCATTGATTATTCATAAAATTGGCGATAAAAATTCACGTACAGAAATGACCTTGGAAATTTTAAAGAAGGTAGGATTTCAAGAAGAACATTACTTTAGATATCCGCACGAATTTTCCGGTGGTCAAAGACAGAGGATTGGACTTGCTAGAGCCTTAATCTTAAATCCACAACTAATTATTTGTGACGAGCCTGTCTCTGCATTGGATGTATCAATACAGTCACAAGTTATTAATCTATTACAAGAAGTGCAAAAAAGCTTTGATTTAACTTATTTATTTATTGCCCATGATTTAAGCGTTGTACGACATATTTCTGATCGGATTGGTGTGATGTACTTAGGGAATATAGTTGAAGAAGCTCAAACCGATGAGTTATTTGAGCGTCCACTACATCCATACACACAAGCATTAATCTCAGCAGTGCCAATTTCTCATCCAAAACAAGCAAGAGAGAAAATAAAGTTAAAAGGTGAGATTCCGTCTCCATTAAATCCACCTTCTGGATGTGTTTTTCATACGAGATGTCCATATGCTACAGAAATCTGTCAATCACAAAAACCAGATATGAGAACATTTTCTTCCGGTAGAAGAGTTGCATGTCATTTGGTAGAAGAATAAGGGGGATCTAAATGGGATACACAATTGCGTTAACAGGGGATAGTATTATTGCACGTCCAGTTTCACAATATCAAGATGAGCCTACTCAAAAGTTATACTCTTTAATAAGAGAGTCGGATGTATCATTTACAAACATAGAAGTGGTAGCAAGTGATTTTGTAGGAGATCCAGCAGCAAGAAGTGACGGTGCACATTTTGGCGTTGCAAGTAGTAATCTAGACGAACTACAAGAAATTGGCTTTAACTTATTTAGTAGTGCTAATAATCATGCATTAGATTATGGTGTTAAAGGTTTACTAACAGCTATAGATAATATGAAGCAACGAAAAATGCATTTTTCTGGTGTGGGTAAAAACTTAGCTGAAGCTAGAATGCCAGTCTATTTAACAACAGATAATGTTACGGTTGCACTAATATCTTGTAGTTCAACATTCTTTGATGAACAAGCTGCAGGGGAACAAAGAAATCATCTTCAAGGAAGACCTGGTTTAAACCCGCTTCGTTTTGAAGTTGAGTATATTGTGAAGCCTAGCCAATTTGAGGTGTTAAAAGAAATTCATGAAGAACTTGGATTAAAAGGACAACAAGAGAAATTTGCAAAATTAGGATTTGACCGTGAAGTAATTAAAGAAGGTGTCCTAAAATTCAGCGATAGTAATCATCGTGTCATAGGATCGCTTAATGCAAAGTTCAAGGAAGGGCCAAAAACAACAATTCAATCGAGAGCAAACCCAAAAGATTTAGCAGAAATCAATGCATGGGTTGCAGAAGCAAAAGAACGAGCAGATATAGTGATTGTTAGTATCCATGCCCATGAAGAATTCGAAGTAAGAGAAAAAGCAGACCATTATATACATGAGTTTAGCCGTTCTGTTATCGATCATGGAGCAGATATTGTAGTAGGACATGGACCGCACTTATTAAGAGGAATTGAACTATACAATAACAAACCAATATTTTATAGTTTAGGTAATTTTATCGGTCAAAATGAATTGATTGAACAGCTCCCTGAAGATTCTTATAGACGATTTAATGTACCTTCAAATATACTACCTAGTGAATTATTTAATATTCGTTGTGACTACGGCAAAAAAGGTTTCCCAGGGGATCCGGTATTTTGGATAAGTGTTATGCCGTATCTTGTATATGAAGAAAATCAAATTAAGGAAATTCGCTTGTATCCATTAGAGTTAACAAAAGGAGAAAAGGGATATCAACGGGGAAGACCGATGTTAGCTAGTGAAGGGAAATCGGAAGTAGTATATAAAATATTAAGTGAGTTATCGCTAGATTACGGAACGAAAATAATTAAAGAAAATAGCGAATTTTTTACTATCAGATTATAATATTCAAGAACGAAGATTGAATTTTATCAATTTTCGTTTTTATTTTATAACGAGATTAGAGGTAGTTTATTGGAATGTCAAATATCATTGCCGTAATTGGCTCTCCTACTTTAATAGAAAAAATAAAAGCATTATCAAATACTGTGCCGGAAATAGAGTTTCAATACTTTTCTTACGGTTCTATTTTTGAGACAAAAACAATTATTGAAGAAGTAAGTACTTATATTGATACTTTCTTATTTACTGGAATAATTCCTTATAAATTAGCACAAGAGCAGCTCAAACGACTAAATAAAACAGGCTATTTCCTAGACTTAGATGAATATTCAATTGCTTTGGGAATATTTAAGGCGATTCAAGAAAAACAAGATATTCGTTTTTCTATCGATTACACATCTAATGTGAATCTTGATACCATTTTCGCAGACTTGAATATTGATCCAGAAAAGGTTTATAAAGTCGATGGGTTTTTATTCTTCGAGGATGAAGGAGATGATTATGGAATTGAAATAGCAAAATTCCATGAACGTCTGTTAAAAGAGAACAAGATACAAAAAATTATAACTTGTTTAAGTAGTGTTAGTAATTATCTTAAGGAAAGAGGAATTGAACATATTCGAATAACTCATTCTACTACGGTTATTTTGAACATGCTTAATATAATCAATACACAGAGTAGATTAGAGGAAACTCGTGCGGCACAAACAATTATTGCTAAATTTAAGATTCAAAATTATGAATCGGAAGTATCAGAAAAGGGTACTTATTATGTTGAAAGTAATATTTTGGAGCTAAATCGCATTTTGCTTGAAATAGCTAACAATACATTTTCTACCTTACAACGTAATAATAGTGATGAGTTTACACTATATGGAACTTACGGTTCATTCATTAATTTTACGAGAAATATGACTGATTTTTCATTCATAGATGAAATCGAAAAACTAGTTAATATACCTATTGGAATCGGATTTGGTACAGGTTATACAACGAAAGATGCTGAGAATAACGCAATGCAAGCGCTAGGTATTTCTATTAAAACTGATGAATTACAAGGCTATTTGATTACTCAAAAAGGTGAGATTATTGGACCATTAGAAAAAGGAATGTACAATCCAGATCAAACAAACAACGATAGTCAAAACAACTGGATCATACGAGCATCTGAAAGTGGTATTAATAAGCAAACATTAAAAAGAATTTACCAATTTGATAAGCTTAACGAATTTAAAGGATTTACTTCCGCTGAACTATCAGAGTATATATTAACGAGTAAACGAAGTGCAGAACGGTTTATAAAAGTATTGTTAGAAGAAGGTTTCATACAGGAAACAGGACATGAAATAACAAATGGAAGAGGTAGACCCTCTAAAATATATAAATTAAAATACGAATGATTCATGAAAAAAAGAGTTAGTTATCCATCACTAGATGGGTAACTTAACTCTTTCTTTGTATAAAGGATATACTTTATGCTTGATGACTAACATGTAAAGGTGGAGGAATTAGCCAACCCTTTGTTTTATTTAAACGAAGTAATTTACCGCCTAGCTGTGCTTTTGCCATATGGAACTGTCCATACATGAATGCAATATCTTCGCGAGTACTCATACCCATTGCAGTGCTACAAGCAACTAATCCGGCAGCAATATCTGCAGAAAGTTTAGCGCTGATTTCTGGGTCCATAAATTTTGCGCCAGCTGGAATATCCTCAATTCGAGCAACTGGACGTTCAGGTGGAGCAGGCGGTAATGCAACCCCATTGATCTTAAGAATATCTTTTAAAACTTGATTTTCTTGTTCCGCACCCATAATTGCTTCTTCCAGTAATTTTGCTAAATCCTGGTCTCCTGTGTGATTATATAAAGTTTGATAAGCCGCGATTAAACCATTGTTACCTAAGACATGAGTCCATATTGCGAAAATTTCTCCATAATGTAGTGGTTCGTCTTTTGGATTGTTATTACTTCTTAAAATACCCATATTTGCACTCCTCGTCCAAGTAATTTTCTTAACAAAACTAGGTTGACCAACTGGGCAGAATTTATTCACAACAAAAGTTTTATTTCAATTTAACTATTGCCAATAACAGGGAATGAATTAATAATCATATGCTAAGGGAATATTCCTTTAGTTTTTTTATGGAAAAAAATTTTTAACTACTGTGAACCAATTGCCATGGAATTCTCTCTAATAGGTGTGTAAAAAGATAAAGGAGGATTTAAGCGTGAATGCTGAAATGTTAGTAAAACGTGCACAACTAGGCGACAAAGAAGCATTTGTACAATTAATAAAAGACATGGAATCGTCGCTCTATAAAGTGTCGAAAGCCATTCTTTTATCGGATTCCGAATGTTTAGATGCTGTGCAAGAAACCATTTTAATTGCTTATACAAACTTACACCAAGTAAGAGAACCGAAATTTTTTAAAACCTGGATTACTCGTATTTTGATTAATGAATGCAATAAAATTCGTAAAGTCCAAACCAAAGTTGTAAAAATGGATGTCTACCTCGAACCTTCCATCAGTGAGCAACGAGAAATTTTTGTGGATCTTCAAACAGCCATTGACAGTTTAGAACCAGATTTAAGAACGGTCATTACTCTGTATTATTACGAGGATTTGTCTATCAAAGAGATTGGTACAATTTTAAATATAGCTGTGGGTACTGTTAAGTCTCGTTTGAATCGTGCGAGAGCAAAACTAAGTAGTTTAATCGAAGGACATAAGGTGGAAGGGAGATTACTTCATGAATAAGAGAGTAGAAGAACTGCTTCAATCTTGGGGAAATGACAAGGAACAGGTACCAGATTTCTTTTCAAAAGGCATTGATGATGTATTAAATAGTCTACCTGGTTCTAATATTAAAGTCGATGAAAAACCTAAAAGAATTAAATGGTTAGGCAAAGGTTTAATTGCTGCTTCAGTTCTTACATTCGGTGTAATCGGATCTGGATTTGTCTCTCCAGCGATGGCGCAAGTGTTGAAGGAAATCCCAATTATCGGTTCCATCTTTGGAGGCTCATCTGATACGTCATTACAAATTATCGAAGAACAAGGCCTTGCCTCCCAGTTAAATGAAACGATTACTTATAACGGTATCTCTCTTACAATTACTGAAGCATTTATAGGTGGCGGTCGTATTGCAATAGCCTACACAATTGAATCTGACGACATAGTATTACAAAACATTAACAATGAACAAGGAGTACCGTTATCCTTTGATGCAAAATTAAACGGACAACAATTTGATTATATTTCGGAATTTGAGCAAAGTGTAAACAATGGAATCGTCACAGGTATTATTAATATGAACTACGGCCTTAGTTACAGCTTAATTGACCAACCTACTTTATTTTTAAATGTGAATGAGATTGCTGGTGTACAAGGTTCATGGAATTTTGAATTGTTATTAGGAAATGAGGCAACATCAGAGGTAACAGAAGGCTTTGCTCCATTAGTATCTGCAACTTGGGATGATGCAACTTTTGTTGTAGAAAGAGTTGAATTTACGCCGGTGCAATCGCAAGTGATTTTTGACAGTACTATGCCAAGACAAGAGATGGGGCTCTATTCCTTTAATATTTTCGATGAAAATGGTACCTCTCTTGGATTTGGCGGTGGCTCTGGTGGAGCAGTAAATGAACTTGAAAATGGCATGGTTAATTTTAGAGAAACTGTTTTACTTCCAGGGTATGAGGAAGCACCGAATGGAATAATCATTGAAATTACAAAAAACAAAGGTGGTTTGGCAGATCCTTCAAATTATTTAGAAGTTAAAGTACCATTGCATGAAACTGAACTTCCTCACTCAATTAGTTATTCAGATGGTAGTAAATTAATAATCACAGGCTATGAACAATTGGAGGATAAAACAATCGTCCATTACGATATTGAAGGGAAGCTAAGCTTACAAAATACATTCCTTATGCTTACTAATAGTAAAGGTGAAGGTATCATTGAACTTGTGGAGCCTGAACGAACAAGTTTAGAAAAACTTTCTTTCAAACGAGAATTTGAAAAATCAGAAGGTCCGGTCACACTTAGCACCTCAATGGAAAAAGTAAATACAATTCAATGCAACTACTAGAAGTTGAGTTAGACAATCAATGACGTTTCATGTAACAGGTGGAGGTATCTCCATCTGTTTTTATGTAGAACCAAGTTAGAAATTCACTTGTATTTATAGATGAATAACGTACAGATTTTTAGGAACAATAATGAATGGCAACAATTCGCCAACTAACAATGATGGAGGGATATCGAATGAGTGTACGTGAAGGTTTGATCCCAACTATATTAGGTACTGCGGTAACAGCTGCTGGATTTGCTATGACAAAAAGTACGGTTGCCAATAAAAAATATGCTAATACGGTTTTAGGTTTTGGATTGGCCCATATCGTGTTAGGAGCAATTGACCTAGTAGAACATCGTCGTTAGTGAAAAAAGAGCACACTTTGTGCTCTTTTTTCATTGAAAGGGCTCTTGGCCGTGCCAACTTAAGTACCTGCCTGAATTTGGCTAAGGGCTTCATTCATTTGAGCTTCATTTGCCTTAACAGTATCGCTTTCTTTATCTTCTTCACCACGATATGTTACTTTTATATTCTCATGCATATAAGATGCAAAATTGCCTAAAGGTGTACCTTCGTTGTTCTTCTCTATTACGTAAGTTTTTAATAGCATGGCTAACATATATTCATGATTTTGTGGATCACCTAAATATCTTGTTGATTCATAATCAGAAATGATATCATTCTTGAATTGCTCAACTTCTTCAGGGGATACTTCATAATTCTCCATAAAAGATTCTACTTTCGATATCTTTTCTGATGCTGTGCCTTCGCTTGAAACTATCAGCCCGATTTCATTTTGCCATGAAACAGCACCTTGACTAGTTTCACTTGTCGTTTCACCGTCAGTACTACCACCTGTTTTTGAGTCAGTATTAGTACCAACATTCGTATTCGTCTCGGTTTCCACGTCATTTGTTGTTGTATTAGTATCATCATTTCCACCACAACCTGCGAGGCCAAAAATAAATAAGAATGCTGTACTAAATAGAAGCTTTTTCATCATATCAATAATCCTTTCATCTATGAATTTTCATAGTTTTAGTGTGTTTCAATGATGAAAAATGATACATCAGTTTAGTTTTTTATCTTCATGAAACGATTATCTGGAGATTCTATTCTTTAAAACTCTATAAACCCCCAACTGTATAGGCTAAAATCTTACTATTATCAACTCATCGAACATATTAATTTAACTAATTAGGATAAATGCGCAGTCTATTATTCTCCTTTTGCATACTATACAGGAACGAAAGGAGGGATTTTAATGCAATATTACAGATATAATGACTACGACGACTATGATTATGACGGTTATGGAAGACGCCGAAGACGTAGAAGAAGACAGCATTATCCGTTTTACCCATTCTTCCCGATCCAAATTTACCCTTATCCTTATCGCCCATATCGTCCGTACTATCGACCTTACAACCGTCCATACGGCTACTAATATAAGAAGGGCACCATCAACAAAAGCCTACGAGTTGGTGCCTTTTTCATTTTTATTACAGGGTATTAGTATAGCAATCCGAGGTATTAATCCAACTTTTGTTATTAATAAAGAATAATTTCAAATTTAGACAACTATCTAAAATGAAAGTTTGCACATTCTCAATTTACATTACTGCCTAAAGGGGAAATTAGCCTAAAAAATATAAGGAAGGGAAATCACAATAATATGTATAACATGCACGATCATTCAATGAACCACGCAGAAAACGTTCGGCCAAGTGATCTTTGTGTAAGATTTGCAAGAATTTTAGATTCGACTCCTTCGGTTATTAACGGTGTATGCACAGCAACTCGCTCAAGGACAAACATCCGTCCTACAGTTTTAGGTAGAGCTGCAGAATCGTTCATGTTTGTTCCGCAAGCTTATTCGTTTGAAAATATGGATAAGAAGGGGAGAGCTTTATGTCTTGGAGAAACTGTTCTACTTGAGGAAGAAGTTAACCCATTTATGTCACGCTTAAGAGAATGTGGTATTAAGGTGACTGCTTTACACAATCACTGGATATTTGAAAAACCTAGACTAATGTACATGCACTTTCAATCCATTGATGAACCGTTAGAATTTGCTCGTAAAGTACGCAATGCAAATAAAGTATTAACAGATTTGAAAGTAGGGGGTTCAAATCACGGATATTCTCCTAAGAGCGATCGAGCAAAAGAAATTTGTAATCGATTCAATCAAATTCTTGGAGGAATGGAAACGTTTGAAGATGGCGTTTGTATGGTAATGGATTCCCGTTTAAACATTATCTCCCGCATTATGGGGATTCGAAGTCGTTCGTTCCTAACACTCCCACAAATGTTCAATTTCGAATCCTTTACTCCAGACGGTAAAGCGCTTTGTAGTGGGGAGACAGTAATTCTTCAGGAAGAAATCAATCCATTTATTTCAAAACTTCGAGAAAGTAATATTAAAGTAACAGGATTCCACAATCACTGGTTATTTGAAGATCCAAGGTTGATGTATATTCACTTTGTTAAAATTGACAATCCAATTCGATTTGCAAAAGATGTAAGGGATGCATTAGATGTATTGACGGACCGAATCGTTAAATAGCAGAAGAAAACCTAAGTCAACAATTATGACTTAGGTTTTTCATTGATAAATACTAACCAAGTTGTCCGGTTCCCATCAAATTAAAGTGGATCTTAATTTCGATTTTTGCATTTTTGTATGCTTTTTTCCAGTCCTCATAGTCCATTAATTGATTGTGCAGTTTCGTTCCTTTATAATTCAATCCAAAACCAATTGGGTCAAAACCACCTTCTGTAAGTTTCGATAAGAACTCTTTCCCGTCCTCAGTTGCTTTTGCTTCTGCCCATTGAGTGTATTGATCCAAGTTTTCGATGTCCAATGGATTTTTAGACTCCGTAATTAATCCCTTTGCATCAAAATCAATTTTAATAGTAACTGTCCCATCCGTATTCTCAATGACTTCGTAGTCCATGTTAAATCTATCTAATTCAATCATGAATAACTCATCTTCATGTTCTACAATTAAGTCGGCTTTGACCGCTCTATTTAACAGTATGTTAAAAATTTTCGTATCCATCGAGTCCAATTCTAGAAATGTTTTATTCTCGCCAATGACAATTGCTTTGTCAATTAAAAATTGACCTTGTTCAATTTCAATAATTGGAAGAACAGGTTCAACCCCTTTTTCTGAAAACTGTCGCCTAAATTCAAATAAATAAGTGGTGATTATATAAGGACTTTCATTCGCATTTAAATCAAAGTAATTATAAAGCGATGGGTAAGCAGCTGTTTCTGTTTTAGGGACCATTTGTAATACCTTTTCAGCTGACGGTCTACCAACCATAACCCATGAAATCAGTTGAATGTCTGGACGCCTCATAAGAAAGTCTAACATATCTGTTATATGTAGTTCTTTTATGGCATCTTCCCCGAGAACGATAACTTTGAGGTGACCAAATTCTAATCTTTTATCGACTTTTGTCTCTAACAACCGGATCGCATCTGTAATTGATTTACCTTCCTCAGAAACATAAATATAGCTTGGCTCAGGGTTATCTTTTACTGTGCCAGTTGGATTGAAAATTTTAAGTGACACTTTGTATGGCTTCTCAGAATTCTCGGAGGAATCTATGCCGATTCCAGCAATAAAAGCACTTTTCTCAATTTCTTTAAATGAACATCCGGACAGAAAACAAAGAGCCAAAATGAACAAAATAAACTGATATTTTTCTAAACTAGGATGTTTTCTTCTCATGATGCTTGAATCTCCTTTTTACAATCCATAAGACAAGCATTAAACAAGGAACTAAAAACAAAAATGAAACGAAAAAATAGGTTGTAAAGAAATATAAATTTAATTCATTAATGAGCTGTACAGCGATAATAGTAATAATTGAGAAAATAGAGATAACTATAAATGGAATAAATTGGATACCCCTGATTTTAAGTTTGTTAAAGTTAAAGACTGACTTTAGTAATTCAATGGTTACGTGCCAATGGATTAAAAGACTGATGACCGAAAAAGCTAGGTAAAACAGTAGAAAAATAAAAACGACACGCTCAATGACACCATATTTCAATCTCATTGAATCAGCGGTTGAAATCCACGGATACATCATCGTGTCAATATTTTCAAAACCTTGAAAGCCGATGGGTATAAAATAGGTAGTAAATAATACACCAGCACCAATTATTGTAATTATGAAAAGTTGTTTCCATCCAAAGGTCTGTTTAACAGTGAAGAATTGGTTGAAAATGATCAGGTTCATAACACCTAAAAATAAATATAATGCCGCAGCAAAAGGGAATATTTGTGGAAAAGTATTAATAAAAGTATAGGCAACTTTTATATATTGCCATTCTATATGGGTATTAAAATAACCTATTAAAAAAATAAACAAAATGAGAGGCATGGTAATGACAAATATAATTTCAATTGTATAAAGAACCTTCTCTGCCTTCATAAAACAGCCAAAAGTAACAAATAGCAAAATCGTGATAGTGCCCATGATTAAAGAAGTTTCAGGTGTTAAGAATCGAATTAATAGAATTGTATACGTAATAAGAGTGATTAACCCAGCTACAAACCAGACAATGACAAGAACAAATGTAAATATGATTGAAAACCATTTGGGCATTGTTTGTTTTAACATATCTGGCAATGTTTTTCCGGGAAAGGAATTAAAAAAATTCGTAAAAAAGTAAATACAACATACCCCTACAATAAGAGCTAACACCATTGATAAAATTGCACCATCTTTTCGATTTTGAAAAAGAACAACAGGGACTGATGTAATAATATTTGCGAACATATTTATAAGTACTAAATAATAATAATATCTACTCATTTAGAACGTCTCCTCGTTCGTTCTTTTTCCTATAATTGTAGAATCTCAAATATGGTTCACCGAAACTGTTTAAGTTTACTAAATACATAAGGAAGCCAATTGCAGCAAGAACGACACCGGCTAACCCAAAAATAGAAGCAAAAATGATTAAAGCTAATCGTACAGTTCTAACCGCAAAGGACATTTCGTTGATTGGAATAACAAAAGTCGAGATAGCTACTGCAGAAATGATAATAATCATGATGTTTGAAGTAAGGTTCGCTTCAGTAGCCGCTGTCCCTAAAATTAAACCTCCTACGGTTGTAGCAGTTGCAGACATAGCCTTAGGAAGACGAATACTTGCTTCTACTAACAGTTCCATAAAAAAGAGCATAAATAATACTTCGATGTATGGCGGATAAGGTACACCTACACGACTACCTGCAATGGTCAGTGCTAGCTCAACCCGCAGAATCTCAGGGCTGTAAGAAGTTACTGCTACATAAAGCCCAGGTAAAAGAATGCAAACTAGTAGTCCTACATAACGGAGAGCTCTTAAAAAATTTGATATCCAAAACGAGTGGTAATTATCCTCCATAGATACCATAAAATCGAAAAAGACTGCTGGAGCTACTATAGCGAGAGTAGAACCTTCCATTAAAACGATAATTTTTCCTCCGGCAATGTTATAAATAGTTCGATCTGAACGCTCAGTTAATAATGTTGTTGGAAAATAAGAAATCAATTTCGCTCTGTTGTTTATATGGCTAATCAATTGTGAAGAAGACTGTATTAATTCCTTATCAACAGATGAAATTCTCTCTCTAAACTTTTTCAAGACAGTTTTGTTTACTTTCTCTTTGTCATAGAGAAGGGCGTACTTTTGCTTATTTAGCTTCCCTACTGAAGATAGTTCGACTGTAAGTGAAGACTGTTTATATTGATTTCGAATAATATTAATATTGGTTGTTAGATCTTCGCTAAAGCCTAATTGTGATCCGTGAATGGTTGGTTCTATGTTTACTTGTTGAACTTGGTCTACATGAGTTTTACTTAGATTTAGAATGAGAAACTTATCCTTGAGGGCGACTAAGACGCTTCCGGAAAGAAGGTTAGTAAGAATTTCTTCTTGTTTTTGAAAATCTAGTTGCTGTGGTAGCGATTTTAAATAGGCTTCAAAGTGATCTTCAGTAGGCATTTCAAAGAAAGGTTTAATTATTACCTTTTGAATCATTTCAACATCAACAAGAGAGCTGATGTAATAAATAAAGGAGAGTTTATCTTCAATCTCTAATGTCTTTTGAGCTAGTTCATTCGTATTGTTAAGCTCTTGTTTGAGCCAAGTGATTGTTTCATTAAACATGCCATAACTCCCCTTAAAGAACTAATAATAAAATGGTTACCAATAAAGGTGATTTTTATAAGGAAGTTCCATGTTGTTTATTGGAATTCAAGATTTTGGGCAATAATATTTTGGAAGGCAATATAAATAAATTTGGGCCGAGGTATATATATGAAATTTTATCTTTTAGGTGAAGACAATGAGAAAGTAGAAATCGAGGTATTATCAAGAACGCATCCCAAAAGTACAGACTTTTGGGATGGAAATTGGATTGATTCAAACATACACGTGGAAATTCCAGGATATACTGTTCAATTTATGGCTTGTTTAAGAACAGATGAACTAAGTTACTTTCTTGATGGACTGAATACAATGCATAAGATGCTAAAAGGTAAAGCAATACTCGAGAATCTAGAAGAATATATACATTTTGAATGTGAGATGAACAACCTAGGCCACATAGAGTGGAAAGGGAAAACCTGTTATCCCAATGGTTTCGGTGCGGAATTAACGTTTGAATTTAAATCAAATCAAAGTTATCTAGAACAGATTATCCGGGATTTGAATAGGATTTTAGCCGTATTCCCTGTAATCGGAAAGCCTTAATTATTTATTCTTGTAATCATTTTTTTCTTTTTGAGTGTTTGATGAAAGGTAAATACAAAATGAAAAACAATATTACTGCTATTGCTTCTAAAGATAAAATATACCAAGGGTAGTCTCCTAGAAAGTCCAATGCAGAACTTGTTTTTGGTTTTCCAGCTAAGAACATATAATTTCCGCCTGTTACTATGTTTGCAATAAACGCTATAAATGCAACAATTTGCAAAAATACTAGTGATTTAAAAATAGAAGACAATTGAATACTGTACTTCATTGTCCAAACATAGAAAAGACAAGTCCAAATGATTAACATGTGGTTTATAAAGAAGTGGAAAAATCGTAAATGTGGAAAGTTATAAAATAACTCTGGTGTAAGAAGTGCTTGGATGGCTCCAGCTATCCCTATGAAATATACTATCTCAAATATTGTCTTATGATTTGTCAGCAGTAACAAAATACAAAGAATCAGACTGACCGAACACAACTGCAATGGAAGTGCGTGTGATGGGTTCCAAAGCCCATGTGAAACAAGCCATGTGTGATACCCAATTTCAAAAAATAAAATAACTGACACGAAGACCCAACGTACGATCTTCTCGTTTAATTCATTTCTAAACAAGTGCAACACAATAATACCAATAAAGAAAATAATAATTACAAGAATATGAACTAAGGAATACGAGTTAAATGGATTATCGATTGGCGTGCTTTCGAAAAATGCATTTATCATTTAATCACCTCATATTATTCCTATGTATTTGCACAAGTAATTACTTCAACATAGAACAAAAATATGCCTTCAAGTTAAAGTAAGTTTTATCTATTATATAAGTAGAAGGTGAAATGCTTTGTTTATTTTAGACTGTGTGGAAGAAGTGTTATAAAAAAGCGTGATGGTTAGTGCAAGTGGTTATTAATCTGCAAATATATTATTCCAATCACTCTAATGTATAACGAAAATGTAGAATAGTCATTATATAGTGTGAAATAGAAAATAACGTATAAAACTATATTTGAATTAAGATAAAAAATATTTTCAAGTTTTTATTGACTATCTTGTATTAACTTGATATTATTTTATAGCAGTCGCAAATGACGGATGTTATGTTAAAATATTAGAATCAAAAAAATCTTGACCTAGAATTTTATTATGATATAATAAAATTCCTGTCGTTGATAACGACGGTGAGATTGGTAAGTGACAGTGAATAAAGTTTTTCAAAATAAGTGTTGACATTCAAGTTAATATTTGTTAACATGATAAATGTCGCTCAAACGACATATGTAATAATGAACCTTGAAAACTGAACAACAAAACGTTAATGAATTAAACGTTTC
>NZ_JPVN01000015.1 GCF_000772945.1 Ureibacillus manganicus DSM 26584
AAAAAAGACTGCAGGCAAACTCGAAATTTTCGAGTTTGTCTACAGTCTGGAGCGACTCATTTTGAGTCGCCTTTTTATTTATTCACTTAATGCTTCTGTAAGTACTGGAACCACTTGTTTTTTACGAGATACAACACCAGGAAGTTCTACCTCATTGTCTTTTAAAGTCTTGCCAAATGCTTTTGCAGCATCCTCGCTTGCACTACCAACTACTACAGCAACTGAGTCATTATTTAAAATATCTGTAATGATGAAGAAGTATAAATCTAATCCATTTTCTTCAGTATATTTATTTAATAGGCCAACTAATTCATCTTTACGGCCTAATAGGTCATTTACATCAACAGCATTTACTTGAGCAATAATTGATTTTACATTTCCAAACGTAAATTCCTTTGCGTCTAGAGAAAGTAATTCTTCTAATGATTTGTCAGATAAATCGGCACCTGCTTTTAGCATAGCCAGTCCATACTCTTCTACATTCACACCCGCAATTTCAGCTAATTCTTTACCAGCTTTAACGTCTTGATCTGTACATGTTGGTGATTTAAATAATAATGTATCCGATACGATAGCAGATAACATTAATCCTGCAATATTTGAAGGAATTGCTACATTATTTTCTTTATAAAGTTTGTTTAAAATTGTTGCCGTACATCCAACAGGTTCTGCACGGAAATATAATGGATCTGAAGTTTCGAAATTAGCAATACGATGGTGATCGATTACTTCAATCACTTTTACTTCTTCAATACCATTAGCAGACTGTTGACGCTCATTGTGGTCAACTAAGATAACTTGGTTTGTTTCTGTTGCAACATTATCAATTAATCTCGGTGCTTCAAATCCGAATTTTTCTAATGCAAATTTTGTTTCATTATTAACCTCACCTAGTCGAACTGCTTCTGCATCTTCACCTAGCTGTTGTTTTAAAAAAGCATAACTAATTGCTGATGTGATTGTATCTGTATCTGGGTTTTTATGTCCGAAAACTAATACTTTGCTCATTATATTTTAGTACCTCCTAAATAGATGTCATTATTCGGATTTATTTTATCATACTGTCTAAGGAATTGAAAAACTGAACCAAATTTTTGTCTTTTTCCCCTACGAATTATAATAGGTTCACAAAAAAGCGTATTCGCAGTAAAACTTGTTACGAATACGCTTTTGAATTATATTCTTTTGTTTACTGTCTCTAATAAGTAAAACTACTTTCGATTTGTTCGTTTGTCTTCTGAAAATCATTATATTGTCTTCTGTTTTGTGCAATCATACCTTCAATCATTGCATTAATTAGTGAAAAAAGTGAAACATTCGTTTCTAAAGAATTTTGTTTATGTTGATGAATTGCAAAGAGTGCATTGGAATAATCACGAAGTGAAGAAAGTGTAGAATTTGTTATTGAAACCACTTTTGCATTTTTATTTTTTGCTAATTTAGCAACTGTTAATACATCTTCAAAAAGATGATCAACACCAATAATTATAAGTAATGATTTACTATCTATATTACTTAATTGTTGAACGATATCTTCCATGTCATGTTGTATCTGCTTAACATGTTTACGATAATTTTTCAGAATACTTGTCATATACGTAGCAGATGGTGCAGATTGTCTAAACCCTAATATATATACGAATTCAGATTCGTGAAGACATTTTGTTGTTTTTGCAAATAAATGTGGATCAATTAATTCCAAAGTATTTAATATATTCGTTACATCGCGATTCATTAATTCATTTATCGTATTGTCTATTTTTTTTGGTATTACTTCGCTTCCACTTTCAGTATTTCCGTCTTGCACTAATTCCTTTTTTATTTCTTCCTGTAACTCGTTATAGCCATTTAGCTCCATTGCATAGCAGAAGCGAATTACAGTAGATTCACTAACACCTATAAGCTGTCCTACCTCAGAAGCAATATGATTAGCTACTAAAGTTGGGTTATCAATAACAAATTGGGCAACCTTACGCTGTCCTCTCGATAATCGAATAAAGCGTTTTTTTATATTCTCAAGTATGTTCATATTAGCTTCCTAACCTCCTAAAAGGATCTCAATTGTATACAATATAACAATTGAAAGGTTAACATTTATAAATTTGAAAGACAATAAGTTTTCTGAAAAATCTCATATTTAAAATTTCCAAAAGACATATATTTGTCAAAATTAGATTAATATCATCTAATTTTTAGATTAGTTGGAATTAAGAGGATAGAAAAGCAATAAGAAAAGGGAATTACAGTTTTAAAACTAAACCATAACACCCCTTTAATAAAATATCTATTAATCTAATTCTACCTGTTTTGTTTCTTTTCCTAAGAAGATGATTGCAAGCACACCAATGACGATTGAAATACAGAATATGCTAAATATTGAACCTATATCCGAACCTGTTGCCAGTAAGTTTCCTACTAATAACGGTCCGAATATTCCACCTACACGTCCAACTGCAGCTGCCATACCAGCTCCAGTACCACGGATTACTAGTGGATATTGCTCTGGAGTATAAGCATATAAAGCACCCCATGCACCTAAGTTAAAGAATGATAATAATATTCCTGATGCTAATAAAACTTCAATAGAATCTGCATTACCGAATACAAACGCACTTCCCGCAGTTCCAAGTAAATATGTAACAAGAACAAACTTTCTTCCTGCCTTCTCAATTAGCCATGCTGCAGTAAAATAACCTGGGAGCTGTGCTAACGTCATGATCACAACATACCCAAAACTTGATATTAGACTAAACCCTTTTCCAACCATTACACTTGGTAACCATAAGAACATTCCATAGTAGGAAAAGACAACTACAAACCACACAATCCATAGAGTTAATGTAGCCTTTGCATATTTTTTCTCCCATATTCCCGCAATGTTTTTCCATACACTACGCTTTTTCGCCTCTGGTCTAGCAGTAAATTGCGGAGAATCTGGTAAATGTAAACGAATAAAAATTGCATAAAATGCTGGAAGCGCTGTTAATATTAACGCTACACGCCAACCTTCAATTGGCCAAAAATCTGCTGGGATAACAAAATAAGCGATAATTGCACCTAATAACCATCCACCAGCCCAAAAGCTCTCTAATAATACCACTACACGACCACGTTCTTTTGCTGGTACACTTTCAGAAACTAAAGTAGATGCGACAGGAAGTTCCCCACCTAATCCCATACCAACGAAGAAACGTAATATTAAAAATACGGCAAAAGTAGTAGTCAAAGCCGATAATCCACTAGCTACTGAAAACAGAACGAGTGTCCAGATAAAGATTGTTTTACGCCCTACTTTATCAGCAAATACACCAAATATAAGCGCCCCTACTGCCATACCTATGGAGTTGATACTTCCAATCCAGCCCATTTGACTAGAATTTAACCCCCAATCGGCTGCTAATGCAGCAATGACGAATGATAATAATGCAACGTCCATTGCGTCAAACATCCACCCAACCCCAGCAACACCTAGGAGTTTGTTACGTGATATGGGCTTCGTATTTGAAGAAGATTTTGTTATTGTTTTACTCATTACATCCACCTGTCTTTACACTTGTATTTACACTTATAAAAGTAACTCTTTTTGAATGTTATATCAAGGGGAAATTTCAAAATTAATAGTTATAGTTTGTGCAAATTATCAAATTCTATTGAAAAGTAGGTAAGATTTACGTTAAAATGTCTTTTATATAGAAACAAATGTTCATCTTGTGAGAACAGAAGGAGATACTTGTATATGTGGAAAGGTCTTATTGAAGAATATAAAGAATTTTTACCAGTAACTGATCAAACACCTGCATTAACACTAAACGAAGGTAATACTCCATTAATTCATCTTGTAAATCTTTCGAAAAAATTAGGTATTGAACTATATGGAAAATATGAAGGTTTAAATCCGACTGGGTCATTTAAAGACCGTGGTATGGTTTTTGCTGTTGCAAAAGCAATTGAAGAAGGTGCTAAATGTGTCATTTGTGCATCTACAGGGAATACTTCTGCTGCTGCGAGCGCTTATGCAGCACGTGCAGGAATTAGTTCCATTGTTGTCATTCCAAAAGGGAAAGTGGCACTTGGTAAATTAGCACAAGCTTGTATGTATGGTGCAAAAATAATCGAAATCGATGGGAACTTTGACGATGCACTTAGTATTGTTCGAGAAGTAAGTGAAACAACTGCTGTAAAACTTGTAAACTCAGTCAATCCATATCGGATTGAAGGACAAAAAACAGCAGCATTTGAGATTGTTGATAGTTTAGGATCTGCTCCAGACTACTTATGTATCCCTGTAGGTAATGCGGGAAATATAACTGCTTACTGGAAAGGCTTCAAAGAATATAATGAGGCAAAAAATACAGGACTCCCAAAAATGTATGGATTTGAAGCAGAGGGTGCTGCAGCCATCGTAAAGGGTGAACCAATCGCTGAGCCAGAAACTGTTGCGACAGCAATTCGAATCGGTAACCCAGCAAGCTGGAAGTTCGCTGAAGCAGCACGTGATGAATCAGGGGGTATTATCGATTCAGTTACTGATGAAGAAATTCTAGCAGCTTATAAATTAATTGCTCAGTCCGAAGGTGTATTTGTAGAACCAGGTTCTGCTGCATCATTAGCTGGGGTAATTAAATCAGTAGAAAATGGGAAAATCGAAAAAGGTAGCCGTGTCGTTACTATATTTACTGGTAATGGATTAAAGGACCCAGACACAGCGATGAAAGTATCAACTGTTGATCTAGTTTCACTTAAAAATGATAAAGAAGAAATTCGCAAATATATTGAGGGAGTTCTATGAGTAAAAAATGGCAAATCACTGTCCCTGGGAGTACTGCTAACTTAGGACCAGGATTTGATTCAATAGGACTTGGTTTATCGTTATATTTAAGTTTGACAGTGTCATTACAGGATAAGTGGGAGATTATTCACCTTTCTTCAGGCCTTCCGAAGACATTTAATCTTGAAGATCATCTTATATACAAAATTGCTACTGCGACCGCAGCACGATTCAATATGCAGATGCCTCCTTGCCGGATCGAAATGGAAAGTGAACTGCCATTTGCAAGAGGCTTAGGTAGTAGTGCAGCTGCCATTGTTGCAGGGATTGAAGTGGCGAATCTTGCATGTAATTTAAATTTAAGTGTACAAGATAAATGTAATATTTCTTCTCAAATCGAAGGTCATCCGGATAATGCGACCGCTTCAGTATTGGGTGGATTAACAATTTCAGCTATGGATGAAAATGGAGTTGTCGACACAATCCATATAACAGATTTAGATAGCTCTTTTGTAGTTTTTATTCCAGAAGTTGAATTAAAGACATCAGAAGCAAGAGGTGTTTTGCCCGAAACATTCGATCGCCAGTATTCGGTCTTAGGTAGCGCAAATGCCAATATGCTTGCAGCAGCCCTTGTAGCTAAGGATTATGCTCGTATTGGTCGATATATGGAAGCAGATTTATTCCATGAGCCTTTCCGAGCACAACTCATTCCGCAGTATGATGCTATCGTTAACGCTGCTAAAGCGAATGGTGCGTTTGGTACTGCCCTGAGCGGTGCTGGTCCAACAATGATCTCAATGATTCCGAGCAATATAGGAAGTCAATTTGTTCGTACTATGGATGAATTATTTCCTTTACACAAGATTATTTTGACGAAAGTAGCTCCTACAGGTGTAAATGTAACTGAAATTCCTATTGTTTCGAAATAATTGACAAAAGGGTAAATCAAAAGGATTTTATATCCTTGTGATTTACCCTTATTTTATGTTAACAAAACAAGGCTAATAGCCATAACAGCCATACCTGCGACTACACCGTAAATTGATAAATGTGTCTCGTCATACTTTTTGGCTGCTGGTAGTAGTTCATCTAATGAGATAAATACCATAATACCAGCCACTCCAGCAAAAATAACTCCAAACATTACATCATTTAAAAATGGCATTAATATTAAATAAGCAATTATTGCTCCCACCGGTTCTGCTAATCCAGAGAAGAAAGATAGTTTGAATGCCTTTTTTCGTATTCCTGTTGCAAAGTAGATTGGAATAGCTACTGCAATCCCTTCTGGAATATTATGAATTGCAACAGCTATGGCAATCGCAATACCAACATTTGGGTCTTGTATAGTGGCCATAAACGTTGCAATACCTTCAGGAAAGTTGTGTATTCCTATTGCTAATGCAGTAAAAATACCCATTTTCATTAGCTTATCGTGATCTATGTTTGTTGCACTTTTCTCAGCTGCGTGAAGATCCTCAACAGTTTTGACTTCATGAGGATTTTTGCTTTTAGGAATAAATCGATCAATCACTGCAATAAATAACATCCCTCCAAAAAAACCGAGGATTGTCATCCAATACCCCATCGAATTGCCAAGAGCATATGTTAATGAATCTTTTGCTTTTACAAATATTTCGACTAATGATACATAAATCATAACCCCTGCTGAAAAACCTAATGCAACTGAAAGGAACTTTTTATTTGTCCTCGATGTAAAAAATGCAATTAAAGCCCCTAATCCAGTAGCTAACCCAGCAAATAACGTCAAACCTAAAGCTAAGATTACATTACCGTCCATTCTCATTCTCCTCATTACATTATCGTAATTGTATTATATACACAAAGTTTCCTTTATGCAACTTTTTTCACCTAAGTTATCACTTATTCCTCCAGTGAAATTTTAGTGTATATTTGTACCTTTCATTAATAAATTAAAAAAGCGCCTATTGGATTAGGCGCTTTCTTTAGTCATTAGCTTTTTTATTTTTCTATTTCTACCTTCATACCAATAAACGCAAATGATGAACCATGTAAAACCTAAACTCCAACCCGCAATAACGTCGGTAGCATAGTGGTGACTACTAGAAATTCTAGATAAGCCCATTAATACTACAATTAAGATGGCAACTATCCAAGTTACCATAATTGATTTTCTATTCATTAGAAGCTCTGTAACTATGTATGCGATTGTAAATACATATAAGAATCCTACCATGGCATGACCCGAAGGCATACTAAACGAGGTTAGTTGCTCTACTACATCTGGACGTGGTCTTTCAATTAATGTCTTAGCAAGTTGATTAATCCCATTACCTGCACCTACCGTTAAAACAACAAAAAGCATTCCCCGATAGTTTTGCTGTCTAAACCATAAAGACAATATTAAAACAATCGAAATTATAATAATAAAATTTGTTTCTCCAAATAAGTGAAAGAAGGATATGAAGGAATTACCAAAGAATATTTGGTGCATTGCATCGTCAAATTGTACCGCTAAAGGTTGCTCATACGAAAAAGCGAGTACAATAAAACAGATTAACGCTATTAATGTCATAATATAAGTCCTCTTTTTCAATAAAAACACCGCCCATACTACATCTTTTTTTCATATTATCATATTCTCATATGGAGATAATATGAAAAAAAAAGCTGCCCTATATATTTAGGACAGCTTGTTTGAAATCTCTATTTTAATTCATTAAGAATTTCTTGAATTTTGGCTAATTCAGATTGTACTCCACCGCCACTTAAATACCAAAGTGGCCCATCTAAGTATACGATTCGATTATTTTTATAAGCAGTTGTTTGTTTAATAATATCGTTTTCCATATCAGATGCGATATTAGATGTTGCGCCTGTTGCAGCTGTACGATCAATGACAAACAAAACTTGTGGATCAAAATCTAAGATTGCTTCAAATCCGAAGTTTGAGCCATGGGAAGAAGCCTCAATATCCTCTGTAACTGGTACGAATCCATAGATATCATAGATATAGCCAAAGCGTGAGTTTGTAGCAAAACCAGATAATTTACCTTCGTTGTACATTGTTACTAATGTTGTATCAAACTCACTAGCTAAACCTTTTACTTCTTCAAGAGCTGTGTCAATTTTAGCGACATGTTCTTTTACTTCATCTTCTTTTCCAAAGATTTTACCAGCAATTTCTGTTGATTTTAAGAACGTACCCCAGTAGTCATTTTGGTTTGTACCTACAAAGATTACGTTTGGTGTAATTTCTTTTAACTGTTCATAGAATGTTGCTTGACGACTTGAGATGAAAATTACATCTGGTTCAAGAGCAGCAATATCCTCTAATAATGGAGCTTTTAAAGTTCCAATGTTTGCATAATCATCTGATGCGTATTTTGATAAATATGCTGGTAATGTAGTATCTTTTGGAATACCAACAATCCCTTCAACGCCTATTGCATCAAGTGTGTCTAAAAATCCATAGTCAAATACAACAATTCTTTCTGGCACTTTCTCAAGTGTTACATCTTTAAAAGCTACAGTACCTGCTTCTTCACTTTCAGTTGTAGCAATTGTTGGTGATATTGTCATCGGATAGCCATCTACCGAAGCCCCTTTACTTTGCTCTGAACTTGTATTTGAATCATTTGTTGATTCATTTCCAGAATTACATGCAGCTAGTACAAATACCATCATAGCTAAAACTAGCGTAAGTAATTTCAAATTTTTCATTGTAACCTCTCCTATTCTTCTCAATGAAGTTTAATCTCCTCCATGATAATGAGAATCATTATCAACTAATTGAAATTATATCAGTTCCAAAAGAAACGTCAATACTTTTTATAATTTTATTTTAGCCAAATTGTTTGATTGAAATTCGTTAATTTCCAACAGGAAATTTACCTTTTCCACATTAAGAAATGGTTTAGAAAAGCGTAAAACTTTTCTAAACCATTTAATTAATAAGAATTAAAATAAACACAAATCCTGCAACCGTTTTGTTCCTGCACAGGTATATCCATATCATAAATTTCTCGTAATGCGTCGCGATTAATTATTTCTACAGTTGGTCCACTTTTTACGACACTACCGTTCTTAAGTGCAACAATGTAATCTGAATACACTGATGCAAAGTTAATATCATGTAGTACGATGACAACTGTTTTCCCAAGCTCATCTACAAGCTTACGAAGAATTTTCATAATCTGAACAGAGTGTTTCATATCTAAGTTATTTAACGGTTCATCAAGAAGTATGTAATCTGTATCTTGAGCAATAACCATTGCGATAAATGCACGTTGTTTTTGCCCCCCAGATAATTCATCTAGGAACTTATCTTGCATATCCCCTAAATTCATATAATCAATTGCTTGATCGATAAACTGTTCATCTTCATCTGTTAACCGACCTTTAGAATAAGGGTAACGTCCAAAAGAAATTAGCTCACGAACCGTTAAACGAACATTTAAATAGTTTGACTGTTTTAAAATGGAGACCCTTTTAGCAAACTGGTCTGATTTCCACTTTTTAACGTTACTTTCATCAAGTAATACTTCACCAGTGTCTGCGTCTAATAAACGACTCACCATTGATAAGAGTGTTGATTTACCTGCACCATTTGGACCTATAAAAGATGTAATGGCTCTTGGTTGAATTTTTACAGAGACATTATTTACAACAGGCTTGCTACCAAAACGTTTTGTTAATTCTTTGATTTCAATCATCCTGCTGCCCTACTTTCTTTTAGTAATAAGTAAATAAAATAAATACCACCGATAAAGTTAATAATAACACTTAAAGTTGTTTTCATTTCAAATATATGTTCAACGACAAATTGTCCACCAACTAAAGCAATAACACTAATTAATCCTGCTCCTAAAATGTGAATGGAGTGTTTATACGTAACTAAAAACTGATAAGAAAGATTTGCAACGATTAATCCAAAGAATGTAATCGGTCCAACTAACGCAGTCGATGTTGCAATGAGCACTGACGACAAGACTAATATATTCATCACTAGTCGGTCGTAATTAATACCTAAGTTAATAGCGTTTTCACGACCTAGTGACATTACATCTAACTGGCTCATAATACGGTAACCATATATGAATGCAATTATTATAATCCCCATAGATATATATAATAGCTCTACTTTAATGTTGGTAAAACTTGCAAATAACCTGTTCTGTAAGCTTAAAAATTCAATAGGATCTATTAATACTTGTAGGAAAGTAACTAAACTTCCAAGTAAAGTACCTATAATCATCCCTATTAGTAACATTAAATAGATGGGATACTTATCAGCTCTAAATAGAAATCGATACAATAAAAGAGCAAATAACACCATTACAACAATTGAGGTAGCGAAGTTCAGATACTGGTTTACTACCCAGACAGAAAGTGAACCCGCAAAGAAGAATATTAAAGTTTGCACTACTTCATACATGGAATCAATTCCCATGATCGAAGGAGTTAAAATTCGATTTCGTGTAATTGTTTGGAACACTACAGTTGAATAAGCAATAGCAAAGCCTGTTACGACCATAGCTCCTACTCTCATCATACGTCTTGGAAACGCATAATCAAAGCCACCTTTAATATCATAAAATGCATATAAAAGAATACTGATAATAGCTATAACTGCTAAAATTATTAACTTCTTTGTATTACTTCGCATATGCTCTCCCCCTAAACAACATGATTAAGAAGATCGCACTGCCAATCACAGCTACTGTTACGTTCACAGGAATTTCATAAGGGTACACGACTACACGTCCTAGAATATCACAAATTAATAAGAAAACGATTCCCATTACTGCAGTGTGTGGGATTGTTTTACGTAAATTATCTCCTAAATATATAGAAACAATATTCGGTACGATAAGTCCTAAAAACGGTATAACTCCAACTGTTAACACAACAGTGGTAGCTATGATGGCTACTAATATAAGTCCGATATTTAATACCCACTTATAACTTAAGCCTAAATTTTTAGCAAAGTCTTCACCCATACCCGCGACTGTAAACTTATTTGCATATATATAGGCTAAAATAATTGCCGGAATACTTAAATATAACAATTCATAACGTCCTGCGATTATTAAAGTGAAACTTCCCATCAACCAAGAATTAATATTTTGGATTAAATCACCTTCGTAAGCAAAAAACGTCGTAATTGAAGATAATATATTTCCATACATAATACCGATTAACGGAACAAAAATAACATCTTTAAATTTGATTCGATCTAAAATCTGCATAAATAGTAAAGTTCCAACTAATGCAAAAGCAAAGCTGAAAATAACTTGTTGTGTATAACTTACATTTGTAAAGAATAACATCGAAATGAGAATCCCTAACTTTGCAGCATCTAAAGTTCCTGCTGTTGTTGGGGATACAAATTTATTTCTACTTAAAGATTGCATTATCAAACCCGCAATACTCATCCCTGCTCCAGCTAAGATAATAGCCAATAAACGCGGCAAACGGCTGATTAAGAAAATTTGCATTTCTTGAGATTCCCAATCAAGCAAGTCGCTTGGTTTAATATCAATCGCTCCAATAAATAATGAAACAATTGAAAGGATGATTGCTGCTATTATTAACATCCACAGTCTCATTTTTATCCCCATAATCCATTTATTCTCCAAGAGTTCATTGAAAATCATTCTCAACTCGAGTATATAACTAATTATAAGCACTATATTTTGAAAAATCAATATGTACTTGAGAATGATAATCATATATAAAAATTACAAAATTTATTATATAGTAAAAATTTTATATTATTTACTGAGTATACTGTTCACCTTTCATTTAGTATTATATAACCTTAAATTAACTATTCTCTTTATTCCCTTGGGGTAACCATTAGTTGTTTACAAATAAAAAACCCCCTAAAAATTTAGGGAGCTTTCGTTTATATTAGAAAGTAACTTCGGTAGCAGTATCGATAACTTCTTGTGGTACCTCTATTGCTTCTATCTTATTTATATTCATAAAGGCCATAGTTGTATTCATTTGCACTGTTTCACCAGAATTTGCTTCAACCATTTCCATGACCATCGTTATTTCTTCAGTATCAAACGTTTCTTTGTTAACTACGATAACATAACTCATATCATTGAATTTAATACTCTCAAGTACAGCTTGGTCTTCAGCTGAGATAGCACCAGTACCTAATGCTTGTTCTAAAACGAAGTCGTTAAATTTATCACCAGATGCATCTAACGTTAAAATGTACTGATTATCATTTTGTTCAAAGGTAAAGTCTTTTATGAAAGTTTTTAGCATTTCTAATTGCTGTGAAGCATCTGCTTGATTTGCGCTTTGTTCCATCATTTGCTCATAATTATCAGCAGGTAACTTCGACCATGCCGCAGTCATTTCATCATACATAAAGAAACCATCTTTAACCATATACATTTCATAACTCAATGGCATTTCTTCACCCGTAGTTGGGTCAGTCATTGTTGAAGTACCTTTTGCATACATCGCCATAGGATCCATTGTCATATCCATTGTCATGTCACTTTTTATAGTGATTTCTTCTCCACCACTAGTCATAACTTGGTGCATAGTAACTTCTGATGTAAGACTCTCTATCTCATTCTGTCTATCCATTGCTTTTTGATATACTTCTTCTAATGTTAATTCCGAAACTTTCGATTGATCTTCTTTTACTTCAGTTGATGTATTTTCAGTAGTATCTTTAGATGTGTCTTCTTCTTTTTTAATTGGAGTTGCTGTGCTGTTACATGCAGTTAAAATCAATGCAAAAAAGCAGGCAACGAATAACGATGACCATTTTTTCATCTTTTCAAATCCCTTCAGACTAGTCTGGTAATCTTTTAACATATTTAGGAAGATGACTTCCTATATAGTCATTATATTGGAAAAGATGAGGTAATTTACATAGGCCATTAGTATACAATTCTTTATATAGGTCATTTGTATATATGTTTCTACATCTTTATTACAAACTCTTCATATTTTTGATAATCAGAATGTTTCAATTCTAATGTGAGAAGTGTCCCTAGTTCTTCATAATCAGTTGAGAGAATTGATGCATTTGTATTCAAATAGGATACGATATCTCCGCGGTCAAAGGGAATAAGCATTTGGCATTTAGTATAATTCGCAAATATTCTTTGTCTAATTATTTCTACCAATTCATCTAGCCCTTTATCTTCTTTTGCCGATAACCATATATTATCCCCACTAACTAGAGGATAAGTAAGATTCGCTAGATCTGATTTGTTATATACATATATAGTAGGAACATCTACTACTTCAATTTCCTTTAAAGTATTTGTAGTTACATCCATCATAAATTCGTATTCCTCGTTTGATACGTCCACCACGTGTAGAAGTAAATCAGAATTCTTCGCTTCTTCTAAAGTAGATCGGAAAGCTTTCACTAAATGGTGCGGTAATTTACTCACAAACCCAACGGTATCGGTTAGTAAAAATGATTTGTTATCCTCTAATTCGATACTTCTTACAGACGTTTCCAACGTAGCAAATAACATATCTTTCTCAAAAACTTGTTTATTTTCGAGTTGGCCAAATTTCTTTAATAACTGATTCATAATTGTTGATTTTCCAGCATTTGTATAACCAACTAATGATACTACAGGAATTTCATTTTTCTTACGTTGCTTTCTTTGTGTTTCACGTTGATCTTTCACAACCTCTAATTCTTTTCTTAATTTTGAAATTTGATCTTCAATTTTCCGACGATCAAGTTCTAGTTTTGTTTCTCCAGCACCACGGTTTCTAAAACCACCACCAGTACCTCCACCTTGTCTTGAAAGAGAAGCATGAAGTCCAACAAGTCTTGGAAGCATATATTGTAATTGAGCTAATTCGACTTGCATCTTTGCTTCACGTGTTTTTGCACGTCTTTCAAATATATCTAATATTAACATCGTACGATCAATTACTTTACTATCTAACTCATGCTCTAAATTCCGAATTTGAGATGGTGAAAGCTCATCATTAAAAATTACAAGGTTAGCACCTGACTCTTCATAGTATCGTTTTATTTCTTCTATTTTACCTGTCCCCACATAATGAGATGGCGTAACACGATCTAAGTTTTGAGTAATTGTCCCAACAATCTCAACATTTAATGCTCTTGCTAACTCCCTAAGTTCTACCATTGAATATTCGAAATTTTGATTACTTTGAATATTAACTCCAACAAGAATTCCACGTTCTACTAAAACTTCAACTTCTTTCATTTCACTCACAGACTTTCCTCCATAATCAGTAGAAATTTTTAAAGTTCGTATATTATTATATCCTTTAAAATAGAAATAAAGACCCTAATTGCTAACTTGTTACAGTTCATAATAATCGATTCTTAAATAGAAGTGTTAATAGTTCATCTAATTATTCTTCAATATCTACTTATAGACTTACGATTAAGACTGCATCACATCTTTGTGCTACACTATTTTTCAGATAGCAAACGGAGGTTAATATATATGAACTTTGAGGAAATGAAAGAAGAATTACTACAACGAATGATTAGTAAACAGCTAGTTAGCGCTACAATAAGTCAACCTCGCCAGAAATCAAACGAAATAAAAAGAATTAAAATAAAGCCTATTGAACTAAAGGGCACTTATCATATTCAATTTGAATATCAATATGAACGGGTATTAAAGCATGAAAATGTTTTATTAGAAGATATTGGTCAATCTCTGGATAAAACTTTTGACCAATTCCGTCAAGTACACGCACAATTTACAAACGAAAGTATCCAAGTACAATTATCAAAGAAAAACAAAGTTTTATGGAAAAGTGATCGAACTAAAGAAAAAACAGTTAATTTATCACACAATCGTAAAAAGCAGTATTTACTTGATGATGCAACACCTTATCCTTTCCTTATCCGATTAGGTGTGCAAACTGAAGAAGGCAAGGTCAAAAAACAAAAGTACGATAAGTTTAAACAAATTAATCGTTTTATAGAATTTATAGATGATTCCTTAGATTACTTACCAAAAGATAAGCAAATTCGTATTCTAGATTTCGGTTCTGGCAAATCCTATCTAACCTTTGCTTTGTACCATTATTTAAAGATTGAAAAAGGTTTGGATATTAAGGTAACTGGACTCGATTTAAAGAAAGAAGTAATTGAAGAATGTGCTAGAATAGCATCGGATCTAAATTATACGGATCTTGAATTTCTAGTTGGGGACATCAATGATTACAATGAAGAAAACTCTGTTGATATGGTTGTAACATTGCATGCATGTGATGTAGCTACCGATATGGCATTAGCACGAGCAGTTAAATGGGGGGCTAAAGTGATTCTGAGTGTTCCTTGTTGTCAACATGAGTTAAATCGACAGTTAAATTCACCTGCGTTAAGTATAATGACTCAGCATGGTTTAATACGTGAACGATTTGCTGCACTTGCCACGGATTCTATTAGAGCAGAGTTACTAACTTTAGTGGGATATGAAACTCAAGTATTAGAATTTATCGACATCGAACATACTCCAAAGAATATATTATTACGCGCATATTATTCTGGTAAAAAACCTACTTTAGAGCAAAGAAACCGTTATGATGAGTTTGTTCATTTTTTATCTGCAAAACCCTTTCTTCAGAATGAATTGCAAGATTACTTAAATAGTTAGAGCTAAAGAACATATACTAATAAGGCAAGTCAGTCTTTGGGAAACCGAAGAACTGTACTTGTCTTTATTATTGAAGACATACAAATCAGAAATATTACAGCAGTGTAAATTTTGTATAAATCAACATTATTTTTATATAGATTTAGTAAAAATTTTGGTATTATGGTTAAGGTTTTTGAAAAAAATCTCACGTAAATCAGGAGGCATTACATGTTTAACTCTAGAAAACCAGATCCTTTTTTCATTTCATTACATAAAATTGCTGAAAATATGAGAGAAGCAATCCATTATGCAAATAATGCGAAATATGGAACTGTTGCAGAATTAAAAGATGTATCGATTAAAATAAAGCAATACGAAACTTATGGAGACAATCTTATACATGAACTGATTGTAATGTTAAACAAATCATTCATGACACCAATCGAACGTGAAGACATTTTAGCTTTAGCTAACTGCTTGGATGATGTATTGGATGGAATGGAACATTGTATAGCTCATTTTGAAATGTTTTCATTCACTGAAATTGATGAATCCATGAGAAAATTTTTAGAGTTCATTACTAAAAGTGCCGATGAAATTGTTTCAGCGATTGAGTTATTAAATAGAAAGAACTTATTAGAAATGCGAAAACATATCATTCTAATAAAAGATTACGAACGTGAATGTGACGAAGTATCTCGTTCTTCCATCAAACAATTATTCCTAAAAGAAAAGGATCCTATACGCTTAATTAAGTTCCGAGATATTTACAACCAACTAGAAGATATTGCAGATTACTGCCAAGACGTTGCGAATACTCTTGAAACAATAATCATGCGTAACGCGTAGGGTGAACTTTTATGGATACAATATTAATCATCACTATATTAGTTGTTATATTCGCACTTGCTTTTGACTTTATTAATGGGTTTCATGATACAGCAAATGCAATTGCTACTTCTGTATCAACACGTGCACTACCTCCACGTGTAGCTGTTTTGTTAGCAGCTGTAATGAATTTCCTTGGGGCCATTACGTTTGTAGGTGTAGCAAAGGCGATTGCTAAAGATATCGTCGATCCATTTGCATTGAATACAAGCGCCGATGATACTACAGGGACAATTGTTATATTAGCTGCACTATTATCAGCTATAACATGGAATTTATTAACTTGGTACTTTGGGATTCCATCAAGTTCTTCCCATACATTGATTGGGTCTATTGCTGGGGCAGCTATTGCAGCAGCTGGATTTGGCATTTTAAATTATAGCGGATTTAAAAACATTCTAATTGCCTTAATCCTATCGCCATTTTTAGCACTGGCAGTTGGATTTATCATGATGTCTCTCTTTAAAGTAATCTTTAAAAATTTGAATTTATATAAAACAAACCAAGGTTTTCGTATATTTCAAATTTTCACAGCTTCTTTACAAGCATTTACACATGGTACAAACGATGCTCAAAAAGCAATGGGGATTATTACAATGGCATTAATCGCAGCTGGTATACAAACAGACGATTCTGTACAAGATTGGGTACGAATTGCCTGTGCCATCGCAATGGGGCTAGGAACTTCCATTGGTGGGTATAAAATTATTAAAACAGTTGGCGGTAAAATTATGAAGATACGCCCAGTAAATGGTGCTGCTGCAGACTTAACTTCTGCATCAATTATCTTCGGTGCAACTCTGATACATCTGCCAGTTTCTACAACACACGTAATTTCATCTGCTATTATGGGTGTAGGATCTGCTCAACGTGTAAAAGGTGTTAAATGGGGAGTAGCTCGAAAAATTGTATTAACTTGGCTAATTACTATGCCTATTTCAGCTGTTATGGCAGCTATTATCTATTTCTTATTAAGTTTATTCATTTAACATCATTAGCAATCACATAAAACAATTTATACAAGCTAAATGGCCCATGCCATTTAGCTTGTATTTTTTGTGGGCAAATTGTTTGGGATACTTTAAACTAGTAATGTAGAAAATGTTGAAAGGTGGATTATGTTGAAATTATTCTCAAAATTCGTAACAAAATATCCAAAATCAATTTTAACTTTCTGGCTTGCTTTGTTATTAGTAATGACTTACTTTGCCATACAATTACCACAAAAGTTGGAGGGTGATGGTTTTTCCGTAATGGATGACCATGCACAAGTAACAGAAGAACTATCTGAAACCTTTGATCTACCTAAACAAACCATTTTCATACTCTTTGAACAAAAAACCAATGACGAAATTCACAATTTATTAAACACCTTAGAAGAACAAGTAAGTACTATTAGCAAAATTACCTCTCCAATTGGTATTGATTCATTAAATAAAGATGGATATTCATATGCAATATTAGCATTTGACCATACAGTAGACGATTATCCAAAGGTAGTTGCTGACATTAGAACTGTAATTGATAACCAAGAGGGAATTTCCATCACAGGTGCTCCTGTTATTACACAGGACATCAACGTAGCTAGTCAGAAAGACTTAGCAAGTGCAGAAGCGATAGGATTACCTATTGCAATAATCGTACTATTACTGGCATTTGGTACCATAGTTTCTGCACTATTACCTATAATTATTGGTGTTATTTCAGTTGTGGGGGCCCTAGGAATTCTTGCCTTACTTGGCGATTCATTGAATCTATCAATTTTTATATTAAACATTACACCAATGCTCGGTTTAGCATTAAGTATTGATTTCGCCCTATTGTTTATTAACCGTTATAGGGAAGAACGGCATCATTCTTCAATTATTGAATCTGCCCAAATAACAATTCAAACTGCCGGCAGATCTATACTATTTTCAGCCCTTTGCGTTATCATCGGTCTAGGTGCCATGTCGATCATTGAGGTTGAGATTTTCCAAAATATCGCTCTTGGTGGCACGATTGCTGTCTCACTAGCTGTTTTGGCAGGAGTTACTTTACTCCCTTCTCTACTTGTATTAATAGGTGATCGTTTAAATAAAGGACGAATTTTAAAAGTAAAGCCTGTAGCTACTCGGTGGCAAAAGTTTGCGGGATTCGTTATGAAATTTCCAGTTTCTATCGTTATTATTTCATTACTAATCTTATTAATTGGCATGATCCCTTTAAAAGATATGGAATTAAACATACCATCTGCAGATTCTCTACCGACAAAATACGAATCTCGCGCAACCTACGACCAGCTTCAAGAAACTTTTGGCGTAGGAGAAGAAGCAGTTGTATATTTACTGGCTGATCGAGAGGAAGGTTGGGATGATGAAGCTGGGCTAAATAAAATATTAGAAATACAGCAAAAATTACAAGAAGACCCTTTAGTAAATGATGTTACATCCATCTTTACTATTGCTAAAATTGACACATTAGAAATGTGGGATATGACAAAACAAAGTCCAGAACATGCTGCTACCTTACAAACAATTCAAGAAAGCTTTATAAAAGAAAATCAAATGTATATGATGGTTTATTTAGATGCTGAAGGTTCTTCAAGTGAAGCCCAGGACTGGGTTCGTGAATGGAAGGATATGGACTTAGGAGTCAATTTCGCACTTGGTGGGCAACCAAAGTTTAACCAAGAAATTTTTGACGAAATTTCAAATAAAATTTTAATTGCGATTGGAATTATATTAGTTTCTACATTCTTTATATTAATGGTTGCATTTAAATCTTTGTTAATTCCACTGAAGGCTATTTTAATGAATATAATTGGATTAGGTTCAGCTTTTGGACTACTTGTATTTATCTTTCAATATGGGAATTTAGGAATGGAACAGAGCACATTGTCCCTAATCATACCAGTCTTAGTCTTTTGTTTAGTGTTCGGGTTAAGTATGGACTACGAAGTGTTTTTAATCTCGCGCATTCAAGAGGAATACTTGAAAGGGTCGGACAATACAAAAGCTACAATCGATGGTTTAGTGTCTACAAGTAAAATTATTACTTCCGCGGCATTGATTATGATTGTATTAACTGGTGCCTTTGCCTTTACAGACGTATTACCTGTTAAACAAATAGGCGTTGGCATTGCCATTGCTGTTGCAATTGATGCAACAATTATTCGTCTAATGTTAGTACCTAGTCTCATGAAATTATTTGGCGACTGGAACTGGTGGTTACCATTTAGAAAATCTAAACCACAAAGAAAACTTAATGACTGAACAAAGAAATTGACCGACCTAAATTAGGTCGGTCACATTGTTTCCCTCTATAAATTTATAAGACTGTTCATCGATAGTTTTTTTCGGCTCATAGGTTGCAAAAAATACTTGAAACGCGATGACTATTAATATAACTGCTACTAACACAAAGCTAACTAAAGATATCGCTGCCTTTTTTCCACTCATCGTTTTCCCTCAATTTCTTCTCTAATCTTTTCTTTTGAATCCATCTTCTTGTAAATACGAAACAGCCGCTTCCCGAGTACCAAAGCTTTCTTCTAAATTCTGCTCGTAGTAAACATTCCAACTACGTTTTTCATAAATTAACTCAATTACCGCACCATTCTTTGAAGTCCATTTTTCAATAATCGGTTGGTCAGGATCTACAGATAAATAATTAATGGCATCTTCTAGAATTTCACGTAATTTCGATTCATTGTAATCTCTTATATTAACAAGACCTTTTTCATTTACCTCAGATTCATATTTTAATAAATCTCCAACATAAACGAAACCGTTCCCATTTGGATGAAGTTTTTCTACTACAATGGTCTTTTCATATAAGCTTTCATCATAATGATAATTTAATCGGTTTAAAGAGATTTCCTTCTTTGTTAATTCAGGAAATGTCTCGATAATCTTCTGTTTCTGTTCAAATGATAGCATGGGTGAGCTCCTTTTTATATACATTAATGTAATTGATAATTACTGTTACAGCGAAAAACAGCATACCATATTGGCATACTGTTAGTAACATGTTTTAAACTGATTTAGTTGCTGCTTCTTTAATCTTTTTACGTTCTTCATAAATATTGATAACGACTGCCTTAATTACTGCATATGTTGGAATAGCAATAATAATCGCGATAAATCCAGCAATGTTGCCAGCTGCAAGTACAATCGAAATTACTGTTAATGGGTGGATATTTAGCTTCTCTCCCATAATATTTGGAGTGATTAAGTTACTCTCTACCTGTTGTGCAACAAGAGTAATGATACATACCCAAACGACTAATAATGGGTCCTGTGGGGATTGTACTAAAGCAATTACAATAGCAGGTGCTAATGAAATCCATGGTCCGATAAAAGGAATCATATTCATAAAGAAGGCGAATATTGCTAGTAACAATGAATAGTCCAGTCTAATTAGAAGATATCCAATATATATAGAAACAGCTAATATTGCACTGATCATCACTTGCCCCTGAACATAGTTACGCAAAACATTGTCAATATCAGATAGAGTCTCTTTTACCCATCTACGTCTTTCCCCTGTGAATACGTTGTAAATTTGAGGCGCAAATTTTTCATGATCTTTTAACATAAAAATAAAGAAGAATGGAATTAAAATTAAAGTAAATGTGGCAGATACTGCTCCGCTAATAAACGATACAATCATTTGACTTCCCGCTACAGCAATACCTTGAATCGAATCAATTACAGAATCTATCATTTGCTGGGCCTGTAGAGGCAAACTGTCTTTGTTAGCTATGACAAAATCTGTTGCTTCCATAATCTTATCACCGATAAATGGAGCATTTTTTACCAGGTTACTTATTTGGGTTGAAATTGGGTTGGCGATTAACAATGCGAGACCTGTAAAAACACCTAATAATAGTAGAACAATCGTAATGATACTTCCCCATCTTGGCATTCCGCGCTTTTCTAAAAGTCTTTGTATCGGTTCCGTCACATAGTAAAGCACTCCCCCAATAAGCAAGGGCACAAATATTGTTTGCAAGATAATAAATAGCGGATTAAAAATCCAGTGTATTTCAATGGTGTATTTAATAATAAATAGTAATAGTAAAAGTCCAACACCTACTTGAAACCATACTTTTTTTGTCATTATTTTTTTCACTTCCTTCCTAAACCTTTAACTAGTTTTTACCAAAAATGAACAATTAAAACCATATACGAATATATTAACAAAATCACCCATTATATATAACAAAAACCCCTCGAAAAACGAGAGGTTTTTATTTTACAATTGTTCGTCATTAACCGAATTAATATATTCTTCGATAGATTCAATAATTGACTCAATACATCCATCTTTAAATGGTGATATTAAACCAGCTTCTTCAACAAGTTTTGTAAAGGATTTTGAACCACCTAATCCACAAAGGTGAAGATAGTCTTTCCAAGCATCATCAAAGTTCTCTCTTGAACGTTTCCAGAACTGATATGCACAAACTTGAGCAAGTGTGTAATCAATGTAGTAGAAAGGACTGTTATAAATATGTCCTTGGCGTTGCCAGAAGCCGCCTTGTTCTAGATAATCGTAGCCGTCATAATCTCTATGAGGTAAATATTTTTCTTCAATTTCTTTCCACGCTTGTTTACGTTCAGCTGGTGTCATGTTTGGATTTTCATAAACAACGTGTTGGAATTCATCAACCGCAACTCCGTATGGTAAGAATAATAATCCACTAGTTAAGTGAGTAAATTTATACTTTTCCGTTTCTTCTTTAAAGAATAGCTCCATCCACGGCCAAGTGAAGAACTCCATACTCATCGAATGAATTTCACATGACTCATAAGTAGGCCATAAGTATTCAGGGATACCAATATTACGACTTCTATACACTTGGAACGCATGTCCTGCTTCATGTGTAAGAACATCAATATCACCTGAAGTACCGTTAAAGTTAGAGAAGATAAATGGTGAATTGTAATTTTCGATAAATGTACAATAACCTCCGCTTTCTTTCCCTTTTTTCGCTTCTAAGTCCATTAAATCATGTTCAATCATGAAGTTAATAAATTCACCAGTTTCAGATGAAAGTTCTTCATACATTTTCTTACCATTTTCAGTAATCCATGCAGCGTCACCCTTTGGATTTGCATTTCCTGAAAGGAAGTTTAAACCTTCATCATAATATTTAAAGTTATCTACACCAATTCGTTTAGCTTGTCTTTCATAAAGCTTTGTAGCTACTGGTACAATATACTCTTTTACTTGGTCACGGAAATTCTTAACCATTTCAGCATTATAGTCCACTCGGTTCATATTAATGTAACCAAGTTCAACATAGTTTTTATACCCTAAAGTCGTAGCGATTTGATGTCTAAGTTTAACAAGAGCATCATAGATTTCATCAAATTTTTCACCATTCTCTTTAAAGAAGTCAAATCTAGCAATCATTGCATTTTTACGTACTTCTCGATCTGTTGACTCTCCATATGGAGCTAATTGAGCCAGTGTTAAAGTTTTTCCATCAAATTCAATTTGTGCAGAGGCAACAAGCTTACTATATTCTGATACAAGTTTGTTTTCCTTTTGCAGTAATTCAATAATTTCTGGTGAGAAAGATTTAATTTGGTTTTCAGCTAAAGCAAAAAGCTGAGTTCCCCATTTTTCCTCTAGTTGCGCACGGAATGGAGATTTGACAAGCTCTTTATAATATTCGAAAATTACTTCCTCAAATTGTGGTGAAATATCGTCAAAGTAATCACGCTCGTTTTGATAAAACTCATCATTTGTATCAATAGATGCACGGATATATACTAACGAAGATTGTGTTCCATATTCATTTCGTACTTTGTTTATTTGCTCAATAGCAGTAATTTGTGCTTCAACAGTTGCAGCATTTTTGAATTGCTCAATAAATAAACGAATTTCCTTTGTTAACGTTTCTAATTCGGGTCTCTTATAATCATATTCCTTAAAGGTAACCATTATCTAGCCTCTTTTCTTGTTTTTGGAATAGTTTGAATTTTAATTATATACCTAATCTGGACATCTAGCAAACTAGTAACCAATACATATTGACCTATTCAAAACTGTAGGTTCAACTTGCAGTTTTGAATAGGTATTGGAGTAAAGTTAAACTATTTTACAACAAACTGACTGATTGATTCTTGTAAACTTAGAAGCTCATGTGTCAAATCATTTGAAGATTCTGTAACCAGTTGAATTGCTCTTTGTTGTTCTTCTACTGATGCGGTTACTTCTTCTGCTGTTGCTGCATTGTTTTCGCTAATTTGTGTGATACTGTCAATTGCTCTCACAATACTATTTTTTGAATTATTCAATTGGTTAGCACTGTCGGTTACTTGTTTAATCGCTCTAATTATATTATCTACAGCTGTTTCAATTTCCCTAAAGGATGTTTCAGTTTCATTTACCGATTTATTTTGACCTAGTATAATAACATTTGTCTTTGACATTTCCTTTGTAACATTTGCAGTCTCACTTGCAATTCCTTTTAGTGTATTACCCACCAAATTCGTCGCTTTACTTGTTTGGTCCGCTAGCTTCCGGACTTCTTCTGCAACAACTGCAAATCCTTTACCATGTTCACCGGCTCTAGCTGCTTCAATAGATGCATTTAATGCTAATAAGTTTGTTTGATCTGATATTTCATTAATTGTTCCAACTATACCTTCAATTTCTTTTACTTTTAATACAAGATTATCTAGTACTACTTGCACATTATGAATTACATCTAGTGACTCTTGAGAGCGCACTTTTAATTCAACTAAATTGTTCATCCCATTTTCACTTGATTTCTTCATTAGTGTTGATGATTCTAACATTGTGAGATTTCTTTCATGGAGTACTTCTATTTCTTCAGCAAATTCTCTCGTTGTTCTACTAGTTTCCTCAGCGTCTGAAGCCTGTTGTGTTGCACCTTTTGCTACTTCTGTAACAGCCTTCACAATATTCTCTCCATAGGCTGTTGTTTCTTCAGCTACAGCAGTCAAATTACTAGAGGTACTTTGAATTTCAACAATAGTGGATTCCACACCTGATATGAGTGTTTTCAATTGACCTACCATATGGTTAAAACCATTATTTAAAAATCCTACTTCATCGCGTCTCTTCATTTCATCTAGTTCAACTGTTAAATTACCTTTTGCCACTTCACGAACATTTTTGGTTAGTTTCGTTAATGGGTGTGCAAGATACTTTGAAAAACCTAAAGCATAAACAGATCCGATTATTAAAGCAATAGTAATTGTAATAACGATTGTAAACAATAATTCATTTGCAGCAGCATTAAAGTCTTGACTGTACGTTCCTGACGCAACAATCCAATCCCAATGCGGATCTACTTTTGAAAAGATAAGTTTAGGGGCTACTGTTGTTTGCCCTGGTAATTCAAATTCATAATATGTAAACCCTCCTCCTGCTAATGCCTGATCTTTAACTTCTCGTATGAAGTATTGACCAGTGCTATCTTGGTCATTCCATAAATTATCGCCTTCTCGTGTTGGATGGCCAAGCAGTGTGCCATCATGACCTAAAATATATATGTAACCATTCTCACCCAAATCCCCAGGATAGGAAATTTCACGTTTCCCCTCAGCATTCATTGCCCCAATTAATGTTGTCTTTACTTGCTCCTGTGCTTCCTCTAGTGTTAATATACCGTTTTCCACATCTTGATTTACTCTTTCAATTAATTGTAAGGAGGATTCGACACTATTCTTAATAATTGTCTCACCTAGATTATCTAGGCTGCTTTGAGCTTTATAATAGCTTACAGCACCGATAATTATACTTGGAACTAATAGTAACGTTGCTGCAAATATTAATAGAGTTCCTTTAATTGAACGAAAAAACTTCATATCATTCCACCACGCTTTATATTATTAATTAATAATATTATTACAACATTTCCCCATTCTTACAATATTATCTTAGTAGAATAAATACATATTTTCTATTTCGCGTTCGATATTTTCTCCTTTGCTTTAATATATAATCGAACCCTATCTATTGGATAAACCAGTTTTCAAAGATATTTTTACACACAAAAAAACCAGTAGCTAGGGCTACTGGTTTTTACTCTAATTTTTAATCTTCTAATTCAGCGTTATGATACACGCGTTGAACATCATCTAAATCTTCTAATGCATCTATCATTTTTTCGAACTTTTCTTGTTCCTCAGCCGATAATTTCACTTCAGTTTGAGGTAACATTGTCAGCTCAGCTACAGTAAATTCTGTAATCCCTGCTTCTTTAAATGCCTCTTGAGCTACATGGAATTGATCTGGTTCTGCATATACAATCGTTACATCTTCATCTTCAAAGACATCACGAGCATCAACATCTGCTTCTAGCAATATTTCCAATACTTCGTCAGCAGATTTACCTTCTATTCCAAAAACAGCCGTAGAGTCGAACATATAAGTAACAGAACCACTTACACCCATGTTCCCACCGTTTTTACCGAAAGCCGCGCGAACATCTGAAGCCGTTCTATTTACGTTATTTGTTAACGCATCAACAACCACCATTGTTCCGCCTACACCAAAGCCTTCATAACGTAGTTCATCGTAGTCTTCGCCGCCAGCACCTTTTGCTTTATCAATTGCTTTATCAATAATGTGTTTTGGCACATTGTAAGTTTTCGCACGTTCTAATACAAATTTTAATGCTGCATTTGATTCTGGATCTGGTTCACCTTTTTTAGCAGCTACATAGATTTCAACACCAAACTTCGCATAAATACGACTAGTATTTTTATCTTTTTCTGCTTTTTTATCTTTAATATTATTCCATTTACGACCCATTGGGATCACTCTCTTTCATTGATTATGGATATACATCAAGGCATGTTCACCTATATTAAGAAAATGAGACTGTAATATTATACACCAAGATACTAAAAAGTTAAAAGATGATAATATATTTAAGCTTCTAGTTTTTAAGGATAATTTGTAATAGTGCCTGACATCCGTCTAATACCAATTCATAGGTCTCTTGAAAATCACCTGTGTAATAAGGATCTGGAACATCTTTATTATGATTTGTTAGATCTAAGAAACGGACAATTTTCGGATGATTCGGTTGGCCAAGCATATCACGGATATTACGAACATTGCTCGAATCCATTCCAATAATATAATCAAACTTATCAAAATCATCTTTATGTAATTGCCTTGCTTTTATGCCTGTTGTTGATATATTAAATTCTTTTAGTTTTGATATAGTTCCTTTATGTGGGCCTTCTCCAATATGCCAACTACTAGTCGCCGCTGAGTCTACTTTAATCTTATAGCTAAGCCCTCTTTTTTCAACGAGGTCCCTCATAACTGCTTCGGCCATCGGAGAGCGACATATATTGCCAAGGCAAACAAACAATACATTAATCATGTGATTTCTCCTTATAGAAAACACTCTCCATCTTGGGAGAGTGCATATATACTATTTCTTCTCTTTTAAATCCTCTAAAACTTTTATGAGTCGATTAAGTTCCGCCTCTAAAAATTCCGTTGCAGCTTCTCTTCCTTCTTTACCACTTTCTACAATAAATGGTTCCCCGTATATTAAGTATCCTTTTTGACGCTTAAATACTTCCTTTACATTACGTGGGCCAATATAAGCTGCTGGTACAATTTTCGCTTTTGACAGTTGCGCAATTGTAATAGCACCTTGCTTTAACTCTGTATTTTCTGTGGATCTTGTTCCACTTGGGAAAATACCAACGATTTTACCTTCTTTGATAAGCTGTCTTGGTATTTTAATTACACTTGGACCAGGGTTATCACGATCAACAGGAAATGCATTCAAATTTGCTATTAACGGGCCTAATACTTTTCCTTCAAACAGTTGTTTTTTTGCCATAAAGTGTATCTGACGAGGGAAAATAGAAACTCCTAAATTTAGAATATCGACATACCCATTATGAGTACAGGCGACAATATACCCTTCTTCTTTTGGTAAGTTTTCTTTCCCATATACTTTTGCTTTTGAACCATTAACAGTTAAAAAAGCTCTTACAAGTCTTGCTCCAAAATTATATAACACGAATGTCGCCTACCTTATACTATTTCTATTATTGTTATTGTAATCTATAATCTACTGTGGATTCAATCGATGTTTTATTCTATTTCTCCAACTAGAATATCTAAATCAATTGTTATCTCTTTAATATGCATTTGATTTATATTTTCTACATGCCACCCTAACGGTGTCATTTCTAGAAGTTTTGGTACAAGATGTTCTTCTAGAGGTTGAGTATAAGTTATACGAAAGACCTCCACTTTTGACAAGTGCTCTTTAAAGTGTCTAACCGTTCTTTCATTTGTATATTGTTCTTTGTCAGTTTTAGCAAACGCTTCTTTTCTCAACTGCTGTAAGTAGCCTTCTTGAGGAACTACTTTAATTACCTTTCCTTTTGGTGTTAACAGTCTCGTAAATTCTTCATAATTAGCTGGTGAAAGGAAATTTAAGATACAGTCAAAAGTTTGTTCCTGGAATGGACTATTTGCCAAGTCACCAACACACCATATGTTTTGGTCGTAATATTTTGCAGCTGTAAGTATACCTTCTTTTGAAATGTCTATCCCTACTGATACTGTATCAGACTCAAGTTTTCCACAGATTTTATCCAAATGAGTTCCTTCACCGCAACCAGCATCTAAAATATTAATTATATTTGAAGCAGAAAGTATCTCCACTATTTTTTCATGTACAGGATTATACAACCCACTTAGAATAATCTCTCTGCGTGATTCAAATAATTCTTTACTATACATAGACTGAATATGTTTTGTAAGAAAGTTTACATAACCTTGTTTAGCAATATCAAAAGAATGATTTTGTGAACAGCGAATTGTACCACTTTCATCGATAATCATGTCATTTTTACAAACAGGACATTGGAAATGCTTTTGCTGTTGTTTCATAGTTGAAATACTAGCTTCTCTTTTAGAAAGTTTACCCATTCTTTACTCCTTAATGATTATTAATAGTGTTATCCCTACTATACTTTATTTTAGGAAAGTGAGTGTGATTTCAATGTTATTTATAAATAAGCTTGTTTTATTTTTAATGCTTTTACAATAAATTATGAGCTACACCATTTGTGATAATAAAATAAACCGGAAGGAGTTTTAATTCCTCACGGTTTTCCATTTGCATTTTTAGTTTGCTCTTGTTGGAAACTGCTTGACCTTTTCTACAGCTTCTATAAGTTTTTCAGTTACAATATCCGATTCTTGAATGTGACTATTTAGAACTGAATTTGTTTCATCAAAAATTTCCGTAGAACGTTTAAAGTTATTTAAAACTTCCTCGTTGGATATTTTCTGATTTTGTATAAATGTAATTAATTCATGAACTTCGATTTTTACATCCTTAATCATACTCAGCAATTCATGAATCTGTTCTGATGTATTTACACTTGTTTTCATTCCTTGTTCTACTAGCTGCATATTACTTTGGGTATTATCAAATACTTTCATTATCTGTAACTGAGTTTCTTTTGTAAGATTCACTATATCTTCAGTACTTTTTTTAGTACTTTCTGCTAGTTTCCTAACTTCATCCGCAACGACTGAAAAGCCTTTCCCATGTTCTCCAGCTCTTGCAGCCTCAATGGATGCATTTAGTGCAAGTAAATTCGTTTGATTTGAAATATCACTAATCACTTTTACGATATCTTCAATTTGTTTAGAACGTACGCTTAATTCGTTCATATTATCAGTTGTTTTTTTCGATTCTTCTCCTAAACGGTCAATAATTTCTCCAACTGCACTTACGGCTTCTTTACTATCATTGGATACTCTAACCATTTCTTCAGAGGCATTAATTAATTTGTCACCTTTTTCCAAGGCTTTATCTGATATAACATTTGATTCAACTGTGCTTTGTTCAACTATATTAAATTGGTTTAATATGTCTTTAACCATTTCCCCTAGTATGATATGTTGACTATTGACTTTATCGTGCTGTTCAATTGTTGAGATAAGTTCCTTATGTAATTGATTTAAAAATATTTGAAATTTGTGTTCCTTTTCATCTAACTTCTCATTTAATTCATCAATTTTTTGCTTAAATAATTCAATATCGTCCTTTTTGGAAAATAAAGCAGATAGCATAGACATCCCCCAGTTTGTTATTAAAAAATAATATATATTACTACAAAGTATAGCACACTTTAAAACCAATACAGTTGTTCAATTTATTGATAGTTAAAAAAGCATTCCCAAAAGTCATTCTTACGTCGACTTTCAGGAACAGCCTCTAAATTCTATTAGCAATCTTCTGGTGGAGTATTGTGAATATTCGGTGGAGCGGGATGTAATTTTGGTTTTGGAGCAAGAGGAACAGGTTTTTCTACATATTTAAATACTCCCTCACAGTCCATGCTCGGTCCATGTGCCCATCTACCTTGCGCACTTTGATTTCCTGCTGAAGTATTAAATAAAACATGTGAAACTTCACGATGCTCTAATTGCCTTGGAAACGTACTTGGAACAACGATATTTTCCTTTTCTTCTAATTCTTTAATTGCAGCATACCATTGGTTTTGATGCATAGTATCTCGAGCTAATAACCAAGCAAGCATATCCTTAACACCACGGTCGTCTGTCATTTCATACAATCTTGCAACTTGTAGTCGACCTTGAGATTCTGCTGTTAAGTTCATGCGAAAATCCGCTAATAAGTTACCACTAGCGATGATATAATCAGCCGTCCAACGGTTACCATTACTATCAGCTGGCATTGCTCCTAAACCTGAAACAATAATATGTTGTGGGTTCATTCCGCCAAGAATCGCATTAATTACTGGATCTTTTGCTGCTGCCTCTAATGTAGGAACAGGTGCACCTTCAAGTAACCTTGCAATCATCGTCGCTAGCATTTCAATATGCGCAAGTTCCTCTGTTCCTGTATCTAAAAGTAAATCTCTATATTTTTCGTTACCTCTAACATTCCATCCTTGGAATAGATATTGCATAGCAACGGATATTTCTCCCCATTGTCCACCTAGAACCTCTTGAAGCATTCTTGCAAAAACCGGATCAGGTCTTTCAGGTTTTGCATGATACTGTAATTCCTTCACATGATAAAACATAACTCTATTCTCACACTCCTTAAATTGTAACTATCTGTAAACTATGCGAGTATGATATTATTTGGCACAGCTAAATAGATAATTATTTAAAAGTTTATAATTTATTAATTTTTGTAAATAATAACTGTGAGGTCTTATTACTTTAGGAAATTTGGAGGTCTCGCGATGGACATTATCAATGAATATTCTATACCTGCTTACCTTGAATCCAATGAACTAACCTTCGAGCTAGAGACAATCGTAGGTTTTGAACATATTATGTTCCCAGTTCAAGCAAATGAGTATGATTTAAAGCCACAAGTTGAGGTAAAAGTTGATTTAGATTTAGAAAAAAACAATCAAAAAAGTGTAGATGAAGGCCATTCTTCATGGAGACTCGACCCGGTATTTACTGCTCAGGTGTTCACAAGTTTGCATGTATTTCTGAAAGGTATAGTTGGTGATTTTCCTATTAAATATGAAAATTTAAAACTAATTTATAGCAACAATGAAGCCTCCGTAGTACAAGTGAATGATCCTGATACTAATATAAGTATGGTTTATCTAAAAAAACTTGTCCGACAAGATGAGACTGGAATATGGACAGTTGTTGGGTATGATATAGCACAATAAAAATTAAAAAACCGATTTGTCTCACATATTATGTGACAAATCGGTTTTTCTAAGTCCTTCATGAACAAAGGCTAATATTTCATTATTCTACGTCTTTTGTCCATTCTGCAACCTTATCTGGATTTGCTTCTACCCATTTAGCAGCAGCTTCTTCTGGAGATGTTCCCGAATTAATATCTAGCATTACTTCTTCCATATCAGCACTCGTCCAGTGGAATGCATCAATTACTTTAAATGCTTCTGGTAGATCTTCTTCTAATCCTTGACGAGCAAATGTATTAATTGTTTCTTCCCCACCGTAGACACCATTAGGATCTTCTAAGTATTTCAGATCATATGCAGCAAACTTCCAGTGTGGAGACCAACCAGTTACAATAATTTCTTCTTCATTTTTGATTGCTTGATCTAGAGAAACTGTCATTGCACCTGATGACGAAGGTACAAGTTCCCAACCATCTAAATTTTCATACTCTGCAATTGTTCTCTCAGTGGCAGCCATTACCCCCGCACCAGCTTCAATACCTGTGATTTTCATGTCCGCTTCGTCAGTTAGGTCTGCTATAGAATCAGCTTCCATATAAGTTGGAACGACTAAGCCAATTTTAGCACCAGATAGGTTTTCACCTAATTCTACTAAACCATCTTTATATCTTTCATATTGTGCAGCATGTGTGCCTGGTAACCAGCCAGCTACCATCGCATCCGCTTCCCCTGTTGATACTGCCTCCCACATAATGGCATTATCTAAAGGAGTAAGCTTAACATCATAACCTAAGTCTTTAAGAACTTTACCTACTACATGTGTAGAAGCAATTTCACTATCCCATTCAACATAAGCTAAATTAACTTCCTTTTTTTCAGCTCCACCATTATTTGTAGATGCGGTATCTCCTCCACCACAAGCAGCAAGTAATGCTCCTAAGCCTAATGTTAAACCTAGTAATTTCAATTTTTTGAAATTCAATTAAATCTTCCTTTCTTTCGATTAACTATTTAATCGTTTATTATTTATTCTTTTGCTGGTAAATCTTCTATTGAATCAATATCCATATAAGATGGAACAGTGAATCCGTTTTGTGTACCAGTTAAATTTGGACCTAAGTCAACAATATCTTCTTTATATTCTTCAAAGAATGCACCATGTGTACTTGGTAACCAAGGAGCTAGTGATGCATCTGCTTCCCCTGTAGCGATTGCTTGGAACACTACCGCTGGGTCAACAGGTGTGATGGTTACTTCAAATCCATGTTGTGTTAATACTTCTTCCATTACATAGACAGATGCAAGTTCCGAATCCCATTGAGTTGTCACTAATTCAATCTTTTCACCGTTTACTTTTTCTACATCATCTGTCCACTCATTTACTTTATCAGTGTTTTGGTCTACCCAATTTTTTGCTGCATCTTCAATTGGAGTCCCTTTGTCTTCCGCTTCATACATTACCGCTTCCATATCTGCTGGTTCCCAGTGGAAAAGGTCAAGAATCGTATATGCTTCAGGTAAGTCTTCTTCTAAACCAATTCTAGCAATCGTCTGAATATCTTCAGCTCCACCAAAAGTACCTTTCGGATCTTCTATAAACTTCAAATCATATGCTGAAAACATCCAGTGAGGTGTCCAACCTAATACTATAATTGGTTCTTCGTTCTTAATAGCCGCATCTAGAGCACCAAGCATTCCTGCTGTTGAACTTTCAAGAACTTGCCAACCTTCTAAGTTCTCATATTCTTCTAATGTTTTTCTCGCTTGACCGCTTATCCCTGCACCCGGTTCAATTCCGGTAATTGTATAATCTAGTGATTCACCTAAATTGTCCGTACCACTTGCTTGACCATTATCCGTTGATGTCTCTCCACTTCCACCACAAGCAGCTAATAATAAAGTTAAAGATATTCCTGCTGTCATACCAAATTTCTTAAATTTACTCATTTTTTCGTCCCCCTTGGTTACTCAATCAATTCGCCTTGGCGTAATTGCGCCCAGATTTTCTCGAGCTTGCTCGAGAAATTACCTTTAAAAATCTGTGGCATCCGCCGGAGGCTTTAACTTCATTCAGCCTGAATCAATTACCCCAATGATTGGATAGATTTTCTGCATGCATACTACTCACTACATATAGAAGTAACTGAATGAAGTTAAACAAACAGCCTTGGTTGCAGACTACTCATTTGAATTAAATTTTTTTATTTAAATAGCAATTCAATTTTATTGACGCTTTTTATTAAAGCTTTGTGTTAATCGGTCAACAATGATCGCTAAGATTACTAAACTTATACCTGCTACAAATCCATTACCCACTTTTGCTTGTTGCAACGCGGATAAAACATTTCGACCTAATCCTGGTGCCCCGATCATCGATGCAATGACTACCATAGATAGTGATAACAACACAGTTTGGTTTACTCCTGCCATAATCGTTGGTCTTGCAATTGGCAATTCCACTTTGTATAGTTTTTGCCAACCTGTACTACCATAAGAGTCCGCTGCCTCCACAAGTTCTTTTGGTACTTGACGAATCCCGAGGTTTGTAAAACGAACAACTGGCGGCAATGCAAAAATTATAGATGCGAACACACCAGGAACTACCCCAATACCAAAGAAAGCTACAGCAGGAATCAAATAAACAAATCCTGGCATTGTTTGCATAAAGTCAAGAAGTGGTTGAATAATTGTTTCCGCCACTTTGCTTTTCGACATGAGAATCCCTAATGGAATACCAATAATCACTGCAATGACACTTGAAAATAACACAAGCGTTATTGTATTCATTAATTCTTCCCAAAGACCTTGGTTATAAATGAAAAGAAGCCCTACAATTGAAAATATAGCTAAACCAAATTTTCGTTTTGTTGCAAAAAACGCAATCGCTGCAATGATTAATATAAATAGAACCGGCGGAATCATAACTAAGAAATCAGTTACAAACTCCATTGAGAATTTTCCACTTTTTTTAATGACGTCAAAGAAGCCTGCAAATGTATCTGTTAACAAGTCCATCGCATCTTCAACACTATCTGCTACCGGAATCTTTGGTATAAAATCAAGAAATTGAGACATTTTCCGTCACCCCCTCATTTTCATCACTTGAGGAGAGTGCTTCAATGACAACGCCCCTTATTAACACGCCTACTAATTTTTCCTCTTGTACAACTGCCAATGGTGTTTTGGAATCTGAAATGATCCCTAAAACATCTTGAATGTACATTTCAGGAGGAACTATTGGCATATCTGTTCTTACGTAATTAATAACGCTATTCTCGCCTTTTTTAGACGCTTCTAGAGCGTCATCAGCAGTGATATAACCTTTAAACTCTCTTAATTTATTAACAGCTAGAAGGACGCTAACTTCTTCTTCTCTCATTCTTTGTAACGCAACTTTAGGACCGTCAATATCAATATTTAACGAGATAGGACGAATCATTGCATTCTCCACAGTTAATACTTTTGATCGGTCTACATCCTCTAGGAATGTTCTTACATAATCGTTCGCTGGATTTGTTAATATTTCTTCTCCAGTTCCAATTTGAATGATTTCCCCATCTTTCATTAGCGCAATACGATCACCAATACGTAAAGCCTCGTTTAAATCATGTGTGATAAAGATAATTGTCTTTCTCACCTTTTGTTGTAAATCTAGTAATTCATCCTGCATATCTTTGCGGATTAATGGATCGAGGGCAGAAAAAGCTTCATCCATTAGCAAAATGTCAGGATCATTTGCTAATGCTCTTGCTAAGCCGACTCGTTGTTGCATACCACCAGATAATTGACCTGGAAGTTGGTCTTTGTATGGTAACAACCCAGCATTATTTAAAGCCTTTTCTGCTTTCAATCGTCGTTCTTCTTTTGAAATGCCACGGATTTCTAAACCGAATTCTGTATTTGCAAGTACAGTTCTATGTGGGAATAAGCCGAAGTTTTGAAAAACCATACTCATTTTTTCCCTGCGGACATTTATGAGCTGTTTTTTATTCATTTTGGAGATGTTTTCGCCATCTATGTAGATGTTTCCACTAGTGGGTTCAATGAGGCGATTTAATAAACGAACTAACGTGGATTTACCACTCCCTGAAAGTCCCATGATTACAAATATTTCACCTTCATTAACAGTGAAATTGGCGTTATAAACCCCTATAGTTGCACCAGTTTGTTTTAGGATTTCAGTTTTGCTTTTATTCTGCTCTACAAGCTTTAATGCCTGATTAATATGTCTGCCAAAAATCTTAGACACATTTTCAATCTTAATCTTCTCCATATCATACTCCTCTCCAATAAGTAATAAAATCCCAATTCCCTAAGTGACAACTCAATGTTATCAAAGGGTTGTTACTTGTGTCAATCTTCCAAACTTGTAATCTATCATACAAAGGAATAGAAAAAGGTCTACGAATACCTTTATGTCAGTACTCGTAGACCTACTAATTATGAATATAAAAATTTTTCGACTCGTTCCAAACTCTCATCATTTCCGATGAAATAGATAATGTCATTTGGCTCAATAGTAATATAAGGACCTGGTGAAATAAAAAGCTCTTGTCCCCTTTTAATACCAACGATTGTTGCTAGTGTATTTTGCCAGAAGTTAATTTCACCAATAGAGCGAGAGATATATGGTGAATGTTCATTTACTTCTAATTGAAGTGGCACAAAAGGATTTATAGAGCGAAATCTCTCCGTTCTACTTACAAGTCGTTCCGTAATTTCCTGTAAGAAGCTTAATTCTTCCTTTTGCCTTTTCAAGCTGTCTAACATTTCTATTTGAATTTGTTGAATAGACTGTACTTCTAAAAATTGCTGTACAAATTGGGCTGCTTTTTCATAAGACTTGATCATTACACCGCTGCCCTTTGTTGCTTCAACGATTTCTAAATCCTGCAATACGGCAATCGCCCTTCTAGCAGTTTCTGACGATACGCCATATTGGCTTGCTAGTGAAGACCTGGCATAGATTTTATCACCAACTAAATACTTCTTCTCTACAATTTTAGAAGCAATGTCCGCTGCTATTTTTGCATACTTAGGCTGTTTTACTTGTACTTTCTTCTGTTCCAATTCAATAACCTCACAAGGTATTATTCTAAAAATCCGTTTATTTTCATTCTTATCCATAGTAAGACATATTAATTTAACTTACTAGTGAAATCTAAGGGAGTGCATTGAAACAAATTACCTATCCTAAATAAAATCTATAATTTATTAGGAAATTTACGGTTGACCTTCTCGTTACGTAAACCTTTATTATAAAACTACAGGGGGGATCAGTAATGGAGTATACCATTAGTAAGCTTGCCAAATTAGCTAATGTTAGCGCGCGAACATTACGCTACTATGATGAAATCAATTTACTAAAACCAGCTAGAATTAATAGTTCTGGATACAGAATCTACGGTCAAAAGGAAGTTGATCGACTACAGCAAATTATGTTTTTTAGAGAGCTAGATGTTGAATTAGATACAATTATTTCTATTATGAACAATCCAGAATTCGATAAAACGAGATCATTACAAAATCATTTAAATCAACTAATCCAAAAAAGATCCCTACTGGAAAAATTAATTGAGACGGTTGAAAAAACAATCGCCTCTGACAAAGGAGAGCTAAAAATGTCAAATGAACAAAAATTTGAAGCATTCAAAGATAACTTGATCCAAGAGAACGAAAACAAATATGGAGAGGAAGTACGAGAAAAATACGGTGATAAAACTGTTGAAGAATCTAATAAAAAATTTAAAAACATGTCGCAACAACAGTACAATACGATGGTGAAGCTAGGTGAAGATATTTTAGCGCTATTACCAAAAGCCGTAGAAACTGGCGATCCTGCGTCAGCACTTGCTCAAGAAGTCGCTTCGAAACATAAAGAGTGGTTAACTTTTACTTGGCCATCTTATTCAAAAGAAGCTCATAGAGGTCTTGCGGATATGTATGTAGCTGATAAACGCTTTAAAGCTTTTTATGATAAAGCTACTGAAGGAGGCGCAGAGTTTTTAAGAGAAGCCATTATTATTTTTACAAATAAATAACCCGTTACTTTTAACATGGTGAGTATGGATTTTTCAACTCACCATGTTTTTATTATCTATTTATAAATCGTGTTGTAACAATTCGAATGAATTTTAACATATTGGAAACTATAAAAGAGAACTTACCTGAATGTTTATATGTACCATCAATTCTGTAAAAAGGAGCACTATCAGATGCAAAATAATGAGAACAAATTGATGAAAACTCAATACGAATATGACAATCAGGAGTACATAGTTTTAAACAAATGTCCTCATTGTAATCTAGATATTCATCCGACTGTTAAAAGTAGGTTTAACTTGGAAAATAGTAACTATAATGTCACCGCGTTATCTTTATCTTGCCCATCTTGTAAAAGAGATTATTTTATATTTAACGATTTTCGAAGTGAAGTTGCTGGTTTTGAAAAGTTTATTATGTCATTTCCTAATTACGGTTTTAGTGAAAATGCATTAGTTAAAAACACCTCAAAAAAGTTTCAAAATTTATATATGCAATCCATTAATTCTGAACTTTTAGGACATATTGATATTGCATTTTTTGGGTATGTTAAATCACTTGAGATATTAGTAAAAGAAATTGCTACTGTCCAACACCCTGAATCAGAAGATGTTATTCTTTTTTCCAATCTAATTTCTTGCCTAGAACAGTTTCATGCAACTAATATGCATTTATTTTCAAAGAAGTTACTAGAGGTTTTGAAAAATGATTATCTTTTCTATCACAAAACAGAAGATTTTCATACTTGCTCGGAACTCATAAAAGATAGCATAAATTACTTTTTACTGTATTTAGAGTTATTATTAAAAACCTTTTCGATAAATAATCAATCAAAAACAGAGAAACCATCCAAATAATAAAGGGGATTGTTTGTTATGCCAAAAATTGTTTCTGTTAGTACATATGAACCTCCATATTCAATTGAACAATCTAATTTGAAACTATTAACTAAAGAGCTCTTTCAAGATCGATTCCATCAGCTTGACAGACTTTTAAATGTGTTTGAAAACGGTGAGATTCAATCAAGGCAATTTTGTGTACCAGTAGAATGGTATAAACAAGAGCATACATTTGAAGAACGTAATAATCTATACATCGAACTTGCAACGAAATTTAGTGTTGAAGCGATAAATCGCTGTGTTGAGAATCAAAATTTTCTAGAAGAACCAGTTTCACTTGAGGAGATTAATGCAATAATTTTTGTAAGCAGTTCGGGAATATCAACACCGAGTATTGACGCTCACGTAATGAATTTAATGAAGTTTTCTAATAGGATAAAACGAATTCCCATTTGGGGTCTTGGATGTGCCGGTGGAGCCTCAGGTATAAGCAGAGCTTTCGACTATTGTTCTGCACATCCTAAAGAAAAAGTTCTTGTTGTTTGTGTTGAATTATGTAGTCTCACATTTCAAAAGAACGACTATTCGAAAAGTAATCTAGTTGGTGCATCACTATTTGCAGATGGAGTTGCTTGTGCATTAGTCTGTGGTGACGAAGTTACAATTCAAACAAAGAAACCAATACCTTCTATATTAAATACTGCTTCAAATTGGATGCCAAATTCTTTAGATGTAATGGGATGGGAGATTAAAGATGATGGTTTACATGTGATTTTCTCAAAAGATATTCCTTCCATTATTTCTAATTGGCTCGGGCCATTTATACAGGAGTTCTTATCTGAAAATGGTATCACTCAAGACAATCTTCTACATTTCATTGCACATCCTGGTGGAAAAAAAGTATTAAAAGCTTACGAAAATGCTTTAAACCTTACAGAAGATTTTACAGCCATTTCAAGAGAAGTCCTAAGGTCACATGGAAATATGTCTTCTCCAACGGTGTTATATGTTCTCGAAAAATTTATGTTAGGCGATTGTCAAGCTGGAGAGTATGGGTTACTTGCTGCATTAGGTCCAGGGTTTAGTGGGGAAACAGTTTTACTTCAATGGAGGGATTAAGATGATGATCTTTATTTTCATTATATCACTTGTAATTATGCAAAGAGTTATTGAGTTAATGATTGCCAAGAAAAATGAATCCTATATGTTAGCAAAAGGTGCGTATGAAGTCGGCGGAGAACATTACCCGTTTATGATTGCACTACATGTCGCTTTCTTTGTTTCCTTGCTAATAGAGGTCTTGTTTTTCCAAAATACACTCTCTACATTCTTTCCTATTCTGTTTATCTTCTTTTTAATCGTTCAATGTATTCGTATATGGTGTCTAGCTACTCTAGGTAAATTTTGGAACACAAAAATTATTATACTACCTGGTGCAAACGTTGTAAAAAAGGGTCCCTACAAGTTATTTCGACATCCCAACTATTTTGTTGTCTGTACAGAAATATTGATTTTGCCTTTAATGTTTAATGCATACTTTACAGCTATTACTTTTACATTACTTAATATCGCCATGTTAGCTGTTAGAATTCCTGTTGAAGAAAATGCATTAATGGAAGAAACAAATTATACGGAGCAATTTAAGAAAAAAATTACAACATCAACTCTAGAATAAAATATTCTATCAACAAATGAAATATATTAGAATTTCCATTCGAAAAGGCGTATAATTGTTTTTGTATGTCACACAATATTCATCAAATTTTAACCAATTTGTCAGTTTTTTTAAAATATTTAAAATTTTTACAGTATACGTTAATTTCATTATCATAGACAAAAATATGTACTTACATACGTTTTGTTCCTATCTACCAATCTTTTTTCTAAAAAGAGCGGTTGATAAAAATAATATTTATATTATTATGAAATTGATAATCATCTTTGTTAATAATATTTCATAATTAGTGTGCTTTCTTATATAGTGTGACTGTATGTGAAATATTTTGCAAACTTCCAAAATAATGTCTATAAAAGGCACAATGGTAAAAGAAAAGGAGAATGGAAATGTCAGAAGAATTGATTAGCCAAGCTCAAACAACATCTAAGAGTACACAAGATTTACTTGACCAGTTATTAAAACCTGAAGTACAGGAATCTCTAACTACTTTAGTAGAACAGTTACCAAAACTAGCTGAGGTTGCAACACTTTTAACACAAGCATATGACTTTGCGAAATTAGTTTCTACAGACGAAGTGCTTAAAAATGATACGGTTAGCGCAGTTAAAGAAGTTGCAGAACCAGTAATCGGAACAGTGAAAAGTGTTGCGGCAAACGCAATTGAAGCAAAAGAACGTGCAGAATCTTCTAGCGAAGCAGTTGGTATTTTCGGCGTATTAAAACTACTAAAAGATCCAGAAGTTCAAAATGTATTACGTTTTGTTAATGCATTCCTACAAGTAACTGCAGAACGTAAAAATCAACAATAATCGTTAAGATAAATTATTTTAAGTCAAGGACGGAGGATATAACATGTCAAAAGAAATCGTCATCTTAGGTGCTGGTTACGGCGGTTTACTTACTGCTCAAACATTACGTAAATACTTAAGTAAAGAAGAAGCAAAAATTACTGTGGTGAACAAATATCCAACTCACCAACTTATTACTGAATTACATCGTCTAGCTGGTGGAACAATTGCAGAAAAAGCAATTTCATTCGAACTAGAAAAACTTTTTAAAGGTAAAGATGTAAACGTAGTTATTCAAGAAGTTAAATCGTTTTCTGTTGCAAACAAAGAAGTCTTCTTAGCAAACGGTGCTGCAATTTCTTATGATATTTTAGTAGTTGCTTTAGGAAGCCAAACTGGTTACTTCGGTATCCCTGGTTTAGAAGAAAACAGTATGGTATTAAAATCTGTAGAAGATGCAAATAGAATTTACAATCATATTGAAAGTAAAATTGCATCTTTTGCAAAAACAAAAGATGCTGCTGATGGCACAATCGTTATCGGCGGTGGCGGTTTAACTGGTGTTGAATTAGTTGGTGAGGTTGTTGATAACCTTCCTAATATCGCTGTGAAATATGGTGTAGATCCAAAAGACATCCAAATTAAACTAGTTGAAGCAGGACCAAAAATTCTTCCTGTATTACCTGATGATTTAATTGCACGTGCTACTGAATCATTAGCGAAGCGTGGAGTTGAATTCCTAACAGGTCTTCCTGTTACAAGTGTAGAAGGCAATATTATCTCACTAAAAGACGGGTCAACAATTACTGCTAACACATTTGTTTGGACAGGTGGCGTAGCTGCACTTCCTGTTGTACAAGAATCAGGTCTTGAATGTGACCGTGGTAAAGCGATTATTGATGAGTATTTACGTTCTAAATCTCATCAAGAAGTATTCGTAGTTGGGGATGCATCTGTAGCACTTCCTGCAGATGGCGGTCGTCCATTATATGCTCCAACTGCACAAAACGCATGGCAAATGGGTGAAACTGCGGGGTACAACATTTTTGCTACTATTAGAGAACAAAAGTTAAAAGAATTCTCACCAATCGATTCTGGTACTCTTGCAAGCTTAGGACGTAAAGATGGCGTAGCAACTGTTGGTGGAAACAAAATCCCACTTAAAGGTTTACCAGCTTCATTAATGAAAGAAGCTAGCCACGTACGTTATTTATCACACATTAAAGCTTTACATGGCTTAGCATATTAATATTTAATTTTTAAAGTGCTGATTCATAGGAATCAGCACTTTATTTAGTATAATAATGAGTCGAACTAAAGGTGGCACTTCTATGAGTGAAAATAAAGCAGCTATAAATAACCCTATTTATCCTATTATGATTGCAATTGGAGTAGCGCATTTAATAAACGATACAATGCAGTCAGTTGTACCTGCCATGTATCCTATTTTTTCTAGAGATTTAGGTTTAAATTTTACACAACTTGGAGTAATTACATTTGTACTAAACATAGTATCATCATCATTACAGCCAGTTGTGGGCTTTTTAAGTGATAAAAAGCCGATGCCCTATGCTCTACCTATTGGAATGATTAGCTCATTTATAGGATTATTAATGCTCGTCTTTGTAAAAGAGTATTGGGTAATACTTATTGCAGTTATTTTCTTAGGCTTCGGATCAGCTATATTCCATCCAGAAGGTTCGAAAGTTACATTTTTGGCTGCAGGAAACAAAAGAGGCTTGGCCCAATCAATTTACCAAGTTGGAGGTAACTCCGGACAAGCTCTCGCCCCATTAATAAGCGCATTTATATTAGATGCACTTGGACAGCGTGGTGCAGCAATTGTATTATTATTAACTGCAATGGGAATCGCACTACTATTTAAAATTTCAAAATGGTATGTGCGTCAATTAGAAGCTGAGAAAAATTCAAAGAAAAATAAGAAGACTCTTATATCTTCTTTACCGCCATTGTCAAAGAAGCAAGTGCGTATAGCAATCGCATTATTATTTACCATAATTTTCGCTCGTTCATTTTACACAACAAACATCTCTAATTTCTACGTATTTTATTTAATGGATCATTATAATTTAACTTTACAAGTTGGACAAATATTCATATTTATTTTCATGGCTGTTGGTGTGGTTGGTACATTTTTTGGAGGTTCACTATCTGACCGTATAGGGCGTAAAAATGTTATTTTACTTTCGGTAGTAGGCCCAATGCCATTTTGTTTAACTTTACCATATATTCCGATTTGGCTAGTTCCCGTGTATTTAATCATCATTGGTTCTTTAATAATGATTAGTTTCTCTGTGACAGTCATCTATGCACAAGAGCTTGTTCCAACAAAGATAGGAACAATGGCCGGCTTAACAACTGGTTTTGCCTTTGGTATGGGCGCAGTAGGTGGTGTGGTTATTGGTATGTTACTAGATAACATCGGAATAGCAATGACAATGCAGATTATTTCTGTACTACCTTTACTTCTGGTTGTTTCATTCTTCTTACCGAAGGACAAAGTAGCCGGAACTGCATAAAAAAATAAAGGAGCTGTGAATTTCACAGCTCCTTTTCCCACTTATTTTCGTTTTGACTTTCTTCTGTACAACCAAATAACAAACAAAATTATGAGTACGGCAATAATTCCATAAGCAATATTAGAATATGTATCCATATACACTACAATCGAATCCCAGTTTTCACCGACTTGAGAGCCTAAGTAAATAAGTACAATATTCCAAATGAATGTTCCCACAGTTGTTAAAATTAAAAACAACCAAAAGTTCATTTTCGACATACCTGCTGGTAGAGAAATTAAACTTCTTATTAACGGAACAAATCGGCAAAAGAAAACTGTCCATACTCCATATTTTTTGAACCAGTCATTCGCTTTATATATATCTTCATTAGTAAGTCTTAAAAAACGTCCCCATTTATCTACAAATCTACCGATTCTCTTAATTCCAACAATTTTACCGATATCATACAATGCAATCGCTCCAGCTACAGACCCTAATGTAGAAGCAATTAATACACCAACAAAGGTAAGGTCAGACTGTGTGGTCATATATCCGCCAAAAGTTAGAATAACCTCAGATGGAATTGGTGGAAAAATATTTTCTAACATTATTAATAGAAAGACTCCGATATAGCCGAAATCCTCCATTATATTCGTAATCCAACTCTCCATCGATCTACTCCTTATACTTATTAGTATATTTATCTTTAATATATACATTGTGACTTTGCCATAAAACACTAGCAAAAATCAACTAAATCCACATGACATTTTGTTCAGTAACTAACTTTATATCATATTCTTTATCATGATTTATGATTCTAACAAGATAAAAAGAGTCAACAAGAATATTCCTGTTGACTGGTATTAACTATTTATATTATTTATTTCCATTTTTTAATTTGAGCATCCGTTCCATAGACAAAATGTTTTGGAGTTACTTCATATACACTTGCAGTTTCATCTACTTCTTCGTGTTCATAAGGTATTCGAGTTCTTGTTCTTTCAGATAGCGGATCTGGAAGTGGAACTGCCGATAATAATGATTTTGTATATGGGTGAATTGGATTATTATAAATTTCATCCGCCTCACCAAGTTCAACTATCTTCCCTCGATACATTACAGCGATTCGGTCACTAATATATTTAACCATCGATAAGTCGTGTGCGATAAATAAATATGTTAAGTTTCTCTCTCTTTGTAATTTCTTTAGAAGGTTTACCACTTGAGCTTGTATGGATACGTCTAAAGCTGAAATTGGTTCGTCTGCAATGATAAAGCTTGGATTTAAACTTAATGCACGTGCAATACCAATACGTTGACGTTGACCACCTGAAAATTCGTGAGCATAACGATTTGCATGTTCTCTATTTAAACCTACCGCTTCAAGCAAAGTACCAATTCTATCTTGACGTTCTTTTTTATTTTTATAAAGACCATGAATTTCAAAAGCCTCACTAATAATTTCGCCAGCTGTCATACGAGGATTTAAAGAAGCGTATGGATCTTGGAAAATCATTTGCATTTCACGGTTGAACTCTTTAACCTCTTTACGAGATTTTGCAGCATTGATATCTTTCCCTTTAAAAAGAATCTCCCCGCCTGTTATGTCGTAAAGTCGTATGATCGAACGGCCAGTTGTAGATTTACCACAACCAGACTCTCCAACCAACCCAAGCGTTTCTCCTTCGTATACATCGAAACTTATACCGTCTACTGCTTTAATAGGATTTGTCTGTGAGCCGAAATATTGTTTTAAATTTTTTACTTCAAGTAATTTATTTGCCACCTGTTTCAGCCTCCTTCAAATATCCTTCAATTCTTTGCTGTATAGCACTCGGTATTTCAATCTTAGGTGCATTTGGATGTAATAACCAAGTTTTTGCATAATGCGTATCAGAAACCTTAAACATCGGTGGCTCTTTTTCATAATCAATTGCTAACGCATATTCATTACGAGGTGCAAATGCATCCCCAATAGGTGGGTTGATTAAGTTTGGTGGCGAGCCTGGAATTGTACGTAACTCTTCTTGTACATTATTTTTCAGATCAGGCATCGATCCTAATAATCCCCAAGTATAAGGGTGTCTTGGATTGTAGAATATTTCATTTACTGTGCCGTACTCAACGATTTGTCCAGCATACATTACTGCCACACGATCGGCAATATTTGCAACAACCCCTAAATCGTGGGTAATGAAAATAATAGACGTATTACGTTCTTTTTGAATTTCTTTCATTAAATCAAGAATTTGGGCTTGAATCGTTACATCAAGAGCAGTAGTTGGCTCGTCCGCAATTAATAACTTAGGATCTGCTGCTAATGCAATTGCGATAACGACACGCTGACGCATACCCCCACTGAATTCATGTGGATATTGTCTAAAACGTCTTTCAGGCATTGGTATACCTACTTGACGTAGAAGTTCTATCGCACGTTCTTTAGCCTCTTGCTTTGAGATTTTTTTATGTTTTAAGATTACTTCTGTAATTTGGTAACCGACACGCATTGTTGGATTAAGGGCTGTCATAGGATCTTGGAAAATCATAGCGATATCGTTCCCACGAACTTTTGACATCTCTTTTTCCGTAAGTGGAAGAATGTCTTTTCCTTCAAATAATATTTCTCCCCCTGCGTAAATACCAGGTGGTTGAGGAATCAACTTCATGAGCGCGTTACTCGTTACACTTTTACCTGATCCCGATTCACCAACAATCGCTAGTGTTTCACCTTCGTGTAGGTCAAAACTCACACCACGAACTGCTTGGACGACGCCCGCATATGTTTTGAAGTTTACCTTTAAATCGTTTACTTCTAGCAACTTTTTACTCATTTTCTCACCTTCTTCTATTTACGTAGTTTTGGATCTAGTGCATCACGTAAGCCATCACCCACAGCATTAAATGCGAAAATTGTAATCGAAATTAAAAATGCTGGGAAGAATAAACGCCACGGTGCAGTCATTAGTGCCTTCATACCTTCCGAAGCCATCGTACCCCAACTTGGTATTGGTTGCGGAACGCCAAGTCCTAAAAAGCTCAAAAATGACTCTGTAAAGATAGCAGAAGGAATTGTTAATGTCATTGTTACTAAAATTGCCCCTAATGCATTAGGAACTATATGTTTTCGAATTAAATGTCCTGTATTTGCACCTAGGGTTCTAGCCGCAAGAACATACTCTTGGTTTTTTATCGATAATACTTCACCACGCACAATTCGCGCCATATTTACCCAACCTGTAATCGATAGGGCAATAATCATTGGTAAAATACCAGGCTCTAGTACAACTAGTAAAATAATAACAACTAGTAAATAAGGAACAGCAGATAAAACGTCTGCAATACGCATCATAATGTTGTCTACGCGTCCACCAGCAAGTCCTGAAATACTACCCCATAAAACTCCAATTACTAGGTCGATCAATGCGGCAGTTATCCCAATGAATAATGAAATTCGGGCACCATCCCACGCACGGACAAACACATCACGACCAAGATCATCTGTTCCGAACCAATGTTCTGCTGATGGTGGAGCGTTATAATTACCTAGCATCTGATTATATGTGTATGGAGAAAAGATTGGAACAAAGATAGCCATCAAGATCATAATGACTAAAATAATAACGCCAACTATTGATAATTTATTTTGAGTGAAGCGAAGGATAACTTCTTTCCAAAACGACACGGACTTTTTTGAAAGTTTGTCTGTTTCAGCACTACGTCCACCGACTACTTTAAACATATCTGGTGACATGTTCTCGATTTGTTCGTTCTGATTTGCCATTATTTTTTCGCTCCTTTCAATTTAATACGCGGGTCAATAATACTGTAAAGAATATCTACAATTAGTACTGCAAATAACAGAATAATTGCATAGAATACCGTTGTACCCATAATAACTGTATAATCACGATTTGAAATACTTGTTACAAAGTGTTTTCCTAATCCAGGAATAGCAAAGATTTGTTCTACGATAAAGCTTCCTGTTACAACCCCTGCAGTTAATGGACCTAAGTAAGTTAATACAGGAAGTAGTGCATTTCTTAATGTGTGTTTAAACACAGTTGTCCATTTTCCAAGACCTTTTGCACGAGCCATTTTTACATAGTCACTACTATTTTGTTCCAACATACTTGAACGAGTTAATTTCGCGATGAATCCCATATGTGTAATGGCAATGGCAAATGCCGGTAAAATACTATAAATGAAGCCCTTCCAACCACTTACAGGGAAAAGACCTAACTTAAACGATAAAAAGTACTGCATTAAACCAGCTAAAATAAATGAAGGTACTGAAATACCTAAAACTGCAATTGTCGATGCTACATAATCGGGGAAGCGATTATGGTAAAGAGCTGCAACCACACCAAATAATATCCCCAACCCTACTGATAAAAACATTGCCATTAATCCTAACGTTAAGGAAACTGGGAAACTTTCAGCAATGATATCGTTCGTAGAGCGCCCCTTATACTTCATTGATTCACCAAAATCAAACGTAACAGTATCGATTAAATAATCCTTATATTGAATATACCAAGGATTATCTAATCCATATTTAGCATTCAATTGCTCTTCAATCTTCGGTGGGAGTTCACGTTCACTTGCAAATGGGCTCCCTGGTGCAAGTCTCATTAAGAAAAATGTGGCACTTACAATAATAAATAACGCTATCAGAATATAGATTAATCGATTAAAAATGTACTTAACCATTCCTTGTCCCTCCTTTTTAATTTATAGAAAAATTAAGAAAGACACAGTTCAATCAGTGATTAAACTGGTGTCAATACTAAGAAAATATGTAAAATAAATACTTTCTCACTACTAAATAAAACAAAGGCTGCTTGTCATCGAATACACGACAAACGCAGCCCTTGTACTATTTTTGTTAATGTAAATAGTAACTTATAATAATTACTTTATTATTTGTCAATATCTACATATTTCAAATAGACATTACCAAGTCCATCAGGTGCCATATTTTTTACAAAGTCTTTTTTCACGTGAAGATTTGAATAGTTGTAAAGTGGAGCAACTGGGAACTCAGTCATAGCTACTGCTTCTGCTTGTTTTAGTAATGCAAGACGTGCTTCTGGATCAGTTTCAGCAACTGATTGTTTTAAGAACTCAGCATATTGCGGATTTTCCCAACCAGTATCGTTGTTACCATTTTCTGCAGAATCATATTGTTCTAAGAATGAGTATGCATCGTTGTAGTCAGCAATCCAACCCATACGTGCAACATCAAAGTCTAATAAGTTTAATTTATCTAAATAAACTTGCCATTCAGAGTTATCGATAGCTACTTGAATTCCTAAATTTTTAGCCCAAGATTCTTGAACAAATTGTGCAATTACTGCGTGTGCTTCACTTGTGTTAATAGATAATCCAATTTGAATTTCGCTTGGATCATTAATTCCAAGTTCTTGCATACCTAATTCTAGAGCTGCTTTTGCTTCTTCGATATCATTGTCTTTGAAGTAACCACGGTCTTCTTCAAATCCATTAATAGCTGGTGGAACCATACCTAATGCAGGTGATTGTTCACCTTTTAAGATATTGTCGATTAATTCTTGACGGTTGATCGCAAGTGTTAATGCTTTACGGATGTTAGCATTGCTTGTGAATTCACCTGTTGTATTAAATTTGTACCAGTAGATTGCTGCGTAATCTTCGATGTTAAGAGTTCCCTCTTCTTTATAACGATCGATTGAATCAAGTGAAACTGTTTGGAATGGAGCACCTAAGAAATCGATTTCTCCTTTATCAAACATTGTTCCAGCAGTTGTTTCATTTTCTACCATTGAAATGTTTACTTTATCTAAAGCAACATTTTCTGCATCATAGTAGCTGTCGCTTTTTTCTAAAGTAATTGAATCATTATGTTTCCATTCAGCTAAAGTAAATGGACCGTTTGTAACAAAGTTTTCTGCTTCAGTGTACCATTCTGGGTTACCTTCTACAGAAGCTTTGTGTAATGGGAAGTAAGTTTTAAATGCAGTTAATTCTAAGAAGTAAGGTGTTGGATTTTCTAAAGTTACTTCTAAAGTTTTTTCGTCAACTACATTAATACCTAAATCGTTTTCAGAACCTTCACCTGAATTATAAGCTTGAGCGCCTTTAATTGGGTAAAGAATTGAAGCATACTCAGATGCATTTTCTGGGTTTAATACCCATTTCCATGCAAATGCAAAATCTTCTGCAGTAACTTTGTCACCGTTGTTCCAAGTTGTATCTTTTAAAGTGAAAGTGTATTTTAATAGGTCTTCACTAATTTGTACATCTTCTGCTACTGCGTTTACTACTTCACCGTCTTTAATAGCTGTTAAACCTTCATAAATGTTTTGTAAAATTACACCAGATGTGCTGTCTGTAGCTAGTCCAGGGTGTAATGATGGTGGTTCAGATGCAATAACTAAATTTAATTCTTTAGCTGCTGTTCCATCTTCTTTTGTTGTAGTTTCTTTTGCTGATTCGCCGCCGAAGTTACATGCAGCTAAGATCGCAGATAAAACTAATAACATGCTTACAAGTAATAAACTGTTTTTCTTCATATTGAAATCCCCCTATTCTATGTTGTTTTATATTTCCAATTTTTCAGAAAATATAATTTGTGAAGTAGCATTTGTTATATTATCAGAATTTTATAGTTTTAACAATATAATTATATCACATTATTAAAAATTTCTATTCTTTTAGAAAATTTTAAAAGTTTATGTCATGTAAACGCCCCCATAACGCAAATATGTTGAATATTTACTATTTTTTAATTGTTCTATATTTTTTGAATATGTAGAAAATTCTCTATAAATTGTTTTTCTAATATCATTTTTTATTCTTTGTCTTTTTTATCGGAATATACTTTATATAAACTGAAAATATCGAATCAAAATAAAAAAGGTGTCAAGAAAGAATAACTTTCTTAACACCTATTATTTTGCTTTTTAATTAATTTTTGCTTTTAAGTACCCATCAATACAATTCCATATTGCAAAGATCGGATAAACAATAATTGTTAGCCACTGAATATATCCTGTAATCGCATTTTCATTTAAGTTAAGCAAGTCGCTCATATAAACGATGAATTCTTGATTAAAAATTGCTACATTCGTAATAATCACAATAACACTTATTGTACCAACAAGTTCTTTTACAACATTTAATAACGCAATATTCTTCGTCCATTGCTTTTTGAACAACATAAATAGTGCTAAAGCTACCTCTAAAACGACGCAAATGATTACGACTGGCCAATAAGCGTTTAAGATTGGTTGATTTAAGGCAGGCATTACAAATTGTAGACCATTCTCACCCTTTTGATAAACTCCCAAAAGATGATCTGCATTAAAATACACTGTAACCCAAATCGCTGTCCAAAGTAAGCTAAAAAATACATATCCATTTGAAACTGCTTTTTTCCTTGGAACATGTGCAACACTTTTCAAATCTTCAGGTGTCCATTTTTTACCGTTAAAAGATAAAGGATTCAGATCTTTTGTATTATCTACACGCTCAATAATTGCAAACACAATCGTTAACCAAAAGAATGTTTGTATGAAAACCTCTATAATTAGCCATATTCCTTTTCCAAGAACCATTAAAGCAACACTGAGAAACGCCTGATCCTCATTATAATTAAAAATATTTTCAGCTAATAATGAGATAATCGCTACAACAGCAGCAATTGGAAGAATCATTTTTAACAAAGATACATACACATCATAATATCGTGGACCAATTAAATGCATTGGCTTTTCACTGTAGTTACTAGCTAACACCGCCGGGTTACCTAAGTTATTTAGGACTACCTTGATATCCTGTTCTGTAGAATCCTCGGGCAACATATCTTCAATCGTTGACCTTAATTCAAGACCAATGTCTTCACGATTTTTTTCTGGCAAACGACGAGTTACTTCATTTATATATACATCAATAAGATTCATCCTCATTCTCCTTTCAACAAATCATAAAGCTGTTTTGAATTTACAAGCCATTCTGTTTTTAACTTTTCATAAATCTCAATACCAAAATCCGTTAAAACATAATATTTCCTTGGCCTTGACTCCGTTGTATCCCAGAGACTTTCCACTAGTTCTTGCTTTTCCAATCTTCTTAGTAAAGGATATAACGTACTTTGTTCTATAGATATCCCAGATTGTTCTAATAATTGGACAAGCGAGTAGCCGTATTGCTTTGTTTGTAATTGGCTTAAAACTGCTAATGTTAGCGTTCCTCTTCTTAATTCCGTAGTTAATGAATCCAGTAGATTACTCATAGTACACCTCCATACTGTTCAATACATACTATGTATCATACAGTATATATGATACAGTATTGTTGAAACAACAGTATTTTTTATTTTCTATCTTTTTGCAACGAAAATACTGGCTTCCTGTTTTCTTTTTTTATTTACTTCAATACATCTTTTAGATACTATTGTTTGTTGTAGAAAAAGAAACGAGGTCCTACCATGCTATTCGACATAGATTTAACTACGATTCTGCTATTATTTTTATTTGGATTTTTAGCTGCCTTTATTGACTCAGTTGTTGGCGGAGGGGTCTTATATCACTTCCAGCTTTAATGTTTACTGGGTTAAGTCCTTCTGCTGCAGTTGCAACAAATAAACTCGCTGGGACGATGGGGTCATTAACAAGCACAATTACATTCTATCGTTCTGGAAAACTAGATTTAAAAACAGTTATAAAGCTCTTTCCAATTGTATTTATAGCTGCAGGTATAGGGGCATGGATTGTCCATTCAATGGATCCATCTGTGTTAAAACCATTAATGCTAGTAATGCTTGCAGGAGTATTAGCATATACACTACTGAAAAAGGATTGGGGAAGCATTTCTACATATAAAAAGCTTTCAACTATAAAGTACATCGGGTTTTTCCTTCTAATATTTGCAATCGGGTTTTATGACGGTTTTCTTGGACCAGGTACTGGTTCTTTTTTAATTTTTGCTTTTCTGATGATTGGTTTTGACTTTTTAAAAGCAGCAGGAAATGCGAAGTTTCTAAATTTCGGTAGTAACATTGGTGCACTATTAATGTTTATGTTATTAGGTCAAATCAATTATGCATATGGCTTCATTATGGGGATAGCACAAGTGTTAGGTGCGATTTGCGGGTCAAAATATGCTATAAAAAGAGGAAGCGGTTATGTTAGAGTATTATTCATTATCGTGACAATTGTGTTACTTACCAAAAATACTTATGATTATTTTTTCTAAAAAAAGGCAGGTTTCTGAAGGATTTAAACTTCAGAAACCTGCTTATTAATTATTCTACCGAAACGTGGTCCTTTGGTTTACCAGCCTCAAGTAATGCTTTGCTTTTTACTAGGACGATTAAGAGCACAGTCATTGCAATACCCGTTCCAATTAAAAGCCATTCTATATCGACAATGTCTGCTATTGGACCAAAGATTAGCATTCCAATAGGCATCATAGAAGTTGAAATCATTCCAAACACACCAAATACTCTTCCTAAATAATCTCCATCTACTTTTTCTTGGATTAAAGTCATTGTTGGCGTATTAAAAATAGGCATGGCAATTCCAAATATCCCAAAGAATACTAGGTAGATCCAGAAAGTTGGAACAATCCCTAGCGCTACAGTACAGAGTCCCATAATGAGTCCAGAGAATGCCATTGTATAAATCTTGTTTTTAAAGCCTCCCCAAGCAGCAATAAGTCCTCCTCCAATCATCATTCCGATAGAAAAGGCTACTTCAATTGCCGCAAGTCTCCACTCATCATCCCCAAAACTACGGGTCACTTGTAACGGCGTTAAAAACGATGCAGGTGCCATTAACACAAAGAAAACGGCAAACATTGTCATTAAAACCTTCAGAAAACTATGGTTTTTAATATAAATTAAGCCCGCTTTAAAGTCGGTAAAGTAGCCAGTATTTTGAGTTTGTTTAGCCTTATTATGGGTAGGTATGCGTAAGAAAAATAACAATATTCCTACAGCAACGGCTGCTGTCACGACATCTATAAAGAGTATAACTTCCATGGAAGTAGTTGAAATTAATGCAGCACTTACCATAGGGGAAACGAACATTATAATCGCTTGAATCGAACCGTTAATTCCGTTAATTTTTACAAGATGTTCTTCAGGGACAATTTGTGGCAATACAGCCCCAACTGCCGGTGTTTGTATACCAGTCCCTAGCGCTCGTATCGCTGCTACTAAAAACAATAGCCACATTGCGTCATAGCCCATCATAAAGACAATTGCTAAGATTAAAGTAGCAATGGCTATCATCGAGTCTGATATAATCATTAATAATTTTCGATTGTAACGGTCTGCCCAAACACCTGCAAATGGTGATAATAAAAACGTCGGAATAAATCCGCAAAGTATATAAATGGTCATCATTATACCAGATTGTGTGGACAACGTAATGTACCACATAATCGCATATTGCACTAACGATGAGCCAAATAAAGAAATCGTTTGGCTACTTAAAAATAGCGTAATATTTTTCTTCCAACTAGCTGTTGGATCAGTTGATGTACTTGTCATATTAATTATTCCCTCATTATTCATTTAATCTCTTTCTTTTAAGGGAAACAAATTAATAAAATAATAGCATCATCATTTGTACTTCTCCCCCCTTAATAAATGATTAACTTAAATTATCTACAAATGCTTTAAGCCGACTAAAGTCAGTTAATTCTTCGTTACACGTATCACTATTTTCACATATATAGTTCCCTTTTCTTGTATATGTTCCAAGTTGCGTTCCTTTTTTTGATACTAACAATAACCCAACCTTTGCATGGTGATTACATACTAAACAGATACCGCTCTTTTCCAAGTGGTCAAATACTCCGCGCACACCTTTTAAAATACCTTCCTCATAATACACAATGTATTTTCTATTAGTACCAGCATCAAACCAACTCAAATAGCTAAGTTCTCTTAAATCGATTCCATCCATTTTAGGAAGTTTTACTTTTTTATCCTTAGGAAACAACTTTTTAACTTGGTTATCAGTTGGAACTTTAAATGGCTCAACGTATTGTTTAATTGAGTCTAAAAACAGCTCCAATTGTTCCCTTGCTTGTATAGTGAATATGGGTTGCAGTACAATTTGCTGTTCTATATCATCAAGTATTAGTTTATTATTAATTTCTTCTTGTACTAATGCTTGAATTGCTTGAATTACATTTGGATCCTTTGACGTTGTATTGGCATTTAATATCTTTTTTGCTTGTTTTTTAACGAATTGATATTGCTCTACATTCATAAATTTCATCACGAACACTCCTTCCGCTCTAGATTACAGAAAAAGCTTCATGAGTTCAATTGGCTACTTTATTTATAAATAAAGTAGCCATAAGGTGAAACTTCCATCAGTGGGGATTGATTAATCCCCGCTGATGGTTAGTTGGGGCCCACAGGACGTGGGTCATGCAGACGTTGCCACAGAGGCCAACACGATGTTGGTCATATCGCTGATGCTACAGGACGTAGCGCTTTCAGCGATATGTGGTGTTCTTAGTCTGCAACCAATCGGGGTGTTAGCGTCCGATAACTCCTACCTATCATCTTGTTCTAATTTAATCTGGAGGTAGGAGTGTTACGGACGGTTACACCGGGATAAAAATAAGGTTGGTTTGGAACCAACCTTGTTATTTCTTATAAACAATTTTTTTGATTGTTTCGATAGATAAACAAAATTCAACAGAAAGTACTTCTAAAGAAGTACCATTTTTAAACATTGTTTTAAGCGTTTTATTTCGTTCATCTAATCTTTTACGTTCTCCAGAAGCGACTCCCCATTTTACTCTTTGTTCTTCTGGTTTTGGAATATAAATTAAATCTCCTTGAACATAAGCTTGTAATTCTTCAAGTAGATGTTTCGGTAAAATATCATTTGCATTCACGTAACGCATTGGAACTCTCCTTTACTTAAATAAATAAGCTAAGGGCAAAGCGTTCATGAATAATTGACGTTTACTTGGCGATGATTTACATTAACTATCTCATACAAAGTATCGCCATATTATTCATAGGCTTTGCATGAGTTCTTCCAGTAGATGGCACATTGGATTTATGAGCCATTTCATCACATCCTTCTAAAACATTCTACATTTCCTATTCTATGAAAATCCATCGCTATTATCAATAATGAAGCAGCTTCCTATTGTTTTTTTACAGTATCGTTTGATTGCCGCTACTTCATTTGATATTTCTTCTGCTTTTTCAAATTGACGTTGTCTATTGGTTAATACAGCAATCGACAATGACATAATTGAGAGGTTTTCCATTTCACCCGATCTTCCTTTTATTTTAAAATTAGGATCTGATAGGTGTCTAGGATTGTAGAAATCAACGATTGTTTCGTCAAATTCTTTAATGATATTCTCACAGATTGGTTCTATATTGTAATGTGGGATAAGCGCCATAAAATCATCCCCTCCAATATGCCCTAGAAAATCTCCATTGTGGAGAACATGTCTTTTTAATATATCAGTTAAATGTAAGAGAATTTGATCGCCTTTATTGAATCCGTATAGATCATTGTAAGTTTTAAAGTAGTCTAAGTCGAAATAGAGTATACTAAATTGTTCCAATAAAACTGCTTTCGCAAGAGTTTGATGGATTAAGTGATTTCCAGGTAAATTACTTAACGGATTGAGAAAACTAGCAAATTCAACTTGAATTTCGACGAATTTCATTAATAATGCACGAATACTAACAACACCAATAAACTTATCGTCTTTTGTTACAATCACATCATCATAGAGGTCTTCTTCTTCTCGTTCCATCGCTAAGCGACTCACCTCTGTAATCGATTGGTAATAATCAACGATGAGCGGATCATTTTTTGCAAGAAGTTTACTTTCTCTACCCATATATAGGTTATACCCATATAGGGTACCGATTTTTTGATAAAAATGTGTTCTTGTAATATGCGCAACTGGTTTCTCATGATGTACGACAACTAAGCCTCGAATATCAGGATTATCCGTAAAAAGTTTGTCTACTTCTTTGTTCTTCACAAAAGGTTCAATAAACGGAACTTTCTTTACGATTCCCCCTATATTTGTTGCTACTTCACCTATTTTCGTAACCATTTTCTCACCTTATTTTACTGGTATATTTTTCGAATTTGGAATACTCCCGAGCTTTATCTCTTGATTTGGTCTACCTAACGCATATCCTTGAGCATATTGAATTCCTACAGACTGAAGATAGTTTAGTTCTTCTAATCGTTCAATCCCCTCAGCGATTATTTTTGTTTTAGATTGTTCTGCAAATTCATGTATTAATGAAACCAGGCTTTGTCCAGCTTCATTTTGATCGATATTTTGAATAAGTGATCGGTCTAATTTTATAAACTCTGGCTTTAAATAAATTAATGTCTTTAAACTGTTGTACCCCGAACCAACATCATCAATCGCGATTCGATAACCTTGTTTTCGATAATGGGATAATACTCGTTTAAATTCATTAAAATCTGTAACTGCACTTCGCTCAGTCAATTCAAAAACAACTTGCTCCGGTTGAATCCCTAATTCTTTAATAAACTTAAATGTTTCGCCACTATGATAATTTTTATCTAACAAAACATGTGGATGGATGTTAATGAACAAATTAAAGTTTTGACCATTTTGGGAATTGATTCGTTCAGTGAATCTTTTTAACGATAAGTTTCTACAAAATTGTTCAAATGGAAAGACTATATTTGTTTGTCCTACAAATTCATAAAAATGATCTGTACTATCAAAAAGAACGCATTGTAATGGTCTATTCAATGCTTCAAAGGCAAAAGTATCTCCATTTTGAATATTAACGATCGGTTGAAAATATGTTTGCATCGATTCATTCTTGATAATTTTTATTAATTCTTTATACCTTTTAAAGTAGATTAGTTCCCCGTGTTTACGTTGGATTCTATGCTTAAAATAGGAAAATAGGTTAAGTGTATTTACACCACTAAATAGGACTGACTTCATAATTTCTCCTTAATTTAAAGGGATTATTACCTATATTAGTATTCTATTATTAACTCGGTATTAATTTTCCATTAACCTTTGTAAACGAGTTATTTGTTCATATACAAATTTTGAGGAAAAATAACTAGTGCAATAATTTCCTTATACATAAAACAATCCTCGAAGATAAATACTTCAAGGATTTTATCTTTTATAAATTTTTCAACTGATTAATCTGTTTTGTTAGCTCGTTAAACTTTTTGTCTAGTTCTATATATTGTGGATCATTCGATGTCATGAAACTTAGTTTACCTAACACTTCCTGGCGTTCTGTTTCAAGTTTTAAAAGTAATTCTTTCAAATCATTAATTGAGCTTGATTCTGTTGATTTCTGCATGAATCTTTTTATCTTGTGATTTTGAATTTCAAGTTTGCTATTAGTTATTTTCTCAACAAAATAACGGTCATGAGAAACAACTAGTAAAGTACCATTGTAATGTGTTAATGTTTCTTCAAGCTGTTCGCGTGATGGTAAATCTAAATGATTCGTTGGTTCATCTAAGATTAGTACGTCTTTTTCATCTAGGATGAAAGCCATCAACTTACATTTAACTCTTTCTCCCAAACTCATATGATATATAGGTAATGTCCATGCCGACTTTTCAAAACCTAATCTTTTCATTAAATTCCGGACTTTCCCTTTTTCCTCATAAGAATCACGATAAAATAATTGCTCAGGAGTTTTCTCAAGAGGTAGATCAAATACATCTTGAGTTAAATAGCCAATGTTTACAGAAGGCGAAACCCAAATCTCTCCTTCCCCCTTTTCCTGTCCCATAATCATTTTAATAAGTGTTGATTTACCACTTCCATTTGGACCGATAAGCGCTACTTTTTCACCATGCAAAATAGTAAAGTTACCATTTTCGAATAGAACTTCATTATTAAAAGTCTTTTTTAATCGTTTCACTTCTAAAAACCGTTTTCCACGCTTCTTATTTGTATTTAACGTAAATTCAACATCGTAATTATCTTCTACAGGATCTACTTTAGATTTTTCCAATTCTTTTTCCAGGCGTTTCTTCTTTGATTTAATTTGGGAGTCTGTTCTTTTTGCCTTCACACGATAAAACTCTTTAAATCCTTCTTTTTTAGTTGATTCTGCATGAGCTTTTTGTGACCAGTTGGATAAATTATTAATTTGCGACTCGATTGTTTCAATCATTTTTTGTTGTTTTTCATAAGCTCTTTGTTGCGATAACCTTCTCTTTTCTCTTTCCTTCATATATTCCGTATAATTACCGGAATGTTCAATTAGATTTCTATTTTCAATGGACCATATTTTAGTTACAACTTTATCTAAAAAGTATCTGTCGTGGGATACAAGTATAATTGTACCTTTATAATGCTTTATTTGATTGATAAGTAATTCAGTACTTTCTTCATCTAGATGATTTGTAGGTTCATCTAAAAATAGAAGGTTTGAAGGTGACCCAAAGCCATTTGCAAGCCGCGCTTTTAGTTTTTCACCACCGCTAAGTTGATGGTAATCATTTGTTGGCACATGCCATTTCGACAACAGTGTAGCTTCAGAGGTTGAAACTTCCAAAGAATCATATCTCTGTGTCTCTTGTTCAACATAAGAAATTTTTATATTATCCTGCATCCAATGCAAATAGCCTTTTGTTGGTTGCAATTCCCCTGATAATAACTTCAATAAAGTGGATTTTCCAGCACCGTTTTTACCAATTATTCCAATGATATCACCTTGGTGGACTGTACCCGTAAACATTTCAAATAAACTTATATCATTTACATCAAATTGTAACTCTTGTAATTTCAATAATTCTTTCAAATCTTTCGTTCCCTTCTTAGGGAGATAAAAAAATCCTCCCGATTTTTCGGAAGGATTAGCCTTTGGTTTCATGATAAATAAAGCTATCTTTCGTAAAAGATAACTTAGTAAATATAGAAAATGGGCAGACTAATCCTATTTTTTGTTTGAAATAATTTTTTCTATTTCAAAAACGTAAAAAATAAGATTATTTATCCATTGTCCACCCATCTTCCCTTCATTCAATAATTAAGAACAGTGTAACATATTCACATTTATGTGTGAAGTTACTCTTTTAACCATTCAATAACGGTTGCTGCCCAAGTATAACCTGTACCTGCTGAAACTGTTACTATTATATCGCCTTTGTTTAGTCGATTTTCTTTCTCTGCCAAATATAACCCGTAGCAAGGGTCTAAAGCTGACATGTGACCATATTGATGTAAATAGATTGATTGATCTTCAGTTAGCCCCAAAGCTGTAAGTAACTCTAAATACATTGAGCGTTTTGTATGAAGAGGTAACAGCATTTTTATATCCTCTAATTTCTTACCGCTCTTCTCTAAAGATTTAGTAATTGCTTTTATAAAGTTTGGCATCGATACAGGGTCCAGCCTCTCCTTCATACTCATTGGATTTGGAACATCTAAAAAGTGCATCTTCTCATCTAGAACTTCTTTACTTACTGGATATACAGATCCCCCACCTGGAACTAAAACATCTTGTGAAAACGATCCATCTGTCATAATGAAGGAATCTAGTATTCTAGACTTTGTTGCATTTCTAGTAATTAAAGCTGCAGCACCACCGTCCGCAAAATTAAACATAAATCTCGATCTTGGATTATCATAATTTATTAGCTGAGATTCTTTTGATCCACCTACGAGCAAGATGTTCTGTATGCTTTGGTCTGACACGAGCATGTCTTTTGCCACTTTTAACGCAATTGGAAAGCATGAGCTAACATTCATTAGCTCAAATGCATAAGCATTTGTTGCTTCTAATTCATGTTGTATTTTTGAGGATGCTGTCCATACTTGATAATCTTTAAAAGGACTCCCAAAGTAAATTATTACATCAATACTTTTAGGATCAACGGTCTTCAGTATGTTCCTTACTGCCAATACAGCTAAATCCGACGCGTGAACTGAGTCAGGTGCTACTCTTTTTTCAGTTAAACCAAACTTTTCAATAATTACGTTTTCTGGAATACCTGTTAGATGTTCAAGATCTTTTGCGCGTACGATTATTTCTGGTTCATATATACTTGTTTGTTCTACCCCTATCATTTCAGCTCCACCTTTTTGTTATATTGTTGTTGCATTAATTTTTTGTCTAATTTCCCTGTAGCATTTTTCGGTAGTTCGTCTAAAAATATAATTCGTTTGGGCACTTTGTATTTTGCTAGCTTACTACTACAATAATTTTGAATATGTTCTTCCAAAATACTTTGACCTTCCCTTATTGAAGCAATCGCAATTGGTACTTCGCCCCATTTTTCGTCATGAATTCCTATGACTGCCACTTCATTTATTTCCTTAATTTCTCCAATCACTTGCTCTACTTCTAATGGATATATATTTTCTCCCCCGGAAATGATCATGTCCTTTTTTCGACCAGCAATATAGATATAACCTTCCTTATCTTTATAAGCTAGGTCTCCAGTATAAAACCAACCATTTATAATTGCTTCGGCTGTTTTTTCAGGTAATCCCCAATATTCTTTAAAGATATTTCCACCTCTTATGACTAATTCTCCAACTTCCCCTTGCTTAACGGATTTCCCGTTATCATCAACAAGGTCAATATCACAAAACATTACAGGTTTGCCAATAGACCCTACTTTCCTTTTATAATCTTCTTTCGAAAGCATAAATACGGTTGGTGATGTTTCGGTCATTCCAAATCCTTGGTAAAGAGGTATACCCTTTTCATGATATTCTTGTATCAATTCCACAGGACATGGTGCTCCACCGCTACAAAACACACGCACTGATGTGAAATCTGTTTGATGGAATGTTTCTTCGTTTAGTAACGCATTAAAAATAGTTGGCACACCCATCATTACTGTTACCTGTAAATCATCAATAATCTTCAATACTTGTTTTGGATCGAACTTTCCTGGAACGATGACAGTTCCACCAGAAAGGAAAGTAGGAAATGCAAATAATCCAATTCCTCCAATATGAAACAATGGGAGTATTACTAAACAATTATCGGAAGATGTAAGGTCAAGTGCATATTGGTTATTGAGTGCATTCCAAAACATATTCTCTTGAGTTAAGACTGCGCCCTTTGGTTTTCCTGTCGTACCAGATGTATAACAAATAATATAAGGATCGTTTGGACTACTACTATCACTAATTGGATTTTCCATTTGGAATAGTGTATAACCATCTTCAAACGTATGTGTACTTTCAAAAGAAACTAATTGGTTTAATTGATTAAATAAAGGCTCTAATTCCCTTTCAAAAAGAATGGCTTTAGCTCCGCTATCCTCGATTTGATAGGCTAATTCAGCGGTACTTAGTCGAATATTTAATGGTACAGCAACTAAACCTAACTGTGCAGTTGCAAAATATGTTATAAAATACTCTATCCGATTTTGTGATAGTATTGCTATTCGATCACCTTTATGAAGAAGTAACTTATGATGAAGAAATGCAGCTACTCTATTAATTTCTTGTAATAGTTCTTGGTAAGTAAATTCTCTATCTCCACCTATTAAAGCAACTCTATTCGGAGTAATATAAGCTCTTTTACGAATCCAATATGTAATGCTCTTTTCCATCTTTTTCCCCCTCAAAGTAGATAATCTAGTATATTTTTAAATAAAATAAAAATGACTTATCTTAATCGTCGACAAGTCACTCATAGTTGAAGGTTTTAGTTATTTAAATGATGTTCTTCAGTATCATATATTTCTATTAGTTCTTTCACAAAATCAATCGAGTGTTCAAAGTACTCTAAAGCCCCTCTTTGATATTGCAAATTGTTCAGCCCCTATAAATATTGATCCATACTATATGTATTTCTTTATAGAAATTTAAATTCCTTCTAATTCCTTACATAAAAAAGAAGCCCGGAATATTATTCCGGGCAGCTTCACTCATCCTCCATGATTTTTCACCCTCAATTAAACATAATTACTTATCGTATAATATGCTTTTGTTGAAAGTGCTTGGCGGGTTGTTCATGACAAATCCCTCCTGTACTTCATTTCGGATAAAGTGAATGTGATTCACAAAATCCTAAATGATGTTACCAGTGATGTGCTTTCGCATTACTCCTCAAAATCTGGTTTGACAGAGAAACCTCTGTTCGACCATTTATAAGAGACTTTTGCTTTCGTGGCTTTTGGTAATTACGGCCACGTTCTTGAGCTCTAGGATTAAAATGCCCTGGACCACTCACTGCCACTCACCTCTCCATCATTTTGGATTTCTATTGCGAAACCGTAATTAGTATGAGAAATACAAGTTCATTTATACTCAAGATACTTTAGAAAAAAATTTTTGAACCTTCGAATATTCTTAATGATTATTTTTCAATATAAATGAGTTGTTATTTATTCTGAAATTAATCCGTAAGCAGAAATATTTTTAATTCTTCTTGATACTAAAATAATGACAATATAGGACAATATTAGAATCCCTATACAAAGTATAAGTATACTTGGTAAGTGAATAATAAATTCTAATCGTTTAACTCCTGCACTTGAAAGTAGTACGGAAAGCATTGGGTTTGTGAAATAGTATCCAAGCACTCCACCAACTGCTACTCCTGTAATGATTACTGGCAAAAAGCTGATTGATATTTGATTCATCAATTGTATCGTGGAATAACCGATTGCTTTCATTACACCAAACTCTTTCTTCCGCTTAATAATCATTGTTTTAATGACAAGATATAGGATCATTACAACAACTAATACAGTAATGATAAATACCATCACCATAACTGCAAACACTGCAGATGTGTACATGCCTGTTTGGCTTTCAATATTTTCATCAATATCTAACACTTCAACTATTTGGTCCCCATATTGTTCCTGAAGATTTTTTATAAAGTCTTTATTTGCTATACCATCCAGATAAACATATAAGATCCACCCTTTATAGTCGGAATACAAAGTCTGTATACCTTCCATAGTCAAAGCTGCAACCGTGCCGCCATTACCCATCGCTTGGCTAAGACCTGTTATTATATAATCAGATGCTTCACTTCCGTATTTTACCTCTACTGTATCCCCAATCCCCTTGTTAATCTGATTTGAAACAATCCAGGAAATCGAGATTTCATTATCGTACTTTGGTTGGCGCCCTTCATAAACAATATTATTCTCCAGCTCATCATATTGTTTCGTAATATTTGTATATACCGTGTGATCATCTATTTCGGTTTTTATCATATCTAATATATTCACTTTTCTTACATGATCCATTTGTTCAATATCATTTATAAGAACTTCTGTATCAGTTTCTGATTTCACCACGATATAAACATTCGCAGGTTCGGAACCGAATAAATTAATAAAAGCTGTTTTGTCAGTAGCTACATTATAATAAAGTACTACTGAGAAAATAGATGCAAATGTTAACGCTATAATAATTAATAAAATCATTAGATTTTGTTTTGCATTTGCGATCGTTGATTTAGTAGCAAGTAAAAAATGCAGTCCACCTTTTGCTTTCTCTAATGGAAGATGATTTCTCTTGAAGTTGTGTGTTAGTAAACCTCCACGGAGTGCAGCTACTGGTACAATTTTTCTGACACGATATGCAGATAGTAAAGAAACGACTAAAACACTAAATGCTACAAGGAACATACTGATTAGATTAATTATTAAATCAAAAGTTTGAATCCATATTAATCCTGATAATGTTGAAATAATTCCTCCAAATATCGGCATTAGAACATATGACAAGGCAATACCAATAACACTACCGCTTAAGGCTATGATGATAAATTGAAGAATAATAGAAGAAAGAATCTGTCTGCTAGTATAGCCAATTGCTTTAAGTACTCCAATATTGGCCATTCCATCTTCAATGCTATTTGTAACTCTGAATCTAATGACGATTAGTGAAACAAGCACAATAATTATTGCAAAGGCTACTAATATTGTCGCTACCATATTAACAGTTAGGGTGTTTACACCTTTCACCAATTCGAAATCTAATCCCCAAATGTAAGAATTCGATTCTTCTGTTAATCGCTGATATTTATTTATAAAGTTGTTTTTAAATTTTGCTGATTGCGTTAGATCTTCCATAATTGCAGAAATAATAATCGCATCTGATTGAGTATCTAGTTCATCTTTCAAGTTTGAATAAGCAATTTCTGGTAGCATAAATTTAATAACTCCGATATTATTTGTCCCCATCATTGTTGTTTCAAGGAACCCTGCAATTTTATAATTATAATCATGGTTTTTATAGTTGATAGTAAGCTGTTCACCTAATTCATAACCAGCATTTGTTTTAAAACTATATGGAACATAAATATCATTTTCACTTGAAGTACCTAGCTTTTCTATTAATTTTAACTGACCTATTTCGCGTTGTTCATTTGCATTGAAAATTACGATATTTACAGATAATTCGGCTCCACCAAAATCAAATTTAGCAATATCCATATTTATTAGTTCTTCTGTTTCAACCTTTGTTACTCCGGGATAACTTCTCGCGTATTCCTCTTTAGACGTATCATATGTTGCTTCATCCATCACAAAGGTTACATGGGGATCTTCTAACTGCTCCACCTTATTATCAAAGAATGAACTTATTTGAGTAATTACCATTAAACCAGTGTTGAGAAGTAATGCCGCAATCATGATAAAAATGAGTAAAGAAATCGTCGCAGATTTACTTTTTTTAATATTAGCTAAGGCTAATTTCGTTATTTTCACTTTACCACCCCATTTCTGCAAGGAAATGTTTAAGCTTTTCATGACGCTCTATATTTTCATTTTCACTATACGGACCTAAATGCAGGTCACCTTGAATGACACCATCACGTAAATAGAGTATTCGATTTCCGCGCAAGGCTGTTTTCATATCATGTGTGACCGTAACAATGCTTTGTCCATTATGATTTATATCAGTAAATACATCTAAAACACTTTTACTAGAACTTGAGTTTAATGCGCCTGTAGGTTCATCTGCAAAAAGTATTTTAGGGTTATTGATTAATGCTCTTACAATACCCACTCTTTGTGCTTCCCCACCGGAAAGTTGAGTAGGGAATTTCGACCATGAATTTTCACTAATACCAACCTGGTTTAAAAGTTTTTTTGCTTTTTTTACAAGTTCACGTTTATTTTTATTTACTAATAATCCACTGGCTAATACATTGTCAAGTACACTCATATTGTCTAAAAGGTGAATTTGTTGGAACACAAACCCACAATGATTTCTTCTAAAAATCGCTAATTGATCATTATTTAGTTTTGATATATTTTTTCCTAAAAAATTGATTTCTCCTAATGTTGGTTTATCCATACCGCTAATTGCGTAAAGTAGAGTAGATTTCCCCGATCCTGAACTCCCCATTATGATTGTAAAATCTCCTTCTACTAAACTTATATCAAGGTTCTTTAAAACATGTTGCTGAAGTCCACCACTCGAAAAGGTTTTGCATAGCTTTTCAGTTTTAAGAATCATGCTTGTCATAATTGTGTGACACTCTCCCTTTATTAAAATGAAGTTATGACCTAAAGAAAAAAGACCGTAATGAATATTACAGTCTTATCATACAAAATGAATTCTTATTAAATCTTTATGTAATTCTTAACTAATCCTTAATTAAATCCTTAATTTTTAAGCAAGTTTCATTTTTATAACTATTGTAAATCCATCATTCCGGTTATAGCAGTTAATTTTGCCATTCATGTTTTCTATGAAATACTTAGATATATAGAGTCCGAGTCCCGAACCATTCTTCCCTTCTACATTTTTTCCCCGATAATATTTATTAAATAAAAGGGGGAGTTCATCTTCCTTGATACCTAGTCCAAAGTCATTAAAGTGGAGTTCAAGATAACCCTGATGAATTTGTGACTTAATCTCAATCTTTGTTCCTGCATATTTGTATGAATTACTTATTATATTGTCTATTACCTGCTGCAGACGTACCGGATCTATTAAAATAATACACTGTGGAATTGAATCATAGATTAGTTGGTTATCATAATTGACATTCTCTATCATTTTAACAAGTACTTCGCTCGATTCTTCAGTTACTGTTAACTTTAACTGTTGTAATTCTTCTAAAGTGGCATGAAACATATCTGTAATGAGTAAGTCAATTTGGTCCGCTTTCGAATAGATTGTATTCACTTGCTTTATGACCTTTTCATCCGCTGCTTGCATAAGCATCAACTCACTTACTGCTTTAATGGAAGCAACAGGTGTCTTTATGTCATGACTTAAAGTAGCTACAAGCTCTTTCTTACTACGGTTGGATTCATATTCTCTTTGACGTGCATTTGCCAATTCTTCACGCATTATATCAAAGCTTTCTGTAAAAGCACCAAAGTGATTGTTCTTGTCCATCACTAAAGGTATATCTAGATTTCCTCTAGCTACATTTGCCGCAAAGTTCTGAAGCTGCCTAAAAGGTTTTAATACCGTTCTATGAACATATAGAATAAATAAAATATTAATTAACATTAGTACACCAAAAATAACAATATTGGAATTGATCAGTTCACTTTTCATTTGTTGTAGAATTAATTGTTCGTTATTTCTAATAATTAATTTTCCTAAAAACTCATGTCCATGTTTTAAATCTACAACTATATCTCTATTCTTTATAGCCTCATATAAACCGTCAAAATGATTACCAGGTGTTTGATATATTACTTTTCCTAAGTCATCTAGGATTACGAATGGTTGTTTTAAATCGATATGGTGGAACAATTCATCGTTAACTTGTCCCCAATTTTTCTCAACAATTTTAACTACTTCATTAATGGCTACAAGATCTACTTCTGAATTATTTTTATTATTTATAATTATTACCGAAATTATAATTCCTGTAATAAACACAATTAAAATTAGTATAGTTAGCAATTTTACTCTCATTCGTTAGAATCCTCTAAAACATACCCTGTACCCCATACAGTTTTAATAAATAGTGGGTTCTTTGGATCACTTTCAATTTTCTCGCGCAAATGCCGGATATGTACGTTTAAAGTGCCATCCCCCACAAAAGAATCTCCCCATATATTTTGAAATAATTCATCTTTCGTAATGATTCTATTTTTATTTTTCGCTAAATAAGAAAGAAGTTTATATTCCATTGTTTTTAACTGTAGATCAACACCATTTACCCTTACTCTATGAAGCCTCGTATCTATTTGAATATTTCCAAACTGTAACACTTTTTGCTCGTTGCTTGTGCCTACTCTATATCTTTTCAGTACCGCTTTAACTTTAGCTAGCAAAATACTTAGTGTATAAGGTTTTTGAATATAATCGTCTCCACCTATATTTAATGCAATCAAAACATCATCATCGCTAGAACGTGCACTTATAAATAGAATAGGTATCTGTGTTGTTTTTCTTAATTTTTTACACAAATCAAAACCTGAAGAATTCCCTAGATTGATATCAAGGAGAATCACTGACGTTTTATGTTCCTCAAGAAAACTTTCGCATTCCTCTGCACTTGTTACAAATGCCGTTGTCACTTCAAACATATTAAAATATTCGCAAGTCGTCTCTGCTAAAGCAACCTCATCATCAACAATTAAACAATCATAAGTCATTTTTAAATTCTCCATCTAATTAGTTTTCCGAATCTTCACACTAACATATTAAGTATACAATAGATTTAAAATCAAATTGTAAATCTTTAGGTACTTAAATATCAAAAAGTGATTTATTGATAACCCTTGTGATTTTAGTAAATATCCTGATAAGCAAAAAAACTCGAAAAAAAACCCGAGTTTTGTCCTATTATTCTTTATCTATTGTTAAAAAGAAATTTAAGAAATTAAAAAAACAGCTTGTCAATTAAACAAGCTGTTTTCTCAACCATCAGTTTTTAAATTTTCTCTTTGTTTTCTTATAGCATAGAAGAAATAGAATATTGCTGCGACACCAAAAATAACTCCACTGCCTTGAATTGTCGTCATTGTTTGGTATGATTCTGCTATTATACTACCAATTGTAGGGCCGATCATGACACCGAGACCTTGTAAACTTGAGAATATACCCCATCCTACAGCTTTTAAAGACTCTGGTATATAGCCTGCAATAAATGAATTCCACGCAGGTAGGAAAAGAGCATAAAACACGCCTAAGACTATTACAACTGTTATAATCATAGCAAGACTTGGTTTTGATCCAAGTGCAAATAGGGCAGTTGCAAATATTAGGAAACCTATAATACATAAGATAATTTTGTTTTTCACGTTATCTACAAGTTTACCAAGGGGAATTAATGCTAATACTAAACTAGCACCACCAATGAGTATTAATAATGTGTATTGGTTTGTTGATAAATGCAGATCTTTCATCGCGAATATTGGAAGAATTGGAATTAGCATCCCCATTCCAATCCCTTGAAAAAGAATTCCCGGGACAACAACTTTACTACTCTTTACTAACTCTTTAGTTATATCCCATTGTTTTTTAATGTCTACTTTTTCAACACAAATATTTCCTGTGTTAACAATAGAATATATTATCCAAGCAACGATTGTTAAGCATGGTAAAAACCACAATAAATTATCGATATCAAACTGAACTAAATAATTCATAGCAACATAGCCTGCACCTAGTCCTAATAACCAGCCAAGGTAAACTACACTAATTCTTTGACCTCGTTTATCGCCCGCAGCTTTTGTTAATAAATAAATCCAAATTGGACATACAGCAATTCCAGTAAATAGCGTACTTATTATTAATGTGAAACTATTGGGCCAAATCATAAACAGGGATAAGCTTAAAGTCATCACCGCAAAGCTTAAATGTAAGACCTTGTTGCTTCCTATATTCTCAATAACATACCCCATGACGAAATTCGCAAAAGTATCTCCAATAAAGTGAATTGAAATAGCGACACCAACAATTGCTAAGGAAATTCCAATCGGATTAATAGAAAGACTTGGTAGATAACTTATAATATAAGCTCCTCTAACAAATTCAACTATTACTAAAGGGATAATTAGTAAATAGAATTCATATTTAGTAGATTTCATAATTTATACTATTATCCTATTCATTTTTTCTTTTTCAGCATGCAAGTACAGAACGTCTTCACAGATGACTTGTGCTGAATGCGCATTATATAGTTCTTTCATATTTTTTTTCATGCTCATACGAAGTTTTTCATCTTGAAGTAAATTAAATATACTATTCAGTAATTGATTTGAGCGAGTTACTTGAACGGCTGCGCCTTTACTTTCAAAGAATATCGCATTTTCTTTTTCTTGACCTGGGACAGGACGATATAAGATTAAAGGCACTTGTACTGCTAAAGCTTCACTTAACGTAATGCCACCAGGTTTTGTTACCATTAACGTAGCTATTTTCATTAATTCGTCCATTTTGTTAGTAAAGCCAAGAATCACAGCATTCTTATTACCCGCAAATTTTGTTGTTAATGTGTCTTTAAGTTCTTCGTTTTTTCCACATACGACTATTACTTGATTGTTATTGGCTGCAAGTAGCTTATTCACCATTTCATCAATATCTTTTAACACACCAAATGCACCTGCAGCAATTAAGACAACAGGTCGATTCATATCTAATTGATATGATTCAAATAGAGCCTTCTTATCGCACTCGGCTTCAAATACAGGATCAATAGGAATTCCAGAAACTTTTATGCGTTCACTTGAAAATCCAAGTTTCATAAGGTCACTTTTCATAGTTTCAGAAGCCACAAAGTATCTGTCAACTTCTTCGTGAATCCAGTTTTTATGGGCGTAGTAATCTGTTACTACGTGCACAATAGGTATTTGAGCACCGGTTTTTTTTCTAAACTCAGGTACAACAAGCATCGGAAATGTATTGACAATAATATCTGGTTTTACTTCTTCCACCAAGTTCGTCAATGTCGTCATACCGTACTTATTTAAAAAATCGTAAGATACAATTCTTTTTTTCTTACTTCCACCGTAGTAGAGAAACCCATAAATCTTTTGACCATAAGTAAAACTTTTTATATATAAATATTTTGAAGCTTTCGTTAAAATTGGATGTGAATCTAAATACAAATCAGATTCGACGATATTGTCTTGCGACACCCCTTGTTTCAAGAACATATCTTTTAAAGTTTTAGTTACCTTTAAATGACCATTGCCATAGCTACCTGTTAATAACAAAATTTTAGGGTTGCATGTCATTTTTGTCACCTTTTATCACCTTCGTTAAAGTATATATATCAATTAGTAAAGAATACATTGCAATTATTAACCAGTTATAAAAAAACTATTAAGATTAATAATATATGCCAATCTACCCCCTAAATTGCATATTTAGGTAAATTTAAATCTTATAATGTATCATTCTATATGACTTCCATTTGTCAAGCAAAGTTCCTATACACAACTGTAACATCTAAATAACCAGATTTCATTCTTAAATTTTTATCTTGATATCTGATATTATACTATATTGTAAAAAATATCAAAATGTAATTTTCATACAGCATTTACCAAAGATTACAAAAAAGAGTGTAGAATCATCTTATTTTCAGGTGACTCTTACACTCTTTTCTTTATTTTTAATGACTAAATGCTTCACTAAATTTTCCAGTCATCTTTTCAATCTCCACTTCAAAAAGTTCTGTTTTTGGAAGTGCAGGGTAACCACTTTTTTCAAATTGCCAATTTGGGTCCCCATATTTTTTCCATAATTGATCGTAAAACCATTCTTTTTTTATATCATCTACTATATGCAGAATTTTTCCAAATAGAACTACACTTGTATATGCCAACGCTGAATGACAAGCATATTTTTTCCCTGGTACAACTTGGCCCATTTCACTCACTTCAATTGAAACCTTTTGATTCGCTTTAACATTTGTAAAGAAGTGACTTTCTCGTAAGTTTCCTATATGGATATAAAATTTGCTTCCACCTTCATAAACATAAACAAACGGTATAACATATGGATATCCATCTTCCCCAACCGTTGCTACATGTGCGACTTTACCAACTTTTAAGAAATGTTCGGTATCTTCTGCTGATAGTTCTCTTTTTTTATTATTTAGTATACCTTTCATAACATTCCATCTCCTCTCTTAAATTAATATTCTAAATACATGTTTAAATTCCTTTTAATTCACTGAATTTTTTCGTTTACAATTGTTGGTTAATGATATTTCTTAAATAATTGAAATATGTTAAGATAATGTTGAATTTTATGTATTATTGTAGGGGGTAAGGTTAATGGGTAGTAAAGTACAAAAATTAGATGCAAAAGTTACACCAGAGCGACTACAAGAAGGCTTATTAGAACGTGACCGCTTAATTCTACAAATTATTATTAGTGTTCTAGATGAAAAACAAATTTTAGAACGCCATATTTTAAAAGAGCGTGTTGCTAACTTAATCGAACTTGCAGATCACGATGACGAGTTAAAAGAAACAATTCATGCATTATTAAACAGAATTTAATATTACTTATTTTCCAAAGATGTACATAGATTTCAATATGTACTTCTTTTTTTTATAAAATTTTATTTAATGAGGAGGGGCTTATGAAGATTGTTGCATTTATTGGTAGCTCAAGAGCCAATGGGAATACAGAATACTTAACCGATGTACTTTTAGAAGGACTTGATTTTCAAAAAGTCTATTTAAAAGATCTAACAGTGAAACCAATCGTAGACATGCGTCATACTGAAGAAGGATTCTCAGTCGTTGATGATGATCATGACTCTATACTAGAGGCAATTTTAGATAGCGATATCCTTGTTTTTTCAACTCCAATCTATTGGTATAGTACTTCAGGCTTAATGAAAAATTTGATAGATCGTTTCAGTCAAGCTATTCGAGATCAACGATATCCTAATTTGAAAGAACATTTACAAAAAGTTGAAAATTATGTTGTTGCAGTCGGTGGTGACAATCCAAGAATTAAAGGATTACCACTTATCCAACAATTTAAGTATACATTTGACTTTTTGAAAATGAATTTCACTGGTTATGTAATTGGTAAGGCGAGTAAACCAGGAGAAATTTCACAAGATAATGTTGCACTATCTCAAGCACGTCTTATGAATCAACAGATTAAACAAATGATTCAATCCAGATTACTAAATTAACTACTTTCGAAATAAGGAGGTGCGATTTAATCGCCCCTCCTTCAATCTTCTCTATTTATTTGTATTGGTGGGGTATTGTTATAAAGGAATGTTGGCTCAAAATTTGTTTGTCCATCATCGCCATAAAATTCCTCATCCAATTTCATATTCGCTTCTGTTGGTGAATCTATATGATCTGAACGCAAACGATAAACACTATTCATTTCTTCATTTAGTTTAATATTTGCTTCTACAGCCTCTCTTTGTTGATGCACATCAGGTTTTGGATCTTTCTGCATGTTAGTCCTCCTTTCTTCTTCTTAGTTTGAGTAGAGATAAACGATTAATCCCCAATAATTTGGACAAATATTTCCCTTTGGACAAACATACATTTTCTTATAATTAATAATCAAAGTTTAGGAGATGACCGTTTGGAAGGCGCACTTCTTTATATGGTATTATTGCGTATATTTTCAGGTAGTGTAGACATAGCTGCTGCAGGACTAATGTATAAATTTAATGATATTGAAAAAGCATTAACCATCAATACCATGCTCGCTCTAGTTGGACCAACAGTTATGATCATTACGACAGGTATTGGGATATCAGGTTTAGGCGATCGAATTTCATTAGGTAAAATCATACTCTTATTCACTGGAATTGCATTAATTTTAATAAGTATGCGGATGAAATAAAAGTTTTGAACTAGATTAATACAAAAGCTAAGTGAATGTAAAATTCACTTAGCTTTATTTGGATTACGTTACCCAACAGGCACATGCTCCGAAAGTAAAACGCATAACAGATTATATTATTTAAACCAACCTCTCCACCAAAACCAGATGAGCATCAGACTACCTATTACTACCATCATCCCTAATGAAATAAAATAACCATAATCCCAAGCCAATTCTGGGATATGTTTAAAGTTCATTCCATAAATTCCAGCGATAAATGTAAGTGGCGCGAATATTGAAGTAATAATCGTTAACGTTTTCATTACTTTGTTTGTTTGGTGAGAATTTAATGACAAATAACTGTCCCTTATATCTGCGGTTACTTCACGATTTGTCATAACCATTTCTGAAAGTTTTAGCAAATGATCGTAAATATCATTAAAATACACTTTTCTTTCTTCTATTCTATTCAAATTAAGATGATGTGAATTTAACATTCTATAGAGTAAATCACGCATCGGATTAACGATATGGAGTAGATTTAATAGCATATTTCTTGTTTCGAAAAGATCATCCATTAACTGATCCATAGATTTACTTTCTGTTTTTTTAATCATTGACTCAAGCTCATCTTCAATCTTATAAATAATTGGGAAATAATTATCAACAATTTTATCTAAAATCTCATAAAAAACATAATAAGGGTCCCACTTTTCTAAATTATCTTGTGCAAGGAGTAAATTCCAAACTTTCGTGATCTCCATGGATGGCTTTTTATGAAACGTAATGATATAAGATTCACTAATAAAAAAGTCTACTTCTTGTTTCTTTATCTCATTATCTTCTTCATGCACAGTATGGGTGACAAAAAAAGTATACTCTCTATAATAGTCTAACTTTGCGCGTTGAAACTTTTGAATACAATCTTCAATAGCTAATGGATGAAAGTGAAATGTAGTAGATAAATGTTGCATTTCTTCATCTGTCGCTTCACTAAAGTCAACCCAATACCATTTAAACGACATAAAATCTACGTTTTCAATTGAACTGTTTTTTTCTAAATGATGATCATTCGTTATACCTATAAAATTGATCATTAAATTGTTCCCTCATTAATGAATAAAGTTATTATAAATGCAATTTTCTTAAATAAATACATTTAGCTTTAGTTTTATCAAAGAATATCTTTTTTAAGCGCTTAATGACTAATACCTCTTATAATTTTTTTAACTCAATTTTATCTACAAAAAAAAGAGTATTCGAGGTTTATTTCGAATACACTTGAGCTATACATATTCACTGCTTAATCGCAGTCTATTCTATGTTTACATTTTATTTAGGATAACTTAAGGGTTTACTTTTGGAAAGCCAATTATATTCAGTTATCACACTACATGCTGAACCTTTAACAAATGTTTCAACACTTTTCCAGATGCATTTCGTGGAAGCACATCAATAAATTCAACCTCAGCTGGCACCTTATACTTCGCTAAATTTTTGACACAGTAGTTAATGATTTCGTCTGCATCTAGTGTCTTTCCTTCTTTTAATACGACAAACACCTTCGGAACTTCCCCGTACACTTCATGCGGAATCCCTACAACAGCCGTTTCTAAAATTTCAGGAATTTGATATATCACGTCCTCAATTTCAACCGGATAAACATTTTCCCCACCACGGATAATCATATCTTTTTTACGATCGACAATATATAAGTAACCTTCCTCATCAAAACGACCTAAATCCCCTGAATATAACCAGCCATCTTTAATAGTACGCGCAGTTTCCTCTGGATTCTTTAAATAACCAATCATCACTTGCGGTCCTTTAACAACTATTTCACCAACTTCACCTAAAGGTACAGGCACTCCTTCTGTATCTACTACTTGCACCTCTGTACGAACTAGTGGTTTCCCTACAGAGCCAATTTTTAGTAATGCTTGATCATCCAATAAGGAGGAAGCTGCTGGTGTATTTTCTGTCTGGCCATATAAGTTTTGTACTCTTACTTGTGGGAATGCCTCTTTTAACTGGCGCAAGATTTCATAAGGCATCGGTGCTGCACCGTAAGTGAAAAGTCGCAATTTAGGAAACGACAATGACTTTGTATTAGGTCGATTTAATAAAATCGTATACATTGCTGGTACACCAAAGAAAATAGTAGCCTCTGTTTCTACTAATTGCTGTAAGGTTTTATCTGGCGAAAAGGCTTCTTCAATAACAATTGTTCCACCAGAATAAAGGATTGGCACTGCAAATACATGGCTTGCTGCACAATGGAAGAGAGGCGTACAGATAAACATCCGGTCATGTTCATTCATTTCCATTGACTCAGACCAAATTCTTCCTGTTTCATAAAGATTTCGCTGCGAAAGCATTACGCCTTTTGGTTTTCCTGTCGTGCCTGATGTATACATAACAACTGCCATTTCATCTGGCTTAACTTCAACTGTGACAAACTTTTCATTCAGCGAAGCATCCTCTACGATTTTCTGTAATGACTTTTCATTAATAATGACTTCTTCAAATTCATAGCCTGTTGCTTCAGCATTTGTATAGAGTGCTTGATCTGCTATTAACACTTTTGCTTCTGAATGATTTAAAATATATTGCACTTCAGGAACTGCAAGCTTCGTATTAATAGGCATTGCTGCCATTCCTAATAACTGCACACCAAAATAACACACTAAAAACATATCTGAGTTATTCATATAAATTGCAGCGATATCACCTTTTTTATAGCCTTTACTTTGTAAATAGGAAGCTAGTCTTTCAGCTTGCATATATAACTCTTTATAAGTTAATGTTTTATTTTTAAATTGTGACGCAATCTTATCTGCCTTTGTTGTTGCATATTGTTTTAACATATTTGATACTAACATCATGAACACCCTTTCATTCAAGATTATTTAAAAAACGATGGTAAGTCAGAAGCTTTTAATGAGAATTCAGGCCTACGCTTTTCCATAAATGACTGAACCCCTTCATGTGCATCCTCATGACGAGAAGCCCAAAACAAAAATTGTGATTCTGGTTTATGGGAAGCAGAAGGATGTGGTGCATTTACCATTTTCCATAGTAGTTCCCGCGTAAATGCAATCGAAGTTGCCGCTGTATAATTTATAATGTCCTGGGCTATTTCTTGTGCTTTTTGTAGCGGATCCTCCACTTCATATTGAAATAATCCTGCTTCTAAGCCCTCTTTTGTAGAAATATAGCGCCCTGTATACATCCATTCCAGCGCTTTGCCAATTCCTACATGCTTCGTTAAAAACCAGCCTGAACACGCTTCTGGACCTATTCCCCTGCGAGCGAAAACAAATCCTACTTTTGTATCCTTCTTAACAATTCGAATGTCCATTGGGAGTGTCATTGTGAGTCCAATACCAACTGCAGGTCCATTAATAGCAGCTATGATAGGCTTATTTAACTCATAGATTTTGAGACTCACCTTCCCACCAATATCACGAAACTCCTCCGCTGAAACATCTACCTTAAATGAATCCTCACCTTCGGATAAATCCATACCCGCACAAAATGCACGACCTTTTCCGGTTACAATGATGACACGTACTGAATCATCATTCTTTACGTTTTGAAATAATTGTTCTAATTCTTCACTCATTTTGTACGTATAGCTATTTAATACATCTGGTCGATTTAATGTAACTGTTAATATCCCTTGCTCCAAAGAAGTTTCAATCGTTTCAAACACATCTTTCTCCTCCTCAGATGCCTATCTCGTTATTTGATGCAATATCTTCATCTTTTTTGATGAAACGAAGAAGCACTTCCACTACTACAAAGAAAAATCCGAGAGGTACTAAAAAGTAAATTGGCCATATTGGCACTAAAACTCCTGCTACTGGAATGGACATACCAATATTAAAACCTGATAATGCAAATTGAAGACCATAATATGTTAGTAATGAAAAAACTGCGGCATCAATGACAAGTAATAAATAATGATGGAATACTTTAAATTTTTGTGGTGCTTTTGCAATGAGTTCAGTTAATCTTGGTAAAATCCCGACCCAATACGTATAGCCAAGTGCTGGGAATATAACTAACGGCATGAGAAAGTTTTCAGTAATTTCGTACACCCCAGGAATCGGGGTTTCAAAAACATTCCGTCTAAACACATCTGCTGTAATGAGAATCATCATTGCTAAAACTCCAAAGCAACTAATATATTTGCAAACTTCTCTACAAATATGTGTTGTCTTAAAAAGTACCTTCATGTCTTTCCCCCTCGTATGTTAGTAGTAAGAACTTCTTTCCAATAGGGTTTCCAATTATCCCCTTTAATTGGAGAGAATATTAGTAAGAGGTTCCTTTGGCTCACTCACTCTTTTCACCACTGTTTTAATGCATTTGACTTGGTAACCATGTAACAATTTGTGGGAATAAAATAAGTAATGCGACAATAATAATTGTGCTAATCACAGCAAAGACCGTCGACACTCTAAATAGCCGTTCAATAGGGATGCCCGACACACTACCAACCACATATACACTCAAACCGACAGGAGGTGTTAACATACCGATTGTACAAACAATTGTCAGCGTAATACCGAACCACAGTGGATCAGTGTTAATGACATCTAAAATTGGTGTTAAAATTGGCACTGTCATTAAAATAACCGCTACACTTTCCATAAACATAAAGAGGAAGAAGTAGAACACCATAATCAAAATCAAAATTAAAACTGGCTGATCAATAATTGGTTGTAATAGATCAATGATTTTCCTTGGCACCAAAGATAAAGAAACAAATCGTCCGAATAAGGATGCTCCAACTACGATGAACATCGCCATAACAGTAATTTTTACCGTTTCCACGAGCGATGATTGCATAAACGACCAATTTACTTTTTTAAGTAGCAATGCCATGATAAACGCAATGGACGCACCGACTGCTCCCGCTTCTGTTGGTGAAAATATCCCCAAATAAATACCACCGAAAATTGCTACAGCTATACTTACGCCAAGTATAGTAACTATGATATATCTCGAAACAGGTACATTTTCTTCAAACTGCTCTTGCGTACTATTGTTCAATTTCATTTCTTTTTTATAGACTCTTAAATAAACTAGGGTAATCACAGAGAAGATTAACATTAATAAAATACCGGGTATTAACGCTGCCGTAAAAAGTTTCCCTATGGAAATTTGAGCTACTACTCCATACAAAATTAAAATAACACTTGGTGGAATAATCGCAGATAATGACCCAGCACATGCTGCAATTGTCCCTGCCAATTCAGGAGAATAACCACGTTTACGCAATTCTGGTACTGCAATTTGCGCGAGCGCTGCTGATGTGGCTGTACCTGAACCAGATACACCACCTAATAATCCACCTAAAAAAATTGTCATAATACCGAGTGGCCCTGATTTTCCTCGTGAAATCCTAAATAGTAGCCCATACAAGTCTTTTATAATTCCTGCTTGAATAATAAACTGGGCCATCAAAATGTACATTGGAATCGTTGTTAACGAGTATACCGACACACTATTAAACGGTTCATTTTGTATAAATCCTTTTAATAGATCCATTCCACCTAATAGATAAATACCGATGATTCCTACAACAAACATTAGTGAACTAATATAGTGACCAACTAATAGAAGATAAATAAATAGAATAAAACAGATTAGAATAATAATATTTTCCATCATTGTCACCCCCAGGGGATAAAGAAGTTAAGTGTTTACTTAACTTCTTCTCGGTTTGATATAATTACAGGTCCATAATTTCTTGTGGTAGTGTTGCGCCAGCCTTTACCAATTCGTCTCTCCATAAAATTGCCATCTCTCGTCCTGCATGTCCTTGTGCTTCTAAATTATCAATCCACTGTACCCAAGAGTTTACTATTGCTTCTTCGATTAAGGTTTTTACCTCAGGGTTTAATTGATCAAATTCAATAATCTTACCGCCTTTTGCAATATTAGAATCAATGTTTTGTTTTGTTTCACTCTTTGTTAATGTCGCACCGCCAATTGCTGCTTCAAGTGCATTCTTTTTAAAAATCTCTTGAACTTCAGGTGTTAATTTATTCCACGTTTCTTCAGTCATCGCTGTATGCCCTACAAAATGACCAAAGTTCGCACCAGTTATCGTATATTTGATTACTTCATCTAAACCGAAAGCAATCCAATCTGGTGCATTGTAGAAAATACCGTCTAATGCATTACGGCTAAGTGCATCATACGCATCTGAAATTGGTAACGACTGCCCTGTTATCCCTAATTCTTTCGATAAAATTTCATGTACGCGTGATGCAGTACGAATACGAATAGATGCAGTGAAATCACTTACACTTTCAAAATTTGTTTTTGTTGTAGAAAAAACATATGGCTCAGTCGGTGGATTAGCAAATGCAACTAATCCTTTATCGCCAAATTCTAATTCATAATATGTTTTACCGTCTTTTAACTCACGGTCACTAATCATGACATTCGCAAATGCTTTCTGTGCAATCTCTGCATCAGAAGAAAGTAAAGGTAACATAACTGCCTCTGTATATGGGAATCGCGCTGGATCGTATGGTGGCATAAGTGTTAACGCAATATCAATTTGACCTGATAATAACGCATCATACTCATTCCCTAGAGATACTAATTCTCCAGCGTTGAAGACGTCAAAGGTAATTTGACCATTTGTATCCTCTGTTACAGAGTCTGTTAATGGCTTAAACATACCGCGATACCAAAAATGCTTATCAGGCACTCCTGAAGAAGCTCTGAAATTTAATTTTTCTTGCGAAGTTGCTCCTGTATTATCACCGGATCCTGTTTCATTATTTTTTGCTGGCTCATTTCCATTACCACCACAAGCGACTAACACCGTAACTACTAGCGACAAAACAAACAAAAATAGTAATTTTCTCATCATTTACCCCCTAGTTTAATAGTTGTCTTCATTTCAGAATTTTCAGAATATTATAGGCAAACAAATCTATAATGTCGTCAATCGTAAGTCGACCATTTGGCCGTACCCATTGTTGAACCCAGTTTAACCCACCTAAAATAAACTGCCTTGTAATTATTGGTTCATGTACTACAAACTCTCCCTGCGTAACTCCTCTTTCGATAATTTCATCAAATAATCCAGCATAGTGCTTTCTCAATCGTAAAACAGGCTCCAAGTACTCTCCGGTATAAGCTTTTTTAGGCTCGATAATTAAATTTAAACTCTCTTTTTGGTTGAACGCATAATATATATGAATTTCTATCATTTTCTTAAGCGTATCACTAGCAGATACTCCATTTTCAGCTCTCAAGCACTTTTCAAGATCTTTTACTGCTTTACTTAATACGAAGTTATGACATTGAAAGATTAGGTCATCTTTATTCTTAAAGTAGTAGTAAAGAGAACCTTTTGTCATCAGTAGTGCGGCGGCGATTTCTTCCATGGTGGTTCCTTCATAACCTTTTTTATTTACAATTGCTATTGCAGATTTCAAAATTTCTTCCCTTTTTTTCTTAGCGCGTCTTTCACTTATTCGCATGACAACACCCCTAATCTAGCAATTTCTTGGCAATAATTCCTTTCATCACTTCGGTTGTGCCAGCGTAAATCGATGTTACTTGTATATCGCGAAACCTTCTTGCAATCTCGTATTCTTCCATATATCCATATCCACCATGTAACTGTAGACATTCTGTAGCAACTCTCTTAGCCATCTCACTAATCCACCATTTTGCCATAGATACTTCTTTTACGATGTCTTCATTTTGTATGTGTCTTTGCACTAACTGATTGACGTAATTGCGCCCTAATTCTATTTCTGTTGCCATTTCAGCAATTTTGAAGCGTGTATTTTGAAAATCTGCAATCCGGCTACCAAAAGCCTGACGCTCCTTTACATATTGTATTGTTAGATTCATCATTTCTTCTGCTTCAACCATTACCTGTAATGCAACAAGTAATCTTTCTTGCTGAAGCTTTTCCATCAAGTAGTAAAACCCTTTCCCCTCCTCACCTATTAAATTACTTACAGGTACCTTAGCATCTTCAAATATTAACTCGGCAGTATCACCACTATGCATCCCGATTTTCTCGAGCTGTTTTCCACGTTTAAATCCGGGTGTTCCTGACTCGACTACTAGAAGACTTATGCCTCGATACGCTGGCATCGCATCTGGATTTGTCTTACAAACGACAACAACAAAATCTGCTTTCCCACCATTCGTAATGAATGTTTTAGCGCCATTTAAGATGTAATAATCCCCATCTCGTATTGCAACCGTTTTCACATTTGCCAAGTCTGACCCTGCACCAGGCTCCGTCATTGCAATGGCGCTAATAAATTGACCCGTTACACTTTTAGGTAACCATTTTTTCTTTTGTTCCTCTGTCCCGTAATCCGCAATATAAGGACATACAATATCTGCATGTAGCGAAATACCACTCGACAAACCAACGCCTACTCTTTCTAATTCCTCTGTTAAAATTGCCGAAAAGCTAAAGTCTACCCCAAGCCCACCATACGATTCATCCACCCAAGGCATTAAAAAACCGTGCTCCCCGAGTTTTTCCCAAAACGCCCTCGGAATATCTCGCTGTTCCTCCCATTTATTGAAATAAGGGTATGCTTCTTTTTCTAACATCCTCCGAAGTGCTTTACGAAACTCCTGCTGCTCTAATGTTACTTCTAACAAATTCATCTTTTTCTCCCTCCCACCATTCATTTGAAATGTGATTACAATATCAATTTGAATTAACTTTAAAATTTGAACTACATTCAATTTTTTAATATATATGTAAAAACATTCCCTAACATGTTAAGAAAGAAAAAATATTTTTCTTTCTTGTAATGGAACGATTTAAAGTAATTTCAAAAGTAACATTTAACGATTGAAATATGATGGTATTTGGGCTTCAAATTCTATTAATAATGGGTACAGTTTAATAGATTAGTTTATTCAATGTACTTTATTCTGCTAATATAAATAAAAAAAATAGCCATCTCACCCGCGCATTTACTGGGGAGATGGCTTCTTATTTAGTCCTTTTTTAAAGTATCGTTTTCTACAACATACTTAAACTTTGTTAGTTTGTTATGCCAGAACCTTTCGTAGTAAGCTAACCATTCTTTTATATCTTTTAACGGCTCCGGCTGCAAGGAGTAGATTTTCTCTTTTCCACTTTTTTCTCCTAAAATTAGACCCGCTTCTGACAATATTTTTAAATGTTTTACTACTGCTGTCCTACTTATATCAAAATGTGACGAAATTTCAGCAATGGATTGATTTTTACTTGATAGTAGATGAAGTACTTTCCGCCTGGTTGGATCGGCTATAGCCTGAAACACATCATATGTTTGTTCTTCGGCATTCATTTTACTTCGATCACTTGCTTAAATTTCTTAACAATTCCTGCCCATCCAGCATTCATTGTGTCACGAATCTCTGAATTTGTACGTTGTGCTTTTGGAACAATTGCTTCGCCCTCTTTCCAACCACCATGAATCACTGTAAATTCTGTTCCGTTTTCAACTTCTTGCAATTTGAACGTAGCTACCCATCCATCCGTATCCCATTCAAATTTAATTGTATTTGGCTCGTTTACTTCAATTACTTTACAAGGAGATGGACCAAATGGGGATTGGATTGTAAATTCGTACCCTTCTTCAGCCTTGAAGTCGTTAGGCATAAACCATTCTGAAATACCCTCCGCAGTTGAAATATAGTTCCATACTTTTTGAATAGGTGCTTCAACAAAAATCGACTGAATAATGTCTGGTAATGTATTTTGATTGTTTATCATAATTTTCGCTCCTCATCATCTAACATATAACCAAATGGTGTTATATAGGATTATATATAACCAAAAGGTGTTATGTCAATGTTTTTTCTTTTTAACCGCCTGTCATCTATTTTGAACCACTTATCTTCATTTCATTTACTTTCATTCCTTTCTTCTCTTATAGTTTAACCAGAGGAGGTCATCGCGATGAAAATTGAATTATCTATAGATCCAACCTGTGAAGAACCAAAATTGATAATTATTACAAATGAAGTAACTGATGAAATTACTGATATCATGGAATTTTTATCCCCTGATTCATTCGGGCGGATTTCTGCTTATACCCATCGCGGAGTATCAATTGTTAATATCCAAAACATCATTCGAATATTTACTGAAAATAAAAAGGTATACATACAAACATCTAAAGACATCGCTGAAGTGAAACTTCGTTTATACGAATTAGAGGAGAAACTAAATTCTAAGCAATTTGTCAGGATATCAAACTCAGAAATTGTTAATATCGATGAAATTGCCAATATGGATATTAGTAAAACAGGAACCATTGGGGTAACTCTTAATGGCAATATACAAACTTATGCTTCCCGGCGATATGTTACTAAAATTAAAAAGCAGTTAGGACTGTGAGGTGTTAGACATGTTAAAAGATATTTTGCAAAGGATTACGGTAGGTGGAATTATCGGACTGATCATTTGTCAAATTGTATTAGTATTTATTTCATTAGGGGTTGGTGAGGGAAAGTTTATCGCTGTATCCCCAAATTTTGAAAAATTAATTCAACATGAGGTACTTGCATTTATATTGCAAAATCTAGGCTTTGCGTTGATTGGAATTACATTTGCACTTTGTGGTCTATTTTTTGAAATTGCTCGGTGGAGTATGGCTAGGCAATATGTCACCCATTTTTCTATTACGAGTATAGTATTAGTCTCTATTGTATTTACTATTTGGACACCAGAAACAATCTGGAATGTTTTAATTCTATTATTCAACTTCTCTTTAACCTATTTCATTACCTGGACTGTGCAATACAAAGTATCGAAAAGAGATATTGATCAAATTAACGCATTAATACAAAACCATAGAAAAGGAATGGATTTAAATGATTGAGATTAAAGAATTAGGAAAGTCATTCGGAGAACGTGTGGCTGTTGATTGTTTATCTTTGAAAATACGAGAAGGTGAATTTTTTGCACTTCTTGGTTCAAACGGTGCAGGTAAAACGACTACGATTAAAATGATGAGTGGACTTCAAACACCCACTAGTGGAGATATCAAAATTTCCGGTGAATCCATTTTTTCAAATCTACAAGAAGCAAAACAAATGATGAATCTATCACCACAAGAAACAGCAGTTGCTCCAAACTTATCAGTTAAGGAAAATCTCGAATTTACAGCTAAGATTTATGGCAGAGATAAAAAGGAAGCAGCATCTAGAGCAATTGAGATGATGGAGAAATTTGGTTTAACTGATCGTTCGAAGACAAAAGCGAAGACACTTTCAGGTGGTCTACAAAGACGATTAAGCATCGCAATGGCAATGATTACAAAACCTCGAATTGTTTTCCTTGATGAACCAACACTCGGATTAGATGTTAGAGCTAGAAGAGATTTATGGAATATCTTGCTCGGTTTAAAAGGTAAAATGACTATTATTCTAACGACTCATTATTTAGAAGATGTAGAAACCTTGGCCGATCGAGTGGGAATTATGCATAACGGGAAATTATGTGCGCTCGGTACAACAAACGAATTAAAAGAGGAATATCAAAAACATTCCTTAGAAGAAGTTTTTCTTTATGTAACAGAAGATTTGGAGGTATTCGTGTGAGTTCGCTACATTTAGCTTCTAGAAATCAAAAGGAGATTCTTCGCGACCCGATTTCATTAGTCTTTGGTTTTGGACTACCGATTGTTCTATTATTGTTGTTTTCTATCATGCAACAAAATATGCCTTATGAATTGTTTCAAATTGAGCAATTAGCTCCTGGCATTATTGTATTCGGGTTTTCGTTTTTAACCTTATTCTCTGGAATGCTTTTGGGGAAGGATCGAGGGAGCTCTTTTTTAATGAGGTTATTTGCCTCTCCCCTCGGTGCGAAGGATTATATTATTGGTTATTTTCTTCCAATGCTGCCAATCGCATTGTTACAAATTGTTATTTGTTTAATAGCAGCGAGTTTCCTAGGATTATCTATTAATGCGAATAGTATAGTAGCCCTCTTAGTCCTTTTAATAATTTCTGTTCTTTTTATTAGTTTTGGTCTTTTGTTCGGTACACTATTTACGGATAAGCAAGTTGGTGGAATTTTCGCCCTTTTTGTAAACTTAACCGCATTCTTAAGTGGGGTTTGGTTCAGTTTAGATTTAATTGGTGGGGCATATAAAGCAATATGTTACTTATTGCCTTTTGTCCATGCGGTTGATGCAGCAAAAGCAGCCTTTGAAGGGAAATATCAATCTTTAGGAGGATCATTACTAATTGTCACTAGCTACTCTGTTGTAATTATGGGGATAGCTATAACAGTATTCCGTAAGCGAATGAGTTCATAGCATCGTACTCACATGGCAAGTTTAATAAATATAGACCACAAAAGAGATCGCTTTTTTCGTAAGGGATCTCTTTCTTCTATTATATATATCAATATAACAGTATAATTGTTCCTAAAAGGTTCTTGTCCCACTTCCATCTAACCCGGTTTAGATAATTAGCTATCGCCTAAAACTCTTTAAACTTGGTTCTCAAGACTTGATGGGAGAACTTTTTCTTTATATTTCTCTAGTATTTTACTAAATTGAGCAGCTAACACTTGTTGGAATAGCATCCCAAACACGACTGGCATAACGACTTTCGATGGAAAATAGGTTGTTGCAATAACAACACCTACAGCTATATTTCTCATACCACCGGTAAAAACAAAAGTTGTAATAATGCTAACATCTTTCCACATTAAGTGACCTATTATTAAACATAACGCATAACCTGATACTGCTACGATAAATACCACGGCAATAATCCAAATTATTTCCCAAGTAATACTTTGGAAATAAGGAGCAATTGCACTACTATTGATCATAATTATAAGAAATAAGCAAATCTTTTGAAATGGAGCAAGTGGTTTTCCAAGCGTATCCACAATTTTCCCCTTTGTAATCTCATTGAAGATTACACCAAGTATAGAAGGTAGTACAATCATCCACAATAGATCAACCATAATAGATGTAGTATTAATAGATACCGCTTCACCAACGACAAAGTGTAATAAAGTTGGTACAACAAACGGGGCAATCAACGTATCGATTAAGATGATTGACAAACCAAGAGCTAGATGTCCCTTACAAAAGCTAACCCAAATAAAACTAGTTACTCCAGTAGGTATAACTACTGACAATACAAAACCTATCGTAAGTAGATGATCGTGGAATATTGCTGTTGATACGAAATACGCCCAAATAGGCATGATTATATGTAAAAAAGCGATAGTCACTAAAATAACCCATGGATACTTTGAAAAACTACTTAAACCTTTAAAATTTAAACTTAAACTACTTAGGAAAGTCATAATAGCAAAAATCCAAGGGACTAGAAATAATAATTGGCTTCCAATAACTGCTATTAATACACCCATAATGAGAGAAAGTGGTGTCAAAATTGGCATGTATTTTTGAAGCCATTTATTTAAACTATTTAACATAGTTAACCTTCTTTCAATTTGAATCTCTAAATATCTCAATATCTAAACTTTTAATTGTTATTTTACTCCTAATCTATTAAATAAGAAATAAATTGATTTAGCATAATAGTTAGAAATTGTACTTATTGTTTCTTTTAGACACTCATTCTCTTTAACTCCTTCTTTTTTTGCAATATTTGAACTTCAAAGTTTAATAAGATAGAATAATAATCAACTTAAAGATTTAAGCAGCACTAAATTATAGTCTCCTCCACTATAATCAATACAATCTTTGTTCATCCAATGAAATAAAAAGAATTTGAGGTAAAGGTATGATTTTACGATTTTTTTCTTATTACAAACCACATAAACGGTTGTTTTTAATTGATTTTAGTAGTGCCATTATTGTCGCTATTTTAGAATTAGCATTTCCAGTCGCTGTACAATGGTTTATTGATCATCTTCTTCCAACTAATAACTGGGATATGATTGTGAAAGTTAGTATTTTATTATTATTTACATATGTACTTAGTACAGTATTGAATTTCATCGTCAATTATTTAGGACATAAGCTTGGGATTAATATCGAAACTGATATGCGTCAGCAGCTGTTTAACCATTTTCAGAAACAGTCTTTTTCCTTTTTTGATAATATTAAAACCGGACATGTGATGAGCCGTATAACAAACGATTTATTTGATATTGGGGAATTTGCTCATCATGGACCTGAAGATTTCTTTATCGCTATTATGACATTTATCGGGGCATTTGCGATCATGTTCACTATAAACCCAACTCTTGCCCTAATCATCCTTGTTATGGTTCCGTTTCTTATTTGGCTCATTACCTATTGTAATAAGAAGATGAATTATGCATGGTGGGACATGTACGGTAAAATTGCCGATGTAAATAGCCGAGTTGAAGATAGTATTTCAGGAATTCGTGTCGTAAAATCCTTTACGAATGAAGATTTCGAGACAAAGCGCTTTAGCAAACAAAATGGGTTTTTCCGAAAGGCAAAGCTTTACGCTTACAAAATTATGGCTGGTACTCACTCCAGTATTTATATGATGACTCGTCTGTTAACACTTGTAGTGCTGGTTGTTGGAGCGTGGCTAAGTTTTAATGGTCAACTGACTTATGGTGAATTTGTAAGCTTTGTACTATTCACCAATGTACTTATTAAACCAATTGATAAAATCAGCGCTTTACTAGAGTTATATCCAAAAGGAATGGCCGGATTTAAACGATTTACAGAAATGCTAGATCATCAGCCAGAAGTTTCGGATAAACATAATGCAATTGAGTTTAACAAACTTAATGGTGATATTACCTTTGAAAATGTATCCTTCAGCTATGAAAATAACAAAAGAGTGCTAGACGGAATCTCATTCAACGTAAAGGCCGGGGAAACCATTGCCCTTGTTGGTCCTTCTGGTGCAGGAAAGACAACAATTTGTTCACTGATTCCTCGTTTTTACGATGTAGAAAGTGGAGCAATCACAATTGATGGAATAGATCTACGTGATATGACGCAACAATCGTTACGAAAACAAATTGGCGTTGTGCAACAGGATGTCTTCTTATTTACTGGAACGATTCGAGAAAATATTGGTTATGGACAACTTGATGCAAGCTTTGAGGATATTCAAAAGGCTGCTGAGAAAGCACATTTGAAAGAGTTTATTGAAGGATTGCCTGATGGGTACGAGACGGAGATTGGAGAACGTGGATTAAAGCTTTCTGGTGGTCAAAAGCAAAGACTTGCTATTGCTCGTATGTTCTTAAAGAATCCACCAATTTTAATATTAGATGAGGCAACTTCAGCACTTGATACAGAAACAGAAAAAATAATCCAAGCGTCATTAAGTGAACTTGCACAAAACCGTACAACATTGATTATTGCCCACCGATTATCAACCATTCGTGATGCTGACCAAGTTCTAGTTATCACTCCAAATGGAATTGAAGAATCTGGTACTTATAATGAGCTTGTTGCTGCTGAAGGCATTTTTGCAAACTTGCATCATATTCAATTTAACTAAAGTTCATTAGAATTATAAAGGGGTGTTTTGAAAATTTTCTTTTCAAAACGCCCCTTGTTTTTTACATTTTAACCGATCTAGTTGCATAAAAAGTTGGTACATTATGTTCATGGAGCTTGCCACTACCATTTGTATCATGATAGATATCTGTAAGCACTAAACCTGCCTTTAATTGTCCCCCAATTTGTTCTTCTATCGTGTGAGAAAATTGGATACCCCAATCATTTTTCATTGAATCATCATATAATTGTTTGTTTTTCAAAGGGTTGAATGGAAGCTTGTAAGTAACTGTTTTTTCATCTTCTCCAAAAATATAATTGACCCCGTTATCGAGACCTGATAGCAAAATTCCTCCCTTTTTCAACACCCTGTAACATTCTTTCCAAATAGGGAAAACATCCTCAACATAACAATTAGAAACTGGATGGAATATCAAATCGAAAGTTTCATCCTCAAAAGGCAATCGTTCTGTCATATCAGCTTTAATTGTTTGAATCTCATAACCTTCTCTTTCGGCCACTTCCTTTTCTCTTAACAATTGCTTTTCCGAGTAATCTAATACAGTACATTGTGCTCCTAATGCAGAAAAAATAGGCATTTGTTGGCCACCACCAGATGCTAAACCTAACACTTTTGCATGCTTCATTTCACAAAACCATTCTTTTGGTACTGGTTTGGTAGGTGTTAATACAACATTCCACTCACCATTTTGCGCTCTTTCAAAAACTTCATGGCTGATAGGTTGTCCCCACTCCCAACCGTCCTCAACCCATTGGTCAATTGTTTTAGAATTTATTTCTGTATATTTATTATTCATCTAACCATTTCCTCCTTTTGATCTTCAAAATGCGTTAATTGAATATTATTCACTGAAAAGAGACATAGAATAAGTTAACGTCTATCCCCTTTTTTGAACGAATGCTCCTATTACACTTATCAAAATTAAATAGGGTAGAATAAAGATTCCGTATGCTGTTCCATACTCTGTAGGGTCAGCTGTGAAATGTAGAAAGACTCCCCATAAAATATATAATAAGCATCCTATCGATACAGTAAAAAACCACTTCCACTTTTTTAAGAGTAATGGGATTAAAACAGGAAGTGAGAAAATAAAGAGAACTGGAATCATAGATATAAGTTCTCGAATGAATTCCACTAGGGTAGCCTCCGATTATTTACCAAAATTTTATAATTGAATTATACTTGGAATTTTATGCTTCTACTAGTTATTTTTCCAAAACGAATTTCCCCAACTCATATAAAAGAAAACACCCGTTTACTTTCCTAGGAAAAAGTGAACGGGTGTAATTAAGTAGTAGATGGCTTAAACTTATTCTTATGGAGATGTTTAAACTCTTAGTGAACCGCGGAAGCCTCTAGCTCCGTAGTATGAGTCTGCCCCGTTATGATACATAAAAACAGTATCGTAGCGTCGGTCACAAAAAATTGCCCCTCCGAGTTTTCTAATATTGGCAGGTGTTTGGACCCAACTCGATGTTTTCAAATCAAAACTTCCAAGTTTCTGTAATTCTCGGTATTGTTCTTCCGTTAATAATTCAATACCCATTTCCATTGCCATCATCATAGCGCTATTTTCCGGTTTATGTTTTTTCCTTGCCTCTAACGCCGCATGGTCGTAACAAAGACTTCTACGCCCTTTGGGACTTTCCGCTGAACAATCATAAAAAATGTATTCGTCATTCTCCCCATCATAACCAACAACATCCGGTTCGCCTTCTGTTCTCTCCATTTCATAAAGTGACCATAGTTTTTCAGGATTCGCTTCAAGTTTGGCTTGGATATGATCCCATTCAAAACCTTCATGGCGGTTCATATATTTTTTAAATCGTTCCTTCAATGTGCTAACTAATTCTTCACGTTGTTCTTGGGTTAACTCTTTATTTTTCATCGTCATATATTTCCTCCTAGTATTTACCATTGCGGGATAAGTTACTATATCTTAAACGATATCATACAGTTCTTTATATATAAATTTATTGGCACAAAATAGTTACCTTTAATATTACAATTCTTAAGTTAAATACACTATCATTGTATCCTATATTGGCGATAAAGTGCTCCTATCTCCGATCTGATAATCGCTTGAAAAATACTTTATAAAGAGCTTTAAAAATAGAAACACTAATTATTTTCCAAAGCCAGCTATACAATAAGGAAAAGATAACTACGATCAAAATAATTATAATACTAAATTGAGATGTTACAGAAGGTCCTAGTATAGGGAATTGTAGAACATACAATAAAATACTTATTCCCATTGTTAAACATAGCGCTCCAAACGAAACTATAAATAGTCCTCTTTTTAAAACCTTTAGACCGATACCTAAACTTAGTCCTAACAATCCGGTAGTACATAGGAACACTAATAATTCACTCGGCTGTAATAGTGCCAATATAAAGCACGTAATGATATAAGTCATCAATCCGATTCTGAGTGACAAAAGACTAGCAAGTACAACAGGACCAGTACTCATCATACTAAACATAAAACCAATACCCGTAAATATTCCAGTAGATTGTAAGATAACAGCCATTGAGCCTAATAACGAACCTACTAAAAGCCGCATTGTCATAGAATAACCTTCCAATGAAGGGATAGACTCTTCTTCCCATATACTTTTAGCTACTTTTTTGAAAAATGCGCCCATCCTGACACCCCCATAATAATAGGTAAATGCAGTCTAAAGGTATTTTATGCTTAAAAACAATTGCACTATTTTTAAATGTTACTTACGTTTGTAAATTTCTAAGTATCGGATTATCATTTTTCCGATATCTAACTGTGTACTATTAGAAATACATTAACCATATTTTATAAAGGAAATTTAATTAAGGAGTGCATATTAATTGAACAACGTTAAGGTTCGTTTACGACCTATTGCGAGTAAGTTAAATTTACCCACTGTTTTAAAAACGGCAATCCTTCCTGGTGAGTCAATTGAAAGATTATTCATCGCAACACAAGTAGGTGAGATCTTCTATGTTGGGGACGGTTTTATTAAGCTATTTTTAGATATTCGTTCACGAATCATAAAACTGGGTACTAATGGAGGGTACGATGAACGGGGATTACTCGGATTAGCATTTCATACAAATTTCCATAATAACGGATTATTTTATCTTCACTATACTTTAGCAGGTACTCAAGGTCCCGGAGCTCTTTCTGGACCGTTTGAGCCTAACCCTTGTGATCCCAGCACATTAAATTTAAAGTGGACAAATAGAGAAACGCAATTTGATCATATTGATACAATTGAAGAATGGATTTTTCAATCAAACAGTATGCCTCAAAAACGACGGACATTACTTAACTTAAAAAGACCATTTATGAATCATAACGGTGTTAATAGCTTAAACTTTTCACCTGAAACGGGAAGACTTGTTTTAACTACTGGCGATGGTGGATCAGGATATGATCCATTTAATTTAAGTCAAGATGATATGGAAATCGCAGGGAAAATAATTGAAATTGATGTAGCAAATAATACTTCTATCGATACCCCCCCTACAGTCACACGTTTTAACGAACTCCCCGTTCCTACTCAAGAGATTCTTACAGTAATTGCTAAAGGAGTCCGCAATATACCTGGCATTTCATATCAAAGTTATGAGAATGGGTACATTAAATATGTGGGTAATGTTGGACAGGATATGGTTGAGTCAATTTTTTCATTCTCAGATTATAAACCAATTCCTGTTACTCAGCTTACTAAAGCTTCATCAAATCAACCTGTTCTTGACCAAGAAGGATTTATTAACTTTGGTTGGAGAGGGTGGGAAGGATCTTTTCCTACTTCAATAATAGGGAGTTGTTCTACAAATGAGGAGAAGGTTGAAAGAACAATTGCATATTACGTAGAAGCAATAAAAACTAACACGAAACGTCTACAGCCTCTAACTAGTTATTATCATATAGATTCTAGACCCGAAAAGTTTGAAGGAAATGCACTAACAGGAGTGCAAGCTTATATGGGGAATGCAATACCAGAATTAACAGGAAGCGTCATCTTTACTGATTTTGCTCAAGGCGAAGAATCCAAGTCTCCTACTACAGGGGTGTTAGCTTATACAAGAGTAAGAACAGATTGTAAACATAGTGATTTTAGTCTTATTCATACCGACTATCAATTTGGATCTCCATCAGCATATTATGTTAGTTTAGGAACGAATTTGAGTCATACTAGTTTATTTTTAGGAGTTTATGGCTCCGCAAACGTAACTGATTATTACAAAGGTACTGTTTTTGAAATTGTTCCGTAAATAATAACATAACTCGCCTGAAATAAAATGTGCCAGTCACCTTGACATTTCTGATTACTCAGATATGTAAAGGTGACTGGCAATTATTTTAGTTATTTACTAGGATTTTTGTGTAGTCAACTGCACCTTTTTCAGTTAAATGACAAGCGACCTTTTGACCATTAGAAACTGAATTTAATACAGGCTCCTCTGTTGCACATCGTTCCATTTTATAAGGACAACGCGAATGGAATCGACAGCCTTTCGGTGGATCAATCGGCGATGGTACATCACCTTTAAGTATAATTCTTTCTCTCTTTTCTTCTTCAAAGTTCATGCTTGGTATAGCAGATAATAACGCTCTCGTATATGGATGCTGTGGATTTTCAAATAACGATTGTGTATCGCTAATTTCAACGATTTTTCCTAGGTACATCACGATAATACGATCAGAAATATGTCTTACTACACCAAGATCATGAGAAATAAACAAATATGTTAATTGGAACTTTCGCTGAAGTTCTTTTAATAGATTTAGTACCTGTGCCTGGATGGACACATCAAGTGCCGACACTGCTTCATCACAAATAATTAGCTTTGGATTAACAGATAATGCTCGTGCAATTCCAATACGTTGGCGCTGTCCACCGCTAAATTCATGTGGATAACGGTCAACTTGATGAGATCCAATTCCAACAGTTTCAAGAAGTGAAATTATTCTTTCACGTCTCTCCTTACTGCTCGTTCCTATTTTTTGTATCTTTAAAACTTCATCAATAATTTGACTAACAGTTTGACGTGGGTTTAGAGAAGCATAAGGATCCTGAAAAATTATCTGTAAATCCTTTCTTTTTTCACGCATCTTAGACTTAGAGAGGGAAAGTAAATTTCCTCCATCAAAATTTACTTCACCTGATGTTGGCTCATCAAGACGCAAAATCGCTCTCCCAGTTGTGGATTTACCACATCCTGATTCACCGACAATACTAACCGTTTCCCCTTCATAAACCTCAAAGCTAATATCATCAACTGCCTTGACATGATTTACTGTTCTTCCAAGGATTCCTCCCTTAATAGGAAAGTATTGTTTAAGATTTTTCACTTCTAAAAGTGGCTGTTTACTCATGAGTTAGATGCCACCTCCTCTTCTTGCTTCTCCCAACTTTCCGTATGAATCCAACAGCGAACTTGGTTTCCATCATCCATTGTTTTCAATTCCGGTAGCTGATTATGACAGATATCCTTTGCATGTGGACAACGAGATACAAATCGACATCCTTTTGGTAAATTGAATGGACTTGGTACAGAACCCTTAATAACAGGGAGATCCCCATCATAGACCTGATCATGTCTTGGAACAGAATTTAACAATCCGATTGTATAAGGATGTTTCGGATTCGTAAGGATTGTTTTTACATCAGCGTATTCAACGATCTTTCCACAATACATTACTGCCACTGTTTCGCACATTTCAGCTACTACTCCAAGATCATGGGTAATAATCATTAGTGATGTTCCCAATTCCTTTTGAAGATTTCGTATCAAATCTAGAATTTGCGCCTGAATAGTAACATCTAACGCAGTTGTTGGTTCGTCTGCAATTAACAACTCAGGATTACATGCAAGTGCAATAGCGATCATCACACGTTGTCTCATACCACCTGAAAGCTCAAATGGATATTGTTTTACACGTTTTTCAGGAGAGGGAATTCCAACGAGCTTGAGCATTTCAATCGCTTTTTCTTTAGCTTCTTTTCTTCCTAACTTTTGGTGGATTCGAATCGATTCCGCAATTTGCTCACCACAAGTCATTGTCGGGTTTAGAGAAGTCATCGGCTCTTGGAAAATCATCGAAATATTATTTCCTCGAATTGACCTCATTTCTTTCTTTGATTTTTCTAGTAGGTTTTCCCCTTTGAAAACGATTTCACCATTTACAATTTTACCTGCTGGCTCTTGTATTAGCCTGAGAATAGATAGAGATGTAATACTTTTCCCTGATCCAGACTCCCCTACAATTCCAACGGTTTTCCCTTTTTCTATAAAGAAGTTAACACCATCAACGGCCTTTACTTCCCCTTCATCAGTGAAGAAGGACGTACATAAATTCTTCACTTCTAATATCTTATTTTTATTTAAGTCAGACATCCTTTTCACCGCCTTTAATTCAAGTCAATACGTTTGTTTATTAATCGATAAGCTATGTCTACAAGGAAATTTACAAATACAAACGCTACGGCACAGACTAATATTGCACCCTGCACCATTGGGAAATCTCGCGCTTTAATTGCATCGATGACTAAACGGCCAATACCATTAACTGCAAATACCGTTTCTGTAATAACAGCACCGCCTAACAATGTTCCAAATTGAAGACCGACTACAGTTACTACTGGGATTAATGCATTTCGTAGTGCATGCTTGTAAATTACTAGTCTTTCACTAACACCTTTTGCATGTGCTGTACGAATATAATCATTGTCGAGAACTTCAAGCATACTTGAACGTGTCATACGTGCAATGATCGCAGCCCCACCGGATCCAATTGTAATAACAGGGAGTACCATATGTTTCCATGAATCCCACCCTACAATTGGGAACCAACCTAAGTTAACTGAGAAGAAATAGATTAACATGATCCCAAGCCAGAAGTTTGGCATCGACATTCCGAACAATGCTACAACCATGAGGGATACATCTGCAAAAGAATATTTTCTTGTAGCAGATATAATACCAGCAATAAGGCCGAATACTACTGCTAAAACAGTCCCCCAAAATGCTAGTTCCATAGTAATCCAAATTCTACTATCAAAAATTTCGTTTACAACCGGACGATTGGTACGAATGGAAGTACCTAGATCCCCCTGAATCGCATTACCGACGTAACGTAAATATTGTTCATGGAGAGGATCATTTAGACCTAAGTTTTCTCTCATTTGCTCAACTTGAGCCTCATCCGCTTTCTCACCAGCCATAATTTGAGCCGGATCGCCAGGAATTAAGTGCATCAATAAAAAAACAGCTAAAGTAACACCAATCATTACTGGAATTATTTGTAGGAATCTTCTTATAAGAAATGTAAGCATTTATTCACCTTCCTTCATTACTTTTTAGACTTTGGATCTAATGCATCACGTAGTCCATCTCCGAATAGATTAAAACCAACAACGACTAACAATATAACTAGTCCAGGGAATAGCGTTATATGTGGAGCTTGAGCTATATATGAACGTCCATTTGATAACATCGTCCCCCACTCCGGATCTGGTGGTTGTGTTCCTAGACCAAGGAATGATAGTGCACTTGCCGTAATGATTGCAGAAGCAATATAAAGGGTCGCTTGTACAATAATTGGTGAAGTTATATTCGGTAATATATGTTTGAAAATAATACGCGTATCACGTGAGCCCATTGCTCTAATCGCATCAACATATTCAAGTTTCTTAACACTTAACGTAGAACCGCGAACAATCCTTGCAAATGTTGGCACTGCAAAAATTGCTATTGCAATAATTGTGTTTGTTGTGCTGGGACCTAATATACTTACAATTGCTAAAGCTAAAAGTAGTCCTGGGAATGCTAAGAGCACATCGCAAATTCTCATAATTACTGAATCTATCCATTTTCCGTAATATCCTGCTACAATTCCTAAAACTACTCCAACAATTGCCCCTAATAACGTTGATAATATACCGACAGTTAATGAAATACGCGATCCAAATAAAAGTCGGCTTAAAATATCTCTTCCTTTATCATCTGTGCCTAGCCAGTGCTCAGACGAAGGACCTTGGAATTTTTTACTCATATCAATATGAGTTGGGTCATATGGTGCAATTAGCGGCGCCAAAATTGCCAATATCATAATCGTAAAAACTACAGTTGCACCCGCAATTGCAGCTTTATTTTTTGTTAACTTTTTCATAAACGATAACCAACGTGATTTTCTTACAGGTTTATCATTTAGAGAAATGTTAACATTTGGCTGTAGATGTTGTTGTCCCAAATTATTTCTTCCTTTCTATTAATCTACTTTTAAACCATTTTTCAGTCTTTTTAAAAAATAGCGACTCCTCAAAATATTACAATATTTATATTCTTTTTGGAATACAATATTACATTAATTTTACAAAACTTCTAAATATATTCTATATTTCCATGGGTTTTGGCCCTATTATTACATTAATTTTACAAAACTTCTAAATCATAGTTGTCTTTTCGTAATTTTTTGACTATTATAAAAATACACGTATAAAAACGTGTATTTCTTTTTGCAATTAATAGAAATTTAACAAATTTAGGGGGTATTTTATGAAAACAAGTAAGCGTTTGTTTCAACTACTTCTGTTATCACTAATTCTTGTGCTAGCAGCATGTAGTACAAACCAAGGTAGTACCGATACAAAAGGAACTGATACGAAAGACAACGGCACTACAACTACTACAGATGAAACAACTACTAATAATGAAGGTGGCGGAGAATTAGTATATGTTACTGGTTCTGATGCACCAACACTTGACCCACATGGTGTAAATGATACTGCATCAAACACTGCAACGACTCAAATCTATGAGCGTTTAGTGGATTATGCAGCTGACGGTTCTGTTATTCCATTATTAGCAACAGAATTTAGTGCTCTTGATGAAAATACATGGGAATTCAAATTACGTGAAGGTGTAAAATTCCATGATGGTACTGAATTCAATGCTGAAGCTGTAAAACTAAGCATTGAAAGAATTACAGATCCTGAGTTTGCTTCTCCAAAAGCATTCATTCTTAACGTAATCGAAGAAGTAGTTATTGTAGATCCATATACAGTACATTTAAAAACTTCTTCACCATTTGCTCCACTACCAGCTCACTTAGCTCATAATGCTGGTTCAATTATTGCTCCTTCTGCAATTGAAGAAGAAAGAAGTGGCGGTAAAAAAGTAGACGAAAACCCAATTGGTACTGGCCCATTCAAGTTTAATAACTGGAATCGTGGTGCAGAGCTTACATTAGAAAAGAATAACGATTACTGGGGTGAGCCTGCAAAGGTTGACAAACTTAGAATCGTTGTTGTTCCAGAACAATCAACTCGTGTTGCAATGCTTGAAACTGGTGAAGCAAACGTAATGTTAGTAGGTGCTTCTGACGTTTCTCGTGTTGAAGCTATGCCTAACGTTGAAATTGATCGTGTAAGAGGAACTCGTATGGACTATGTTGGCTTTAACGTACAAGTTGCTCCATTTGATAATGTAAAGGTTCGTCAAGCGATTGCAATGGCAATTAACAAAGACGATGTTGTAAACGGTATTTTAGATGGCCAAGGTGTTGCTGCTGTTGGTCCTCTTGCTCCAACTGTTGTTGGTAACTATCAAGGGTTAACTCCACTTCCATTTGACGTGGAAGGTGCAAAAGCATTATTAGCAGAAGCTGGATTCCCAGATGGTTTCGAAACAACTCTTTTTGTTAACGAAGGAAGCCAAGAACGTGCTGATATCGCAGAGTTAGTTCAAGCTCAATTAGCTCAAATCGGAATTACTGTTAAAATTGAAGTGATTGAGTGGGGAGCATTCTTAGAGCAAACTGCTGCTGGTAAACACGAAATGTTCATTCTTGGATGGACTACTGTAACAGCTGATGCGGACTACGGTCTATATGCATTATTCCATTCAGGTCAATTCGGTTCTCCTGGTAACCGTTCATTCTATAAGAACGAAAGAGTAGATGAGCTTCTTGACTACGCTCGTTCAGAATCTGACCAAGAAAAACGTAACGAAGCTTACAAAGAAATTTCTGAAATCTTAGTTGATGAAGTACCAATGGTATACTTACAACACCCAGATTTCGTTCATGGTATGAACGGAGTTGAAGGTTTGTTCGTAAACTTCAGTGGAACTCCATTCTTCAAAGGTGTATCACTTAAATAATTCTAGTAATCTAGTTAATAAAGATACTACTCAACCCTCGACTAATCAAGAATAGTCGAGGGTTTTTTAGTCGCATTTTCTATTGCCATACTTTAGTGGAGATAAATTTTAGCGAGAGGATCCAGGGTATTGTTTAGTATGGTGGAGGAAGTAACGGCGTTAAGTGAAGTGATTCTATTATTAGGCGAAACTAAATCAATCCTTGAACGTAGAGTTACTTAATACAAATATTATAAATCAGTGATTTCCTATGAAAGGGTATGAGTCATGTGAGAGAATGGTGGAATAAAAAGAAAAGTAAAACAAGAAAGAATAAAAAGGGAAATAACCATTATACATTTTTTGATTTCATTCTTGATGCACTCTTTTGGCTTCCAGAATTACTATTCTTGCCTTTCAGAATAGTATTTTGGTTACTTAGGGGCCTTGGGAGACTTATTTGGGATTTATTTTAACTGCAAAACCTTTAATTTCCCTCCCGCAACTATTATTATTCTATCTTAATTCTTTTAGTACTAACGTACCTATGCTATTAGGGAAATTGTAAAATATAAAAACTCGACCCAGAAATTTGGATCGAGTTTTTTAATAGTTTCCATCTGTTGTATCAATGTACCAAAATGCTTAAAAAGGAAACCCCTATTCCACAGTAACTGATTTTGCCAAGTTACGAGGTTTATCCACGTCTGCACGACGATGAAGGGCTGCATAGTAGCTAATTAACTGTAATGGAATTACAGAAACAAGCGGTGTTAATAAAGTGTGCACTTTTGGGATTACTAATCGATCGCCTTCTTCATTTATGCCTTCCATTGAGATAATACATGCGTTTGCTCCGCGCGCAACTACTTCTTTCACATTTCCACGTATGTTTAAAGCAACATACTCTTGTGTTGCTAACGCGAATACTGGTGTACCTTCTTCAATCAGAGCAATTGTACCGTGCTTTAACTCTCCACCTGCAAAACCTTCTGCTTGAATATAAGAAATCTCTTTTAATTTCAAAGCGCCTTCTAAGCTTACATAATAATCTAAATTACGTCCGATGAAGAATGCGTTGCGAGCAACTTTTAAGTAATCTTCAGCAATTAATTCTAGATCATCTTTTGAATCAACCAGCGTTTGAATTGCATTTGCAGCAATTCCTAACTCTTGTTTCAAGTCAAAGTTTAAGTCTTTACCTAGAGATTGAGCAGTTACATATGCTGTTAATGCTAATACCGCTACTTGAGCGACATAGGCTTTTGTTGATGCAACAGCAATTTCAGGACCAGCATGTAATAATAATGTGTAATCCGCTTCACGTGAAAGTGTTGAGCCAGGCACATTCGTTATTGTTAATGCTGAGTAACCTTTTTCTTTCACTTTAACTAATACTTGACGGCTATCCGCAGTTTCACCAGATTGTGTTATGAAAATAAACAACGGCTTTTCTGACAATAACGGCATGTTGTATCCGAATTCACTTGAGATGTGTACTTCTACTGGAATGCCTGCAATTTTTTCAAAGTATTGTTTACCTATTAAACCAGCATGGTAGCTTGTTCCTGCTGCAATAATATACAGGCGATCAGCTTCTTTAATTGCTGTTAATATATTTTCGTCAATCGATAACTCACCATTTGGGTTGCTGTATTCTTGAATGATTTTACGTACAACACCTGGTTGCTCATCGATTTCTTTTAACATGTAGTGAGGATATGTTCCTTTTTCAATATCACTCGCATCTAGTTCTGCTTTAAATGGCTTACGATCTATAACACGGCCATCAAGAGTTGTAATCTCCACTTTATCTTTATGAACAAGGACAATTTCTTTATCGCGAAGCTCAATAAATTGGTCTGTTACTTGCAGCATAGCCATTGCATCAGATGCTACTACGTTAAATCCGTCACCAACACCAACTAATAATGGCGATTTATTTTTAGCAACATAAATTGTATCAGCATCTTCTTGGTCAAGTAAGGCAAGAGCGTAAGAACCATGAACTAAAGATAATGTTTTGCGGAACGCTTCAACAGTTGATAGTCCCTCTTTCGCAAATAAATCAATTAACTGAACGATGACTTCTGTATCAGTATCAGATTGCATTTGAATCCCTTTTAAATATGCTCTTTGTAATAAATGATAGTTTTCAATTACACCATTATGCACAAGTGTAAATCTTCCAGTTACACTTTGGTGAGGGTGAGCATTTAATTTGTTAGGTACGCCATGTGTTGCCCAACGAGTATGTCCGATTCCGATATTAGCATCTACTTCATCATTTACGGCAGTACGTAAATCCGCAATACGGCCTTTTTCTTTGAATACTGTAACGCCTTCTTCATTTCGAACAGCAATACCAGCTGAATCATAACCACGGTATTCTAGTTTTTCTAAACCTTTTAATAATATTTCCTTCGCGTCTAATACGCCATTATATCCAACGATCCCACACATGATAAAATTCCTTTCATCAACGCAGACCAACCTAATTCCTAAAATAGACAATGCAAAAGGAATCTACTATTACCTAACTTTCGTGAACTCTGTCTAGTTCAGCAAGTAAGCAATGTAGGTTGATCATGCATTTATCCATTTGTATTTGCCTTTTCGTTTCTTTGTCCATAAAATCACTTTTATGTTTTCAAACGAAATTACGACCGGGCATTCGATCGGGAGGCATCCGCCGAAATTTCGATAACCTCCACCTCGTCAACTAAGGATGATAGACCGTCCGATTTCCTTAGCTCAGGCGCTATAATTGTTTTCCATTATTTTTTTAAAGCGCAAGTCAATTATCCTCCTTTTAGTGCGCTGTTGCTTGAACCCTACATTCCATATATGTTTAGTTTTCAAGCTACTATATCATACAGAATATGCAACTTCTCGTCAATAAGTTGTGTATTAAGTACTATCTCAAAAAAATAATGTTGTCTGAAAAAAATTCCACTAGATTCGGCTTTCTAGTGGAAATTGTAGGACATATTTATTCTAATTGTGCTATATTTTTTTAATTATTGAGAATATTATCGGTTATTAATTACAATTGTATTACTAATATTACAATCCTTTTTCTTCTAATAAATTTACAATTTCACGGTTAAATGCATGTAGGTCTTGTGGTGTTCTACTTGTTACAAGTTGTTTTTGACAAACTACTACCTCTTGATCGTGGAATTTTGCTCCCGCATTTTCTAAATCAACACGAATCGACTTATACCCTGTAATATCTCGACCCTCAATTGCTCTTGCAGTGATAAGTAGCTGCGGTCCGTGGCAAATAGCGAATACTGGTTTCATAGCATTCATAAAGGATTTTGCAAAAGCTACAACACGATCATCATCTCGAAGTAAATCTGGAGAGAATCCTCCAGGGATAAATAGCGCGTCGAAATCTTCTGGGTTTACATCTGAAATACCATATTCAATTTCTACACGTGCCTCGCCTTGTTTTCCTCTTACCGCTTTACTACCTTCTTTATCAATGGTTACTACTGTATGCCCGTGTGTTTCTAATGCTTCTTTGGGGCTTGTAAATTCCATATCCTCAAACATATCAGTAATTAAAGTCGCGATTCTCGCCATCGTTTTCACTCCTAATAGTAGATTCACACCTACTATTGACTAAATACATTTCAATTAAACACAGAAAAAATAAAAATCCAGTAGCAATTGTTCTACTGGATTTTTTGTTTATTCAGTTAAGCCCATTTCTTCTTTTACAACATCAGCAATACGATTAACATAGCTTTCACACTCAGCTTCAGTAGCAGCCTCTACCATTACACGAACAAGTGGCTCTGTTCCTGAAGGACGAACTAACACTCGACCGTTTCCAGCCATTTCACTTTCAACTTGTGCAATAACTTCTGCAACTTTCGAATTTTGTGTAACAGCATGCTTATCCGTAACTCTGACATTAACTAATTTTTGTGGATATATTGTCATTTCTGCAGCAAGTTCTGATAATCGTTTTTCTGTTTCTTTCATAATGTTTACTAGCTGAATAGCTGTAAGTAGGCCATCACCAGTTGTATTGTAGTCTAGGAGAATAATATGACCAGATTGTTCTCCACCTAAGTTGTAGTCGTTTTTACGCATTTCTTCTACAACATAACGATCTCCTACTGCTGTCTTCACGCTAGACATATTATTATCTTCAAGTGCTTTATAAAAGCCCATATTACTCATGACCGTTGATACAACAGTATTCTTCTTTAAACGACCTTTTAGATTCAAATACTTTCCTAAGATGAACATTATTTGATCGCCATCGACAATCTTACCATTTTCGTCAACAGCAATTAGTCTATCTCCATCACCGTCAAATGCTAAACCTACATGTGCACCACGCTCTAAAACGAATGCAGCTAGTTTTTCAGGATGTGTAGATCCAACACCTTCGTTGATGTTTAATCCATTTGGAGAAGATCCAATCGATGATATATCAGCTTCTAAATCTGCAAATAAATGTGTTGCTAAAGAAGAAGTGGCACCATGTGCACAGTCTAAAGCAACATGTATACCCATAAAGTCTTCATCAACTGTTTGCTTTAAGTATGAGATGTATTTTTGGTTTCCTTCAAAATAATCACTAACAGTACCCAACTCCGCTCCAACTGGGCGTGGTAAAGTATCTTCTACTTGGTCAAGATAGCTTTCAATTTCTTCTTCTTGTGAGTCTGTTAGTTTGAATCCATCTGGTCCAAAGAATTTAATACCATTATCAGCTACTGGATTGTGTGATGCAGAAATCATTACCCCTGCATCTGCATTCATAACTCTTGTTAAATAAGCTACTCCCGGTGTACTAATAATACCAAGTCTCATAACCTCGACACCAATAGATAATAGTCCAGCAACTAATGCTCCTTCTAACATATGTCCTGAGATTCTTGTGTCACGACCTATAATAACTTTTGGACGTCCAGTAGCATGCTTTGTTAAAACATATCCTCCAAAACGACCAAGTTTAAATGCAAATTCAGGTGTTAATTCACTATTTGCTATACCACGAACGCCATCCGTTCCAAAATATTTTCCCATTCGATTCTTCTCTCCTTCAATGCTAGTTATCCTTGTAGTACTAGGCATTTAACGCTTCTTCGAAAACTTCACATAAATCATTCGGATCTAATATTAATCATTTAAGTCATTGGTTTCAGTAGTATTAGTTGGATTTTCAGTTTCTGTATTATCTTCACTAACTCCATTAGATGCCTCATCTTCGTTTACTGAAGAATTTATCTGTTTTGAAACTGCAGCTTGTACAATAATGGAGCTTGTAGAAAGCTTCGTTGCACCATTTGGTACTGTGACATCTACTTCGTACTGGCCTGAACTTTCAATTTCTGTAACGTCAAATTCTACGACTAGTTCATTCAATCCATCAATAATAGATTTTGGGCCGAACACTTGAACTAACGGATTTGGTGTTGACAGTCGATTTATCGAAACACCTTCTATCGGTGTACCAACTTGTTGAATTCGGATTGGTATATTTCGACTATATTCTGCTAATTCAACTTTCACTTTTACTTTCGAAGGTTCGATTGCTACATCTAGCTTGTTTAATTTACTATCCAAAACTTTAACGTCAGCATCTTGTTCAAAAGAGCTGTCTATGCCCGGATTACCTGTCACAGTAGCTTTCACATAATTAATACTTGAGATTACGCTTTTCGCACCTGTTACAAATACAGTACTCGGTTCTGCTACCATACTTTGTAGTACGAACGCCTCATTAATAAGGTTATAATTCATTTCTGGTTCAATCGGTAGTTCAGCTGTGACCTTTTCTTCGATTGAAATAGGAATAGTTTCAGGATCAATTTTAACTGATAACTTATCTGAGAAGGCTTCCGTTTGTATTTTAACTCGATGTTCACCAATTAACAATGCATTTAAATCAACAAATACTTTAAAGTCTTTTTTTAGTTTTGTATTTAATACAATTTGAATTGGTCCTTCTATCGTTACATCAACTGTGTCAGGTAAACCTGAAACAATTAAATTATCAGAATCATAATATGCTTCAAGTGGAACGTCCGTAAGTACATCCACATGGTTAGGAGCTGTTGGGTTAATGCCTTCACCAAGCAAGGATTTCACATAAAAGAACATCAATATCGCTAATACTAAAGCAGTAATCCTTAAAACCCAAGGGCTATCAAATAGTTTATCCATTCTTTTTCCCCCTCCAAGTCCACTTAGAGGATAGATCCGGATCTTGCTCTGGACCAAACCACATTTTTCTTAAATCTGCTTCAAATTGATCGATTGTTAAATTTCGATTTAAGTTACCGTTCTTAGCTAAACTAATTGCACCTGTCTCTTCAGAAACAATAATTGTTATAGCGTCCGTAACTTCACTTAGTCCAAGGGCTGCACGGTGACGTGTACCCAACTCTTTCGAAATAAATGTACTCTCTGACAGTGGTAAGTAACAAGCAGCTGCGGCAATTTTCGTTTTTTGTAATACAACTGCTCCATCATGTAATGGTGTATTGGGTATGAATATATTAATTAGTAGTTCAGAACTAATATCAGCGTTCATTTTGATACCGGTTTCAATATATTCTGTAAGTCCTGTTTCATTTTCAATGGAGATCAAAGCTCCAATACGCCGTTTGGCCATATAACTAACCGCTTTTTTCATGGCTTCAATGAGCCTAGATTGTTCGTCTTCTAACTGACTTGTAGAACGTTGAAAAATCTTTCCTCTACCAAGTTGTTCTAATGCTCTTCGAATTTCAGGTGTAAAGATAATAATGATTGCTAAGAATCCGAAGTCAATTACTTGTTGTAGCATCCAACCAAGTGTATCAAGTCCAAAAATTTCTGTTGCTATTCTCGCAAAGATTATGACAAATAGACCTTTAAGTAATTGAACAGCCTTTGTACCTTTTATGAGGGTTAATAATTTATAAACAACGTACCAAACAAGTAGGACGTCTAAAAAGCTAACAATCACATTTACAGGTGTATAATCTGTAAATTGTTGAATAATCTGCATGTGGCATCCCCCACTTTTTCTAGCTAATACCCTAAATCGATCATTCGTTTTTAAAAATCACATTCACCCAATTTCATAATCAAATACTCATTCGTATTTGAAGCTGCAGTTTCCTTTTTCCAAAAGAAACAAACTAAAAAATAAGTTAAATGGATTTGATGTTAAACTAATGAATTAAGGGAAATTAATTCAAAATGTTAAAAACAGTATATCACATTTCGTATGTAGACGCTTGATTTTATCAACCTAAATGCCCTTTACATATACTAGTTTATTGCCTTTATTTTGCTGATGTCGAAAGATAATATACTTATTTTGTTCTTTGAAAAACACACCTCGACCCAAATAGGTCGAGGTCATTTTTTTCTTATGCGGATTTCCTAAAATAACTATCCTATCCGCCAAGAAAAAAGCCCACTCATGCGAGTAGACTTTCATCTATTTATATTTTATGAATTTCCAATTGAATATATTAGCTTTATTGAATTAGGCCTATGAAATTATTTCCAATTGACTTCAATTCGTACCAAAGCCATTCAAAGATCTCATCTATTTCTTCAATTTCTCCAGTTACAACAGCAGTTGAGGCCATGTATTGACCATTAATGACTGTTACATTTCCATCGACTTCGCCCTCTATAATAATATCACCGTTTTTAACAACGATATCACCTTTGACAACTTCCCCTTCAGGAACAATTACAGTTTGCCCATCAACTATTAAATTTGGTTGCTTTGTTACTGAAAACTCATTATTTTGGTAACTCCCAACTAAGGAGGCACTCATAAAAAGTAAGAAAACGCAGGCAGCAACTAAAATCGGATGGCGTCTAAACCAATTTTGAATGCCAACTCGGTTTTTACCTTTTGGTAGACGTTTCATAACCTCACTTTCAAAATGAGGAGGTGCCGTTATATGTGCTGCACTGATAACGAAGGCTACTGTGTCACTCAATTCGTGCATGTGTTGCCTACAAGATGAGCAATTGTTTAAATGTTTTTTGAGCTGTTGTTCATGGTCTCGGCTGATATCACCATCTAAGTACTCGTGCATATAGTCAACAATATGTTGTGGACACGTACTCATGCATATAACCTCCTACAGATTGTTTAATTGCTTCCTCAGAGCCTCTCGCCCTCTGTGTATTCTAGTTTTTACTGTACCAAGGGGCATATCCAAAATGTCACTTATTTCTTGAAGAGATAGTTCTTCTATATATTTTAATACAATAACTGAACGATATTTATCTGGCAACCTACTTATTTCATATTGAATACGATCTTGTAGTTCCATTTGTTCTACAACATCATCCGGTAGCTTATCATCAGACGATAATTGCGAATACATATCTAGACCGTCTGTACCAGCGATTTCTGCATCTAAGTAATAATCAGGTTTTTTCTTTCGAATTCTATCAATGCACAGGTTTGTAGCAATTCTGTACAGCCAAGTTGAGAACTTCCTTTTCTGATCGAAGGAATGAAGGTTAATATATGCTCGAACAAAAGCTTCTTGCGCAATGTCTTCTGCTTCGTGTTTATTGCCTAACATTCGATAACATATTTGGTATAACTTATGCTGGTAGAGGTTCACAATATCAGAAAATGCGTTTTGATCACCTTTAAGCACTTGCTTTATTCTTTTGTTCACTAGCGCATCCATCTTGTTTTCCTCTCCACCTTTTTCGGTTCCATAGTATTTACGAATTTAGTATTAAAAAGTTTCATTTTTATAAAATTATTATAACAGATTTTGCACACACCTAATTAAGTATAATTTAGTTATTTTTACCAACGCATATAATTCATTAATACTTTATCAAATCTAGGAATAGAATAAAATAAAATCTAACTTTTAAGAAGTTTTACTAAGACATTTATCCTCCCAAATGCTTACTTGCATAAAAATTCCAATCTAAATTTAAACCAATTTTTCTCCGAATAACGACCCCATTAATGCAACAGCTGTATCTGCAGTTTTATTCCTCTCATCTAAAATTGGGTTTACTTCGACAAACTCAGCAGATGTAATAATATTGGCTTCTTCAAGCATTTCCATTGCAAGATGACTCTCTCTATATGTTATGCCCCCTGGTACAGGTGTTCCAACTCCTGGTGTATATAACGGATCTATTGCATCTAAATCAAGGGACAAATGTACACCATCTACTTGTCTTTGTAACATATATGAAATGGATTCTTCCATAACTTTAGTCATACCTAAACGGTCAATTTCATGCATTGAGTACACTTTAATACCTAATTTTCTAATAAGCTCTTTTTCACCTGGATCTACTGAACGAGCTCCGATAATAATTATATTTTCAGGTTTAATTTTTGGAGCAAATCCACCTATTTCGGTTAAGCGATCATCACCTATCCCAAGGCACACTGCTAATGGCATTCCATGAATATTACCTGACGGTGTCGTTTCAGGTGTATTTAAATCAGCATGTGCATCATACCAAATAACACCTAAGTTTTTATATCTTTTTGCAAGTCCAGATAATGTACCAATAGCAATACTATGATCTCCACCTAAAACAAGTGGAAATCGATTTGCATTTAGCACATTTTCGACCATGTTACCCAATTCCGTACTGATTTTTATTATGTCATTAAGATTTAAGAGCTTATTGTTTTGCTCAACGATTAAGTTACCTTTTTTTACTTGGATATCCCCTTCATCCAACACTTCATATCCTAATGCTTCTAAACGTTCCACTACTCCAGCGTAACGAATTGCGCTTGGTCCCATATCTACCCCTCGTCTATGTTGACCATAGTCTGATGGAACTCCAATTATTGATATGTTTTTATTTTTCATAGTTATTCCCCCTTACCAATATTTTAATTGGTAATTTAAGGTGGCTCAACCTGACAGTTTTTTGTATTTTTATACAGCTATTGGATTTCAAATCCGCTGTGATTTTAGTTACGATTATTATGACGCTTGGGGTTAGAATAAGGGTTATGTAATGTGATGTTTATTGTTTCCCGTGTTACTTGTGCAGGTGTGTCTCATCGACAATTGCGGGCAGAATTTGTGATCTTGTGTCCTTGAGAGCACGTGTCATGGACAAAATGTATGAAAATGTAGCGGGTCTACCGTTAGAATGCGCATCATGAATCTATATGTTGAATATCAAGCCTTGAGAAGCTTTCTACGAGACACTAGCGGAGGAATTATAGCATGAAATCTCCCGTTGAAGTGCTCTATGAGACATTAACGGAGCATTCATTGCTAGTAATGTCCCGTTGAAGCGCTCTATGAGACACTAACGAAGGTTTCATTGCTAGTAATGTCCCGTAGGACCGCTCTATGAGACAATTGCGGAGGATTCATTGCTAGTAATGTCCCGTTGAAGCGCTCTATGAGACAATACCGGAGGATTCATTGCTAGTAATGTCTCGTTGAAACGCTCTATGAGACATTACCAGAGGATTCATTGCTAGTAATGTCCCGTTGAAACGCTCTATGAGACAATAGCGGAAGTTTCTTTACAAGAAAAGTCATTTAGAACCACAAACAGTAAAAAACCTCTACTCATAGAGTAGAGGTTGACTATTTGTATTTAAATAAATGGCTGGGGTACCTGGATTCGAACCAGGGCATGACGGAATCA
>NZ_JPVN01000016.1 GCF_000772945.1 Ureibacillus manganicus DSM 26584
AGGCATTAAGACCACTTGTCACAAAAATTCAATAGATAAAGAATACATAAGCTATACAAACGCTGGCATTAATCCAAATAAAAAGGGTTAATGCCTTTTATGTTGAAGTAATTAAATTAATAGAAAAATATTTTTATTTTATCCATAATCCTACGCAACATGAATTTTTTATTTTTTTATGTAGGAGTGCATAAAAAAAAGAACGCAAACTCAAATTAAAATGAGGTGATACTTTTGAATATAAACTTATATATTCTGACATTATTACTAGTATTTATCCTTGTAGGATGTGATTCAAGCAAATCGAATGAAGTTAACGAAATAGAATTAGATAATAAGATTATTGAAGATAAACCTAAATTAGATGAAGAACATAAACAAATTCACTCTATAGACAATCCAGATACAAATGATGATTGGACGATTTATGTTGAAGCTGATGAGGTCGTAACAAATCAATTAAAATGCAATGATACAACTGGTAAAGAAATCCCTTCGCACTTAATACAGATTTGTAATTATTACGAAAAACTTGAACCTCTATCTCAAGAACAGAAACAAATGCTCTATGATGGAACGGGTTCATTAGCTGCTAGGGATGTGTTTAACAGAGATATGCCCCTAGGTCACGCTGGTTTCGCAGAAGGTTTGGAGGAGTATGGAGAGTATCTACTTTTTACCTATTTGTATTGGCGTACCGAGCTTAAACCGAATTCAAAAGGTGAATTTAAAGCCCTAAAATTTACAAGAGACTTTGAAGAGTTCTTTAAATTAGATGTAGATACTGTTGAAACTCATTATGAACCCACTGATCCAAATAATGATGCTGCATTTGATACGTTGTTAGAAGCAATTGAATATGAACTAAATGTCATGAGTCGGATGAAACACCTCAATTTACAAGAGCCTTTTAATGCATGGGCAAATGAAACAGTTGGGATTTTTTCTGAGGCCAAGCGCTTATATCATGAAGGACATTTCAACGAATCTTATATAAAGTATACTAAAGGCCTAAAACGCATTCATGATCTATATTTCACAATACCTGAACATAATCATATGATTAGCTAAGAGGTTTCCTATTTTACGCACTAAAGACATTGATCCAAAAAAGGATTAATGCCATTTTTTTAAAATTTATGTACTTTGTACTATGTAACTGATTAGTGTCAATAAACATGAAGCTAATGATTTTATTGAAACATATTAATATGATTTTCCGTCTAATGGTAAATATGTAAATTTATAAAGGGGAGTATAATGAATAGAAAGATATTGTTTAGTGGCTTGCTTATGTTATTCCTTGTTGGTTGTACTAATGAAGATGTCGGTCAGCAGACTTCTGTGGAAACTGTAGAATATGACAATTTACAGCAGCAAATTAATCAATTGAGTGCTCAACTAAAAGATAACGAAACTAAAATTGAGGAATTAAATACTTTTGTAGAAGTTCTAAATCGTAGCAATCAAGACGAACTTAGCCAATTACACAATAGAATCTACATGCTAGAAAGTCTCATATCTCATAATCCAAGTATAGAAAGTAAACATGGATTTATTAACGATATTAAGTTTGATGGTACGAATAGTACATTGGAGATCCAATTTGCAGAAATGAAACAGGACGACGGCGCACCTAATGGCTTTGTAATAGAAGAAAAAGAGATAAGTAGTTTGACACTCGATAAAAATGCAAATTTCTTTATTCTAGAATCGACAATGATTAAAAACATAGCATCTATTGAAGACTTCAAAAATGCAGTAAATGAACACCAACGTTTTTTCAAATTATATATTGTTGATAGTAAAGTAGTAATGTTGACTGAACAATATATTCCTTAAGTCAAGGGTAAAGGGGGCTTCAATAATCAGAAATTTACTTTTACTATTCTGTATGGTAATAAATTTGACTCTTTTATCGGCATGCGCTTCATCTCAATCTACAGCTGAATGGGAACCAACAAGTTACAACACTGTCAACAATCTTGAAGGAGTAACGATGATTGTAAAGAACGGAACGGACACCTCTACTGGATTAACGATAACGTTTGAGAATCACTTAGAAAAGAAATTTTCCTTTGGTGGAGATTTTCTGTTGGAGAAGATATTTGATGGGAAATGGTACCAAGTCCCAGATATATATTAGGTGTTCGCTACTCTTTTACTGATATTGTCTACGGTGCAGTTCCATCAGAAGTGCACGAATGGACATTTGATACGAGTTGGATTTACGGGAAGCTCAAAACCGGAGAATACCGTTTGGTGAAAGAAGTATCTGAATTTCAAGATACTGGTGATTTTGAAAATTTTATTTTAACTGCAGAGTTTACGGTTGATTAAACCCAAAAACCTTTAAAAAAGCAGAAATTTTTTCTTGAAACAAATGCAATTTGCGTAGGATGATACAAAAACTCAATTCACTTACTGAGAGGAGAGTAAATTTGAAAAAAATAATTACTTTTTTCTTTTCACTATTACTTTTAACGGCTTGTTCAGAAATGACTATTGGTTATAAGTTTAATGGAGAAAGTGAACATTGGGAAGCGGAATATTCCTATTTTAGTACAGAAAAATGGGGAAAACAAAGCGTAGATAGATATGAGTTCATATTGAACTATAAAGGATCATTAGAAGATCAGTCATCATTAAAAAAAATTGAATACTCTTTTGAAACTAGAAATAAGAGAGTATATGAGTCTGAAGAGTTCACTGAACCACCATCAACATTAACATTTACAGGGAGTTCAAAAGGTGGAGCAAAAGTAGGTAAAGATGAAGTGATAAATGTGATTGTAAAATGGGATAACTTTGAAGAATCATTTGAACTTCATAGTAAGTAATTCTGTGATGCTTCAAGGAGAAAGTTATGTCTGTTTAGAGTAAACAAGATTTGAAGCGATTGTACGGGAGAGAGTGTAATGGATATTTTTATACCAATCGGATTAGGATTTGTAATCAATTTATTCGTTTTTATCATTTCCAAAACGCTAAAACAATCTGATAATAGGTCTTTGCAAATATGCCTTTTTGCCTTTTTGGCAGTTTTTCTAAGTTCCTTTATGATTGGATCTTGGGTAGGGATGGGCATAGGTGTAATAAGTTCAGGTATGTTATTGTTTGTCATCTTGATTGGGATTGTAATCGCAATTATTCCACGTGAAAGAGCAATTTAAATAATTGATGTAGCTATTCTTTTGAGGAAGGATGGCTTTTTTTATTGTGAAAATTTTATTGATTCACGATAAATAAATATTGAATAACGGTTATGGGTAATATATTATGAAAAGTAACAAAGAAATGCACTAAATGTTTTTAGAAATCAAAAGGGTGGGATATATAATGAAAATCAAATTTTTATCACTGATACTATTATCTCTTTTCATAATTGCTGGGTGCTCAGCAAAATCAGCAGAACAACATGGGGAAGGTATTTCAGTTGAAATGGGTGCCTCTTTAAATATTAAACATCTCACGTTAACAGCTTACGTAAATGGTGGAAAAGAAGTATTTAGCGAAAATGTCATCAACGCAGATAATAGTGCTTTTGAAAAAGGCGAAGTTATTTGGTTTGATGTAGCACCATTTGAAAATGAATTAACAATAAAATTACAATTATCTTACAGCGAAAATTTAAATGCTGCACAATCAAAGATGACAAATAAACTAGATATATCTAATGCAAACAAATGGGTAAATGTTAAGTTTAATGAGGATTATACTATTGAATTGATTGGAATGGAGTAGGTCTGTTATTTGTGACAATAGCCGGTGAAATTCAGGTACTAGTTTCACGTAAATCAATTTTTCGTGACAGTAGGAGGTGAGATTCGGTTACTAGTGTCACGTAAATCTACTTCTCGTGACAGTAGGGGGTGAAACTCGGGCTCTATTGTCATGTAAACCAACTTTTTGTGACAGTCGGGAGTGAAATTCAGGTACTAGTGTCACGTAAATCTACTTTATAAGACAGTAGGTGGTGAAATCTCGCCGCTACTGTCCCATAAGATCGATTTTCTTCACCCTTCAACCCTCGTAAATCGATTCCTAACCAAATAGATAAAGATAAACATCATCAGAGGAGTCAAATAATTAACGGCTTCTGTTAAAAAAGTTGTTGAATAGTTTTGTGTTAGGATAATCCCACCACCTGAACCACCAAGTGCGCCGTTCATCAGCCCGTAACAAACGTTCAGTCCCCAGTGAATACCTGTTGTTAACCAAATCGAGCAAGTTTTATAAATCGCATACGTCAGAGATAAGCCGAGTACTACCGAGAACAGAATGTTCCCAACACTAAAGCCTTCATTCCACGAATCATCTAGCGCATAAATTATGATTGAAATGAGAAACACCCATTTCATCGGTAATTTATTTTTTAAATGTCCAAATACGAACCCTCGAACAATAATATCGTTTAAAAAAGAACCAACAAAAAACATAAGAAAAATCATTAAGAGCGGCAATATCATTTCTGGAAATGGTAGAATGCCTGTAATTTCAAAGCCTTGCAAAAAAAATTGAATAACGTACTTAATTAGCCAAAATGAAAAACCAATGAGAAACCCAATCAATAAATTCCTGGACCACTTTGAATGGAAACTTATTCCGATGTTTTTAAACTCACTCACCTTAGTAAACATAAGAATCCCTTTTAATAACGGGAAAAACAATAGGACCAATAATACTTGTAGCCAAAGTTCGCTCGACCTTGCAATACCAATGTTCAAATACATATCTAGCACAATTAAACCTGCAAATACTTTTGCGTAATAGCTCATAAATTCCCCTAATCTTTTTAGTTCTATCATAAGGAAAAAGTAGGGAAATGCATAGTAGTTTTTTCCAAAAGATAGCCTGAAAGTACATTGAAGTGGCAAGTCTACAAACATTGATACTAGTGCTTTCTATATCAAATTCTTTCAATTGAACATAGCATAGCAAATCATTCTTTTGGATATCTATTATTAAGCATATATCCGCTTATAATCTATTCTTCCATGGGAATCAAATTGAATCCGTTTATAGTGTACATCATTACGAATGTATTGCTTGTGTGTTCTATGATTAAGAAATTTTAAACAATAGAGTTCTTGTAAAATTGTTTCAATCTGATTAAGTATATTCATAATCGTTTCAACATCATTACTAACGTAGATACTTTCAATCAGTTTATGTACTATTAGTTGTTCTTTAGCTGGAAGCATTCCTAAAATTGTATTTTGGGGGGACTTGTAAATCCCAATGAGTGATAGAATTACATCTCGTCCAAGTGCAAATCCTCCAACAAATAAATCGAATTGGTGTGTTATATCCTCATAGGTTGTCTTAAAATCAAGGATCTGAATTGTACTTCTAATGCCATAGTTTGCGAGTGCATCTTGTAATATAAGAGCCTCTCTTTCATGATTTACCCCTTCACGAATTTGTTGTACGCCTATTGTTAATGTAGGAAATTGTTTGGCTGGTATTAAAGGTTTAGTATTAACTTGCGTGTTAATATTTTTATATAGCCAGCTATTTGCTTCGATTTCTCCCCATTCATGAACAACATAATCAGCTGATTCAATTAAACTATAAATTGTTTCTCTAAATTCAGAGTTAACTAAAGGACCTGTTTTCCCATTCAACGAAATATAATCAGCCCCATTTTCCTCAAAAATCATTTCTGTATAAGGAACTGAAGATTCAAAGGGTCTTGGCGAAACTGCAAAGCTGGAAATATTTTTTGTATATAGTATTTCAATCCCATCTATCCATGGACGTGCCTTAAAATAATTTGGAAATACTTCAAGCTGTAGTTTTTCTTCGGTATTGCTATGAAACATAAAAGCACCGCAACCAATTTTACCTTGTTGATGGTTTTTGGGTAAAATCGCTGTTCGATAACTTGCTAAATAATGTGTAAATAATGAAAAGGCTTTATTCAAAGAAATAATTAATTCATAATCATTTAGGATTTCGATCTGTTTATAAGTAAAAATCTCATTTGTATATAATGTAGCTCTTTGTAATGTTCTCTTAACATCAATCGCTGTAACTAATTCGTGATTATGGAAATAAACACCTTTTCGTAAAATAAATCGCCAAGTTTGAAAATCCTTTGTCTCAAAGTCAAATAACAAATTTGGTTCAACTGTATTCGTTTCATCATGAAATGTAAATAACGTTTCATGTAATTGCTCTGCAAAATGGAAATCATGTCTTGATAGGGCATATAGTGGATCAAAATTCACATCCACTTTACTAAAAGGTTGGCGAAACATATGTTTATTTGAATGTAGTTGCTGAATTCCATACCGATTCATTAACCATTCTTCACCAATGGGATGATTTAGTAATTGATGATTCATTAATAGTTCATAGGCTTTATCAAACTTCTCACTATTCCATAATTCATCAAACACATTATATATTGCATCATTTTTTGAACGTATTAATGTTAGTAAAGGTTTTTTCCCTCTCCCACGAAACACTTCCCAAGTAAGTACTCTATCAGCAGCGAGACGATTTACAATTGTTTTCGCGTATCTTGTTGAGCACTTCCATATATGTGCAAGTTCTTCAATGGAAGTGGTGGTAGGGCATTGTTCCTGAAAGTGTAAGTGAAGTTCAAGTTCGTAATTCATAATAATCTCCCTTTCTAAAAAGGTGAACTTAATAGAATTGATTAAGCACTTTTTGTTCTCCTTTTAATCATATACGCTAATGGGAGAGGTGAAAAGTGTGAATATTTTTGCAAATAGAAATTTTCGATATTTATATGGAATTACAGTGTTATCTGCAGTGAATTCTGCCATTTATACGTTTATTATTCCGCTCGTTTTATATGATTTAACAAAATCCTCCCTTGCAATGAGTACTATGAGGCTAATGGAATTTTTACCGAATGTATTATTGGGAATGATTGTAGGGGTTGTAGTAGATCGGGTTAATCGGAATGTGATGATTGTTTACGGATGCTTAGTACGGTTTTTGCTATCTATCTTTCTACTATATTCGATTTCAGCTGAAGGATCACATGTGTGGCAGCTATACGTAATAGGATTTTTACTAGCAACAGTAGGCTACACAATTGGTAATGCATCAAACGCCATTGCACCACAGTTATTTGATAAATCTTGGATGACAGAAATTCAATCTAAGTTTTCACTTGTTCATACGATTAGTTCTGTTGTAGGTCCGTCAATTGCAGGGGCATTACTTATGTGGTTAACATATGATCATTTTTTATGGATCTATGTAGTTTGTATGGGAATAATCTGGCTATTTGCAATTAAGGTTGAGAAAACAGAAACACCGATTCGGCCAGTAAAACAATCAGTTTGGGCAGATATGAAAGAAGGAATTCGTGAATTAATAGGAAATAAAAATCTATTCATGCCTACTATGACCGTGTTAATTTCAAATTTTGCTACGAGCTTAATAATCGGAGTTTTAACTTTCTATGTTATTGACGTTCTTGGTAATACAAAAGAACAGCTTGGACTAATGTATTCTATCTCTGCAATTGGTGGGATTGTTGGTGCAAAAATTATGAAACCATTACAGAAAAAATTTAGACGTGGTCAAATATACTGTGCATTACCACTCATTGATACGTTTGTTCTAATATTATTTTTCTTTGCCCAAAGCTGGTGGTTACTAGGTGTTCTACTTGCATATCGAACGTGTTCCTCAGTGATGACGAATATTATATTTCTTGCAATTCGTCAAGAGTCAACACCTAATCATTTGTTAGGACGAGTAGCTGGTACATCTTCAATGTTAGCTAAATTAGTTGTCCCAGCAGGTTTATTAGTAGGAGGCTTGTGGGCAGAAGGATTGCCAATCCCTTATATTTTCTTCGTATCTTCTATAGTTGTATTTATTACATTTGTATTGCTTAAAAGATCACGATTTGCAGAGATTGTGTAAATAAAAGGAATTAGAATTGATTAAAGCGAATTCTAGTAATAATCAAATATTGCAAGGGTGGGTAATTATTGCTTCTTTTTATATTAATAGTCGTACCTTTAATCGGGGCAATATGGTTTTACAACTTAGCTGTCTTTATGGAAAAATTAAAAAATGGTAAAAATCCTCATAATCAAAAAGTATTAGGAGCAACTCTTACATTTATTTTATTAGCTGCGATTATGTTTAGTTTGTTGGAGTTAAATAGATATTGAAAGTCGGTGGATGGGTATGGATATTAGATCTGCAACAATACAAGATGTTGATGGAATGACGATATTAATGGAACACCTAGGGTACCCTACAACAGTTGAAAAAATGAAATCTCGTTTTGAACTTATCGATTCAAGGGAAGATTATAAAACGAAGATTGCGTTTCTTAATGGCAAAGTAGTGGGCATGATTGGCCTTATGAAAGGTTTTTATTACGAAATGGATGGTTGCTATATTCGAATAGTTGCAATGGTTGTTCATACAGACTATCGAAATAATGGAATCGGCAGGAGATTAATAGAAGAAGCCGAAAATTATGCACGAGAAATTGGTGCCTCAGGTTTGGTATTAAATAGCGGAAACCGTCCAGAGCGACTGAAGGCACACCAATTTTATAAAACTCTTGGTTACTTAGAGAAAAGTATTGGATTTGTAAAAAAGCTATAAGTGGTTTTCATTTCCACTAATCAATATTAAATCAAATGTATGGAGGGATTTCTCATTGACTTATTTATATTTTGTACGGCACGCCCATTCAACGTATTCATCAGATGAAATGGGAAGACCGCTTTCTGAAAAAGGGATTGCAGATGCTAACAAAATCACAGAAATATTAAAAAATGAGAAAATTGATATGGTAATATCAAGCCCGTACAAACGCGCTATTCAAACTGTTGAAGGGATTGCACAATGCATACAGAAACCAATTGAAATAGTCGAAGGATTCAAAGAAAGAATATTAACAATCCAACCTGCAGAGGACTTTACCCACGCCATCACAAAAGTCTGGGAAGACGAGAATTTTTCCTGGGAAGGTGGAGAATCAAATCTTATCGCTCAAAAAAGAGGGATAGAAGCAACCTTTCTAGTACTAGATCAATATAAACATAAAAACATAGTCATAGGAACTCACGGAAATATTATGGTATTAATTATGAAATATTTCGACTCGCAATACGATTTTAGCTTTTGGAAAAGGCTAGAGATGCCAGATATTTACAAATTATCTTTTAATGGTAGAAGATTAATCAGCGTTACAAAACTGTGGAAAAGTAGGAAGATTACTAGCTCATCGTATCAGGGGGAATCATAATGGATAAGAATTCATTAAATACTTACACACCACCAAAACATATAGTCTCTGCAGCAACAATTGTTATCAATGAACGTAACGAGATTTTATTAATAAAAGGTCCAAGACGAGGTTGGGAAATGCCAGGTGGCCAAGTAGAAGAAGGAGAATCTTTAAGCCAAGCTGCCATCAGGGAAACAAAAGAGGAAACAGGGATTGAAGTTGAAATTATAAAATTTTGCGGAATCTACCAAAATGTAAACCGATCTATTTGTAATACACTGTTTCTAGCAAAGCCCGTTGGTGGTGAGTTAACAACAACACCAGAAAGTTTAGAAGTAGGCTTTTTTCCAATTGAACTAGCATTAGAAATGGTAACATTTAAGAATTTTAGAGAAAGAATCGAATATTGTTTAAATGAAGATACTCAACCCTTTTTAGTTGAGTTTTAGCAATACCAATATAAAAAGGTTTATTTACAGTTATATAGAATAAATAAGTGTAATAATTTTTTATAACTCTGTAAGAAAAGTAGCACTGCGAGGTAAAGAATATGTTTTTTGTACAAATGTCCGGTTTTCCAGGCTCTGGGAAGTCAACGCTATCGAGACTAATTGGGAAAGTAACAGGTGCAGTCATTATAGACCACGATATTGTAAAATCTTCGCTATTAAATTCAATAGAGGCTAATTCAATAGACGCAAAGCTTGCTGGTAAGATTACTTACAATATAGACTGGTCTTTAATCGAATTTCATTTATCCCAAGGGCATAATGTTATTTTTGATAGTCCCTGCTTATATCAAGAAATGGTTGATAGAGGTATTGGTTTAGCTGAAAAGTACAATATGAAGTACAAATATGTAGAATGCTATCTTAATAATTTTCATGAGATTAATAATAGATTAAAAAGTCGTGAAAGAATGATTAGTCAAATACAAGAGGTAAAATCTGAAGAAACGTTCAACTATACCATTGCAAATAGTAAAAAGCCAATACAGCATCCATATATCGTTGTGGATTCTGGCAGACCTATAGAATCTTATATTGACGAAGTTATAAAATATATTAATGATTAAATCAAAAGAGGTTAATGGAAAAAAAGTTCTTAAGCATTTATAAGTAGGTGTTATAGTGGAGCATAAATTAGATCTAGTATCTATACTTAAAAAGAAAAACGTAAAGGTCACTGAAATCCATAAGTGGGGGACATACCTCAGAAAGCAATTTGAAGTCCATTTTGCGGACCATCTTAGTGAAAAGGAGAAACGTTCTATCTTTTTACATGATGAAGATGGGTTATGTGGATTTTTGTGGCATATATTTAGCTATGAAAAAAAAGAACACTTAAACGATGAACAAGCTGATTTTGCATTTGAGAATCTATTAAAACAGTCTTGTTTTGTCTTTTATCAGAATTCAAACGATGCATATATACTTGATAATGCCTACTCAATTTCAGCTAAGGATTTTGGGAATGAAGAAGATATTTACATAGTGGACAAGGATTTTAATTGGACTTATGTAAGAACACATGAAACAGGTTTGTGTGGTCCCTACTTTTGTCAAAAAAGTTAGCCATGATACACAGAATAATAGATGGGAATCGTCCTGAATTTTCAGGAACCTTTAGAGTGCCACGCAACTTAATAGGAGTGAAATCATGTATCATGATAAGTAAAAAGGGCTTTATATACTTTGGGGACTAATTCTATTTTTTGAATTAGCTTGGTTTTGGTCAATGATTCATAGTGTTCATAGTCCTCCCGATTTGATATTTGCCGTAACAGTCATTGGTGTAACTTGTGTCTTTGGTTCAGTTGGATTTTCGCTAGTTAAAAAAAGATAATTTATTAGAAGTAAGAAAGGGGAGTTTTCTTTGACTAATTCATTTAATGCGCTAATTGTAAATAAACAAGAAGACCAATTTTCAGTAAATGTACAGGTGCTAACTTTGCAAGATCTACCAGAAGGTGAAGTTTTAATTCGTGTACATTATTCAGGAGTAAACTATAAAGATAGTTTGGCTGCGATACCAAATGGTAATATCGTGAATTCATATCCATTCGTTCCTGGAATCGATTTAGCTGGAGTTGTTGTAGAGTCTAGCAATCCACAATTTAAAGAAGGGGACGAGGTTATCGCGACGAGCTATGAAATTGGTGTCTCTCATTTTGGGGGCTATAGTGAATATGCTAGAATCCCAGCCAAGTGGATTGTCCCACTACCAAAAGGGCTTACATTAAAAGAAGCGATGATTATTGGAACTGCTGGTTTTACTGCAGCGTTATCTGTTCAACGACTTGAGGAAAATAGAGTGTCACCTGAAAAGGGAAAAGTACTTGTGACAGGGGCAACAGGTGGGGTTGGTAGTTTTGCTGTTTACATCCTATCAAAGCTTGGTTATGAGGTAGAAGCTAGTACGGGTAAAGAATCTGAACATGACTACTTAAAGCAGCTCGGTGCAACTTCAATTGTTTCACGTGAAGAAGTGTTTGATGGGAAAGTTCGAGCACTTGGTAAACAAAAATGGGCAGCAGCTGTAGATCCAGTGGGAGGCGAACCTCTTGCATCTCTACTTAGTCAAATTCAATATGGAGGTTCGGTCGCTGTTAGTGGGTTAACCGGAGGAACAAAACTACCTGCAACAGTTTTTCCATTCATCTTACGTGGTGTAAATCTTTTAGGAATTGATTCTGTGAATTGTGATATGGAAACTCGTTTGAACGTATGGAATCGCTTTGCTACTGATTTTAAATTAGAAAATCTAGAGCAATTCATTCACCAAGAAGTAAGCCTGCAAGAACTTCCAAATGTTTTACCTCTACTTTTAAAAGGACAAGCTAGAGGTAGAATTCTAGTAAAACTTTAACAATGGAGTGGCGAGAGCAATTAAATCTCGCTACTCTTTCTTATTTTAGTCGATGTAGTTCTTTCTCAGATAATGTAATAAATGATAAACTAAGAAAAATAAAGAGAAATTTGGGATGGTAGAAAGTAGGAGGGATGTATATGGGGATACAATATTGTAACGAGTGCAACAAAAAGTTAAGCTGGTCTTCAAAAGTCAAATCGATTTGGTTAGGCTATAAACCGATTCAATGTGAAGGATGTAAAAAGGAGTATCGTATTGAGTTTAAAACAAGATATAAAGCAACACTTTACATGATTATTCCATTATTTATATTTGCTAAGATTTTGTCGAGTACTTTTATTTTACCAACCATCTATTTCTTTGGGACTGTCTTGTTGTTTGGTGTAAGCATATCGTTTCTAATGCCATTTGTTGTAAACTATAAGTCCGAACATAAATAAAAATAGCAAGAAATGACTAGAGTAATTGTTATTAGTACATAACGGCTGCACTTTTTGACAAAAGATTCATGTTGAAAACTAGTAATATTATTATAGAATAATAGATAGCCAGATTTATTGATGAATGTTATGATTATATAATGTTTAATTGGTTAATCTAATATTGGAGGTAGAAACTCGGTGAAAAAGTTAGGATTTTATTTAGCTAGTTTTTTACTACTACTTGTTTTATCAGCTTGTGGAGCAAAGGATTTAGACAAGTCAGAAGTATTAGCGAAATCAATTGAAGAAAGTACGGCACTTAAAAGTTATTCTATTAAAATGGATTTAGATATTGATGCAGATGGCATGGAGCAAAAGATGTCAATCGATGGTGATATTACGCATAATCCTGATGCAATGTACTTTAAGATGAATATGGAAGCACTTGGTATGGACATCATTTCTGAAATGTACATGAACAAAGACGCTGCATATATGAGTATGTTCGGCGAATGGCTTAAAATGGATACAAAAGAATTAGGAATAACAAGTTTTGATCAATTAAACGAAGAAAGTATGGAAAAGTTAAAATCATTTACTGATCAGTTCGAAATGACTGAAGATGATGAAAAATATATATTAACTTTATCAGGTAATGATGAGACTTATAAAGTGTTAATAGAAGATTATGTTTCTTCATCAATGGGTACAGATCTTGCTGCTAATCCTGAAATGGAAGAATTACTTAATTCAATTAAAATCAATCAAATTGATTTAGAGTATCATGTAGATAAAGAATCATTCATCCAAACAACACAAGTATTTAACATTGACCTTGAAATGGATATGGAAGGAACGAAAATTCCTTTAAAAATGAAGGGTGAAGCAACTATCTCCAATATTAATGGAGTAGACCCAATTGAAATTCCTCAAGAGGCAATTGATAACGCAGTGACAGAAGACGAAATGTATTCTGGTTTTGGAAGTATGAGTGTAGATGAGATTCAAGAATTATCAAACTATGTAATTGTTGAACCTACTAACCTTCCAGAAGGTTATGTATACACAGAAGGTTTCTTTGACGAAACAATGGAAATGGCTATGTTAAGCTACGATAAAGACGAAAACAACTGGATTTTAGTATCAAGCAATCCTGTTGAACACCTTTCACTTCAAGATATGGAAGGTGATGAAATCGCTGTTCGTGGAACTACTGGCGTTCTATTTGAAATGGAAGACTATGTAAGTATTAGCTGGGAAGAAGATGGACTGTTATACGAAGTTTCTGCATCTAGTACAGAACTTACAAAAGAGCAAGTATTAGAGGTTGTAGAAAGTATACAATAGTCGATATATTTCAGTTAGATTACAATTATGACATAATACTAACAACTAAATAAAAAATGAAAGCCGCATCCTTTTTAATCGATGCGGCTTTTTTATGTCTTACGTTTATTGTATTAGGCACACTTTCAAAAGGTAAACAATATTATATAAAGATATGTTTGTGTAGGAGTTAAGGAAATACCTTAACACAATTTGAAACAGAAGAAGATCTACTTCTCATACGTTTTTATTAATTGTTAATGCTTAGTAAAAAAGTAGTCAAAATGAAATATTTATATTGTCTATGCATACCTTCACATGCTACGCTTTAATTGAAAAAAATGAAATCAAATTGACATTTCGGTAATATTCCGAATAGGGAGTGAAGGGGTTAATGAATGAATTGGTTTAAAGAGAATGTGAACATTAAATGGATGATTATTATTGTAATAATTGGTCTATTGTTCTTTTTTAAAAATGCATTAAATTTTTTACTACTAACCTTTATTTTTACATACTTAGCATATGCAGCATTTGTTAAAATACTACATATTTTACCGCCATCACTAAAGCGACCCAAACTGTTAGTCGTTCTAATGTATAGCATTATTTTATTTGTCGTTGTGTTAACGGGCTATCTTTACCTACCTGCAGCAATTCAACAGTTAACAGCGATTATCATTCAAAGTTCTTCCTTTAATATTGAACAATTTAGAGACCTCGTTCCTGAAAAAATCTATGAATATATTCAAAATCTAGATATGGATGGAATTTTAAAGAATATTGCGGATACACTCCTTGCTGGTATCGCTGATGTAGGTACGTTTTTATTAGAAGCATTTGTGGCGATTTTATTAAGTTTCTTCTTTATATTAGAAATTGAAAAAATCAAAGCTTTTTGTAGGACTTTTCAAACGTCCAAAACAGAAAAGATTTATAATCAAATCATTCACTTTGGAAACAGTTTTTTAAATACATTTGGTTTAGCCATTAAAGTTCAAATTCAAATCTCTACGGTGAACACAATTTTATCGGTAATTGGATTATTCATATTAGGATTCCCGAACATACTAGGACTCGCAATTATGATTTTCTTCTTAGGATTAATGCCAGTAATTGGTGTAGCTATTTCATTAGTTCCACTTTCAATCATAGCCTTTCAAATCGGTGGAGTAATGTACGTTGTTTATGTATTCGTCATGATAATGGTGATTCATGCAATTGAGGCGTATTTCTTAAATCCAAAGCTTTACTCTATTACAATGAAAATCCCGATTTTCTTTACATTCATGGTACTAATGGTTGGTGAATTACTATTTGGTGCATGGGGATTAGTTATAGGGATACCACTATTTGTCTTTATTGTAGAAGTGATCAAAGGGTCTTCTGATTTAAGAAGGATATCATTGAAAAAGTAGAAAATAATGTGGACAAAAAAAGCCATTTTGAACTAAAATTGTTCAAAATAGCTTTTTTATTTTTAAAGATTTACTTTTTTAGCTCCTAGATAACGGGCTTTCCAATATGGATTATCCATGTCAGTAATCGTTACACCAGTTGAAGTACCTGAATGTAGAAATTTGTTATCTCCAATGAAGATGCCAGCATGACTTGGACCTTCTTTATAAGTTGTAAAGAATACTAGATCGCCTGGTTTTGGTGTTGAAACAGAAGTCGTTGCGTCATAGATAGTTTCTACCGTACGGGGAATTGAAACGCCAACTTTACTAAAAACATAGTTTAAAAAACCTGAGCAGTCAAAGCCAGCAGGAGTACTTCCTCCCCATTGATATGGAGCACCAAGATGCTTTTTGCCTTCTGCGATTAATGCTTCAACATTTAATGTTTTTACTTCAGGTTCTTGTGTAGTCGAACCTTCTGAAGTCAATTTCAACACTTGTCCTACGAAAATTTCATCACCAGCAAGGCCATTCATTGTTTTTAATTGTTGAACGGATAGTCCATGTTTTGATGCAATCAGCCATAAAGAATCTCCGGATTTCACAGTATATGTTTTTGGAGCTGTATCATTTGTTGAAGTGGCAGATGGTACTTTTAATGATTGGCCAACATAAATCATATCAGAAGCTAATTGATTAATAGATTTTATTTGTGAAATAGTGGTATTGTGATTTGTCGCAATGATGAAAAGACTATCACCAGATTTCACTGTATATGTACCGTAAGTTGTATGTGTGTGAGGAGCAAGTAAAGTTAGTTTTTGTCCCACATAAATTGTATCTGATATAAGTTGATTCCAAGATTTTAAATCCTGTACTGATATTTGATTTTCAGTTGCGATTTTCCAGAGTGTGTCTCCTGATTGAACTGTATGATTCAACTCATGTGCCGATGCCTGGGTGTTGAATGCAGAAGAAAATAAAATTCCAACAGTTGCCGTCATTGTGATTAATTGTTTTTTCAATTAGTTCACTCCTAGGATGTATTTTGTCGTAATTTGTTCTTTCGTTCTCACAAGTCCACTCTATCATGGAGTATTAGAGATAAAAAACACCTTAAATATTGGTAATCTATCCAATCTTCAATATAATAGATTGAAAGTCTGCCATTATAGGATTCTCTTAGATGGATTAACTTTGAAGAAAAAACAAAAACATAATTTGGAAATTTGGTCATACCATTTACTAACAAAATTCATTAGTAGTTTAGGAGGATAAAAAAGTGAGACTTTCTGAAATTCACCCTATCTTCTATCATCTAAGAATTGGACAAAAAAGGCTTTTTCGGGGATTTGTAAATCTAAGGGACAGAAAAAAATTTGCAACAAAAAAACAACTATCAACCACATTCCACCACACTTGCAAAAAACACCAATCATTATTGAGAAGAACATTAGGAAATAGTGATCCTCAATTACAAGAAAATAAAATTGTCAATTTAAAAATCGCTTCAAGTAAAATAGACGGAATTATTATAGGTCCTGGCGAAACCTTTTCTTTTTGGAAATTAGTAGGGAAGACGACAAAAAACAAAGGTTATATTGAAGGTATGCAGCTTGCAAGGGGAGAGGTAAAAACGGGTATCGGGGGAGGAATTTGTCAGCTAGCAAATTTACTTTACTGGATGGCTTTACATACACCACTGGTAGTAACCGAAAGACATCATCATAGTTTTGATCCATTCCCTGATTCAGGTAGAACACTTCCATTTGGAAGTGGTGCAAGTGTATTTTACAATTACGTTGACATTCGCCTGTTTAACCCAACATCGAATTCTTTTCAAATAAAGCTTTGGTTAACAGAAAAACATCTAAAGGGTGCTATTTTCTCTAATGAAGGAATGCCTTATGCGTATCATATTGAGGAAAGAAATCATCAATTCCTAAAACATAATGGGAAAAATTATCGCCAAAATGAGATTTGGAGAAAAACGATAGAAAAAAAGACGGGTAATTTGGTAAATGAAGAATTACTAATCAAAAACTTTTCTGAAGTTAAGTATCCGATCCCTGAAAACATTCTTGTAACGTAATATTTGTCCATATAAGAAAAAAACGTTATTCTCACCTGAAAATAACGTTTTTTATATGGATTAACTTTCTTGATCATCTTTATATTCTAAAATATCTCCTGGCTGACAATCTAAAGCCTTACAAATTGCTTCTAACGTCGAAAAGCGGATCGCTTTTGCCTTTCCATTTTTCAGTATTGAAAGATTTGCCATTGTAATTCCAACCTTTTCTGAAAGTTCCGTTACACTCATTTTTCTTTTTGCTAACATGACATCAATATTTATAATAATAGCCATTTCCTCACCCCTAGACCGTTAACTCATTTTCAGATTTAATATAAATCGCTTCTTGTAAAAGTCTTTGGAGTACAGCAGCAAACACAGCTATGACTAATCCACCAAAAATAGGAACCATTCCAACGATGATCAAACCTGGTGCATCGTCAATCTCTGCAACCATATAAACAAAAGGGATAACTAGAATGTAGAATACACTGAAAATAATTCCGCAATATTTAATCTTCTTAAGCGCTGTAACTGAAATCAATGAAAAAGCCTTGTTTTTATCAATGTAAGTTAACAGTTTATAAGATTGAAACAGTGCGCCAAAATAAGGTAAAACAGATAAATACATACCAATAACAATTGGATATAGTATGTGAGCATACTCTGGATTTGCAGGATTGTTTGAAAGATCAAAGAATCCATATATTCCTAGTGCAAGAACAGGAATCCCCATAATGATTAACGCTAACTTTAAAAAGAGTGTTGTTCCTCTTTTCATAAAAAACACCTCACTAATTTATTGTTCAATTGATATTAACACGTTATTTATTGTTTATCAATAAATAATTATTTAAAATCAACAATTTATTAATGAATTTATTGTGCGATCAAGTATTTTGTTAATACGAGTTAATATAATTTTGAAGAAAATACGGTGATTTAGGAGTTTGTTAACAAATCAATTCTAAGGGCGTTGTCATGGACAAAACAGATTCGAAGCTAGGCGGAACTGTCCATGAGAAGCCAAATTAAGGATATTTATAGTGCTTTTCAAGGTAGAAACTGTTCAGAAGCTACCCAATTAAAGGCTAATTACTTGAAGTATGAATGACTTACAAATCCCTATAAGAAAATGTATAAAGTAAAAAGTAATAACTGCAATTGTCGAAAAATAGAATAATATAATCTAAATTATTTGTTGTATTTTTTTTTAGGGAAAAATATGGTGCGAAGGAGTGTCTAATTGGCAATCTTAAACTCTCGATTTGCATTTTTAGCTGCTGATTTTGAAAATCCCAATTTGAATCAAGATAAAAATGAAGTCGATCAAACTACTTCAGATTCAAGTGAAAAAAATGAATTCAAAAGAGAAAATCTTAAGCCATTGAAAAAGCCTCCCATGATTTACTTAAAATCCATACCATTGTTTGTCTATGTAAATGCCGTTCCAGCAGATATTTATAGTGCGTCTTTATTTTTATTAGTAAAGAATTTATAAACGATTTGGTGTAAAAGTAGAAGTTCATTTATTAATTGGGTAATTTACACATAATCCTGAATATTTAACGTAAATATTAAAAACCCGGAAATAAATTTCCGGGCTTGATTATCACTTGCTATCTTCCGCCATGACACCCTGCCTCCGCTTCTGCTTTACATCTTAAGTTTTTACCCTAAGAAAATTAGCACCAGCATGATCAGTTTTCGTTGGTCCTTCTGAGTTAACGATCATTCGCACTCATCGGGTTAACCCTCCTTAGTCATTTGGATTGAAGTGAAATCTTTAATAGTATAGCTCTTTTTTTGTTTTTCATACGTACTTGTTATTTTTTTGTTCCAACACAAATTAGTTAATAATTATTTATTTACTTTTAAAAAAAATTCAACATTTCAAATGTTAACGTAAATTCGATTGGTGAGGCGGGATACCATAGAGCGAGAATGGGAAATAGCAATGGACTCTATTAATAAAGTAACTGTCACTTCCAATCCAAATAATGAGCCAGTATCAATAGATGGTGTTACAAGCGACTTGAAATGCATTGGATTGGGGACAGATGCAGCTGTATTTTACTGTTATAATGCACCAAATTTTGCATTTAAAAAATATGCAAAAGGAAAAACAATTAAAGTAACTAAAGAAGCGGAAGTATATAAAAATTTAGGTGTATCACCTTATTTCTCGACTTGTTATGCATCGTATGAAGATTTTCTTGTAGTGAGTTTTGAGGAAGGATTGACTCTTTTTGACTGTTTACTTCAAGGAATCCATATCCCTCAGCAGGTAATTTTTGACGTTGAAAATGCGAGAGAATATGCTCGTAATAAAGGTTTGAATCCAAGAGATCTTCATTTGAAAAATATACTATTACAAAATGGCAGAGCAAAGATAATTGATGTCTCTGAATATTTGGAAGCTGAAAATGATTTCAGGTGGGAGTATTTACGAAAAGGTTATGATTTATATTACCCATTATTCAATGGAAGGAAAGTTCCAATTTGGTTAGTTGAATTAATCCGAAAAATATATCTTCAAAAGAGGTAAGATGCAACGGGCTTGTGTTCCCGCAAGTAAAAGATGATCATTACTGATGAAAAGTTGCTCATAAGATCCCGAAAGTTGTTGGTAAAGATGCGCAGTGGATGGAGTTGCTCATAACCCAAGAAAAGTTGCTCAAAAAGTACCCAAAGTCGCTCATAAGACCGCAAAACTTGCTCGTAATTCAAACAGGCAATGGAGTCCGCTCATTTATCCAGACCAGAAATACCAAAGTATACGATAAAAGATATTTGCAACTTTAAGATTTTGTGTTAATATTTGGTTATCACAATATTAGGTCTTGTAGCTCAGCTGGGAGAGCATCACGTCGACAACGTGGGGGTCGCAGGTTCGAGCCCTGTCGAGACCATAGTCAAACAAAAGCCAAAAACCCTTATTTATTAAGTGTTTTTGGCTTTTTTTATTTTCCAACTATATAGTCCGTGGCAAATAACATAGTGTTTATGTACAAATTATTCAATTGACCGAAAATTAACGAATATTAAAATAAAATAACGAAATATAAAACAATTGTTGAAAAAATATTTCAGAAAATTATAATAAAGGAAATGGAAGTAAAAGGGGTTAAATTTATGTACATTTTAGGGATTGATGGTGGTGGGACGAAGACAACAGCTTTAATTGCTGACGAATATGGAAACGTTTACAGTCAAGCGATTACAGGAAGAAGTAACCCCAATACACTATCAGAAGAACAATTTGAACATGTGATTATCGATTTATTGAACCAATTACGTGAAAATAACAAGGATATTTTTAATAGAATAGAAGTTTGTTTTGCGGGAATGGCTGGTGTTGGTGAAAGTGGTAGAGATGAAAAAATGAAATCTCTACTTCTACAACACTTACCTTTAAATTCACTTGTCATTGTTCAAAATGATGCAGTTAATGCGCTTTATTCAGGTACTTTAGGTTCGCCTGGCATTGTACAAATTGCTGGTACTGGTGCTATAACGATTGGATTAAATGAAAACAAAAAAATGGTACGTGTTGGAGGCTGGGGATACTTGTTCGATGATGAAGGAAGTGGCTTCTATTTGGGGAATGAAGCACTTCGAGCAGCGTTTCAACATTACGATGGTCGAGGGATGGATACCGCATTAACTGAAGCTATCATAAAACATTTTGAAGTGAAAGCTGTACCTGATTTAATAGAAAAAATATATGGAAAAGATCACCCTCGTTCAGTCATTGCTCCAATTAGTCGATATGTAGTAAAACTTGCAGAACAGGGAGATCAAATTGCAAATAAGATTATAGAAAAGGCATGTAAAAAAATGATGCAATCAATTAAATCGTGTCATAGTCAATTATTTAACCGAGATCATCATACCTCCGTAATATTATCTGGTGGCGTATTTACAAACGATGTGATTTTTATTGAACACTTTCAAAAGTTATCCATTGAAAGCAATCCAAACTTGAATTTTAGTAAAACTTTAATTCCTCCGGTTGGCGGAGCTATTGCAGCTGGGTTAAGAGCTGTTCAAAAAAACATTGAGCCAAACTTTGTTGAAATATTAAATAATGGTGTAAAACTATGAAACTTGTAAATATCGAAGAAATTGAAATTAACCGAATTGTTCAGCTTTGGAATAAATGCTTAGGTACATCATTTCCGATAACGGAAGAGTTATGGGTTCAAAATACTGTAAATGATATTAATTTACAAAGAACAGGGTCCGTTGCAGTAGTAGAAGATCAAGAATTACTAGGGTTTGTCATTGCGAAGCAATTTAAGGAAATAACACCAACGTTAATGTCACAAGAAATTGGATGGATTCAATGTTTACTTGTGAAACCTGAGGCGCGAGGAAAAGGCGTTGGAAGAACACTTTTGCAAAATGCAGAGTCGAGTTTTCAGAATGTGAAGGAAATTCGTTTAGGGCGAGATCCATGGCATTACTTTCCTGGGGTTCCTTTAGAACAACCAGACACAATCAAATGGTTTGAATATAAAGGATATACAAAGGATTCTATTGAAATAGATTTAGTGAAAAGAGTTGTAGATGAAAACCCTTTTACACTATCAAACTCTAAAGATCATTTCAGGGTATTAACAAAAGAAGATCTGCCACAATTATTAAATTTCTTAAATGATGTGTTCCCTGGTCGATGGCATTATGAAGCTTATCGATATACTCAGATAAATTCTACAGGTAGAGAATTTATGGGGTTTTTTATTGATGGCGAATTAAAAGGTTTTTGTCGTATGAATGATCCCGAGTCGCCAATGATTGCACAAAATGTTTACTGGTCCAAATTGTTTTCTTCTCCTTTAGGAGGAATTGGACCTTTAGGAATTGACCGTGCAGTAAGGGGAAGTAATTTTGGTTTAGATTTAGTAAAAGCAGCTGTTAATGAACTTATGGCGCGAGGAATGCATCATATCGTAATTGATTGGACACAGCTTGAAAGATTTTATGGAAAGCTTGGGTTTACGAAGTGGAAGCAATATCAAACGATGTCAAAAGGGGTGAAATCGTGAAAGAACTAATTCAAACTTTTTTACAGAAGGAAATTGATAAAGAAGTAACTCCAGGGGCAGTTATTCGGGTGAAGCATAAAGGACAGTGGATATTGGAAGATGCTATCGGCATGAATAGTACGGAATACGACAAGGTACCAATGACACAGCAGCATCTATTTGATGTTGCATCATTAACAAAAGTGCTTGCAACTACACCAGCTATTTTACAATTGCTTGGATTAGGAGAAATTCACCTGTACGATCGGGTCTCTTCTTTTATTCCAGGGTTTGCCGGAAAAGGGAAAGACACGATTACAATTAAACAACTACTAACGCATTCTTCTGGTCTGATTGCACATCGACCGTATTTCGAGAAGAAGCTTCCATTTGATGAAGTGTTAGTGGATATTTGTGCGAACGAAGTATTGACATATCAACCAGATACCAAAGTTGTTTATAGCGATTTAGGATACATTTTACTAGGGAAAATTGTAGAAATTGTTTCTAGTTTACCAATTGAACAATATTCAAAGAAATATATTTTCGAACCATTGGAAATGAACGACACAACCTATTTACCAAATGTTAAACGACAACGATACGCACCTACTGAGTATTTAGAGCATTTAAATGGACATAAATACGGAATTGTTCATGATGACAATACCGAATTTATGGGAGGTATCAGTGGACATGCTGGATTATTCTCAACAATAGGGGATATTGCAAAATACTGTGACATGTTAGAAAAAGATGGTTTCTACAACAATCATCAAATCATTTATCCTCTATGGTTGCAAAAATCAAGGGAGAATTTTACTCCTTTTTCAACAGAAGCGCGAGGATTAGGATGGCAATTAAGAGGTGAAGGTGCAAGTCCAGCAGGGGATTTAATGACATCTAAAACCTATGGTCATACAGGTTATACTGGCACAAGTTTTTACATTGATCCAGAAGCTCAAGTCACCGTCATTTTATTAACAAATCGAGTGTATTTTGGACGTCACGATAAAATGAATCGTTTAAGACCACGTTTACATAATCTCATCATGACAAATTTATAAAATGGGGAGGACTAGTCATGCATTTAATGGTAGTTGGAGCGCATTGTGGAGACGGTGAAATACAAGCTGGAGCAATTGCACATAAATATGCCCAAGCTGGATATAAAGTAACATTTTTACATTTAACAGCAGGAGAAAAAGGAGGACCTGCCCATTTAACGGTTGATGAATATCGTGAACAAAAAATAAAAGAATCAGAAATAGCTGCAGCAATATTAGGTGGAGTGAGTATCACACTTAATCATCGAGATGCTGAGTTGTCATTTAATGAAGGAATTATTAAAGAAGTGGCAACTATTTTTAGAAGAGAGAAACCTGATTTTGTGATTACACATTGGGTGAATAGTATGCATCCAGATCATGCACTCTGCCAACAAATCGTTCAAGATGCTTGGTTAAAGGCATCTTTGCCTGGATTTGATTTAGAGGGTCTTCCACCACATGGACTTCGCCGAGTATTTCATAGTGAAAATTGGGAGGACATGGATGGTTATGAACCTGATATTTATGTAGATGTGACAGATTCTTTTGAAGCTTATTTAGAAGCTCTTTCAAGTTATTGGTTCATTATGAATTCTTCAAGCTTCCGTTATTACGATTACTATAAAGCATTAGGTACGGTAAGAGGCTGTTTAGCTAGAACTACCTATGCACAAACTTTACAAAATTCTAAAGGACTACATGTAAGAAAAGAAGGTCATATTCCAGGTTTCCCACTAACAGGAGGTACAAAATGAGTTTAAAGAAAAAAGTTGGTCGTTTATTAATTGCAGGTTTTAAAGGGATTATTATGTCAGATGAAATTAAATTTTTAATCCATGAGTATCACATAAGTGGAATAATTCTGTTTGGTAGAAATATTGGAACACCAAAAGAAATTCTTGATTTAACTCAAAGTTTGCAACGTGAAGCTAAAGCAGCAGGTTATTCATCACCATTATTAATTTGTATTGACCAAGAAAATGGTGTTGTTCGTAGATTAGGAGAAGGAACAACAATTATTCCAGGTGCTATGCTATTAGGTGCAACCGACAATCCACAACATGCATATGCTGCAGGTGTTATTACTGGAAAAGAATTAAAAGCATTAGGTATTAATTGGAACTTAGCGCCTGTGGTTGATGTAAATAATAACCCGAAAAATCCTGTTATTGGTGTTCGTTCGTTTGGTGAAGACCAATACAAAGTGGCAGAGTTTGCCAAACAATCAATGTTAGGCATGCAAAAAGCTAAAGTGATGACAACGTTAAAGCATTTTCCAGGACATGGAGACACAAGTGTCGATTCACATCTAGACTTGCCAATTATTAACCACGACTTACAACGATTACATGAGGTGGAGTTAGTTCCGTTTAAAGAATGTATCGCTGCAGGAGCAGATGCGATCATGACTGCTCATGTTTATTTCCCTGCTCTCGAAACTGAAGAAAATACGCCAGCGACATTATCTCGGTCAGTGATTACTAATTTACTTAGGGAAGAATTGAAATTTGCTGGAGTCATTACGACGGATTGTATGGAAATGGATGCTATTGCAAAAGGAATCGGAACAGTAAATGGGGCAGTAAAAGCGATTCAAGCAGGTGTTGATTTAGTGATGGTTTCGCATATCCATTCCTTACAAGAGCAGTCTATATTAAAAATCGTGGAAGCAGTTGAAAACGGTGAAATTTCTGAGAAACAAATAGATGAGTCAATTAGTCGAATAGAAAATATGATTAATAACTACACAAATTGGACTGAAATAGAAGTGACTAAGTTAGTACCACCGTATGTTGGGTCTGGGGAACATAAAAATGCTATGAGAGAAATTTACTTAGATGGTGTAACGGTTGTCCAAGATAATGGAAAAGCCATACAGAAAGATGAAAAGGTATTATTAATTTATCCGACAAATCAATATGCCATGATGGTGGAAGATAAACGATATTCAACAATAGAAATGGCAGATCAATTAAAGAAAGTTCACTCTTTTGTTGATGTAATGGAAATTAATCCATCCTCTTATGATGAAGAAATTACAACGATTGCGAATGTCGTGCAATCATATGATCACATTGTTGTATTAACTTTAAGTGCCATACAACAAACTGTACAAGAGCAATTTGTAAACGAGATTATAAAAACAGGAAAGTTAGTTGATGTAGTAGCTATCCGCTCTCCATATGATGTAAGTCTTTTCACTTTGGCAAACCGATTAATTTGCACATATGAATTTACTAAACCTGCTTTCGAAGTTGTTTCCCAATATTTAGTGGGGAATGTTCAATTAAATGGAAAATTGCCCGTTACAACATCTTGACTGAAAAAATATTTCAACTATTTAAAATTGTGTTGATATTTTTTTTTAAACCTTATAAAATGTTAGTAAGCGTTTGCAAGTTTTGCGCTTGCTAAGGGAGGGGTAAGGTGAAACCGATGCGTGTATGCGGTTTAATGTCTGGTACTTCGCTGGACGGGCTAGATATCGCTATTGTAGATTTTTCGATGACAAATGCGGAACTAGAATATGAGTTAAAGCATTTTGTTACGATACCGTATGATAACGAACTAAAACTAAAGTTACATGAATTAATGGAACCAAATGTATCAATTCAAAAAGTTTCTTCAATGAATATGTATTTAGGTGAACTTTATGCAACTTACATTAAAGAAGCTTTAGTTGATTCGGAGATTGAATACGATTCCATTGATTTAATCAGTTCACATGGACAAACCATTTGGCATGAACCAAATGTTTGCAATCACGAAAAGTTTGCCCGCCCAAACACGTTACAAATCGGTGATATTTCGGTACTAGCTGAAAAAACGAAGATTCCTGTCATCGGAGATTTTAGAACCCGTGATATGGCTGCCGGTGGTCAAGGCGCACCTTTAGTTCCTTTTGCTGACTATTACTTATTTCAGCATGAAGAACAGGGTCGTATTTTAGTTAACATCGGAGGGATTGCGAATTTAACTGTAGTTCCGCATAAAGCAAGTTCTCAAAATGTCATTGCGTATGATACTGGCCCAGGAAATATGATCATTGATTTTTTCGTGTCTAAGTATACAAATGGACAGCAAAGCTTTGACAAAAACGGGGATTTTGCCAAATCAGGGGTTGTTCACGCTGAATTTTTGGAATATTTGCTCAACAATGACTATTTCCAACAATCAGCTCCGAAAAGCACTGGTAGAGAATTGTTTGGTCAAGCATACTCAGAGCGTATCTGGGATGCAGGAGACCAATATCACCTTACCCCATTGGACAAAATTTCAACGGTGACGATGTTTACAGCAAAAACTTTAGCAAATGAGATTGTAAGCTTAATTGAACCATTCGAAGTAAAAGAAGTTTTTATTAGTGGTGGTGGAGTTCATAATTCTACTCTACTAAACTACTTAATAGAATTACTTCCTGAAACAATTCGTGTGGAACAAACAGATGTACTTGGTATACAACATGATGCAAAGGAAGCTTTTGTTTTTGCACTTCTTGGGTTTTTAGGTTTCAACAAAATTCCTAATAGCTTACCTTCATCAACAGGGGCAAACAGACAAACGGTTATGGGGAAAATTGCATGGTAAAACAAATAGGGGGAAAGTAAATGAAAAAGCTATGGAAAAAACCTACACTTCTTTTAGCTTCACTAGGCTTAACAGCTTCTATGTTAGCTGCATGTAGTGGTGGCAGTAATGAAGAAGTAGGCGATGCTGATGAGTTTAAAGGAACAATCACAATTTGGGATGGTCCAAGATGGCCAGATGAAGATGATAACAAATATCATTGGTTAGAAAGCAAAATTGCTGAATACGAAGCAGCGAATGAAGGTATTAAAATTGAATTGGTTCAGGTTCCTTGGGCTGAAATGGGCGATAAACTTGGGGTATCTATCGCCGGACAAGCTTGGCCAGATATTGCACCAGTTGATATAAGTGGTAGTTCTGTAAGTATTGATCATATCGAACAAGGTGTGGTTGAACCACTAGATGCTTACTTAACTAAAGAAGAAAAAGCAGATTTCTATGAAAATGCACTAGATGCATACTCGTATGATGGAAAACTTTACGGAATTCCAAATTCAATTACATTACACACAATGCTTCTGAACCTGGATTTATTTGAAGAAAGAGGCGTTACACCACCTGCAAATGGTAAATGGACTTATGCAGAATTTTTAAAAACAGCAAAAGATTTAACATTCGATCGTGATGGAGATGGAAAAACAGATGTGTACGGTTTCTCCACTTACATTTTACCTGGATACTATGAAGCTTGGCCATTCTTCTATAAAAACGGTGGATCTCCACTTAATGAAGATTTGACAGGGTTTACGTTTGATGACCCAAAAGTAGTACAAGCGATTCAAGATTTAGCAGATTTGAAATTAAAAGAAGATGCAGCACCCGAAACTTTAGGTGGTTCTGATGTTGGTGGTACATTCCAAGCTTGGGCTAACGAAGAACAACGTACTGTTGCAATGCAACCATGGGCAACTTGGGCAATTGGTGCAGCACAAGGCAAGTACCCTACGAACTTTATGGTAGCAGAATACCCAACTGGTGATGCAGGTGAAGCAGTAACAATTGGTGGAGTTGGCGGTTGGTTAATGTTTAACCAAGGTGACAATGCAAATAAAAAAGCAGCAGTTGCTGATTTTATGAAATTTATTTCTTCAACAGATGAGCAGTTTACAATGGCTCAACATTACGGTATTTTCCCAGCTCGCATTAGTTCTTCTGAAATGGATCCGTTCAAAGAAAACCCTGAGATGACAAGAGCGATGGAAATGTCTGACCAAGTTGTCATGCTTCCTCGTCACCCAGAGTGGAAAAAGATTGATGAAGCGATCCAAACACAACTTCAATTAGTATTTAATGGTGAAAAAACAGCTGAACAAGCAATGGCTGACGCGAAAAAAGCTGTGGACGAATTATTGAAATAATTATGAAGAAGCAGGTATTGCACAAGCATGCCTGCTTCATTTGTAGGAGGTGTATGAAATGACTCAAGTGAAATTGGATCCAGTACAGGAAGTAAATATGAATGAGAATCGTTTACAAGGTACTAAGAATGCGAAAAAGTCGCACAAAAAACCTAACACAGTTTGGCGTGACATGAAGAAAAACTACAGTGCTTATTTGTTTTTATTACCAAAATTAATACTGTTTGTGTTGTTCGTCGCATTTCCAGTAGTTTGGGCAATAGTACTATCATTTCAAAAGTATAGATTCAACGGAAGTATTTTTATAGGATTAGATAATTACATAGCAGTATTTAATAGCGAAGCATTCAGTATTGCATTAAAAAATACACTACTCTTTACTGTTGTAACTGTACCTTTTTCTGTGATTAGTGCTCTTGTGATATCCGTTATGATTTTCGGATTAGGCAAGATCTCACAAAGCTTTTTCCGCTCAGCGTTCTATTTACCATCTGTTACTTCTATGGTCATCATAGCAATGGTTTGGCGTTGGATGTATAACTATGACTTTGGTTTGTTTAACTACTTTTTAAGCTGGTTCGGTGTAGAACCAATTAACTGGTTAGGTCAATCTGCTACTGCATTATGGGCTTTGATTATCATGTCATGTCTAATTCCTTTTGGTACTGGAATCATTATGTATTTAGCTTCTATGGGATCCATATCTCAATCACTTTATGAAGCTGCTCGTATTGATGGTGCAAATAGTCTTAAACAGTTTTTTCATATTACAATACCTTTACTTAAACCTACAACTTTATACCTCGTTTTATTAAGTACAATAGGGTCATTTCAAGTATTCACTCAAATCATCATGATGACAGGTGGAGGACCAGGTAGTTCGACTGAGACGCTAGTACATTTAATCTATAAAACTGGTTTCCGAGATTTTGAATATGGTCTAGCTTCTGCTCAAGCAGTTGTGTTATTTGTCATCATTCTCATCTTCTCAATTATCCAGTTCAGAGTACTACGACATGATGAGTAAGGGGAGGGTCGAAAATGAAAAACAAACCGATTAAAAGTATAAACAAAATTATCACCTATATTTTACTAACTGTATTTGCGATTATTTCATTATTACCACTTTACTGGGTATTTTCGACATCTCTCCAGTTAAGTAGTTACCAGTCACAAGACATGGAAAGACCTGTATCTTATGTTAATGCGAATCCGCCAAAAATGTATCCGATGGGTATACCTTTGTACTTCGAACATTGGTCTGAAGCACGAGAGGCTGCAAAAGCAGGTGATATAGAGTTAGAAACATATCATCGTGACATGATGAGTTACATTATTGAGGATACTTTTTCTAGTTTTGTAAACTTATTTACTAAACAGGATGTCGGAAAATGGTTCTTTAATAGTATATACATTGCCGTAATTGTAACTTTTGGGATTCTACTCTTTGACTCCATGGCCGGTTATGTATTAGCCAAAAAGAAGTTTCCTGGTCGTAACTTAATTTTTTGGGTCATTATTTCAACAATGATGATCCCAGGACAAGTTACCCTTGTTCCACTATTTTTCATGGTAGGAAAATTAGAGTTAATGAATACCCATTGGGCATTGATATTGCCTGATTTAGCAATGGTATTTGGGGTGTTTTTAATGAGACAGTTCATGTACTCTATTCCAGACGAGTTATTAGAAGCAGCGAGAATGGATGGTGCAAGTGAATGGAAAACGTATTGGACAGTCGTATTGCCCCTTGCTAAACCAGGACTTGCAGCGCTAGGTATTTTTACATTTATGAGTGTTTGGAATTCATTTCTGTGGCCAATTATTGTCTTAAATAATGAGGCTCTTTACACATTACCAGTAGGATTAAAAACGTTACAAGATGCAAACTTAGCAAGCTTTAAATTGCTTATGAGTGGTGCAGCAATAACAGCAATTCCAATGATAATCGTATTTATTTTATTCCAACGACACTTCGTAAAAGGCTTGACGATTGGTGGAGTAAAAGAATAATGAGAACAAAAGTAAAACTCGGTATAGATGTATTTTTAGAACAACATGTTCACTTAGTGAAAGGTAAACGTGTCGGTTTATTGACAAATCAAACAGGTGCCAATGCAGAGTTAGTTTCCACGATTCGGTTATTCCATCAACATCCTGGTATTCAATTAACAGCATTATTTGCACCTGAACATGGTTTGAAAACATATGCAAAAGAAGGCGAAAGGTTTTCGAACATGGTTCACGAGGAAACAAATCTTCCTGTATTTAGCTTATACGGTGCTTCTAAAAAACCTACCGACAAGATGATGGATGAAGTTGATATTGTAATATTCGATATTCAGGATATCGGGGCACGGTACTACACATACATTTATACCCTAGCTTATATGATGGAAGCATGTCGACGTACAAATAAGAAAATGATTGTGTTAGATCGTCCAAATCCAATTGGTGGGATTGAAGTAGAAGGAAATTTAGTTTCCGAAGATTTCACTTCATTTGTTGGACTATATCCAATACCAAATCGTCATGGCATGACCGTTGGAGAACTAGCAAGTTATTTCAACAAAGAATTTTCCATAAGTTGTGATTTAACTGTTGTATTAATGGAAGGTTGGTCACGAAACATGTACTTTTCAGATACTAACCTTCCATGGATAACACCATCACCAAATACGACGGGAATCGATATGATGTTACTTTATCCAGGCACTTGTTTAATCGAAGGGACAAATCTTTCGGAAGGAAGAGGTACTACACAACCATTTGAAATTATCGGTGCTCCATTCATTAACGGCGTAAAGTTAGAAGACGGGTTGAATGCCCTCAAATTACCAAATGTTCATTTTAGGGCTACGTCTTTCAAACCAACGTATCAAAAATATAAAGATGAACTATGTGAAGGAATCCAATTGCATATTTTAGATCGTCAAAACTTTAAACCATTAAGTACATTTACTCAAGTGTTTAACACGATTGTGAGTATTTATGGAGACCGTATAGAATTTTTAAAATATGAAAGTTTAAAGCATCCTATGTTTGATCTGCTCGCTGGGAATGCACTGCTAAGAAAGTCCGTTTTAGAAGGCAATATTGATAACTTTTTAGAAAAGTGTAGAAGAGATACGAAAGAATTTATCAAAAAAAGAGCTAAGTATTTACTCTATAGATAGGAAGGCGGAGCGATGGACAAAATATCACTTCTGACAACTGAAAAAAGCAATCCGAAGACACATCAAATTGATGAAATGTCGATAACAGAAATATTAAATGTGATGAATGAGGAAGATCAAACAATCGCCTTATCAGTTCAACGTGTATTACCACAAGTTGAAGAAGTAATAAGTAAGGTCGTAACGGCATTTCAAAATGAAGGTAGATTATTTTATGTTGGCGCTGGTACAAGTGGAAGAATCGGTATTTTAGACGCAGTTGAATGTCCTCCGACTTTTAGTACATCACCAGATTTAGTGCAAGCAATATTAGCAGGTGGAGAAGGTGCTATGTTTCGTGCGGTGGAGGGTGCAGAAGATGATGAAGAACTTGGTGCTACCGACTTAAAGAATTTATCGCTTACTTCTAGTGATGTAGTAATTGGTATTGCTGCAAGTGGAAGAACTCCTTATGTAATAGGTGCATTAAAATATGCGGGGCAATGTGGGGCAACAACTGTTAGCCTTACTAGTAATCTAAATTCAATTATAAGTAAATATGCTTCGATTCAAATTGAGGTTGTCACAGGTCCTGAAATCTTATCTGGCTCTACACGTTTACGTGCTGCAACTGCTCATAAAATGATACTCAACATGATTTCAACCACTTCAATGATAAAAACCGGAAAAGTATATCAAAATTTCATGATAGATTTAAACGCAAGTAACTATAAATTAAAAGAACGTGCAAAGAAAATTGTTTGTACAGTAACGAATGTTGACTACTCAACAGCGGAAGCTGTGTTAGAGGAAACTGAATATAATGTGAAACTTGCAATTGTCATGATATTAACAAACGAAAAAAAAGCTGAGGCCATAAAACTCATTTCAAAATCCAATGGGTTTGTCCGTCAAGCAATCAATCTTTCAAATAATGAGAGGGGATAAGAATCATGTTACGTACATTTCGAAATGGCGATGAAGCAGCACTTGTTCAATTATGGAATGAAGTATTGGTGCATGATCCGATAAATGAGAACCGATTCCGAAACCAAATATTGTTAGATGCTAATTTTGATCCAAAGGGACTTATTGTAGCAGTGGAAGAAGGGGAAATCGTAGGAGCTGTATTAGCCATTACGAGAAAACTTCCAATGGAAGGAACAAATTTAGAAAGTGACACAGGTTGGATTACATTTTTCATGGTTCATCAACAATATGAACGTGCTAATATTGGTCATCAGCTTTTTGAAAAGGCGTGTGACTATATAAAAAATGAAGGAGCAGAAAAAGTGTATTTCTCCTCTTATGCACCAAATTATTTTGTGCCGGGAATTGATGAAGAACGGTATCCAAAAGGATTTGCTTTCTTGTTAAAAAAAGGATTTAGAAAAGTCTATTCCCCTGTTGCGATGCATCGAGCATTAATAGATTATGTATATCCTGAACAAATTAAAGAGCTGAAAAAGCAAAGGGAATTAGAAGGGTATTCATTCGGTAAAGTACAAGATGGAGATTTGTATGAACTCATACAATTTGCAAATGTACATTTTAATGCAGATTGGGGTAGAGCCATTCGTGAAGGAATTTTAATGGGTATGGATCCTTCGCGAATTCTAGTCGCAAAAAAACAGGACATTGTCGTTGGATTTGCATTATATGGTGGATATGAAGGAATTCGTGAAAGATTTGGTCCTTTCGGTGTTGATGAACGTGAACAAGGGAAGGGATTAGGTAAAATATTATTACACGATACATTACATGAAATGAGAAAACAATCTTTACAGGGTGCCTGGTTCTTATGGACAAGTGAAAAAAGTTCAGCTGGACATTTGTATTTAAAGAATGGATTTAAAACCTATCGAAAGTTTCACGTTATGGTAAAGGAATTAACAAATAATTGAGTTAAGTAGTGAAAGGTTGATTTTATGGCGATATCAAATGGTGGTTTAATTTTACTAAAAGAAATGAGGGAACAACTTCCTCCATCAGAACAAAAAATAGCAGATTATATTCTTTTACATCCAGAACAAGTTGCGACGATGACGGTTTCTGAATTAGGTGAATTGAGTCTTACAAGCGGAGCAGCGGTAACAAGATTGTGTAAATCGTTGAATTTAAAAGGCTTTCAAGAGCTAAAACTGCGAATAATTGGAGACTTAGGCCGTAAAATTGAATTAACGAACCGGGATATCAAGCCTAATGAGCCTGTTTCTATTACGATTCAAAAAGTAACTGACTTAGCTGTACAAACTTTACGTGAAACAGCTGAGTTAATCGATAGTAAACAATTAGAAATGGCTGTAGATGCTATTGTAAATGCGAAAAACATTCACTTCTTTGGTGTTGGCGCATCAGGTATATCTGCAATAGATGCCCAACAAAAGTTTTTAAGAATTAACAAGCCATCTACTGCCAGTACTGATTTACATATGGGAGCAACGATTATCGCAAATGCAACAAAAGATGATGTTGTTTTTGGAATTTCATTTTCAGGTAGTACATTTGAGGTTGAAAAAATTATTGAATTGGCAAATGAGAAAGGTGCGAAAACAATTAGCTTAACGAAATATGGTCAAACGCCTATTTCTCAGCTTTCTTCAATTCAGTTACACACTTCACCAAACAGGGAAGCGAATTTTCGAAGTGGAGCAACATCGTCAAGACTTGCTCAGTTACATGTGATGGATATTTTATTCATGTCCGTCGCTTCAACACAATATGATACAACTATTCATTATTTAGATGAGACAAGAGAAGCGATTGAATCCATTCAAAATCAACAAAATCTGAAGAAAAAAAACTAACCATTTAAGAAGGTGAACATTATGGCGGATAAACTAATAAGAAATCTTCAAATTTGTTTAGAAGATGGTTCTGTTATTCGTGGAGAAGTGTTCATTCAAAATGGAAAAATCTCTCGTATATCAGAAATGCCGATTGAAAACTACGATGGAGAAGAATTTGATGGCAATGGAAACTTGGCTTTGCCAGGATTTATTGACCAACATATTCACGGTGCTATTGGTGAAGATTTTATGGATGGTAAGTTACACGCAACTGAGAAGATTGTTCAATATTTACCAAGCGAAGGAACGACTTCTTTTTTAGCAACAACCATGACGCATTCTCCAGATCATATTCAGAATGCAATTAACCTGAATCAACAATTTATAGGAAATCATAGTTTTAAAGGGGCTGATATGCTCGGCTTTCATTTAGAAGGACCATTTATTCATCCTGAACAAGCTGGTGCGCAGCCTTTACAGTATATCCGTAAACCTTCTATAGAAATGGTAAAAGAATGGTTTGGTAGCGAGCTAGATGGTTTGAAAATCGTAACCCTTGCTCCAGAGCTAGATACAAATTTTGAAATGATAAACTTTTTAAAAAATCATCAAGTTTTATCATCTGCTGGTCATACGAAAGCGAGTTTTGAAATTATCGAATCAGCGCAACAACATGGGTTAACAAATTTAACTCATTTTACAAATGCCATGACAGGGCTCCACCATCGAGAAATAGGTGTTGTAGGAGCAGGCTTTATGAACAATAGCCTATTTTGTGAAGTGATTGCAGACGGAGTTCATTTATCGACGAAGATGTTAAAAATGATTGGCAAATTTATTGGATCAGATCGAATCATCTTAATTACTGATTCGATGAGAGCAAAAGGATTGCCAGATGGTACCTATACTTTAGCTGATCAGGATGTAACAGTAGTAGGGCCAAAAGCAACACTACGAAACGGTACTCTTGCAGGTAGCGTATTACGCATGATTGATGGTGTGAAGTTAATGAAGGATGTTTGTGATTTATCCATTCACGATATTCAAAAGATTAGTTCCATGAATGCAGCGAAACAACTCGGTGTTTTTGATAGAAAAGGAAGTTTACAAGTAGGGAAAGATGCAGATTTGGTACTACTCAATGAAGAATTTGAAATACAGCATACATTTTGTCTTGGTGAATTATGTTTTTCGATAAATTAAGAGAATAATAGATTGGAGGATAAACGATGGCGGAATTAAAATTAGTAAACCTTACAAAAGAATATGATAAAGGAGCTGTCGCTGTTAAAGACTTTAACTTGCATATTTTAGATAAAGAATTCATTGTTTTTGTTGGTCCATCAGGATGCGGAAAAACAACTACTTTACGAATGATTGCAGGGTTAGAGGACATTACAGATGGCTTACTAGAAATCGACGGTCAAAAAATGAATGAAGTTGCTCCTAAAAATCGCGATATTGCCATGGTATTTCAAAACTATGCATTGTATCCACATAAAACTGTTTATGAAAATATGGCTTTCAGTTTACAAATGAGAAAAGTGCCTAAAAAAGAAATTCAAGAAAAAGTTAATGAAGCTGCAAAAATTTTAGGTTTAGAAGAATATTTAAAGCGTAAACCAAAAGCATTATCAGGTGGTCAGCGTCAACGTGTTGCGCTTGGCCGTGCCATTGTTCGTGATGCAAAAATTTTCTTAATGGATGAGCCTTTATCGAATTTAGATGCAAAATTACGTGTGCAAATGCGTGCAGAAATCCAAAAACTACACCGTAGGTTAGGAACAACAACTATTTATGTAACGCATGATCAAACAGAAGCGATGACAATGGCCACTCGATTAGTTGTCATGAAAGATGGTCTGATTCAACAAGTAGGTACTCCTAAAGATGTTTACGATTATCCAAACAACGTTTTTGTAGGTAGCTTTATTGGTTCACCGGCTATGAACCTCTTTAAAGGAAAGCTTACGGAAGAAGGTTTTGTTTTAGGAGATATCCGAATAGAACTTCCTGAAAGCAAACGAACGTTGTTACAAGAAAAAGGATATATCGGACATGAAATCATACTCGGTATTCGTCCAGAAAATATTTATACGAATTTTGAAGATATTGCGAACCATAAAGGGTCAAGAGTTACAGCACAAATTGAAGTGGCTGAGCTTATGGGTTCCGAAACATACTTATACTCGAATTTAAACGGTACTGATTTTATTGCAAGAATCGATGCGGATGCAACAGTAAAACCATTAGATATTATTGAACTAGCATTTGATATGGAAAGAGCACATTTTTTTGATGCGAATACAGAAAATCGGATTTTTTAATGAAAGAACCTGGCGACCCAACAAGCCAGGTTTTCTTTTATCTTACAAATTATGTACAAATTAAAGGCGTGAGTAGGGGAGACCCTACTCAACGCCAATGCTTTATTTATTTTTCTTATCAATTGTTGCACCATTATCATGCTTTGGCATGAATTCTTTTGCAATTTCTTGTTGTGATTTCAATTTAGTGCTGTTTGTTGAGCTAGTAGATGTCTTATTGTTAGAAGTTTTAGGTTTCGTATTTGCGTTTGCAGTGATAAATTCGTTTGCAAATTCCGTAAGGGCATTTGTGTTCGATTTTGAGTTAGATACATTTGGTTTTTTTGATGAACTAGAATTTGCCGATTTCGATAAACCTGAATTTTTATTTAAAGCATTAGTTTCTGTTAAAAATTCATTGGCAAATTCAGTAATAGCGTTTGTGTTTTTATTATTAGATGATTTTGCTGAATTTGTATGAGAACTTTTCGATGAACCCGAATTTGAATTATTCTTCGATTGTGTATTCGAAGTTAAAAATTCATTCGCAAATTCTGTGATCACACTTGAAGTTGTCTTTGATTTAACAGAATTTACTTGAGCACTTTTAGCTGAGCTTGAAGAAGTATTTTTGTTACCCTGAGAGTTCGAAGTTAAAAACTCATTTGCAAATTCTGTCAAAGCATTTGTATTATTATTTGATTGTTTAGCATTTTGTTTATTTTTTGAACTTAAATTTGCTGAATTGGATGAGTTTTTATTTGCTTGTGTATTTGCTGATAAAAACTCATTCGCAAATTCTGTCACAGCATTTGTATTTTTACCCGCGCTTGAATTAGAACCACTTGCTTTGTAAGACGGGTTATTAAAGAATTCTTTAGCGATTTCTTCAATAGAAACTTTAGGCATGTTACTTCCCGCATTCGAATTAGAATTGTTCATTCCAGCTAATTTGTTTTTAACCGTTTTCGGAATCAAACTAGGAACAAATTCTTTTGCGAATTCCACGATGGACTTGATTTGTTGGCCATTTGATGATGTTGGACCACTTTTCGGGTAAAATTCCTTTGCAATTTCCTCATGGCTTTTCGGTTTTGATGTATTCGTATTGCATCCACATGAATTGTTCTTATTACGCTTGTTATCAATGATTGACATTAACTCATCTCCTTTCTTGTTTAATATGAGTCGAGCAATCCAACTTTATGTTAGAGAACGCTCGCCTCCATATCCAAAACAAGACAAGTAACTCAACAAATGACTAGTAATAAATAAATGAAGTTTGCCTATACAGACAAACTTCAAAAGACTTATTCCTTAATTAATGACGTACTTTCTAACTCATGCAACTTCTCATATATACGGCGTTTTCGGTAAAGCATTATTCCGGCTTCAGAAACATCTTTGATCATCCCTTTATTTGCAAAGGCTCCGAAAATCATTCCTGCAATGGGAATCATTTGGAATAATTTTTTCCATCCGAATTGATCACGATAGGTAAAGAAGACTTCTTGCCAGCCTTTTAACTGAGAGATCATATCTTCTGAAGTGTTTTTCTTTTCATTCATCGTTGCAAGTTCCTTTAAAATTGCTTCTTTTCCAACAATGTCAGCAGAAGCAAATTGCATGCATTTTACGATAAATACACGTTCTGTTTTTTCGTTAGGATTATATCCATGAATGATTGCGATTTCTTGTAGCGTTTTTAAAGCAGTACCCAATACTACAGGGATGTCTACAACCAATGTAAAGATACCGCCAAATCCAGTAGAAGCACCTTGAACTGTTGCAAACTTTACACGTTCTCCTTGAAGTGCATCACTTACTTTTATCATATCCTTTAGTGGCATTTTCGCAACATCTTCAATTGTTTCAATTTCTAAGTGAACAGTAGTTTTTCGAATTTTCTTTATCATTGCCTTTTCACTTATTAAATATTTACCGCCTGTTTGAATATAGCTGCCTAATTCATTAACCAATATTCCAATTTTCTCTTGTAAAAATTTTGGTGTTACTTTATCTAATAATTTGAAGGGGAGACGTCCAAGTTTTTCCCAAAAGAATAATCCTTTTTGGTCATCTTCCCAAGCTTCAATTTCCATTAAGTATTTTTGTAATTCCACTTTAGAGTCCATTTACGATTCTCCTAGCTAATTCATTTCATATGTATACGAAATGACACTGCGTTAAGTTTCGTATACTTAATTTATGTAATACAAAATATTATTTCCATTAACCAACTAATTACATTAGAGTTATTTTTTGATAAAGTATTGCTTAAGAGGTGATGGGAATGCTTTCGTTAAGACCTATAAAGAGAAGTCAGCTTCGAATATTTGTTGGGAAAAAATATTTTCGATTCAAGCGTTATATAGAATGGTTCAACGGAAATAAGAAATACGCTTTAACAAGATTAAATAAAAATTTATCTTATGTAATGTTTAGTCACCAATCTTTACTATTAAGACAACTAAAAGATATTGATATGCAATTACAATACAATAAAATCAACAATTTAAAGATAGCGGCTAGACAACTTAATAAAATCATCATTAGACCAGGGGAAACTTTCTCTTATTGGCGTTTAATTGGAAATCCAACAAAACGAAAAGGGTATGTTGATGGGATGGTTTTACATTATGGTAAGGTAACTGTTGGGATTGGTGGAGGACTTTGTCAGTTATCGAACTTAATTTATTGGATGACTTTACATACACCGCTTACAGTTACTGAACGTTATCGTCATAGTTATGACGTATTCCCTGATTCCAATCGGACCCAACCATTTGGTAGTGGAGCAACGTGCTCTTACAATTACTTAGATTTACAAATAAAAAATGAAACAAACAATACTTATCAGTTACACATTTATTTAACAGATACTCATTTAGTAGGAGAATGGAGATCAGATGCTCGAGCTACCAAAACCTATGAGGTATATGAAAAAGATCATTCATTATCATTTGAGTACTGGGGAAGTTATATTCGTCACAATAAAATCCACCGTAAAGTTTATAATTTAAATAGTGAATTGATTGATGATGAATTCGTTACTGAAAACCATGCTCTAATGATGTATGAGCCTTATCTTGAATATAAGCAGTCTCATGTAAAATAAAAGCAGAATGATATCGTTTCAATCATTCTGCTTCCTTATTAGTTTAAGGTTTTAAAATCACTTTTATACAATCTTCTGTTTTTGTATCAAATACTTCATATCCATGTTTTGCTTTTTCAAGTGGTAAGACATGTGTCACAATATCGCTTGGATTTACTTTACCTTCTTTTATTAAATTATAAATAAATGGCATGTGGTGTGGAACAGGAGCTTGTCCAGTCTTTATAGTTACGTTTCTTTGGAAAATATCGCCTAGAGGGAATGCGTTGTATCTACCTGCGTAAACACCAGTCACTTGAATTGTGCCACCTTTTCTCACTGCTTGACTTGCAATGACAAGTCCACCCATGGCACCACTTTGGAATTTCAGCCCGCTTGCCAGAAATTCCATAGGTGTCATTTTTCCACTCATACCTACACAGTCAATGACAACATCCGCGCCACCTTTTGTAATCTCTTTTAAGTATTCACCGCAATTTTCATGATCCTCAAAATTGACTATTTCTACTTTGTTTGTATGTTTTGCGTGTTTTAGTCGATATCCAACATAATCTACTGCAATTATTCGCTCAGCCCCTTTTAACCAAGCAAATTTTTGGGCAAGTAAACCGATAGGGCCACATCCAAGAACAACTACCGTATCACCTTGCTTAACACCAGCATTATCAACACTCCAAAACGCTGTAGATGCAGCATCTGCGAGCAAAACTAGGCTTTCATCTGGAATTTCACTGTCTTCAGGGATCTTAAAGGGAAGGAAATTGCCGAAAGGAACCCGCATATATTCTGCTTGTCCACCTGGATAACCTCCAGTTGTGTGTGAATAGCCAAAGAATCCACCCATTTCATTTTTATCATTAGAATTGTCACATTGACTTTCTAAATCGTGTTGGCAAAACCAACATTCACCACAAGCAACATTAAACGGTATAACGACGCGATCACCTTTTTTTACTTTAGTTACACTCTTACCAACTTCCTCCACAATACCCATTGGTTCATGTCCAATAACGTAATCCTTGTTCAGGTTAGGTATCATCCCATGTAATAAATGTAAGTCAGATCCACAGATTGCGGATGCTGTAACTTTTATAATAATATCGTCGGGTTTTAAAATATCTGGTGCTTTTACATTTTTAACTTCAACATTTTTAATACCTTGGAAAGTAACTGCCTTCATTTCTAAAACTCCCTTATGTTTTATTATTTTGGCGGAGTTGGGAATAAACCTTTACGATTCATATCTTTAGGGAACAAATCTAATTGAGCTATACTCACTGCATTTTCTGCAGATTTGATATCCAAATCTTTTTGAGCTTCTAGGTCATATGGTTTTAACCAATCTTTTTTCATCATCAATTCACAGATTTCATCATACATATCGATCATTACATCTAGCTGGGTTTTCATTAATTTTCGAAGGGCAGGGGATGCGGTTTCAGTTAAAGCAAAAGATAAATTTCGAATACCTGTCTTCGTCGTCAATAAAAACTCAAGAGCAACTCCTGAATCCGTTAATTCAGGCATATTTACTGAGTTTATAGGATCTAAGTAGTCATCCACCGATTTCGCCTCCTAATATTCTAATTTCGAATTTCTATAAAGCTTAATCATTGCAGTTAATGCAGGAGTAGTAAGCTTAACATTTTTATCTAATAGCGCTCGTAAATCATCATCAAAAACAATCCCTTGACTCATCTTCGATTTCAGTAAACTTGTTGTCATAAAATTAATCAATTCATGGAATTCCATCGTTTCATGAAGTGCTAATTTCTTTTCGAACATATACACTCCTCCTTTTTACCCTTAAAAAAGACTACCCTTACTAGAAAAGTTGTATTCATAATTTCAAATTTTAAATGTGTACTTTAATTTTCATGAAATTGAATAAAAAAAATTCAAGTGAGTAAAAATAAGTGTCGTGGAGGTGAACAACATCATGGCAAACAACAATAATAACAACCGCAACAACAACCGTAACGATTTGGAAGAATTAGCTCAAGAATTAGATCTAAACAACCGCAATCGTAACAACAATAATAACAACAACCGCGAAGAATATGCTCAAGAAGCAGACTTCAATCGCAACAACAACAATAACAACCGTAACAACAACAACAATAACAACCGTAACAACAACAACAATAACAACAATAACCGTTAATTTTTGTTATTAAATGTATAATTGCATAATTATATACGGAGTTATTGATTGAGCTCTGAACTGAAGCCCCGAAGTGTCACTTACATTTAAGTGGCTTTTCGGGGTCTTTCATTTACTTCATTCAGTTGACCTCTATTGCAGCGTATTTGTGACCAACATATGTTGGCCGAAGCTCGAGAAAATCTGGTCACGAATACACCAAGACGATTTTGATTTACAATGAAATAATCAACCATTTGAAAGTGTATACTAGAAGTAAAATACATAATCGTAAGGAGGCCAATAATGGAACTATTTATAGAATGGACATACAAATCTAAAAATGGTATTGAAGCATCATTCCGTTCTGAATTTATGCCTGCTGCACATGCTTTAACTATAGGTGAAGATATTGAAAAAACAGGTCGCACAAAAAATTTAACCTATAATGATAAATACGACTCTACATGGTTACCAAAAGAAATTAAGAAATACTTAAAAGAAATGGAAACAGAACCTCATAATGTAAAAGTGTATTTTGATGGAGGATACGACCTTCAATCTGGCGAAGCAGGACTTGGTGTTGCGATATATTATGAACAAAATGGAAAATGGTATCGTATGCGTAGAAATGCTCCTGCTCAAGGTCTAGCTTCCAACAACGAAGCAGAATATGCTGCACTCCACTTAGCAGTAATAGAGTTAGATCTTCTTACTGTACACCATCAAAAAGTACAATTTATCGGAGACTCCCAAGTCGTTATCAATCAGATGAGTGGGGAATGGCCGGCCTATGAAAAAGATCTCGCAAGTTGGGCTGATCGTATAGATGAGAAGTTGAAAACGCTAGGGATTGAGCCGCAATTTGAATTAGTTCCAAGAAAGCTAAATGCTGAAGCAGATCGTCTTGCAACACAAGCACTACAAGGAGTAGACATTACTGGCCAAATCGAACTACAAGATAAATACGAATCCTAAGTAAAATCCTGTTTAGTCGCAATTATTTGCACTAAACAGTTTTTTTTAGGAAAATATGTTCAAAAATTACATCGATTAATATTCATAACATTTATGCATATATTTACTAATAGTGGGAATTTGCGTGAAACAAATAGATTCCTTCATTAAGAATTTTAGGAGGGTTAGTTTTGAAGAAGATGAGGAAATTTGCAATCCTCGTAACGTCGACTGCTTTAACACTAGGAATCACTTCATCGATTGGACATGCTCAGTCGCCTATCGAAACACAAAATGATCGGATTGCAATTGAAGTTCATACGAATGAGGCTAATGTATCTAAGTCAGAGTTAATAAAAAAGTTAAAATCAGTCTTTCCAAATCAATTCGATTTCTTAAAAGAAAGTGATTTTACATTAAGTAATGCCCATCACTATCCCGAAGATGAACGAATTCGCTATGACTTAAGCTTTCAAAAATTATTGAACGGAAAAGACGTTTATGGAAGTGTAACTTTTGTTGGAGACACACTAGATATTGAATCCTTCTATTATTCTCCAGTTACAACAGCAGATTCTTTATTCCCACCAAAAGTGTCGAAAGAAGAAGCACAAAAGATTGCTTCAGATTTTCTTAGCAAATTGCCAAACGGGAATAATTATGAGTTAAATCCACTGTATACAAACTTTTACTATTATTCAAATCAATTACTTACAGAACCAATTCGCTATGAATTTTCATTTGTTCTAAAGGAAAATAACATACCGATAGCTGACCAACAAGTTTATGTGTCAGTGTTGGGTAATGGTGATGTTACACAATTCTATCGATATGTTCAAAATCCTAAAAATGTAACTTTTGATGATGCAAAACTCGTAAAGAGTAATCAAGAGATTTTAAACAAAGTGAAAAATAATTTATCAGTTAATTTAAAATATCAAATCAATTACGATTATCGAACAGGAGAAGAATCATTAGCTCTTGTATACCAACCATCTATTAATTTTGGGATCAATGCTTTGACTTCAGAATGGCAAACAGCTAATGGCTTTACAAAGGATACGCCAAATGTAGGGAAGGTCAAACTTTTAACAGCAAAACCACTTACTCCAAAATATAACGGAGTAACAGTTGATCAAGCGAAAAAAATAGCTCAAGAGTTATTAAAAATTGATGTAGACAAAGTAAAATTAAACATTTCTTCTGTTCATGAGTATGAGAACGAACAAGGTCAACCATTCTTAAGTATCGGTTACTCTTATGACTGGGATTATGGTGGTTTTGGTTCTTCTATAGAGATGAATAAGCTTACAGGAGAAATCACTTCTTACCATGATTTGAAAGAAGAAGTTTTAAGACAATTAGGTGAGCCTAAGAAAAATGGGGAAATTACGAAAAATGAAGCACAAACAAAAGCAATTGAGCACTTAAAACAATGGGTACCTTCCTATTTACACAACTACGCAAATCCGATTGGAGAACCGTACCTTGAACAAGGACGTGGAATATATCATTTTACATTCCCGAGAGTTGTCGATGGAATCTTGGTTGAAGGAAGTCAAATAAGTGTTTCTGTGTACAATGATGGTTCACTATCAAGTTTATATGTGCACCACCGTGAATTTGAAAACTGGCCATCAACTAAAAACATTATTACAAGTGAGAATGCTAAAAAGAAATTCCTCGATGCACTAAGCCTAAAGCTTCAATATACTAAACTGCCGGATCCAAAAGCAACACATTATCATTTGGTGTATTCACCAATATACAATAACAATGCATACAGTTACTTAGATGCAGTAACGGGAAATTGGAATAGTCAAAATGGGGAAATCAATCTACCACAAGTAACCCATCCAACTGCAGAAGAAGAACTGAATTATTTAATTCAAAATAGAATTCTAGAAGTGAAAGATGCGAAAACTTTCAATGCAGACCAAACAATTAAAAACGGGGAAGCTTTGAGGGTTCTAGTGAAATCTTTATCTTATTTCTATGAGTACGATATAGCTGAAAGTGAAATTCTTACTCAAACATATGAAAATATTGATAAAAAGCATCCTCTATATTCAGTAGTAGAGCAAGCGGTTCGCATTGGCATACTTGATCCGAAAGAATCATTTAACCCGGATCAATTACTTACAAAAGAACAATTAGCCGTTTGGTACGTTCGAGCATTAGGATTAGATCTTGCTGCGAAAAATTATGAAATCTATAAATTAGATTTAATTGATACAAATAAAATTCAACCTAAGTATGTTGGTTATGTAGCATTAGCTAACTCTTTACAATTGTTGGAACTTGAGAGTAATAATCAATTTATTCCTCAGCTTGAAGTTTCATATGCGAATTTAGCAACTTCTATTTTCCCATTAGCACATTTAATACATGAAAATCGCCGATATTAATAATCTAGCCAGACTCTACATTAAAGAGTCTGGCTTTTCTTAATGCATAATGTATACGCCTTCTGAAACATTATTCTTGTGTATCATTTATAAATTGTTCAAATTTTTTCGGTAATTTTAGCCCAAGTTCTTTTAGTTTTAAACGGGCATTTTCTACACGGGACATTTCTTTTTCTTTTGTGACATCTTCATTCAAATTATCTTGTTTTGGTAAAATAATACCTAATTCTTTTAACTTAGCTCGAGCTTCTTCTATTGTAATTTTTCCTTCACGTAAGCTCTTTAAAATATCTTTCGCTTTTGCCTTTGTTTCTTCATCTAAAATAGTCTTGCCTTCATCAAGCTTCTCTGAATTACTTAACACTGACTTTACCGGAAGAATGATTACGTTTGCTCTTTCTTGCTTTTGTGAATTTGTATCTGTGTAGTCATCAATTGTACCAATGATAAGATTATTTTCGGCAAATGCTGTTTCAGCATAGGGAAGTATAGCACCAATTGAAAGTAAAAATGTTAATAAATAAGGTAAAATTCTAATAGTCATAATATTCCTTCCTTGTCGTGCTTAAATTAGGTATATTCAATCATTACAATTAGAATGTCCGAAAAACATTAAAACAGTGGTGGATAATATTGCTCATTATACTTGCGAATAAAAATATGAAAACAAAACAGAATAAAAACGAAAGTTGAAATACAACAAGGGAGGGCAAAAAGTTGGCTAAATATAAAAACAAACCAAATCCAGATGACCGTTCAGATAACGTAGAAAAATTACAGGCATTAATACAAAACACAGAAGAACAAATTCATAAAGCTGAAATAGCAATGGAGTTTTCTGGTGCGAACCAACAAGAGCAAATAAAAGAAAAAAACAAAAGACGTGAGAGAGCGATCCAAGGATTTAGAGAAGAAATTAAAGATGAAGCTCATAGTAATGAGTAGAATCTTGATGACCTTCTGATATCGTATCAAATGACATGAGTTCAATTAGTTTTGAACTCATGTTTTATTTTTAAGTGGTAAAATTCATTGTAATTAAGCCAATAATGCAAAAAGCGTATAGTGTTAAGGCAAGAATTTTGTTGCCTTTTGGAATACCATTCGTATTGAACACAAAAAAAACCATAAATGAAATAATTAAAAAGACGCCAATGCTATATGTTAACTGATGCTCCAAATAAGTTCCCTCTTTTTTCCTTCATTTACGCATAGTATCCTACCTTTTTTGGAAAAATAATCAACTTTTTCAACATTATATAAATTTAATGTTTGTATAATTCGCTTTGTGAATTTGTTACAATAGCTCTAGTTATTAGCTAGAAATGAGGATTTTTATGTATAAAACAGTTGGGGTACTCGCTCATGTAGATGCCGGTAAAACTACATTTTCTGAACAATTACTTTTTCATACAGAAAGTATTAGGGCAATGGGGAGAGTTGACCATAAAAATGCCTATTTAGATCATCATTCTATTGAAAGACAAAGAGGAATTACGGTATTTGCAGATCAAGGTAGAATTCATTATAAAGGGGATACCTTTACACTAATCGATACGCCAGGACACGTCGATTTTGCTGCAGAAATGGAAAGAGCAATTAGTGTGTTGGATTATGCAATTATGATTATTAGTGCAGTAGATGGCATAGAAGGACATACAGAAACTGTTTGGGAATTATTAAGAAAATATCATGTCCCAACGTTCATTTTTATGAACAAAGTTGACCGTGATGAAGTCGATATCAATGGATTGATGGAGGATATTCAGAAGCATTTTTCAATGAATGCATTATTAGTTACTGAACCTATAACTAAAAATTCTATTTCAGATGAAATACTAGAATGGATTGCCGAAAGAGACGAAAAATTACTCGATCAATATCTTGATGGTAACATAGATCTTCCAATGTTTATTCAATATCTTCAAACCTACATTCAAAATGAACAAGCATTTATTTGTATGGCAGGATCTGCTTTAAAAGATATTGGGGTTATTGATTTTTTTGAACAATTTTCTCTATTGACAGAAACATACTATGACAATACTTTACCATTTAAGGGGAAAGTATTTAAAATTAGACACGATGAACAAAATGTACGAATTACTTATATCAAAGCTTTGCAGGGAACCTTACAAATCCGTCAGGAAATTGAATTCGGGGAGATCTCAGAGAAAATTACAGATATTCGCTTATATAACGGTAATCGATATGATTCTGTTAGAATGGTTGAGGCAGGGGAAGTGTTTGCCGTTACAGGATTGTCTAAAGCTGAAATTGGAGATGTCATTGGTGCTGACCCATCAACTTCAAAGGAATTTCAACTTTCGCCAACTTTACAAGCGAGAGTAGTATATAACGGTTCTGAGCATATAAAAGATGTTTTAAAATTATTTCGTATATTAGAAGCGGAAGAACCAACTTTAAAAGTAATTTGGAGTGAAAAGTTTCAAGAAATTCATGTACATATTATGGGAGTCATTCAATTAGAAGTATTACAAGTTGTGGCAAAAGAACGTTTTAACCTAGAGATTTCATTTGACGACCCGAAGATTTTATATTTAGAAACAATACATACAAGTGTGCTTGGATATGGACATTTCGAGCCTTTAAAACATTATGCAGAAGTACATTTGAAAATGGAACCAGTACAAAGAGGTGCTGGGGTCATTTTTGAAAATAAATGTCATGCCGATGATTTATCAATTGGTCATCAACGTTTAATAGAACAACATGTATTCGAAAGGGAACACCATGGTTTATTGACAGGGTCGCCAATTACTGATATTAAATTCACTCTACTTACAGGGAGAGCCCATAACAAGCATACAAATGGTGGCGACTTTCGTGAAGCAACTTTTCGTGCAATCCGTCAGGGTCTGGAACAAGCAGATAATATAGTATTAGAACCTTATTACCGTTTTAAAATGAAAGCCTCACTTGACCATATTGGACGTATGATGTCAGATATCCAACAAGCAAGTGGTACATTTGAAACACCAATAACAACTGTGGACAAAGTTGTTATTGAAGGAACAGTGCCTGTTGCAAATTTTATAAATTACAATGCAACATTCTCTGCTTATACAAATGGTAAAGGAGCATTAACATTACAATTTATAGGATATGATGTTTGCCACAATCCTGTAGAAGTTATTGAATGGATAGGTTATGACAAAAAGGCCGACCCAGAATATACTTCTTCTAGTATTTTCTGTGCTAAGGGAAAAGGATATATAGTACCTTGGTATGAAGCTGAGGCCGCAATGCATTGTTTGAAAAAATAAACCTAAAAAAGTTATTCATTTAATAATATATTTAAGATATGATTGAATCTAGAAGTCTTCACTTTTTCGATACAAATTACTAACAAATGTGCTAAACATCACACTTATATTTTGATAGAATAGTAAAAGATAAAACATTCTTTGTAGATACATCTTTAACATAGTGTTAATTTACTAGTAAATTTGTGTGTGTAAAGATACTAAAGGTGGAACAAAAATGAAACTTAAATCTACATTAACCTTTCAACTAGGCACATTAATTGCAGGTATTTTAATTGTAATGATTGCCATATCATCCGTTGCAACCTACATAACTGCATACGATAAGCTATATGAAGCAGCAGGGATCGAAGCATATGGCTGTGCAAATATTACAACTGGTTTAATTAACCCAGCTGACTTAGATAAAGCGCTTGCAGGTGATGTTAAAACTAGTGAAAATCTAGGTAGTACAATTAACTGGACAACACAGCATAAAGATATTTTTGAATCTCAATATATTTTAGATTTAAACGGAAATCTTGTTGCATTAGATGATAATTTGAGAGAAAAAGGTTTTGCACCTGGAGATGCCTTTAAAATGGATGAACAAGCAATTTCAACTTTACTTGAAACAGGGCACCCAACATATTCTGAGCCTTATGAATTTGGAGGAATGAATCGACTTTCAGGTTATGCTCCAATTTACGAAGACCATGACCCGTCAAAAGAAATAATTGCAATTAGTGTTATAGATTTTGATGCAAATATCGTTTCAGACAGAACTTGGGGAGTTGTTAGCCAAGGGATTTTAATTAGTATTATTCCTATGATCCTAGCTGCAATCGGTACTGCTTTACTGATCCGTCGTAAAACAAAGCCAATTTCACAACTAATTGTTCAAGCAAAAGAAATTGCAGATGGAAACTTAATGGTTGAACCAACGAAAGTTAAAAGTAATGACGAAATTGGTAGTTTAGCAACTACGTTAAACCAATTAACTTCTAATTTACAAAATATACTAATGACTATGCGTAACACATCCCATCAACTAACTGAAAATGCAAATGAAACTGCTAGCTCTTTAAACGAAATGAATACTTCAGTCCAAGTTGTTGCAAACAATATTGAAGAAGTTTCAGCTTCAATGACTGATGGTATGAATCATGCGGACCAAGCTTCAAACGTTCTACTATCACTTGCTGAAGACTTGCAAAATATGAAAATAAAGGCTGACAACACTGTAGAAATTTCAAATAATACAATGCAAATTGCAACTGAAGGCGAAGTAAGAGCAAAAGAAATTAGTAATGATATGGAAAAAATTAAAACTGGATCAAAAGAAGTCAGTGATACAATTCAACAACTCGTACAATCAACGACAAAAATACAATCTATTACGAATGCGATTTCCGATATTGCTTCTCAAACAAATTTACTAGCTCTGAATGCTTCCATTGAAGCTGCTAGGGCAGGGGAACACGGAAAAGGGTTCGCTGTAGTTGCAGAAGAAGTTCGGAAATTAGCAGAACAATCAAACAAAGAAGTGTCACAAGTCGAAAACTTAGTGAAAGATATAATGGATAAAATTGGTAAAGTGATGATTTCATCAAACGAAAATGAAAAATATATTGAAAAGGGTTCAAATACAGTACATTTAACAGCACAAGCACTAAATAATATTTCATCTGCTGTTGCAAATACCGTAAATGAAATCACAACTATTTCAAACTTGCTTTCAACTGAAACTGTAAAATCGGATAAAATTGTAGAAATGATTCAAGAGTTTACCCAATCTATACATCAAATCGAGAGTACTATGACTAATATCTCAGCAGCTGCTCAAGAAACAACTGCAGGTATTGAAGAAGTAGCCGATCGTTCAAATGGATCAACACGTATGGCGCAGGAATTAGAAAATTGTGTTCGTACATTTAAAGTGAAAGAATAGAAAGAAAAAGAATGGTTCAATTCAAAAGTTGAATCATTCTTTTATTATTCTCAAAAAACGATATAATTTAATAGATTATAATAACAAAGTTACATAGTTAGTGTTTAAAATGGGTAGGTGTAAAGTTAGATGAACTTAGTTAACACAAAAGATATTTATTTCAAAGGATCCAAACATGCTATATTACTTTTACATAGTTTTACTAGTAGTGCGAAAGAAATGAGTGGTCTTGCAAAACAGCTTCATGAACATGGATTTAGCTGTTATGCTCTAAATTACAAAGGGCATGGAGAATCACCTGAAAGGTTATTTGAATCTTCAGTAGAAGAAGCATGGCAATCAGCTAAAAGTGCATTCCAATTTTTACAAGATGAAGGCCATGAGGAAATTATTGTTATAGGTCAGTCACTTGGTGGTGTAATGGCTTTAAGATTGGCATCGCAAAGTGCGTGTAAAGCAATTGTTGTTATATCAGCTCCTGTTGTAGAAAGACCCATTGAAAGCTTAGAAAATCGTGTTAGACATTATACTAAACGATATTATTCCTTAAAAAATGAATCTCAGCAATGGATTGATGGTTTTATGAAGCAACACTTTCCAAGACCAGTTGAAAAGATAAAAGCTTTACAACAATTTATCGCAAACACAAAAAACATTCTTCCCTCACTAAACAAACCAATATGCTTGTGTAAAGGCGGATTGGATGATGTAGTATTTCATGAAAGTATTGATTTTATAGAAAGAAATGTTCAAAGCAATCACAAAAATAAAATTACCTATCCAAATAGCGGACATTTAATCACCTTGGATAAGGATCGAGACTATTTATTTCAGGACATTCACTTGTTTATACGTCAAATCGTTGAAGAGAATTAGCTATTTTTAAACTTACAAAAACCTATAGACGTGTAAACTATTAATAATAAAAAAGTGTAGTGCAAGATAAAGTCTTCTATTATGGGACTACTTTCTATTTTATTATAACTATCGTGATCGTTTTACTTGTTACTAAAATATCAAATAGTATCAAACTTGGTCGCTCTCCGCGTTGAGAAAAATTATTACGTTAGTAGAAGTACTAATTTTTGTACATTCGTTTTTCAATAAAACATTCAAGCACAATGCATTTTCTCATTGTGCTTTTTTCTTTGATAAATCGTTTTAATGATCGTTTTGGATTATACTTTCATTTAAAATAGAGTTTACTATATGAAGAGAATCCCATTCACCTCGGGACAATTTAATAATAGGGTATTTTTTAGGAAACAGTTTGCCACAAATTTCAGAAGCAGAATATCCAATTTTATTTAACTCCATCACTTCTTGTTGTATGGAAACTAAATAATCGAGTTTTTTCTGAATTTGAATTCGGCCGTCATTTACAAATCCAGCATGTTGACAAATCACTTCGTTAAAATCAAAGGACAGTACTTTCTCTAATGATTGAATAATTGTAGGAATACTTTCATTAGAAAGTAGTAACTTAGTATGCACCTGAACGAATAAATCTCCAGTAAATAATTGGCCAGTCTCTCGATTTAAGAAGGATTGATGGTCAAATGCGTGACCGGGTGTATCAATCACATCCCAAGTTGCATTCCGAGATTGGAAGATTGTTGGAGTTGGATGTGTGTGAAATGGCATCCGTATTCCCCAAAATGCTTTTCGATAAAAAGGGTAATCTGCTTTATCTGTGCAAATATTAATTGATTTTTCATTGATATATATTGGTGTTTTTTTCGTTTTCTCAATGTAAGCTGCACAGCCAGTATGATCCTCATGATGATGTGTAATTAAAACTTGGTCAAAGTCTGCATGATCAATAAACGATTCAAAATATTTATGTAAAGAACGAGCCCCAGTATCAATTAGCACGCCATCGATTAGATAACTATATACATTCATGGAGAAACCTTGTAATGACACCTTGCCGTTCATATAAGAAACGCCATTTTTTTCTCCAATCATTGCACTCTTTTTAAAAATCACAAGATCAACTCCTTTTTCATCCATATCATATAACAAAAATGAATGAGTATTCAATCTTAATGCTACGATTAATAGTTGCTCAGTTTGATCTAAATTTGCACATAAAAATCAAGGGCAGAGAAGTTGCTCATAAGTATGTCGAAGTCGCTCAATAGGAGCAAAAAGTCGCTCATAAAAATCACAAGATGGAGAAGTCGCTCATAAGTGCCTCGAAATCGCTCATATCCCGGTAAAAGTCGCTCAATAGGAGCAAAAAGTCGCTCATAAAAATCACGGGATGGAGAAGTTGCTCATAAGTGCCTCGAAGTCGCTCATATCCCAGTGAAAGTCGCTCAATAGGAGCAAAAAGTCGCTCATAAAAATCACAAGATGAGAATTCGCTCATATCCCGGTAAAATTCGCTCAATTGGAGCCAAAAGTCGCTCAAAAAAAACACAAGATAGAGAAGTCGCTCATAAGTACCTCGAAGTCGCTCATATCCCAGTGAAAGTCGCTCAATTGGAGCCAAAAGTCGCTCATAAAAATCACAAGATGGAGAAGTCGCTCATAAGTACCAAAAACTCGCTCATATCCCGGTGATAGTCGCTCAATTCAAGCTAAAACTCGCTCATAACGACCCAAATTTCGCTCATAAATATCACACGATTGTAAAATTGCTAAATCTCAACATAGCAAAAAGCATGTGTAACTTTTGTGTTTCACATGCTTTGTAAAGTTCCATTTAATTTAGTCCATGATCGATTCCTAGATACCCAGCTAACTCACTAGTTAGCTCTGCATTCAGTGTTCTATATTTTCCACGGGAAGAATAGAGAACAAACCCGTCTGGATATGACCAAAGTTGATAGGTAATACCGTCTACAACAAATTGATAATCAGCCTTATCACTAAACTCAACGTTTGTATCTATCCAATTGAGTGTTCCAACGAAAACTTTAACTTTAGGATTCATTTCAATATCAATCGTCAAGTGGTGTGTAGCTTTCGATATCGGGTTTGGTTCATATTCATTTACTAGACGAATATCCCAAAGATCTGAGATAGTTACGTTATCTTCACTTGTCGTCTGATATTTATGGTACGTTTCGACTAAATCTCCAATACTCAATTCAGGTGTATCATCCATTGGAAACCACATGGCATCTTTATAATTTTCAAGTAATTCTTCTTTAGTATAATTTTCTATATCCTCAATTGTAGCTCCAGGTGCTACTAAAAACATGTTATCTTCAATGGCAACTACACGGCCTAATTGTTTTGAACCAGTAAATGCAAAAGGATTTCCATCATGTAAGGGCAAGGTGTGTTTCTTTTTAAATGCAATGATATCATTTACATATTGTTCACGAAAATAGGGAATTGCATGTTTCTCTGCCAATGAACCTGCAATAGAATAAGATATTTTAGGATAGATTGCCATGTAATGTTGTTCTAATTTTTTTAAAGCTACATCATAAGGGGCTGTGTCCATTATAAACTTTTCATATTCTTCCCACGTTAAATCAGCTTTTGTTAATAGTTCTTCATAGGACTGTTTAGCTTCGTCTGAACGTGTCATAAGATTCATCGTTTGTTGAAAACTTTCTTGCACTTCTTCATCTTTGATATCATATCCTAATGACTTCGCATAAGTGTATAATGCTAATCTAGTTTCGTATTTTTCATAAGCTAATTCCTTTAAGTATGCTTCTCCATCAGCAAAATCTCTCCACCATTTTTGTAAATTTGCTGTAGTTTCAAATATTCCATCATCAAAAATATTTGTAGTTGGTTGACTAATTTCGGAGGTTCCTGTTTGCTGCTCCATTAAGAATGTGGAAGTAAGAAATATCATACTAATCATCACTATTGCACTCAATCCCGCGATTAAATTCTTTTTGAAATCTTTCTTTTTAATACTTTGTGCCATAATTCTTTTTCTCACCAGTTGTTTACTTTCATTCATGTCAACGGTAAGTTCTATTAAACTTTTTTTAATTTCATTCATTTATTAGCACCTCCCATACATCTTCTTGTAGTAGTGGCTTAAGCTTCTCACGTGCACGTTTTAGACGTGTCTTTACTGTGTTTTCTGGAATTAGTAGCATTGCAGAAATTTCAGCTACACTCATTTCCTGATAATAATACAAAATAATAACTTCTCGATAATCTAAGGATAGCTCTAAAACTGCTTTACCGATTATTGACCGTTCGTCATTTACAAGTAGTCGGTTGGGCCTTTTCTTTGCAACTAAGTAGCTCCATTTTTCTTTTAATTGTATTTTTTTATAAGTCCAACTTTTTAAATAGTCTTTTGCTTTGTTAATCGTCATTTTGGAGAGAAAGGCACGGATTGACCCGCGTTCTTCATAATCCGTGTTCATAAAGCGAATGAATACATCCTGCACGATATCTTCGCTCGAGTGACGGTCTTTTGTATAAAAATAGGCGAGCCGTAATAAGTGCTCAGAATGTTCCTCGAATATGTACTCAATTTCTTTATCCATCTTGGTCACCCCCTAAGTACACTATAAACGATTGCCAAATGATTCGCGTTTCAAAATTTATACAAAAGTAGAAATTAATTCAGTTTTCTTTTATAAGCGGCAAATAACCCAACCTATGATTTTTTCCTAAATTAAACGTTTAACTAAATATAGATAGGAACTTCCCATAAACTATTTCTATAAATTTGATAGAAAAGAAGGTTCAATATGGAAAGGATAAAATCAATTCATTTGACTATTGTATTAATTTTCACTGCCAATCTGATAATTATTTTCTTCCACAGCCAGCTTCAATTGATAGATGCACTCGAAAATCTTCGGCAGTATTGGCACAATTATCTATTTAATGGGATTTTATTGTACCTACTTTATGTACTATTTCTAGTAATCTTTAACCGGAAAATGCTTGCATGGTTTGCATTTTTCAGCACAATTATACTGTTTTCAATTGCGAATTTTCTTAAACTTTCTTACAGAAGTGAACCACTTTTACCCAGCGATTTCTCTATGATTTTTCAGTTACAACAAATCCTACAACTCATTAACTTTGGCCATATGCTCATAAGTATTGTCTTAATCGGTGTCTTGCTTGCTTTATTAATTTACTTAATAAAATTGAAAGAGAAACGTGTTTTCAAATCAAAAATTCGATTATTTATTGGTTTTATTTTATTTCTGTTTATTGTTTGTATTTTCTATAGTAAGCATCCAAACAATCCATACACATTAGTATCTAATGCTTTCGGAATTTCTGATACGTACTGGGATATGACAGATGATTATAGTCAGAATGGTCCAGTTGCAGGTTTTTTGAAAAATATTGATGTGGTAGTAATGGAAGATGAGCCAGAGGGTTATTCCATAGAGGCGATTAGCGCTATTGTCGAAAAGTATAAAGAAAAAGCACTGGAGCATAATTCAGATCTTGCAACTTTAGAAGATCATACAGTTATCTATATTTTAAGTGAAAGTTTTATGGACCCACTTCGAATTCCAAACTTAGAGCTGTCAGCTGATCCTATACCATATATTCGTTATCTTATGGAAGAAACGACTTCTGGACTAATATTAGGCTCAAATTTTGGTGGAGGAACAGCCAATGTGGAATATGAAATATTGACTAGCATTAGTATGAATGATTTCGACTCTTCTTTAAGAATCCCTTACACATTACTTGTGCCGAATCTACAACGGGTACCAAACATTACGAATCTCTTTGACCATCGTATTGCGATCCATTCCTATAACGCCAATTTATATCGAAGAAAAGAAGTATTTGATAAATTTGGATTTGACTTGTTTATTCACGAAGGAGGAACACCGGATTTAACTTATAAAGAAACTCTTGATGGAGGTTCATATATTAGTGATGAATCAGCATATCAAGAAGTCTTGGATTATTTACTTGATGAAGATCTAACAGGGGATACCTTCATTTTACTTACTACGATGCAAAATCATGGCCCTTATAGTGCAAATCAGTATGAAACAGAAATTGAAGTATTAAACGACATGGATGAAAATGAAAAATCTAAAATTCAAACCTACGTTCATGGCGTAAACGCTACCGATTTAGCTACGGAGCAATTTATCAATCAAATAAATGAAATAGATAAACCCGTTACAATCGTCTTTTTTGGTGATCATATGCCGTCAGATGTGTTTGACCCATTAAGTGAAAACAATGAAGAAGACTTAAATTTTTATGAAACAGAGTATTTTATTTATAGTAATTTTGAAACTGAAAAATTGAATTACCCAGTAATAAGTCCATATACAATGAGTTCTATCCTTTTTGAACATTTAAATGTTGCAGTTACCCCATATTATGAATTAATTAGTGAATTGAAAGAAACTGTACCTGCCATCCGTTGGGGAGAATATTATCTACAACAAAATCAGACAGCAATCTATTGGGAATTGCCTGAAGACATTCTTGAGATTGTGGACGATTATCGCATGATTCAATACGACATTAATGTTGGAGCGCAGTATTCCATTGATTTGGGAATGTTTGATTATACTAAATAATGAAAAGTCTCGAGGATTACTCGAGGCTTATTTTTGTGCTATAAACATAATATAGACATATAAGCTTTTGAAGGAAATTAGTTTTATTTAAGGAATATATATTTAAAGACCAATAGAGAAGAGGAAAACAGAATGATTCAATTTCAAAACGAACATTTCACTGTTTTTGAAAGTCAGTTATATAAAACAACATCGGTTGTAGCGAAAACAAGAGATTGTATTATTGTTGTTGACCCTAACTTGCTTCCAAAAGAAGTGGAGGAAATTCGTCAAACTGTAAATAAAATTAGAGGTAATCTACCAATCTATGTGATTTATACTCACTCTGACTGGGACCACCTAATAGGTAGTGGTGCATTCCTAGATGCTACTGTCATTGCTAGTCATCTATTTGCTAAAGTGAATCAACATGATGTTATAGAACAAATGAAACAATTTGACGATAAATACTATCTTGATAGAAATTATCCAATCACCTTTCCACAAGTTGATATACCTATTAGTAGAGAGCGTCATACCGCGAAAATTGGTGGTACAACATTGACTTTTTACCAAGCACCTGGACATACAAATGATGGCATTTTCACAGTAATTGAGCCACTAGGTATTCTTGTAGCAGGTGATTACTTATCAGATGTAGAGTTTCCATTTATCTACGATAGTAGCTTCCTTTATGATTTAACTTTACAAAAAGTGGATACGATTTTAAACAATCATCGAATTCAATACCTCGTTCCAGGGCATGGACATATTGCGACAAATACCGAAGAAATTCGAAAAAGAAAAGAAGAATCTAAGAGATATATTCAAGAGATACGAAACAGCATAAAAACAGATACAAATAGTCAGCACTTAATAAGCCATTATTCTTATTGGCGAGAATTAAATTTTTCTCATGAAGAAAACTTAGCCTTAGTTAAACGTGAATTGAATAACCAGAAGAAAAAATAACATTTTATGACGAATTTTGTCACGCACATTAAGTTCGCAACATATAATGTGTGGTTGAGAAAAATTTATGAATAAGGGGTTATTCAATGAAGAAGCTTTTATTGCTAATGTTAGCTGTGTTAGTCCTTGGAGCTTGTAATCAAAATGCGCAACAACCAAATACACCTGAAGAAACAAAAACGACTGATCAAACTGATTCTACAAAAACTTCAACAGAAGAAAAAGATACAACTGAAGAAGTGGTAGAAGGGGATAAAGAAGAAGTAAGTGAGACGACACAAAGTCCAGGCCCATCTGAAATTTATACTCAGCTCGAATCTAAAATGAAAGAGAGATTATTTGGTGCTTATATTCCAACAATCGATTACAGAGATTCACTTAATGACTTTAGTCTTTTAAATATTATTACACGTAATTTTACTGATGAGGTTCCATTAATCGGCCAAGGAGAAGTTCTAAATAGCTATTACGAATGGTATTTACCTGAAGATCTGACTAATGCTTTAGTAAAGCATTATGAATTCACCATTGATTTTGAAAAATACAGAAATGCCAATGAACAAGAGTATGCTGATATTTATTTTGATGGGGATTTTGTTTATTTAATGTCAGCAGATTTTCCAGGAGTTTATGGATTAGAAGAGCCAATTATCAACTCAATTAAACAGTTACCTGAGCTACCGGTGTACTATGTTGAATTGCAATATCAATATATTCATTTTTATGAGCTTGAAGAAGCTGGTATTGACTGGGATTTTTCACTAATGGAATTGCCTTTGAATTCATGGCCAGAAGAATACCAAGAATTTATAAAATTGGATGAGACAATTATTCATGCACTTTTTATAGATAAAAACGAATTCTTTACATTATCTTATTATAGTTCAATCCCTCTATCAGCAGATGAGCAAATCGAATATGTAAATGGATTGGAACTATTTAAATAATTAAATCTAAAGGACATTTCGATGAGCTTACATGCGAAATGTCCTTTTCGTTTATGGAGTTGTTTCAGTAAAGGTAATATTTTTGAGTTCTTCTGTTCCATTTGTAAACTCCAAATCGACAAATAATCCAAATTCTCGTCCTTGATCAACTAAAATTAGCTTAAATTTTTCGACCGTAGTTTTTTCCCCAACAACTCTCTCGATATGTAAATAATCGGTAATTTGTGCATTGGGGTATTTCTTCATCGTTTCTTGCATGGCTAGTAATCCCCATTTTGCATAAAGAGGAGTAGGTTTTTCTTGCACAACGGGGGAACTAACAATATGCATTGGAGTAAAGGCTGCAATTGAGAAAAACGCTGCACCAATTGTCACTAAAGCAAACATTTTCTTCATAAAATAACCCCGTTTCTTTTCTATTATTATGCACGAGTAAAATTTCGATATGTGTTTAAAATAATGGATGAATCATCAACATATTGTTTAAAACATGACAAAATTTGATAATGATGAAATATTTTAAGGGAAGAATTGTATTTATTACGCAAATCTGATACATTATATAAGAAATAATGATTAAATCAATGATGTGATCAAGTAAATAAGAATTGTGAAACAGAAAATATAGCAGTTGCTGAGAGCTATATCACCCCTTCTTATTGAAACCTACCACGGAGATGTAAGAAAAGCTTACCGAATCTGTTCTCGTTACGAACGTTTAGAGGGTTAAAACTAGAAGTTTTAACTAAACTAAGGTGGTACCACGTCTATTATGCGCATAGGACGTCCTTTACAGGATGTTTTGTGCGCTTTTTCATTTAAAAGGAGGATTTCAAATGTCACAACAGACAAACGATTTTTCAAAATGGTATATCGACACAATTCAAAAAGCTGATTTAATGGACTACACACCTGTGCGTGGATGTATCGCATTTAAGCCAGATGGCTATGAACTTTGGGAACACATTCAAGCAGAGATGGATCGTCGATTTAAAGAAACAGGTCACCGTAATGCATATTTCCCAATGTTAATTCCTGAGAACTTCTTCCAAAAAGAAAAAGATCATATCGAAGGATTTTCTCCAGAATTACCATGGGTAACTGAAGCAGCAGGTGAAAAATTAGAAGAACGACTTGCATTACGTCCAACTTCTGAAACAATGATTGGTCACTTATATTCAAACTGGATTAAATCATACCGTGATCTACCTGTATTAATTAACCAATGGGCAAACGTTTTCCGTTGGGAAAAGAAAACATTACCATTCATCCGTACATCTGAGTTTTTATGGCAAGAAGGGCACACAGCTCATGAAAATGAAGAAGAAGCTCGTAAAGAAACAATGCAAATGTTAAACATCTATAAAGAAGTTGTAGAAGGTTTACTTGCTATTCCTGTTTACGATGGACAAAAAACTCCTTCAGAGCGCTTTGCTGGTGCAGTTGATACGTATTCCATCGAAGCAATGATGAGAGATGGAAAAGCAGTTCAAGCAGGTACTTCTCACTATTTAGGTACAAAATTCGCAGAAGCTTTCGATATTAAATATTTAAACCGTGAAAACAAACATGTACACGTACATACTACTTCATGGGGAACTTCAACTCGTTTAATCGGTTCTGTAATAATGGTTCATGGTGACGAGCAAGGACTTGTATTACCACCAAAAATTGCACCAACTCAAGTTGTTTTAGTTCCTGTTGGGCCATGGAAAAAGAACCCAGCGATTATTGAAAAACTAGATGAAATCTTTGCAATTTTAAAAGCTAAAGGTATCCGAGTTCGTCTAGACGATTCAGATCAATCACCAGGATTTAAATTCAACGAGTGGGAATTAAAAGGTGTTCCTGTTCGTATTGAACTTGGACCACGTGATTTAGAAAACAATCAAGCGTTACTTAAAGCGCGTGATGAAGATGAAAAAGTGACTGTTCAATTAGAAAATGTTGTAGAAGCAATTGAAAAAGAGCTTGAAGTAATGCAAACACGTTTATTTGAAAAAGCAAAGGCTTTCCGTGATGCTAACTCACATACACATGTTGATTCTTTAGAACAACTACAACAACATTTAGCTGAATCAGAGAAAAACGGAACAATTCCAGGTTGGGTTTTAGCTGGTTGGTGTGGAGACGATGCTTGTGAAGATCAGGTGAAAGAAGAAACTAAATTTACAACTAGAAATATTCCTTTCAATCCACCAACAACAAAACATACATGTATAAACTGTGGAAAAGATGCAAATCACACAGTTTGGTTCGGTCGCGCATACTAATAAAAAAAACGTTATCCTAGTGATAACGTTTTTTTGTCTTTATGTAAGTAATATAGATTTTTGTTCATTATGGTAGCTTTTCTTGAATAATGTATAAATGTCTACTTTTGTAATATTATGTAAAACAGTAGTGATAAGTATTGATTTTATCCTTCAATTATCTTACATTTTAATTAATTCAAAAAATTCTTTTAATAGATGATAGAATAATAAATTTATTTATTATTGAAAGAATTTATTGAATAGTAAATTTTTCTACGAAACTGTATCATTTCAAAGAAGATAGGGGGAAATTGTTTTGAAAAAAAGAATGTTATTTTCATCATTAGCATTAGCAGCATTTTTAGTAGGATGTGGTGATTCATCAACACCAACACCAACACAAAATGGATCTACTACAAATGAAGCTGGATCATCAAACGGGGGAGAAACAACATCAGAAAAAGTTGAAACAAGACTTGTAACAATTGGAACAGGTGGGGCTTCAGGTCCATACAACATCCTTGGAACTACACTTGCAGACATTTACTCTACTGATTTCGGAATCAATTCACGAACACAAACTACTGGTGCATCTGTAGAGAATATTAATCTTTTAGAACAAGGTAAAATTGAAATTGCATTCGTAATGAGTGATGCATTATCTCAAGCTTTAGCTGGTGAAGTAAGCTTTAAAGAGCCAATCAAAAATGTTTCTCAAATTGCGACACTATATCCAAACGTGGTTCAAATTATTGCTAAAAAAGATTCTGGAATTGAAACTATTGAAGATTTGATAGGTAAACGTGTTGCTGTAGGAGACCAAAATTCAGGGGTTGAAGTGAACGCTCGTACATTATTAGCTGGACATGGTATTACTTATGATCAGTTAAAAGTTGACTATTTAGGTTACGCTGAAGCGGCTGATGGTTTAAATGCTGGTACAATCGATGCAGCATTTTTAACAAGTGGTCTTCCAAATGCATCTGTATTAGAACTTTCTGAAACACTGGGGATCACTTTAGTATCAATCGACCCAGCGAATGTTGATGACATTGCTAAAGAACATCCTTACTTTATATCTTATGAAGTACCAGCAGGAACATATGGTAATGATCAGCCTATAAAAACTGCAGCCGTACCAAATTCGCTTGTTGTACGTACTGACATGAGTGAAAATGATGTATATCTATTAACTAAAAAATTCTATGAAAGTCAAGAAAAACTAGTAAACTCCCACCAAGCAGCAAACGAAATCCCAGCTTTAGATGCTCAAAGCGGATTTATTGCTCCAGTACATCCAGGGGCTCAAAAGTATTTCGATGAACAAAAATAAAAGAAGATGGTTTTGGAGTATAGCAGCTCTTATACTCCTTACCATCTTTTTTATAAAAATTCCTGTATTTTCATTTGAGTTTGAAGATCGTACCTATTATTTAATAGATCAAACGTTCCAACTTAAATGGATTCATTCTGTTGAAAAAGAAGAATGGATTGAAACATACAAAAAAAGTGAAGACCAGTTATTATTAACAGAAACGTATTTTAAAACTTTTGGAGCAGGGGTTCCAAGCAATTCTGAAAATACGGAATTAGTAAACGGATTTGTGAAAATGGATATTGATTTAAAATATCCAGAATTGAATTTAACTGTGTCTGAAAATGTACAAACAACGATACTTACAGACGATCGGGAAATCCCGATTTATACTTTCACAAGTGATTATGCTACTGTACATATCACATCTAAGTCAATCTACCTTTGGCAACTAATTTCGGGAGGGTTGTTATGAGCGTTACTAATGATGCAATAGAGACTAAAAAAGTGTTAGTCGATGAAATTTCTGAAGAAAATGTCCAAAAAGTATTAGAGAAGTATGATACTGATTCAAACGTTCGAAAAGTTAAAAATAAAACACTAGTTATTTTTATTGCAATTTTAGGAATTCTTTTTTCTTTATTCCACGTGTATGTTACTTTTAATCCAATACCAACTCTACTATTAAGATCAGTGCATTTACTATTTGCGTTAGCAATTGTGTTTTTACTATATCCAACTTATAAAAAACAAGACCGCACAAAGATTCCATTTTATGATTGGATTTTGTTTGCACTTTGTCTACTTTCCTGTGGATATATATTTGTAGAATACCAGGCCATAATGACTGAAAGAGGCGGAATCCCTAACACAGTTGATATCATTGTTGCAATTATGACCGTAATACTTGTATTTGAAAGTGCAAGACGTGTTACAGGGTGGATTTTACCTATTTTAGCGCTTGTATTTTTATCATATCCTTTCTTTAGTCATTTTGAATGGCTTCCTAATATGTTGATGACACGTCAATTTGATTTAGGTGATATTTTTGGTCAATTGTATTTAAAAACAGAAGGATTATTCTCAACTGCAATCGGTGCTTCTGTTCAATACATTTTCCTTTTTATTTTGTTTGGAGCATTTTTAGCGAAGTCAGGAATGGGCCAATTCTTTAATGACTTGGCATTAGCTCTAGCAGGTCACCAACAAGGTGGTCCAGCGAAAGTTGCGGTTATTTCAAGTGCATTTATGGGAAGTATTAACGGTTCCGCTGTAGCAAACGTTGTTGGAACTGGTGCTTTCACAATTCCATTAATGAAAAAAATTGGCTATGAAAAGAACTTTGCAGGGGCAGTTGAAGCCAGTTCTTCAATAGGTGGTCAAATATTGCCTCCAGTTATGGGTGCAAGTGCCTTTATCATGGCTGAGACAACAGGTATTTCATATGGAACGATTGCATTAGCAGCTGCCATTCCAGCACTACTATTTTTCTTAGGAGTACTAATGCAAGTACATTTCCGTGCAGGTAGATCAAATTTAAAAGGTATTCCCAAACCTGACCTACCAAGAGTAAAGCAAGTATTTAAAGAAGGTGGACATCTACTGATTCCATTGGCTGGATTAATCTTCTTCCTCGGATCTGGAGTTCCCGTTGCATTCTCAGCACTATATACAATACTTTTAACAATTATTGTTGCTGCATTTAAAAAGAATACTCGTATGAATGTGAAGGATATATTAAGTGCTCTTGAAGATGGAACAAAACAATCTTTATCTACAATTGTTGCATGTGGTGTAGTTGGTATCATTATTGGTGTAGTTAACTTAACAAGTTTTGGTTCTACGTTAACAAGTGCAATTACTCAACTAGGTGCTGGTTCTTTGTTCTTAACATTATTCTTAACAATGATTGCATCAATCATTTTAGGTATGGGATTACCTTCGATTCCAGCTTATATTATTACTGCAACAATGGTAGCACCAACTCTAGCTGAATTTGGAGTGCCAATTTTAGTTGCCCATATGTTTGTTTTCTACTTTGGTATCTTTGCGAATATTACACCTCCAGTGGCTCTTGCATCATTTGCTGGTGCCGGACTTGCAGGTGGCGATCCAATGAAAACAGGTTTTATTTCAGTTCGTTTATCCCTTGCAGGATTTATCGTACCTTATATTTTTGTATATCAACCGGCAATGCTACTAATTAATCCAATTGGTCTACCAATGAATACGGTAGATTTTCCTATGGCTTCTATTCTAGATATATCAATTGTAGCTATAACATCAATCGTAGGTGTAATTGGTCTTGGAGCTGCAATCGAAGGTTATTTTATGACCCATATAAATATGATACTTCGGTTTGTTCTAGCTGCTGGGGCACTTATGATGCTTATACCAGAACCACTAACTGATATTATTGGAACAATTATAGTTCTAATAATTTTCACTTTTAACTTTATAGCAAATAGAAAATCAAAAAATAATTTTGCATTTTAAAATACCGCTGACAGTTTATTTTAATAACTGTCAGCTTTTTTTGTTCAAACAATAATTCATGTTATAAAATAATTGTGAAATAATATTTCTTATATGCTACACTATTAAGGCAATAATTATTATTGGAGGCTTACAATGAAAAAATTTATAAGTTTGTTCAGTTTAGGACTAACTGCTATGATTCTAACAGCGTGCGGAGGACAAGAAGCATCAAAACCAGTAGACGTTGTTACTGCATTTTTAGAATCTGTGCAAGCGGGTGACTTAGAAAAAGCAAGTACTTATATTTCAAAAGAAAACACTTCTGAAGAATTTGACTTTACAGGTTTAAAAGAAGGAAACGAAGATCCAGCAACAGCAGCACTTGTTCAAGGAATAAGTAATAATTATCAATTTAAAACACCTACAGAAACTGCGATTGATGAAAACAATGCTGAGGTGACTGTAGAGATCACATCTCTTGATTTTGCTGCAGCGATGGGTACGGCAATGCAAGAAATTCTTGGGGTAGCTTTTGAATTAGCAGCCAAAGACCAAACTGAAGAAGAGTACAACAAAGCAATGGACGAAAAATCAACCGAGATTCTTTCAAATGCAATGACTTCAAAAGATGCAGAAATGATTACTCGTGATGTTACTCTTACGTTAACTAAAAATAACGAAGGCCAATTTAAAATTGTTTCTAACGAACAGTTAATGGAAGCGGTTCTTGGGAATGCAAAAGAAGTAGAAGAAATGTTCTCAGGAATGTAAAACTAAAAAACAGTTGTTGCAAAAATAGGCAACAACTGTTTTATTTTTGTTAATTATTTTAGCGAACAGTTACAGCAGTTCCAGTTGCGATACACATCATCATTCCATCACGAAGTGTTTCAAAGTCAAGGTCTACGCCAATGACAGCATTAGCTCCTAGTCTTCTTGCTTCTTCTTGCATTTCTTGTAATGCTAGACTACGGCCTTCAGCTAATTTGTTTTCGTATGCTGAACTTCTACCACCAATTAAATCAGTTACCGATGCAAAAATATCACGAACAAAATTCGCTCCCATAATTGCTTCTCCTGTTACAATCCCATGATATTTTTCAATTGTTTTACCTTCTACATTTCCAGTTGTTGTTGTTAACATTTTTATTTACCTCCTAAATGTAATACTTACTATACGATTATCCTCCAAAAAAGTTCTAATAAATACATATTTTTCTTAATTTTATGTTAAATTTTCCATCAATGAGAAAATTTGAATTCATAAAATCCCTTTGTTATCATAAAAAAGATTGGAATACTAAATTATGTAAAATAGGTATGAAAGTTTAAATTAGTTTTTGGGACATAATAGTGTTGGTGAAGATTTATTTAAATTCAAAAATTTGATCCTAGTTGGAGGATGTTGAATGAAAGAACATTATCAAAAGTCGCCAATTGAAGTTTTACAAGACTTAAATGTTAACGAAGACGGTTTAACCAGTGAAAATGTATTAAAACGTCAAATAGAATTTGGCTATAATGAATTAACCGAAGGAATAAGAAAGAATGGTGTTCAAGTATTTTTTGAACAATTTAAAGATTCTTTAGTCATTATTCTAATCGTTGCCGCCTTGGTTTCAGCATTTTTAGGAGAACTAGAAAGTACGATTGTTATATTAGTTGTTGTTATTTTAAATGCAATTCTTGGAACTGTTCAACATTTAAAAGCTGAAAAATCGTTAAATAGTTTAAAAGCAATGGCAGCGCCCACATCAAAAGTAATGCGTAATGGTCAGGTACTCGAAATCCCCTCTAGAGAAGTTGTAGTTGGAGATATTCTTTTACTTGATGCTGGAGATTTTATTAGTGCAGATGGAAGAATTATCGAGAGTCATAGTCTACAAATAAATGAAAGTTCATTAACAGGTGAATCACTGGCAATCGAAAAAACAACGAGCGCAATCCCTAATGAAGATGTTGCCCTTGGAGATAAAAAAAATATGGTCTTCTCAGGAAGTTTTGTCACAAATGGTCGGGGAAAAATAGTAGTGACAAACATCGGAATGAACACTGAAATTGGTAAAATCGCCGATCTATTGGACAATGCAAAAGAGAAAAAAACACCATTACAAGTTAGTTTAGATCATTTCGGTAAAAGATTAGCTCTTATTATTGTAGTTTTATGTATCATTATTTTTGGACTTGACCTTTTCCGTGGACGTGAAATGGTTGACTCATTCATGTTTGCAGTATCTTTAGCAGTTGCTGCAATACCAGAAGCATTAAGCTCTATAGTTACAATAGTATTAGCCTTTGGTACACAAAAAATGGCGAAGGAAAATGCTATAATTCGGAAACTTCATGCTGTAGAAAGTCTAGGTAGTATTTCTGTCATTTGTTCCGACAAAACAGGTACACTCACACAAAACAAAATGACAGTCCAACAGGTTTATGTTGGTGATCGTATTACTCAACACGATGCTTTACAATTAGAAAACGATCTAGATAATAAGTTTGTTTTGATGACTTTATTATGTAACGACTCAATTACATTAGAGGGTAAAGAAATTGGTGACCCAACAGAAGTTGCACTCGTCAATTTTGGTGAAGTATACGAACTTGATGAATTTATTGTCCGTGATAAATACCCACGGCTTGATGAACTTCCATTTGATTCAGATCGAAAACTGATGAGTACCGTTCACCAAATAGATGGTCAAACAATTATGGTTACTAAAGGAGCTTTAGATGTTCTTTTATCAAGAGTTGTTCAGATTGAAACAAAAGATGGTGTCATCCCTTTTACTGCTCAACATCAAAAACAAATTGAAGAAGTAAATCAACACTTTTCACAAAATGGCTTACGTGTATTAGCGTTTGCATATAAAGCGATTTATGAAACCAAAAAAGTTTCCTTTCAAGATGAAGAAAACTACATCTTTGTTGGCTTAACAGCAATGATGGACCCACCAAGAAAAGAATCAAAACAGGCAGTAGCCGATTGTATTAGTGCAGGAATTAAACCAGTTATGATTACAGGTGATCATAAAATAACAGCAGCAGCTATTGCAAAACAAATTGGAATTTTAAAAGATGAGTATGAAGCAATTGAAGGAAAAGAAATAGAAAACTTATCCGATCAAGAGTTAAAAGACTTGGTAGGTAATATTTCTGTATATGCACGAGTTTCACCTGAACATAAAATACGGATCGTTAAAGCATGGCAAGAAAAAGGAAATGTCGTTGCAATGACGGGTGATGGTGTAAATGATGGTCCTGCATTAAAGCAAGCAGACATCGGTGTTGCAATGGGTATTACAGGTACAGAAGTTGCTAAAGAAGCTTCTTCCATGGTTTTAACTGATGACAACTTCTCAACAATAGTAAAATCTATTTCGAATGGTCGTAATATTTATAACAATATTAAAAATTCCATTAAGTTTTTATTGTCAGGAAATACAGGAGCAATTCTTGTTGTTTTATTTGCAACTATATTCGCTTTACCAGCTCCATTTGCACCAGTACACTTACTGTTTATCAATTTATTAACAGATAGTTTACCTGCGATTGCAATTGGACTTGAACCATACAATAAAAACGTTATGAAAAACAAGCCTCGCGATATTCGTGAGCCTTTACTTAACAAAAATTTTGCTCTCAATGTTGGATTAGAAGGTTTAATCATATCGATTGTTACAATTGCTGCGTTTCAAATTGGACTATCACACGGTGATTCAGTTTTAGCAAGTACTATGGCATTTGCAACTTTATGTTTATCTCGTTTGTTCCATGGATTTACCTGCCGATCTCAACAATCTATTTTTAAAATTGGAATATTTACTAACAAAATAAGTTGGCTTGCATTCATTTTAGGTGTAGTACTTCTTCATATAGTATTGTTAGTACCTCCATTAATGAGTGTATTTGAAGTAGCAACATTAACTGTGGATGAATTATTTACAATCTACGGTTTAGCATTCACTCCTCTTGTAGTGATTCAACTCTATAGACTCGTTTTTAACAGAAGGATAAATGAGTAAGAATTGAAGCTGGGACAAATGATAACTTTCAACCAAAAGTCAGTGTTACGTATAATAAAAATCTGCTAACGCTATATTAGAAAGTCGTCGCTTCCGAGGCATGCGAAGACTCTCTCGAAAATACTAAAGTATTTTCTCGTTGCGATGATATTTCAAGGAAGCATTCCTTGTCCTGCAGGACGTAGAAGCCTCAAGGATCAAAGGCTAAGAGCGCAACGTCCTGTTGCAACGCCTTTGTGACCAACATCCTATTGGCCCGAGACCCCGGAGAGCTTTAGCTCCCGGAGGCACATGGCTTCCCTTGGATGCGCGAAGACATGCATCGGAAAAGAACGTCACTATATCAAAAAGGTACAATCCAAATTGAATGATGGATTGTACCTATTTACTTATGTCCCAGCCTGTTTTTCGAACCCTATAAGTTATACATAATATAGAATGATTAATAGTATCTATTGAATATCACTTCATAAAAAAGGAGATATTGATGGATCTTACACCTCATCTTGTTTCATTTCTATTTTTCGCAATTCCAGGTTTAATAGTATTATGGTTTATGATTAGTACTGTAACAGCTTTAAGAGAGGGAAACGAGCTTTTAAAAGAATTAATAAAAAAACTAGAAAAAAAATCCGTAGAATAAAACAAATGAAGGGGTCGTCTTTTATGTGTTTAATCAACTTTCACTTCCAAAACCATCCAAAGTATAAATTAATAGTAGTCGCTAATCGGGATGAAGAATACAAACGTCCAACAAAAGAGGCTCATTTTTGGGAAGACGAACCAACAATCTTAGCAGGACGAGATTTACAACAAATGGGTACATGGTTAGGAATATCAAAGTCAGGTAGATTTGCAGCATTGACGAATTTCCGTAATCCAAAGCTGCCAAATGCTCCTAAATCACGAGGGGAAATTGTAAAGGATTATTTAACTTGTTATTTGGACCCTATTGAATTTATTTCTAATTTAAAAGAAAATCGACATCAATATGGTGGTTACAATATTCTTATAGGCGATGGAAATGAACTATTTCATTACAATAATATTTTCGATAAATCAATTAAAATTTCACCTGGTACATATAGCTTAAGCAACTGTTCGTTAAATACACCTTGGCCAAAGGTAAAAAAAGGTATGAAAGAACTAAATTACTTAACTTCACAATCGAAGTCGGAGATAGAAATTGAACAATTATTTAAACTAGTATCCGATCGAACGACTGCGCCAGTCGAGGAATTACCGGATACAGGCGTTGGGCTTGAATTAGAACAATTATTATCCCCAATGTTTATACAAATGCCTCATTATGGTACTCGTTGTTCAACTGTATTATTAATTGATGCTAATAATCACGTGACTTTTGTAGAACGAACTTATGAAGATGGAGAATTTCTATTCGATAAAAAGTTTGAATTTACAGCACAACAATAAAAAATAAAATTTCTTCTAAAATCTAAACGAATGTCACGCTTCCTTTTGTTTGTTTCGCATTTATTACATTAGTGATGGATTTAAGAAAGAATTCAAAAAGATACGAAGACTTCCAATGATCCATTACTTCATAAACTTATACTTATAAGGAGGTAATATTATGGGATACAACAATCAAGTGGGCGGAGCTTATGATAACTACGGTGGAGGTTACGGCAAAGGTAACGGCTTTGCATTATTGGTAGTATTATTTATTCTATTAATTATCATCGGTGCAACTTTTGTTAACAACAAATACTAATAGTTAATCATTATTAGTTTGTAAATAATTACACCTAAAAGAGGGGGTCTAAAGGTAACTTTAGAATCCCTTTTTATTATCCTATGAAAAAGCTTTTTCATGTATTGTAAAAACAAGATGAAACTTTTCTAATTATAATTCGTATGGTTTAATAACAACCTTTTAGTGTACAATGTACATAGATAAGTTATCCAAAATTTAGCAACGTTTATTATTTTGTCGATCGGAGGATTGTCATGTCTGACTTAAAAAACCCATTATTTGATGATTTAGATGCAAAGAAGAATGAGCCGCTTCCAACCCGTGTCATGGAGTTTGAACCACAAGCTCCAACACTTTCAGGGCAATTACCAGTACAAGCGAAACCACAACAGCTAGTGTCACAAGAAGAAATGTCTCAAATTCGCAAACGTCAACTTGCCTTAAAAGAAGAACCGCAAGTACAAGCTCTAGCTGAAAAAATCGATGAAAAAAATCAAATCGCCATATTAGAGTTTGGGAAAGAGACAGCTACAGAGATTTCTAAATTCTCTGACCGAATGCTTTCTACAATTCGTACGAGTAAACTAGAACAATCTAGCGCACTTATTAATAACCTTAACAAAATCATGGATCGTTTTGATCCTCAAGATTTTAAAGATGAGAAAAAGGGCTTCATTTCAAAATTGTTTAGTAAAGGAAAAGAACAACTTCAAAGAATACTTTCCAAGTACGAAACTATGAATAAAGAAATTGATGCTGTTTACAACGAAATTACAAAATACGAAGTGGAAATGAAACAAAATACTATTGAACTAGAGCATATGTATGATCAAAACTTACGCTACTTCCAAAGCTTAAGTGAACATGTTGCTGCTATTGAAGTGAAAGTTGAGGAATTAAGACCCCAGCTTTCCAACTTGGAAGTACGTGCTAATGAAGGTGATCAAGAAGCAATCATGGAACTTGAATCTCTTCGTCGTGCAATCGAACTGTTAGAACAAAGAAGATACGATTTAGAAATGGCTCAACAGGTTTCCTTCCAATCTGCACCACAAATTCGTTTAATGCAGCAAGGAAACAACCATTTAATCGGAAAGATTAACTCTGCATTTGTAACAACGATTCCTATTTTTAAACAAGGGATTATTCATGCTGTAACGATTCGACGTCAAAAATTAGTATCAGATTCAATGAATGAATTAGACAAACGAACAAATGAAATGTTACTAAAAAATGCTGAGAACATTCGTCAAAACAGTGTGAACATTGCTCGTTCGGCAGGTCAACCTAGCATTAAAATAGAAACAATTGAACAAACTTGGCAAACGATAATGGCTGGGATTGAAGAAACAAAACAAATTCAAGCTGAAACTGTTCGTAATCGCGAAGAAGGACGCAAGCGTATTGAAAAGCTCCAATTAGAATACGAAAAATTGAAAAATATGTAATTTAACAAAGAGTAATCCAATCAAACTGATTTGGATTACTCTTTTATTTTGGGTGAATATCGTTTCTTAAGTAAAGTATCTAGTTTATCTAATTCATATAACCATCTATCATTTATCCCTCTATCATTTGCCTCATAAATAGTAAACGGTTTGCTCATTATTAATTTTTTTCTATCAACTTTTTAAAACTTAGTATATTCGCCTTAATCAACAAATAGCAGATTAATATACTGTAATAGAAGTTGAGAAGGGGGTGAAATTATGTATAACTATGGAAAAACAAAAAAATATGAAGATTGTGGGTGTTGTAAAAAAATGAGTTATCCAAATTGGAAAAACGACGATCAATTAGATGATATTAAAGATCTATTGAAGAAAATATTACATGAGAAAAAAGAAGATAAAAAAGATGACAGAAAAGATGACAAAAAAGACAAGTGTCATGATGAAAATTGTGATGTTGCGTCAATTACATTCAATTTAACAACACAAGCAGTAATTTTCCCAGCAGCAGGTGCTTCAATTTTTGGTTGTACAGTTACTGCAGGTATGTTAATTAATGAATTACTTCAATGTCTATATAATAGAGGATTTAGAATTGTAGCGTTTGTTGCTTCACCTGCAGGAACAGCAACAGCTGTTGTCCCAACAGGAGTATACACATTAGTAAGATGTAGATAATTTTTTATCAGTAGGTGATCCACTTACCGGATCACCTATTTTTTCACATAAAAAAAGTGACCACAAAAGTCGCTTTTTCAAGCGAATTTTGTAAGTCACATACAATGCCTGTTATTATGAAATTAGAATCCAAATCCTCTTCTACGCAATGGGAAACAATTTGGATTTGGATTTTCAGGTGTACCACAGTTTCTAGTTGTTTCAGAGAAAACATCTTCTGTAGATTCTGTAACAGGGAAGTAGTGTTGGTTATGCGTAATATGACGGTTTACATTACGGATGTGTGTTGGGTGGATATGTGGTACAACAGTGTTAAAAATATTTGTACGAACCACCTCATTTGTTGGTGAAACTTGCGCTGGTGCATATTGAGTTGGCATCACATTCGGCGGGCAACAAGTTACATGACGAGTACCATTACAACCACAATTTCTATTATACATTCATAATAACCTCCTTTATCATATATTGGTTTTACAGTACTAACATATTCGGCACACCAATGCCTAACTAGATAGATACCTATTTTTCACGAAAATTAATGATGAATTTTCAAATATTTATGATAGTTAGTTATTCACCTAATTTTACGATAAGAGAATAGTTGAATACCTAATAGGAGTTTCTATATGTACGTATTTAGGAGTGGTATTTTAAAAGAAGTTCGAGATGTTCTAATAGCTAGTATCATTTTTCACTAAAACCGATACACTAAAAATGAGGAGGATTCATCATGAAGTGGATAATCTATGTCATATTTTTCGTTCTCTTTATTGGTGTAACATTTTTCGGTTTAGGACCTGTCTTATTTGCAGATGGTTCATTCAATGAACGAATGATCACACTATTTATTGTATTCCTTATTTATGTCGTACTAGTAATCTTACTTATTTTATTTATTAAAAAATTGAATCGCCGTTAATTGTACTAGTGGCTATCTTGAGTAGAAAAACTCTTGTAGCCACTAGTATTTTTATTAAACAGTTTTCCAAGAAAATTTACAGTTGTCTTAGGTTTTTATCCAGAAACTAATAAAAATAAATTGTTTACTAATTATAATCGCCCTAAAAACAATGTATTTCTAACGTACTATAGAAATAGACTTGCTATTTACTATGTGATTACACTAAAACTTTACAATCACAATGAAAGTCAAGGAGGAATGGGGGTGTATCATTTTTGAGTTTAATTACGATTAGTCCAGGTCATTACTTACCTGGTAGTGGAACACATGATTTAATCGATGAAGTGACAGAAGCTAGAAAAGTGGTAAATCGAGTTGTTCAGCTCTTAAGAGTTGCAAGTGTCGGGGTTAACCAAGTAGTAGATAATTATTCTACTTCTCACGCACAGAACCTCGATTACATCATTAGTCATCATAACAAAACATCGCGAAAACTAGATGTTAGCATACATTTCAACGCTACTAGTGGCAGGCATGATACGGGAATTGGTACAGAAGTATTATATCAATCTGATAAATTAAGAAATTTTGCAAATAAAGTTAGTCAATCCATTTCAAATGCTAGTAGTTTACGCAATCGTGGTGGAAAAAAGCGAATTAACATACCTTTTTTAAATAATACAGACCATTCATCCATATTAATTGAGATTTGCTTTGTAAATTCAACAGTTGATGTAGCTATTTACAAAGAAAAATTTGAAGAGATTTGTATTGCCATTGCAAATGAATTAATCCAGTTTGTAAAGCCAGGTCATCCAATGATTAAAAAGATACCGGAAACGACATCTCAAGAAGTAAATGAATTTGTTGAAGAATCGTCAGCTCATGAGCTTAAATCGGTATTAGACAAAACAATACCAACTAGTAACTTTACGGAACCGAGTTTAATAACCGATTTAGAAGATATTTTAACCAATCCGGAAACTATTAAAAGGATGATTGAGAAAGGTATATCTGAAAAGATTATTGAAGAACTGTGGTTAGAAAAACTGGATAGCGGCGTCTTAACAACTATCGAGCTGTTAGGTATTAGTACTTTAATTATTGCAAAAACATTGGAAATTAAATAATTTGTTGTTTTCCATCTACTCGACCATTTTTTGGTCGAGTTTTAATTTTTTATTAAATATTGTTGACAGCTATATCGGCTGCTGATATATTTATATCGACAGGTGATATATCGGACCTCAATATAACGGAGGTGACTCAGCATGATTCAACATCCACCACTAACTGAAGGTGTATATTATATTTTACTTTCTTTATACGAACCTAGACATGGTTACGGAATTATACAACTTACCGAACAATTGACAAATGATCGCGTAAAGTTAGGGGCCGGTACAATCTATGGTGCAATTAAAACTTTACTTGATAAAGGGTGGATTAAACCCGTTGATGATGATGGTCGTAAAAAAGAGTACATCATTACATCTACAGGAAAAGAAATGATTGAATACGAAATTTTAAGATTAAAGGAACTTTATGACAATGGTATCCGTATAACAAGAGGTGACAACGATTGACTAAAAAATTGACTAAAATACGATTTTTCCTTGATTATGAAAAAGAAGAACAGTGGGTCAATGAAATGTGTCTAAAAGGCTGGCACTTAGTAAAGTTTGGAGTAGGTAATTTTAAATTTGTAAAAGGGGAACCTGGTGAATATATTTATCGCAACGAAATGATTACTAGTTTAGGTAAAAAAGATAACAGCAAAGAATACATCTCCTTTTTAAATGAAACGGGAGTGGAACTCGTTGCGCAATTTGGTCCATGGGCTTACTTCCGGAAAAAATTTTCAGAAGGACCATTCGAACTATATTCTGATACTAGTTCAAAAATTCAATATTTAAACCGTATTATTTACTTATTTGTTTTCTTCGCCCTAATTAATTTCTTTTTTGGTTTTAGTAATTCGCTAAATTTTGATTCCAATTTTACGCGCGGTATTGGGATAGCTAATTTTATTGCCGCCCTTTTAATCACATTTCCGTTGATCATAGTCTTTAAAAGAAGGAAAGCGTTAAAGTCAAATTTAGATATTTTCCATGATTAGAAAGGAGTTTGTCAATGTCATTAAAACTAGAGCATGTAGTAAAAAAGTATAAAGACTTCACAGCAGTAAATGATTTAAACTTTTCTATCGGTAAAGGTGAAATTTTCGGGCTTATTGGCCAAAATGGTGCAGGAAAAACGACGACATTTCGTATGATTCTAGATTTGCAAGAACCAACTTCAGGTACGATTTCTTGGGAAGGTAAGCCTATAAATAGTGTAAACCGGGATATTTTAGGTTATTTACCTGAAGAACGTGGTATTTTCCCTCAAATGAAAGTGGAAGAACAGTTATACTTTTTCGGTGAACTTCGTGGAATGAACCGAAATGAAATAAAAAAAGAAATTGATTTTTGGATTAATCGCTTTGATTTAGAGGACAAACGTAAAAATAAAGCTGAAACATTATCAAAAGGGAACCAGCAAAAAGTTCAATTGATTGCTAGTTTTATTCATAAACCACAATTTTTAATTCTAGATGAACCGTTTAGTGGTCTTGACCCTGTAAACAGAGATCTATTAAAAAATGCTATTCTTCTATTAAAAAATCAAGGGACAACGATTTTATTCTCAAGTCATCAGATGGATAATGTGGAAGAACTTTGTGATCATCTTTGCTTACTAAAACGTGGAGTCTCTTTATTTTCTGGTAGTTTGTTAGATTTAAAGAAACAGTATGGTAAAACGAAACTTACGATACGTACAAATGTTTCAACCGAACAACTGGGAAGAATGTCCGGCGTAAAAGAAATAAAACAAGATCGAGAGGATATAGTTCTAACTTTAATGGATGAATCTTATGCAAAACCTATCTTTGATGTTGTTTCAAATGGAAATTATATAGAGAAATTTAGTCTAGATTATTTATCATTAGATGAAATTTTCAAAGACAAGGTAGGTGGAGAGCATGAATAAGCTATGGATTTTAACGAAACAAGTTTATAAACAAAAAGTCCGTTCCAAATCGTTTATTTCCTTATCATTACTTTATGTTGCAGTTATAGCTGTAGCTGTATATTGGAGCGATATAGCAAATCTCATTTTTAAAGATGAACCAATCGATGTAGCGCTTGTAAATGAGACAGATGTTGATATTAAAACAATTTTTACATCAAATGATGATATTACTTTTAGTTATCTGGATACATCGATTGAAGAATTGCATAGTCAACTTGAAAAAAATGAATTGGATGCAGTTGTTACAATTTCTGAATTAAATAGTCAACTAAAAGCTGATATTGCTACTTATACACCTTTACCATTAAATGCTCAGTCAACAATTAGTTCTTATGTTGATTACGCATCTAAAATTTTCGGAATCCAAGCTTTAAATTTATCTGCTACTGATGCAGAAAAGATTTTAAATAGTCAACCTGTTATAACTATGACGAATTTAAATGAAAAAATCAGTGGTAAAAGTGAAGGAGAAAAAACTTCTGGTTTACTTGCTTCATATGCAATAGGGATTGTCATTTACTTCTTTGTTACGATGTTCCTATCAATGATTACAACTGATGTTGCATCAGAAAAAGGTTCTCGTGCATTAGAAATGCTCTTAGTTAGCGTAAAACCAGGAACACATTTCCAATCAAAAATTAATGGAGTATTACTTTTAGCAGTGACTCAATTTGCAATTATTATCGGAGCTATTTTCATATTGTTAAGTTTAAAAGATTTTACATCTACTTCAGATGCATCAAGCTTTGATATGGTTCAATCATTAATAAGCGAATTATCACTTTCTTATGTATTCTACGTCATTGCATTTATCTTTTTAACAGTAGTGTTATTCCTAATCATTGGAGCACTATTTGGTTCACTTGTTTCTAAGGTTGAAGAAGCTTCACAAGTATTAACACCAGCAATGATGCTTTTACTAGTAGGATTTTATGTTATGATTTCTGGTATAGCAAATCCGGACACACTATTAATTAAAATATTCTCTTATATTCCATTAACGTCTGGAATGGTAATGCCAATGCGAATTGGTGCAACGGATCTTTCTCCAATTGAACCAATTCTTTCATTAGGCGTACTCATTGCAACAGTGGTATTAGGTTACTTATTTAGTTTATCGTTCTATAAACGAAGCGTATTAACTTATAGTTCAGGTGGCATAATCCAAAAATTCAAAACGGTATTTAAAGTAACGACAAAATAATATTTTATAGAAAAAAGCTTTTCTTTGAACAAAGGTTCTTTGATAAGCTTTTTTCATTTCCTAAAAGACTGAAAATTGACCTCAGACTTTTGCCCGATTATTAAGTATTCAGAATTGAATCGCTTTTCAGATGATTGAACTTTTGCTAAAATAGGTTGGTCTTCCAAACTCTACAACATTAGAAGATTTAAGTCGTTTTGATGAATTTGATGATGAAATGAAGGTGTTATGATGAACGTATTTTTTAAGCTTGGCTGGTTTTTTAAAGAAAGAAAAAAGCAATATATCGTTGGACTATTAGCGCTAATGCTTGTCGCTATATTGCAATTGATTCCCCCTAAGGTAATCGGTTATACCATCGATGAAATTGGTCTAGGTACATTAACGACGAACTCACTGCTTATGTGGGTTGGTATTATTCTTCTATCATCCCTATTAATCTATGGACTAAGGTATTTTTGGCGTTTAATGATTTTCGGTTCATCGAATTACATGGCAATGACATTAAGGAAAAAACTGTTCCTTCATTTTTCAAAAATGAGTCCATCTTTTTATCAACAACGTCGAATTGGTGATTTAATGGCACATGCAACAAATGACGTATCAGCTGTCCAACAAACAGCTGGTGGGGGAGTTTTAACACTTTTTGACTCTATCACCACAGGTACGTTTGTCATTCTAGCAATGGCGATTACAATTGATTGGCGTTTAACATTAATTGCTCTAATCCCAATGCCTTTAGTTGCAATTTCTTCCACATATTATGGAAAGCTTTTACATGAACGATTCCATATCGCGCAATCGGCCTTTTCTGATTTGAATGACAAAACTCAAGAAAGTATTACTGGGATCAAGGTCATTAAAACATTCGGACAACAAAACGAAGATATTGATGATTTCAAAAGACTTTCTAGTGAAGTCGTCTCAAAAAATATGAAAGTAGCACGTGTAGATTCATTGTTTGACCCAACTATAAGTTTAATTATTGGGATCAGCTTCTTCTTAAGCTTAGGATTCGGCGCTAAGTTCATTGTGGAAGGGTCCATGACAATTGGAGACCTAGTTGCTTTTAATACATATCTAGGTTTGCTTGTATGGCCAATGCTTGCATTCGGAATGTTATTTAACATTATGGAAAGAGGTTCTGCATCCTATGACCGAATCGAAAGCATACTTTCTATCCCTGTAGAAATTGAAGATAAACCTAATGCTATAAACGAGCGACCAGATGGAAATCTAATATTCAATGTGAATAAGTTTACATTCCCAGGTGATGAAAGACCAAGTTTAAAAAATGTAAATTTTGAATTAAATCGTGGAGAAACGTTAGGAATTGTTGGAAAGACAGGTTCAGGTAAAACAGCAATTCTAAAGTTGTTATTACGTGAATTTGAGGGATATGAAGGGGAAATAATCTTCGGCGGTAGAAGAATAGACGATTATCGTAAAATGCGACTTCTTGAATCAATTGGCTATGTTCCGCAAGATCATTTCTTATTTTCGTCTTCAGTTTATAACAATATTGCTTTTACAAATCCTGATGCAGACGTTAATCAGGTTGAATATGCTGCAAGATTAGCACACATTCATGAGGATATATTACGCTTTACAGATGGTTATAAAACTGTTGTCGGAGAAAGAGGAGTATCTCTTTCAGGTGGTCAAAAACAACGAATCTCAATTGCACGAGCGCTTCTTTCTAACCCTGAGCTTTTAATATTAGATGATTCACTATCGGCTGTAGATGCAAAAACTGAAGAAGCGATTCTTGAAGCTTTAAAAGAAGAACGTTCAGATAAAACGACAATTATCACTTCACACCGTTTAAGTGCAATCCAACATGCCCATATCATCATTGTTATGCATGAAGGTAGCATTGTTGAAAAAGGAACGCATGAAGAGTTAATGGAACTAAAAGGTCGATACTTTGAAATGTACAATCTACAACAATTAGAACAATTAGTAGAAAAGGGAGGGGAAGTTAAATGAGTAAACAAACAGCCCTTTCAGGTAAAGAACAACGTAAAGTACTATTTCGCTTAATTCGTTATTTAGTTCCCCATAAAAAGGCAGTAGTGATAGCTTTATTACTACTAATTCTTACTGTTACAGGGGATGTAATCGGTCCTTATTTAATTAAAGTGTTTCTAGATGACCACGTTGCTGCATTAAATTTTGACACAAATCCAATTATCTTTTTGGCAGTATCATACATGATAATTCAAATACTTAATGTAATTATAAGTTATCTTCAACTAGTGAAATTTCAGGAGATTGCTTTAAATGTAGTACAACAAATACGAATCGATGTTTTCTCAAAAATTCATAGGCTTGGTATGCGCTATTTTGATTCTACACCTGCTGGGTCAATTGTATCTCGTGCAACTAATGATACAGAAGCAATTAAGGATTTATTCGTTTCTGTTTTAATCGCATATGTGCAAGCGGCATTTTTGATTACTGGTGTTTACTTCGCTATGTTCTTACTAAATCCGATGTTGGCTTTATTCGCACTTGTACTACTACCAATCATCTTTTTAGTAATCTTTTTGTACAGAAAGTTTAGTTCAGTAGTTTACATGACAATGCGTGAAAAGTTAAGTCAACTGAATGCAAAATTGTCTGAAACACTTTCGGGTATGAATATCGTTCAAGTATTCCGTCAAGAAGATCGATTTAATGAAGAATTCAATGAAATTAATGATCAGCATTTCCAAGCAATGATGAACAATACAAGATTAAATGCAGTGCTACTTCGTCCGGTTATTGACTTAGTCTATTTTATAGCAATTATCCTAATACTAACGTTCTTTGGGATTACAAGTTTTAGTACAGCTGTAGAGGTTGGGATGATTTACGCCTTTATTACATATGTATCCAGATTCTTTGATCCAATCAATCAAGTAATGGAACGTTTAGCATTTTATCAACAAGCAATTGTTGCTGCATCAAGGGTATTTGAACTTTTAGATGATCCGGAAATTGAACCGTCACAAATTGAAAGTAAAGCGGAGATTAAAGAGGGTCGTATAGAATTTAACAATGTAACGTTTAGTTATGATGGTAAAACAGATGTACTTAAAAATATCTCCTTTACAGTGAATCCTGGTGAAACCGTCGCTCTAGTAGGTCACACAGGTAGTGGAAAGAGCTCCATTATTAATCTTTTAATGAGATTTTACGAATTTGAACAAGGTGATATCATTATCGATGGAAAATCGATTAAATCCTACAGTAAAAAAGAACTTCGGAAAAAGCTTGGGCTCGTACTTCAAGATTCGTTCCTCTTTTACGGAACGATAGAAAGTAATATCCGGTTGTTTGATGGAAGTTTAACAGATAATGCTGTAGTAGATGCTGCGAAGTTCGTTCAAGCTGATCAATTTATTGAAAAATTACCGAACAAGTACAAACAAAAGGTAACAGAAAGAGGTTCTACGTTTTCAAGTGGTCAACGTCAACTTATAGCCTTTGCTCGTACTGTTGCAGCAAATCCCAAAATACTTATACTCGACGAAGCGACAGCTGCAATCGATACAGAAACAGAAGTGGCTATTCAACAATCATTAGAAAAGATGCGAAAAGGCCGTACAACTATTGCAATTGCTCATCGACTTTCAACTATACAAGATGCTGAACAAATTTTAGTACTTCATCAAGGGGAAATCGTAGAGCGGGGAACACACCAGCAATTACTAGAACAAAAAGGTTTATATCATAAAATGTATCTATTACAAAATGGAATAGTAGAAGAAAATGTTGCTAAATAATTATGATTGTTTCATAAAGAAAATGAGTGGGCTAAACTAAAACCATTTACATTGGAAAATCCCAGTACTATAATTGGTTTATTATTTTGGAATAATCATAAGAAGGTGTAAGAATGACAGAAGAAAATAAAGGGATTATATATGCTATGTCTGCATATATAATTTGGGGAGCTTTTCCTTTATACTGGAAACTATTAGAACATGTTGATAGTATAGAAATATTAATTAATAGAATTATATGGTCCTTTGTATTTACAACGTTATTCATTTTGCTAATTAAACAAAGGAAAAAGTTAATTGAAGATATAAAATCGTTGTGGAAAAATAAAAAGCTCTTCTTAGCCTTATTGTCTGCATCATTAGTAATTACTTGTAACTGGTACTTATATATTTGGGCTGTTACTCATGACCATGTCGTAGATGCCAGTCTCGGATATTATATAAATCCTTTAATTACTGTTGTTTTTGGTATGATATTTTTCAAAGAAAAATTGTCCAAAGCTCAAATTTGTGCGGTAGCTGTAGCATTTATCGGTGTAATGGTCTTGACAATTAGTTATGGACAAATTCCATGGGTAGCATTACTTATAGCTATATCATTTGCTACTTATAGTGCATTGAAAAAGAAGATTACTTTAGATGCTACACGTGGTTTAGCTATAGAAACATTATTTATATTCCCAATAGCACTAGGATTTTATATCTATTTATGGAGTAGTAGTGAACCAGTATTATTTTCTGTTAATATAACAACAGATATTCTTCTAATATTAGGCGGCATCATAACAGCAGTTCCTTTAGTATTGTTTTCCAAAGGAGCTCAAAGAATACCACAATATTTAATAGGTTTCTTTCAATATTTTACACCAACAGTTGCTTTAATTACGGGTGTTGTGCTTTATAATGAGCCGTTTACAACGACTGATTTTATTTCATTCACATTTATTTGGGCAGCGGTAATCATATTTGCAACTTCTACAATAACAGAAATTAGAAAACGTCATGCTGCTAAAAAAGAAGCAGTTAACGTATAGTTAGATTATTTTGCTTTTGGACTGATGAGAAATGACATTCAAATCAGTCCTTTTTTATACAAAAATACCCTAGAAAAGTTATTTTATGATAAACTATTTATTACAATATATGTATTTAGCAATTTAAAATAGAGATTTCATTATTTCGTCATAAATTGTTCATAGTTAAAGTCAACGCTTTTTTTAGTAAAGTTTGATACTATAGAGACATTAATAGTAAGGAGCGGTAAATATGGGAACAGATATTAATGTCTTTTTTGCTTTCGGTGCAGGATTTTTAAGTTTTATTTCTCCCTGTACATTACCTCTATATCCAGCTTTTTTATCTTATATTACCGGTATGAGTTATAACGAGTTAAAAGATGAAAAAGGAATGCTACAAAAACGTGCAATTTTACATACACTATTCTTTTTGTTAGGATTTTCAATTATTTTTATTGCAATCGGATTTGGTGCAACTATTTTTAAAGATATTTTTGTAAACTATGAGGATTTAATAAGACAAGTTGGAGCTATCCTAATTGTTGTATTTGGATTAATGATTGTAGGATTATTACAAGTTGACTTCTTAATGAAGGATCGTAAATTTGAATTTAAAAATAGACCATCAGGTTATTTCGGGTCGGTTTTAATCGGTTTAGCATTTGCTGCAGGTTGGACACCATGTACAGGGCCAATATTAGCATCAATTATATTATTAGCTTCATCGAATCCTGGCTCTGGTATTTGGTACATGCTTGCATACTATTTCGGATTTGCAATACCATTCTTTGTGTTATCATTTTTCATTTCTAGACTTGGATGGATTCGCAAAAATAGTGGCAAGATCGTTAAAGTTGGTGGATGGATCATGATCGCAGTAGGTATTTTATTATTCTTTGATGGACTTACCTACATCATTCGAGTATTAACACCTATTTTTGGTGGATTTACAGGATTCTAAATGTGTTTAAGTGAGAGGGAATGAATTGTATGCCAACAGTATTAGTTGTAGATGATGCGTTATTTATGAGAACAGCAGTTGGAAATATGTTTAAAGAATGGGGATTTGAAGTAAACGTTGCCACGACTGGGAAAGAAGCAGTTGAACTTTATGAACAATTGCAACCTGACATTGTGACAATGGATATTACAATGCCTGTTATGTCGGGACTAGAAGCAGTTAAGCAAATCATTCCCCGTTTTCCTGAAGCTAAAATTATTATGATTACGGCTTTAGGACAACAAAGAATTATTGTTGAGGCACTTGAAAATGGTGCAAAGGATTTTATTACGAAGCCATTCGATTCAACACAGCTCAAAATGGTTGTCGATAATATTTTAGGAGTATAATGTAGAAATGCATTTAAGATCCTGCCAAATCCAGGCAGGGTTTTTTTATGAAAAAGAGTAACATAAATAATAATAAGCTAAAAATATCCATTTATAGGTCAGGTTTTTTAATATTAAGGTGTTATTCCATTAACATAAAGGCTTCAAGTGGTAATTTCTAAAAAAAATCGTTATGATAGAACAGAAATAAGTAGAAGATTCGAGAGGAGGGATTCTATGTTCGCCAATATACCTTCTCAATATTTGGTAGTAGGTTCAACAGTCATGGCTATCTTTATGGGGACCGTGATTATGTTTGCAAGAATGCGTTCACAGAAAAAACCAGTAAATCCTAAAAAGTTATTAATTCCTCCTATTGCCATGTCAACAGGTGCACTGATGTTTATTTTCGAAGAATTTCGGATAACTCCATTACAAATTTTAGAAGCTGTAAGTATAGGCTTTTTATTTTCTATCATTTTAATTGCAACTTCTAAGTTTGAAATCAGAGATAATGATATTTATATGAAGCGATCAAAAGCATTTTTCTTTATTTTGATAGGACTTTTAGTTGGGCGAATATTACTAAAATTATTCCTTTCCGAATCCTTTGATGTTGGGGAATTAGCAGGAATGTTTTGGACTCTAGCATTTGCAATGCTTTGGCCATGGAGAATTGCTATGCTTGTACAATATATTAAGCTTAAAAAACGACTAACTACTGCATAAAAAAGAGGATTAGTTTTTGAAGTCAAACTTCAAAACTAATCCCTTTTTCCATTCAATCGAAAAGATGTTCGTATTGAGATAGATCAATACTCATTTCTTCACATTTTTTACGTAAAAACTTATGATCACGTTTTGGTGTTGCTTGAATATATCCACGGATAATAATATCATTTGAAATTTCCTTCGCACGTTCTTCCAGTGCAAGTTGTCCAATTTTCCCCGCAATCTTTTCCTTTGCTACTTGTCGGAATAGTTCTGGTACAGGACTTACTAATTCATTTAATAGTTCCTTCGCTTCTTTACCCCATAAATTGACCGTTTTTTTAATATAGTAGTTTTGCCAATCGAGATCTGACCATCCGTCTTGTTTTGGTAATGCTTTTAAAAACTTGCGGAACATAAAAAACCCGCCAATGCCCATCATAACCGGCAGAGTTATTACCCAAAACAATATAAACCACATAAACCAACCTTCTAACAAAACCTTCACCTCATTAATCTCACAATTATGAATACCTGAAAGTATTCCTCCATTAATTTGAGATATTTGCAATGTTCAAGTAACTAACTTAATCACTATCTATCATTATAAAAGGATTTAAAAAATATTTCACTAGTAATGTCTCTTTTCCCCCTCGAACTCACTATATAAATAGGTGAAGGGGGTGAGAGAATGGCAACTTACAATTTCGAAGAAGCTAATTTAAAACTTCTTTTTGAAACTGGACTTGATGAGTTTGGTAAGCCTCTAGTAACAACTAAAACATATCGTAATGTTCGGAACAATGTAGAGGTGGAAAAAATTGCTTCAGTAGCCCAAGCAATTGCAAGTTTATCAAAATATCCATTGCACCAAGCAAAAAAATCAAAAACAGAAACAATCAAATTCTAATTAAGTAAGGAGGGAAATTGAAATGGCATTAACATTAGAAATGAAGTTTAATCTCGAAAATGGTAAAACACTCACACTATCCGTTAGCGAGCCGAAAGAAAATATTACTCCAGCTGAGGTCGTAACGGCTATGCAAACAATTATTGACCAAGATGTGTTTCATAGTGAGGGTTATGCCATTATAGGAATTAATCAAGCTCGAATAGTAGAAAGAAATGTGTCAGAACTTGAATTAGTCTAATCAATCTTTAACGCAATAACATTTCAGGATTTTGCCGACATCGTCTTTTGAAGATAATGTCGGCATTTTCATTAGTAATTCAAAAGGGAGGAAGGAAGTTGGAAGAATTCGTTTTGTTAATTCAAGAAATAGGATTTCCAATAGTGGTTTCATTCTATTTACTATATCGAATTGAAACAAAATTAGAAGCAATCCATACTGCCATTATTGGAATGAATGATTAGTTTGTGAATTGTATTTCACAAATTTGTTAATATTATGTCACTTCAAAGATTGTACATGAATCATGATTTTCGTTAAGATGGAAGTAGTTAATAGGGAGTTGATGAAATGAAAAAAAGATTAAGCAGTCTTTTCGTAATCATGATAGTTGCTACGATCCTGGGGGCATGTAGTAATTACAAATTTAAACCAGATGTAAATTATCCAATTGAAGATTTTACTATGACAGACCATCGAGGCAATACAGTGACATTAGAAGATTTTAAAGGCGAACCGTGGCTTGCTATGTTCATCTTCACAAATTGTACGACTGTTTGTCCACCAATGACATTTAATATGACAGAAATACAATCCAATTTAATTGAACGTGGTGTGGAAGATTATAAGATCGTTGCATTTTCTGTTGATCCAGAATTCGATACACCTGAAGTTCTTACAAATTATTTAAGTCTATACCCAGTACCTGATGATTCGAAATGGCATTTACTCACTGGTTATGATCAAACTTTTATTGAACAGTTTGCACTTGATTCATTCAAAACATTAGTTAAAAAACCAGCGGATGGTGGCGAAGTAATGCACATGGTTACTTTCCATCTTGTTGACGAAAAAGGCACATTAGTGAAAAACTATTCAGGTTACTCTGAAGCTGAAGGTGGAGTGCCTTTTGATACAATCGCAATTGATATAAAAACGTTAATAGAAGATCGATTAGGTAAATAATAAAAAGCTAGCAAGGTAAATTTCCTTGTTAGCTTTTTTACTTATAAATTTCTACTTTTGTTAAATACTATTAAGGAATGATGAAGGAGGTTAAATTATGAAAACAGTTTCAGAAATTATGACAAAAAATGTACAGTTTTGTACAACTCATGAATCCTTAACAACAGCCGCTAAAATTATGAGAGATGTGGACTGTGGTTCTGTTCCTGTATGTGATTCTAACAGAGTAATTGGGATGATTACGGATCGTGACATCGTCATTAAATGTATTGCTGAAGGAAATGATGCTAGTCAAGTACATTGTCATGATGTGATGACACATGATGTGGTAACATGTTCTCCCGATACAGATGTTCATGAATGTGCAAGATTAATGGCACAACATCAAATTCGACGTATCCCAGTTGTAGATGATAACGGAAATCTTATGGGGATATGTGCAATTGGTGACCTAGCACAAGAAAATATTTTCGTGAACGAAGCTGGGGAAGCGTTAAGTGATATTTCAGAACCAGATAAATATCGACATTAACATTAAAAAAACCGCTTGGTGCCTAATATATGGCGCCAAGCGGTTTTCTAATGGTTATTCAAATTCTTTACGTAGCTGTTCAAATACTTGTTTTAAATCCGCTATTATATCTTCTGCTTCTTCAATACCAACAGAAAATCGTAATAAACGGTCATCTACACCACGAGCAATTCTTTCCTCATAAGGTATATCAGCATGAGTTTGAGTAGCAGGATAAGTTATAAAACTTTCAACTCCACCAAGACTTTCAGCGAATGTGATTAATTGTATCTTTTGTAGGAAAGGATTTACCATTTCAGGATGTTTCACTCGGAAGGATAGCATTCCACCTTTTCCTGTATATAAAACATCAGTTACAAGCGGTTCGCTTTCTAAATAAGCAGCAACCTTTTTAGCATTTGCATCATGTTGTTTTAAACGTAAATGCAAAGTTTTTAAACCGCGAATTAACAACCAACTATCAAATGGAGATAGAACAAGACCCATTCCATTATGTGCAAATGCAAGTTTTTCACTTAGTTCTTGTCCTTTAGATACTACTAAACCTGCTAATACATCGTTGTGACCACCAATGTACTTTGTAGCACTATGAAAAACAATGTCTGCTCCGTTTTCAATTGGACGTTGGAAGTACGGTGTGTAGAATGTATTATCAACAATAAATAGGATATTATGTTTCTTACAAATGGCTGCAAACTTATCTAAGTCAAACTCTAACATAAGTGGATTTGTTGGTGTTTCAAGTATGATGGCTTTTGTATTTTCTGTTATTAAACTTTCAACGTCTTGTTCTGGAGTAAAATATTTTGGTGAGATATTGTAAATTTCGCTATAAGACTTTAATAATCGATAAGTACCACCATAAACATCATCAGGTAGGATGATTTCATCACCTGGTCTGAACAATGAAAGTACTAATTGAATAGCTGCCATACCTGAACTACACGCAAAACCTGCATCGCCAGATTCTAAATCAGCAATTCCTTTTTCTAGAATTTCACGAGTAGGATTTTTAGTTCGTGTATAGTCGTATCCAGTAGATTGTCCAACACCAGCGTGTTTGTACGCAGTTGACAGGTGAATCGGTGGATTAACAGCTCCAGTTCTTGGATCACTTAAGTTTCCCAATTGAACTAATTTTGTTTCAATAGCTTTTTTAGTCATCTGTTTCACTCTTTCTATCATTACATTGATCTTTTAAAAATTATTAATAATTTTTATTATTTATACAATTTATCATGATAAAGTAGTGAAAACAACCAAGTTTGGAACTATTTTATTTTGTTTTTTCTTAACAAATATAAAATTTACAATTATAAATCAGATTATTATTAAATTTATTTATTTTGTTCCTTTAGTAAGTCTCGTATTTCTTTTAATAATTCTTCTTTCGTGTCTACTTTTACAACAGCTTTTTCTTCCTCATTCTTTTTACGGTTAAATTTTGTAAGTACTCTTAGAGCCATAAAGATTGAAAATGCAATAATTAGGAAATCAATAATTGATTGTAAGAATATACCTAACTCCATTTTGCCTTCTCCAACTTCTATTACAAAGCTTTTAGTTAAATCAACACCACCCAGTATAATTCCAACTAGCGGCATGATAATATTATCAACAAGTGACGTAACAATTTTGCCGAATGCGCCACCAATTACAACAGCTACAGCAAGATCTACAATATTCCCTTTCATAGCAAAGGCTTTAAAATCTTTCCACATACTATCAACTCCTTGGATTTTAAATGTAGTTTAGTATAAAATTGTATTGTTCTTTATACTTTAGAGTTTATACTATCTCAAGAAATAAATGATTTTTCAACAATTGTTATTTGAGGGGGCTTGTATGGGTACAAAGAAAAAAACAAAAAAGAAAAAACCATTTCTAAGTCCAGGCATTAAATTATTATTAATAATCATTCTATTACCTATTTCAATCGTTCTATATTATTCTTCATTTATTATTTGGCAACAAATAAATGAAAGACTACCATTTTTAGTAAATTCGGCAGAAGATAAACCAACAACAGAATTTGAAAAAATACAATTTAATTTTGACATTAAAATTCCTGAAGAATATATTCCAATTTATATTTCAGCTGGAGAAAAGTATGATGTACCATGGACTTTACTTGCAGCACATCACCGTGTTGAAACACGGTTTTCAACAATGAAAAGCCTCGTTTCCCCTGTTGGCGCAGAAGGACATATGCAATTTATGCCATGTACTTTTGTCGGTTGGGACCATCCTACATGTACAGGGTTAGGGAAAGGGAAAATTCCTGCATCTGATAAAACAAACCCTGACGTAATAAAAACATACGGTGGCTATGGTGTTGATGCGAACGGGGACGGTAAAGCGGATCCATTCCATATTGAAGATGCTATACATAGTGCGGCAAACTATCTTTCCGCATCTGGTGCAACAGATGGTGAAATAGAAAAAGCTATATTTCACTACAATCATAGTGAACAATATGTGCAAGACGTTCTTCATTTTTACAACCAGTATGAAGGGGTAAGTAAAGAATTAGAAAGTTATGCATCGATGAATAATAATTTTGATTTTTAAAAGGAAAAGGGTCGTCACTATTATCTTGAGAGACGACCCATTTTCTATCGTTATGTTGCTTTTCTAAATGAACGCATAATGAACGAAACAATAAATATTAATATAAGAGCGCCCACAAGTGCAGGGAATACATAAAAGTCGGAAACTTGCCAACCCCAATTACCAAGTAGAGCACTTCCAATCCAAGAACCGATGATACCTGCAACAATATTACCTATCACACCTCCTGGAACATCTCTTCCAAGAATAACACCTGCTAACCATCCTAAAACACCGCCGATAATTAAGAACCAAATGAAGCTCATCATAGTTGTCCATCTCCTTTGTAAGTTAGCACTTCATTTTTAAATCGATGTGCTCAATTATGAAATGTCTGTACTATCATTTTTTATTAAAAACAGAAAAGTATACATGTATTATTAAGGAAATGTGAAAAAAGTTTTAAAAAGGGAAAATGTAGTTAAAGTACATATGAAATTTTCAAAATATTTTGCAAATTCAGAAAAAATGTCATATAATTTTCACAATTAGAACAAAATTTAAAATGGGGTAGGTGTTCTTTATGGATCCTAAAGTAGAGAAAGAGATAAATCGCAAAGGTTTTATTTTTGTTTTACTCCATTCAATTATTCTAATTAACCTAACATTTGACTTAATGTTTTTAAGGTGAATATTTCCATAGCTCTTTAATAACCTAGCCTAAGTAAATACTTAGGCTTCAGATTGTCGACAAAAGGTCTTCGAAATGCTTTCATTTTGAAGACCT